>CAVQXH010000001.1:0-1953057 GCA_963717845.1 uncultured Actinomycetes bacterium
CGATGCGCGCACGATCGTGGTCGCCGGCGACGCCGACCTGGGCCACCGCGCGCCGGTGCTCGAGCTGTGGATCCGCAAGGCGGTGCGAAACGGCGCCCGCGTCGTCACCGTCGGCCCCGGCGCGACCCGCCTGGACACGCTGCGCGGGGCCGCTCACATCTCGGCCGCGCCGGGCACGTCGCACGCCGCCCTGCTGGCCGCGGCGGCGGACGACGGCGAGCTGGCCGGCCCGCTCGGCGAGGGGGGCGCCGTGCTCGTCTGGTCGGGGCCGATGCGGGCCGAGGTGGCGTCGGTGCTCGCCCACGTCGCCCACACGGCCGGCTGCTCGGTGCTGCGCACGCCGCGGGCGGCCAACGAGATCGGCTGCGCCGCCGCCGGCCTCGGCACCGCGACGCCCGAACAGGCGCTCGCGCTGGCCGAGGCGGGAACGATCCGGGCGATGGTGCTCCTCGGCGCCGACCCGGTGGGCGAGTGGCACGCCGGCGAGCGCTGGCGGGCCGCCCTCGCGCGCTGCTTCTTCGCCCTGCAGGTGACGGCGTTCCAGAACGACTCGTCCGGCTGGGTGACGACGATGGTGCCCGAGTCGGCCGTGCTCGAGAAGGACGGGACGCTCACCAACCTCGAGGGCCGCGTGCAGCGTGTGCGCGGAGCGGGCAAGGCCCCGCAGGGCGTCGCCGACGGCTACGCCTGGGCGGCCGAGCTGGCCGCGCGCCTCGGCGTCGACCTGCCCCACGACCCGCCGGCCGCATTCGCCGACATGGCCGAGCGCCGGCCGGCCTTCGCGGGCATGTCGTGGTCGGGCATCGGCGAGCACGCGCCGCTCGGGGAGCGCCCGGCCGCACCAGGGCCGCCCGCCGTCCCGCAGATGGCGCCGGCAGCCGTCCCCCAGACCGTCGTCGTCGGCTACCGCGAGCTCATGTCCGGGCCGGCGGTCGACCACACGCCCGGACTGCACTTCCAGCGCCGGCTCGGCATCGAGATCGCACATCCCGACGCCGAGCAGCTCGGCATCGCCACGGGCGACCAGGTCCAGGTCACACACGACGGCCGCACCGTCACCGGCCCGGCGCTCGTGCAGCGCGGCCTGCGCCCCGGCGTCGTGCGCGTGCCCGCGCGCGTCCCGCATGTCGGCCCCGGCAGCGTCGCGGCAGCACCGGCGGAGGACGCGAGTGCCTGACGGCTTCATCGTCACGCTGATCAAGTCGGTGATCCTCGCGAACCTGGTGATGGGCGTGTTCGCGTTGCTCACCTGGACCGAGCGGCGGCTGCTCGGCCGCTTCCAGGTGCGGCTCGGTCCCAACCGGGTCGGCCCGTTCGGCCTGCTGCAGCCGATCGCAGACCTGGTCAAGCTGATCCGCAAGGAGAGCCTGATGCCGGTCGGCGTGAACCCGCTGCTCTACCTGACCGCGCCGGTCGTCTCGCTGTTCGCGTCGCTTGCCGTGTTCGCGGTGATCCCGTTCGGAAACGAAGCGACCATCCCGGGCACGTCGTTCCACTTCTTCCTGTGGATCTCCGACCCGAGCGTGGCGTTGCTCGTCGTCTTCGCGCTCGGCTCGCTCAGCTTCTACGGGTTCCTGGTCGGCGGCTGGTCGTCGAGCTCGAAGTACAGCCTGCTCGGATCGATGCGCGCCGTCAGCCAGCTGATCTCCTACGAGGTCAGCCTCGCGCTGGCCGTGATCGGCGTCGTCATGATGAGCCACTCGCTCTCGCTCACCGGGATCGTGGCCGCCCAGCACCGCGACGGCCTGCCCTACATCGTGCCCCAGTTCATCGGGTTCGTCGTCTACGTGGTGGCGTCGACGGCCGAGACGAGCCGGATCCCGTTCGACCTGCCCGAGGCCGAGGGCGAGCTGGTGGCCGGCTACCACACCGAGTACGGCGGCATGCGCTTCGCCATGTTCCAGAACGCCGAGTACGTGGCCCTGATCGCGTTCTCGGCGATCGCGTCGGTGCTCTTCCTCGGCGGCTACGGCTGGCCGTGGCTGCCGGGCCCGCTGTGGATGGTGCTCGAGATGGCCATCTTCATCTTCGTCGCGATGTGGCTGCGGGCCACGCTGCCGCGCGTGCGGTACGACAAGCTCATGGCGATCGGCTGGAAGGTGCTCCTGCCGCTTGCCACCCTCAACCTCATGGTCACGTCCGTCATCGTGGCCTGGCGAGCCTAAGGACCCAAAACCATGCCGGTAACCGATTCGGTCAAGGGCTTCGGCGTCACGTTCCGCCACCTGTTCAGGAAGCCCGTCACGCAGCAGTATCCCGAGTACAAGCGGCCGGTGTACCCGCGCTTCCGCGGCCGCCACCGCCTGCACCGGCACGAGAACGGCCTCGAGAAGTGCGTCGGCTGCTCGCTCTGCGCCGCCGCCTGCCCGGCCGACTGCATCCGCGTCGTCGCAGCCGAGAACACCGAGGAGGAGCGCTACTCGGCGGGCGAGCGCTACGCCCGCATCTACGAGATCAACATGAGTCGCTGCATCTTCTGCGGCTACTGCGAGCTGGCCTGCCCGTTCGACGCGATCACGCTGGGCCACGACTACGAGCTCGCCGAGATGTCGCGCGAGGCGATGGTCTACACGAAGGACATGCTGCTCGAGCCGATGCACCCGAGCCGCACCACCCCGGTTGCCCCGGTCGATCCCTTTGACATCGTCGAGCCGGCCGGCGGCGACGGCCACGGGACCGGAGCATGACCTACGACATCGTCTTCGCGGTCGCGTCGATCGTCGCGATCGCGGCCGCGCTTTCGGTGGTGCTCTCGGGCAACCCGTTCATCTCGGCGCTCTCCCTGATCGCGAACCTGATCGCCCTCGCCACCTTCTACCTGCTGCTGCAGTCGGATTTCCTGGCCGCCGCCCAGGTGATCGTCTACGCCGGGGCGGTGATGATCATGTTCCTGTTCGTGACCGCGTATCTGGGCGGGCGCGCCGACGAGCCGACCCGTGAGCGGCCGGTGTGGCAGACGCTCGCCGCGCTCATCGCGGCGGCCGGGATCACGGCCGAGATCGTGTTCGGGGTCGGCCGTCAGAACTTCCTGGACGGCGCGGTGGTGAGCGACGCCTTCGGCGCGCCGCAGGCGATCGCCGCCGTCTTCCTGGGCCGCTACCTGCTGGCGTTCGAGGGCACGTCGGTGCTGCTCCTGATCGCCGCGGTCGGCGGCGTCACGCTGGCGACCCGGCGCGCCGCGCCGCGCGGCGCCGACGAGCCGGGCGCCTTCGAGGTGCAGCCGCCGCAGCGTGTGCCCAGCCTGCAGTCGTCGGTCATGGCCGCCGAGACGCAGTTCGACGTCGTGCGCACCGGCGCCGCGGCCGACGCCGAGAAGGCGGACGACTGATGCACGTCGGCGTCGCCTGGTTCATCTCGGTCTCGGCGATCCTCTTCGGCATCGGCCTCTACGGTGTGTTCACCCGGCGCAGCCCGCTGGTTCTGCTGCTCTCGGTCGAGATCATGCTGAACGCCTGCAACCTGGCGCTGATCTCGTTCTCGCGCTATCTGGGCGAACAGTCGGGGCAGGTGTTCGCGCTCGTCGTGATGGCGGTGGCGGCCTCCGAGGTCGTCGTCGGTCTCGGCCTGGTCGTCGCGGTCGCCCGGCGCAAGGCCGACCTCGACGTCGACCGCCTGACGGGGCTGCGACACTGATGGTTGCAGCCCCACCAGCGCACCGAACCCACGCCGACAGCCTGACGTCCAGGCGCGTGTTGAATTCGGAGTCAACCATCTGATGGAGGCACTCGCCTGGGTCTGCCTGCTCGCCCCCCTGGCCGGCGTCGTCGTGCTGACGCTGGCAGGGTCGCGCATCTCGCGGCAGGCGGCCGCCTGGGCCGGCACGGGATTCGCAGTCGCGGCGTTCGCGGCCGCGGTGGTCGTGTTCGTGCAGATGCTCGGCGAGAACGCCTCCCAGCGCGCGCATACCTACACGCTCTACACGTGGGCCGGGTCGGCGGCGCTCAGGGTGCCGTTCTCGGTGCTCGTCGATCCCCTGTCGGTCACCGAGATGCTGATCGTGGCCGGCGTCGGCGCCGTCATCGTCATGTACTCGATCGGGTACATGCACGGCGACCTGAAGGAGCGGCGCTTCTTCGTCTACCTCGACCTGTTCCTGTTCTCGATGCTGCTCCTCGTCATGGCGTCGAACTTCGTGCTGCTCCTCGCCGGATGGGGCCTGGTCGGGCTCTCGTCGTACCTGCTGATCGGGTTCTGGCACGAGCGGCCGGAGCCGGTCGCCGCAGCGAAGAAGGCGTTCGTGATGAACGCGATCGGCGATGTCGGCATCGCCATCGCCATCTTCTTCATGGTGCGTGACCTGGGCACGACCGACTTCTCGACGGTGTTCCACACGGCGTCCCAGCACTGGAGCAAGGGGTCGGCCGACGCCAACTGGGTCGCGGCGGGGCTGCTGGTCGGGGCCCTGGCCAAGTCGGCCCAGATCCCGCTGCAGACCTGGCTTCCCGACGCGATGGAGGGCCCGACGCCCGTCTCGGCCCTGATCCACGCCGCCACGATGGTGACCGCCGGCGTCTACCTGGTCGCGCGGACGCACGTGCTGTTCGAGAACGCCCCCAACGTCCAGGCGCTGGTGGCGCTGCTCGGCCTGGCGACGCTGCTCATGGCAGGCGTGATCGCGCTCGTCCAGACCGACATCAAGCGCATCATCGCCTACTCGACGATGAGCCAGATCGGCTACATGTTCACCGCGGTCGGGGTGAGCGCGTACTCGGCAGGCATGTTCCTCCTGCTCGCGCACGCGTTCTTCAAGGCGCTGCTCTTCCTCGGCGCCGGCATCGTCATCCACGCCCTCGGCGGGGAGCAGGACGTCCGCCGCATGGGCGGCCTCGGCGCGGCGCTGCCCAAGACCAAGTGGATGATGTGGATCGGCACCGTCGCCCTGATCGGGTTCTGGCCGTTCAGCAAGGACGAGGTGCTCGCGGCCGCGCTGCAGAAGGGCGGCGCCACGGCCGACCTCGTCTGGGTGGGCGGCCTGATCGGCGCCCTCTTCACCGGCATCTACGCCACCCGGCTCATGCGGCTCACGTTCTACGGCGAGCGCTCCCAGTATGCGACCGAGCATCTGCACTCGGACCACGGCGAGGCCCCGTGGACGATGTTCTGGACAGTGGCCGTGCTGGCCGCCGGCACCATCCTGGTGGGCTTCCTCGAGATCGGCTTCGGGTTCAGCAACACGTTCTTCGAGTGGCTCGGGAGCGCCGCGCCGTCGATCGAGCCCTCCACGCCGAAGGATCTGCTGACGACCGGGCTCGCCTGGATCGTGGGCGGCGGCGCCGCGCTCGTGACCTGGCGCGCCTACGCGAACCCGGAGCTGCTCGAGCGGCTCAAGCGGCCGTTCGGGGCGATGGCCGTCGTCGCCGCGCACAAGTTCTACTGGGACGAGGCCTACGACCGCATCGCCTACGCGCCGGCCGCGGCGCTGGCCTCGGGCCTGTACCGGTTCTTCGAGCGCTGGGTGATCTGGGGCACGATCGATCTGGTCACGTGGATCGTGCGCGCCTTCGCCCGCGGCACCGCCGACGCCCAGACGGGCGTCGTGCGCCAGTACGCCACGGTGCTCGTCGCCGGCGCGGCGCTGCTCGGCGTCTACTTCCTCTCGAAGGCGACGCTGTGACCACCGCGCTCATCGTCCTGCCCCTCGTCGGCGCCCTCCTGGTCGGCGTGCTGCCGCTGCCCCGGCGCGTGACCGAGGAGCTGGCGCTGCTCGTGGCGCTCGCCGAGGCGGTGCTGGGCGCGATCGTGCTCGTCGGCTTCAACGTCGGCGGCGGCCTGCAGTACGTGCAGAACACGATCTGGATCTCGCACTTCGGCTCAGCCGCGCCCATCCGCTACGACGTCGGCATCGACGGCCTCTCGCTCTTCATGGTGCTCCTGACCGCCGTCGGCATCGCGGCGGCCATCGGGGCGGCGATGGTGGCCGGGCGGGAGCGCCCCCGCGCCTACTTCGGCCTGCTGCTCCTGCTGGAGGCGGCGCTCGTGCTGCTCTTCACCGCCCAGGACCTCGTGCTCTTCTACGTGGGCTGGGAAGTCATGATGATCCCGCTCTACCTGCTGATGGGCGTGTGGGGCGGTGAGGGCCGCCGCCGCGCGACCCTCCAGTTCGTCGTCTACACGCTCGTCGGGTCGCTGCTCATGCTGGTCGCGATCGCCGTGCTCGGCGTCACGGCGCACACGTTCGAGCTGTCCGCCCTGGTGGCCCAGCCGCACGAGTCGACCTGGCTCTTCCTGGCTTTTGCGCTCGCGTTCTGCATCAAGGCGCCGCTCTTCCCGCTGCACGGGTGGCTGCCGGGCGCCTATCGCGAATCGACGCCGGAGGTGACGGCGCTGCTCTCGGGCGTGATCTCGAAGGCCGGTGCCTACGGCCTGCTGCGCTTCGCCATCCCGCTCTTCCCGAGCGTCGCCCACGACTGGCGCTGGCTCTTCCTCGGGCTCGGCTTGGCCGGCCTGCTGTACGGCGCCGTGATCGCGTTTCGCCAGAGCGACGCGCGCGGCGTCGTCGCCTTCTCGAGCCTCTCCCAGATGAACCTGATCATCATCGGGATCTTCGTGTTCAACACGAACGGGGTCACGGGCGCCGTCTTCCAGATGGTGAACCACGGCGTCGTGTCGCTGGCCGCGTTCCTCCTGATCGGCCTGATCGAGCTGCGGGCCGGCACCGACGGCTTCCGCCTCCTCGGCGGGCTCTCGAACCGGCGCCCGGTGATGTCGACCGTGCTTTTGATCGCGGCCCTGTGGGCGCTGGCGGTGCCCGGGTCGGGCGTCTTCGTCTCGGAGCTCTACATCCTCATCGGCGCGTTCCAGCAGCAGGCCGTCCTGGGCGGGGTGGCCGCGCTCGGGATCGTGCTCGCGGCCATGTACATGCTGCGGTGGTACTCCGCCCTTGCGCACGAGTCGGACGGCCCCCGCGTCTCGGATGACACGCCCGACCTGCGCGTCAGCGAGCTCGCCATCGCCGTGCCGCTGATCCTGATCCTGCTCGCGATGACGGTCTACCCGTACGGCGTGATGCGCCGGATCACGAGCTCACAGGTGGCGTTCCAGGTCGCGGCCAGGGTGCAGCAGCTGTGATCCACACGATCCCCGTCTCGTTCTCGGCCATCGGCCCGGAGATCATCCTGCTCGGCACCGCCGCGGTGCTGCTCGTGACGGCGATCTTCATTCCCGACGAGCCCGCCCGGCGGCTGTCGGCGGCCGCGACCGTGATCGCGCTCGCGGCGGCGATCGTGTTCGCCGCCGCAGCCTTCCACGACGGCGCGCGGGCGCCGTTCGACCACACGCTGCGCATCGACGCCTTCGGGCAGGGCGGGCGCATGCTCGTGTTCGTGGCCGCGATCCTCGCCGTCGCGATCTCGTGGGGCATGGGCGACCTGCGCGAGCGCGCGGTCGAGTACCACGTGCTGCTCCTGACTGCCACCGCCGGCATGTCGCTGCTGTGCGTGGCCAACAGCTTCGTGACGGCGTTCGTCGCCCTCGAGCTGTTCTCGCTCGCGCTCTACGTGCTCGTCGCGATCGAGACCGACGACCTGCTCTCGCTCGAGGGCGGCCTGAAGTACCTGATCATCGGGTCGGTGGGGGCCGCCTTCCTGCTCTACGGGGCGGCGCTCACGTACGGCGCGAGCGGCCAGCTCGAGTTCGACCGCATCCGGGCCGGCCTCGCGCGGGGCGACTCGCACGATGTGCTCGTGCTCATGGGGCTCGTGCTCGTGATCGTCGGCCTCGGGTTCAAGGCCAACGCGGCCCCGTTCCACATGTGGACGCCGGACGCCTACGAGGGCGCGCCCACGCCGGTCACAGCGTTCATGTCGGCGGCCACCAAGGTGGTGGCGCTCGTGTTCGCGCTGCGCGTGCTGGTGACGGCCTTCCCGCGCCAGTCCGACGTGTGGCAGATCGGTCTGGCCGCGATCGTGATCGCCTCGTTCGCGATCGGGAACCTGGGAGCGCTGCGGCAGACGAACGTGAAACGCATGCTCGCCTACTCGACCGTCGGCCACTCCGGCTTCCTGCTCACGGCCGTCGCCGCCCACAGCGCGCTGGGCACGCGGGCGCTGCTCTACTACCTGACGGTCTACGGCGCGATGAACCTGGGTGCGTTCGGCATCGTGGCCGTGCGCGAGCGCGAGCTCGGCCGGCCGGTGCTGATCGCCGACTTCGCCGGCTGGGGCTACCGGCGGCCGCTGCTCGGGGTCTCGATGCTGATCTGCATGCTCTCGCTGGCCGGGTTCCCGCCCACCGGCGGCTTCCTGGGCAAGCTGTACATCTTCTCCGCGGCCGTCCAGAACGGCCAGACCTACCTGGCCGTGGCCGGCGTGATCGCGACCATGGTCGGCCTCGTCTACTACCTGCGGGTGCCGTTTGCCCTGTACGACCGCGAGGCCGCGGTGCCGCAGGCGACGGCGGGGCCCGGCTTCGGCCTGGCGGCCGGGGCCGCGATGGCCGCCGCGATGGCGGCGCTCGTGCTGGGCATCGTGCCGACGCCGCTGATCGACCTGGCGCGCACGGCGAGCGGCTCGCTCTTCTAACCGCCAAAAGGGGTCAGACCCCTCTTGGCGGATCGCAGTGCAGGTCGTCGTGTCTCGTGCACCCCGCCAAGAGGGGTCTGACCCCTTTGGCGGGCGAACATATGTTCGCTATCATCCCGGGGTGGACGCCGATCAGATGCGCCTCTTCCCCGAGCCCGACGGCATGGGCGACGGGCGCACGCTGCGCGAGGTCGAGTACCTGCACGTGCGCGCCAAGCGGATCGTGAACAAGGTGCCCGAGGCCTCGCGGATGCCGTTCCGCTACACGATCAACGCCTATCGCGGCTGCTCGCACGCGTGCACCTACTGCTTCGCCCGGCCGACGCACACGTTCCTCGGCATGGACGCGGGCGCCGACTTCGAGCGGCGCATCGTGGTCAAGGTGAACGCGGTCGAGCGGCTGGCCGCCGAGCTGCGCGATCCGCGCTGGGGCGCGCGAGCACATCGCGATGGGCACGAACACCGACCCCTACCAGCCGGCCGAGGGCCGCTACAAGCTGACCCGCGGCCTGATCGGCGAGCTGACGAAGGCCGGGAACCCGTTCTCGATCCTGACCAAGTCCCCCATGATCCTGCGCGACCTCGATCTGCTGGCCGAGGCGGCGCGGGCCGGTCTCGTGCGCTGCAACCTCTCGATCGGGACGCTCGACGAGGACGTGTGGCACGCCAGCGAGCCGGGCACGCCGCCGCCGCTGCGGCGGGTCGAGGCGGTCGCGCGCCTGAACGCGGCGGGCGTCCCCTGCGGCGTCCTGATCGCGCCGGTGCTCCCGGGCATGTCGGACGCGCCCGAGCAGCTGGCGGCCGTCGTCGACGCCTGCGTCGCGGCCGGCGCCGTCTCGGTGAGCCCGATCCTGCTGCACCTGCGGCCCGGCGTGCGCGAGGTCTTCATGCCCTGGCTCGAGGGCTACCGTCCCGATCTGGTCGCCCGCTATCGCGAGCTGTACGCGGCCTCATACGCCGGGCCGGGGGCGCGGGCGCGCCTGACGCAGACCGTCGACGACCTGGTCGACCGCCTCGGCGGCACGTCCGTCTCACCGGCCCGCAGCCGCGACGCGGCCTGATCACGGGACGTAGGCGAGGACGCCGTCGAGCGGGCGCGGCACCCGGCTCGGATCGAGCGCCTCGACGAGCGCGGCGGCGAGCTCGACCTTCCAGTTGTTGAGGAAGCCGCGCAGCTGATCGGAGGCGGGCCGCGTCCGGTGCGCCGGCTGCTTCTGATACGTCCGAAACGCCCCGAGCTTGCCGTGGGCGCCGAGGACGGCTTCGGTGGCGGCCACGCCGAGGCCACGCACCAGCTCGTCCTCGAGATCGCGCTCGCAGACGAAGAGCCCGACGTGCTTCGGGCCGGCCCGGCCCGCAGCCGGCGAGAGCCCGCCCGCTCGAACGCCCGCCGGACAGCCGGCTCCTCCTGCCGGTCGCAGAGGGCGGCGAGGGTCGTCCTGGCCCCGGCGGGGCGGTGGACCGCGAGCGACCGTCCGATCGCCTGCGCCCCTCCGACCGCGAGCACGGACACGCCCTCGGCGGCGAGGTCGCGTCCGCGCAGCCGCGCGAGCGTGCGAACGGCGATCTCGTCGCTTCGGCCTTCGACCAGCACGACGGCGCGCGGCGTCACGGTGCGATCAGGGCACGTGGCGGCGCAGCGTGCCGAGCCGATCCCACACCGTCCGCGGGCGGTGGCGCCGCCCGGCCGGCTCGAGCAGGAAGCGGGCCAGCCGGTCGGCCTCGAGCTCGTCCAGCGAGATCACCGACTCGGCGACCCCGTCCTCGTCCCACACGCTGAAGCGGACGTGGCGCTCGTCGGAGCGCACGCCGAGGTAGCGCGAGACCCGCAGCGCCCGGCCCTGGTCGGGCTCGACGTCGGGGTGCGGGCGGAAGAACTCGACGAGCTTGGATCGCAGGGGCGCGGCGCACCAGGGACAGAACCGGTAGCGGCCATCCATTCGATTCCCGCAGCGCCCGCACTCCTGCACGTCGCGACTCCCCCGTCGATGCTCCGAGCATAGAGCCCCCGGGGCGCCGGTGCCAGTGGGGATTTCGCGGCGGGCCTAGGTGCGGCGAGAGAGCCGGGCCGCGCCGGCGTCGCGCAGGCTCCACAGCTCGCGCGCGTGGTCGCGTGCGAGCGAGGCCGCGGCGGCCGTGGCGGCGACTGCGAACGCGAGCCACGCCAGCTTGACCGCGGCCGACGGCGAGCTGGCCGAGACGACGGCCGGGAAGCGCAGGCTCGTGCCCGCCAGGGTGAGCAGGGCCGCGACCGCGCATGCGCCCAGCTCGAACGCGGCCCACTCCCCCGGCTCGTCCACCATCGCCAGATAGGCGGCGAAGGCGGCGCCGAGCAGGATGGCCACGGCCACCATCGAGACGTAGAGCGCGATCAGGGCCGACGCCGAGGCGGCCAGGGCAGCCGCCGCAGCCGCCAGGGCGGCGACACGGGCTGGGGTAATGTGAGGGACGACGTCAGGCATCTCAGAAGGGGTGTTCGCGGTCGCGGCCGCGACCCCTCCAAAGCCGCCGCACGGATCCCCCTGCGGCCGTTCGTCCCGTCGGGATGAGGCCCGCCACGGGCAGGTGCGGGAGCGTCCCTCGGCGATGCGCCTCCGTGTGGCCGCCGTAGCCCTGGCCTGTCTGCTGGCGACGGCTGCTCCGGCCGTCGCCAGCGGCGCGACCGACCCTGCCACGCAGCTCGCCGCGCGGTACTCGCCGATCATCGTGCTGAAGACGCAGACGGGGCCGTGCGACACCCATGGCGAGGCCTACCGGCCGGTGAACGTCGGGGTCGTGCTGGGCCGGGACGACGTGGTGCTGCGCGGCCCCGGAGGCTACGCGCAGCACGCGCCGACGGCCCGCCAGCTCGACGGCAAGGACATCCGCTACTACCTCGACTTCCCCGGCGATCCGCTGCGGCCGGGATGCGGGTACGAGCGCTGGTTCGACCGGATCAGCAAGGGCAAGCCGACGACCGTCTACGCCCACGTCGTCACCGAGCCCGGCAAGCCCGGGCGGCTGGCGCTCCAGTACTGGCTGTACTACGTCTACAACGACTGGAACAACAAGCACGAGGGCGACTGGGAGATGCTCCAGCTGGTCTTCCCCGCCGACTCGGCCTCCGAGGCGCTCGACCGGCAGCCGCTCGAGGTGGGCTACTCGCAGCACTCGGGAGCGCAGCGTGCCGCGTGGAACGATCCCAGGCTGCATCGCAAGGGCACCCACCCGCTCGTGTACTCCGCCGCCGGCTCGCACGCCCAGTTCTTCGACTCGGCGCTCTGGTTCGGGTACAGCGCCGAGGCGGGCGTCGGCTGCGACGACACCCGCGGGCCGTCGCACGAGCTCGACCCGAAGGTCGTGCTGATGCCGAACGCTCCCCCGCCGGCGGACAGCCCCTTCGCGTGGCTCGGGTTCGACGGCCTGTGGGGCCAGCGCCTGCGCAGCCCCAACGGCGGGCCGACCGGGCCGAACGCCAAGCGGCAGTGGGATCACCCCATCACGTGGTCGCAGACCACCTGGCGCGACACCGCGCTCTCGGTGCCCGGCGGGCGGTCGCTCGGCCCGAGCGCCACCGGTTTCTTCTGCGGGGCGGTGGCGGCCGGATCGAAGGTCTACCTGCACGCCCTCTCCACGCCGTGGATCGTCGCCCTGGCGGTCATCGCGGTGATCGCCGGGGTGATGGTGCTCGTCCGCCGCACACGCTGGTCCGAGGCGGGCCCGGCGCCCGTCGACCGCCGCCGCGCCGCCGGCCAGATGTTCGTCGCGGCATGGCGCATCTACAACCGCAACCGGCGCACGTTCCTCGGCCTCGGGGCCGTGTTCGTGCCCCTCGGGGTGATCGCCGCGGCCCAGCAGTCGGTGCTGTTCGCGCACTCGCCGTTCACCGACCCGCGCGGAGTCGAGGGCGGTGACCGGTTCGTGAGCGGGCTCGCCGCGCTCGTCGTGGGAAGCGCCGTCACCGCCCTCATCCCGACGGTCCTCGTGGCCGCCGCGATCGCGATGGCGGTGGACGCGCTGGCGCACGACCGGCCGGCCGCGATCAGCGTGCGCGGCTACTTCCGCCGGCTCGGACCGCTGGCCGGGGCGATGCTCGTGCTCCTCATCGTCGTCGCCCTCCTGGCCACGACTCTGATCGGGGTGCTGCTCGCCATCGCCGTGCTGGTCTGGCACAGCGTCACGACCCAGGCGTGCGTGATCGAGCGGCGGTCGACCCGCGCGTCCCTGCGGCGCAGCCGCGAGCTCGTGCGCCACAACGCCTGGCGGGTGTTCGCCATCACGGCGGGCTCGACCGGCATCGGCCTCGCGACGGGGCCGATCGTCGGCCTGATCGTCCTGTTCGCGTCGTCGGCCTCGCTCGGCACGATCGACATCATCAGCTCGGCGGTGTACGCCGTCGTCATGCCCTACGTCGCGATCGTGCTCGCCCTGCTCTTCTTCGATCTGCGCCAGGCGGCGGCCGGGCGCACCGATCCGACCTAGCGCCGGCTACTGCCCCGGCTCGGTCGCCACGCGCCCCGCCTTCACGGCGGCCGCGAACGTCTCGTAGTCGCGCTCGTTCTGGTCGGCGTAGGTGACGGAGAAGGCGGCGAGCGCGCGGTCGAAGGCATCGCCCCTGCCGAGGTAGGAGGCGATCGCGATCCGGTCGCCCCAGCGGGCGTGCGCGCGCGCCAGCGACGCCCCGCACAGGCGTGCATACAGGGTCGCTCCGGGCACGCGCAGGCGGTCGACGTCCACGCCGCCCTTCCAGTCCTGGAGCTGGCGGACGTAGTAGTCGCGCGTCCGGCCGTCGAGACCCTTGATCCGCTGCCAGCCGAGGAAGATGTCGGTCGCGGCCTGCATCAGCCGCTGTCCGATCACCACCCGGGCGCCGTGATTGGGGTATCGCACCGTGCGCAGGTGCGGCTCGAGCACCGACCCCTGCGCCTCCTTGACCTGGAGGAACAGCGGATCCCCGTTGTCACGCCCGACGAGGAGCATGATGTAGCAGCGCGTGCCCACGCTGCCGACGCCGACGACCTTGCGGGCGGTGTGGACGTAGCGGAACTCCTCGATCGGATGATGCTCGTTCGTGAGCGTGCGCCGGTAGGACTGCAGCAGGCTCTTGATGAGCACCTCCGCGTTCTCCCACTCCGATCCCGGCACGATCAGATCCTCGAGCGGCACGATCAGGGGCGGGTCCGCGAGGATCCGCAGCTCACCGTCGATCTCGCCCGCGCGCCGGGCGAGCACGCGCACGCTGTCGCGCGTCCTGGCCTTGGCCACGATCGCCTGGGCGCGTTTGGCCTCGCGCTTCGTCAGCCGGTCACGGCCGAGCTCCCGGCGGACGCGGTCGAGGAGCTCATCGACCGCGAGATGGTCGTACCACGCCTCGAGCGTGCCCATCTGCGCCACCCGGCGCATCTGGGTGCGGTAGGCGCTGACGCCGGCGAGCACGATCGCGCGCCGGTCGGCCGCGGCGAAGCCGCGGTCGCGACCGCCGATCTCGAAGCTCGCCGCCAGCCGCTTGACGTCCCACTCCCACGGTCCCGGATAGGTCTCGTCGAAGTCGTTCACGTCGAAGAGCATCTGCCGCTCGGGGCTTGCGAACAGGCCGAAGTTCGACATGTGGGCATCGCCGCAGAGCTGCACGGTGACGCCGCTCGTCGGGGTGCCGGCCAGGTCCCCGGCCATGATCGCGGCCGCGCCCCGGAAGAACGTGAACGGCGAGACCAGCATCCGGCCGTGCCGGACCGGGGCGAGCTCGTGAACGCGGTCCTCTTCCTCCGCCTGGAGCAGGGCGGCCGGGTCGGGCCGGCCCGCGGCCGGCTGCCCACGCCGCGTGGCTCGACCTGGGCGCGCGCGTGCGCGCGCCCTTCCCCCGCGCGGTGCGCTCCTCCGGCGTCATGTGGCGTCTGCGCCAGCCGGACGCGAACTCCCGCGTCACCCCTGCTCTGGACGGACGCACGCCGACGGGCTCGGGCTGGGCCTGCTTCACATGGCATCGATGTCACGCCGGCTGAGCGCCTGCCTCATCCCTCCGGTATGAACCGTGCGAACCGGCCGCAGACCCCGTCTCGGCTATGTTCTCGTGCGTTCCCACGACCCTCCCAAGGAGCGCCTCCATGCCACTCGGAAACGGCGTCAAGCTCACCTGGCTCGGCCACGCGACCTTCCTCCTCGAGACCCCCGGCGGAAAGCGTGCGCTGATCGACCCCTGGATCACCGGCAACCCCAAGTGCCCCGAAAACCTGCAGGACCCCGGCCGCCTCGATCTGATCCTCGTCAGCCACGGCCATTCGGATCACACCGCCGATGTGGTCCGGCTCGCCAAGGAGAACGGCGCCCCCGTGCTCGCGATGGTCGAGCTGGCCGGCTGGTTCGGCAGCCAGGGCGTCGAGAAGGCGGTCGGGTTCAACAAGGGCGGCTCGCACCAGGCCGAGGGCATCACCGTCACGCTCACCGACGCCCACCACTCCTCGAGCGTCGAGGGGCCCGGCGGCAGCATCGTCTACACGGGCGAGCCCGCGGGGATGATCATCACGGTCGAGAACGGCTACAAGATCTACTTCGCCGGCGACACGCTGCGTGTTCGGCGACATGGCCCTGATCGGCGAGCTGTATCAGCCCGACCTGGCGATGCTGCCGATCGGCGACTTCTTCACGATGGGGCCGCTCGAGGCGGCGAAGGCCGTCGAGCTGCTCGGCGTGAAGCGCGTGCTGGGGATGCACTACGGCACCTTCCCCGCCCTGCACGGCACGCCGCAGGGCCTGCGCGACGAGCTGGCCAGGCGCGGCGTCGCGGGCGTGACCGTCGAGGAGATCGCGCCCGGCGAGACGCTCGCGTGACGTTCTCGCTGGTCGCGTGCGACCGCGAGGCGAAGCAGTGGGGTGTCGTCGTCGCGTCGAAGTTCCTGGCGGTCGGCGCGGTCGTGCCCTGGGCACGGGCCGACGTCGGCGCGATCGCGACGCAGGCGTTCGCGAACATCACCTACGGGCCGGACGGCCTCGACCTGCTCGCCGGCGGCGCGACGGCGCAGGAGACGATCGACCGCCTCACCGCGGCAGACGCCGAGTACGAGGAGCGCCAGATCGGCGTCGTCGACGCCGCCGGCGGCAGCGCCAGCTTCTCGGGGTCGGGCTGCTTCACCTGGGCCGGCGGGCGCACCGGCGCCGGCTACGCCGCCCAGGGCAACCTGCTCGCCGGCCCGCAGGTGGTCGCGGCCCTGGCCGACACGTTCGAGGGCACGGAGGGGCCGCTCGTCGAGCGCATGCTGGCGGCGCTCGCCGCCGGTGACGCTGCCGGGGGCGACCGCCGCGGGCGCCAGTCGGCCGCGGTGATCGTGCGCCAGACCGGCGGCGGCTACGGCGGCAACAACGACCTCCTGATCGACCTGCGCGTCGACGACCACCCCGACCCCGTGACCGAGCTGCAACGGCTCTACGCGATCCAGGACCTGCTGTTCGGGCGCACGCCCGAGCCGGATCTGATCCCGCTCGAGCAGGTGCAGGCCGAGCTGTCGGAGCTGCTCGGCAAGGTCGGCTACGGCGGCGAGGTCGAGGCCGGCCTGCGGGAGTGGGCCGGAATGGAGAACCTGGAGGAGCGGCTCTCCGACGGACGCATCGATCCGGTGGTGCTGCGGGCGCTGCGCGAGCAGGCCGGTGCCGTCAGCGGCTAGCGGAAGGTCGCGACGGCCCGGGCGTGCGAGCTGCCGTGGCGGTCGGATGCCTCGGCGTAGAGCACGTAGTGGCCCGTTGCCGACCTGGCGGTGATGGTGCGCCGGATCGTCTCGCCGGCCAGCCTGCCGGGCGCGAGCGTGCCGGCGATCGAGGCGCCGATCCCGGTCCGCGGCGTCGACCAGGTGAACTGCCACTCGCCGGTCACGTTGTGCCCCGTCATGTTCCAGATGCTGAAGTGGGCGACGATCGTCTGGCCCAGGGCCGGGTGTGCGGGCGTGACGGTGACCCGGACGCGGAAGTCCGGATTCTGGGTCCCGGTGACGGTCGTCGCGTATGCACCGGCAGCCCCAATCGCTGCCAGCACGACCACACACACCGCGGTCGGAAGTGCTCGCCCAAGCACGCCCCGGAGTCTAGCGCGGCCGCGCCAGATTGCCACATGCTCGATCAGCGCACGCTCAGGCGGCGATCGATGCGCTCGGCGCCGCTGCGCGGCCGCAGCGCCGCGGGCAGCGCGGCCGCGATCTCGGCGATCGCCATGGCCGACGGCGGCGTCGGGCTGGTCGAGCACGAGCGGGCTGCCCGCGTCGGACGCGATCCGCAGCGGCTCGTCCAGCGGGATCTGGCCCAGGAGCGGCACTCCCAGCCGGTCGGCCAGCGCGCTCCCGCCGCCCTCGCCGAACACGTGCGAGCGCTCGCCGCAGCACGGGCACACCAGATAGCTCATGTTCTCGATCACGCCCGCGACGTGCATCCCGGTCTTGCCCGCGACCTCCGCCGAGCGCTCCGCCACCTGCTGCGCGGCGGCCTGCGGCGTGGTCACGATGATGACGTCGGGAGAGGGCAGGAGCTGGCCGAGCGAGATCGAGACGTCGCCGGTGCCCGGGGGCATGTCGACGATCAGGTAGTCGAGGTCGCCCCAGTGGACGTCGGTCAGGAACTGCTCGAGCGCCTTGTGCAGCATCGGCCCGCGCCACACGACGGCCTGGTCGGGCTCGAGGAAGAAGCCGATGGACATGATCCGCAGGCCGTGGTTCACGGGCGGGACGATCATGCTGTCGACGACCACCGGCCGGCGGGTGATCCCGAGCATGCGCGGGATCGAGTAGCCGTAGATGTCGGCGTCGACCACCCCCACCTCGGCCCCGCCGGCGGCCAGCGCGGCCGCGAGGTTGGCCGTCACGGTCGACTTGCCGACGCCGCCCTTGCCGGACGCGACGGCGACCACGCGCGTGCGCGCCGTGATCGTGATCGTCTTCTGCTCGCGGCCGGGGCCGCCCTGCAGCCGCTGCCGCAGTGCGGCGCGCTGCTCGGGGGTCATGACGTCGAAGCTCACGCCGACGGCCTCGACGCCGGCGACCGCGCCGACGTGCCTGCGCACCTGCGACTCGAGCTCGGCCTTCATCGGGCAGCCGGCCACCGTGAGCGCGATCGTCACGTCGACCTGGCCGCCGCTCACGTCGACCGCCCGCACCATGTCGAGCTCGACGACGCTCCTGCGCAGCTCCGGGTCGATCACGGCCACGAGGGCCTCGCGGATGGCGGTTTCGGAAACCATGCTCGCAGTCTAGATGGTCGACCGGGTCAGGCCGGGTCGCCCGCGTAGACCAGGTCCGCCAGGCGGGTGCTCATGGCGCGATCGCGGGCGGCCACGGCGCGCGTGCGGGCGTGCAGATCGAGCGGCAGCTCCGGATCGTCGACCAGCAGCACGTCGGCTCCGGCCTCGCGCACGATCAGCCAGGCCGCGGCCAGGTCGACCGAGCGCGACGGCTTCAGGGTGGCCACCCCGTCGACGCGGCCGTCGGCCAGCTGGCACAGCGACAGCGCGAGCGCCCCCAGCATGCGGATGCGGCCGACGTTGCCGTCGAGGCGGGCGGCCGCGGTCGCGACCAGGGCGGCGTTGGTCGCCTCGAAGTCGACGATGCCGAGCCGGTCCTTCGGACGCACGCCACCGAGCGGACGGCCGTTCACGGTCGCGCCCTCGCCGGCCTGCGCGACCCACTCCTCGCCGCTTCCGAAGTCGCGCACATACCCGAAGCGGACGTCGGCGATCGTCGGCCCGTCGGCGAAGGCGATCGACAGGCAGTAGAAGGGCAACCGCCGCTTGGCGTTCAGCGACCCGTCGATCGGATCGACCACGACCACCCACGGCCCACCCGCGCCGAAGGTGCGCTCCCCCAGCTCCTCCGACACGAGCCGGAAGTCGATCCCGCCCGCGTGCAGCGCCTCGAGCTGGGCGACGGCCGCCTGCTCGGCGCGCTCGTCCATGACCGTCGTGTCGTCGCCGCCCTCGCCGCGGCCGACGACCGGCTCGCGGTCGTCGCGGGTCGGCATGCCGTCGAGCGCGACCGCGACGTCCGCCGACACGCGGCGGCAGAAGTCGAGCCACGCGCCCCGCATCAGGCGTCCAGCGGATTGATCAGGAAGCCGCAGTGCAGCTTGGGGAAGAAGTAGGTCGACTTCTGCGGCATGACGGCGCCGGCGGCCGCAACCGCGCGCACCTGATCGACGGTCGGCGCGCGCAGGAGGAACGCGGCCGAGGCATCGCCCTGATCGACCGGCGCGGTGGCCGCGCCCAGCTCGCGGACGTAGTGGATGCTGTCGGTGGTGGCGAACTGGGCGGGATCGAGCAGCCCCAGGAGCGGCGCCAGCACGACGGCCTCGAGCACCGCCGAGTCGATCTTCCTCACCGGGGCGGGGGCGCTCGACATCGCCATGCTCACCGCGGCCCGGTCGCGCAGCTTGCACAGCAGCGCGGGGCGGCCGGCTCCCCGCCACACCGCGAAGGCGACGGTGTCGGCCGGCACCAGGCCGAGCGCCTCCTCCACCTGGGCCGGCGGGGCGTCGATCTCGGAGACGTCGAACGCGTGCAGCACCTCGTCGGTGACCTGGCGGCGGCCCATGACGACGCGATGGGTGGGATAGATGACGAGCCCCTCGCCCTGCAGGTTCACGAGGTGCATGAGGATGAAGTCGTACGGCCGGTCGTCGCCCGGGTCGCCGTCGCGGACGCGGCGCTCGTCGCGGTAGGCGAGGGCGGTCTCGTAGCGATGGTGCCCGTCGGCGATGACGATGTCGCGGCCGCGCATGGCGGCGGTCACGGCGGCGATCGCGGCCGCGTCGGTCACGGGCCAGAAGCGGTGCGTCGTGCCGTCGTCGTCGCGCATCTCCATCGCGGGCGCCCCTGCCGCATGCGGCCGCAGCGCGTCGCGGGGGCCGCTGGACGGATCGTCGTAGAGCCCGAACACGGGCGAGAGGTTGGCGGACACGGCCCGCGTCAGCTCGAGCTGCCCGGCCCGCGCCGAGGCGTGTGTCTGCTCGTGCGGCCGCACCCGGCCCTCGGAGTAGTCCGAGAGCCGGACGGCCGAGAGGAACCCCGACCGGCTGCCCTCGGCGCCGTCAGGGCCGACGTAGTCCTGGACGTGCCACCACAGCGCCGGCTCGGCATCCTGGACGAGGATCCCCGACTGGCGCCAGTCGTAGAAGAGCCGGCCGGCGCGGCTGGTCGAGTCGGGCAGCACGAGGTGGACGGCGGAGTACTCGCTGCGCGCCGCGTAGCGGTCGCGATCGGCCGGCCCGATCACGTCGTAGGGCGGCACCACGACGTCGTCCAGGCGCACGCGGCCGGTGTCGTAGCGCAGCGCCCGCAGAGGGCGCAGCGGGGCTGCGGAGGCCGGGTCGGATGCCATCCCGCGGCAGTCTAGTGTCGGCCGCCCCGGGCACCGCTCCACGCCGCGCCCGGCGACCGCCCGCCGGATAAAGTGTCCGCTGATGGCCGGGGACACCTATGTGGCCGATCTGAGCGAGGGGACGCTCGTCGACGCCACCTTCGCCGTGCAGCGCAAGCAGCGCCGCCACACCCGAAACGGCGACCCGTTCCTGTCGATGGAGCTCGCCGACCGCACGGGCCGTGTGCCCGGCGTGGTCTGGAACGACGTCAATCTGCTCGGCGCGCGGTTCGATCAGGGCGACACGGTGCGGGTGCTCGGCCGGGTGGAGAGCTACGGCGGCCGGCTGCAGATCGCCGTCCGCGACCTCGAGAAGATCGAGGCGGGCGATCCGCTCGACCTCGTGCCGGGCGCCCGCCGCGACGCCGAGACGCTCGAGGGCTTCGCCGAGTTCCTGGCCGGCGAGATCGCCCACCCCGGCCTGCGCGGGCTGCTCGACCGCTTCCTGGCCGACCCGCGCTTCCGCGAGCGCCTGCGCTCCGCGCCCGCGGCCGAGACGCACCACGACTACGCCGGAGGGCTGCTCGAGCACACGGTGGCGGTGGCGACGCTCTGCCGCGAGGCGGCGCAGCTGCATCCGCGCCTGAACGCGGATCTGCTCGTCACCGCGGCGCTCCTGCACGACGCCGGCCGCACCGAGACGTTCCGGCCCGGGGTGACGATCTCGGTGTCCGACGAGGGCCGCATGATCGGGCACGTGCTCGCCGGCGTGCGCATGATCGACGCCGCCGCCCGCGAGCTGGGCCTCGCCGACGACGTGCTGCTGCCGCTACTGAACGCCGTCGCCGGCCACCACGGCCCGACCGAGGGCCGCCGCCTCGAGACGCCCGAGGCGATCGCCCTGCACCACGCCAACACGCTCGACGCCCGCCTGGGCGAGGCCCTCTCGGTGCCCTCCGCGGCGGCAAAGTCCTGAGAACCGGGGACTGTCCCCGCATGCGGGGACAGTCCCCTAGCATGGCAGCCGATGGCAGACCGCGTGCAGCTCATCACCGGGGCGTCGAGCGGGATCGGGGCGGCCACCGCGCGGCGCGCGGTCGCGGCCGGCGACCGGGTGGTGCTGGCGGCGCGGCGGCGGCAGGAGCTCGACGCGCTCGTCGCGGAGCTCGGCGCCGATCACGCCCTCGCCGTCACCTGCGACGTCACCGAGTGGGAGCAGGTCACAGCGACCGTCGACGCGGCCCTCGAGCGGTTCGGCCGTATCGACGTCGTCTTTGCGAACGCCGGGTTCGGGGCCACACGCGGCTTCACCGAGGCGACGGTCGAGCACTGGCGGGCGATGGTGCTCACGAACGTGCTGGGGGTCGCGCTCACGATCCGGGCGACGCTGCCCCACCTGCTCGAGCGCGGCACCGGCCACTTCGTGCTCACGAGCTCGATCGCCGGGCGGCGATCGCTGCCGGGGTCGCTCTACTCCGCCACCAAGTTCGCCGTGACGGGGATCGGGCAGGGCCTGCGCGGCGAGCTGCGCGAGATGCACGAAAACACCGCGATCCGGGTGACGTTGATCGAGCCGGGCGGCGTCGAGACGCCGTTCTTCGAGAACCCGTCGTCGGGCCGGCTCGAGCCCGAGGACGTCGCCGCAGCCGTGATGTGGGCGCTCGACCAGCCGGCGCACGTGGACGTCAGCGAGGTGCTGATCCTGCCCACCGCCCAGCGCGGCTGAGCCTCAGCCGGACCCGGACAGCGGGCTGGGGTGGGTCGGCTGGTAGAGGCCGATCTCGCCCGCTCCGGGCACGCGGATGCATGTGACGAGGCCCCAGCGCTCCCGGATCACCGGCGCCGTGAACTCGGCCCCCCTGCCCTCCAGGTCGGCCATCGTGGCGGCGATGTCGTCGCACATCAGGTACAGGCGGCAGTCGCCGGCCGGCCCCGGGTGCACCGCCGCCTCGGCCGGCGGGAGCGCGAAGATCAGCCACCCGCCGCCGGCGTCCACCGCCGGGAGCTCGAGCACGTCGCGGAAGAAGGCCCGGGCCGCGGCGGCGTCGTCGGCAAAGAGGATCGAGTGCGCGCCTGTCAGCATGGCTCACACATTGAAGCGGATGTTCAGCGTGTCGCCGTCGGCCACCACGTAGTCGCGGCCCTCCACCCGCACCCAGCCGCGCTTCTTCGCCTCGGCCTCCGAGCCCGCCTCCACCAGCCTGTCCCACTCGATCACCTCGGCCCGGATGAACCCGCGCTCGAGGTCGGAGTGGATGCGGCCGGCGGCCTGCTGGGCGTTCTGGCCGCGCCGGATCGTCCAGGCCCGGGTCTCCTTGGGGCCGGTCGTGAAGAACGGGATCAGGTCGAGCAGGCGGTAGGCGGCCAGCGTGACCAGGTCGAGCGCGGGCCGCTCGATGCCGAGCTCCTGCAGGAACGCCTCGGCGTCGGCTTCCGGCAGCTCCCGCAGCTCCGCCTCGATCTTGGCGTTCAGCGGGATGCACTCGGTGCCGCGCTCCGCGGCGAACGCGTGCAGGGCCGCCACCTGGTCGGCCTCGCCGGCGTCGTCGACGTTGGCGACGTAGAGGCTCGGCTTGGCGGTGAGCAGGTCGATCGTGGCCGGAATCTGCACCGGGCAGGTGCGCGCCGGCTTGCCCTCCTCGAGCCACGCGCGCAGCCGGTCGAGGGCGTCCCGCTCGGCCGTCGCCGCCTTCTCGCCGCCCTTCGCGGCCTTGCCGACCCGCTCGGCCCGGCGCTCGATCGCCGCCAGGTCGGCGAAGATCAGCTCGAGCTCGACCGTGTCGGCGTCGTCGAGCGGGTCGATCCTGCCCGCCGGATGGGCGACGGACTCGTCGCCGAAGCAGCGCAGGACGTGCACGACCGCGTCGGTGTTGCGCAGGTTGCCGAGGAACTGGTTGCCCAGGCCCTCGCCGTGGGAGGCGCCGCGGACGAGGCCGGCGATGTCCACCACCTCGAGCGTCGCCGGCACGATCTTGCCCGACCGCGAGCTCGCGACCGCGTCGAGCGCGTCGAGCCGCGGGTCGCGCACGTCGGCGACGCCGTGGACGGTCTCGATGGTCGAGAACATGTGCGGGGCGACGGACGCGCCGCCGCCGGTGAGCGCGTTGAAGAGCGTCGACTTGCCGGCGTTGGGCAGGCCGACCAGGGCGACCTCGACGCCCGCCATCAGACGGCCGTCGCGACGGTGCCGGTGACCGCGCCGAGCGCCACGCCCGCGACCACGTCGCCGGGATGATGCACGCCTGCATAGAGCCTGCTCCACGCCATCGCCGCGGCCATCGCCACCCACAGCGGCGCGAGCCGCGGCCGGGCGGCGCTGAGCGCGATCGCCGCTGCGGTCGACATCGCCGCGTGACTTGACGGAAACGACGACGACGCCGGGGCGGGGACGAGCGTGGCCACGTCGAGGTCAGGCGGTCGCTCGCGGCGCACGACGCTCTTGACGGCGAAGTTCACGCCCAGGGTGCCCCACACCGTTGCAGCCACGCGCACCGGCCGGCCGGAGCCGAGGCCGATCGCCACCCACAAGAGGCCGTTGTTCCCGGCCCGTGTGTACGGCTCGACGACCCGGTCGAGCCCGGGGTGCCGCCACCTCCCGGCGCGGTCGGTCAGAAGCCCACCCGCCCGACGTGGGTCTCGTGCTTGACGTAGCTGATCTTGGAGACGTCGACCAGGTAGGTGGAGTCGTCGTCGCCGCTGAACTGGGCGACGCCCTTGCCGGCCTGGAGCGTGGTCTGCAGCGCATCCCACTCCTTGGCGGCGATCTTCGTGATCACGATCAGCCCGCCGTCGAACCCGATCTCCACCCTCGTCACGTCAGCAGCCATGACCGTCTCCTTCAGTATTGGACGTACTCGACCAGCACCCCGGCGACGCTGCCGGGATGGATGAATGCCACCTGCAGCCCGAACAGGCCCTGGCGCGGCTCGGTGTCGATCAGCTCCGCCCCCGCCGCCGCGGCGGCGCGCAGCGACGTACGGATGTCGTCGACCAGGTAGGCGACGTGATGCATCCCCGGGCCGCGGCTCTCGATGAACCGGCCGACCGGCGTGTCGGCCGCGAGCGGCCACAGGAGCTCGATGCGACCGGCTCCGATCATCACCGTGACGGCCTCGACGCCCTGGCCGGGGACGATCTCGCGGTGCTCGACCACGGCCCCGAACAGGCGGGTGTAGGTGTCCACGGCGCCCGGCAGGTCGTCCACGGCATGGCCGATATGATGAATCCCTCGCGGGTGCACTGGACGGCATCCTACGAGAACACCCAACGAGGGGGACGGCAATGGGATTCCTGGACAAGCTCATGCAGGAGGCGAGCGGTGTCGCCTCGACGGTGGCCGAGAAGACGCAGGAAGTGGCGAAGACCGGCCAGCTCCAGGTGCAGCTGCACAACCTGCACGGCGACGAGCGCGACGCGCTGAACGAGTTCGGCCGCGAGGCCTACAACCTGTTCGAGGCAAACGCGCTGGCCGAGCGGTCGGGCGAGCTGGCCGGCGCGGCGGCGAAGATCGCCGACCTGCGCGGGCAGATCGCCGCGAAGGAGCAGGAGATCGCCGCGCTGAAGAACGACGGCGCGGCCGATGCCGCGGCCCCGTCGGACACGGTCGAGAGCTCGGCCGAAGAGGTCTCCGAGCCACCCGCCGGCGATGCCACAGCGGCGGACACGCCCGCCGACGGCGGCGCGACCGCGAGCTAGGCGGGCTCAGACGGGGCGGTCGGGCGGGCGCACCGCCAGCACCGCCTCGACGCCGATGTCGAGCGACGAGTTCGACTCCGGCTCGAGGCCCTCGAGCAGCCGGTCGATCTCGGGACGCTCGAGCGTCTCGGTCGCGAGCAGCGCGTGGGCGAGGCGGTCGAGGTACTCGCGGTGCTGCTCGACCAGGCGCAGCGCGTCGCGGTAGGCGGCGTCGGTGATCCCGCGCTGCTCGCCGTCGCGCAGGCGCTTGGTCTCCTCGGACAGCGCGTAGTTGTCGGCCCGCACCTGCTGGTGGGGCATCGACTCGCCCATGCCCCACTCGAACACCATCGCCCGGGCGATCGCGGTGGCCCGCTCGAGGTCGTTCGCGGCGCCGTTCGTGATCCGCCCGAAGACGACCTGCTCGGCGGCCCGGCCGGCCAGGATCACCTTCAGCCAGTCGCGCAGCTCCTCGGTCGACTGCAGGTAGCGGTCCTCCTCGGGCAGGTTCATCGTGTACCCGAGGGCCTGCCCGCGCGGCACGATCGTGACCTTGTGCAGCTGCATGGCATCGCCCATCAGGCGGGCGACGAGCGCGTGCCCCGCCTCGTGGTAGGCGATCACCCGCTTCTCCTTGTCGGTGATGAGCTTGCGCTGCTGCAGGCCCGCCACCACCCGCTCGAGGGCGTAGTCGAAGTCGGCCTGGACGATGTGGTCGCGATCCGAGCGGCCCGCCGAGATGGCGGCCTCGTTGCAGATGTTCGCGAGGTCGGCCCCGGTCAGGCCGGACGTCTGCCGGGCGACCTCGCTCAGGCGCACGTCCTCGCCGAGCGGCTTGCCGCGGGTGTGCACCTCCATGATCTGCTCGCGGCCCTTGAGGTCGGGCGGGGAGACACCGATGTGGCGGTCGAACCGGCCCGGCCGAAGCAGCGCGGTGTCGAGCGCGCCGAGCTGGTTGGAGGCCGCGATGATCACGAGCCGGTCGCTCTCGTCGAAGCCGTCCATCTCGACGAGGAGCTGGTTCAGGGTCTGGTCGTGCTCCTGGCTGCCGCCGCCCGGTCCGCCGCTGCCGCGGTGGCGGCCGACCGCGTCGAGCTCGTCGATGAAGATGATGGCCGGCTGGTTCTTGCGCGCCGTCTGGAACAGCCGGCGGATCCGGGCGGCGCCGAGGCCGCTCCACATCTCGACGAACGACGAGGCGCTCTGGAAGTAGAAGTTGGCCTCGGACTCGTGCGCGACCGCCTTCGCGAGCAGGGTCTTGCCGGTGCCCGGGGGGCCGTACAGGAGCACGCCCTTCGGCACCCGCGCGCCGAGCTTGGCGAACCGGGCCGGGTCCTTCAGGAACTCGACCACCTCCTCGAGCTCCGCCCGCACCTCCTCGACGCCGGCGACGTCGTCCCAGCGCACGCTCGAGTCCGTGTGCGCATCGAGCTGCTTCGGCTTCACGTTCGGCATCATCGAGATGAACTTCCACGTCAGCCAGCACAGCAGGCCGAGCAGGATGAAGATGCCCCAGTCGATCAGGAAGCCGTGCAGCCAGCCGACGGCGAGGTGCAGCCATCGCACCGCGACGTGCAGCCAGTCGTGCAGGTTGCGCCGATTGATCCAGTCCACCGCTTCGAGCCTACAGCCGGTTTGGTGAGCGGGATAGCTGCACCGCGCCGCCCGAGAGGCATATGCTGACGCGGTTCGGCGTCGAGAAGGGGAGGGGCGATGTTCGGATCAAAGACGCGACGGTCTCGTGCGCGGATCGCAGCCTGGACGGGGGTGATGGCGACCATCGTCCTGGTCGGTGCGGGTACGGGCGAGGCCGGTGCGTCCCGGCCCGCCGCCCACGTGCGGCCGAACGCGGTCGGCGAGCTCGACTGCAACGGGTTCAGCCCCATCCAACGCTCGGCCAAGCCGACGCTGGTGTGCGCCGACCCGGCCCTCGGGCATCAGCGGTTCGAGGATCACGGCCACTACATCGGGCACGACGAGCCGTCGCTGCGGTTCATCTCGTCGAAGCCGGGCTCCGGCAGCGACGTCACCTGGACGGAGCGCCTGCCCGTCGAGCCCAGGGCGCTGCCGACGACGGGCCACCCGGGCAGCGACGTCACCCACACGTTCGAGCTCTCGCTCGCGCCGTGGTTCTCGATGAACCTGTGCGATCCCAAGTCCGACCCGCAGGTGCCCTGCACGCCCCGCTCGGACGCGAACGCGCCGCACGGGAACTTCCCCGGCGGCGGCAACGCCTTCATGGAGCTGCAGTTCTACCCGCCCGGCTTCGCGCCGTTCGACGACTCGATCAGCTGCGACAACACGCACTGGTGCTCGGCGCTCACGATCGACAGCGTCGAGTGCACCGCCGCAGGGTCGTGCAACAACAACTGCATCGAGCCCGTGAACTTCGCGTTCATCCAGCGCAACGGCGTCCCGGTGGGGCCGCCCAGCCCGCAGGAGTCCGACCTGCGCACGTTCACGCCCAACGCCCAGACGCTCATGATGAACCAGGGCGACCGGCTCGTCATCCACATGTTCGACGCGAAGGTGCCGGGAGGGCACGCCTTCGAGGTGCGCGAGCACGATCTCACGACCGGCCAGAGCGGCGTGATGATCGCCTCGGCGGCGAACGGCTTCAAGAACACGAGCATCGCCGACTGCAGCGGCACGCCGTTCAACTTCGAGCCCGAGTACTCGACCGCGAAGGCCGGCAACGTCGTGCCCTGGGGCTTCGGCCCGTACAACATCAACACCCAGTTCGAGATCGGCCACTTCGAGCCGTGCACGACCCTGACGGGACGCAGCACGTTCACGGACGGCACGTTCACCGACCACTACTTCAACGTCTGCCACGGCGCGTACGAGGCCGACGCTCCCGGTGACACACCGAAGAGCCAGGAGCCGAACGACTCGCCCTGCTACTTCCGCGGGGACACGCACGGCGGGGTCGCGCCACCCAACCAGGTGACGGGCTGCGACGTGTTCTTCGGGGCGGTCGGCGACCTGGACTTCGACGGCACGTCCTACCGGGCCGACTGGCCGACGTCGGTGCATCCCAACCGGCATCCGACGCCGTTCGAGCAGCTGACGCCGGCGAGCGGTGGCCAGAGCTACGGGAAGGTCCAGTTCGTGACCGACCTCAGCCCGAGCGAGACCACCTGCAACCTCACCACCGGCGCGGGCTGCGTGGTGCCGCCGGACGGTCCGGGGCACTTCTACCCGTTCTGGACGCGCGCCCGCGTCGACGGTGCCTGCGTGTGGGAGTTCGGAAACATGCGCAACGGCAACACCTTCGGCGGCAATCGCCAGTGGGGCCGCGTCGGCCCGCGCACGCAAGGCGCGTTCGCGAGCGCGATCCGAAGCACGCCCGGCTGCGGATGAGCGAATGAGAGGAGGGGACTGTCCCCGGGCAACCGGGGACAGTCCCCAGCCGCGATCAGGCCTCGGCGCTCGCGGCGGCCTCGAGCCGCAGCACCTCGTGCAGGGCGGCCTCGGCCACCTCGAGCTCGTCGGCGCTCGGCTCGCGGGTGGCCGCGACCCGCTGCAGCTCGTACCCGGGCAGCTGCATGGCCTTCGCCAGCGGGTGCTCGCGGTGGCGCGTCATCCAGGCGAAGGCCTCGGTGGCGGCGCCCATCGCCGCGACGCTCGCGACCAGCCGGGCCGGTCCGCGGCGCGAGGCCGGTAGCCGCGAGACGAGCACGTTGCCGACCGCCGAGGCGGCGATCAGCGGCCCGACCATGTGCGAGCCGCAGCGCTCGTGCTCCTTCGCGATGTCGACGGGGGCGCCGTCGTGCTCGTAGCCGCCGATCGCCTTGTGCTCGGCCCCGTGGTAGCCGGCGATGCGCGACCCGCGCAGGGCCATCATCGCGGGGAAGAGGGCGGCGCCGGCGGTGACCACCTCGACCGCGGCGGGATGCAGCCGCGTGCGGCGGATGGCCTGGGCGAGCACGGCCGACCCGACCAGCGCCGCCCCCATCCCGGGCGACTCCATCGGCAGCCGCGCCTCCGGCAGGCGGCGGCGGATCAGCGGCAGCAGGTAGACGACCTCGAACATCCGGGCGACGCCGCGCACGAGCGGCAGCTGCACGAGCGCCGCGGGCAGCTCGGGCTTGCGGCCGGACGCCAGCTTGACGCTGCCGTCGTTCGCGCGCACCGCCACCGCCCAGTGGTCGAAGCTGTGCACGAGGATCCCGTTCTGCAGGGCCATGCCGCCCAGCCGCACCTTCTCGTCGGGAGCATTCATGCCGCAGCCCCGATCGCCCGCGCCGCGTGCATGAAGAAGCGCACGGCCAGATCGAGGTCGTCGAGCGGGATGCGCTCGTCGGACGAGTGCACGAGCGCGCCGGCCACCATCGGGTCCATCCGCGTCGGCATGAAGCCGTAGGCGACCGAGTCGAACGCGCCCCGCATCCAGTGGCTGTCGGTGAACCCCGAGCAGATCACCGGCGCGGCCGTCGCGCCGGGCTCGATCTCGGGCAGGAACTCCTCGATCGCGGCGAAGAGCGGCGTGTCCGGCGACGACATCGTGCCTCCGTCGCGCTCGATGAACTCGAACTCGTACTCGAGCCCGGCCAGCGCCTCACGCACCGCGCCCTCGACGTCGGCCTGCGTCATCCCGGGCAGGATGCGGCAGTCGCAGCGCAGCTGGGCGCGGCCGGGGATGACGTTGATCTTCGTGCTCGCCGACATGCCGGTGGGGGCCACCGTCGCGCCGAGCATCGGCTCGATCATCTCGGCCAGGAGCGGATTGTGCGCCCGGGCGGCGTCCATGACCTTGCGCGGGTCGGCGTCGTCTGCCCCGATCGAGCGCAGGAACGTGTGCAGCTCGGGCAGGTCGCGCGCCGGCGGCGTCATGCGGTCGATCCGCTCCAGCACGGGGATCAGCTTGAGGAGGGCATTGTCGGAGGCGCCCGGCACCGAGGCGTGGCCGCTGCGGCCGCGCGTCGTGATGGCGAAGGCGGAGCACTGCTTCTCGCCGACGCCGACCGTGTAGGCGACCCGGGATCCGTTCGTGACCCGCTCGCCGCCACCCTCGTTCACGACGTAGTCGACCCGGACGAGGTCGGGATGGTGCTCGATCAGCCAGGGCAGGCCCCAGCCGTCGCCGACCTCCTCGTCGGCGACCGCGCAGTACACGAGATCGCCCGCCCCGCTCCAGCCCTCGCGGGCGAGCGCCGCAAAGGCCACCGCCTCGGCTGCGACCTGACCCTTCATGTCCAGCGCCCCCCGCCCCCACACGTGGCCGTCGCGCTCGAGGCCGGAGAACGGCGGCACCGACCACTCGGCGGCATCGGCGAGCACGACGTCGGTGTGGCCGAGCAGCATCAGCGCCGGCCCGTCGCCGCTGCCGCGCAGGCGCGCGACCAGGTTCGTCCGCTCCGGCGTGCGGCCGCGCAGCTCGGACTGGACGCCGGCCTCGGCCAGGTACGCGGCCAGGTGCTGGGCGGCGGGCGTCTCGTTGCCCGGCGGGTTGGTGGTGTCGATGCGGATCAGGTCGGCCAGGAGCTGCGCCGTCTCGGTGCGGAAGTCGTTCGTGAGCATGCCCGCACGCTACACGAGGAGGGTTGGCCGCGGCAGTGTGGCGGGTCAGCCGGCGAGGGCGGCCGCGATCGCGGCGAAGGCCGCCAGGCAGCAGCCCTCGAGCTCGTCGTCGACGGGGGACGGCCAGGTCGAGAGCTTGACGCAGACCACGTCCGCCGGCACGTTGATGTACACCATCTGGCCGTGGATGCCGAGGCCGGCGTAGACGGCGTCGCGCTCGAGCACCCACCACTGGCTGCGGTACATCTCGCCGAAATGGACGTCGACGCCCTCGCTGCGGGCGTAGGCCTCGCGGCAGGCCTCGTCGCCGTGCCGGGTGTCGAGCACCCAGTCGCGCGGCACGACCTGCACCCCTCCCACCCGGCCCTCGCGCAGATGTGCGAGCGCGAACCGGCCGAGGTCGCGCAGCGTCGTGCACACGCCGCCGTCCGGCAGCGTCACGCCGTGGCGGATCGTGATGTCGGCGTCCTGCTCGGCCCCGATCCGCGACCACAGCGTCTCGCTCACGAGCTCGGGATAGCGCGTTTCCGACGCGCGCTCGAGCACCCATGCCAGGAGCTCGGTCAGGATGGAGCGGTAGTCGAACACCTCGCCGTGGGGGCGGGCGTTGCGAAGGCGGGTGATCTGCTCGTACACGTTGGCGACGGGCAGCGCTGCGGCCGGCGGCCGCCAGCCGGCCAGCACCTCGGTCAGGTACACGTCCGAGGCCGGGTCGTCGTAGGTCTCGTCGTATGCCGTGCCGGTGCGCATGTCGAGCACGTGGCGCACGGTCGCCCCCTCGAAGCTCGTCCCGGCGAGCTCGTCGACGTAGGCCGTGACCGGCGCCTCCGGGTCGAGCTGCCCGCGGCCCACGAGCACGCCCGCGACGGTGCCGGCGATCGACTTCGACACGGACTGGAGCAGGTGGGTCGTCGTGGCCGTCATCCCCGGGCCGTAGTGCTCGCGCGCGATCCGGCCGCGGTGCAGCACCAGGAAGCCGTCGGTGAACGTGCGGTCGAGCATCTGGGCGACGGTCATCCGGCCGCCCGCCCACGGAAACGAGATGGCGTCGGTGTCCTTCAGGTCGGCCTCGAGGGCCACGACCGGCCCCGCGCCGCGCTCGATCCGCGCCGTCGGCACCACCTCGCGGGCGTGCAGGAAGCCCCAGCGCAGGTGCGGCGCGGTCGACCAGTTGTGCACGCCGACGACGCGGTCGCCGGCCGGCGGCAGGCCCTGCATGAGTTCGGACGCGGCGACCGGGTCGATGCCGGCGATCATACGCGCCGCCGCCCCCGGGGAGTAGATTTGGGGGATGCCGCGCGATCTCTTCTCCGATTCCGCAGACAGCCAGCTCGACGCGGTCGCCCCGCTGGCGCAGCGGCTGCGGCCCCACACCCTGGACGAGTTCGTGGGCCAGGCCGGAGTCGTCGGCAAGGACAGCGCCCTGCGCCGCGCGATCGCCTCCGACCGGGTGCCGTCGATGATCTTCTACGGGCCGCCGGGGAGCGGCAAGACGACGCTCGCCCGGATCGTCGCCGCCACCACCGAGGCGCACTTCGAAGAGCTCTCGGCCGTGCAGGTCGGCGTCGGCGACGTGCGCCGGGTGCTCGGCGAGGCGCACGACCGCCTGGGCGGCAACGGCCGCCGCACGATCCTCTTCCTCGACGAGATCCACCGCTTCAACAAGGGCCAGCAGGACGCGCTCCTGCCCGCGGTCGAGTCGGGCCTCGTGACGCTGATCGGCGCGACCACCGAGAACCCGTACTTCGAGGTCAACTCGGCGCTGCTCAGCCGCTGCCAGCTGTTCGAGCTCCTGCCGCTCGACGCGGCCGACCTCGAGGCGATCGTGCGCCGGGGCGAGGCCGCGCTCGGCGTCGAGCTCACCGACGAGCTGCGCGACCAGGTCGTGCACGCGGTCGGCGGCGACGCCCGCAACGCCCTGAACGTGCTCGACGCCGCGGCGGCGACGGCCGCCGGCGGCCCCATCACCGCCGATCACATCCGCGACGCCGCCCGCAAGCAGCCGCTCGTCTACGACAAGGGCGGCGACCGCCACTACGACACCACCTCGGCGTTCATCAAGAGCATGCGCGGCTCCGACCCCGACGCCGCCCTCTACTACATGGCGGTGATGATCACCGCCGGCGAGGATCCCAAGTTCATCGCCCGGCGGATGATCGTGTTCGCGTCCGAGGACGTCGGCAACGCCGATCCGCAGGCGCTGCAGGTGGCGATCGCAGCCGCCCGCGCGGTCGAGTTCGTGGGCCTGCCGGAGTGCCGGATCAACCTCGCCCAGGCGGCGGTGTACCTGGCCCGTGCGCCCAAGTCGAATGCCGCCTACGTCGGCATCGATGCGGCGATGGCCGAGGTGCGCGACCACGGCAGCCAGCCGCCGCCGGCGCACCTGCGCGACGCGAGCTACCGCGGCGCCCAGAAGCTCGGCCGCGGGGTGGGCTACAAGTATCCGCACGACTTCCCCGGCGGAGTCGTCGACCAGCAGCACCTGCCCGACACGCTCGCAGGCCGCCGCTTCGTGCCCGACACGAAGTGACCCGGGGACCGTCCCCCGCACGGGCGATGAGTTTGCCGGTGCGACCCGGTCCCACGCATCGAGAACCCGCGGCCGCAGCGGCCGCCGACTGAGGAGGCACGATGAGCAAGCTTCGGTGCCATATCTCGATCTCGCTGGACGGTTTCGTCGCCGGCCCGAACCAGAGCGAGCAGAACCCGCTCGGCGAGGGCGGCGAGCGGCTCCACGAGTGGGTGTTTCCGCTGGCCGCCTGGCGCAGCGTCCACGGCAGGGAGGGCGGCGAGGTGAACGCGAGCGGCCGCATCGTCGCGGAATCGCGCGAGCACGTCGGGGCCGGCGTCATGGGCCGAAACATGTTCGGCCCGCCCGACGGTGGGGCCTGGGGCGACGAGCAATGGACGGGCTGGTGGGGCGACGACCCGCCCTACCACTACCCCGTGTTCATTCTCACGCATCACCCGCGTGACCCCGTCGAGATGGAGGGCGGCACCACCTTCCACTTCGTCACGGACGGGATCGAGTCCGCGCTCGAACAGGCACGGGGGGCAGCCGGCGGCAAGGACGTCATGCTCTGGGGCGGCGCCCAGGTCGTCCAGCAGTACCTGGCCGCCGGACTGCTGGACGAGCTCGAGCTCCACGTCGTCCCGGTGATCCTCGGCGCCGGCGCCCGCCTCTTCGCCAACCTCGGAGACGCGACGGTACGGCTCGAGCAGGTGCGGGCCGTCGAGGCGCCCGGCGTCACCCACCTCAAGTACCGCGTGGTGACCTGACGGCGCTCGGCGGCCGCCGAGCTACAGGATGCGGGCGCCGAGCGCCGAGCACACGAGCTCGACCGCGAGGCTGGCGGTGGCGTTGTGCTCGTCGAGCACCGGGTTCACCTCGACCACCTCGAGCGAGGAGACGACGCCGTGCTTGGCCAGGATCTCCATCCCCAGGTGGGCCTCGCGGTAGGTGATCCCGCCGCGCACCGGCGTGCCCACGCCCGGCGCCTGCTCGGGGTCGACCACGTCCATGTCGAGCGAGACGTGCAGGAACGCGCCTCCCGAGGCGAGCCCGATCGCCTCCTCGACGATCGTGTCGATGCCGTGGCGGTCGATGTCGTACATCGTGTACACGTGCACGCCGAGCTCGCGCAGGCGCCGCTTCTCGCCCTCGTCCACGCTGCGCACGCCGATCAGGACGGTGCGCGCGTCGCTCAGCATCGGCACCGGCCAGGCGTCGCTGCGAAACCGGGGGTCGGGGCTGAGGCCGAGCGCGATCGCAAGCGGCATGCCGTGCACGTTCCCGGTGGGCGAGGTCTCGGGGGTGTTCATGTCGGTGTGCGCGTCGAACCAGATCACCCCGCCGGGGCCGCCGTGCGCCGCCGCCAGCCCGCCCAGCGAGCCGACCGCGATGGAGTGGTCGCCGCCGAGGACGAGCGGCAGCTCGCCGGCCGCGACGACCGCGACGACCTCGCGGGCGAGCTGCTCGCAGGTGGCCTTGATCGCATCCCAGTAGCGCGACGTCGGATCGCCCGCATCGAGCGCCTCCGCGAGCCGGGTGTCGACGTTGCCGTGGTCGTCGAGCGAGTAGCCGAGCGCGCTCACCTGCTCGCTCAGCTGGGCGTAGCGGATCGCAGACGGCCCCATGTCGACGCCCCTGCGGCCGGACCCGAGGTCGAGCGCCGCGCCGATCACGGCGATGCGGCGGGCGGGATCGGCACCGGCGGTCACGGCGCGCAAGCCTATCGAAGCCGGGGCCGGCGCGGGATCGGGTCTAAAGCTCGCGGGGCCAGGCCCCGATAACCCAGAAGGACGACCCCCTTGTCCCACCCGCCCCACCGCGCCCGAGGAGTCCCATCCGAATGATCGATCTCGCGAGCATCCGCAACGCATCGTTCACGCTCACCCCGACCGGCTACAACCCGGAGGAGGTCGACCGCTTCCTGTCCGACCTCGCCGACCAGCTGGCCGAAAGCCTTTCCGAGCCCGCCGCTCCGCAGTACGAGCCGAACCCGCAGTTCGATGCCGAGCCGCAGTTCGACGTCGAGCCGCAGCGTCAGCCCGAGCCCGTGTACGAGCTGGCGACGCCGGTGACGCGCGAGCCCGCGGACATCAACGGGCTGCGCCTGACCATCGAGCGCACGATCGGCGCGATGGACTCGTTCGTGGCGAACGAGCTCGCGACCCTCAAGTCGGCGACCGAGCTCGAGACCGAGGAGCTCCTGCGCGAGCGCGAGCGGATGCTGGATGAGGCCGGCGAGGCCGCACGGGCGCATCTCGAGGAGACGCGCACGCGCGCCGAGAGCATCCTGGCCGAGGCCCGCCGCGACGGCGAGGCCATGCGCGCCCGCTTCGAGGGCGAGCTGCAGGCCGACCGCGAGCGGTTCGAGCAGGCGCTCGCCGACCGCGACGCCCAGGCCCAGGCGCAGGTCGCCGAGCTGCTGGCCGACGCCGAGCAGCGCCGCCGCGAGGCCGAGGAGCTCGTCTCGAGCGCCAACCGCGTCCAGACCCAGGTGCTGGCCTCGCTCGAGCACGCCCGCGCGAGCCTGGCTCCCGTCGCGCCGGCCGCCCCGGTCGCCGTCGAGCAGCCCTCCTACGACGAAGACGTCTACCCGGTCGAGCTCTCGGGCACTTCCGGCGACGCGTTCGGGCCGGAAGTCCACGAGGCGGACCGGTACGACAGCACGAACGATGCCGCAGCTTGATGAGAAGCTGCCCGCATTCCAGCTGACGTCGGCCGCTGGTGAGCTGATCGCGGTCGACGACCTGGTCGTCCGCGGTCCCGTGGTGCTCGCTGCCGTCGAGGCTGACGGCGACGGCGACCCGCGCGCCGAGATGCTGAGCGACCTGGCCGAGCGGCTCGGCGGCAGCGACCGGTTCGTGGTGATGTCGCCGGGGGACTCCCGGCTCGGCAGCGGGCTGGCCGCGGCCGGGGGCGCGACCTGGCTGAAGGACCCGACCGGCGAGGCCTTCGCCGCGCTCGGCCTCACCTACCGGCGCATCGGCCGCAACCGCAAGCTCGGCGGCCTGTTCGTGATCGACGTCGACCGGCGGCTGCGGTTCGCGTTCACGACCGCCGAGCGCGACGCCTGGATCCCCGGGTCGTTCGTGCTCTCGCGGCTCGACCGGCTCGGAGCCGCACCGGCGGCCCCCGCGGCCGAGCACGTCGACCTGACCGACGAGAGCGCCGAGCCGGAGCTCGAGCGGCTCGTGGCCGCCGTGGGGCGGCGGCTGGGCCTCGACGGCCCCGAGCTCGCCGATCTCACGACCGCCACCCGCGTGCGGGACATCGGCATGACCACCGTCCCCGACGAGATCATCACGAAGGACGGGCCCCTGGACGACGCCGAGTGGGCGCTCATCCGCATGCATCCGGAGCGGTCGGCGGACATGCTCGACCCCGCACCGGCGTTTGCGCCCGTGCGCGCCATCGTCCGGGCGAGCCACGAGCACATCGACGGCTCCGGCTATCCGCACAACCTGGCCGGCGAGCGGATCCCGCTGGGCTCCCGGATCCTGCTCGCGGTCGAGTCCTACCTGGCGATGACCGCCGAGCTCCCCTACGGCGGCATGCTGAGCCCCGAGGACGGCCTGGAGCGCATCCGGGCGGGCGCGGGCAGCATCTACGACCCGCAGGTCGTGGCCGCCCTCCACGCCGCCGTCGCACCGGACATCGCTCCCGCCTAGCCCGGCGCGGCGCCGGCCGCCGCCGCATGCGAGCATGCGGGATGCTCGCGGTTGCGCTCGCGCTCGGCTCCAGCATCGTCTGGGGCACTGCCGACTTCCTCGGCGGGGTGTACACCCGCCGGCTCACGCTCGCTCCCGTGCTGGTCGTGTCGCAGCTCGCCGGGCTCGTCGTGCTGGCGGTGGCGACGGCCGCCACCGGCGCGTTCGACGCCCACGCGTTCGAGGTGGGCCTCGCGGCCGGGGTGTGCGGCGCCGTCGGCATCGCCGCCTTCTACCGCGCCCTGGCGACGGGCACGATCAGCATCGTCTCGCCGGTCAGCGCATGCGGGGCGCTCGTGCCGGTGGTGCTGGCCCTGGCCGAGGGCGAGCGGCCGGGCGCGCTCGCGCTCGTCGGCTGCTCGATCGCCCTCTGCGGTGCGGTGCTCGCGTCGGTGCACGAGTACTCCGGCGACCACCCCGCCGCGCGCAGCTCCATCGTCCTGGCGGCGACGGCGGCGCTCGGCATCGGCGGCTTCCTCTTCTTCATCGGGCACGCCGTCCGCGGCGGGCACACGCTGCCGGCGCTCCTGGGCGGGCGCAGCACATCGCTCGCCCTGCTCGTGGCCGGGGCGCTGCTCACGCGCAGCTCGATGCGGCTGGCGCCCTCGGCCATCCCGACGGTGGCAGGCATCGGGCTGCTCGATGTGGGCGCGAACGCGCTGTTCGCGGCGGCGGCCCAGATCGGCTACCTGTCGGTCGTCGCCGTGCTCGGCTCGGAGTATCCGGTCGTCACGGTCATCCTGGCCCAGACGATCCTGCACGAACGCGTCACGAGACCCCAGGCAGCGGGCATCGCGCTGGCCCTCGTGGGCGTCGGCATCGTCAGCGTGACTTGAGCCGATGCAGGCAAAAGATCCCCAGAACGGGTGACGCGCCCGGCGCAGGCGGGATTAGGCTCCGGTCTGTTGGGTTGAGCTCCGGTGGGCCGCCGGGCGGCGTGTCCAGCACGGACACGCCGCGGCTCGGCGCCACGTCGACCCTACGGAAGCGTGCTCGAGTACGTCGCGTACCCCTCTTGCACCTTGCCTCCGAACTTGGTCTGGTACCCGCCGAAACCGACATGGGTGGCATCCTGCCGGACCGTGTAGATCCCGTGGTTGGAGTTGGCGCCGGGATTCCAGGAGAGCACCGTGTTGGTCACGACGTTCGCAGCGGCGACATGGTGGTAGAGGAAGCACGGCGGAGCCGTCGTGTGCTGACAGCCCACCCCGACGTAGTTGAAGTGACCGCCGAAGTAGAGGACGTTGTTGTGCAGCGCGCACCCCGGCGTGTCGCCGTCGTCCTGGACGGTGAAGTGCGGGTCGAGCGCGCCGGTGGTCGGGTCGAACGCCGCCAGGTTGAACGATCGCTTGTTCCCGTTCACCTGCCAGAACCCGCCGCAGGCGTACACCTCACCGGTGCCGGCATCGGGGATGAGGGTGTACACGCGCTCGGTCTCGACGGTCTGACACGTCGGGCAGTTCGCGGCGGCGAACACGTTCGGATTCCACTGCAGCAGGGCTCCGGTGCCGAGGTCGACCGCGGCCGCCGAGTTGCGCGACTGGCCGTTCACCGTGCCGAAGTGGCCGCCGAAGTAGACGGTCGAGCCCCAGAAGCCGATCGTGAACACCACCGGGTGACAGCGAGGCGGACAGGCAAAGCCCGTCACCTGCCCGATCGAGACGTTCCAGCTGACCGCGCTCCCGCCGGGCGTGACCTCGCCGATCTTGGCGTGCGTCCTTCCGCCGATCGCCGAGAACGTCCCGCCGGCGAAGATGTTGCCGTTCGGGCCGACGCGCACGACGTAGACGGTGTCGCTGGCCCCCGGGTTGAAGCTCGTGACCGCGCCGGAGGTCGTGACCGCGCCGATGTTCTTGCGCGCCTTGCCACCGAGCGTGGTGAAGTTGCCGCCGGCGTAGATCGTGGCACCGATGTGGGTGAGCGAATACACGCGCCCGTTCGCGCCCGGGTTCCATGGCAGGAGCGCGCCCGTCGTCTCGCTGCATGCGGCCAGGCCGTCGCGGGTCACCGTGCCCGGCCCGCCCATCGCGACACCGGCCGGCGCGGCCTGGGTGAAGTCGCCTGCCAGATACGCGACATTGTTCAGATACAGGATCGAGCGGACAACCGCATTCGTCTGACAGCTCGGATCCGGCGGGCTGGCGTTCCCCGCCGCGCTCGCCGAGCTCAGGAACACCGCCCCCAGCGCTCCGCTGCACACAACCAATCGGACAACACGACCGCCCACGGGCCTACCCTTGATCGACGTTCCGGAGGCTACACCTCGGCGTGGAACCGGTCAACTGCCAGCAACGGGGGGTCGCCGGCGACGAGTGGCGAGGGCCAGGATCGAACTGGCGACACCGCGATTTTCAGTCGCGTGCTCTACCAACTGAGCTACCTCGCCGGGCGGCGAGCATTCTACTGCCCCGGCGCGCTTGCCCTGCCCGGAAATGCAACGGCCTCCGGGACGGTGCTACCGCTCCTCGAAGGCCGTTGCGATCACCTGCATCACAGCACGTTTTGGGCCTGCGGTCAAGTCGATTCTCGAGAGACGCTCGGCGCGAGGTCGACGGCGATCTCGTCGCCCACCTCGGTCGCGGTCAGCTCGGCCGCGTTGCCCTGGTTGAGGGCGAACGACAGGAGGCCCACCGAGTCCTCGTAGAGCACGAACTCGCCCGCCGCGACGTCGGCGAAGGTGTCCGCGCACTCGGCGTAGTAGCGGTCGTCGCCCGTGTCGATCTCGGCCATGCGGCCGACCTGGAAGAGGCCGTCGAGCTCGGCCGCCGACACGGCCAGCTGGATGTTCCCGAACCGGTCGACGTACTGGACGGTGGCGTGCAGCAGCGTCCCCTCGAGGCGGTGGTCGGGGGTCGCGCGGCGCACGAGCCGGGCCGGCTCGATGGCCGGGCCGAGCTCGGAGAGCGGGATCCCGGAGGCCAGCCGGGCGGCGGCCGGGGCGAACACGTCGCGGCCGTGGAAGGTGCGCGACACCGGCTGGAGCATGATGTCCGGGTTCGTGATCGCAACCGCCTCGACGACGCCGCCGCAGGCCTCGGCGGCGGGGATCAGAAGGCCGTTGTCGGGCCCGACGAAGTGGCGGCCGTCGCGCGCCCGCAGCGCCACCGCCCGCCGCTCCGAGCCGACGCCAGGATCGACGACGGCGAGATGCACGCCGACCGGCAGGTAGTGGATCGCCCCCGCGAGCACGCGCGCGCCCTGCCCGATCGCCTGCGGCTGGATGCCGTGCGTGATGTGGATCACGCGCGCGTCCGGGCAGAGCAGGTTGATCACGCCGTGGCAGATGCCGGCGAAGTCGTCCGACGTCCCGAAGTCGGACAGGAAGGTGACGAACGGCGAGTGCTCCGAGGCCGTCATGCGCCCACTCTACCCAGCAGCCGCTCGACCGCGGCGACGAGGCCGTCGACCGTGTGCGGGTCGGCTTCGACCGCCGGCTCGATCCCGTGCTCGCGCAGCGCGGCGCTCGTCACCGGCCCGATCGAGGCCGCCCGCAGGCCGTTCAGGGCGCCGTCGCCGAGCACGGCGGCGAGGCTCGCGACGGTCGACGACGACGTGAAGGTGATCACATCTGCCGAGCGCACCGCCGCGGCGTCCACCGGCTCGGGCACGGTGCGGTAGAGGTGGACGACGTCGACCTCCGCGCCGCCCTCGCGCAGCCCGTCGGGGAGCACGTCGCGGGCGCCCTGGGCCGTCGCGACCAGCACCCGCCGGCCGGCAACGTCGCCGAGCGCCGCGAGCAGCGACTCGGACACGGCCTCGGCCGGCACCACGTCGGGGACGACGCCGCGGTCGCGCAGCGCCCGGGCGGTGGCGGGGCCGATCGCCGCCACCGTGACGCCGTGCAGCGAGCGCACATCGCCGGGCAGGAGCAGCTCGACGCCGTTTGCACTCGTCACCACCACGGTGTCGTAGCGGTCGAGGGCGGGCGCAGCGAACGCAAGCGGCTCGATCCGGATCGCCGGGGCCTGCACGACCTCGGCTCCCAGCGCCTCGAGCCTGGCGGCGAGGCCGCTGGCCTGGGCGCGGGCGCGCGTCACGAGCACACGGCGCCCGTGCAGCGGCCGGCGCTCGAACCAGTCGAGCTGCTCGTGCAGGCCGGCCACGGCGCCCACCAGCATGATCGCCGGCGGGCGCACGCCGGCCGCGGCCTGTGCGAGCCCGGCGAGCGGCGCGACGACGGTGCGCTGGCCGGGCCGGGTGCCGTCGGAGATCACCGCGGCAGGGGTGTCGGCCGGCATGCCGTGCTCGATCAGGCGGTCGGCGTTTCGCGCCATCGCGCCGACGCCCATCAGGAACACGAGCGTGCCCGGCGTCGCGGCGAGCGAGGCCCAGTCGAGGTCGCTCCCCGGCTTCGTCGGATCCTCGTGGCCGGTCACGAACGTCACCTGCGCCGCCATGCCGCGCTGGGTCACCGGGATGCCGGCATAGGCCGGCACGGCGTAGGCCGACGAGATGCCCGGCACCACCTCGAAGCCGATGCCCGCGGCGGCCAGCGCGAGCGCCTCCTCGCCTCCGCGCCCGAAGATGAACGGGTCGCCGCCCTTCAGCCGCACGACCGTCCGGTGCACGCGGCCGAGCTCGATCAGCCGCTCGGTGATCGCCTCCTGCGTCATGGCGTGCTCACCGGGCCGCTTGCCGGCGTAGACACGCTGCGTGCGCTCCGGGGCGAGCGCGACGATGCGGGGGTCCGCCAGCCGGTCGTACACGAGCACGTCGGCGGCCTGGATCAGCTCCCGCCCGCGGACGGTCAGCAGGCCCGGGTCGCCTGGCCCGGCGCCGACGAGATAGACCGTCACGGCGCGACCCATCCGCGCAGGCGCAGGGTCTCGCCCTCGTGCCAGGCGTACGCGGCCACCGGGGAGCTGCAGCCGCCGCCGACGCTCTGTGCGAACTCGCGCTCGGCCTCGACCGCCCGCCGCGTCGGGCCGTGATCGAGCGCCGCGACCAGCTCCTCCTCGCCCCGCCGCACCTGCACCGCGATCGCCCCCTGGCCGGCCTCGGGGACGAACACCTGCGGATCGAGCAGGAACCCGATCTGACCGCTGAGCCCCAGCCGCCGCAGCCCGGCTGCGGCGAGCACGATCGCGTCGGCCTCGCCGGCTGCGAGCTTGCCCAGGCGCGTGTCGACGTTCCCGCGCAGCGGCACCACCGCGAGGCCGGGCCGCAGCTCCGCCAAAAGCGCGCGCCGGCGGGCCGACGACGTGCCGATGCGGGCGCCGTCGGGGATCTCCGCGAGCGCGGCGAACGGACCGCACATCGCGTCGCGGGCGTCGTCGCGCTCGAGCATCGCCCCGATCACGAGCTCCTCCGGCATGTCGGCCGTCAGATCCTTCGCGCTGTGCACGGCGGCGTCGATCAGGCCGTCGGCCAGGGCCCGCTCGATGTCGCCCGTGAACACGCCCCGGCCGTCGCCGATCTCGTCGAAGCGGCGGGTGCGGTCGCGGTCGCCCGCCGTCGACATCGGCACGATCTCGGCCTCGCCCAGGCCGTCGGCAACGAGCCGCGCCTGCGCCACCGCGAGGGCGCTTCGCCGCGTCCCCAGCCGGATCATTCCGGCGCTGCGGGGTGCGCCGCCAGGCCGAAGAGCTCCGTCACGGCCTCCGCATACGGCGCCGACTGGTCGGCGGCGGCGAGCTGCTTCAGCCGCACGGTGGGCTCGTGCAGGAGCTTGTTCAGCATGCCCCGCGTGACCGCGTCGAGGCGCTCGCGGTCGGCGGGCGTGAGCGAGTCCCAGCGCGGCTCCATCCGCCGCAGCTCGGCGGCGCGGATGCGCTCGGCGTGGTCGCGCAGCCGCGTGATCGCGGGCACCACCCGAAGCGCCGCCATCCAGTCGCGGAACTCGGCCGCCTGCTCGGCCACGATCGCCTGCGCCCGGCCGCTCTCGCCCAGGCGAACGGCGATCGTCCGCGCCACGGCGGCCTCGAGGCCGTCGAGGTCGACGACGGTCGTGCCGTCCACCTGCGCGGCCGCAGGATCGATGTCGCGCGGCACCGCCAGGTCGATCAGCAGGCGCGGCCGGCCGGGGCGCAGATCGCCGGCATGGATGACGTGCCCGGGGGCGGCGGTCGAGCTGACGACGACGTCGGCCGCATCGGCCGCCGCGGCCAGCTCGTCGAACGCGATCGCGGTGCCGCCGAAGCGCGCGGCCAGGGCGGCCGCGCGGTCGGGGTCGCGGTTGGCGACGCGCAGCGGGCCGGCGCCGCGTGCGGTCAGGTTGGCCGCGACCAGCTCGGCCACCCGCCCCGCGCCGACGACCAGCACCGACACGCCGGCGAGGCCGCCCAGCCGCTCGGCGGCGACCTCCGCGGCCACCGACGCCACCGACGCACCGCCCGATCCGATGGCGGTCTCGTGCCGCACCCGCTTGCCCGCCTCGAGGGCGACGTGGAAGAGCCGGTTCGAGACCGGGCCGGTCGCGCCCCATTCGAAGGCGCTCGCGTAGGCGTCCCGGATCTGGGCCAGGATCTGGGCCTCGCCGGGGACGAGCGAGTCGAGCCCGGCGGCCACGGAGAAGAGGTGCTCGGCCGCCTCGGCGCCGGTGCGGACGTAGAGCATCGGCTCGAGCCGGGCGCGGTCGCGCCCCGACAGCTCGACCAGCCGCTCGACGGCCGCCTCCCGCAGCGCCTCGGGCCGGCCGCCGACCAGGTAGAGCTCACAGCGGTTGCACGTGGCCAGGCCGACGGCCTCGGCGACCGGCTCGGCCGCCAGCACGTGGTCGACCAGGTCGCGGCCGTGATCGTGGGCGGCCAGGCGCTCACGCACCGGCAGCGGCGCGCTGCGGTGGTTGGTGCCGACGAGCACGAGGCTCAGTGCCACGCCCTGCTCATCCATCGGCCTTCGCCTCCAGCATCCCGGCGATCTCGTCCAGCTCGCGCTCGAGCCGGCCGAGCTTGGAGTTCAGGATCACGACATAGGCGAGCGTCACGATCCAGGCGAGTCCGTACACGGCGGCGACGTACTGGACGTAGGTCTCGCGGATCACAGGGTGCCCTGAGCCAGCCGCCGCAGCCGCGACACGTGCTCGTCAAGGCGCTTGCCCCGCAGCTCGACCAGGTACATCGCCACCGCCAGGCTGAGCATCGCCGCGAGCGCCATCAGGAACGTGAACAGCATGCTGCCCTGCATGTTGGCGCCGTGGTCGGTGAACGTGATCGGATGGATCACGTCCTGCCCCAGGTGCACCGCGAGCACCGAGATCGGGATCAGGCCGACGCCCAGGAGCGCGTACACGGCCGAGTAGCGCGCCCGCCGCTCGCCCGGCTCGACGGAGAAGCGGAGCATGAAGTAGGCGCAGTAGAACAGGAAGATGATCAGGAAGGTGTTCAGCTCGGTGCTGCCCCAGTACCACCACGTGCCCCACGAGACCTTCGCCCAGATCGACCCGGTGACGAGCGTGAGCGTGCCGAAGATCACGCCCAGGTGCATGGGCACGTAGCTGCGCAGGTCGAGCCCCAGATCGCCGGTCCACAGATAGCGGGCGGCGTTGAGCGCGCCCCAGCCGAAGAGCGCGTACGTGGTCACGGCGATGGGGACGTGGAAGTAGAAGATGCGCTGCGAGAAGCCCTGGTCGGCGTCGTTCGGCACGTAGAAGAAGATCAGGCCGAGCGCCACAGGCATCAAAACGGCCGCCACCAGGGCCGCGACGGTCGCGCGGTCGAGGCGGGCGGCGGCGGTCATTTTCACGACTTAGTCCTCCACGACAAACTCGAAGAGCCCCCACCCAAAGAGCACGAAGACCGTATCATAGAGAGCCAGATATCCCAGCCGTTCAGCGGTGTGCAAACCGCTTGTTTGCGGGGAAATCGTGCCGGTGGTGGCGCTGACCGCGCCGAGCACGAGCGGGATCGCGAACGGCAGGAAGAGCACGGGCAGGAGCACTTCGCGAGCGCGCCCGGCCGACGCCAGCCCGGCCACGAGCGAGCCCAGCGCGGCGATGCCGATGTCGGCCAGCACCACCGCGGCGACCAGCACCCCGTAGTCGGGAGCGGGCCCGGTCTGCAGGAAGAAGAGCCAGAACGCGGGCAGCGCCACGATCTCGACGGCGATCAGGAAGAGGCACGTCGAGCACGCCCGGGCGAGCCAGATGAGCGACCGGTCGATCGGCGCCGCCAGCAGGCCGTCCCAGATGCCGTGCTCGCGCTCCTGGGCAAAGGTGCGCAGCAGGCCCAGCATCGCGGTGAAGACGATGGCGACCCACAGCATGCCCGTGGCCGCGCGCGTGCCGCCGGCCGGACGGCCGCCGCCCAGTCCGAAACGGAAGAGGACGAAGGCCGCCACCACGAAGGCGATCATCGCCAGCACGACCTCGCTCCCGCGCAGCTCGAGCAGCAGGTCCTTGCGCACCAGAGCGGCGAAGGCGCGCCGGCTCACGCCGCCACCCGCCCGCCCACGAGCCGCACCTCGGCCGTCGCGAGGCCCTCGAACCAGCCCGGCTCGTGCGTCGAGACGATCACCGTGCGCCCGGGCTCGGCGAGCACCTCGCGCAGCAGCGCGCGGCCGTCGCTGTCGAGCCCGGCGGTGGGCTCGTCGAGCAGGAGCAGCGGCGGCCGGTGCAGGAGCGCGCGGGCGAGCGCGAGCCGCTGGGCCATGCCGCGCGAGAAGTCCGCCACGGGATCGCGCCCGCGCCCCTGCAGGCCCACCCGCTCGAGCGCCGGTGCGATCCGGTCGGCGGGCACGCCGTAGAGGGCGGCGTACAGATCGAGGTTCTCGTGCGCCGTCAGGCCCGGATAGGTGAGCGGGCCGTGGGCGACGTAGCCGATCAGCGGGCGGGCCGCCGGCGCGGCCCGCGGCAGCTCGTGGCCCGAGATCGCGACGAGCCCCGCGGTCGGCCGCAGCACCGTGGCCAGGATGCGCAGAAGCGTGGTCTTGCCCGCGCCGTTCGGGCCGGTGACCAGCACGAAGTCGCCGGCGTGCAGGTGCAGGTCGACGCCGTCGAGGGCGGCGCGCTCGCCGAACCGGCGCACGAGGCCGGCGCAGACGACAGCGGGCGCGGGGTCGACCTCAGGCGATGGCATCGGCCAGCACCCCGGCCAGGAACACGAGCGCGATCACGCCGTTCATGGTCAGGAACGCCATGTCCACGCGGGAGAGGTCGTCGGCGCTGACGATGGAGTTCTCGTAGGCCAGGAGGGCGGCCACCACCGCGACGCCCAGGTAGTAGAGCGGCCCGAGGCCGAGCGTGAGCCCCAGCCACACGAGCAGGACGACCGAGCAGAAGTGGGCCACGCGGGTGATGCGAAGCGCCGTCGCGATCCCGAACCGGCGCGGGATCGAGTGCAGGTCCTGGCTGCGGTCGATCTCGAGATCCATCGTCGCGTAGATGATGTCGAAGCCGCCGATCCAGAGCGCGACCGCCCCGCCGAGCAGGAACGGCGTGCCGGTGACGTGGTTCGTCACCGCCACCCATCCGCCCACCGGGGCGAGGCCGTCGACGGCGCCCAGGAACGGGTGGCAGAGCCAGGTGAAGCGCTTCAGGTACGGGTAGATGACGAAGCCGGCAACCGGGATCGGCCACAGCCACCGGGTGATGGGCGCGAGCTGCCACACCGCCACCAGGAACACGATCAGCGAGCCGGCCGCAAACGCGATCACGTTCGTGCGCGACAGGAGCCCGGCCGGGATCTCGCGCCGGGCCGTGCGCGGATTGCGGGCATCGATGGCGGAGTCGATCAGGCGGTTCAGCGCCATCGCCAGGCTGCGGGCGCCGACCATCGCGACGGTGATCCAGAAGAGCTGGCTGGCCGAGGGCACCTGCCCGAGCGCGAGGATCGCGCCGGTGTAGGCGTACGGGAGCGCGAACACGGTGTGCTCGAGCTTGACCATGCTCACGAACCTGCGGGCGTAGACGGCGGTTGCGCTCAATGCGATGTCGGCAGGTCGAGCAGCAGCCGCAGCCCGTGCTCGAGCGCGGGCGCGATGGCGTCGTAGAGCTCGGCGCAGGCCTTCGGGCTGCCGGGCAGGTTCACGATCAGCGCCCCTCCCCGGATCCCGCTGCGGCCGCGCGAGAGCATGCCGTGCGGCGAGACGGCGGTCGACACCGACCGCATGTGCTCGTCGAGGCCGGGCGTGGCCCGCTCGATCACCTCGGCGGTCGCCTCCGGCGTGACGTCGCGCGGGGCGAACCCGGTGCCGCCCGTGCTCAGGACGAGGTCGGCGCCGCCGGCCAGGTCGCGCAGCGCCGCCGCGATCTCGGCCTGCTCGTCGGCCACCACCCGCCGCCCCGCGAGCTCGAACCCGGCGCCGAGCAGCTTCGCCTCGAGGACGTCCCCGCTCGTGTCGACGCGCGTGCCGGCGACGACGCCGTCGGAGACGGTCAGCACCGCGGCCCTCATGCGGGCTCGCGTCTCCAGTGCCCGCTCTTCCCGCCCGACTTCTCCACCAGCTCGGCGGTGGTGATCGAGATGGCCGGGTCGAGCCCCTTCGTCATGTCGTACACCGTCAGGGCGGCGACCACGGCGGCCGTCAGGGCCTCCATCTCGACCCCGGTCTGCGCGGTCGTCTCGGCCGTCGCGGTGATCTCGACGCCGGTGTCCGAGAGGGCCGGGTCGACGGCGACCATCGAGAGCGGTAGGGGATGGCAGAGCGGCACGATGTCGGGCGTGCGCTTTGCGGCCATGATCCCGGCAACGCGGGCGGTGGCCAGGACGTCCCCCTTCGGCAGGGTGCCGTCGGCGACGCGCAGGCGGACGTGCTCGGGCATCACGACCTGCGCCCGGGCGACGGCGCGGCGCTTCGTGACCGGCTTCCCGCCCACGTCGATCATGCGGATCTCGCTCATGCGGGCGGAAGTCTACGGCGCGAAGCGGGGATGCGACCCTGACCGGGCAGGGGCCTGGCCCCGCGCCGGGGGGCCAGGCCCCGATTCTGCGCCTGGCCTCAGGTCGTCAGGAACGGCTGCAGGGCGCGGGCGTAGGCCCGGGCCGAGCGGCCGTCGGGGTCGCGGCGGGGGTTGCCGCAGCACACGCTCACGCCGGCGACCCGGCCGGTCGCGGCCAGCGCCGCCACCTCCGCGGTGAGCCGCTCCGTGCTCCACCCGCCCGGGGCGGGGAAGTCGACGCCGGGCGCGGCGGCCGGGTCGAGCACGTCGCCGTCCAGGTGCACGTGGATCGGGGCATCGTCGGGCAGCGCCGCGAGCGCCCCGGCAACGTCGTCGGCGACCACCAGCCCCGACCGGGCGATCGCGGCCTGCTCGCCGGGATCGAGGTCGCGGGCGCCGACGAGCGCCGCCCGGGCCTCCGGCAGCGGCGGATCGAGCCCGGCCGCCGCCCGCAGCGGCTCGTGGCACCAGCCGAGCAGGATCGCGAACGGCATGCCGCCCAGGAAGCCGCTCGGGCTCGTCTGCGGCGTGTTCAGATCGCCGTGGGCGTCGAGCCACACCAGCACGAGATCGGGATGCGCGTCGCGCAGGCCGGCGGTCACGGCGGGCGTGAGCGTGCACTCCCCGAGGAGCGCGAGCGGCATCGGGCCGGCGCCTGCGACCGCCGCGCGCACGCCGGGCAGGCCGGCGACCAAGGCGTCCGTGGCCGGCGCCTGCAGGTCGAGCGCCACCGCCTCGGCGTCGTCAACCCCGAGCGCGGCCGCGACCGCCGCCGGGCCCTCCTCCATGCCCGGGCCGTGGAACCGGCTCGACCAGCCCACCTGGATGGTGCGTCCTAGCGTTGGACCGCCTCCGGCCGGGCGAGGGCGAGATCGTCCATGAGCGTCTCCACCCAGTGGGCGATGTCCTTGTCGCGCACCTGCGCGCGCAGTCCCTCGATGCGCTCGCGTCGCTCGCCGGGATCCATGGTGAGGGCGGTGTGGATGGCGTCGGCCTGCTCCTGGATGTCGAACGGGTTGACCGTGAGCGCGAACTCGCCGAGCTCGGGATGCGCCCCCGCGTTCTCGGACAGGATGAGGACGCCGTCGCGGGCGTTCACGAGCGGCGCCTCCTTCGCGATCAGGTTCATCCCGTCGAAGATCGCATTCACGAGCAGCGCGTCGTACTCGGCATAGGCGGCCACCGCCTCGTGGAAGTTGTCCGAGATGCGCAGATCGATCGGCTGCCAGTCGCCGCGGGCGTAGAAGCGGTCGTTGACCTCGCGCGCGGCGCGCTGGATCGCCCCCAGGTACTCGGCGTACTCGGGGATGTCCTGGCGGGACGGGTCGAGCTTGGCAAGCATCGTCACCCGGCCCTCCCACTCGGGATGGTCGGCAAGGAAGAGCCCGAACGCCTGCAGGCCGCGGACGATGTTCTTCGACGGATCGGTGCGGTCGACGCGCAGGACGACCTTCTCGGGCCTCCACTCGCGCAGCGCCTCACGCTCGGCGAGCACGCGCTCGTCGGCGGCGAGGCGGTCGAACTCCGCCGGGTCGACCGAGATCGGATGCTCGCGCACACGCACGACGCGGCCGTCGACGTGCACCGTGTGCCGCTTGAAGTCGACGTCGGCGGCGGTGAACTGGTCGACGCAGTTCAGGAAGTTGACGACGTAGCGCGCGGCGTGCAGGCCGACGACGTCGGCCGCGAGCAGCGAGTCGTGGATGCTCGCGCGGATGTCCGGCGGCAGCACGCGCCAGTAGTCGGGCATCGGCCACGGGATGTGCGTGAAGTGGTGCATCACGACGTCGGGCACGGCCTGGCGGATCATGGCCGGCGCGACGAAGAGCTGGTAGTCCTGCACCATCACGAGCGGGCGCGAGTCCTCGTCGGCGGCCTCGAGCTCGGCGACCACGGCGTCGGCGAACCGGCGGTTGACGGGCACGTACCCGGCGTCCCAGGCGAGCCGGACGTTGCGGTCGACCGACGGCTGGTAGGCGAGGCCCCACAGATAGTGGTGGATGAACCACAGCGTGGGGTTCGAGAACACGTTGTAGTAGCGGTCGAACTCCTCGCGGTCGTGCACGACCAGGCGCACCGTCAGGTCGCCGTCGCGGTAGGCGCCCTGCTCGGCGACCTCGGCGTCCTCGTCGGTGAGCGCGCTCGCGATCCACGTCACCGGGCGCACGGCCGCGAGGCCGCTCAGCGCCGTCACCAGCCCGCCGCCCCCGCGGTTGGCCACGATCTCACCCTCGGGTCCGCGCGAGAAGCGCAGCGGCCCGCGATTGGAGACGATCAGCAACGGCGGCTGGTCGGCCATCGCCGCACCCTACCGAAGATGAAATACCCCCGCCGTCACCGCGGCCTCTTACCCGCCGCCGGCCGGGCGCACACACCGCCGCTAGCCGGCGATGATCTCCAGGTCGGCTTCCTCGCCGGCCATCCGGTGCATCAGCGAGAGCCAGTCGCGGAGGAGCCGCGGCGTCAGGAAGCGCCGCCGCACGTGCTCCTTGGCCCGCCGGGTCATCTCGCGCGTGGCCTGCGGATCGGCCAGGACGGCCATGACCCGCTCCGCGCACTCCTCGGCCGACGAGACCAGGTACCCGGTCTCGCCGTCGGTGATCTGGGCGACGATGCCGCCGACGTTGCCGGCGATGGTCGGGCGCGCCTTCCAGAGCGCCTCGGACACGGTCAGGCCGAAGCCCTCGCGGATCGACTTCTGGATGCACACCTCGGCCTGCACCTGGAACGCGTTCACCTCGACCGCGCCGACGTTGTTCAGATTCGAGAACATGAAGATGTCGGGGTCTTCCTGGCAGTAGTCGCGGGTCGTGTTCCAGAACTCCCAGCCCTCGGGGTCGTCGTGCGCCATCGAGCCGACGAGGGCGAGCTGGACGTCGCGGTGGCGCTCCTTCACCATCCGGTAGGCGTCGATGACGCCCATCGGGTCCTTCCACGGATCGAAGCGCGACACCTGCAGGAGCAGCGGGCGGCTGACGTCGATGCCGAACTGGTCGACGATGTAGGCCGCGTCGTCGGGCGAGAGCGCCATGTTCTTCGGCGCGAGCGGATCGATCGCAGGCGGCCAGATGACCGCCTCGCTGAGGCCGGCCCCCTTCGGCACGTACGCGGGCATGTGGAAGATGGCCGCGTCGTAGTCCTTCAGCCGGGGCGCGAGGAAGTCGAGCACCTCCGGGTTGGGCGTCGAGAGGTCGATGTGGCAGCGCCACACCCAGCGCGGCCGGCTGGTGGTCACGAACTCGCGCATCGCCATCGGCTGCGGGTCGTGGACGACGATCACGTCCCACTCGTCGGCGTCGGTGAGGGCGTCGGCGTTCATCTTGTTGTAGCCCTCGAAGATCGCCTTCTGGTGGTCGGTGATGCCCTTCTCGTCGCCCTGGAGCGCGTTGTGGATCGTCTTCGTGACGTCGTAGAACTCTTCCCGGCCGTCGATGACGCGCCATTCGGCGTCGAGGCCGGCGTCGATCATGAGCGGGATCAACGTGTACTGGATCTCGGCGACACCGCCGCCGAAGGCCGTCGCCGAGAGGTGCAGGATGCGCTTGCCCTGCAACGGCTCGGCCAGCCGCCGGATCTCCTCGGCCAGCGTCCTGCCGATCAGCGAGTTGTAGTCGGCGAGCGACTTGTGACCGACGTTGACCTTCTGCATCCGCGAAAACCTAGCAACATCAGCGGTCACTGCCGCCAGCGTCGGACGGGAGCCGCAGCGCGAAGCTCGTCCGGCCCTCGCCGGAATGCACGGCGATCTCGCCGCCCATGCGCTGCGCGAGCTCGCCCGCGATGGCCAGGCCGAGGCCGCTGCCCGACGAGCTGCCCTGCGGCCCGCGCCAGAAGCGCTCGAACAGGTGCCGCTGCGAGTCGGCGTCGATCCCGGGGCCGTCGTCGGCCACGGTCAGGGTCACGTGGCCGTCGTCGGAGCCCACGTAGACGCGCACCTCGGTGCCCTCGGGGTTGTGGCGCACGGCGTTGTCGACCAGCACCCGCCCGATCTGCTGGACGCGCTGCTCGTCGCCGATCCCGTGCGGCAGGTCGCGCGGCGGTCGCGTCAGCACGACCCGGCTGCCGTGCCGCGCCGCCAGGCCACGGAACTCGCGCACGAGCCCCCTGGCCGCCGCGGCCAGGTCGACCGGCTCGGAGCCCACCTCGACCGCCCCCGAGTCGAGGCGAGACAGGTCGAGCAGGTCGGTGGCGAGCTTGGTCAGCCGCGACACCTGCTCGCGCATCGTCAGCACGAACTCCTCACGCGTGGCCGGATCGAGATCCTCCTCGGAGAGCAGCTCCAGGAACCCGCCCAGCGAGAACAGCGGCGTGCGCAGCTCGTGCGACGCGTTGGCGATGAAGTCCTTGCGGGCGCGGTCGACCTGCGCGAGCCGGTCCTGCATCAGGTCGAACGAGCGCGCGAGCCGGCCGAGCTCGTCCGGGTGCTCGTCGCCGATCGGCTGGTCGAACCGCCCGGCGGCGATCCGGCTCGAGGCCGACTCGAGCTTGCCGACTCGCCGCGAGACCGCCACCGCGAGCGCCCAGCCGACGATCGTCGCGACGGCCAGGGCGAGGCCGGTGGCGATCACGATCTGGCGCTCCACCAGCGCCGCGGCGGTGTTCACGTCGCCGACGCCCTGCGACAGCAGCACCACGCCATCGTTCCCGACCCGGAACGCCACGACCACGCCGCCGCCGGGCGTGCGGCCGGGCACGATCCGGCCGGGCACGGTGCGGCTGCGCGCGGCAGCCCGCACGACCGGGCTCGAATGCGCCAGCACCGGCAGGTTCACGACCGTCACCGGCGTGAGCCGCCCGTTCGCGATCGTGTAGGCGCCGGCCTGGCCGTTGGCGAGCCTGGCCGAGCGCAGGAGCGCGCGGCGCATGTGCACGCCGGTCGCGAAGGCCTTCGTCATCCCGGGGGCGACCTGCTGGTGGCGCGCGATCACCTCGAGCCCGGCCAGCCGGTCGGAGATCAGGTTCTGGCGCAGGCTGGGGACGACGTACAGGAACACGACCCCCATGGCGACGGCGACCACCCCCGTGAGCACCCCCACCAGCCGCAGCCGCAGCGACCGCATGGCTCAGGTCCCGTCGCGGAAGCGGTAGCCCACGCCGCGCACGGTGAAGATGAAGGCCGGCTCGCGCGGGTCGGACTCGATCTTCTCGCGCAGGTGGCGGATGTGGACGTCGATCGTGCGCGGCTCGCGGTAGGCCGAGTCGCCCCAGACGGACTCGAGCAGGGCCTGGCGGGTGTACACCCGGCCGGGGTGCAGGGCGAGCGTGTGCAGCACCTCGAACTCGACATAGGTGAGCTGGACGGGGATGCCGGCGACGGTGACGGCCCGCTTGGCCGGATCGATGACGAGCCCATCGGCGACGATGGCGCCGTCTGACTGCTCGCGCTGCTCGGCCACGAGCGTGGCCCGCCGCAGCACCGCCCGGATCCGGCTGCGGAACTCGCGGATCGAGAACGGCTTGGTGATGTAGTCGTCGGCGCCGAGCTCGAGGCCGAGCACCTTGTCGACCTCGTCGTCGCGCGCCGTCAGCATGATGATGGGGACGGCGGACTCGGTGCGCAGGCGCCGGCACACCTCGAGCCCGTCGAGGCGGGGCAGCATCACGTCCAGGACGACCAGGTCGACGGGCTGCTCGGAGAACCGCCGCAGCGCCTCCTCGCCGTCGCGGGCCTGCACCACCCGGTAACCCTCCCGCTGGAGCGGGTACGTGAGCAGCTTCTGGATCGACTCCTCGTCGTCCACGAGCATGATTGTGGCTTCGCCGGTCACGTACCGGAATCGTACGCGACCGGCCCCACGGCGGCCCGGGCGGGGCCTACGGCGGCGGCCGGAACGGCGCTACTGCGACCGATTGCGTGTGCTATAACCGCCGCTTCGGTGGCTGCTCCCGCACGCAGAAGGCCCGTCCGGCGCGGGTCGCACCGACCGCTCGTGTCGTGGCCGCTCCACGCCCTGCTGCTCGGAGTGTCCCTGCTCGTGCCGCTGGTCGCACTCCTGACGCTGTATCAGCCCGCGGCTCCGCTTCCGCCGGCGGCGCCGCTCCCGTTCAGCGGCGTCGCGGCGGCCAATCTCACCGGCCGGCTCGCGACGGCCGAGCGCGACAGCAGCGGCTCGTGCTGTGAGGCGGGCAGCGCCGGCGAGCTGGCTGCGGCCGACTGGGTGGCGACGCACCTGAAGCCGTTCGACCCGAGCCCGCGCCGGATCGTGTTCGCCAGCAACCTGCCCTGGCAGTCCCAGCCGGTGCCGATGACCAACGTGATCGCCTACCGCCCCGGGCACTCCCGCCAGATCGTGGCCGTGATCGTCCACCGCGACGGGTCGACCGCCGCCGACCTCGCCGGCACCGCCATCCTGGTGGAGCTGAGCAAGGTGCTGATGAGCGCGCCCCGCGAGCGCGGCCTCGCGCTCGTCTCGACCGACGGCGGCCTGACGGGCGGGCAGGGGGCGACGGTGCTCGCCACCCGCTGGGCGCCGGCCTCGCGGATCGTCGCCGCGATCGTGATCGACGCGGCCGCCGCCGGCTCGGGCACCCCGCTTCACATCATCACCCGGCCGAACACGCCGCGCGGCGTCTCGCCCACCCTCTACGCGGCCACCCGCCAGGCGGTGACCACGTGGTACGGCAGCGCCCCCCGCATCCCCGGCGCCTACGACCAGCTCTCCGGGTACGGCATCGCGTACGCGCGGCAGGAGCAGGGCACGCTCCTGGCGCACGGGATCTCGGCGCTCACCCTGACCGTCGGCCGCGGCCACGCCCTGGTCGGCCCGCTCTCGGCCCTCGACGCCGGCCAGCTGGGCCGGGTGGGGACGACCGTCGCCAACCTCGTCGCCGAGCTCGACACGGCGCCGACGATCGAGCGCGACGGCTCGCCGGTGCTGCTCCTGTCGGGCAAGGTGATGCGCGGCTGGCTGGCGGAGGCCTCGATGGCGATCCTGCTCGCCCCCTTCATCGCGTGCGTCCTCGACCTGGTGGCGCGCCTGCGCCGGCGCAGGGTCGCGATCGCGCCGGGCCTGGTGGCGTTCGCCTGGCGGGCGGGCGCCTGGCTCGTGACCCTGGCGGCGATGTGGCTGCTCGCGGCCGCCCCGGGGCAGCTGCTCTCCGGCGTCGCCATCGCGCCGATCCCGGGACGCACCGGCGCGACGACGATGGGCATCCTGATCGCCGCGTGCGCCGGGCTCCTGTTCTGGCGGTTCGTCAGCCGCCCGCGGCTCGTCCGCAGCCACGCGACGACGGGCGAAGAGCGCACGGGCGGGCTCGCCGGCGGCCTGCTCGGACTGGCCCTCGCCGGCCTGCTCCTGACCGCGATCAATCCGTTCGCGCTGATCGTGATCCTGCCCGCGGCACACATCTGGCTGTATCTGCCGGCCGCCGCCCGGTCGGGCCGGCGCACGCTGCTCGCCGTCTACATCGCCGGCCTGATCGGGCCGGCGGCGCTCGTCTTCGAGCTGTGGACGGCGCAGGGCCTCGGCTCACAGACCCCGCGGGCGCTCGTGGCGATGACCGCCAGCGGGTACCTGGCCCCGGGCCTGTCGGTGAGCCTGGCTCTGGCTGCGGCCGCCGCGGCCCAGCTGGGGGCGCTCGTCGCCGGCCGGTACGCCCATCCGCATGCCCCCGGAGGCGGCGGCGCCGGGCACATGCCGCTATAACAAGGGTGATGGCCACCGGCACCGACAAGGGCGCGGACGCCGGCCCCGCCACCGTGAGCGGCGACCCCGTGCCGGAAGGCTCGGGACGCGGCCGGCGGCGCCGGGCGACGCGCAGGCTGGGCACCACCCTGATGGTGCTCGGCGTGCTGCGTGATCGCCTACGCCGGCGTGATCCTCTTCTGGGGCGACCCGTTCACGGCGCTGTACGCCGACTGGCGCCAGCAGGGCCTCTCGAGCGCGCTTGACCGCGAGATCAAGAGCTGGCCGGCGCCCGCCGCTGCGGCGATCACCCCCGGCGGGCAGGCCACCGCGCGCACGCGCGCCACCGAGCTGCGGCTGCTCCGTCATGACGCCGCGACGTTCGCCCACAGGCTCAAGGGCGGGCAGCCGTTCGGGCGCCTGACCATCGGCCGGATCGGCCTCAAGGTGGTGGTCGTGCAGGGCACCGACTGGCTGCACGACCTCAGCCAGGGGCCGGGCCACTACTCGAACACGCACTTCCCCGGCCAGGGCACGACGGTCGCGATCGCCGGGCACCGGACGACGTTCGGCGCCTGGTTCCGGCACATCAACGACATCAGAAACGGCGACTACATCAGCCTGCAGATGCCCTACGCCACGTTCCGCTACCGCGTGCAGTTCCACGAGGTCGTGCCGAACACCGACTGGAGCATCATCCGCCCGCACGGCTACGAGCGGCTCGTGCTGTCGGCGTGCCACCCGCTCTACTCCTCGTCGCACCGCTGGATCGTCTTCGCCAGGGGCATGACCGCCACGCTCAAGGGCGGGATCACCGTGCCGCTCACGAGCTAGTTCCAGGGCAGCGCGGCCCGCTCCTGCCAGTAGACGACCGGATCGCGCACGATCTCCGCGAGCTCCCGCTCGACATCGGCGGCGCCCGTGACGGCCGTGGCGGTGAGATTGCTCTCGAGCGCGGCCACCGTGGCGGCGCCGGAGAGGACGACGTCGGCCCAGGGCTGATCGAGCACGACGGCGAGCGCCAGGGCGTCACTGCCCACGCCGCGGCGGGCGGCGGCCCGCCGCAGCTCGGGGACGTCGCCGCGGTCGGTGAGCCGGCCGTTGGCAAGCGCCTCCTTCACGATCACCCCCAGCCCGGCCGCGTGGGCCAGGGCGAGCGCCGGGCCGGCCGAGCGCTCGAGCAGGTTCCAGGTCGCCTGCACCGAGTCGAACGCGCCCAGGGACACGGCCCGCTCGATCGTCTCGGCCTGGCGGGGGCCGGTCACCGTCAGCCCGATCGCGACCCCGTCGCGGCGCAGCCCGGCCAGGGCGTCCATCACCTCCGCGGCCTCGAGGACGCCGCTGTCGATGGTCGCCGAGTGGATCTGGTAGAGGCCGAGGCGATCGCCGAGCAGGGCCCGCGTCTCGGCCAGCTGCCGCCGCAGGGTCTGCACGGACAGATCCTTCACCTCGTGCGTGGGGGCGTCGACGCGCCAGCCGGCCGTGTAGGTGTAGCCCCATTTCGACCCGACCGTCACCTCCTCCGGCCGCAGCCCCCGCCGGTCGAGCCACGAGGCCAGGAACTGCTCCGCGCGGCCGTAGGAGCGGGCGGCGTCCAGGTAGCGGATCCCGCCTGCGAACGCCGCGTCGAGCAGCGCGTGGGCGGCGGCCTCCATCGCACCGACCTCGCGGCCCGCAGCCACGTCGGTGTGGTGGCCGACGTTGATGTACCCCGGCCGGCCGGCCGCGGCCAGCCCGAGGCCGATGCGGGTGACCGCGAGCCCCGACCGGCCGAGCGCACCCACCGCCGGAGCGGGCGGCCTCACCGCAGCGGCAGGTACTCGACCAGCGTGCCGGCGGCCGCGACGCCGTCGCCGGCGTCGATCAGCGCGATCGCATCGGCGCCGGAGGCGTGCACGATCATGTGGGAGTCCTGCGGCCCGAGGGGGCGCAGCACCATGCCCTCGGGCGAGGCAGTGAGCGTGCAGCGCACCGCGTGGTCGCGCACCCGCAGCCGGGCGACGGGCTCGGCCAGCCGGGCGACGGGCCGCTCCTGCACCCGGCCGTGCTGCATGGCGGCGAGCGCCGGGCGCACGAAGAGCTGGAAGCAGACGATGCTCGAGACCGGGTTCCCGGGCAGCCCGAAGACGAGGGCGCCCTCCGGGGCCACCCCGAACCAGAGCGGCTTGCCGGGCTTGTGCGCGAGCCGCCAGAACACCTCGCGCACGCCCAGCGCGAGCAGCGCCGGCTTGACGTAATCGTGCGGGCCGACCGACACGCCGCCCGAGGAGACGACCAGGTCGGCGCTCGCCAGGGCGCGCGCGAACGCCTCCTGCGTGGCCGCGCGGTCGTCGACGACGGTCTCGCCGATCGTCACGTCGGCACCCGCTTCGCGGGCCTGGGCGACGATGGCGGTGACGTTCGACTCGTAGATCTGGCCCGGTGCGAGCGGCCGTCCCAGCGGGACGAGCTCGCTCCCGGTCGCAAGGGCCGCGACGCGCGGGCGGCGGGCGACGGCGACATGGCTCACACCCGTCGCGGAGATCGCGGCCAGGAGGGCCGGACTCAGGCGCGCCCCGGTTCGCGCGACCGGGTCGCCGGCGCGGACGTCGCCGCCAAGCGCGCGGATGTGGGCGCCCGCCCGCGGCGAGTCGGCCACGAGCGCGCCGTCGTCCTCGCGCGCGTCCTCGATCGGCACGACGGCGTCGGCCCCGTCGGGGAGCGGAGCCCCGGTGGCGATGCCGGCGGCGGCGCCCGGCGGCAGCGGCTGCGGCCGGTCGCCTGCGCCCAGCCGGAACGCGATCGGGAGGCTGCCCGCGGCGAGATCGGCGGCCCGCACGGCGTAGCCGTCCATCGCAGAGGTGGCAAACGGCGGCAGGCTGACCGCGGCCTCGACGTCCGCGGCCAGCACGCGCCCGAGCAGGTCGGCCGCCACCGGGAGCCGCTCGACCGCGAGCGCGGGGGTGTGCTCGAGGATCAGCCGCAGGCCCTCCTCCGGGCGCAGCAGCGGCGCGCTCTCGACCGGTGCGTGAGCGGCGTCTCGGGCCATGCCCGCATGCTATCCGCGGCCGGGCGGCGGCTGCCCCCGCCGGAAATCGGTGGATACTGGGAGCGTGGACACCGACGCGCCCCACCGGCTCTCGCATTTGCGCGGGTGCGGCTGGTTCTGGGTCTGGGCGGCCGTCGGCGTCGTCTTCGCGCTCGGCCTCGACGTCGTCTTCCTGCTCCCGGTCGCAGGCCTGTCCGGCCTGATCGTCGGCCTGCTCCCCGGCAGCCGCCGGCACATCGAGGGGGCCATCACCGGCGCCGGACTGCCGTTCCTCTACGTGGCCTACCTCAACCGGCAGGGCCCCGGAACCGCGTGCTACAGCGACGGCGCCGGAGGCGGCGGCTGCGAGGATCTGCTCAACCCGTGGCCATGGCTTGCGATCGGGGTGGCGCTCGTCGTCGTCGGCATCGTGCTCTCCGAGCGCAACCGGCGCCGGCGCGACGCTCTCAGGCTGTGAGGATGAGCGGGCGGCCGCGGGCGATGACGATCGTGTGCTCGACGTGGGCGGAGCGGCCGCCGTCGGCGGTGGCCACCGTCCAGCCGTCGCCCGTCTGCCTGGTCGAGCGCGTGGCGGCCGCGACGATCGGCTCGATGGTGATCACGAGCCCCTCCGTGAGCGTCGGGCCCACCCCGGCGGCGCCGAAGTTGGGCACGCTCGGCGGCTCGTGGATGGTGCGGCCGATGCCGTGCCCGGCCAGCTCGCGCAGAATGCGGAACCCGCGCCGCTCGACCTCGCCCTCCACGGCGGCGCCGACCGCGCCCGTCGTGGCGCCGTCACGGGCGATGGCAAGGGCGGCCTGCAGCCCTGCCGCCGCCGCGTCGCACAGGGCCGCGTCCGCGGCGGCGACCGGGGGCACGGGCACCGTGATCGCCGCGTCGGCCATGTAGCCGTCGAGCTCGGCGGTGACGTCGAGCTTGACCAGGTCGCCCGGCTCGATCCGGCGCGGGCCGGGGATGCCGTGCACCGCCTCGTCGTTCACGCTGATGCAGGTCACGCCCGGGAAGTCGTAGGCAAGCTGCGGGGCCGACCGGGCGCCGTGCCGCTGGAACACCCGGGCGGCGGCGCGGTCGAGCTCGGCGGTCGTCGTCCCCGGCCGCACGAGCGCCCGCATGCGGGCCAGCGACTCGGCGACCACGCGCCCGGCGGCGATCAGCGCGAGCAGGTCCCGGCGCGACCCGATGGACATCCGCTCCTCCTCCCCGGCTAGGTCGTCGGCGGGCCGGTCGTGGTGGGCGGGGGCGGCGTCGTCGTGCTCGTCGGCGGTGGCGGTCCGCTGCTGCCGCCTCCGGTGGTCGAGCCGCCGCCCTGGCTGCTGCCACCGCCGCCCTGCCCCTGCTTCTTCTTCTTCGTCGTCGCCACCGGCAGCTGGAACTGTGACGTCCACGGCAGGAACTGGATCGGGTGCAGCGGCTGCACCGGCCACGGCGTCGGCGGGAACTTGCTCGGCTGTGACTGGAATGCCGCGGCCGCGAACAGGCGCCAGATGGTGGCCGGGTAGCCGCCGCCGAAGGCCGGCCCGGGGATCGTCCCGCCCAGGTTGGACATCGAGATCTCGCCCTTCGGATAGCCCACCCACACGCAGGCCGCCAGGGACGGCGTGTAGCCGCAGAACCAGGCGTCGGTGTGATTGTCGGTCGTGCCTGTCTTGCCGGCCTGCGCCCGGTACGGCAAGCCGGAGATCTGGACGTTCGCGTTCGTGCCGGTGCAGCATGAGTGCACGTTCGTGTCCAGGTACTGGGTCAGCTGCCAGGTGGCGCCGTCGGGCACCACGCGGTGGCCCTTGTTCTTGGACGGGGACGTCCGGATCGGCTTCTGGTTGTACGGCACCACCTTGGTGAACGCGAGCAGCGGCCGGCGGACGCCCTGCGCGGCGATCGTGGAGTAGGCGTGCGTCATGTCGAGCGGCGACACGCCGCCGGCGCCCAGGATCACCGAGGGGGTGGTCGGCAGGTGATCGGACTTGGGGATGCCGAGCTTGTACGCCATCGCGGCGACCTTGTCGGCGCCGATGTCGATCGCAAGCCGCGCGTACACGGCGTTCACCGACTGCTCGAGCGCGGTCGAGAGCGGCAGCACCGGTGAGCTGGCCGGCTCGGCGTTCTGCACCGTCCAGAAGTCGTCCGGGGCGCTGGCGCCGGGGAACAGCGGGTAGTTCGTGAGCGGAGTCGTCGCGTACCTGGTGGTGTTCGGATCGATGTGGTCGTCCACCATGGCGGCCAGCAGTCCGTACGACTTGAAGGTCGAGCCGGCCTGGCGGCGAGACTGGACGGCCAGGTTGTACTTCGTCTGGCTGTAGTCGGTGGACGACTGCATGGCCAGGATCTCGCCCGTGCGGGGATCGATCGCAACGAGCGCCGCCGCCGGATGGTTCGGGAAGTTGAGCTCCGACGCCATCGCGGCGTGCGCCTCGGTCTGCAGCACGGGGTCGATGGTGGTCGTGACCTTGAGCCCGCCGCTGCGCAGCGCGCGGCTGCCGTACCGCTCGCGCAGCTGGTCGCGCACGTACTGGACGAAGTACGGCTGGCGGACGCGGGTGAAGTGCTTCGGCGCCTGCAGGCCGAGCCCCGAGGCAACCGCGGTCTGGTACTGCGCGGGGGTGATGTGGCCCTGGGAGAGCATGGCCAGGAGCACCTCGTCGCGGCGCTGCTTGGCGGCGCCGGGGTGGAGGCGCGGGTTGTACAGGGTCGGCGACTGCGGCAGGCCTGCGATCAGGGCCGCCTGGCGAATGTTGAGCTGCGAGCAGTGCTCGTTGAAGTACGTCTCTGCCGCCGCCTCGCAGCCGTACGTGACGCCGCCGTAGGAGATCACGTTCAGGTACGTGCCGAGGATCTTGTCCTTGGACCAGTGCTCCGCCATCTGGATGGCGAGCCAGGCCTCCTTGATCTTGCGCTGGAACGTCTGCGAGTCGGTCAGGTAGAGGTTGCGGACGAGCTGCTGCTCGATCGTCGACGCCCCCTGCACGACGTGGCCGGCCTTGAGGTCGTCGAGGAAGGCGCGGGCGATGCCCTGGTAGTCGACCCCGCCATGCTCGTAGAAGCGCTTGTCCTCGACGTCAACCGTCGCGATCTTGAGCCACTTGGACATCTGGCTGAACTGCACCGGCGTGCGGTTCTGGAGCGACGGGATCTGGGCGAGCAGCCTGCCGTGACGGTCGTAGATCTTGGTGGTGACGCCCGGATAGTGGGGCTTCATGGTCTTCAGGTCGACGCCCTTCAGCACATCGGACACGGCCACCGTCGCGCCGACACCGCCGGCCACGAGGCCGGCGCCGACGACGATCGCGATGACCACGAGCGCGGTCGCGGCCAGCGACCTGCGACCGCGGCGGCGCTCCTCGGCACGACGCCTGCGCCGGCGCGCGGCGACATGGCCGAGCACGTCGTCGTACGGGTTGCGCGGGGGCGGGACGGGGCCGTTTGGGTTCACGGCGTCGCCACCCCGGTCACGTCCTCTCCGACCATGCCCTCCTCGTGCAGGCGGGTGATGCACCGCTCGCGCAGCGCGGAGGCGGCCACGGCCGCCTGGGCGGCATCGGGCATCCACACGCCGACCGTGTAGATGGTGCCGTCGGCGGTCACCTCGGCAACGCCGGTGCCGGGCCCCGGGCGCTCGAGCAGCCGGCCGTCGACCGCGTCGGCCTGCTCGTCGAGGATGGCGCGCACGCGGGCCGGGTCGGCCGTCGCCGGCAGCGTCAGGCGCACCTGGGCCAGCGAGACGGGGTCGACGATGGTCAGGTTGGTCACGCGCGAGTTCACGAGCTCCTCGTTGGGGATGAGCACACGGCGGTTGTCCGGCGTGCGCAGCCGGGTGTAGGCGAGGCCGATGTCCTCGACGGTGCCCTCGGCGTCGCCCACGCTCACGCGGTCGCCCAGCCGCACCGGTTGATTGATCGCGATCATCACCCCGGCTACGAAGTTTGCCAGGGTTGTGCGCGCGGCGAAACCAACAACCAATCCGAGCACCGCCGAGGACGCGAGCACGGTCTGCGCCGCCGACCGCGTCTGGTCGAACGACCACAGCACGATGATCAGCGCCACGAACACGATCACCGCCTCCGACGTGCGCCGCAGGAGCCGGTAGCGGGTGGCGAACACCGCCTGGTCGGCGACGGGCAGGTGCGACAGCACGCGCGACCCCATCCGCTGCATCACCTGATCGACGATCACGATGATCACGAGCGCGACCGCGAGCACCCCGAGGGCGACCTGCTGGTGGCTGCTCACCCGGCCGTCCCGACGCGATACGTCAGCCGGCCGCTCGCGAAGTCGAGCAGGCCGACGGTCTGCACGCGGCCGCCCGGACGCGTCTGCCCCGAGACTCTCCACACGAGCTTCGCCTTCGCCGTCAGCGGCTGCCTCCCTGCCCCGACGGGGACGCGCAGGTCGGGCACGTACAGCAGGTCGACCCGCTCGGGCAGCACCGTCGTGCCCGCGAACGCACTCACCGCCAGAGCCCGCGCCTGGGCCGGCGACCCCGCCCGGGCCGAGCCGATGGCGTCCAGCGCATCGAGCATGAAGTGCCACCCCTGCTGCGGCTGGGTGAGGAAGGTCACGGGCTCGCCGGGGCCGGTGGCGCGACGGGCGAGCTCGGCCGGCCCGTACACGAGCACCGCCGCGGCCAGCACGGCGATGACCCCCCAGAGCAGGCTGAGCCGTGCGGTCATGCGAGCAGTGTAAATGCTCCGTTGCGGGGGTTCCGGTGATGCGCGGCCGAGCGAAAATCGAGCCTGCGGCCGACCGAGCGCGCGAGGCCCCCGGGACGGCGCATTAGAATCTCGCGGCCGTGCACCGACTCCGCCTGCTGGCCGTGCTGATCCCGTTGCTCGTCGCCACCGGATGCGGGTTCAAGCCGGAGCCGATCGGCTCGCTGCCGTCGTTTCCGCAGGGGGTCACCGACGGGCTCGGCCGGCGGGTGACGGTGCACGCGCAGCCGCGCCGGGTCGTGTCGCTCGACCCCGGGCTGACCGAGACGGCCTATGCGGTCGGCGCCGGGGGTGCGGTCGTCGCCGCGAGCGGCCGCGAGCAGTATCCGGCGGCGGCCCTGCGGCTGCCGCGCGCCGGGGCGGCGGACGGCTCGCCGAACATCGCCCGCCTGCGCCGGCTGCACCCGGATCTCGTGCTCGCTCCCAACACCACCTCGGCCGCCGCGGCCGCACACATCTCCCGCAGCGTCGGGGCGCCCGTCTACGTCGCCGGCAACGGCAGCGTCCCCGCGATCGAGCACGATGTCGATCAGGTGGGGGCGATGACCGGCGAGGCGGCGGCCGGCCGCGCCCAGGTGCTGCGCATGCAGGCCGACCTGCGCAGGCTGAAGACGGCGCTCGCCGGCAGCCCGCCCGTGCCCGTGTTCGTCGACGAGGGCTTCTTCTACACCATCCCGCCGGACGGCACCGCGGCCCACCTGCTCGCGCTCGCCGGCGGCACGAACGTGGCGGCGGGCACGCCCAGCGGCACCCCCTTCCCGGTCGCGCAGCTGCGGGCGGCGGCGCCCCAGGCGTACCTGGCGGTGGCGGGCCGGGGCGTGACTCTGGCCGGGCTGCGGCGGAGCAGGGCCACCCGGACGCTGCCTGCCGTACGCGACCGCCGCTTCGCGCTCGTCGACGGGGCCGCCCTGACCGACACCGGCCCCCGGGCCGTGACCGAGGTGCTCGAGCTGGCGCGCCTGCTGCATCCCACGCTGCACATCCCGTGACCCGCTACGACGCGGTGCTCCTGGACGCGTTCGGGACGCTGATCGACATCGACCAGCCGTACGAGCGGCTGCGCCAGTCGCTGCGGCGGCACCTGGGCGCCGAGGTGTCGGCGGCCGCCGCCGAGCGGGCGTTTCGCGCCGAGATGACCTACTACGCCGACCACTGCCACGAGGGCGCCGACGCGGCGACGCTGGCCGGGCTGCGCACACGCTGCGCCGCGATCGTGCTGGCCGAGCTCGGCATCGCCGCCGACCCGGCCGCGGCGGCGGGGCTCCTGATCGACGCGATCGCCTTCCGCGTCTACGCCGACGTCGCCCCGCTGCTCGCGGGGCTGCAACGCGCCGGCGTGAGTGTGGCGGTGGTCTCGAACTGGGACTGCTCGCTGCCGCAGACCCTGGCGGCGGCGGGCGTCGCGATCCGCCACGTCTTCGACTCCGCGACGGCCGGCTCGGCGAAGCCCGACCCGGGCATCTTCCGAACGGCGCTGGCCGCGCTCGGCGTCGAGCCGGCGCGGGCGCTGCACGTCGGCGACACCGAGGAGACCGACGGCGTCGGCGCGCGGGCGGCGGGCGTCGACGTCCGCATCATCGATCGCGGCGCCGCCGCCGCGGGCCCGGATACGATCACCTCCCTGACCGACGTGCTCGCCCTGCTGTGACCGACTCCCCCCGTCGCACGGCCGCCACCACGGCCATCCACGCCGGCAGAGCCCCGGCGCTTCCCGGCGTCCCCGTGATCTCCCCGGTGCACCGCTCGGTGATCCACGAGTTCGCCGACGCCGACGAGTTCGCCGCGGTCATGGCCGACTCGGAGCGCGGATACCTGTACAGCCGCATCCGCAACCCGTCCACCGACGAGCTCGCCGCGGTCGTGGCCGAGCTCGAGGGGGCCGAGGCCGGACAGTGCTTCGCCTCGGGGATGGGTGCGCTCTCCGCCGCCGCCGCCGTGCTGGCGCCGCCCGGGGCCGGCCTCGTCGCGGCGACGCGGATCTACGGCCAGACCCACCACATGGCCACGACCCGGCCCGACGGACGGCTGGTCGACATCGCCGATCTGGACGCGGTGCGCACGGCGGTGGAGGGTGCGGCGATGCTCGTCGTCGAGACCGTCTCGAACCCGCACCTGGCCGTCGCCGACCTCCCCGCGCTGGCCGAGATCGCCCATGCCGCCGGGGCGAAGCTCGTCGTCGACAACACGATCGCCACCCCGATCAACTGCCGCCCGCTCGAGCACGGCGCCGACCTCGTCTTCCACTCCGCGACGAAGTACCTGAACGGCCACTCCGACGTGCTTGCGGGTGTGGCGGCCGGGCCGGCCGGCCTGATCGCAGAGCTGGCCGAGCGCTCGCTCGACCTGGGCGCGACCCTCTCCCCCGACTCCGCCTGGCTGGTGCGGCGCGGCATCCGCACGCTGCACCTGCGGCTCGAGCGGGCATCGGCGAACGCCGCCGCCATCGCCGCATTCCTGCACGGCCACCCGCGGGTGCGCCGGGTGCTCTACCCGGGCCTGGCCTCGCATCCGTCCCACGCGGTCGCGTGCCGCATCCTGGCCGGCTTCGGCGGCCTCATGACCTTCGAGGTCGAGGGCGGCCGCCCCGGCGGCGAGGCCGTCATGGACCGGGTCGCGCTGTGCCTGCGGGCGACCAGCCTGGGCGGCGTCGAGACGTGCATCTCGCACCCCGCCTCCACCAGCCACCGCCAGCTCTCGGCGGCGGAGCTCGAGCAGGCCGGGATCGCCGAGGGCGACCTGCGGCTCACGGTCGGCTGTGAGGGCGTCGACGATCTGATCGCCGACCTGGAGCAGGCGCTTCGTTGACCGACCCTCCGGCCCCCCGCCTGTCACCCTGGTGGATGCTGGCGCCGGCCCTGCTCTTCATCGCCAACTTCGTGGGCGCGCTGCTCACGAGCGGGCCGACCGCGAAGAACACCGTCTACAACGCCACCGCGATCATCGGCACGGTGGCGGTGGACCTCGTCCTGATCGTCTACGTGCTGTTCGCCGCCTGGGCGTCGCGGCGGCCGATCGGCCCGACGCTCGCGCTGCGGCGCACGCCGCTTCGCCCGGCCCTCAAGCTGTGTGCCGGGGCGCTCGTGCTGCTCGTCGTCTCCAACGTGGTGCTCGAGCCGTTCCTGCATGCGAGCCAGCGGCAGGGCATCGCCCCCACCCACGACCCGCGCAGCACCCACCAGTGGGTGGTGCTCGCGATCGCGGTGGTCGGCCTCGTGCTGGTCGCGCCGGCCGCCGAGGAGCTCGTGTTCCGAGGGCTTGGGTTCGCCACGCTCGGACGCTTCGCGCTCCCGGCGACGACGCTGCTCTTCGCCATCGCGCACGGCCTCGCCGTCCTGCTCATCCCGGTCGCGATCGCCGGGCTCCTGCTCGGCCTCCTGCGCATGCGCACCAACTCGGTGTACCCGGGCATGGGCGTGCACATGAGCCTGAACGCCCTCGCCATCGGGCTCGCGCTGCTCGCGTCCTAGCCTCGGTCAGGCAGCCTGCACGTCGATGTCGCCCGGGCCCGGCGAGCGGGATCTCGACCGGATCGACCAGGTCGCCGTGCGGGCCGTGCGTGACCCTGACGACGGGCCGCTCAGGCGCATCGGCCGGCACGCTCGCGACGATGCCGCGGCTGCCGTCGGCAAGCGTGATCTCGCTGCCGACGGGGTGGGGGGCGACGACCTTGCGGAACGCCGCGACGACCTCGGGATCGAACTCGGTGCCCGACCCGTCGATGATGGCCGCGTGGCCGACGTGGGCGGGGCGGGCCTCGCGATACGGGCGCTCGCTCGTGATGGCGTCGTAGACGTCGGCGACGCTCGCGATCCGGGCGAGCTGCGAGATCTTGCCGGCGATGCGGTTGTCGGGATACCCCGACCCGTCCCAGCGCTCGTGATGCGACCGCACGACGCTCTTGGCGAGCGGGCTGATGGCATCTCCCGGGAGCAGCTCGATCCCGGCGACCGGGTGGGCCCGGATCAGCTCCCACTCCTCGGCGTCGAGCGAGCCCGGCTTGTTCAGCACGGTCGCCGGGACGATCAGCTTGCCGATGTCGTGCAGCAAGAGGCCTAGGCCGAGCGTCGCCAGGCGCTCCTCGATGCGATCGAACGAGCGGCCGCCGCGGTAGTTCGCCCACCCGTACAGGTTGAACACCCGCCGGCCGAGCAGCAGGCCGAGCACCGTCACGTCGATCGAGTGCTGCATGGTGTAGCGGTCGGCCGACCCGAGGTCTGCGAGCGCGAGCACCGCATCGCCGGACGCCGCCAGGTCGGCGGCGATCATGTGCGCGACCTGCTTCATGTCGCGGATCGTCTGGTCGGGCAGGGGGCCGCCGGTTGCCAGCGCCGACGGGGCCACCTCGAAGGCGCGGTGCAGGGCGTTCTCGGCCTCCCGCTGTGTGCGCTGCGTCAGCGCCTCGGGCACGTCGATGCCGGCGCTCAGCTCATCGTCGACGTAGACGGCGCGGATGCCGTGCCTGGCGAGCGCGTCACGGTATTCCGGCCTGATCTCCGTGCCGGCACGCAGGAGCGGGGCCTGGCCCGGCACTCCGCTTGTGACGTCCCGCCCGAGCCGCACACCGTCGACCAGGCGCGTCGTAGAGACCAATCGCATCGACTGTATCCTCCGCCGAAGAACGCAATCCGTGTAGATCGGCGGCGACGATCTGAAATTGAACGCCGCGCGCACCTGCGCGATCCCGACCAGGCGTGCGTAGACTGCGATGCATGGACGATCCCGTCGTCGTCTCCTACCGGGAGCGCATCACCCGGACCGACGACGAGCTGCTCGCGGCGGTGAACCGGCGTGTGCAGCTGGTCGCGGAGCTGCATGCCCACAAGCGCCGAGAGGGGCATCCGCTGTTCGACGCGGCCCGCGAGCAGGACGTCGTCGCCCGTGCGGTCGAGCGCAACCCGGGCCCGCTCTCCGACGACGGCGTGAGCGAGCTCTACGCCCTCCTGCTGCCGCTGTGCACGGCCGAGGCCAGACGCCTGGGCGAGGAGGCGGCGCCCGCCTGATGGGCGTCATCGAGGCGAAGGACGTGACTCGCCGCTACGGCGAGGGGGACGCGGCGGTCGACGCGCTGCGGGGCGTCAGCCTGGACGTCCCGGCCGGCCAGTTCGCGGCCGTGATGGGCCCGTCGGGATCGGGCAAGTCGACGCTCATGCATATCCTGGCGGGGCTCGACCGGCCCACGTCGGGCAGCATCTCGATCGACGGGACCGAGATCACGGAGCTGAACGACAAGCGGCTCACGCTGCTGCGGCGGCACAACATCGGCTTCGTCTTCCAGTTCTTCAACCTGCTGCCGACGCTGACCGCCGAGGAGAACATCCTGCTGCCCCTGCAGATCGCGGGCACCAAGCCCGATCATGCCTGGGTCGAGGCCGTGATCGATCGCGTCGGCCTGGGCGAGCGCCGCCGCCACCGCCCGGCCGAGCTCTCGGGCGGCCAGCAGCAGCGCGTGGCCATCGCCCGCGCGCTCGTCTCGCGGCCCACCGTCATCTTCGCCGACGAGCCGACCGGCAACCTCGACTCGGCCACGGGCACCGAGATCCTGAAGGTGCTCCGCGAGGCGGTCGACTCCTACCAGCAGACGACGGTCATGGTCACCCATGACGCCAGCGCGGCCGCCGTCGCCGACCGGGCGCTCTTCCTGGCCGACGGCCTGATCGTGCGCGACGCGCCATGCCACTCGGCGTCCGACATCATGTCGATCCTGGCGGAGCTCTCGGCGGGATGATCCGCTACGCGCTTCGCAGCATGGCGAGCCATAAGCTGCGGACGGTGCTGACCGCGATCGCGATCGTGCTCGGCACCGCGATGATGGCCGGCACGTTCGTGATCACCGACCAGATCCGAAACGCCTTCTCGGACATCTTCGGCACGAGCTTCGCCGGCACCGACGTCTACCTCAGCCGGCGGCCGGCGTTCGGGAGCGGCACCGGCCAGGATCAGGTGGGGCCGCTGCCGGCGTCGCTGATCGCCCGCGTGCGCGACATCCCCGGCGTGGCCAAGGCCGACGGCCAGATCCAGGCGTCGGGCTCGCTGGTCGTGAACGGCAAGTACCTGAAGTCGCAGGGCGGCGCGCCCAACCTCGTCGTGTCGACGCTGCCGAAGCCCTTCAACCAGAACACCCTGGTCGCCGGGCACTATCCGCAGGCACACGGCCAGGTGGCCCTGATCGAGCAGACGGCCACCGACCACCACCTGCACGTGGGCCAGCACGTGGAGCTGACGACCTTCGTGGGCGTCCAGCCGGTGACGATCGTCGGCATCTTCCGGTTCGGTGACGTGTCGTCGATCGGCGGTGCAACCGTGATCGCGACGACGTTCGCCGACGCCCAGCAGTGGTACAACCGCATCGGCAAGACCTCCACGATCTCGGTCGACGGCGAGCCCGGCGTCTCGCCGGGCCAGCTGCGCCAGCAGCTCGCCGCCGCCCTGCCGCACTTCGTGAAGGCGCAGACCGGCACCCAGGCGGCCAGGCAGCAGACCGACCAGGTCTCGAACTCGATCAACTCGTTCTTCACGCCGGCGCTGCTCGCGTTCGCGGGCGCGGCGGTGCTCGTCGGCGCGTTCGTCATCTTCAACACCTTCTCGATCACGGTCGCCCAGCGCATGCGCGAGTTCGCCATGCTGCGCACGATCGGCGCGATGCGCCGGCAGGTGCTCCTGACCGTCCTCGGCGAGGCGCTCGTCGTGGGGGTGACCGCCTCGGTGCTCGGCCTGATCGCCGGCGTCGGGTTCGCGAAGCTGCTCGGGGCGCTCTTCAAGGCGGTGGGCTTCGGGCTGCCGCTGGCCGGGATCAGCGTGCACCTGTGGCCGGGCGTCGTGCTGCCGCTCGCGGTCGGCATCGGCGTCACGATGGCCGCCTCGTTCGCGCCGGCGCGGCGGGCGACGCGCGTGCCGCCGATCGCGGCGCTGCGCGAGGGCGCCGAGCTGCCGCCGACCCGCTTCGCCCGCTTCACCCCCTACATCGCCGCGCTCCTGCTCGTGCTCGGCATCCTGGCGGTGTTCCTGGGCGTCACCGGGTCGGGGCCGACCACGCAGCGCCTGTTCACGATCGCGATCGGGGCGATCGTCTCGTTCATCGGCCTCGCGATGGTGTCGCGCTACCTGATCCGGCCGCTGGCCCGCGCCATCGGCTGGCCGCTCGGGCTGCGCGGCGGCGCGTCGGGGCGGCTGGCGCGCGAGAACACCACCCGCAACACCGGGCGCACGGCCGTCACCGCCGCGGCGCTCATGATCGGGATCGGCCTCGTCGTGTTCTTCTCGGTGCTGATCAACGGCTTCAAGCAGTCGTTCCTCGGCTCGATCGACAAGAGCGTCACGTCGAACCTGATCATCCAGAACCACAGCCAGGGCGCCGCCGTGCCGGAGGCGGCCGTGAGCGTCACCGCAGGCGTGCCCGGCGTCGGTTCGGCAACCGGCATCGCCTTCACGAACGTGCGCATCGGCAAGGGCGGGACGGACGTCGCCAACGGGATCGACCCGCAGGCGCTGCCCAAGCTCTACAAGTTCCAGTGGCAGAAGGGCGGATCCGACGCCCTGCTCGGCAAGCTCACGGGCACGAACACGGTGGTCGAGGAGCAGTTCGCAAAATCGCACCACCTCTCGCCCGGCTCGACGTTCCAGGTGACGAGCGTCGACGGCCGCCATCTGACCCTGCACGAGATCGGCCAGTACAAGGACCCGGTGCTCTTCGGCGGGTTCATGCTGGCGCAGAAGACGTACGCCGAGGTCTCGACCGACTCCAACCCGCAGGTGCTGCTCGTGCGCTACGCCTCGGGCGCGAACACCGATGCCACGACGCGCGCGGTGAAGGCCGCCCTCAAGCCGTACCCGGATGTGAACGTGCAGACCAACTCCGAGTTCAAGGCGTCGTTCTCGAAGCAGATCAACCAACTCCTGTATCTGCTCTACGTCCTACTGGCGATGAGCGTGGTGATCAGCCTCTTCGGGATCGTGAACACGCTGGCGCTCTCGGTCTTCGAGCGCACCCGCGAGATCGGCATGCTGCGCGCGATCGGCACCACGCGCCTGCAGCTGCGCGAGACGATCCTCTACGAGAGCGTGATCACGTCGGTGATCGGCGGGCTGCTCGGGATCGTGATCGGGGTCGTCCTGGCCTGGGTGGTCGCGCTCGGGTTCCGCTCGTCGGGCATCGTCTTCGCAATCCCGTACGGACAGGTCGTGCTGTCGCTCGTGGTCGCCGCGATCGCGGGCGTCGTCGCCGCGGCGTTCCCCGCCCGCCGGGCGGCGCGCCTGAACGTGCTCGAGGCCCTGCAGTACGAGTAGATGGTCTTCGTCGCCGCGATCGTGGTGGGGCTCGTGTTCGGCGGCGCCGATCAGTACCTCGGGAGCCTGATCACGGTCGGCCCCTGGACGGTGCAGGTGAGCCAGATGTCGGCACCGTGGCTGATCCTGCCGCTGGCGTTCGGCTTCACCCAGCGCGATCCGGGGCGGGCGGCGCTCGCCGGCCTGCTGGCCACCGGGGCGGCGCTGACGGGGTACTTCGCGATGACCCTGAGCCCGGTCGAGGGGGTCGCCCTGCGAGGCGCCGTCGCCGGCCTCCCAGGGCTGATCGGCTCGAACCTCGAGAACATCGTCGGCGGTGCGGTGACGGCGCCGCTGTGCGGGCTGATCGGCCAGCGCGCGCGCACCGGCCGCTGGTGGCCGGCGGCCGCGCTCGTCGCCGGGGCGCTCTGCCTGGAGCCGGTGGCCCGCACCGCCACGGGCCGGCTGTACCCGCCCGACTACGTGTGGCAGGCCGAGGTCGCCGCCGGCCTCGCGGTGGCGGTGTGGGCGGTGGTCATGGCGGCTGCGAGCCGGCGCGATCGCGCTCTGCCCTGAGCGCGGCTGCGGCATCCACGAGCCGTTTGGGCGCGACGGCCGCATAGGCATCCTCGAGGGCGCCGGCGATCGCGTCCCATGACAGGCCGCGATCGAGCCGGACGCCCAGCCAGCCGCGGCCGCCGACGTATGGCGGGACGAAGTACCCGTCGGGGTCGTGCTCGACATGCGCCGCCTGCATCCCGGCCGCCGCCGCACACCAGAGCGCGAGCCGGCCGTCGTGGTGGTGGTTGTCGACGAAGGTCGCGAACGAGCGCTTGCCGGCGACGAAGAACGTCGGCGCGCCGTGGCTCGGCCGCTCGGTCACCTCGGGGAGGGCGAGACAGACGGCGCGCACCCGCGCGAGCGCCGACCCGTCGTCGAGGCTCGGTGGCCGCTCGTACATGCCGGCATTCTCGGTCACGCCGGCCGCGATCGCCAGGACGGGGACTGTCCCCGATCCCCGGGGACAGTCCCCACTCCGCGGTCAGGCGGCCTCGACGAACTCCGCCTCGAGCAGCGCCTCGGGCACCGGCTCTGGCTGTGCGCGAGCGGGCTGCGGCAGCCCGCGCACGGCGACGGCCACGAGCACCGCCATCACCGTCTGGACGCCGATCACCGCCACGAAGGCGCTGCGCATCCCCAGCGAGCCCGGCGCGTCGAGCGAGAGGAACAGGCTGCCCAGGGTGGCGACCCCGAGCGCGAGTGACGACTGCATGGTCGTCGTCAGGATGCCGCTGCCGACACCCGCCCGGTGGGCGGGCACGCCCGCAAGCACGAAGCCGAAGAGCGGGCTCACGACGAGCCCCTGCCCCACGCCGGCGATCACCATCGCGGGTGCGAGCACCAGGGCGTCGACGTGCGGCCACGCCGAGTACAGCGTCACCGCCACCGCGATCAGACCGACGCTCTGGATCAAGGCGCCGGCCGCCACCACGGACCGGCCGTAGCGCTCCGTCAGGCGCGCGGTGAAGAGCGAGGCGGCGAAGAAGGCGAGCGCCAGCGGTGCGAGCGCCATGCCCGAGCCGAGCGGGCTCAGGTGCGCGCCGACCTGGAGCGCGATCGCCGACACGAACATGAAGGCCGCAAAGCCGGCGAAGAAGAGCGCCGCGATGGCGAGGCCGGCCCGCATCCCCCGGTTCTGCAGGAGCGACGGCGCGACGAGCGGATGGCCGCCGGTGCGCTCGAGCCGGCGCTCGACCGCCACGAACGTGGCGGCGATCGGCACCACCAGGGCAAGCAGGGCGAAGCTCCAGAGCGGCCAGTGAAGGGTGCGCCCCTCGGTCAGCGGTACGAGCAGCGCGAGCAGGGCCGCCCCGAGCAGCGCCGTTCCCGGCGCGTCGATCGATGCGGGCTCGGCCGAGCGCGTCGCCGGCACGTAGCGCCAGGCCAGCGCGAGCGCCGCGAGGCCGATCGGCACGTTCACGAGGAAGATCGGCCGCCATCCGAACCCGGCGATGTCGGCGTTCACGATCAGCGCCGCCCGCGACCTGGCCGACGACCGCGGCGATCCCCGCCGTGGCACCGTAGAGGCCGATTGCGCGCGAGCGCTCGTGGCCCGATGTGGCGGCCTGGATCGTCGCGAGCGCCTGCGGCACCATGAACGCGGCGGATGCACCCTGGAGGGCGCGGAACGCGATCAGCACCTCGGCGCTCGGCGCGATCCCGCACAGGAGCGAGAACAGGGTGAACGAGGCGACACCGGCCATGAAGAGCGGCCGCCGCCCGAACAGGTCGCCGAGCCTGCCGCCGAGCACGAGCATCAGGGCGTAGGGCACGCCGTAGCCGGCGACGACGAGCTGCAGCATGGCCGCCGAGGGATGCAGATCGGCATCGATCGTGGGCAGGGCGACGTTGACGATGAAGAAGTCGGCGATCGCGATGAAGGCGCCCAGAAGCACGGTCGCAAGGCCGATGGGTGTGAGGCGGTTCTGGTTCATGGCACGGTAGTCTGCCTGAGGTTCTACCCTGGTACCAGAGTCTGTTTATCCTGGTATTGAGGGTGCCAGGCTAACCCCGCCGAAACCGGCTATCCTGACTCGCATGGCGATGGCTGAACTCATGCAGAACGGCGCGGCGGACGCGATCCGCCGGCGCGAGCTCGCGGCCTTCCTGCGCAGCCGGCGCGAGCGGATGACGCCCGAATGCGTCGGCCTGATCTCCTCGCGGCGCCGGCGCACGCCCGGCCTGCGGCGGGAGGAGGTGGCCCAGCTCGCCGGCGTGGGCGTCACCTGGTACACGTGGCTCGAGCAGGGTCGCGACATCAACGCGTCGCCGCAGGTGCTCGATGCGATCGCGCGCACACTTGCGTTCGACCCGCAGGAGCGCTCCCACCTCTTCACCCTCGCGGGCACGGCCGACACGAACGCGGAGACGCGATGCGCGCGCCTGAGCCCGGCGGTGGAGCTCGTGCTGGAACGCCTCGAGCCGTATCCCGCCCTCGCCGTGAACGCCCGCTTCGACATCCTCGCCCACAACCGCATCTGGGCGACCTCGTTCCCCGATATCGAGACGCTGCCGCAGGACGAGCGCAACTGCCTGTGGCTGCTCTTCACCCACCGGGCGTGGCGAAAGACGGTCGTCGACTGGGAGGAGTCGGCCGCGCGGATGGTCGCCCAGTACCGCGCCGCGATGGCCGAGCACGTGGCCGAGCCGGCGTGGAAGAATCTGATCGCGCGCCTGCAGCGGGCGTCGCTCGAGTTCGCCGAGATGTGGGAGCGCCACGACGTGCGCGGCCCCGAGAACGCCGTCAAGCGGATCATGCACCCGACCGCCGGCCTCCTGCGGCTCGAGTACACCTACCTGTGGCTCGACCCCGGCCTGGGGACGCGGATCGTCACCTACACGCCGGCCGACGCCCGCACCGCCGCGCGGCTCGAGTCGCTCGGCCGCGCGCTCGCCGCGACGTCCGCAGCCTGAGCCGCGCTTCCGAGCACGTGCGGTAGGCTCGCCGGCCATGACGGGGCTGCTGGAAGGACGGGTGGCGGTCGTGACCGGCGCGAACGGCGGCCTCGGCCGGGCCGTGCGGGAGGTGTTCGAGCGCGAGGGTGCGACCGTCGCCGGCGTCGACCTCGCCGGCGCCGGCTGCCTGCACGCCGATCTGCGCACCGACGCGGGGAACCGGGGGATGATCGACGCGGTGCTCGCAGAGCACGGAGCCATCGACGTCCTGGTCCTGAACGCCGGCCTCCAGCACATGGCGCCGATCGACGCGTTCGCCGAGGCCCAGTGGGACCGGCTGACCGACGTGATGCTGAAGGGGCCGTTCCTCGCCGTCAAGCACGCCTGGCCGCAGCTGACCCGCCGCCCGGGCGGCCGGGTCGTCTTCGTGGCCTCGACGACCGCACTCGTCGGCGAAGCGTACAAGGCGGCCTACGTCGCCTCCAAGCACGGCGTCGCCGGACTGATGAAGGTGGCTGCCCTCGAGGGCGCCCGCCACGGCCTGAACGTGAACGCCGTCGCCCCCGGGTGGATGTGGACAGCCATGGCCGAGGGCCAGATCGACGACCAGGCGCGCCTGCACGGGCGCACCCGCGATGACATCCTCGGCGAGATGGACGACCACAATCCGGTCGGCCGGATGATCGAGCCGCGCGAGGTCGCCGAGGTGATCGCGTTTCTTGCCAGCGACCGGGCGTCGGGGATCAGCGGCACCTGCATCCCGGTCGACCTGGCCTCGCTGGCGTAGTAAGCGCCGTCTCATCGCGCGAAACCGGCGCGGGCGCGCTTGCGTAATCGCCGGTCACTACCCACCGACACGCGCCCGCCCGCGCGGCGGGCGCCCATCCCGCAAGGAGATCAATCCTCATGCAGCACGCACGGCTACTCCAATCCGTGGCGGTCATCGGCGCCTGTCTGGCGACCGTGGCCGGCGCCGCCGGCGCATACGCGTCCGCCGCACCCGTGGTCAGATCCAGGCCCGTCGGCTACAAGATCGTCTCGAAGCAGTTCGCCGCGCCGGCCGGCGTCGAGTCCGGCGGAATGGTGCGCTGTCCGAAGGGCACGGTGCCCCTCGGCGGGAGCGCGTTTGCCGACTCCTCACCGCAGGCGCGTGTGAACGTCTCGGCCTCGTTCCCGTTTGGTGCGGTGTGGGGCGCAGCGGTCAAGAACTCGAGCGACGTGGCGACGACGTTCCACGTCACGGCGGTGTGCGCCAAGCAGCCCAAGGGCTACCGCCTGGTTCAGTCGAAGGTGGTCGCGAACCCCTCCCTGCGCCAGACGCAGGCCGCGGCGACCTGCCCGCAGGGCACGATGCCGCTCGGCGGCGGCGGCTTCACGAGCTCGGCCGGCACCGACGTGACCATGAACGGCACCGCTCCGAACGGGCGCAGCTGGATCGTCCGCGAGAACAATGGCGGCTCGACCGACGAGACGACCGGGGCGATCGCCGTGTGCGGCCACATGCGCGGCTACAAGGTCGTCAGAGGCAAGCTTCTGCATCTCGCAAGCGGCACATCGGGCGGCACCTTCGCGGCCTGCCCCGCGCCGACCGTCCCCATCGGCGGCGGCGTCGACGCGCCGGGAAGCGTCGGCGTCAACTTCCAGGGCTCGTTCCCGACCGGGAACGAGTGGGACGCGTTCGTCAACAACAGCAGCGAGATCCCTGCCAGCTCGACCGCGGTGGTGGTCTGCGCGAGCCGCTGACCGCACCCGGGCCCGGGCTGTTCGCGCGCAGCCCGGGCCCACGCGGCTCACGGCCGGCCGGGCGGCTGGCCGAGATGTCGCATGGTGAGCGCGAACTTCAGGAACTGCTCCTGGAAGTCGTGCAGGACGAGGGGGTGCCCGGCGCCGTCGGGTGCGAGCGACCGCGCGTTCGGCTGCGCGCGGCGAAGCGCCGCCGCCTGGTGCTTCCACGCCCCGACCTGCTTGTGGAGATCGGCGATCGGCTTTGCCAGGTCGGCCGGGCCGACATCCGGGCGCGGCGCGTCGAGCAGGCACGCTCCGATGTGCTCAGCGCCGCGGACGCGGGGCGGCATGGCCTTGAGCGCCTCATCGGGGTTCGGGGCGAACCGGCGCAGGATCGTGGCGATGAGCGACGTGTGGTCGAAGAACGTGCTGCAGACGCCGTTCTTGACCCGCGGCCCGACCACGAGCGCCGGCACGCGGACGCCGTAGGTCTTGTACGTGCCGCCGTCGCCCGAGGGCACCGGCGGCGGGACGACGTGGTCGTAGAAGCCGCCGTGCTCGTCGTAGGTGATCACGAGCACCGTGTCGTTCCACTGCGGGCTGTTCACGAGCGCCTGGAACAGGTCGAGCACGAGCCCCTGGCCGGCGTGGACGTCCGACGGCGGATGGTCGTCGTCGCCGGTGGGGTCGAACACCTGCAGGTCGATGAAGTTGGGGTCGATCCACGACACGTCCCGCAGCTTCCCGTTGGCGGCGTCGTCGATGAAGCTGCCGCCGACGAACGAGCACCTCCGCGGCCTGCAGCTCCAGGCTGACCGTCTTCTTGCTGAAGTAGGCGAAGTTGTCCTTGCTCAGGTGGAACAGCTCCCGGTACCGGCCGTCGACCGCGCGCAGCGTGGCCGGGTCGTGCGAGTACCACCGCCACTGGGTGTGATCGAGCTGCGCGCGTGAACGCCTTCAGGTCGTAGATCGGGATGTTCTCGAGCTTCGACCACACCGTCGATGCCGACCAGGTGGCAGAAGAGGCCGAGCTCGTGGGCGACCGACGTCGCCCTCCTCGCCGGCGATCGAGTAGCAGCGGTTCGGCATCGTGTCGCCGGGGATCGAGCTGTGCCACGAGTCGCACACGCAGAACGTGCGGGCGAGGAAGTCGTAGACGGGCAGGTGGGTCGCCGTGAAGTGCCCCATCGGCAGGTTGCGATGCTCCGGCAGCGGCTGCTTCTTGGCGATGAAGTTCTTGACGAAGCCCTTGTTGCCGCCCTTGAGCTGCTGGGCGACGTCGGCCGGGTCGTGACACGGGTCGAGGCTCTCGTCCAGCGGCTCGCCGAGCTTGTGGAACGCCGTGAAGTCCGGCGGATACTCGAACACCGGCACCGGCTTGCCGGCGTCGTCGGGGTTCGTCTCCTTCCCGGTCAGCCCGTTCACCGGCAGCCCGGCCTGCTGGAGATAGCCGAGCATGTGGTCGAACGAGCGGTTCTCCATCATGAGCACCACGAGGTGCTCGACCCCGTGCAGCCGGGCCAGGTCGTCGTCCGCTGCCATCGCCGCCCTCCCTCGATCGCTCGACCGGGCCGCTGGCGCCGCCTATCCGGCCGGCGGCCCTCCGATGGTGTCCCCGTACCTGTGCGCCGCGATCCTCGGGCCCTCTTCGAGGTCGACGTCGTCGGACGAGTCGCCGCGCTCGAACTGCTCTTTCTCCGCCGAGGTCGTGCGCTTGAGCTCCTCGGCCGGCGGCGCCTCCGCTTTCATCATCGCGACCAGGATCTCGTAGATCACCACGCGAACGCCGAGCGGCAGCCGGTTCTTGCGCACCACGTTTCCGCGTTTCATATACCGATTGTTCGGGATGATGAAGACACGCTCTTCAGGTATTCCGTAATGCTCGGCGTATTTCTTCTTCATGCTCGACCGGGCGCCCAGGACGACGATGATCCCGCGCTTCACCTTCTCCGGCATGCCGATGCTGGCGTATGCCTCCATCGTGTTCTTGAGGTCATCGCCCTCGTTCGTGGGGTCGTCGCGGCGGAAGTCGGCCACGGAGTCCGCGCTGTGCACGTTCCCCATGAAGACGAGCGTGTCGGCCACCTCGACCGCGCCCAGGTTGCCGGCGCTCCTGATGCCGTTGCCGAGGTCGCAGAAGACGCTGTGGAAGCCGTCGGCGAGCTTCTCGAGGCCGAGCTTGGCCTGGTACTTGGGCACCGTCGTCTTGGCGACGGCCTCCGAGGAGATCACGAACAGGCCCGACTCGCGCGGCCACTCCAGGTTCTCGGCGATGCTCTGCGCGGTCGGGAAGTCCCCGCCCCGGTAGCGGCGCACGTACTCCTGCAATTGCAGGGTGTCCTTGCGCTTGATGCCGAGCCGCCGGGCGGTGCCGCCCGGCGAGTCGTTCATGTCGACGACGACGCAGTCGCGCTTGATCGCGTCGGCGAAGAGCAGCCCAGTGGTCGTCGACCCTGCGGTCTTCCCGCTCGCGCCCTTGCTGTTCAGGAACGCGTAGATCTTCTTCGTCCGCCGCAGCCGCCAGAGCTCGTCCCGGGCGGCCCGGTTGCGGTGGCGCAGATCCCTGCGCACGAGCCATTCCGCCGCATAGCGCAGGTACGAGCCGAGCACCATCACCGAGTCGAGCCTGCGGGTCGGCACCTCGGGCTCGTCATTCCAGATCTGCCTGCGCGGCCAGGCCGGGACGACGTCCTGATCCTTCACTGCAGGCACGTCAGCGGCCTTCTCGGCGTCCGCCGGCTGGGCCTTCTCGAAAATTGACGCAACCATGCGTTCGTTTTGTGACACTTCCTCGGTGCCCGTCTCTTCGCCGACGATGCCTCGCCGTAGCATGTGACCTAACCGAGAACCTGAGCGTGGCGGCATGCTCATCTGCCCGACCTCCTCGTAGGTAGGCGACGATAGCACTGGTCCGTGCACGTGTACAAACCGCGCGACCGCGGCCGGCGCGCGCCGACCGGGCCTCAGACCTGACCCGCTCCCGGTTGGACGAGCCCGCTTTCGTACGCGACGACCACGGCCTGGGCGCGATCGTGCAGCCCGAGCTTGGCGAAGATCCGGGTGATGTGGGTCTTGACCGTGGCGTCGCCGACGACGAGCGTCCGGGCGATGTCGGCGTTGGAGAGGCCGCGGGCGATCAGCCGCAGCACCTCCAGCTCGCGCGGGGTCAGATCGGCGAGCTTCACGGGGCGGTCGCGTGCGAGCGGCCGGCCGGCGTAGTCCTCGATGAGGCGGCGGGTGATCGAGGGCGCGAGGAGGGCCTCGCCGGCGGCCACCACCCGCACGGCGTGGATCAGCTCGTCGCGGCCGGCGTCCTTGAGCAGGAATCCGGCGGCGCCGGCGCGCAGCGCCTCGTAGACGTACTCGTCGAGGTCGAAGGTCGTCAGGATCAGGACCCGCGGCGACATGCGCTCGCGCACGATCCGCCGGGTCGCCTCGATGCCGTCGACGGCCGGCATGCGGATGTCCATCAGCACGACGTGCGGCCGCAGCACGCGCGCTGCCTCGATCGCCTCCCGGCCGTCACCCGCCTCTCCGACCACGTCCAGATCGGGCTGCGCCTCGAGCATCACGCGGAAGCCGGCGCGCACGAGCGCCTGGTCGTCGGCGATGAGGACGCGCGTCATCGAGCGGTGTCCGGGTCGAGCGGCAACCGCGCCCGCACCGCGTACCCGTGCCCGTTGCGGGCGCCGGCCTCGAGCACCCCGCCGTAGAGGGCGACCCGCTCACGCATCCCGATCAACCCATGCCCGGGGCTCCCGGCCGCCGCCCCGGCGCCCGCCCCGTTGTCGACGACCTCGAGCTCGACGATCGTCTCGCCGTAGCGGACGATGACCTCCGCCTCCGCCTCGCCCGCGTGCTTGAGCATGTTCGTCAGGGCCTCCTGCACGATCCGGTAGGCGGACAGGTCGACACCCGGCGGGACATCGACGGGCGCGCCTTCGATGCGCAGGTCGACGCGCCGTCCGGCCGTGCGCAGCTCCTCGACGAGCGCCCCCAGCGAGCCGAGCCCGGGCTGGGGGCCGACCGCCAGGCGCTCGTCATCGGTGCGCAGCACCCCGAGCAGCCGGCGCAGCTCGGTGAGCGCCTCGCGGCCGCTCGCCTCGATCGCGCCGAACGCGCCGCGCACCCGCGCCGGGTCGGCGAGCAGGTCGGGGCCGGCCTGCGCCTGCACGACCATCACGGTGACCGTGTGCGCGATGACGTCGTGCAGCTCGCGGGCGATCCGGGCGCGCTCCTCGAGCACCGCCTCCTGGGCGGTGAGATCGCGCTCGCGCTCGGCGAGGTCGGCGCGCTCGTCACGATCGCGGACGACGCGGCGCACGATCAGCATGACGACGAGCGTCCCGAGGGCCCACAGCGGCCGCTGGCCGTATGCCGCGCCGGGCACGAGGTCAGCGGCGACGACCGCCGCCATGCCCAGAGCGAACCGCGGCGGCGGCGACCAGACGGCCAGCGCGTAGAGGGCGCACAGATAGGCGACGGCGTTCGAGATCACCTGGGGGTCGCCGTGGAAGGCGATCACAAGCCCCATCGCGATCCCCGCGCCGGCGCCCGCGAGGGTGGGGTACCGGCGGCGGATGGCGACGGCCGCTCCCAGCCACACGACGAGCAGCGCCGGCACGAGCCGCCCGCTCCCGGCGGTGCTGCCGAACGCGACCTGCGCGAGCCCGGCGATCGTCAGCACCGCGGCGAGCGCCCGGTCGAGCTTGCACGGGGTCAGGTCGCCGGCTGAGACGACGAGGGACGCGCACACGCCCACCGTATCCCGGTCGGCGCGCCGTGTCATCACCGCCCGCTCCTACACGCGGCAGGCGAGGATCCACCCACGGTCGTAGACGAGATCCCCGCCCGCTCTGACGACAGGCGCGATCCGGCTCCGTACGCTCGCCGATGACATCACGACCGGAGGTTCACATGCCCACACAGTCCACCGCACGCTCGATCTTCGCCGACCGCCGGCGCCTGCTCACCGCCATCGCGATCGCGCTGGGAGTCGGCGAGCTCATCGATTCCTTCGCGATCAGCTTCTGGGAGGGCGCGGTCGCCTTCGGCATCCTCTTCCTCGCCGGCGCGGCGTGGACGCGCCGCGGCGGCGTCGGCGGCCCGATCCTCATCGGCGCGCTGTGCGCGTTCGAGATCCAGGGGTTCTTTCAGTGGCAGCGCGGCGGAGCCGCCGACTGGGCCAGCCAGATCGCGTTCCTGATCGTCTCCGCGATCGGCCTGCTCACCGCCATCGCGGTGCTCCGCAGCGCGTACCAGGCACGGAGCGCGGAGCGGTCGGTCGCCCGGGCGGTGTGAATGGGCGCAACAGGGCTCGAACCTGTGACCTTCCGCGCGTGAAGCGGACGCTCTCCCAGCTGAGCTATGCGCCCCGGGACGCGAAGGATACCGCGCCCCGGGGCGTGTCGTTCGGTCAGCCGGCGGCGAGCGGTGCGGGGAAGAGTCCGGGCCCGTCGGCGGCCAGCACGGCCCAGGCGGCACCGGCCGCGGCGGGCCACACGTGGTACTCGCCGTAGCCGCCCGCAGCGACCGTGCGGTCGGCCATCAGGGGGGCGTCGCCGCTTCCCGACGTGATCTTCGCCCAGCTGCGCAGGCTCGCGGCCAGGGACGCGGTGGGGGCGCCGACGGCGGACTCGGCGGCGAGCATCTGCGCGCTGCCCTCGAGGAAGAGCACGTCCGGCGTGCCCGCGCCGGCGAACGGCCGAAAGCCCGAGAACGGCCCGGGAGCCGCAGTACGTCTCGTTGTAGGTCGAAACGGCGGAGGAGCGCACGATCGAGCGCCCCGAGAGCGGCGAACCGCGCATTCGCAAACGCGACCACCCGGCGGGCCGTCGCCGTCTGGCCGCGCGAGCGCAGGAACATCGCGCCGAGCGACTGCACGTCGAGCGGGAGCACGGTGTCGCCGGCGCCCTCGATGAAGTGCGTGCCGCCGGCCGTCGACATGAGGCCGGTCGTGATGCCCGCGGCGATCGTCTTCGCGGCCGCGGCATCGCGAGCCGCGGATGCCGGGTGGGCGCTGCGCATGTCGCGGCCGAGCCGGGTGAGGAGCGCGTAGGCGAGCAGGTTGTTCTGGGTCGAGATCCAGGTCACGTCGGGGCCGCCCTGCACGAGCCCGTCGGCACTTCGCAGCGCGAGCAGGCCGGCGGCTGCCCGCTCGGCGACGGTGCGGTAGCGGGTGCTCCGGAAGCGATGGTCGTACGCGGCCGCGGCCAGGCCGACCCAGGCGACGGTGCCCGAGCGAACGACGCCAGAGCTCTCGCCCGTGAGCACGTCGAAGGCGGTCGCGATCGAGCCGTCGGCCGCCTGCAGCGCCGCGAGCTGGTCGAGCAGGGTGGCCGCGTCGTGGCGGTCGCCGGCCGCGGTGAAGGCGATGGCGGTGACCGCCGAGTCGTATGTCCACGACCAGTTCGCGAGCCGGGCGGCGGAGGGGTCGCCGGCGGGGATCCGGAACGAGCGCACGAGCCGCAGCGGATGCGCGGCGCCGGCGGCGGAGAGCACCGCGGCGCCCTCCCCGGCGGCCTGCATGCGGGCGGTCCCGGCGGCGCCGCTCGGGCGGGCGACGGGCCCGATCTGGGCGGCCAGCCAGCGGGTCAGCGGGGCGGTGCGGGTGGAGCTCGCGGCGGCCGGGCCGGGCAGCGCGGCCGAGGCGGCGGCGAGCAGGCAGAGGGTGAGCGTGAGGCGCAGGCGTGCAGGCATGGGGCACTCACTCGACCCATCGGGGGCACGTCCCCCATCCCCGCTTCGTGGTATTGCCCTACATCGCGACGTCGGTGCCGAGGCCGAGCGCGCGGGCGCCGGCGAGCACGAGCGCTGCGGCCACGGCATCCTGCGCCGCCACCCCGACCGACTTGTAGAGCGTGATCTGCTCGGCGCTCGTGCGGCCCGGGCGCGAGCCCGCCACGAGCTCGCCGAGCTCGGCGTGCACGTGGTCGGCCGTGATGGCTCCGTCGCGGATCGCCCAGCCGAGGTCGTTCGACCCCTGCGGGAAGGGCGCGAGCGCCGCCGTCCGCGACTCGACCACGACCAGCGATCGCGCCACGGCCTCGGCGTCGAGCTCGCGGCCGTCGCCGTTCACGCCCACCGAGGTCACGTGCATGCCCGGCTCGAGCCAGGCGCCGCGGACGACCGGCTCGGGCGAGTGCGAGCAGGCCGCCACGATGTCGGCGCCGGCGATGGCGTCGCGGTACCCCTCGGAAGACCGCGCCGGCACGCCCAGCTCGGCGCCGAGCTCGGCCGCGAGCGCCGCGGCCTTGGCCGGGTCGCGGCCGGCCACACGCAGCTCTCGCAGCGGTCGCACCCGCGCGAGTGCGCGCGCGTGCGCGCGGGCCTGCACCCCCGTCCCGAGCACGGCCAGCACCGCCGCATCGGGGCGGGCCAGCAGCCGCGCCGAGAGCGCCGAGGCGGCCGCCGTGCGCTCGGCGGTGATCACCTCGCCGTCCATCACCGCGAGCGGGACGCCGGTCGCGGGCTCGAAGACCGCGATCAGCGCGACGTGGCTCGGCAGGCCGCGATCGGGGTTGCGCGGGAACTGGCCGACCAGCTTGGCGGCGAGCGCTCCGGCGCCGGGCACGTAGGCGGGCATCGCGAGCAGCGTGCCGCCGACCTCGGCGACGCTCGCGCCGGTGCGCGGCGGCACGGACGCGGCTCCGCTGGAGAGCTCCTCCATCGCCGCCGCGACCACGTCGACGAGCCGGTCGCGGTCGATCGCCGCCTCCACCTCGGACCGGGTCAGGATCAGCACCGGCGGATTGTCGGCCCCACCGCCGCCCGCGTCAACCGGGCAGCCGCCGACCGGGGAGGCGGTTCACCCGGAAGGGGTAGAGCGGAGCGGCTCCGGACCGTCGATGAAACCCACGGCCCCGCCTGGGCCGCCATGACCCGGATCATCGCCCTCACCCTCCTCTGCACCGCCTCGCTCTCGACGGGCGTCGTCGTCGCGTCCCCTTCGCTCGCGAACGTCTTCCGCACCCACCACGGGCCGGTGCACCACTCGAAGAACCTGTGGCGGTGGTCGGTGTCGGGCGGGACGACCACGACCCCCGCGCCCTCCACGGCCGCCCACCGCAAGCGGGCGAAGCACACGTACCGCTCGGGCCAGAGCGCGCCGCTCCTGATCGTGACGTCCCCGCCGCCGGCGACGCAGACCGCGACCACCCCGCCGCCGCCGGCATCGACGCGCTCCGGGTCGCCCGACCCCACCCCGGGGCCGGCCGCGAACCAGCCGTTCACGCTGCGCAGCGTCGATGCCCGCTGCTTCGGCGCGACGCCCGCGCCGGGCGGCTGGCCATTCGCGCCCACCGCATCGGTGCACCCCCTCCGCGGCAGCTTCGACGAGCCGCGCGACCCGGTCCACATCGGCGTCGATATCGAGGCCCCGCGCGACCAGGCGCCCGTCTACGCGATGCAGTCCGGCACCGTGCGCAACATGCAGCCCGACCATTTCGACGTTGTGGCCAGGGGCGGCCCGAAGGGCGCCTATCTGCAGTACTGGCACGTCAGGGTGGCCGGCGGCATCCACGCCGGGGCGGTCGTGCGCCGGCGCCAGCTGCTCGGCACGGTCAAGCCGCACATGCTGCACGTGCACATCTCGGAGTACGTGCCCGGCTGCGGCCTCGTCAACCCGGCCCGGCCGCACGGGCTGCTCGCCGACCCGTACAACACCGAGTGGCCCTCGATCGGCCCGCTCACGGCAACGGCCGCGGGGCCGCGGGCCTGGGTGCCGCTGACCGTCAGCCAGGCGCCCGGCGAGGTCGCCGACCCCGCCCGCCCGGTGGCGCTCGATGCCCTCTCCGGCACCGTCGACCTGCGCGCGAACGTGACCGACACACCCAAGCTGCGGATGCAGCACAACCTGCAGATGCCGCTCGCCCCGGCCGCGATCCGGGCCTACCTCGCCCCGGCCACGAACGTCCACCGGCACCTGTTCATGCGCACGATCTTCGACGGCTCCCGCCTGCTTCCGACCGGCTCGCCGCTCTGGCACTACTGGGCCTTCGGCACCTATCGCCAGAACGCGTGCTACTTCACCGCCGGCGCCACCTGCGGCATGCGGATGGTGTGGCACGTGGGCGGCCCGCACGGCTTCGACACCACGACCGTGCCGAACGGGGCCTACAAGTACTGCGTCGAGGCGCTCACCATCGCGGGCGTCGACGGCCGCCGCTGCACCGCGGTCAGAATCTCCAACTAAGTCTGCGAAACTGACGGCGTGTTCGAGCGGTTCACAGAAGGCGCCCGCCAGGTGGTGGTGCTGGCCCAGGATGAGGCCCGGCTGCTCGGGCACGGCCATGTCGGCACCGAGCACCTCCTGCTGGGGCTTGTGCGCGAGCGCGAGGGTGTCGCGGCCCGCGTCCTGGCCGCGTTCGATATGACGGAGGAGTCGGTGCGGGCGAAGGTCGCGGCGATCGTCGACCCCGGCGAGCGGTCGAGCGCCGGTGCGGTGCCGTTCACGCCGTCAGCCACGGCGGCGCTTGATCGCGCGTGGAACGAGGCGCTTGCCCTGGGCCACGCCTGCGTCGACACCCATCATGTTCTGCTGGGATTGGTGCGCGTGAAGGAGGGGGTCGCCGCCCGCGTTCTGCTCGAGTTCGATGCCGACCCGGACAGGCTGCGGGACGAAGTCACGCGCATGCTGTCGGACCCGAAGGCGTGGCGAGGAGCGGCCCGCTCCCGGCGATGCCGCCGGCGGGTCGTCCGCCGCGGGGTCGCGGCACCACCAAGAGCGAGCGCACCTGATCGTCGCCTGCCCGGGGTGCTCGACCCCGATCGAGACGATCACCACCGACCGGCCCAACACCAGATTCAACGTCGCCGCCGAGGGCGACCGCACCTGCCCCGGATGCGGGAAGGAGTGGAGGATCGCCTACACCGTGTCCTGGGACGAGCGCCTGGGGTAGACGACCCGGTTGGGTGGTCATCGCGCGTCGCGAGCATGCACCCGCGGACGCTGCGGAAGCGGAGAGGGCGGGATTCGAACCCGCGAACGAGGAAACCCCCGTTACGCGATTTCCAGTCGCGCTCCTTAAGCCAACTCGGACACCTCTCCGGGCCGACGCAGTATGCCATCCCGCTTGCCGCACGCGACCGGATTCGGGATAGTAGGCTGGAGAGGGCACGTTCCACCGGCGACGAAACGAGGTACACACGCATGGCCGACGAACGCTTCGAGACATTGCGAAAGGTTTCTCTGTTCGAAGGGCTTTCCGATCGTGAGCTCGAAGCCGTGGCGCACGCCGCGAAGGAACGCCGCTTCGACACCGGCGACACGGTGGTCGTCGAGGGCGAGGGCGGCGTCGGCTTCTTCGTCGTCGCCGACGGCACGGCCCGGGTCGAGGCCCATGGCAAGCGGCTGGGGGCGATCTCGTCCGGCGCATCCTTCGGCGAGGTCGCGCTCCTCGACGACGGCGGCCGCAGGAGCGCCACGGTCATCGCGGAGTCGCCGCTGCGCGTGTACGGGCTGACCGCGTGGCAGTTCACGCCGCTGCTCGAGCAGCACCCGTCGATCGCGGTCAAGATCGCCAAGATGCTCGCCCGCCGCCTGCGCGAGGCGGAGGAGCGGGCTGCGGCGGGCGACTAGCTGATACAGTCTGCGCGACCGTGCTAGGCGGGGAGATAGCGGTTCCCTGTACCGGCAATCCGCTCTAGCCGGGCTGAATTCCCGCCCCAGGGGCGGTCGGATTCGGGAGAGGGCCTGCGCAGTTGGTGTCGATCGCCAGGTCCCACGCAACGGAGACTTGCGAACCGCGTCAGGTCCGGAAGGAAGCAGCGCTAAGCAATGTCACCCGGGTGCCGTGGGCGAGCCTGGCAGGAGCCGGCGACGTGAGCACCGCCCGGGACCGGCGCTTCGAAGGCGGGTGCACGGTCGCTTCTCCCACCCCTGCGGGGCCGCGCCCGCGACGGTCGGGCTCCGCCGCCCTGCATCGGTAAGCTGCAGGGGCATGTCCGCCCTCTACCGCAAGCACCGGCCGCGTGACTTCGACGAGTTCGCGCCCGGCCAGCCGCACGTCGTGCAGACGCTGCGAAACGCGGTCGAGATGGACCGGGTGGCCCACGCCTACCTGTTCGCCGGGCCGCGCGGCACCGGCAAGACCTCGATGGCGAAGATCCTGGCGAAGGCGCTCAACTGCGAGCGGGGGCCGACGACGAGCCCGTGCCTGCAGTGCGAGTCGTGCCGCACCATCCACGACGCCACCTCGATCGACGTGATCGAGCTCGACGCCGCCAGCCACCGCGGCATCGACGACATCCGCGAGATCCGCGACCGGGTGGCGCTGCAGCCGGTGCGGGGGCGGCGCAAGGTGTACATCATCGACGAGGCCCACATGCTGACGAAGGAGGCCTCGAACGCGGTGCTGAAGACGCTCGAGGAGCCGCCCGCCCACGCCGTCTTCGTGCTCTGCACGACCGAGATGGCGGCGATGCTGCCCACGATCCGCAGCCGCTGCCAGCGCTTCGCGTTCGCCCGCCCCGGCCTGCCCGAGATCTCCACCGTCCTGCACCGCATCGCCCGCGCCGAGTCGATCGAGATCGAGCCGGCCGCGGTCGCGGTGATCGCCCGGGCGGCGGCGGGCAGCTTCCGCGACGCGGTCTCGGCGCTCGACCAGCTGGCCACCGCCTGCCCCGACGCGATCACGGTCGCCGACGTCAGGAACCTGCTCGGCACGACCGACGCCGAGGTGCTCTTCCGGACGCTCGACCTGGTGGCCGCCGGCGACGCCGCCGGGTGCCTGCGCCTGGTCGACGCGCAGGCTGACTCCGGCGCCGACCTGAGCATGCTCGTGAGCGACCTGCTCGGCCATCTGCGCTGGCTGTTCCTGCACCAGCAGCTGGGCGAGCTGCCGGCCGACGCCCCCCTCACCGACGACGAGCGGCGCGCGCATCGGCGCGCAGGCCGAGCGGGTCAGCCCGGCGGCCGTGCACCGGCTCGTCGACATGCTGCGCGACGTGCTCGAGCAGGTGCGCGACGGCGCCGACCCGCGGCTGCCGCTCGAGCTCGCGCTCGTGCGCGTGTGCCGGCCCGCCGCCGAGCTCTCGGTCGAGGCGCTCGGGCAGCGCATCTCGGCGCTCGAGGCGCGCGTGGGCGGAGCCGCCCCGGCCGCCGCCGCGCCGGCCCCCGTGGCGCCGCACGCCCCCGCCCGCACCTGCTGCCACCGTCGCGCCGGCCCCCGCCGCCGCTCCTCCGCCGCCGGCCGCCGAGGCCGCCGAGCCGCGCGCCGCCGCCCCCGCCCGGGCCGGCTGCCGCCGCCGCGGTCGCACCTGACCTGGAACAGCTGACCGCGAGCTGGAGCGACGCGATCGTGCCCGAGATCGGCCGCCGGTCGGTGCCGCTGCAGTCGCTGATGCAGCACGCGAGCCCCCGCTCGCTCGGCGACGGCGAGGTCGTGCTGGCCTTCCCCCGCTCGCACCAGTTCGCCCTCACCACGGCCGACTCGCCGCCCAATCGCGAGGTGCTCGAGTCCGTGCTCGGTCAGGCCGTCGGCTCGCCCGTGCGCGTACGCCTCGAGGTGGCCGCAGCCGAGACCGACGCCGCGGCGCCCCCGCCGCCCGCGCCGGAGACGAAGCCGCTCGACGAGAACGACCTTTTGAGTGAGCTCAAGGAGAAGTTCGACGCCCGCGAGATCGAGGAGCGCACGTGACCAAGATCGACCCTCAGAAGATGATGGCCCAGCTGGGCAAGATGCAGGAGCAGATGGCGCAGGCCCAGGAGGAGCTGAAGACGGCCTACGTCGAGCACAGCGCGGGCGGCGGCGCCGTGACCGTGAAGGCGTCGGGCGCGCTCGAGATCGCCGACATCCGGATCAAGCCGGAGGCGATCGACCCGGACGACCCGGAGATGCTCCAGGACCTGCTCGTCTCGGCCGTCAACGGCGCGATCGCCGCCGCGCAGCAGCTGCAGCAGCAGAAGATGATGGGGCAGCTCGGCGGAGCCGGCGGACTGGGCGGGCTCGGCCTTCCCGGGATGTAGGTGTACGCCCCCTCGGTCGACAACCTGATCGTCCAGCTCGCGCGCCTGCCGGGCGTCGGCCGCCGCACCGCCCAGCGGCTCGCGTTCCACCTGCTGAAGGCGTCCGAGGCCGATGCCCTCGCCCTCGCCGACGCGATCCGCGAGGTGAAGGAGCGGATCGGCTTCTGCACCGAGTGCGGCAACCTGGCCGAGGAGCCGCTGTGCCCGATCTGCGCCGACGCCCGCCGCGACCGCTCGCTGATCTGCGTGGTCGAGGATCCGTCCGACCTGGTCGCCCTCGAGCGGACGCACGAGTATCGCGGCCTCTATCACGTGCTGGGCGGAGCGCTCTCGCCGATCGACGGCGTCGACCCCGAGCACCTGCGCATCGCCGAGCTGGTCGCCCGGGTCGAGTCGGGCGGAGTGACCGAGGTGCTCCTGGCGACGAACCCGACGATGACCGGCGAGGCGACCGCCGCCTACCTCGCCGACCGCCTGCGCGGGCGCACGCGCGTCACCCGGCTCGCGAGCGGGCTGCCCGTGGGCGGCGACCTGGAGTACGCCGACGAGGTCACGCTCGGGCGAGCGCTGGCCGGAAGGAGGGAGATGTGACCGCCGAGCCCGACCACCTCCGGCCGGATACCACCGCCGACCCGGCGGCGATGCACACCGTCACGACCGCCACGGAGGCGGTGGCCGACGACGTCGTCGCCTACGTCCGCGAGCGCCTGCACAGCGCTCCCCGGGCATTCGCGCCGCCGCGCACGCCGGAGGAGCTCGCGGCGGCGGCGGGAGAGACCGTGACCGAGGAGGGCATCGGCGGCGAGGCGGCCCTGCAGATCTTCGCCGAGACGCTCGCCCCGGCCAGCGTCCCGATCGAGAACCCGCGCTTCCTGGCGTTCATCCCCGCCGCGCCCTCCCAGGCCGCCAAGCTGTTCGACATGGCGCTCGCGGCAACGCCGATGTATGCGGGCAGCTGGCGCAGCGCCGCCGGCACCGTCTACGCCGAGAACCAGGCCCTGCGCTGGCTGGCCGACCTGGCCGGGATGCCGGCCGCGGCGGGCGGGTGCTTCGTGCAGGGCGGCACGGTCGGCAACCTGTCCGCGCTCGTGGCCGCGCGGCACGCGTTCGTGGCCGAGCACGGGCGTCCGCCCGGCCGGCTGCGGCTGGCGGCGACCGACCAGGCCCACTCCTCGGTCGCGGCGGCGGCCGCGGTCATGGACGCCGAGATCCTTGCGATCCCACCGGACGCCCACGGCCGGCTGACGGGCGCGGCCCTGGAGGACGCCCTGCAGCGCGACGGCGGCGAGGGCGTGTTCGCGGTCGCCGCGACCGGCGGCACCACGAACCTCGGCGTGATCGACGACCTGGCCGGCATCGCCGAGGTGTGCAGCCGGCGCGGGCTGTGGTTCCACATCGACGCCGCATACGGCGGCGCCGCGCTCGCCGCCCCGTCGGTGCGGCCGCGGTTTGCCGGGGTCGAGCGGTGCGACTCGATCATCATCGACCCGCACAAGTGGCTGTTTGCGCCCTTCGACTGCTGCGCGCTCCTCTACCGCCTGCCCGAGCTGGCGCAGGCCGCCCACCGCCAGCATGCGGGCTACCTCGACGCGGCCCGCGTCGGCAGCGACTGGAACCCCTCGGACTTCGGCATCCACCTCACCCGGCGCGCCCGCGGACTGCCGTTCTGGTTCTCGCTCGCCGCCCACGGCACGCGCGCCTACACCGACGCCGTCGAGCAGGCGCTGTCCGTGGCCCGCGCGGCGCAGGCCGACATCGAGCGGCGGCCCTACCTCGAGCTCGTGAACGAGCCCGACCTGACGGTGCTCTGCATCCGCCGCATCGGCTGGTCGGCCGAGGACTACCGCCGCTGGAGCGCGGGACTCCTGGCCGACGGCCTCGCGATGGTCACGCCGACCGAGGTCGACGGCGAGATCATGACGCGCATCTGCGTCGTCAACCCGCGCACGACCGAGGCCGACATCGGCATGATCCTGGATACGATGGCGTGATGGCCCAGCCCGAGTCGCAGCCCGTGGCCGGCCGTGTGCTGGTGATGAAGTTCGGCGGCACGTCCGTCGCCGACGCCGACAAGATCCGCCGCGTCGCCGCCCGGCTCGTGGCCGCCCACCTGGCCGGCCGCTCGGTCGTCGGAGTGGTGTCGGCGATGGGCCACACCACCGATCAGCTCGTCGACCTGGCCGAGCAGGTGTCGCCGCGGCCGCACCCGCGCGAGATGGACATGCTGCTCTCGACCGGCGAGCGGATCACCGCCGCGCTGTGCGCGATGGCGATCAACGACCTCGGCCACCATGCCGTGTCGCTGACCGGCTCGCAGGCCGGGATCGTGACCGACACCGTCCACACCAAGGCCAAGATCGTCGAGATCCGGCCGCGGCGGATCTCCGAGGCGCTCGATCGCGGCGAGATCGTGCTCGTGGCCGGGTTCCAGGGCGTCTCCACCGCCTACGACGTCACCACCCTCGGCCGGGGCGGGTCGGACACGACGGCGGTCGCCCTCGCGGCGGCCCTCGACGGCGACTGCGAGATCTACACCGACGTCGACGGCGTCTTCACGGCCGATCCGCGCATCGTCGCGGATGCCCGCCTGCTGCGCTCGGTCTCGCCGATGGAGATGCTCGAGATGGCCGGCTCGGGCGCCCGCGTGCTGCAGCTGCGCGCGGTCGAGTTCGGCCGCAACCACGACGTCCCGATCCACGTGCGGTCGACGTTCTCCGACGCACAGGGAACCTGGATCCGCGAAGATGCGGGCATGGAGGACGCGATCATCTCGGGGATCACGCATACGACGGACGAGGCCTACGTCACCCTGACCGACGTCCCCGACCAGCCCGGCACCGCCGCCAGCATCTTCAACGCCGTCGCCGCCGCGAACATCAACGTCGACACGATCATCCAGAACGCCGTCACCCACGGCGACGCCGACATCACGTTCTCGGTGCCGATGGACGACCTGGCGCTCATGACCGACACCATCGAGGGCCTGTGCCGCGATCTGGGCCTGCACTGGCGCTTCGACGACACCGCCGCGAAGGTGAGCATGATCGGGGCGGGCATGAAGAGCAACCCGGGCGTCGCCGCCCGCATGTTCCAGGTGCTCGCCGACCGGCGCATCAACGTGCGCATGATCGCGACCTCGCCGATCAAGGTGTCGTGCGTGATCGACGCCACCCGCGTCGACGAGGCCGTGGCCGCCCTGCACGACGCCTTCCAGGCCGAGCTGCAGATCGCCGCCGACGGAGCGCTCGGTGTCTAGGCCGCGCGTCGCGGTGGTGGGCGCGACCGGCGCGGTCGGGCCGATCGTGCTCGAGGTGCTGCACGAGCGCGGCTTCCCGGCCGCCGAGGTGGCCGCATTCGCGTCGGCCCGCTCCGCCGGCTCCCGGGTGGCCTTCGCCGGGGAGGAGCTCGAGGTGCGTGAGCTCACCGCAGACGCGCTCGAGGGCTTCGACCTGGCGCTGTTCTCGGCCGGGGGCTCGACCTCCAGGCGCTACGCCCCCGAGGCGGTCGCGCGCGGCTGCGTCGTGGTCGACAAGTCGAGCGCGTTTCGCATGGACGCGGACGTGCCGCTGGTGGTGCCCGAGGTGAACCCCGAGGCGGCCGACGCCCACCGCGGCATCGTCTCGAACCCGAACTGCTCGACGATCCAGCTGGTCGCCGCGCTCAAGCCCCTGCACGACGCGGCCGGCCTCACCCACGTGACCGTGGCCACCTATCAGGCCGTGTCCGGCACCGGCGCCGCCGCGATCGAGGAGCTGCGCAGCCAGTCGCAGACGGTGCTCGCCGGCGACCCGGCGACGCCGTCGGTGTACCCGCACCAGATCGCGTTCAACGTCCTGCCCCAGTGCGAGGTGTTCGACGGCGACAGCACGCTCGAGGAGACGAAGCTCATCCACGAGACGCACAAGATCCTGGGCGACTCGAGCATCGGCATCAGCACCACCTGCGTGCGCGTGCCGGTCTGGCGCGGCCACTCCGAGGCCGTGTGGATCGAGACGCGCGATCCGCTCGGTGCCGCCCGGGCGCGCGAGCTGCTGCACCGGGCGCCCGGCGTGCGCGTCGTCGACGACCCCGCCGCCGGCGCCTACCCGCTTCCCTCGGTCGCCGCGGGCACGGATGATGTACTCGTGGGCCGCATTCGCGACGACGTCACCCGCCGCAACGGCCTCAGCCTCTGGGTCGTGGCCGACAACCTGCGCAAGGGCGCCGCCACGAACGGCGTCCAGATCGCCGAGCTCCTCGTCGAGCGCGGCCTCGTCCGTGTCCCCGACCGGGCGGCCGCCTGATGCCGGTGGCAGGGCGGGGCCGGTTGTGCCCCGTTTGCCTGCGTCCGGCCAAGGACGGCGCCTGCCCCGAGCACGGGCCGTGGGGGCCGCACCAGCTCGCGACCGCCGACGACCGGCGGGCGGCGGCGCGGGCCTCGTGGCTGCCGTTCGAGCCGGTGCTGCACGCCTGTCCCCGCTGCCTCGGCGAGGTGGCCGAGGGCCGGCGCGGGTTCGAGTGCGTCGACCATGCCAGCGCCCGCGACCCGCACGGCCCGTTCCTGGTGGACGAGCTGCTCGGCGTGAGCGCGCAGCGCGACGCGGCGGCGAGCCGCGCCCGCCTGGCCCGGCGGGCGCAGGCGCAGAGCCGGCCGCGGCCGCAGCTGCCCGCACTCCCGCTGCCCGACGCCGCCCGGCTGTGGCGCCTCATCGCAGCGGCGACCGTGCTCGCGGCGACCGTCGCCTTCCTGTCGCGGTAGCCGCCTCTAGACCGTGCCGTTGGCGATCGGCGTCGTCGTCGGCTGCTTCGTGCCGCCCGCCGGCTCGATGGTGATCGCGATGACGTCGCCGGGCTTGGCCGGCTTCGTCAGCTCGAGCTTGATCGTGCCGCCGCCCTGGAACACGCCCGCGGGCACGGCCACCTTGCCGCGGATCACCCACGCCTCGTAGGTCTTGCCGGCGGGCAGCGGACGGGCGCTGGCAAAGAGCGTCGGGCGCCCGCCGGGATTCGTGAGGACGCTGCCGAAGCTGCCGATCTTGGCGACGTGTCCTTGGCTGAGCGGCCCTTTCAGTGAGGACACCTGATTTCGCAGCGACACGTTCCAGACCAGCATGCCGATCACCGCGGCGGCCATGACCGGCACCGCGATCGCGGCGAAGCGGGGCCACCAGGCCGGCCGCGACGCGCGCCGCGGCGGCGCGGCGGGCGCCGGCACAGCCGCCGGGGCCTCGACCACCGGGGCGACGGCCGCGAGGATGCGGTCGCGCAGCTCGGGAGGTGGGGCGACCGCCGGCGCCGCGTAGGCGAGCGACGCGGCCACGGCCTCGGCCTCGCGCAGCTGACGGCGGCAGCGATCGCATTCGGCGACATGCAGCGCGACCCGCTCCTCGTCGTCAGAGGAGAGCGCGTGCACGGCCTGGCCGTAGATCAGCTCGTCGACGTGTTCCACTCGTCCTCCGGGTGCAGGCCTGCCGCCCCGAGCGCGTCGCGCAGCGCCCGCATCGCGGCGAAGGTGCGGCTCTTGACGGTGCCGATGGGAACGGCGAGGCGATCGGCGAGCTCCGACTGGGAGTATCCCGCGAAGTAGGCCAGCTCGATCACCTCGCGATGCGGATCGGGCAGCCGCCGCAGGGCCTCGCGCACATGCCCGCGGGCGACGCCCCGCCAGGCCTGCTCGTCGACGGGCGGGTCGGTCGCGGCGCGGTCGCCGACGATGTCGAGCGGCTCGGTGCGGCGGCGCTGCTCGCGCCGCACCATGTCAACCGCCTTGTGATGGGTCATCGTCATGATCCAGGTCGAGGGCTGTCCGCGGGCCGGGTCGAACTGCGTCGCCCCTGTCCACACGGCCAAGAACACGTTCTGCACGACGTCTGCCGCGAGATCGCGGTCACGCACGATCCGCGCGGCCAGCGAGTAGGCGGCGGGACCGTACAGGTCGTACAGCCTCGCGAACGCCTCTCGATCGCCACGCCCTATCAGGGCGAGCAACCCGTGATCCGACAGGTGCTCCACCCGTCCTTCCTTTGGTGTGTCGCCAGAGTGCATTCGCCGCCGCCTCGTCCTCGGTTCAGCGTACCGGCGCCGGCGTGGGGGTGACCAGGGGGGCGAGGCGATCGCGCAGCCGTGCCAGCCGCTGCCGCTCGGGCTCGAGCTCGATCGCGCGCAGGTCGAGCCGCATGAGCTCGATCCGGCCCGCCGCGCGGCGGCTGTGGAACCCGAAGTCGGCCAGGAAGTCGGCCGGGAAGATCGTGCGGTGGCCCAGGAAGCGGGTCGAGAAGTCCTCGCCCGCCTGGTAGCGGTATGCGAACGCCTCCAGGGCGGGCCCGCCGCGGTCGCGGCACTCGCCGATCGCGGCCAGGAAGAGGCTCTGCAGCACCCACGGGCTCTGCGCGTCGGTCAGGTAGGCGCACGTCACGAGCACGGCGTCGCGGCTCGGCGGGCCGGCCGGGAGGGTCTGCGCCCGCGGGAACTCCTGCGCGGGCCCGTACTGGATGAGCCCGATCACGCCGGTCTCGTCGCGGTAGAGCTTTCCCCACGGGCCGAACTCGTCCTCGGCGTCGTGCATCCAGCGGTCGCGCTCGCCCGGGCCGCGGCCGGGGCGCGTCTGCCACCACATGCACCCCTGGCACGGGGCCGGCGCGCCGGACACGGTGGCTCCCGTCAGGTGGTCGACCCCGCTCACCGGGCGGCCGCCACGTCGTCGACGACCACCGACACGGTGCGCACGTCGAGGTCGACCATCGACGCCAGGTACGTGCGCACAGAGCGCTCGACGCCGGCGGCGACGGCGGGGATCGACGCTCCCCAGTCGGTCACGAGGTGGAGCTCCAGATCCACCGCATCGCCGGCGGACACGACCCGCACGCCGAGCCGGTCGGGATCGCTCCGCCGCTCGAGCCGCGCCAGATGACCGCCGGTGAGGGCATGCACGCCGGCCACCTCGCGGGCGGCCGCGGCGGCATACGCCGCGATCACGGCATGCGAGATGTGCGCCGAAACGCCGGCCGAGTGCACTGACTCAGCCGCACCGCCCACCGTCGGATCGGTCATGGAACCGAGTATACGGGCGCCCGGCGCAAAACCGTTACCGGATCGCCGCGGCCTCGCCGGGCCGGGCTGCTACGTTGGGAACATGGGATCTGCCAGAGCCAGGATCGCGCTCGCCGCGTGCGTCGCGGCGGCCGCGGGCGGCATCGGCGCCGCTCCGGCGAGCGCGGCGCCGCCGACCCTCGGCGAGCTCGTCGGCCAGCGCCTCGTCGTCGCGATGACCGGGACACGCGCGAACCCGCAGATCCTCGCCCGCATCCGCGCCGGCCAGGTGGGCGGGGTGATCCTCTTCTCGGGGAACATCGTGTCGGAGCCGCAGCTCAAGGCACTGACGGCATCGCTGCGGTCGGCCGCACAGGCCGGCGGGCGGCCGCGGCTGATCATTGCCGTCGACCAGGAGGGCGGCGAGGTGCGGCGCATCCCGTGGGCGCCGCCGAAGCGGTCGGCCAAGCAGCTCGGGCAGCTGCCGGCGGCGGCGTCGATGACGAGCGGGGCCAACACCGCGGCTGCGCTTGCGGCCGACGGCGTCAACGTGGATCTCGCCCCGGTCGCCGACGTGCCCGCCGGGCCGGCGGACTTCATCGAGCAGCAGATGCGGGCGTTCTCGACCGACCGCTTCACGGTGGCCGCGGACGCGCCGGCGTTCGCGCAAGGGCTCGAGCAGGGCGCGGTGTGGCCCGTGCTCAAGCACTTCCCCGGCCTCGGCCGCGCGACCGTCTCGACCGACGATGCGCTCGTGCGGATCCCGGCCGCGCGGGCGACGCTCATGCGCGGCCTCCTGCCCTACCAGGTGGCCCTCCGGCGCCAGCTCGACCCGGTCGTGATGCTCTCAACGGCGATCTACCCGGCGCTCGACGCGCGCGCCGCGGCCTGGTCGCGGCCGATCATCCACGGCCTCCTGCGCGGCACCCTCGGGTTCGCGGGCGTCACGATCACCGACTCGCTCGACTCGGCCGCGGCCGTGCGGCACGTCTCCGACCCGGTCGTCGCCCTGCAGAGCGCCCAGGCCGGCGCCGACCTGCTGCTGATCACCGGCTCCCAGGCGACCAGCCGCGGGGTCTACTCACGCCTCCTGGCCGCCGCCACGTCGGGAGCGCTTCCGGGCTCTCGCCTGACCGCGTCCTACAACCGCATCCTCACCCTCAAGGGCAAGCTCTAGCCGGTCAGCGCGGCCGCAGCCGCAGGAGGCTCACCTCGGGCCGGGCGAAGAGCCGGAACGGCACGAGCGTCGTGCCGAGCCCGCGCGACACCACCACGGTCGTGTCGGGCTCCTCGAACACGCCCTCGTCGTAGCGATACGACCGGTGCGACAGGCGCACCTTGCCCGACGGCCCGGGCAGGCAGATCTGGCCGCCGTGCAGGTGCCCGCAGAGTGCGAGGGCGCATGTTCCGGCGGCCATCGCGGCGGGCACATCGGGGAAGTGCGAGAGCAGCACGCGCAGCGCCCCGGGCCGGGTGAAGAGCTGCTCCGGCGGCAGGTTTCGGCCCTCGGCGAACAGGCGCGGGTCGACCCCGGCGAGCTCGATCTCACACCCGCGCCACTCGACCACCGCCGAGCGGTCGCGCAGGAGCGTCACCGGCGCATCGCCCCAGTCGTCGATCACGATGCCGCGCGAGAACGGGTCGTGCGTGTCGCCGACGTCGTGGTTCCCGAGGACGGCGAAGATGCCGAGCGGCGGCTGCAGCCGCTCCATCGCCGACACGACCGCATCCCGCGCCCGCCCATGGCTCGAGGATGTCGCCGGTCAGCGCAACCAGGTCGGGCTGCCAGCGCACGCCCAGCTCGACGGCCTTGCGCACGGCGCGCACGTTCAGCGAGGGCGTGCCGGCATGGAAGTCGGTCAGGTGCAGGATCGTCAGCCCGTCCAGCTCCGCCGGCAATCCGGGCACGCCGATCGCGAGCTCACGCCCCTCCACCCACTGGGACTCGAACAGGCCCCAGGCCGCCAGAGCCGCGCCGGCCCCGCCGGCCAGCGCCGCGAGCCGGCGCGCTAGTCGCCACGCACGGGAGGGACGTCGCCCTGCATGCGGCTGCGGGCGGCGGCGATCCGCTCGCGCAGGGCCGACAGGCGGCCCTCGTCGGCGGAGTGCCCGTTCCCCGAGGCGGCCACCGGGCGATCCCTGGTCAGGGCCATCCGGACGGCGCCGGCAGCCGCGGCGATCGCGGCAAGCAGCAACAGACGACGCATCGCCGCCAGTGTAACCCCATGTCACTCGCACGCGTGCCACAGCCCGCGGCCCGCCACCGCGGCCGTGCGCTCGAGCGTGGCGAACAGACCGGCGTGGGCGGTGTTGGGCGGAAACGGGTAGGTGCGGGCGTATCCCTGCCGCACGAGCTCGGCGTTGACGAAGAGCGGCCGCGCGCCGCGCAGCCACACGTAGGCCAGAAAGCGGCCGTAGCGGTCGTGCAGCTCGCGGTCGTAGCGCAGGGTGACCGCGCGCCCCGTGACGAGGTGCTTCGTGAACGCCGACGCCTCCGGCCCGTAACAGCCGACCGGACGGCGGGGGTCGACCGTCTCGGGCGTGTCGATGCCGAGCAGGCGGACGTCCTCGATCCGGCCGTCGCGGCCGCGCACGAGGATCGTGTCGCCGTCGATCGCACGCACCACCATCCCGCGCGCGAACGGGACCGCGGCGCTCGACTCGGTGCGCCACCACGCCGCCACGGCGACGGCGACCACTGCGGCGGCGACCATGAGGATGTCTCTCCGGTTCATGGCGGCCACGCTATCGGCGGCCCCTGTCACGTGTCTGTCACGAGGTGTGGCGCGTGCGTGACGGATCGCCCTGCCTGTAAGGCGGGACGGGTTCCAGCCGACGTCATACCTACACTTGGGAGTCCGCCCATGAAGCTCTTGCACATCGCCGACATCCACCTCGACCGCGTCTTCCACCGCGCCGAATCGCGGCCTGCCGCCGCCCGCCGCCGCGCCGAGCTGCGCGACGCGCTCACGCGCGCCCTCGCGCTCGGACGGGAGCGCGAGATCGACGCGATCTGCATCGCCGGCGACGTCTACGAGCACGAGTACGTCAGCGAGGACACCGTCTCGTTCCTGCGCGACAGCCTCGCCACGGCGGGGGTGCCGGTGCTGGTCACCCCGGGCAATCACGACCCGTATCTGCCGGGGTCGGCCTGGCAGCGCACGGAGTGGCCGGCCAACGTGCACGTGTTCACGCGCGACGCCGTCGAGCCGCACGTGCTCGGCGACGGGGTGACCGTGTGGGGAGCGGCGTTCACCGCCCGCGACTGCGACGGCTCCGCCCTCGCCGGCTTCCGCACCCCGCGCGACGGCGGCACGCACCTGCTGCTGATCCACGCCGCCCTCACCGGCGAGCAGTGGGCCGACGAGGCCGCCTACCGCCCGGTGACCCGCACACAGCTGCGCGACACGGGTGCCGCCTACGTGATGCTCGGCCACTTCCACGACGGCCGCGGCGACGGCTTCCTGTGCTATCCGGGCAGCCCCGAGCCGCTCGACTGGGGCGAGCGCAGCGGCGCCCACGGCGCCTCGATCGTCACGGTGCACGGCGGCGCGGTGTCTGCCGAGGCCATTCCGATCGCCACCCGCCGCTACGCCGAGCGCACGGTGTCGGTGACGGGCGCCGCCGGATCTGCGCAGATCGAGGCCGTCCTCTCCGCGGCCGCCGCCGCCGAGGCGGGCGCGTCGCTGCGCATCGTGCTCACGGGCGAGATCGAGCCTGGCTGCGCCGTCGACACCGCCAGCCTGGCCGAGCGCTGCGCGCGCCGGCCTCACCGAGCTTGCGATCGTCGACCGCACCGTCCCGGCCTACGACCTGGAGGCGCTCGCGCAGGAGGGATCCGTGCGGGGGCGGTTCGTCGCCAGGCTGCTCGGGTCGGACGATCCCGCCGCAGGCGAGGCGATCCTCGCCGGACTGCGCGCCCTCGACGGCCGGACGGAGGTGCTCGGTGCGGGTTGAGCGCCTGAGCGTGAGCGGGTTCGGCAAGCTGGCCGCGCGCGAGCTGCGGTTCGGCCCCGGCCTCACGATCGTGCACGGCCCCAACGAGTCGGGCAAGAGCACGACGCATGCCGCTCTGCGCGCGGGGCTGTTCGGCCTCACCGCCGGCGGCCGCCGCACCCGCGAGGAGACGGCCGCGATCGAGCGCTACCGGCCATGGGCCGATGCGCGCTACGGCGCGGTGCTCGAGCTCTGCGCCGACGACGGCCGGCGGCTGCGCCTGGAGTGGGACTTCGACCGCTGCCGGTTCGCGCTGCGCGACGCCGCCACCGGCGCCGACCTCACCGCCGGCCACGGCGCCGGCACCGATCCCCGCGGTCTGGCGCGCGCGCTCTACGGCGTCGATCGCGACATCTATCTGCGGCTCGGGTGCGTCGACCAGGCCGAGCTCGATCGCATCGGCGATGCCGGATCTGTGCGCCACGCCGTCGAGGCCGTCCTCACCCAGGCGCGCGCCGACGCATCCGCGGTCACGGCCGTCGAGACGCTGAAGGCGCACCGATCGCGGCTCGTCGGGGTGAACCGGGCCCGCACGAACCCCCTGCCGGAGGCCGAGGCGGAGGCCCAGGCCCTGCGCGCGCGGCTCGACGCAGCGGCCGCGGAGCGAGCCGAGGTCGAGCAGGCCGCGGCCGGCCGCGACGTCGCTCGCGCCGACGCCGATACCGCAGCGGTCGAGCTGCACACGCTCGAGTCGGTGCGAGACCACCTGCGCGCCGACGAGCTGCGCCGCCGCCTCGACATCGCCGAGAGCCTGGCCGCTGCCGCGGCGCGAGGCCGGCCGGCAGATCGACGCCGACACCGACGACGCCGGGTTCGCCCCGATCGAGGCGCTGCCCGCGCTGCGCGGCCGCATGGCACGACCTCGCCGCCGAGCTGCAGGACCGCGCTCCCGGCACCGCCGCGGACGCCGAGCTGGCGGCGCGACTCGACGACCGCTGCCGCGAGCTCGAGGCGAGCGTTGCAGCGCTACGAGCCGGATCGCGGCGCCGGCGAGCGCGCGGCCGCTGTCGAGGCCGCCGCCGCGGCGGCGCAGGCGCGGTCTCATCCCCGTTCGGCGCTCGTCGCCTTCGCCGCCGCGGGAGCGGCGGTCGCGCTCGCCGGCGCCGTTGCCGGCATGCCTCTCCTGATCGGCCTCGGCGTCGTGGTCGCCGCGGCCGCCGGGATCTGGGCGCTCGCCGGGGGCCGTTCCGGCCGAAGCGGCGAGCTCGAGCGACTGCTGCCGGGCGACGGGCCGGTCGCCGAGCGGCTCGCGGCCTTCCGGGAGTCGGTCGACCGCGACCGCGCCCTGCACGCCATCGAGCGCGACCTGGCGGCCGCACGGGTGCAGGCGGCCGATCTCCGCGCCCGGCTGAGCGGCGCGGCCCAGCTCGATGCCGAGCTCACCGGCCTGCGGGAGCGCGTCGCCACCGCGTTGCGCTCGTGCGACATCGATCCCACCGACCTCGACGCCGGCCTGCGCCGGTACGACCATGCCGCCGCGGCGGCGAGCACGCGCCGCGAGGCGACGCTGACGCGCACGCGCGCCTCGGAGGAGCTGCGGCGGCTGCTCGGCGACGACTCGCTCGAGGCGGCCCGCACCCGGCTCGCCCAGCTCGAGGGGCGCCTGAACGGCCATGCCGAGCTGGCTGCCGGCCGCGATCCCGACGACGTCGAGCGCGAGCTCGTGCGTGCGCGGGACGCGCGCGACCGGGCCGCGGCCGAGAGCGAGCGGCTGGCGGCGGCGGTCGCCGAGCGGCTGCGGACGCTCCCCGACGTCGCATCGCTGCGGGAGCGGCTCGACGCCGCCGAGGAGCGCGTCGCCCGCCTGCAGCACGTCGACCACGTCCTGCGGCTGGCCGAAGGCGAGCTCGCCGAGGCGGCCGCCGAGACCTACCGCGACTTCGCGCCCGCTGCTGAACGCGTCCCTCGAGGCCGGCATCGGCCGCCTCACCGCCGGCCGCTACGCGCACGCCTTCGTCGACGACGCCCTGCGCGTCCGCCTGGAGGCGCCCGAGACCGGCGCCGTGGTCGACCTCGACCGGCTCTCGGTCGGCACCCAGAAGCAGGCCTACCTGGTGCAGCGGCTCGAGCTCGTGCGTCTGCTCTGCCCCGGCGACGGGCCGCTGCCGGTGCTGCTCGACGACCCGTTCGCGCACTTCGACGCCGACCGGCTCGAGCGCACGCTGCACTGGCTGGCCGCGGCGTCGGCCGAGCGCCAGATCATCGTCTTCGCCACCCAGCGCCGCGTCGCCGACCTCGCGCCCCGCGAGGCTGTCGTCCATCGCCCTGTAAGGGGCCTACGCGCTCCGTCCCACCCGCAGCGCGGGCGGGGCGAGCAGCCGCTCGACATGCAGCGTGGCCAGGCTCAGCACCGGCACGTCGCGGGCGCGCTCGAAGCAGATGTACCGCGTGCGCCACTCCGGCTGGAACTTGCGGTTGAAGCTGAACAGCCGGTCGAGCTGGAAGGCGCGATCGAGGCCGACGACGATCTGGCGGGCGGCACGCAGGTGCGCCGGCGACTCCTCGTCGGCCCGCAGCACGTCGGCGAACACCGAGAAGTTGAGCGAGAGCTCCTCCGCGCCCACGCCGCCTGCCCACGCGGTCGCCTCGCAGATCAGGAACTCCATCAGGCCGTTGGGCGTGTCGGCGCCACGGCGCATCGCCGAGAGGGAGTAGCCGCTGCCCGACGGCACCAGGTGCAGGAAGCCGCGCACACGCCCGCCGGCGTCGAGGGCGACGGCGAAGCGGGCGCGGTCGTGGGCGTACAGATCGTCCATCGCCATCGAGAACCCGCGCTCTGCCGAGCGCCCGCGCCACTCGCGCGAGACCCGATCGACATCGGCTCGAAGCGCCGGCGCAAGCTCGCTCGGGGCGACCACCCGCACCTCGTAGCCGGCCTTGCGCAGGCGCGTGACCGACTGGCGCACCTTGCGCACGCTGCGGCCCTCGAGCGAGAACGTCGCCGGGCGCAGCACGGCCTCGTCGCCGATCGCGACCGCACGCATGCCCCGGCGGCGGTACAGGTCGAGCCACTCCTCGGAGCTGTGCAGCACCACCATCCGCCAGCCGCGCTCGCGGCACAGCGCTGCCGAAGTCCTCGACGAGCCCGGGGATCTCGTCCGCCGCGCCGATCGGATCGCCGGCCACGAGCGCGCACCCGGCGACCACGCGGTAGGCCAGGAAGGCGTTCCCGCCGCGCGAGAAGCTGTAGCGGCGGTCGGCCCGCAGCGAGAAGAACGACAGGCTGTCGCGGCCGTACCGGTCGACGAGCCCGCGGGCGCGGGCGCGGTCGGACTCCGACGGGCGGCCGGGCTCGCGGTGTGCCCGCAGCCAGTGGTGGAGCGCCCAGAAGGCGCCGGCCAGAAGCAGCATCGAGAAGCCGGCGTTCGCGATCCGGTTCGTGTGGGCGCCGCCGAGCATCGTGACGGCCGTCCATGCCAGGCCGGTCGCGGCGATGCCGCCGACCAGGGGGCGCAGGCTGGTGGGATCGCCGGCCACGTCGAAGCGCGAGCGCAGCCCGACGAGCGCTGCGAGCAGCGCCAGGCTGCCCGACGGCCTGCTCGACATCGAACCCGCCGCGGGCCACGTGCGCCGCAGCCGCGAACGCGACCAGCGCGATCGCCAGGATCCAGGCGCGGCGCTTGCGGCGGGCAAGCCCGCCGGAGAGCAGGAGCAGCGCGACGCCCGCGGCGAACACGATCGAGCGCGTCAGGGTGGCGGCGCCGGGCGGGAGCATCGCCTGGAACAGGTCGTAGCGGTCGGTCAGCGTCGGCCGGATCGCGGCGACGATGTCGACGATCCCGACCAGCAGCGCGCCAAGCGCTACCAGCGCCGGTGCCTGCATCGACCGCATTCGTGCCCAACCCACCATGCCAACCATACCGGCATGGGGTTGGAGGGACTTTAGGTCCCGCCCGGGGAACTACTCCAACCTGGCGAGCGCTGCCTGCGCCGCGCTGCCGACGGCGGGCGAATGGTCGTCAAGCGCGGCCGTCGAGCGCCGCCCTCGCGGCCGGGTCTGCGATCTCGCCGAGCGCGACCGCCGCGAGCCGGCGCTGGTCGTCGCTCTCGGCAGCCGCCAGCACGCGCACGAGGAAGGGCACGCCCTCACGATCCCGGCGGCGGCCGAGGTCGGCGATCTGGGCGCGCAGAGCGGCGTCGCGGGCGGTCGCGGCGCTGCGCCGCGGCTCGGCCGCCGGCCGCCGCACGAGCGGATAGAAGCCCTCCGTCTTCTCGAGCATGCCCGCCGCGATCATGCGGTCGAGCTGGTCGAGCACGTCCTGGTCGGTCATCCCGGCGAGCGCGCCGTAGGACGGCAGCGCGTCGTGGCCGGCGGCCCGCAGCGCCCGCCCCGCCGATCCGCGCAGGATCTGCGACAGGCGCGTCCGTCCCACCGCCCCGGCGGTGTCGTCGACGGCCTGCAGCACCGCCGCCTCGACGTCGGCGGAGCGGCCGGGCCGCGCCCTGCGGACCGGCTCCACCGCGACGCCGGCGTCGAGCAGCATGGGCGTCCACCCACAGCGGTCGCAGCAGGGATCGGCGCGCGGGTCGGAGGGCCGATCGTCGAAGTACCCGAGCAGCGCCTCACGGCGGCAGCCGGTCGTGGTCGCATAGCCGTCGATCGCCTTCAGCCGGTCCCAGCGCTGGCGCTCGACCCGCTTGCTGGCCACCATCGCAGCCGCCAGATGCCGGCGGTGCAGCCGCGTGTCCGCGAGCCGGCCCGAGAACGTGCCCATCGGCGCCGGGAAGAGCTCGAGCGCACCGGCGCGCTCGAGCGCGGCCACCGCCGCGCGCGGCTCCTCGACCGGCAGCGCCCGCTCGGCCGCGCGGAACACGCCACCGGCGTCGGCGACGTCGGCGAGGCTGCGATGCACGGCCTCGAGGGCGGCCCCGTCGAGCTTCGCCCGGTTGATGAAGTACACGGTCAGGCCCTTGTCGCGGGGGGCGTAGAGCAGCGTGCAGCGGGCGGGCTCGCCGTCGCGGCCGGCCCGGCCGGCCTGCTGGTAGTACTCCTCGGGCGAGGCGGGGAGCGCCCAGTGCACCACCGAGCGCACATCCGCCTTGTCGATGCCCATGCCGAAGGCGGTCGTCGCAGCGACCACGTCCAGGTCGCCGGCGAGGAAGGCCTCGAGCGTCTCGGTGCGGCGGTTCGCGGCCAGGCCGGCGTGGTAGACGGCCGCGCGCAGCCCGCCCGCGGCAAGCGCCTCGGCGACCTCCTCGCACGTGCGCCGCCGGCCGCAGTAGACGACGGCCGGCAGCGCTCCGGGGGCCTCCAGGAGCCGCCGGAGCATCGCCGGCTTGGCGTGGTCGCCCGCCACCGGCACCACCGCGAAGGCCAGGTTGGGGCGATCGAAGCCGGTGCGCGGCATGACCGGATCGCGCAGCCGCAGGGCCGCCACGATGTCCTTGCTGACGCGGCCGGTCGCCGTCGCCGTGAGCGCGATCGTGGGCGGCGATCCCAGCCGTTCGCGCACGTCGGCGAGCCGCAGGTAGTCGGGCCGGAAGTCGTGCCCCCACTCCGACAGGCAGTGCGCCTCGTCGACCGCCAGGCGGGCCACGCCGACCGCGCCGATCGCATCCAGGAAGCGGCGGCTCGAGAACCGCTCGGGGGCGACGTACACGAGCCGCGCCTCGCCGTCGCCGATGCGCTGCAGCGCGGCGGCGACCGCGTCCTGGGACATGCTCGACGTCAGCATCTCGACGCCCTGCAGACCGCGGTTGCGAAGCGCGGCGTACTGATCCTCCATGAGCGCGATCAGCGGCGAGACGACCAGCGTGACGCCGTCGCAGAGCAGGGCCGGGAGCTGGTAGCAGAGCGACTTGCCGGAGCCCGTGGGCATCACCGCGAGCACGTCGCGACCGGCCATGACGGCGTCGACCGCCTCGCGCTGGCCGGGCCGGAACTCGTGGAAGCCGAACAGCTGCCGCAGGCCGGCGGCGACGTCGATGGGCGGCGAGGCCGAGCTCATCCGCGCACCGCGGGCTCGGTGGTGGCGTCGGCCGGGAAGTCGGCTGCTGCGGCGCCCGGCCGCGCGTGCGCCCGCCCGGGCGCCTCGATGTCGCGCCGCAGCCATAGGCAGGCGACGACGCCGACGGCGCTCACGGCGGCGACCGCCAGGTAGGTCAGGCGCACCGCATGGACGACCGCCGGGACGTGGGCGCCGGCATGTTCGGCGGCCTGGATCTGGTGCGCCGAGAGCGTCGCGGCGAACACGATCCCCGCCACCGCGGCGCCGGTGCCGGAGCCGACCTGCCGCGTCAGCGGGATGCTCGACGTCGACCGGCCCTCGCGGCCCTCACCGCCGTCGGCGAGCACGGCCGCGAAGAGCGCCGGGCTGGCGATGCCCATCCCGAGGCCGGAGAAGGCGTAGGCGATCATCGGCACGGACGCGCCGCCGATCGGCAGCGCCATCACCACCGTCGCCCCGCAGGTCATCGCCGTGCCGAGCAGGATCTGATTGCGCGGCAGGGAGTTGATCCGGGCCGCGCCCATCGAGCCGGCCGTCCAGCCGAGGGTGCACAGGAGCAGCGCGACGCCGACGAGCCGCACGCCGGAGAGGGTGTAGCCGGGCAGGTCGATGCCGTGCGCGAAGCCGACCTGGAGCTGCAGCGGCAGGTACGTCTCGGCGCCGAGGAAGGCCACCCCCGCGCCGAAGGCGGCGACGTTGGCCGCGATCGAGTTGGCCGTGTGGGTGAAGACCGGGGCGGCGGCGCGGCGCTCGTACCACACGAAGAGGGCGGCGGGCACCGCCGCGAGCGGCAGCAGGAGCTCGGGTGCAAGCCACTTGCGGGTGACCGCCAGGAGCACCGCGACGACGGCCCCGAGCAGCACCGGCCCCACCAGGTTGAGGGGCTGGCCGCGATCGGCCGGCTGGGGCCGCGGCCGGCCCCGCAGCGAGAGCGCGCCCGCCCATGCGACGGCGGCGATCATCGGCAGGTTGATCCAGAACACCCACCGCCATCCGACGGTGGCGGTCAGCACCGCCCCGAGCAGCGGCCCGACGAGCGCCGAGACCCCCCACATGGCCGCGTTGATCCCGAAGGCCCGCGGCCGCAGGGCGTCCGGGATCGAGACGGCGAAGAGGCCGAGCGGCACGGCGAACATGAACCCGGCGCCGAGGCCGAGGATCAGGCGCGAGAGCGCGACGACCGGCATCGTCGGCGCGAGGCCGCCGATCACGTTTGCGATCGCGAACAGGCCGCAGGCGACCGCGAAGCTGCGGCCGACGCCCTCGCGGTCGATGACGGCCCCGGCCACGGGGAAGGTCATCGCGACCGCGACGGTGTAGGCCCCGACCGTGACCGCGATCAGGCCGACGCCGCCGATGTCCTGCGCCGCGGTCGGCAGCGCCGTCGTCACCATCAGCGCGTCCAGCGACCCCAGGAAGGTCGCCCCGAGCGCGGCCACCATCAGCGCCCCGTGGTTGCGGAACAGGGCCGCGTAGCTCGGCGTCACGCGGAGCCTCGCCTGTTAGGGATGCTCGGCGTAGATCTTGTCGGTCGCCGGGTGCGTCTTTGTGATGTGCCGCTTGAAGAGCAGCTCGTCGTAGGTGAGCCCCGCCGCGGCCCCGACCAGCTGGGCGAGGTGGAAGATCGGCATGCCGAAGTCGATGTCCGCCTCGCGGGCGGCCTTGCCCTGCCAGGCGTCGAGCGAGAGGTGGCACAGCGGGCACGGGGTCACCATCGCGTCCGCGCCGGCCTCCTTCGCCTCGGCCAGCGGCTGGATCAGCTCGCCCAGCGCGACCTCCTCGCGCGCGAGCACGATCGGGAAGCCGCAGCACTTGATCTTCGACGGGTAGTCGACGGGCTCGGCCCCGCACGCCTCGATGATCCGCTCGAGCGACTGTGGCCGGTCGGGATCCTCGAACCCGAGCAGCTTGGACGGGCGCAGGATCTGGCAGCCGTAGAACGGCGCGATGCGCACGCCCGTGAGCGGCTTCTCCGCGATCTGCTTGAGGCGCTCGTAGCCGTCGCCCTCGGCGATCTCCCACAGCAGGTGGCGCACCTCGACTCCGCCGGCGTAGGGGGCGGCGCCCACGTCGCGCAGATTGTGGTTCACGCGCTCGAGCAGCTCGGGGTCGGCCTTGAGCTTGATGTCGGCCTGGCGCAGGTTGAGCGTGCACACGTTGCAGATCGTGAGCAGGGTGGTCTGCTCGAGCTGCTCGGCCTGCCCCAGGATGCGCGCGTTCAGGTGCAGGTAGTACTCGGGCCGGGCCTCGTGCACGTCGCCCGCGCCGCAGCACGTGAACCCGGGGATGTCGACCAGCTCGATCCCGAGCTTCTCGCAGATCGCCCGGGTCGAGACATCGAGCTCCTTCTGGGACAGGCTGGCCAGGCAGCCCGGGTAGTAGGCATAGCTCTGCTTCACGTGCCCGCCTCCTCGCGGTCGACCGAGACTCCGGCGCGCTTGCTCTTCAGGGACTCGGCCTCCTGCGTCTTCAGGAGCTTGTGCAGCTTGCGCACCTCGTCGAGCTTCTTCGCGCGGTGCGGCTTGAGCGGATTGGGCACCTTGCCGGCCCGGGCCATCTGCATGGCGAACTTGATGTCCATCGCCTTCAGCGGATCGGTGTAGGGCACGAGCGCCGTCTCGAGCAGGTACCCCGTCGTCCGGGTGGAGACGTCGAACACCTGCGCGTGGCGGGCGCCCTTGTCCGAGAGCATGCCCTCGGCGTAGATCTCGGCGCCGATCTTGGCGATGGCGTCGCGGGGGTCGACCCCCTTCGGGCAGCGCTCGTTGCAGAAGTAGCAGCGGGTGCAGTCCCACACGCCGTGCGGCCCGTTGTAGAGCTCGAGCCGGCCCTTGCGGTCGCGGTCGCGCACGTCGCCGACGAACTTGGCCCCCTTGGCCAGCGCGGCGGGGCCGAGGAAGTCGGGGTCAGAAGCCATCGAGTTGCACTCCGAGACGCAGCACCCGCACTGGATGCACAGCGCCTCCTTCATGATCCGGTCGAGCTCCTCCTGCTGCACCCGCCACTCCTTGACCGGCGGATGGTCGTCCTCCTCGAGCCACGGCTTGACCGCCCGGAACTTGGCCCAGAACGGCTCCATGTCGACGACCAGATCCTTGACGACGGGCAGGTTGCCCATCGCCGAGATGACCGGCACGCGGCCCTCCTCCACGAGCGGCGCCATCGGCGTCTTGCACGCCAGCACGGCGGCGCCGTCCATGCGCATGCCGCAGGAGCCGCACACCGCCATGCGGCAGCTCTTGCGGTAGGTGAGCGACCCGTCGACCGTGTCCTTGACGACGTCGAGCACGTCGAGCAGCGTCGCCGTCTCCTCGGCCTCGACCGTGTATTCGTGCAGGCCGCCCAGCTCGGTCTCCGGATTCCAGCGCTCGATCTTGAGGGTGAACTGCATGCGGCCTCTCTGTCTAGTAGCTGCGTACCGCGGGTTGATGCTCGGTGATCGTCACCGGCTTGTAGCCGAGCGCAACGGCGCCGTCGGCGTAGCTCGTGAGCGTGTGCTTGAGCCACTGCTCGTCGTCGCGCTCGGGATAGTCGAGGCGGCTGTGGGCGCCGCGGCTCTCGGTGCGCGCGACCGCGCCGGTGACCAGGCAGTCGGCCATCTCGAGCATCGAGCCGAGCTCGAGCGCGCCGATCAGGTCGGAGTTGAACGTGCGCGACTTGTCCTGGATGACGACGCCGAGGCCGCCGTTGTAGCGCTCGCGCAGGTCGGCCACGTCGGCAGCGCACCGCTCGAGCTTCTCGGCCGAGCGGAAGATGCCGGCGTTCTCGTACATCGTCTCGGCCAGCGTGTCGCGCAGCACGTGCGGGCGCACGCCGTCGAAGTTGTAGAGCAGCTGGCGGATGCGGCGCTCGGCGACCCGCACGGCCGACGGCGAGAACACCGCGTGCGCGCCGTTGGAGCGCACGTCCTGGGCGGCGGCGGCGCCGGAGCGGCGGCCGAAGACCACCGTCTCGAGCAGCGAGTTGCCGCCCAGCCGGTTGGCGCCGTGCACCGAGACGCAGGCGCACTCGCCGGCGGCGTACAGGCCGGGCATGATCGTGCGCCCCCACATGTCGGTGTCGATGCCGCCCATGTGGTAGTGGCTGCCGGGCCGCACCGGGATCGGCTCCTCGATCGGGTCGACGCCGGCGTAGTCCATCGCCAGCTCGCGCGAGCCGTGCAGCACGGTCATGATCTTGCGCGCGCCGAGGTGGGTGAGGTCGAGCAGCACGCACCCGTCCACGCCGCGGCCCTCGTCGATCTCGGTCTGCTCGGAGCGCGACACCACGTCGCGGCTGGCCAGCTCGCCCGCGTTGGGGGCGTAGTTGAACATGAACCGGTCGCCCTCGGCGTTGCGCAGATAGCCGCCCTCGCCGCGACAGCCCTCGGTGATGAGGACGCCGTTCGACTTGAGCGTCGTCGGGTGGAACTGCATGAACTCCATGTCCTTCAGCGGCACCCCGGCCCGCCACGCCATCGACATGCCGTCGCCGGTGCAGGCGTAGGCGTTGGTCGTGCCCCGGTAGATGCGGCCCAGGCCGCCCGTGGCCATGATCACGGCCCCCGCCTCGACGCCCTGGACGCCGCCGCGCATGAGGTCCCAGGCCGTCAGGCCGACGCAGCGGTCGCCGTCGGTGACCAGGTCGAGCGCGAACCACTCCTCGTACACGGTGACGCCGCTCTTGACGAGCTGCTCGTAGAGGACGTGCAGCAGCACGTGGCCGGTGATGTCGGCGGCATAGGCGGTGCGAGGCGCGCCGCCGGCGCCGAAGGGGCGCTGGGCGATGCGGCCGTCGTCCATGCGCGAGAACACCGCGCCCATGTGCTCGAGCTCGTAGATGTCCCCCGGGCCCTCGGCGCACATGACGGCGATCGCATCCTGGTCGCCGAGGTAGTCCGAGCCCTTGACGGTGAAGAAGGTGTGGTTCTCGGGGCTGTCCTCGCCGGCGTTGCCGAGCGCCGCGTTGATGCCGCCCTCGGCCGCGCCGGAGTGGCTGCGCGTGGGGTGCAGCTTGGAGACCACGCCGACGTCGGCGCCGTAGCGGGAGGCCTCGATGGCGGCGCGCATGCCCGCGAGGCCTGCTCCCACCACCACCACATCGTGTCTGACCATCAGGCCTCCGGACTACGGCTCAAGCTGCGTGCGACAACCTGCAGACTACCAATCAGCCTGGCCGGTGCGCGCACCGCGGTGCCGCGGAGCGATGCGACTTTGTGACATCGGAAGCGCGCATTCCCATGTGGAGAAATTGCAGTAAACTTGGGCGTGGCCCCGGAACGACCGCGGCCGTTTGTAACGTTTGGAGGAGACGTGGCGAAAACGGCCTTTGCGATGCCGGCGGCGCGCCGGGTACTGCGCGACGCCCCGCAGCACGAGCTGCACGAGTTGGCCAAGGGCATGTCCACGGCGCGGCCGACCAACTATGGAGCCGTGAACGTCCAGACGACGGTGCTGTCGCGGTCCACGCGCAGCACGTTCATCGTCGCCGACGATCCCGAGAGCTACCCGCATCAGGCGATCGACCGGGACGAGTGGGACCGCGTCTCGGCGCTCCAGGACGCCTATATCGCCGACCAGGAGATGATCCAGGTCGACGGCTTCATCGGCGACGACCCCGACCATCGCGTCCCCGCCCGCCTGTTCATCGAGGCGGCCAACGCCAACATCGCCGGCATGCAGGACGTCCTCTACTTCCAGCACCCCGAGGCCGGGCTCGAGCCCGAGCTCGTGGTCATCTACACGCCCAACCTGGCCGTGCCGGGCTACCCGGACGACCGCCTGATCGCCGTCGACCTCGACCGCATGGTCACCCGCGTCTTCAACTCCGATTACTTCGGCGAGTCGAAGAAGGGCGGCCTGCGGATGTGGAACAAGCTCGTGTACGAGCGCGGCGGGCTCGCGCTGCACGCCGGCTGCAAGGTGATCCCGACGCCGCGCGGCGACCGCGTCGGCCTGACCGTCGGCCTCTCGGGCACGGGCAAGACCACCACCACCTTCACGCGCCAGAACGGCTCGCTGCCGGTGCAGGACGACTTCGTCGCCTGGTGGCCCGACGGCTCGGTGTCGGCCACCGAGGCCGGCTGCTTCGCCAAGACCTACGCGCTCAACACGACCGACGAGCCGGTCATCCACGGCGCGGTCACGCGGCCCGGCGCCTACCTCGAGAACGTCAGCATGAACGCCGCCGGCGAGGTCGACTTCTACGACCAGAACTACACCAAGAACGGCCGGGCGGTGTTCTCGTTCTCCGACATCGAGGCGGCCAAGGCCTCCGACCTGACCCGGGCCGACTTCCTGCTCGTCCTCAACCGCAACGAGAACGTGATCCCGGCGGTGGCCAAGCTCGAGGGGCCGCAGGCCGCGGCGTTCTTCATGCTCGGCGAGACCACCGGCACCTCCGCCGGCGGCAAGGACGAGGAGGGCAAGTTCCTGCGCGTGCCGGGCACGAACCCGTTCTTCCCGATGAGCCACGACATGCAGGGCAACCGCTTCCTCGAGCTGCTGGCATCAAACCCGATCGAGGTCTACCTGCATGAACACGGGCACGGTCGGCGGGCCGGCGGCGGACGAGCGCTCGCGCAAGGTGCGCATCCCGCACTCCTCGGCCATCGTCAAGGGCATCGCCGAGGGCACGATCGAGTGGGAGGACGACCCGGACTTCGGCTACAAGGTGGCCGCGCGCGTGCCCGGGATCGACGCCGGCCGACCTGCCCATCCTGCAGCCGCGGCTGCTCTATGCCGAGCAGGGCCGCTCCGACGAGTACGCCCGCTGGGTGACCCGGCTCAAGGGCGAGCGCTCCGAGTTCCTGTCGAAGTACCCGAGCCTGAGCCGCGCGATCGTGGAGTCGGTCGGCTAGAACTCGCGGGGCGATGGCTGGAGATCCTTCCGTCAAGCTGGCGGTGCAGCGCACCGCGCGTGGCCTCGAGGCCGCCGTGAACGCGCATGCGGCCGACCCCACGGCGGATCTGCTCGCGCCCGACTTCGCCGAGCGCGACGACGAGCTGCGCCCGCTGCTCGAGCGCACGGCGCGCACCGAGCTGATCGGCACCGTGGCGAACCGGACGCTCCTTCACCTGCACCTGGACGACGGCGACACGCGCGTGGTCGAGCTCCTGTGGCGCGACCACGACGGCCGCTGGCTGGTCGAGGACGCCCGCGTGTTCTCCCTGCTCCCCGGGGAATAGATGAGTTCTCGCCGCGAGAACGGTCTTTAGAGGGAAATACCCGCTCTCGGGGTATCTTTACAGACCATGCCAGCCTCGAACCGACCACGCGCAGTCTGGACCGGCGCCATCTCCTTTGGCCTCGTGAACGCGCCTGTGCGCATGTACACGGCCATCGCCGAGAAGGATCTGCGCTTCAACCAGCTGCACGAGACCGACGGCGGCCGGATCGGCTACGTCAAGGTGTGCAAGGTCGACAACGAGCCCGTGCCGGCCGACGAGATCGTCAAGGGCTACGAGGTCTCGAAGGGCGAGTACGTCCGCATGACCGATGAGGACTTCCAGGCCGCCCGCGGCGAGCAGCACCGCGGCATCACCATCCACGACTTCGTGCCCGCCGACCAGATCGACCCGATCTACTTCGAGCGCACGTACTTCCTCGGCCCGGAGGAGGGCCCGGGCGAGGCCATCTACGCCCTGCTGGTCGAGGCGATGGAGCGCTCCGGCCTCTCCGCCATCGCCACCTACGTGCACCACGACCGCGAGAACCTGGCCTGCCTGCGCGTCCGCGACGGGGTGATCACGCTCGAGAAGATGTTCTTCGACGATGAGGTGCGCTCGATCGACGGCATCGTGCCGTCGAACGCGAAGGTCGACAAGAAGCAGCTGAAGATGGCCGAGGATCTGATCGGGGCCTACACGTCCGACTTCGAGCCCGAGCGCTACCAGGACACCTACCGCGAGCGGCTGCTCGCGATCGTCGAGCAGAAGCGCCAGGGCAAGACGACGAAGACGCCCGAGCCCGCCGAGACCCCGACGGCGCCGGATCTGCTGGCCGCGCTCACCGCGTCGCTCGACGTCGCCCGCAAGGACCGGGCGGCCACGAAGAAGAAGGCGAGCGCCGCCAAGGCGCCTGCCAAGGCCAAGACCGCCGCCGCCGGCGGCCCGCGCAAGACGGCTAGATCTTCGCCGTAGCGACGGCGGGTATCCTCGCCGCATGACCATCGGCGAGCGGATCGCTGGGGCGCTGGTGGCGCTCGCGCCGCTGCGCCCGGCCGACGCGCCGCTGTGGGAGCGGTGGCTGAGCGACCCCGTGACGACCCGCTACCTGTACGGCCGGCGCGGCCCGCCGGACACCCTCGCGACGCTCGCCGAGCTGCGCTCGTGGGGGCGCCAGGCGCTGGCCGACCCGCAGCTGGTCGCGTTCGGCATCGAGGAGGTCGGCGAGGGGACGGTCATCGGCAACGCCCGCCTGCAGCTGTGGGCGTGGGGCCGGGCGCGGTTCTCGATCCTGATCGGCGAGGCCGACCACCGCGGGTCGGGCCAGGGCACCGAGGCCACGGCGCTCGTGTGCCGCTACGCGTTCGAGCGGCTCGGCCTGCGCGAGGTCGTGCTCGACGTCGACCAGCGCAACGTCGCCGCCGTGCGCGCGTACCTGCGGGTGGGGTTCGAGCCCGGCCGGGGCGACTCGATGCGGCTGCGGCCCGAGGGGCTGCGCTACACGACGGCCGGCGGCGCCGCGCGGCGCTCGATCGGCTCGTAGACCCGCGCCGACGGGCCGACGTACTCCGAGCTCGGCCGGATCAGGCGGTTGTCCGCGTGCTGCTCGATCACGTGCGCCGCCCAGCCGACCACCCGGCTCATCGCGAAGATCGGCGTGAAGAGGCCCGTGTCGATCCCGAGGTAGTGATACGTCGACGCCGAGTAGAAGTCGACGTTCGGGTAGAGGCCCTTCTCGGCGACGACCGTGTGCTCGATCTGCTCGGACATGTCGTACCAGCGCGGATCGCCCGCCTCCTCGCCCAGCTGCTTGGAGAAGCGCTTGAGGATGACGGCGCGCGGGTCCCACGTCTTGTAGACGCGGTGGCCGAAGCCCATGATCCGCTCCTTGCGGTCGAGCCGCGCGCGGATCTCGTCCTCGACCGAGGCGTCGGCCGGGATCGACTGCAGGAGCCGCATCACCTGCTCGTTGGCGCCGCCGTGCAGCGGCCCCTTGAGCGCGCCGATCGCGCCGGTGATGGCCGAGTGCATGTCGGAGAGGGTCGATGCGATCACGCGCGCCGTGAACGTGGACGCGTTCATCTCGTGGTCGGCGTGCAGGATCAGCGCGACGTCGAAGGTCTTTGCGGCCGCCTCGCTCACCGGCTCCCCGTTCAGCATGTGCAGGAAGTTCGCGGCGTGGCTCAGGGAGGGATCGGGCGGGATCGGCTCGAGGCCGTTGCGGCGGCGGTGGTAGCGCGCCACCATCGTCGGCATCTTGGCGATCAGGCGGGTGGCCTTGCGGATGTTGGCGTCGGCGGCGTTCGAGTCCTTGTCGGGATCGTCGAAGCTGTCCGACGACACGGCGGTGCGCAGCATCTCCATCGGCGCGGCGTGCGTCGCCAGCATGTCGACGACGCTGTCGGTCTCCTCCGAGAGCTCGCGATGCGCGATCAGATCGGCGGCGAACTCGTCCATCTCCTCGCGCAGCGGCAGCCGCCCGTGCAGCGTCAGGAAGCACACCTCTTCGTACGAGGAGTGCTCGGCCAGGTCGCCCACGTCGTAGCCGCTGTAGATGAGGATGCCGTTGTGGCCGTCGATCGAGCAGAGACGGCTCCGAGCGACGACGACTCCCTCAAGTCCGCCCTTGTCGGCCATGCGCGAATCCTACCCCTTGCGCGGCGCGTCCAACCCCACCGGCGCGGCGAGGGTGTCCGGTACGCTTGCGCCAAACATCTGGGAGGACGAAACCCGCGTGAGTCATCGTGTCACACTCATTCCCGGCGACGGCACCGGCCCCGAGATCGCGGACGCGACTCGGCGGGTGCTCGAGGCGACCGGGGTCAGCTTCGACTGGGACGTGCAGGACGCCGGCGCCGACGTCATGCAGCGCAACGGCGGCAACCCGCTGCCGGACGGCGTGGTCGAGTCGATCCGTCGCAACGGCACCGCCATCAAGGGGCCGATCACGACCCCGGTCGGGAGCGGGTTCCGCTCCGTCAACGTCGGCCTGCGCAAGGCCCTCGACCTGTACGCGCAGGTGCGTCCGTGCAAGCACTACCCGGGCGTCCGCACCCGGTACGCCGACGCCGGCGTCGACATCGTCATCGTGCGCGAGAACACCGAGGATCTGTACGCCGGCATCGAGTTCGAGCGCGGATCCGACGGCGAGCGCGAGCTCGCGGCCACGATCGAGCGCCTCTCGGGCGCGCACATCAGCGCCGACTCGGGCATCTCGATCAAGCCGATCTCCGAGGCGGGCACGCGGCGGGTCGTCCAGTTCGCGTTCGACTACGCCCGCCAGAACGGCCGCCGCAAGGTGACCTCGGTGCACAAGGCGAACATCATGAAGCACACCGACGGCCTCTTGCTCGAGGTGTCGCGGCAGGTCGCCACGGAGTATCCGGACATCGAGTTCGACGACCGGATCGTCGACAACATGTGCATGCAGCTCGTGCAGAAGCCCGAGCTCTACGACGTGCTGGTGCTGCCGAACCTCTACGGCGACATCGTCTCCGACCTCGGCGCGGGCCTGGTCGGCGGCCTCGGCGTCGCCCCGGGCGCCAACTTCGGGCTCGCCGGGGCGGTGTTCGAGCCGACGCACGGCTCGGCGCCGAAGTACACGGGCCAGAACAAGGTCAATCCGATCGCGATGATGCTCTCGGGGATGCTGATGCTGCGCCACCTCGAGGAGCGCGACGCGGCCGACCGGCTGGAAGGCGCCATCGCGGCGGTCATCGCCGAGGGCAGGTCGGTCACCTACGACATGAAGCCGACGCCGGACGACCCGAGCGCGGTCGGCACGTCGCAGGTCGCCGACGCGATCATCGAGCACATGGGGGTTCGGGCATGAGGCGTCCCAAGATCACCGTCGTCGGCGCCGGCAACGTCGGCGCCACCACCGCCCAGCGGCTGGCCGAGCGCGACTACGCCGACGTCGTGCTGGTCGACATCGTCGAGGGCCTGCCCCAGGGCAAGGCGCTCGACCTGAACCAGTGCGGGCCCGTGGTCGGCTACGAGCCGAACGTGGTCGGCACGAACGGCTACGACGAGACCGCCGGATCGGCCATCTGCGTCATCACCTCCGGCCGCGCGCGCACGCCGGGGATGAGCCGCGACGACCTGCTGAAGACGAACCAGGCGATCGTCGCCGACGTGACCCGCAACCTCGTGCGAGCGCTCGCCGGAGACGATCCTGATCGTCGTCACGAACCCGCTCGACGCGATGTGCCAGGTCGCCTTCAACGAGGCCGGCCTGCCGCGCGAGCGCGTGATCGGCATGGCCGGCGTGCTCGACACCGCCCGCTTCCGCACGTTCCTGGCCTGGGAGCTCGGCGTGTCGGCGCGCGACGTCACCGGCTTCGTGCTGGGCGGCCACGGCGACCAGATGGTGCCGGTCGCCTCGTACACGAACGTCGCCGGCATCCCGGTGACCGAGCTGATCCCGGCCGATCGGCTGGCCGAGATCGTCCAGCGCACGCGCGACGGCGGCGCCGAGGTGGTCAAGCTGCTCAAGTCGGGCTCGGCCTACTACGCGCCGTCGGCGGCCGTGTCGGAGATGGTCGACTCGATCGTGCACGACCAGAAGCGGGTGCTCCCGTGCGCTGCGCTGCTCAAGGGCGAGTACGGCCTCGACGGCCTGTACATGGGCGTGCCCTGCCGGCTCGGCGCCGCCGGGCTCGAGGAGGTGCTCGAGATCACCTTGAACGCGGACGAGCAGGCCCAGCTCTCCCGCTCGGCCGACGCCGTGCGCGAGCTCATCGGCGTCATGGGCCTCTGACCGCACAGAAACCCCCGCGGGAGGAGGCAGCCGAGCACACCGGCATGGGCGCCCGGCTCCGGCAACTGGCCGGCCAGTCGTTCGTGTACGGCCTCGGCGGGATCGTCTCGAAGCTCGTCGGCATCTTCCTGCTGCCGATCTACACCAAGCCGCAGTATGTGAGCCAGGCCGGCTTCGGCCAGGTCGAGACGGTGATGGCGGCCAGCGCGCTCGCGTCGATCGTGTGCCAGTTCGGGCTGACGACGGCGATGTTCCGGTTCTGCTGGGATCATCGCGAGCCCGACGCGCGCAGGCGCACCATCCGCACGTCGTTCACCGCGGTCATGGCGCTCTCGACGATCGCTGTCGTGCTCGGCCTCGTCGCGATCGACCCGATCTCCTCGGCCCTCCAGGTCACGCGCGAGCTGGCCCTGATCGGCCTGGCCGGGCTGTGGGTCACCATCAACTACACGATCGTCACCGGCATCTACCGCATCGAGCAGCGGCCCGCGGCGTTCGTCGTCTACTCGCTCGTGAACATCGCCATCACGATCGTGCTCTCGGTGACGTTCGTGATCCCGCTGCACATGGGCGCCGCCGGGATCATGCTCGGCAACTTCTCGGGCACCTACCTGACCTACTTCCTGCTCCTGTGGGCGCGGCGCGACATGGTCGGCCTGCAGATCGTGTGGCCGCTGCTGCGCCAGATGCTGCACTTCTCGCTGCCGCTCATGCCCTCGGGCGTGGCGCTCTGGGCGCTCAACCTGGCCGACCGCGTGCAGGTGCAGCGGCTGACGCCGGGGACGCAGCTCGAGCGCAGCGCCCAGCTCGGCACCTACTCGGCGGCGAGCAAGATCGCCCTGGGGATCATGCTGATCGTGTCGGCCTTCCAGACGGCCTGGATCCCGTTCGCGAACCTGATCATCGACGACGGCGACGCCAAGCGCACCTACCGGGCGGTGCTCACCTACTGGTCGATGGTGATGGCGTGGGGCGTCGTCGCGATCACGGCGCTCTCGACCCCGTACATCCACCTGGCGATGAACCCGCAGTGGTTCGGCGCCGTGCCCGTGGTGCCGCTGCTCATGTCGGGCTCGGTGCTCTACGGCGCCTACTACATCCTGAACATCGGAGTGAACCGGTCGAAGCGCACGAAGCTCACACCGGTCGTCACCGGCACGGCGGCGGCCGTTAACATCGGCCTGAACTTCTGGATGATCCCCAAGTGGGGCATCCTGGGCGCGGGCTGGTCGACGGTGATCGGGTTCTCGGTGCTCGTCGTGCTGGGCTGGCGCAACGCGCAGCGCAGCTATCCGGTCTCCTACGACTTCGGCCGCGTGCTGCGGATCGTCGCGCTCGCCGCGATCTTCATGGCCGCCCTGGTCGAGCTCGTGCCGGCGGTCGGCGTCGTCGGCATCTCCGCCCGCGTGGCGATGGTCGCGGCCTTCCCGCTCGCGCTGATGGCCGTTGGCGTGGTGACACCGGGCGAGCGCCAGCGCATCGCGGCCCTGCTGAAGCGAATCCGCACGCCGCGGCGCGGCCGCCGGGCCGCCCTCGAGCAGGAGCTCGAGATCGAGCGCGAGTCCGAGGAAGCGCCGCTGTAGAGCGTCGCCTCAGCGCAGCTCGCTGATGCGGATCAGGTTGCCCGCGGGATCGCGGAACGCGCAGTCGCGGATCCCGTAGGGCTGCTCGGTCGGCTCCTGCACGACCTCGCCGCCGCGGGCCTCGATCTGCTCGAAGACCCCGTCGAGGTCATCGGTGGCGAGGACGAGGGTGGCGTAGCTGCCCTTGGCCATCATCTCGGTGATGGTGCGGCGCTCGTCGTCGGTGATGCCGGCGCCGACGGCCGGCGGGTGCAGGACGATGGACGTCTCGGGCTGGTTGGGCGGCCCGACCGTGATCCAGTGCATGCCGTTGTAGCCGACGTCGTTTCTGACCTCGAAGCCGAGCGTGTCGCGATAGAAGGCGACGGCTGCATCCGGATCGTCCTGCGGCAGGAAGCTGGCGTGAATGGTGATGTTCATGCCGGTCATGCTAGGTGCGCCCCGGCGGGCGCGCTTGGTGATTCCTGACCGGTTTGGTGACCTGCTTGGCCACGCACGACGGTATCCCCGCCGTCGCCCGGGCCGCGTCGCGCCGGTAGGTGCTGGGCGGCACGCCGACCAGCTCGGTGAAGCGGGTGCTGAACGTGCCGACCGACGAGCAGCCGACCGTGAAGCAGACCTCGGTGACGCTCCGGTCGCCGCGCCGCAGCAGCGCCATTGCCCGCTCGATCCGCCGCGTCATCAGGTAGGAGTACGGCGACTCGCCGTAGGCGAGGCGGAACTGGCGGCTCAGGTGCCCGGCCGACATGTGCGCTCCGCGGGCGAGCGCCTCGACGTCCAGCGGCTGCGCGTACTCCCGGTCGATCCGGTCGCGGACGCGGCGCAGCCGCGCGAGGTCGTGCAGGCGCTGCGTCGCGGCGGGCGGGCCGGTCACCTGCGAGATGGTGCCACACACGGCTGCGCGTGGCCTCGGTCAGGCCCCGACGTAGGCCGCGAGGTGCTCGCCCGTGAGGGTGGAGCGAGCGGCCACCAGGTCGGCGGGCGTGCCCTCGAAGACGATCCGGCCGCCGTCGTGGCCGGCCCCGGGGCCCAGGTCGATGATCCAGTCGGCGTGCGCCATGACCGCCTGGTGGTGGGCGATCACGATGACCGACTTGCCGGAGTCGACGAGCCGGTCGAGCAGGCCGAGCAGACGCTCGACATCCGCGAGGTGAAGGCCGTTCGTCGGCTCGTCGAGGACGTACACGCCGCCCTTCTCGGCCATGCGCGTCGCCAGCTTGAGCCGCTGGCGCTCGCCGCCGGACAGGGTCGTGAGCGGCTGGCCGAGGCTGACGTACCCGAGTCCGACGTCGGCGAGCCGGCCGAGGATCGTGTGCGCGGCCGGCGTCTTCGCCTCGCCGGCGGCGAAGAACTCCGCCGCCTCGGCGACGGGCATGGCGAGCACCTCGCTGATGTCCTTGCCGCCGAACGTGTACTCCAGCACCTCGGCCTGGAAGCGCTTCCCGGCGCACTCCTCGCAGGTGCTCGCGACTGTGGCCATCACCGCGAGGTCGGTGTAGACGACACCGGCGCCGTTGCAGGTCGGGCAGGCGCCCTCGGAGTTCGCGCTGAACAGCGCCGGCTTGACGCCGTTTCGCTTCGCAAACGCCTTGCGGATCGGGTCGAGCAGCCCCGTGTAGGTCGCCGGGTTGCTGCGCCGTGAGCCCTTGATCGGGGTCTGGTCGACCGACACGACCCCGTCCCCGCCCGAGACCGACCCGCCGATGAGCGAGCTCTTGCCCGATCCGGCCACGCCGGTGACGACGACCAGCACGCCGAGCGGGATGTCCACGTCGACGTCCTGCAGGTTGTGGACGCTCGCGCCGCGCACCTCGATCACGCCCGCCGGCGCGCGCACCGCCTCCTTCAGGGAGGCGTGGTCGTCCAGGTGGCGCCCGGTCACGGTGTCGCCTTCGCGGAGATCCTCGACGGTGCCCTCGAACACCACCTCGCCGCCGGCGGTGCCGGCGCCGGGGCCGAGATCGACGACGTGGTCGGCGATCGCGATCACCTCCGGCTTGTGCTCGACGACGAGCACGGTGTTGCCCTTGTCCCGCAGGCGCAGCAGCAGGTCGTTCATCCGCTGGATGTCATGGGGGTGCAGACCGATCGTGGGCTCGTCGAAGACGTAGGTGACGTCGGTGAGCGACGAGCCGAGGTGGCGGATCATCTTCACCCGCTGCGCCTCGCCGCCGGAGAGCGTGCCCGCCGGGCGGTCGAGCGACAGATAGCCGAGCCCGATCTCGGCGAACGAGTCGAGCGTGTCCGTGAGCGAGGCGAGCAGCGGCGCGACGGATGGCTCGTCGAGGCCCCGCACCCAGTCGGCGAGGTCGCTGATCTGCATCGCGCAGGCGGCGGCGATGCTCAACCCCTCGATCTGCACCGACCGGGCCGCCTCGCCGAGGCGCGTGCCGTCACAGTCGGGGCAGGTCGTGAACGTCACCGCCCGCTCCACGAACGCGCGGACGTGCGGCTGCATCGCGTCGACGTCCTTCGACAGGAACGACTTCTGCAGCCTCGGGATCAGGCCCTCGAAGGTGAGGTTGATGCCCGCGACCTTGATCCTGGTCGGCTCCTTGTACAGCAGCGCCTGGAGCTCCTTTTTGGTGAACTTGCTGATCGGTTTGTCCGGGTCGAAGAAGCCGCAGCCGCTGAAGATGCGGCCGTACCAGCCGTCGGTGCTGTAGCCGGGGATCGTGAGCGCGCCCTCGTTGATCGACTTGCTGTCGTCGTACAGGGCAGACAGGTCGAAGTCGGTGACCGCGCCCCGGCCCTCGCAGCGCGGGCACATGCCGCCGGTGCGCGAGAACGACGCGCGCACGGTCTTGGTCTTGCCGGGACCGCGCTCGACGGTGATCCCGCCCCTCCCCCGCACCGACGGGACATTGAAGGAGAATGCGCCCGGCGGGCCGATGTGCGGCTGCCCGAGGCGGCTCCAGAGGATGCGCAGCATCGCGTTCGTATCGGTGGCGGTGCCGACGGTCGAGCGGGGATCGGCCCCCATCCGCTCCTGGTCGACGATGATCGCGGTCGTCAGCCCTTCCAGCACGTCGACCTCGGGCCGCGCCAGCGTCGGCATGAAGCCCTGCACGAAGGCGCTGTAGGTCTCGTTGATGAGCCGCTGCGAGTCCGCGGCGATGGTGTCGAACACCAGCGAGCTCTTGCCCGAGCCGGACACGCCCGTGAAGACCGTCAGCCGCCGCTTCGGGATGGCGACGCTGATGTCCTTCAGGTTGTTCTCGCGCGCGCCGTGCACGCGGATCAGGTCGTGGCGGTCGGCGGCGTGGATCGTCGCGTCCATGCCGGTCATGATAGGGATGGGCCGCCGGCGGCCGCTTCTCGATTCCTGATCGGCTCCCGGCTAGTCGCGGCTGCGCTGGCGCTGCTCGAGGCTGATCGCCCGCCAGCGCTTGCGCTCGTCCGAGCGGGCGCGGGCGTCGTGGCGGATCTCGAGGTAGCGCAGCTCTCGCTGCAGGTGGCGGAAGCTCTCGAGCCGGCTCGGGTCGAGCGTCCCGTCCGCGATCGCCGCATGCACGGCGCAGCCCGGCTCGGTGCGATGCGCGCAATCCGAGAACCGGCACCTCGCGGCGAGCTCCTCGACGTCCTCGAAGGCCTGCTCGAGCCCGTCCTCGGCGTCCCAGAGCGTGAGCTCGCGCATGCCGGGCGTGTCGATCAGGCACCCGCCGGTCGCGAGCACGACCAGCTCGCGATGCGTGGTCGTATGCCGGCCGCGCCCATCCGGCCGCAGCGCCGCGGTGGCGAGCCGCTCGGAGCCGCACAGCCGGTTCACGAGGGTCGACTTGCCGACGCCGGACGAGCCGACCAGGGTCGCCGTGCGGCCTCCGGCGACGTGCGCGGTCAGCTCGTCGATGCCCTCGCCGGTGACGGCCGAGACGACGTGCGCAGGCACGCCGAAGGTGACGCCGCCGAGCTGGGCGACGGCCGTCTCGATGCTCTCGCACAGGTCGGACTTGGTCAGGACGACGACGGGCTCCGCTCCGCTCTCCCAGGCAAGGGCGAGATAGCGCTCGAGCCGGCGCGGATTGAGGTCGTCGACCAGCGACGTGACCACGAAGACGATGTCGACGTTCGCGGCGACGACCTGCTCGACGGACTCGAAGCCGGCGGCCTTGCGCACGAACGCCGTGCGCCGGGGCAGCACGGCCTCGATGGTCGCGCGCCCGCCCTGGGGATGGCGGCCGAAGGCGACCCAGTCGCCGACCGCCGGCAGGTCGGCGACAGAGGCCGCCCGGTGGCGGAGCCGGCCGGGCACCTCGGCCCAGATCTCCTCGGTGTCGGTGTGCAGGACGAGCGCGCCGCGGTGCTCCACGGCGACGCGGCCGAGCTCGAGCCCCGATTCGGCGTACGGGGCGAACGCGGTGGCAAGTGCAGGGCCGAAGCCCAGGTCGGAAAGGCTCACTGGGGAAGTCTCCTCGAGAGAATTGGACGAGTGCGCGTGGGCGCCGTCGTCGACTCGGGGAGCATCAGACCCGCCTTACGGCGGGACGAGCGGTCAGACGCGGCGCGTGGAGGCCGATCGGGTCTCTGTGCTCATCGTCTGCCTCCTTCGGTCGCGGATTGCTCGTACCAACTCAGGGTAGCCAGCCCGTGCAGGCCAGTCAACTCCGCCGAAGGCTACATGTAGCCCAGCTCGCGCAGCCGCTCGGCGATCTCCTCGTCCTCATCGGCGGCCATCGTGACCGTCTCGGCCCGCTCGGACGCGAGCTCGCGCAGCGTCTCGCGCAGCTGCTCGGCGAGCACCGGCTGGGCCAGGCTGAGGTTGTGCCGCTCGCCGGGGTCGGCCGCGAGGTCGTACAGCGCGTCGGTGACCCGCTCGTCGTCGAACGAGGTGATCAGCTTGTGGCGGCCGTCGCGGACGGCCTGCTGGCGGATGGCCGGGATCGACGGCGCGACCGCGATCTCCATCATCACCGGGTGGCCCGGCGGCTCGCCGCCGCCGCGCAGCGCCTCGGCCAGGCTCGTGCCCTGCCATCCGGCGGCCGGGTGCTGCCCGCCGGCCAGGTCGACCAGGGTCGGCGCCAGATCGACATGGCTCACGGGCGTTCGCCGCCCGCCGGCGACCACGCCCGGGGCCGAAGACGACCAGCGGCACGCGGACGAGCGATTCGAGCAGCGTCTGGCCGTGGTTCCAGAAGTAGCGCGGCGCCCACCGCAGCGCGCGCTTGGAGTGGCTGCGCACGCCGTGCTCGACCGCCGCCTGCGACCAGCGGGCGATGGGCAGCCGCTGGTTGATCCTGCGCCAGGCCGCCTGCTCCCGCAGGTTGTGCGGCTCGAACACGACGTTCTCGCCGTGGTCGCCGGTCAGGACGACGACGGTGTCGGGCCCCGCCGCCTCGACCGCGGCGCCGACCCATGCGTCCATGCCGGAGAGGGCCCGCTCGTAGGCGTTGCGCCCGTGCCTGCGGTCCTCGTACTCGGCCGGGTAGCTGCGCGGCGTGTGCGCATCCCACAGGTGCACGAGGGCGAAGAAGGGCCGCTCGCCGGCCGCGAGCCGCGCCAGCTGCTCGATGCTCTCCCCGCCCCATGGCGAGTGCACGGAGCGGCGGGGGACGTCGCGGTAGTCGGCCTCGGCGAACCCGCGGAAGGTGCCGACGGTGTCGAGCAGCGGCCCCGTCGCCGAGCACCACGTCACGTATCCGGCCTGGGCCAGCTGCTCGGCGGCTGTCGGGATGGCGGTGGAGAGCTGCGTGCCGCGGAGGCCGCGCACGCCGTGGGCGGACGGATAGCGGCCGGTCAGGATCGCGGTCACGGCCGGCGTCGTCGTCGGGCAGGTCGAGTAGCTGTCGGTGAAGCGCGCGCCGCCCGCCGCCAGGCCGCTCATGCGCGGCCAGGCGCCCCGCCCGCGGGCGAGCATGTCGGCACGCAGGCAGTCGACGACGATCAGGAGCAGGTTGGCCATGGCGGCGGATTGTAGGGGCGAGTGGGCGGTCCGCCGCGGCGTATCCTGACCCGGTGGCCGGCGGCGCGTGCAGCAGGTGTGGACACCAGAATGCGGGCGACGCCCGCTTCTGCAACGAGTGCGGGGCCGCGCTTGCCCATTCGGCCGTGGCGCAGTCGCGCCGCACGGTCACCGTGCTCTTCTGCGACCTGGTCGGGTCGACGGCGCTCGGCGATCGGCTCGACCCGGAGGTGCTGCGGGGCGTGATGACGGCGTACCACGCCCGCATGCGCGATGCCGTCGAGCGGCACGGCGGCACTGTGGAGAAGTTCATCGGCGACGCGGTGATGGCGGTCTTCGGGCTGCCCGATCTGCACGAGGACGATGCCCTGCGGGCGGTGCGCGCCGCCGAGGAGATGCGCACGGCGCTGATCGAGCTGGGCGGCAACCTCGACGCGACCCGCGGCGTGCGGATGGCGAGCCGGATGGGCGTGAACACCGGGGAGGTCGTGGTCGGCACGGGCGAGGCGCTGGTCACAGGCGACGCGGTGAACGTCGCCGCGCGGCTCGAGCAGGCCGCCGCCGCGGACGAGGTGCTGCTCGGCGCCGCGACCGAACGGCTGGTGCGAGGCGCGGTCGAGACCGGGTCGCCCCGGGCCGTCGACGCCAGGGGCAAGGTGCGCGCCCTGACGGCCCACCCGCTCGTGCGAGTGGTGCCCGGGGCGGATCCGCTCGCCCGCAGGATGGACGCGCCGCTCGTCGGTCGTGACGACGAGCTGCGGCTGCTGCGCGCGCTGTACGAGCGCACCGTGCGCGTCGGCGGATGCCACCTGGTGACCCTGCTGGGAGCAGCCGGGATCGGCAAGACGCGCCTCACCCAGGAGTTCCTGGCCGCCGTCCCCGACGCGCAGGTCCTGTGGGGGCGCTGCCTGCCATACGGGGAGGGGATCACGTACTGGCCGCTGGCCGAGGCGCTCTCCCGAGCGTTCGGTGACGACCCCGCTTCTGAGGTCGGCCGGCTGATGGCCGGCCGGCCGGACGGCGCCCGCATCGCCGGGACGGTGGCCGCGGCGCTCGGCCGCGAGCCCGGCGACGGTGAGCTCGAGATCCCCTGGGCCGTGCGCCGCGTGCTCGAGACGCTCGCCGAGTCCCGGCCGGTCGTGCTGGTGCTGGACGACGTCCAATGGGCCGAGCCGGCGCTGAACGGCCTCGTCGAGCATCTGGCCGCATTCGCGCGCGCGGCGCCCGTGCTCGTGCTCTGCCTGGCCCGGCCGGAGCTGTTCGACGCCCGGCCCAGCTGGGCGACGAGCGCGTACAACGGCGCCACCCTGCTGCTGGAGTCGCTCACGCCCGCCGACAGCGCCACGCTCGTCGAGCGGTTGGCCGCGGGTGCCGTTCCGGCGGACGTGCGCGGGCGGATCGTCGCCTCGGCGGAAGGCAACCCGCTGTTCGCCGAGCAGCTGCTCGCCATGGCGCTCGAGGACGGCGGCGGCAGCGGCCGGCTCCCGCCCACGATCCGGGCGCTTCTGGCCGCCCGCATCGACCGGCTGGCGCCGCCGCTGCGCTCGCTGCTCGAGCACGCCGCCGTCGAGGGCAGGGTGTTCCACCTCGGTTCCCTCCGCGCCGCGCTGCCCGCCGCCGACGCCGGCGCCATCGTCCACGGCCTGGAGGAGCTGGTGCGAGCCGACCTGGTGCGGCCCGCGGCCACCGAGGTCGCCGGCGACTCCGCACATGCCTTCCGCAACCAGCTGATCCGTGACGTCGCCTACGAGCGCCTCTCCAAGCAGGAGCGAGCCGAGGTGCACGAGCGGCTGGCGGATTGGCTCGCCGGTCGCGGGGCGCTTTCGAACGAGATCCGCGCCTATCATCTCGAGCAGGCCTGGCAGCTGCGCGCGCAGCTCGATCCGGCCGGCGCGCCCACCGCCGCGGCCGCCGGCGCCGCGGCGGATGCCCTGGCTGCGGCCGGCCGGCGGGCGGCCGAGCGCGCGGACGCGGCGGCCGCCGCCAACCTCCTCGCCCGGGCCGCGGCCGCTGGTGGCGGCGCGGATCCCGTCGGCCTGCGGCTCGAGCTGGCCTATCAACTCATGGAGCGCGGCGACTTCGACCGCGCCGCCGATGAGGTCGAACGCCTGGCCGGCGCCGGCGACGATCTCGCCGCCGCCTACGCCGACATCGCCAGGTTCCACCTGTTTCAGCTCACCGAGGACCACGATCTGGCCGGGACCGCGCAGCGCGCGGCGGCCGCCCTGGAGCTCTTCGCCGCACGCCGCGACGATCGCGGCCTCGCTCGCGGCTGGCTGGCGATGGCCGGGTATCACGCCGAGGCCTGCCGCTACGAGGCGGCGCACCGCGCCCTGCTGCAGGCGCTCGAGGCGGCACGACGGGCCGGCGACCGCGCCCAGGAGGTGCGGGTCGCCTCCGATATCCCGCTGATGCTCTGGTTCGGGCCGACCCCGGCGGACGAGGTGATCGCGCACGTCGGCGGAGTGCTGGACGCCGCGGCGCCACCGCGGACGATCCACGCCGAATCCCTGCTCGCCCGCGGCGCCGCCCGGGCCGCGGCCGGAGACGTCGCCGCCGGCCGTGACGACGTCGCCCGCGCGCGATCGCTGCGAGCCGACCACGGCCACCGGGTGGGGTGGGCGGTGACGGCGCAGATCGCGGCGCGGATCGAGATCCTGGCGGGCGACAGGGAGCGGGCCGAGGCGCTGCTGCGCGAGGGCTCGGACGAGCTGCGGCGGCTGGGAGAGACCGGCTACCTCTCGACGAACGAGGGCATGCGCGCGCTGATCCTGGCCGACCTCGGCCGCCTCGGCGAGGCCGCCGCGGCGGCGGACGCATGCCGCCGCTCGGCGCCACTCATGGACGTCACCTCACAGGCGCTCTGGCGCTCCGCCGAGGCGCTGCTCCTGTCGCGGCGGGGGCGGCATGCCGAAGCCCTGGCGCTCGCTCGTGAGGCCTGCGCGCTGCGCGAGCCGACCGACGCAATCGACGACCGGGGGGACGCCGGCATGGTGCTCGGGCGGGTGCTCGTCGCCGCGGGAGACGCCGACGCCGCGCGGCAGGAGTTCGCGCGGGCGGCAGAGATGTACGAGCGCAAGGGCATCGTCGTGTCGGCGGCCCGGGCCCGCGCATCGCAGCGTGAATAGCCGGTGCCAGGCACCGGCTGTTCAGGCGTCCTCCCACGCCTCCGGAACGAGGACGACCCGGAAGCCGTCCGGATCGACGATGGTCACGCCGTGCTCGTCCCAGTAGGGATTTGCGGCCGGGACCGGTTCTGCGCCGGCGCGGCGCAGCGCGTCGGCGACCGCCTGCTGGGTTCCGAGGTAAAGGACGAGCAGCGTCTCGGCGTGCGGCGTGGGCGCACCGTGTCCACCACCGCTAGTGAGCTCGAGGTGGGCGCCGGTGCCGGGCAGCCCGAGAAAGACGCCGTCGTAGCCGTCGTGATCGTCGAACCGCCCGAGCTGCGGCAGTCCCAGCCGATCGCGATAGAAGCCCACCACCTCGGCGAGGCGGTCGGTGTGGCGCGCAAACCTCACCTGCATCTGGAACTCGATGTCACCGAGCGTCCCGCGCCCGCAGCGCGAGCAGCGACAGCATGTCGTGGCAGACGGTGGCGGCCAGCCACGACGTGATCCCGGCCGGGTCGTACGCCGGCGCCACCTCGACGCAGTCGAAGGCGCGGAAGTCGATGCCGTGCAGGGCGCGCAGGTAGGCGAGCGCCTGGCCGCTCGTCGGGCCGCCCACCTCGGGCGTGCCGGTGCCCGGCGCGAACGCCGGGTCGACGAAGTCGATGTCGAAGGAGAGGAACGCCGGCCGGTCGCCGACCCGGGCACGCACGCGGTCGCCGTAGTCGGCGGGCGGCATGTGCTCGAGCTCCGCCCACGGGATCGCCTCGTACCCCAGCCGGGCGGGCTCGCGCTCGTCGTCGGCGCCGTAAAGCGTGCCGCGCATGCCCGCCTGCACCGACGCCGCCGGGTCGACCAGCCCCTCCTCGGCGGCGCGCCGAAACACGGTGCCGTGGAAGTAGCGCGCGCCGTAGTAGGCGTCCCACACGTCGGCGTGGGCATCCAGGTGCACGAGCGCGAGCGGGCCGTGCGTCGCGGCCGCCGCGCGCAGCTCGGCCAGCACCATCGAGTGGTCGCCGCCGATGCAGATCGGCGTCACGCCGGCTGTGTGCACGGGCTCGAGGAAGGCCTGGATCCGGCGCAGGGTCTCCTCGTGGTAGCCGGGCACCGTGGGCGCGTCCCCGAAGTCGATCATCGACAGGTGGCTCGTGACGTCGACGCCGAGGCCCGGGTTGTACGGGCGCAGGAGCACCGACGCCGAGCGGATGCCCTCGGGGCCGAAGCGGGCGCCGGAGCGGAACGAGACAGCGTCGTCGGTGGGCACCCCGATCACCGCCACGTCGACGTCGTCGAGCGACTCGCGCAGGGGCAGGCGCATGAAGGTGCGCGGCCCGCTGAAGCGGGGCGTCTGGCTCGAGTCGGCGGGGCCGTACCGCACGGGCGCCATGCTATAGGGTCTCGCCCGGTGGATCTGGAGCTGCAGGGAACCGCGGCCGTCGTCGGCGGCGCCTCGTCGGGGATCGGCCTCGGCATCGCCCGCGCGCTCGCGGCCGAGGGCTGCGCCGTGACGGCCGTCGCCCGCGGCCGGGAACGGCTCGAGGCGGCGGCGGCCCAGATCGGCCCTGGCACGCTCGCGGTGAGCGGCGACGTCCGCGACCACGACCTCCTGCGCCGCGTCGTCGACGAGACCGTCGCGGCTCGTGGCCGGCTCGACATCGTGGTGAACAACGCCGGCGGCCCGCCGCCGGGGACGTTCGAGAGCACGCCCGACGAGGCCTGGGCGGAGGCGTTCGAGCTGTCGCTGAACGCCGTTGTCCGCCTCACCCGCCTGGCGCTGCCGCACCTGCGCAAGAGCGGCCGCGGACGGGTCGTCAACATCGCATCCTGGTCGGTGCGCGAGCCGATCCCCAACCTGCTGCTCTCAAACGCGATCAGGCCCGGCGTGATCGGCTGGGCGAAGACCCTCGCTCACGAGCTCGGCCCCGACGGCATCACGGTGAACACCATCGCCCCCGGCAAGATCAACACCGACCGGGTGCGGGAGCTGTGGGGCCACCACCCCGACCCCGCCGCCGCCGAGCGGGCGGACATCCAGGCGGTGCCCGCGCGCCGGCTCGGCGAGCCCGACGAGATCGGCTCCGCGGTGGCGTTCCTGTGCTCGACCAGGGCCGCGTATATCTCGGGTACCGTCCTGCCGGTCGACGGGGGCATGCTCCGCGGCGTCTGGTAGAGCCAGGGCGTACGCCGTCATACCTTCCGGTTTAACACCGCCGCCTACGATTCCGGCGTGGATACGTGCTACCGCCATCCCGACCGTGAGACCGGCCTGCACTGCTCGAACTGCGGGCGGCCGATCTGCGCGGACTGCATGACGCACGCGGCGGTCGGCATGCGCTGCCCCGAGTGCGCGGGCCGGCGCACGATGGCGCAGCGGGCTGGGTTCACGATGCCGCACGCGCCCGTCCTGACCTATGCGCTCATCGCCGCGAACATCGTCATCTTCGTGCTCACGAACAAGGTCGGCGTCTCCGGGGGGATCGGCTTCAGCGCCGGCACGCTGAACCGGCTCGGCGACCGCCTCGTGCTGTTCGGGCCGGCGGTCGCGCACGGCCAGGACTACCGGCTCCTGAGCGCGGCGTTCGTCCACTACGGGCTGCTCCACATCGGCCTCAACATGTACGTGCTCTACCTGCTGGGTGGCGTGTTCGAGCGCTACGCCGGCCCGGTGCGACTTGCGGCCGTGTACTTCACCGCCGCGCTCTCGGGCAGCTTCGGCGCGCTGATCCTGTCGCCGGACGCGGCCACCGCCGGCGCGTCGGGGGCGATCTTCGGCCTCATGGGCGCGCTCTTCGTGCTCGAGCGCCAGCGCGGCATGGCCCTGTTCCAGAGCCTCGGGTTGTGGATCGTGATCAACCTGGCCTTCACCTTCGGCATCCCGGGGATCTCGATCGGCGGCCACATCGGCGGCCTGATCGGCGGCGCCCTCGCCGGCTTCGCGCTCTCCGAGTTCGGCCGCGGCCACATGGTCTACGGCAAGCTCAACGTGATCTCGCTGCTCGGCGTCGGGGTGATCGCCGCCGTGTCGGTCGCAGGCTCCCTCGCGGTCGTCGGATGACGGTGCTGCGGTGGCTACGGCGCTCGTGGCCGGCGCTGCTCGCCGTGCTGGCGCTGGCGGTGGCGGCGACCCTGGTGTGGGCGTGGCGGACGCCGTCGGGCTACTTCATCCTGTGGCCCGACAAGGCCCATCCCGCCGCGACGTACCTGCACATCCCCGGCGGCAAGGGGCCGGCGGCGGGGACGGGGTTCTACTTCGTCGACGTCCACGAGCTCGAGGCCAACAAGCTCGAGGAGCTCTGGGGGCGCTACCTCGTGCACGGGGCGACCCTGATTCCCGACCGCGAGGTGGTGCTGCCCGGCCAGTCGGAGAAGCAGCGCGTGCACGAGGACTTCCAGGCCATGGACACGTCGCAGGTCGTGGCGGAGGCGGTGGCCGAGCGGGCCCTCGGCAAGGACGTCACGATCAGGCACCTGGGCGCGCTGGTCGAGGACGTGACGCCCGGCCTGCCCGCGGCGAAGGCCGGGATCGTGGCCGGCGACGTGATCACCGCCGTCGACGGCCATCCGGTGCGCTCGGCCGCGGATCTGGTGGCGCTGACACGTCGCCTGCGCCCCGGCGACTCCGCCGGGTACACGTTCGGCCGCACCGGCACGAAGCGCTTGCGCACGGTCGAGAGCACCGACGGCAAGCACCACGCCATCATCGGCGTCGCCGTGGGCGACGACGTCCGCATCGGCCGCATCCCGGTCAAGGTGCACTACACGATCAGCGGCATCGGCGGCCCCTCGGCGGGGCTCGCATTCGCCCTCGAGATCTACGACAGCCTGAGCGGCCGCCACCTCCTGGACGGGCACCGCATCGCCGCGACCGGCGAGCTCGATCCCCTCGGCGACGTGATCGAGATCGGCGGGGCCAAGCAGAAGGCGCTGGGCGCGATCGACGCCGGCGCCGACACGTTTCTCGTCCCGAAGGCCAACGTCAAGGCAGCCCGCCAGGCGGCCGCCGGGAAGCTGCGGGTGATCGGCGTGAACACCTTCGCCCAGGCGCTGCGCGTGATCCGGAACCTGCCCCCGCGCCGGGCCGGGTGAGCGTTCGCGCTCCTGGCGCGTCTGCGGCGTCGCGCTGGCGCATGGGCCATGCCGCGGCTTGCCCAGATGACCCCGGATATGCGCTGCGGCGGTGTCCCTGCGGCGCGCCGCTCGCCAGCCATCCACCATTCACCCCGTTGGGCGCTCTTTGCGGCCTCTGTGTCCGCGGAGCGGTGGAGCCGGGCGGATCGGTTCCATAGACTGCCGCACTCCACCCGACCGTATGAGGAGGACCGTGGCTCCACCCCCGCGCCGAGCGACCTGCGACGACTGCTACTTCCGCAAGACCGAGCTGTGCGCGCTGCGCCTGCCTCGGCCCTGCCCGACGTTCCGGCCGATGCAGAAGGGGCGCATGGTGCCACCGCGGCAGGCCCGCCTCCTCGAAGCCGCCGCCCAGGCGGCCGTGGCCTAGACCACACCGCCGCGAGAACCTGTCAGCCTGATCGGGCCGGCTGGTGCCGGCCCGGGCTGGGCGCGATCGCCTTGGCCCCCGCGGTGGCGGCGGCCACCCCGAGGCAATCCCGGAGTGAGACCCGCGATCGCGCCCTGCCTGCGGCTACCACTCGCTCCTCCTCCGAGTACGGAGGAGTCTGCCGGAATTTCCGGAAAATGTCAACCCGGCGGAGCTCAAGGGTCAGGCGGTGACCGCGGAGCGCCGCTCTGCGAGCACCGCCCCGAGCCGGGCGATGCCCTCGCCGATCTGGTCGGTGGCGCACGCGCTGTAGGCCAGCCGCACGGAGCTGCGGCCGCCCTCCGAGACGAAGAAGTCCGCCCCCCTCACGTACGGGACGCCCCGCTCCGTCGCCGCCGCGAGCGCATCGGTCGTGTCGATGCCGTCGGGCAGGTCGACCCAGAAGAAGTAGCCCCCTCGCGGCATCGTCCAGCGCGACCCCTCGGGGAAGTGCTCCGTGAGCGCCGTCTGCATCGCGTCGCGGCGCGCCCGCAGCCCGGCGGTCGCCCGCTCGACGTTGGGCTCGAACCGGCCCGCGGCGCAGTACGCCCAGACCACCGCCTCGGCCAGGGTGTTCGGCCCGATATGGGTGTTCTCCGACAGGACGGCCAGCGGCTTCACGAGCGCCTCCGGGACGACCAGGTAGCCGGTGCGCACACCCGGCGCGATCGTCTTCGTGAACGACGAGCAGTAGATCACCCGCTCGCCGCCGTCGAGCTCGTGCAGCGTCGGCACCGGGTCGCCCTCGAACCGCAGCAGCCCGTACGGGTCGTCCTCGACCAGGATCAGGTCGTACCGGTGGGCGAGCTCGAGCAGCGCCCGCCGCCGGGCGAGCGACGCGCACGCGCCCGAGGGGTTCTGGTAGGTCGGGATCACGTACACGAGCCGGGGCCGCAGACCGCCGGCGAGCAGCTCGCCCAGGCGATCGACGTCGATGCCGTCGGCCTCGAGCGGCACCGCCCGGATGTCGGCCCCGGCGCCGCGCAGGATCTTGAGCGTGCGGTCATAGGTGGGCGCCTCGACGACCGCCGAGCCGCCGTCGCCGGCGAAGAAGTGCTGAGCCAGGAAGCCGAGCGCCTGCAGCGAGCCGTTTGCGATCAGCACGCGGCCGGGGTCGGTGCCGTGGCGGGCGCCGATCCACTCGCGCAGCGGGCGGTAGCCACCCGGCGCGTAGGAGAGGGCGGCGATCGGGTCGGCATCGAGCGCCCGCATCATGGCGGCGCGCATGTCGTCGACGGGGATCAGGTCGGCGGCGGGGACGCCGCGGGTGAAGGAGATCGTGGCGGGCGGCATGCGATCCAGCCTACCGGAAGCGACGGCCGCCGCCACCTACGCGAGCTTCGCGTAGGCCTCGACGGCGAGCTGGGCAGCCTCGGTGGGGCTGCGGCCCACGCGCACGCCGTGGCCCTCGAGCGCGTCCTTCTTGGCCTGCGCGGTGCCCGACGATCCCGAGATGATCGCGCCCGCGTGCCCCATCGTCTTGCCGGGCGGCGCCTGGAAGCCGGCGATGTAGGCGACGACGGGCGTGCGCATGTGCTCGCCGATGAACTTCGCCGCCTTCTCCTCCTCGTCGCCGCCGATCTCGCCGACCATCACCACGAGGTCGGTGTCGGGATCGGCCTCGAATCGCTCGAGGACGTCGATGAACGAGAGGCCGACGATGGGATCGCCGCCGATGCCGACGATGGTCGAGTTGCCGAGGCCGGCGTCGGCCAGCTCCTTGCCGATCTGGTACGTGAGAGTGCCCGAGCGCGAGACGAGGCCGATGCGGCCCTTGCCGAACACCTGCGCCGGGATGATGCCGACGTTGGCGACACCCGGCGAGAGCGCGCCCGGGCAGTTGGGCCCGAGCAGCGTCGCGCCGCGGGCGCGCACGTAACCGTAGAGCTGCAGCATGTCGTGGGCGGGGATGCCCTCGGTGATGCACACGATCGTGGCCACGCCGGCGTCGACCGCCTCGTAGATCGCGTCGGCGGCAAAGCGCGGCGGCACGAACACCATCGCCGTGTTCGCGGCACTCTCGTCGACGGCGGCGGCCACGGTGTCGAAGACCGGGATGCCGTCGACGTCCTGGCCGGACTTCCCGGGCGTGACGCCCGCGACCACAGCCGTGCCGTAGTCGCGGTTGCGCAGCGTGTGGAAGCTGCCCTCGCGGCCGGTGATGCCCTGGACGACGAGGCGGGTGTCGGCGCCGACGAGGATGGCCATTACGACGCCGCCGCCAGCTCGACGACGCGCTCGGCGGCGCCGAGCATCGTCGCCTCGACGTACAGGTTCGGGGGCGCCGCTTCGGCCAGGATCCGGCGGCCCTCGACGTCGTTCGTCCCGTCGAGCCGCACGACGATCGGCACGCGCACGTCGAGTTGCTCGAGCGCCGTCAGGACGCCGCGGGCGACCTCGTCGCAGCGGGTGATGCCTCCGAACACGTTGAAGAGCACCGCCCGCACCTTCGGGTCGGACAGGAGCACCTCCATCGCCGTCACGATCTCGTCCGCCTGGGCGCCGCCGCCGACGTCGAGGAAGTTGGCCGGACTCCCGCCCGCGCCGGCCACGACATCGAGCGTCGACATGACGAGGCCCGCGCCGTTGCCGAGGATGCCGACGGTGCCGTCGAGCTTGACGTAGGTGACGCCGTTCTCGTGCGCCCGGCGCTCCTGCTCGTCGAGCGCCTCCACGTCGCGCATGGCGGCGATGTCGGGGTGCTTGAAGAGCGCGTTGTCGTCGACCGTGTACTTGGAGTCGAGCGCCCGCAGCTCGCCCTCGGGAGTGACGATCAGCGGGTTGATCTCGACCAGCATGGCATCGGTCTCGACGAACGCCCGATACGCCCGCGCGATGATGTCGGACGCCTGCCGGATCTCGGCCGCGGGGATGCGGGCGTCATAACAGAGCTTGCGCGCGTGGAACGGGTGCAGGCCGGCCAGCGGGTCGACGTGCAGCTGGGCGATCCGCTCGTGCGCGACATCCTCGATCTCCACTCCGCCCTCGGTGGTCAGCATCAGGAGCGGCCGCTTGGCGCCGCGGTCGAAGGTGATCGAGAAGTAGTACTCGCGCTCGATGTCCGACGCGCGCTCGATCCACAGGCGGCGGGTCACGTGGCCGTTGATGTCGAGTCCCAGGATCGCGCGCGCGTGCGACTCGGCCGCGTCCGCGTCGGCCGCATACTTGACGCCGCCGGCCTTGCCGCGCCCACCCGTGTAGACCTGCGCCTTCACCATCACGGGCGCGGCCAGCCGCTCGGCCGCCGCACGGGCCTCCTCCGGCGTCTTTGCGACCTCGCCGTCCGAGACGGGGATGCCGAACCGGCTGAAGAGCTGCTTTCCCTGGTACTCGTAGAGGTCCATCGGCCGCGAGAGTCTAGATGATTGATTCCACGCGGCTGTGATGTCCTGGGCGGCGCCGCGGCGGCCTCGATCCCACCATGCAGGCGAGATTACCAGTTACTGTCAACTTTGCATGTTTACGAATCGCTAACAACAAACCAACGGTTCCCGAACAATTTCGGTCAAGAATCGTCATCGGACGCTGCGACCGAACGTGCCCACACTTCGCAGCTACCTGCCTCCTCCGACGACCCGTCCGCGGGTCGTCGGGCTTTAAGGAGGCAATTGCCGCGATGGGCCTGTGCGACCGGGTTGGCGCAGGGTACCCGACCACCCGGCGGGCACGACAGCGCATCGCCTTGGCCCTCCGCGGCGCTGACAGCACGGTCAACGCCGGAGCCCGCCGCGCCACCTACGCGGGCGTGAAGCCGGCCTCGCGCACCGCCGCCCGGATCGCGTCCAGATCGGTGCGGCCGGGGTCGAACGTGACCTCGACCTCCTCGGCCACCAGGTCGGCCTGGGCGCGGCCCACCCCCGGCAGCGCTTCGAGCGATCGGCTGACGGTGCGCTCGCAGCCGCCGCAGTGCATACCGTGCACCGCGACGATCTCGGTGCGGGCCGCCGCGGTCATGGCGGCGAGTAGCCGGGGTTGTACTGCTTGGCCAGCTTGACGCCGGCCACCTTGGCCACGTAAGCGGCCACGTCGTCCGCCTCGGCGCCCTTCAGCAGATGCCGGGGCATGGGCGGGTCGGCCAGGTCGATCTGCTGGCGCACCAGTGCCTCGAATGAGGAGTCCTTCATGCCGATGATGCGGTCGCCGGCGTAGGCCGAGTCGAGGTCGGGGCCGATCGTGCCCGTCGTGCCCGCGTCTGCCAGCTTGTGGCAGGAGCCGCAGTTGGCCGTGAAGAGCTGCTTGCCCTTGGCGACGTCGACCGTCGCCGCGCTGGGGACGCCTGTGCCACCGCAGCCGCTCAGCGCCGCGGCACCGAGCGCGGTCACCATCACGCTGCACAGGGCTGCCCGGCGGCTCATCGCGGAGACATTAGCAAGCGTGGATCACGGCAGCGGGGGCAACGCGCCCCGCCAGGTCAGCGCCTCGGCGGCATGCGCGGCCGCATGTGCCAGCGTGCGATCGAGCGGCCAGCCGGACGCGAGCCCGTACAGCACCCCGGCCACGAACGTGTCGCCGGCACCGTAGGTGTCGACCACCGGGCCCGGCACCGGGGCGGCCGCGTATCCGGTGCCGCCGTTCGCCCCGTCGGTCACGATCACGTGCTCGGGCGGCTCGGCCAGGCGGGACACGTCGTACTGCTCGCCGCGATCCCGGCCGCTGCCGACGAGCGCATCGGCACGCACGCCGCTCGCGACCAGCGCCTCGAACCGGCGGGCGGTCACCACCAGCACCCGCGCCCGGCGGCCCAGCCGCACCGTCGCCGGGTCATACCCGGTGAAGTAGCAGCCGTCCATCCCGGCCAGCTCGTCCCAGGCAAGCGGGTCGCTCGCGTTCGGGGCGTCGTTCTCGCCGACGACGTAGAGCGTCCGCTCGCCGGCCGCGTCGACGAGGGCGAGCACCTCGGTCTGCGGCCTGGCCCGCACGACCGCCTCCAGGCGGACGCCGTGCTGCTCGAGCGGCGCACGGGCGCGCTCGTCGCTGCCGAGAGCGGTGTAGAACGTGACCTGCGCGCCCATCCGCTGGAGCGCGACCGCCGTCACGGCGCCGCCCCCGCCCGGCTGCGCCAGCGGATCGGTCAGGTGCACGATCTCGCCCGGCCTGGGGACGAAGGGCGCGTTCGCGAACGTCACCCACTCGATGTGCCCGATCACCGCGAGACGCAGCATCACGCCATCGTACGTGGGGACTGTCCCCGCATGGGGACAGTCCCCGGTTCTCGCATGCCCGGCCTACGGCACGTAGACGAGCTTGCCCTGCACCTTCAGGTCCTCCATCAGCTGCTGGGCCTGGCCGACCTCGCTCAGCGGGAAGACGTGGTCGATCACCGGCTTGATGTGGCCGGCCTCGACCGCGCGCAGCGCGGCGGCGAGCTCGGCCTTGCTGGCCAGGTGCGACCCGAGCAGGTTCTGCTGCTTGTTCCAGAGGAAGCGCAGGTCCGTGAGCGCCTCGTAGCCGGTCGAGGCGCCGCACACGACCAGCCGCCCGCCCCAGCGCATCGCGGCCATCGACGTCGGCCACGTGTCCTGGCCCGAGTGCTCGAAGACCACGTCCGCCCCCACCTTGCGCGTGATCTCGCGCACGCGCGCGCCGACGTCCTCGCTGCTGCGGTCGATCACGTGCTCGGCGCCGAGCTCCTGCGCCTTTGCGACCTTGCCCGCGCCGCCGACCACCGGGATCGGGATCGCCCCGAAGAGGCGGCAGATCTGGATGGCCATCACGCCCAGGCCGCCGACGCCGCCCCAGATCAGGACATGCTCGCCGGCCTGGATGCGCGCGCGCGTCACGAGCATCCGCCACGCCGTCTCGAGCACGAGCGGCATCGATGCCGCCTCCTCGAACGTGAGGTTCGACGGCTTGGGCAGGACGTTCACGGCGGGGAGCGTCACGAGCTCGGAGTGCCCGCCGTTGTTCGGGCCCGTCTGGAAGCCCCAGATCAGGAACTGGCGGCAGAAGAACTCCTGCCCCGACGTGCACATCTCGCACGTGCGGCAGGACAGGCCGGGATGCACGACCACCTCGTCCCCCACCTTCACCGGCGAGGAGCCGAAGCCCGTGCCGCCCACGTCGGATCCGACCGCGCGGACGACGCCGGCCACGTCCGAGCCGGCGACGTGGGGGAAGATCACCTTCATCCCCGGCATCCCCCGCCGCGCCCAGATGTCGTTGAAGTTGGCGCCCGCCGCCCTGACCTCGATCAGGACCTCGAACGGCTTCGGCTCCGGGTCGGGGATGTCGGTGTAGCTGAGGACATCCGGCCCGCCGTGCTCCTCGAAGACGACGGCTTTCATGAAGCCAGCGCCCTCCCCAGCTCCTCGAAGTTGTCCACGTACCGGCGCACGTCGGCCTCGGAGTGCTGCACCGACAGCGTCCAGTTCTCGGACTTGCCCCACGGCGCCATGAACACGCCCCGGTTCAGCTGGACGAGCCAGTTGATGTAGCCGAGCTCGTCGGACACCTCGAGGTAGTCGCGGTAGTTGCGCACCCGCTCGGCCCGGTAGGTGACCGCGCCGCGGGCCGACTTCACGGTGGTGTAGCCCTGGATGCCGGTGCGCTCCATCACGCCGTCGCAGCCGGTCTTCAGGATCTCGGCCAGGCGGTCGAACTCGGTGTACGCGTCGTGGGTGAGGATCTCGGTCAGCGTGGCGCGCATCGCCGCCATCGTCAGCGGGTTGCCGTTGAACGTGCCGACCTGGTCGATCTTGCCCGAGGCGATCCAGTCCATCACCTCGTCGGAGCCGCCGATCGCGCCGCACGGCAGGCCGCCGCCGACCGACTTGGCCAGGCACAGCAGGTCGGGGGTGACGCCGAAGCGCTCGACCGCGCCGCCGTAGGCGATGGTCGCGCCCGTCTTCACCTCGTCGAAGGCGAGCAGCGCGTCCGCCGCGTGCAGCCGCTCCTTGACGCCGGCCAGGTAGCCGTCGTCGGGCAGGACGAAGCCGGCGTTCATCATCGCCGGCTCCACGATCATGCCGGCCACGCGGCCCTGGTAGCGGTGCAGCGTCCGCTCGAGGGCATCGAGATCGTTGAACGGAACCACGCGGGTGAGCTCGGTGACCTCGGCCGGGATCCCGAGCGTCTGCGGCACCGACACCGGGTCGTCGTACGGGCCGATCTTGGCGGCGGGCGGCGCCACCGACACCATGACGGCGTCGCCGTGGCCGTGGTAGGAGCCCTCGATCTTGAGCAGGATGTCGCGGCCCTTGATCGCCCGCATCAGCCGCACGGCGTCCATCGTGGCCTCGGTGCCGGAGTTGCAGAACCGCCACAGCGGCAGTCCGAAGCGCTGCTGCAGGTGCTCGCCGCAGATCACGGCGTCCTCGGTCGGCTGGGCGAAGTGCGAGCCGCGCTTGATCCGCTCGGACACGACCTCGGCGATGCGCGGATGGGCGTGGCCGACGGCGACCGCGCCGTAGCCGTTGTGGAAGTCGACGTACTCGTTGCCGTCGACGTCGATCACCTTCGAGCCGTAGCCGTCGGCCAGGTAGATCGGGTGCGGGTCGGTGGCCTGCCAGCTCGAGGCGACGCCGCCCGCGAGCGACTTGTGCGCCCGCTCGGTCATCTTGCGCGAGCCGGGATGGCGGCCGTTGAACTCGGCCTCCTCGGTCTCGATCAGCTTCGCGAGCTTCGTCTGATCGATGCTCTTCTGTACAACGCTCATGCCTTCACTCCTCCCAGTACCTCGCCGTAGCGGGTGTCCCGCCAGACGAGTGCGGCCTTGAGGCCCTGTGACTTGACGATATCCATGAACTCCCGCTGCTCGGGCGTGTCTGCCGCGTTCAGCATCGCAGACAGGTCGAGGTTGGCACCCACCGCCTGGCGCAGCCCCATCGCCTCGTACGCCCGCAGCAGCGCGATCTTGGTCAGGCGCAGCACCGGCAACGGCGTCGGTGCGATCTTGCGAACGAACCCCTCCACTTCGGCATCGATCTCCTCGTCGGGGACGACGCGGTTGATCATCCCGGCGCGCAGCGCCGCCTCTGCGTCGATGACGTCCCCGGTGAAGAGCAGCTCGTTGGTCTTCTTCTGTCCCAGCAGGAACGGCATCAGGAGCGTCACCGGCCCCGAACCGTACCGGATCTCCGGCTCGCCGAAGCTCGCGCTCGCTCCCGCGACGATCAGATCGCAGGCCATCGCGAGCTCGCATCCACCCGCCAGGCAGTAGCCCCGCACCGCGGCGATCGTCGGCTTCGGCAGCGCCCACACGCGCATCGTGGCGTCGATGTCGGTGGCGAGGACGGAGTGCCACTCGTGGGCCGGGATGTCGGCGTGGGCGGCCTCGGCGGAGAGGTCGTACCCGGCCGAGAACGCCCGCTCGCCGGCCCCGGTGAGCACGACCACCTTGACCTGGTCGTCGGCCTCCGCCTGGTCGAGCGCCGCGTGCAGCCCCTCGAGCACGGCGCCGTTCAGGGCGTTCAGCTTCTCGGGCCGGTTGAGGACGATCCACGCGGCCGGGCCGCGCACCTCGTAGCGAACCGCATCGGTCATTCGGTCTCCTTCAGGACGATCAGACAGTCGAGCGCAACCGCGCGCTCGCCGGAGACGAGCAGGGGGTTGACGTCGATCTCGAGCGCCTCCGGGTGCTCGGCCATGAGCTGCGAGACACGGACGACGGCGTCGATGAGCGCCTGCGGCGGCTCGCCTCCGAGCAGGCGCAGGAGGGCGGGGACGGCCGCGATCACGCGGCGCACGCCGGCCTCGTCGAGAGGCGCGAGCGCCGCGGCGACGAGATCGAGCTGCTCCGCCAGGCCGCCGCCGATCCCCACGACGATGGTGGGGCCGTACTGGGGGTCGCGCACGGCCCCGACCAGCACCTCGACGCCGCCGGAGACCTGCTCGGCGACGACGACCCGGCCGCCCATGCGCTCGGCCGCCGACCGCACCGACGCGGCGTCGGCGAGGTGCAGTGCGACGCCGCCGACGCGCGCCTTGTGCGCGACGTTGTCGATCTTGCAGACCACGGGGTAGCCGATCCGCTCGGCCGCGGCCACGGCCTCGTCCGGCGAGGCGCACCGCTCGGCCCGCACGTACGGGACGCCGTGCGCGGCCAGCACCGCGGCCGAGTCGATCTCCGACAGCGCGCCGGATCCGCGCAGCGGCTCGTCGGCCGGCACGGATCGCGGCGGCGGCAGGTACGACTCGTGGTTCAGGCGCGCGGCGAGCGCGCGCAGGCCGGGCAGGCTGCCCTTGAGCAGCGGGATGTCGTGGCGGCGGGCCCACTCCAGGTCCTCCACCGGCGGGTCGGCCGTGGTCACCGTGATCACGGCGGGGAAGATGTCCGTGCCCTCGACGGCCGCGCGCAGGTCGTCGGCGATGTTCGTCGCCAGGGTGCGCTCGGTGCCCTGCAGCCACACGGAGTGGTCGATGGCCGACAGCAGGACGTCGAACTCGCCCGACTCGGCCATCAGCTGGAAGGCCCGGGGGAAGACGACACGGTCGTCGTCGATCGCCCAGCAGTCGGCCGGGTTGCCGACATGGAGGAAGTTCGGGAACTCGGCCGCGATCCGCGCCCGCAGCTCGGCCGAGAAGAGCGACAGCGGGATCCCGGCCTGCTCGGCCTTGTCGGCGAAGTACTCGCCCTCGCCGCCGGAGTTCGTGATCGCGCCGATGCGGCGGCCGCGCGGCGGCCGCGCCCGCGAGAACACCTCCAGGTGCTCCAGCCAGTCGCCGAAGTCGTCCACCCGGATGGCGTCGTAATGGCGCAGGAGGGCCGAGAAGCTGCGGTCGGATCCGACCATCGCGCCCGTGTGCGCGATCGCCGCCTGGGCGCCGAGATCGGAGGTGCCGACCTTGAGCACGATGGCCACCTTGCCCGCCTCGGCCAGCTTGCGCAGCGCGCTCTCGAACGCCTGGGGTCGGCGCACGGCCTCGAGGAAGAGGCCGACGACCCGGGTGGCCGGGTCATCGGCGAACCAGTCGACGAAGTCGGCCGCATCGGTGACGGTCTCGTTGCCGGCCGAGATCACCGTGCGGAAGCCGATGCGCGGCCCGAGCGAGACCAGGATCTCCCCGATCGAGCCGGAGTGGACGAGCGTCGCCACCGGGCCGGGGACGAAGGTCGGATGCAGGCTGCCGATCCAGGGCGAGGGGAACCCGGGTGTGGCGACGCCCATGCAGTTCGGGCCGACCATCGCGATCCCGGCCTCGCGCACGCGGTCCGAGATCTGCTTGGAGATCGCCGGGCCCTCGGGCCCCGCCTCGTTGCCGAGCCCCGGCGTCACGATCGCGCGCACGCCCTCGACCGAGAGCACGTCGGCGACGGCCGCCTCGATGCGGCGATGCCCGACGCCCATGACCACCATCTCCGGCACCGCCGGGCACTCCGCCATCGCCGGGAAGCACGGCACGCCGCACGCCTCGGTCTTGGTCGGGTTGATGCCGTAGAACGGCACGCCTGGCACGGTCATGTTCTCGGCGATCCGCAGCGACGTGCGGTCGGAGATGCCGTAGATCGCCACGGACGCCGGGTTGAAGACGGCGTCCAGGCTCGCGCTGCGCTCGGCGCCGGCTCGGGGCGCCGCCACGTCCTGTGCCGGCACTAGTCCTCCGCCTGCTCGACGAAGAAGCGCCCGGTCTCGCCTCCCGAGAAGAACCGTGAGGTGACCGTCTTCTTGCGGGTGTAGAACTCGACCGCGTCGGAGCCGTGGGCGTGCAGGTCGCCGAAGAACGACCCCTTCCACCCCGAGAACGGGAAGAACGCGACCGGCGCGGCCACGCCGATGTTGATCCCGACCATGCCCACCTGGACGTCGTGCCGGTACCGGCGGGCAGCGGCGCCCGACTCGGTGAAGAGCGACGTGCCGTTGCCGTAGCGGCTCGAGTTCACGATCTCGATCGCCTCGTCGAGCGACGCGGCGTGGATCACCGAGAGCACGGGCCCGAACACCTCCTCCTGGGCGATGTCCATGTCCGGCGTGACATCGTCGAGGATGGTCGGCCCGACGAATGCGCCGCCCGCGCTCCCCGCCGGCGTGCGCCCGTCGACGACCGCCGTCGCGCCGCCCTCGATGCCGCGGTCGATCCACTGCAGGATGCGGTCGCGGGCCGTGCTCGAGACCACCGGCCCCACGTCGGTGCCGCGCTCGAGGCCGTCCCCCACAGTGAGCTCGCGCGTGCGCGCGACGAGCTCGTCCACGAGCGGCTTCTTGGCATCGCCGACGGCGACGACGACCGAGCCCGCCATGCAGCGCTGGCCGGCCGCACCGAAGGCGGAGCCGATGATGTTCGAGACGGTCTTGCCGATGACGGCGTCGGGCATGACGACCATGAAGTTCTTCGCCCCGCCGAGGGCCTGCACCCGCTTGCCGTTGGCCGCGGCCCGCTCGTAGACGTAGCCGGCCACCTTGGCCGAGCCGACGAACGAGATCGCGTCGACCTCGGGGTGGTCGAGCAGGGCGTTCACGACGTCGGCGCCGCCGTTCACCAGGTTGAGGACGCCGGCCGGGAGGCCGCCGAGATCGTCGATCAGGTTGAACACGAGCTCCTGCGTCAGCGGCACCTGTTCGGAGGGCTTCAGCACGAACGTGTTGCCGCACGCGATGGCGAAGGGCAGGAACCAGAACGGCACCATCGCCGGGAAGTTGAACGGCACGATCGCGGCGCACACGCCGACGGGCTGGCGGATCGTCTCGCAGTCGACGTTGGTCGCCACGTCCTCGAGGATGCGGCCCTGCATCGTCTGGGGCACGGCGCTTGCGGCCTCGCACATCTCGACCATGCGGCCGACCTCGGCCCGCGCGTCGGGCAGGGTCTTTCCCATCTCGCGCGTGACCGAGCGGGCGAGCTCGTCGGCGTGGCTGTCGATCACCTGGCGCAGGCCGAACAGCCAGCGCGCGCGCTCGATCACCGAGCGCGACCGCCACTCGCCGAGGGCCGCGCGGGCGGCCTTGACGGCGGCGTCGACGTCGGCCGCGCCTGACATGGGCACGCGGGCGAGCGTCTCTCCGGTGGCGGGATTTGTGACATCGCGCTGCTCGCCGGCGTTCGCCGCCACCCAGCGGCCCCCGACGTAGTTTCCGAGCAGGCGTGTCGAAGCGGTGGTTGCCATGCCCTGCATTGAATCCGAGCGCCGCTTCCGCCGCCACCTTACACTGTGTCCATGAATGCGCCGGAATCCGGACAGTCTGTCTTGACGGTCGCGGATCTGCTCGCGCTCGACGAGTTCCGGTCGGGCGAGGTCATGGTGGCCGCCGGCGGCCACCGGCTGGGGAACCGGGTCGAATGGGTGCACGTGTTCGAGACGCCGGCCGTGAGCGAGGTGCTGCGCGGCGGCGAGTTCCTGCTCACGACCGGGATCGGCCTCGCCGGCATGTCGCCCGCCCAGGTGGAGGCGCTCGTCGCCGCCGTCGCCCGCTCGGGCGCCGCCGGGATCGGCTTCGAGCCCACCCACGCGGCGGCCGACGTGCTCGTGCCCGCCTGCCGCGCCCACGACCTGCCCCTGATCGTGTTCGGACGCGACGTGCGCTTCGTCGACATCACCCACGTCGTGCACGAGCGGCTCGTGACCGGGGAGCTGCAGACCCTGCGGCGGGCGGTCACGCTGCAGGCCCAGCTGCGCGACGCCGCGCGCGAGGGCCTGGGCCCGAACGGCCTCGTCGCGGCGCTCGGCGACGTGCTCGGGGCGCAGGTGCTCTTCGAGCGCATCGACCGCACACCGCTCGCGACGTCCCCCGAGGACGGCCTCGACGTCGCCTTCCTGGATGCCCTCGACCGCCACCGCCAGCGCCTGCCCACGTCGCTGCACTCCCGCCCGGTCAACCCCGGCTGCTGGCTGCATGTGCTCTCGCGGCACGGCGACGAGCTCGACGAGCTGGCCGTGGACGAGGCGGCCTTCCTGCTAACCGTCGCGCTCGCCTCCCAGCCGCCGGCCGACGAGGTGCCGTCCGCCGAGCGCGCGCGGCTGCTGCAGCGCCTGGCCGAGGGCCGCGCGGGCAACGCCGCCGACGTCGTTCGCCGCGCCCGCTCGGTCGGCGTCGACCTGTCGCGGGCGACGCTCTGGGCCGTGCACGGGCGCGGGTCGCTCGAGCGGCTCGAGCGGATGGGCCTGGATGCGCTCGTGGACGGACGCCGGGCGGTCGTCGCCGTGCGCGGCGACACGGACATCGCGGCGGTCGCCCGCGACCTCGTCCGCCGCGGCGCGGTGACCGCGGTCGGCCTGGAGGCGCGCGGCGGCGAGCCGGCGCAGCTGCGCGATGCGCTCGCCGGGGCCGAGTGCGCCTGCCTGGTGGCGGCAGCGGCGGGCCCGCCGGTCAGGCCCGCCGCCGGCCTGGGGGCGCTGCGTGCGGTCGCCCGGGCGGTGCTCGCGGGCGAGCGGGTCGAGCCGCGCTTCGACGAGGCGACGCAGCGCGTGCTCGAGGCCCTCGTCGCGACGGGCTGGTCGAAGGCCGCCGCCGCCCGACGGCTGGGGGTGTCGCGCCAGCGCCTGTACGAGCGCCTCGCCGGCCTGAACGAGCGCCACCGGATCGACGTCGATCTGCCGCAGACCCGAGTGGAGCTCGCGCTCGAGGTGTGGGCGGTGCGGATGGCCGAGCTGGTGGAGGAGTAGGCGTCAGACGAGGCGGACGAGCGGCTGGCCGCTCGCGACCTGATCGCCCTCGCCGACCGCCACCTCGTCGACCGCGCCGGCGTGGTGGGCGACGATCTCGTTCTCCATCTTCATGGCCTCGATCACGACCAGCACCTGGCCGGCCGCGACGTCGTCGCCGGCGGCGACGCCGACGCGCAGGACGGTGCCCTGCATGGGGCTGCGGACGACGTCGACCTCGTGATGGGCGGCGGCGTCGCGCGCGGCCAGCGCCTCTCGCCGCGCCCGCAGACGCGTGCGCCCCGGGTGCTCCGGCACCTCGACGGTGACCTCGAACCGCTTGCCGTCGACCTCGGCGACGTGCGTGCGCACCTCGCGTTCCGACCAGGTGCCTGGCACCGTTTCGGTGCCAGGCACCTGAACCTGCTCACTCGCAAAGCCGCCGCCCTCGACGTACTCGCGCAGCGTGCCGCCGGCGGCGAACTCCGGGTGCTGCATGATCGCGATGTGGAGCGGGATCAGCGTGGTGATCCCGCCGATCTCGTACTCGCCGAGCGCACGCAGCATCCGCCGCCGGGCCAGGTCGCGGTCCTCGTCCCACACGATCAGCTTGGCGAACATCGGGTCGTACAGCCCCGAGACCTCGGTTCCGGCCGCGACCCCCGAGTCGACCCGCACGCCGGGCCCGGCCGGCTCGCGGTAGCTCGTCACGCGGCCGGGGGTGGGCACGAAGCCGGCGGCCGCGTCCTCGGCGTTGATGCGGCACTGGATCGAATGGCCGGAGAGGCGCACCTGATCCTGCGTCCAGCCGAGCGGCCGCCCGGACGCGATCCAGATCTGCTCGCGCACCAGGTCGAGGCCCGTCACCATCTCGGTCACCGTGTGCTCGACCTGCAGGCGCGTGTTCATCTCGAGGAAGTACCAGGAGCCGTCGCCCGCGAGCAGGCCTTCGACCGTGCCGGCGCCGGTGTAGCCGACCGCCCGCGCCGCGTCGACGGCGATCGCGCCGATCTGCTCCCGCAGCTCGGCCGAGACGGCCGGGGAGGGCGTCTCCTCGATCAGCTTCTGATGCCGGCGCTGGATGCTGCAGTCGCGCTCGCCCAGGTGGATGACGTTGCCGTGATTGTCGGCCAGCACCTGCACCTCGACGTGGCGGGGGTCGTCGAGGTAGCGCTCCAGGTAGACCGTGTCGTCGGCGAAGTAGGTCTTGCCCTCGCGCCGGGACGAGGCGTAGGCGGCCTCGAGCTCGCCCGCCTCCCGCACGACCCGGATGCCCTTGCCGCCGCCGCCCGCCGCCGCCTTGATCGCCACGGGATAGCCGATCTCGGTGGCAATCCGGTGCGCGTCTGCGACGGACGTCACGGGATCCGTGCCGCCCGGGACGATGGGCACACCGGCCGCCGCCATGAGCTCGCGGGCGCTGGTCTTGGACGCCATTGCCTCCATCGCCTCGGGCGGCGGCCCGATGAAGACGAGGCCCGCCTGCGCGCACGCGCGCGCGAAGTCGGGGTTCTCGGCCAGGAAGCCGAACCCGGGGTGGATGGCCTCGGCGCCGGCGCGGCGGGCGACCGCGATGATCGTGTCGGCGCGCAGATAGCTCTGCGGCGACGGCCCGGGGCCGATCAGGTACGCCTCGTCCGCGTAGCCGACGAAGGGCCCGTTGCGGTCGGCCTCGGAGTACACGGCCACCGATGCGATGCCCATCTCCCGCAGGGTGCGGCAGACGCGGATCGCGATCTCACCCCGGTTGGCCACGAGCACCTTCGTGAACACGACACTCCCTATGGGGTCTGACCCCGGTCCGGTCGCGTGCCTGAATCGTCACCATCCTGTGACGTCGCGGGCTCGGCCGGCTCGATCAGCCCGAGTGCGGCGAGCGCCTGCTGCACGGCCGCCGCCTCTGCCGGCGTCGGCTCGGGTGAGAGGCGGATGCGCTCGTCGCTCACAGCGGGATGTTGCCGTGCTTGCGATGCGGCGGGTCGACGCGCTTGCCCCGGCACGCCTCGAGCGCCGTGATCAGCGCCGGCCGCGTGCGCGACGGGGCGATGACGTCGTCGACGTACCCGCGCTCGGCGGCCGTGAACGGGTTCGCGAACCGCTCGCGGTACTCCTCGACGAGCTCGGCGCGGCGCGTGTCCGGGTCGTCCGCCGTCTCGAGCTCCTTGCGGAAGACGATGTTGACGGCGCCGTCGCTGCCCATCACCGCCACCTCCGCCGTCGGCCAGGCGAAGTTGAAGTCCGCGCCGACGTGCTTGGAGCTCATCACGTCGTAGGCGCCGCCGTAGGCCTTGCGGGTGATCACGGCCAGCTTCGGGACGGAGGCCTCGCAGTAGGCGTAGAGCAGCTTGGCGCCGTGGCGGATGATGCCGCCCCACTCCTGGTCGGTGCCGGGCAGGAAGCCGGGCACGTCCACGAACGTGACGACCGGGAGGCCGAACGCGTCGCAGGTGCGCACGAAGCGCGCCGCCTTCACGGAGCTCTTGATGTCGAGCACGCCGGCGAGCGCCCGCGGCTGGTTCGCGACGACGCCGACCGGATGGCCGCCGAGCCGCGCGAACCCGCACACGATGTTCTCGGCGAAGCGCTCCTGCACCTCCATGAACTCGCCGTCGTCCATCACCCGCCGGATGACCTCGTGCATGTCGTACGGCTTGCTCGGCTCGTCGGGGATCAGCCGGTCGAGCTCGGCGTCCTGGCGGTCGGGCGGGTCGGACGGCGGCTCCCACGGCGGCGGCTCGGCGCTCGACTGGGGCAGGAACGAGAGCAGGTAGCGGCAGTCGCCGATCAGCGCGCGCTCGTCGGGGGCGATGAAGTGGGCGACGCCCGAGCGGGTCGCATGGGTGGTCGCGCCGCCGAGCTCCTCGAAGCTGACCTCCTCGCCCGTGACGGTCTTCACGACCTCGGGGCCGGTGATGAACATGTGCGACGTCCCCTCGACCATCATCACGAAGTCCGTGATCGCCGGCGAGTAGACGGCCCCGCCTGCGCACGGCCCGACGATCAGCGAGATCTGCGGGATCACGCCCGAGGCGTGCACGTTGCGCACGAAGATGTCGGCGTAGCCGGCCAGCGACACGACGCCCTCCTGGATGCGCGCGCCGCCGGAGTCGTTGATGCCGATGACGGGGCAGCGGTAGCGCAGCGCCATGTCCATCACCTTGACGATCTTCTCGGCGAAGGCCTCGCCGAGCGAGCCGCCGAAGACGGTGAAGTCCTGCGAGAAGACGAACACGCGCCGGCCCTCGATCGTGCCGTGCCCGGTCACGACGCCGTCGCCATAGGGACGGTTGTCCATCATGTTGAAGTTGGGGCTGCGGTGCTGCACGAATGCATCGAGCTCGGTGAAGCTGCCGGGGTCGAGCAGGAGCTCGATGCGCTCGCGCGCGAGCAGCTTGCCCCGCGCCCGCTGCCGCTCCGCCGCCTCGGGCGTGCCCGCGCTTCTGGCCTCGACGCGCAGGCGCTCGACGGCCTCCAGGCGCTCGCGGGTGGTGTGCTCGGGCATGGGCGAAGAGCCTACCGGAGCGGCCCACTCCGAGATTCCACGCAAAATCCGAACAAGAGATGCCCGGTCGGCGATCTATTATCGGACGCGTGTCAGTGTTGTGCCTCAAATGAAAAGTTTTGGTGAAGATTCACCTTGACGCGGCCAGTTAGGACAGGTACGTTCGACCATGCGAGGCACAAATCCGAGGAGGGTGGGCACCCTGTGGGCGAGCATGCGAGAGCAGATCGTTCGACCTCCGCGCTACGCGTGGAGCGAAAAGGCCGTGGTCTGAGCACGGTCGTCACGGCACCGGTGCGGGCACACCGGGCAGTGATCCGGCGGCCGCGGCCGGCCGGTCGCACGCGCCGCTCGACCGTTCGCTGGGCGCTCGTCCTGGCCGACCTGCTCGGCCTGACCACCGCAACGGCAGTCGCCTACCTGCTCACCCAGGGCGGCATCGGCTTTGACCCACTGCTCCTGGCGCTGCCCGCATGGGGCGCGCTCGCCGGCTTTTACGGCCTGTACAAGCGGGATCGCGTGGGTGCCGACAACGCCACCCTCGACGAGGTCTGGCCCATCTTCAACTGCGTCACGGTGGCCTCATTCGCCGTCTTCGCGGTGGTTCAGGCCTTCGGCCCGTCGCACCTGCACGGGGGCCGGGTTGTCGCGTTCTGGGCGCTCGCATCCGTCGCGATTCCCGCCTATCGCAGCATCGCCCGCACGCTCCTGCGGCGTCAGCTCGCCCTCAAGCAGCGGGCCGTCGTGGTGGGGGCCGGCCTCGTCGGCCAGGAGATCGCGCGCAAGGTCCTGCGCCAGCCCAGCTACGGCCTCGACCTGGTCGGGTTCGTCGATCCGAACCCCCTCCAGCTGCACGAGGAGCTGCAGCATCTGCCCGTCCTCGGGTCGACCGACGATCTGGCCGAGTTGCTGGTCTCCCATGACATCGACCATGTCGTCTTGGCGTTTACCGCAGATCATCAGGCCGGCCTGGACGTCGTCCGGGTCTGTAACGAGATGGGCGTCCAGGTCGACATCGTGCCGCGCCTGTTCGAGGTCGTCGGCAGCCGGGCGGCCGTGTACTCGCTCGAGGGCACGCCGCTTCTCGGTCTGACGCCCCCGGTGCTGGGCGCCTCGCACAGGCTGGCGAAGCGCTCGATGGACATCTTCGGCGCCGTCTTCGGGCTGGTCGTGCTCTCGCCGCTCTTCCTGGCGACCGCGATCGCAATCCGGCTGGGCGGGCCCGGGCCGATCTTCTTCCGCCAGATCCGCATCGGCCGCGGCCAGAAGCCGTTCACGATCATCAAGTTCCGCACGATGGTGCCGGACGCCGAGGAGCGCAAGGCCGAGGTCGCCCACCTGAACGCCCACTTCGGCCTCGGCGACGCGCGCATGTTCAAGATCCCCGACGATCCCCGCCAGACGACCGCCGGCCGCTTCCTGCGCAAGTACTCGATCGACGAGTTCCCGCAGCTCTGGAACGTGCTGCGCGGCCAGATGAGCCTGGTGGGGCCGCGGCCCCTGATCCCGCACGAGCACCAGTTCGTGAACGACTGGGGCCTGCGCCGGCTCGACCTGACCCCGGGGCTCACCGGCCTCTGGCAGGTGTGCGGACGCAGCGAGGTGACGTTCTCGCAGATGCTCGTCCTCGACTATCTGTACGTCACCAACTGGAGCCTCTGGGGCGACATCAAGCTGATCCTGCGCACCGTGCCCGCGCTCATGGGCAAGACGCGCGGCGCCAGCTAGCATCGCCCGGGCACCGTCCCGCGTGGTGGCACCCAGCCATCCGCCGGCGACGGGGCGGCGGATCCGGTGGCGCGACGTGCCGGCGCCCGTACGGGCGGGCATCGAGCTCCGCCTCGGCGGGCATGTCGCCCAGTCGCGCTCGCAGCGCGGCGGCTTCTCGCCGGGCGCCGCGGCGCGGGTGCGGCTGACCGACGGGCGGCGGGCCTTCGTCAAGGCGGCGGGCCTCGTGCCGAACCCGGACGCGCCCGGCATGCACCGGCGCGAGGGCGAGGTGGCCGCGGCGCTGCCGCCGGCCGTGCCCGCCCCGCGCCTGCTCGGCACCTACGACGACGGCGACTGGGTGGCGCTCATGTTCGAGGACGTGGCTGGGCGCCAGCCGCGGCTGCCCTGGCGCCGGGCCGAGCTCGACCGCGTGCTCGACCTGCTGGCCGGTCTCGCCCGCACGCTCACGCCGAGCCCGATCGCGCTTCCGTCGGTGGCGGAGCGGCATGGAGACGAGTGGTCGGGGTTCCGCGACCTGGCCGCGGCGCATGCCGGCGGCGACGCGCTCGCCGACCTCGATCCGTGGATCGCGCGCAACATCGACCGGCTGGCGGCGCTCGAGACCACCTGGCCGCTCGCCGCCGCCGGAGACACCCTGGTGCACGTCGACATCAGGGCGGACAACCTGCTGATCGCCGGCGAGCGCACCTTCGTCGTCGACTGGCCGCATGCGGCCGTCGGTGCGGCGTGGATCGACCTGGTGGCGATGCTGCCGAGCGTGGCGATGCAGGGCGGCCCCGACCCGGTGGCCGTCTTCGCGGACCACCCGGTCGCCCGCGGCGCCGACCCCGCCGCCGTGACCGCCGTCCTGTGTGCGCTCGCCGGGTTCTTCGTGGCCCACGGCCGCCTGCCCGACCCACCGGGGCTGCCGACGCTGCGCGCCTTCCAGACCGCCCAGGGCGTGCACGCGACCCGCTGGCTGCGTCACCGCCTGGGCGACTGACCGGGGCCAGGCCCCGTGTCTTCAGGGGCGGGCGCGCAGGGCGTCGTGCGTGCCCCACTCGTCGCGCAGCACCTGGCACACCTCGCCGACCGTCGCCTGCGCGCGCAGGGCGGCGCGGATCGGCACGAGCAGGTTCGCATCGCCTCCGGCCGCCGCCCGCACGTCGACGAGGGCGGACTCGACCTCGCCGGCGGCGCGCCCGGCCCGCACGGCCGCGGTGCGCTCGCACTGACGCCGCTCCGCCTCGGGGTCGATCCGGTGCAGCTCGATCGGCGCCTCCTGCTCGGCCGCGTAGCGGTTCACGCCGACGATCACCTGCTCGCCCGACTGCACCCGCTGATGATGGGCGAACGCCGCCTGCTCGATCTGATCCTGCACCCAGCCCGCCTCCACAGCGGCCACGGCGCCGCCGAGCTCGTCGACCGCGGCGATCAGCGCCCGCGCCTGGTCGGCCAGGGCGTCGGTGAGCGCCTCGACGTAGTAGCTGCCGGCGAGCGGATCGGCGGTGTCGACGGCGCCGGCCTCGGCAGCGAGGATCTGCTGGGTGCGAAGCGCGATCGTGGCGCTGTGCTCCGTCGGCAGGGCGAGGGCCTCGTCGAACGCGTTCGTGTGCAGGCTCTGCGCGGATCCGCACACGGCCGAGAAGGCCTGCACCGCCACCCGCACGATGTTGTTCTCGGCCTGCTGCGCGGTCAGCGTCGAGCCGCCGGTCTGGGCGTGGAAGCGCAGCATCAGGCTGCGCTCGTCGCGCGCGCCGAAGCGCTCGCGCATCACCTCGGCCCAGATGGTGCGGGCCGCCCGGAACTTCGCCACCTCCTGGAAGAAGTTGTTGTGCGCGTTGAAGAAGAAGGACAGCCGGCGGGCGAAGGCATCCACCTCGAGGCCGGCGGCGACGGCCGCCTGGACGTAGGCGATGCCGTTTGCGAGCGTGAACGCGATCTCCTGGGCCGCGGTCGAGCCCGCCTCGCGGATGTGGTAGCCCGAGATCGAGATGGTGTTGAACCGCGGCAGCCGCTCGGTGCAGTAGCGGAACGTGTCCACCGTGAGACGCATGCTCGGCCGCGCGGGGAAGATGTAGTTGCCGCGGGCGATGTACTCCTTCAGGACGTCGTTCTGGATCGTGCCCGCGAGCATGGCCGCGGGGACGCCCTGCTCCTCGGCGACCAGCTCGTACAGCAGCATGAGCAGCGCCGCGGGGGCGTTGATGGTCATCGACGTCGACACCGTGTCGAGCGGGATGCCCGCAAGCAGCGCGCGCATGTCGGCGATCGAGTCGATCGCGACGCCGGTGCGCCCGACCTCGCCGCGCGCGAGCGGATGGTCGGAGTCGAGGCCGAGCTGCGTCGGCAGGTCGAACGCCACCGAGAGCCCCGTCTGGCCGCGGTCGAGCAGCAGGCGGAAGCGGCTGTTCGTCTCCTCGGCCGACGAGAAGCCGGCGTACTGGCGCATCGTCCAGGGCCGCTCGCGGTATCCGTCGGGACGGACGCCGCGGGTGTACGGGAACGAGCCCGGGGCGGGTCGCTCGGGCGGCGCGTCCTGCGCTCGGTACACGGGCTTCAGGGGGATGCCCGACTCGGTCGAGCGCTCGCGATCGGCGGACACGTCCGCAGGATAGATGGTTGACCGGGAACGCCCGCGTGGTCTGGGTGGTTGCGAACCGAGCAGCGCAAGGACGCAGGGAGCGTTCCCGGTCGACCATCTACGAGGAGCCCCGGCTGCCGGGACGGCCTTCTTCGACACGGCAGCCAGTCAGCGCCGTGTCTCGAGCGGTCCCAGGCCTCCGGGGCTCCCCCGCCCACCTTAGAACTCCGCGCCCCGCGGTTCAACCCCATCGGCGGCGGGGATACGCTGCGGGCATGCGGATCACGGTGAGGCTGTTCGCGGCCCTGCGGGAGCGGGCCGGCTGGTCGCAGCAGGAGCTCGAGCTGCCGGGCGGATCCGTCGTCGCAGACGTCTGGCCCGCCCTCGGCCTGGGCCCGGAGCCGCCCGGGCTCGCGTACGCTCGAAACCGCGAATACGCGGCCCGCGACGCCGGCATCGAGGAGGCCGACGAGGTGGCGGTCATCCCACCGGTGTCCGGTGGCGCCTTCAGCGTCTCGCCCGGCCCGCTCGACCTCGGCGAGGTCGTCCGCCAGGTCTCCGACCCGGCCGCGGGCGCGGTCGCGACCTTCATCGGCACCACCCGCACGCACAGCCGTGGCCGCACCGTCGTGCACCTCGAGTACGACGCCTACCCGGAGATGGCCGAGGCCGAGATGGCCCGCATCGCCGAGGCGATCCGCGGCCGTCACGACGTGCTCCACGTGGCGATCGCACACCGCACCGGGCACGTCCCGATCGGCGAGGCCAGCGTCATCATCGCGGTCTCCGCCGCCCACCGCGGCCCGGCGCTGGACGCCTGCCGCGAGGCCATCGACACGCTCAAGCAGACCGTGCCGGTGTGGAAGAAGGAGGTCTTCGACGGCGGCGAGGAATGGATCGGGCGCGAGGGCACATAGACAGGGCGCGAGCGACGGCTACGCTGTGAGCATGAGCTACGAACCGTGGGAACCGCGCGACGCGCCGACCGGGCTCGTCCCGCCCCCGGCCGATCCGCCCTTCCAGTCGCCCGTGCAGGAGCACCGCGGCCCGCTGCGCCGCCTGGGCGGCGGCATCACCGCCGCCGGCCTGCTCGTGCTCAAGTTCGTGGGCCAGTTCGCGATCCTGCTCAAGTTCAAGTTCCTGTTCACCTTCGCGCTCGCCGTGGGCGCCTACGCCCTGTTCTGGGGCTGGTGGTTCGGGCTCGGGTTCGCGGTGCTGCTGCTCGTGCACGAGCTCGGGCACGTGATCTGGCTGCGGCGCGAGGGCATCTCGGCATCGCTGCCGGTGTTCATCCCGTTCATGGGCGCGTTCGTGGCGATGAAGGAGATGCCGCGCAACGCCTATGTCGAGGCCAAGGTCGGCCTGGCCGGGCCGGTGCTCGGGACGGCCGGCGCGCTCGTGACGCTGCTCTGGGCCGAGCAGGTCAATAGCGATCTGCTGCGCGCGCTCGCCTACCTCGGCTTCCTGCTCAACCTGTTCAACCTGATCCCGGTGGTGCCGCTCGACGGCGGCCGCGCCGTGTCGGCGCTGCACCCGGGGTTCTGGTTCGCCGGCCTCTTCGCGATCGCCCTCCTGTTCTTCAAGTTCGAGAGCCCGATCCTGCTGATCGTGCTCGTGTTCGCCTGCTACGAGCTCTACCGCCGCTGGGGCCGCCGCAACCAGCCGGGCTACAACGAGTACCACTCGGTCACGATCCCGCAGCGGATCGGAGTCGCGGCGGTGTACCTGGGCCTGGTCGTCCTGCTCGTGGCCGGCATGCACGCGGCGTACGTGCCGCGGCCGGGCTGACCGCTCAGATCGCCCGGTCAAGCTCGACGCACTCGTCGGCCGCGCCCCACGCCGGGTCGCTCGGCCGGCGGCCGCGCTCGACGAACCCGTGCCGCTGGAAGAACGCGAGGCTCCTCGCGTTCCACGGCTCCACCGTGATGCGCTGCAGGGAGACCCCGGCGGCCCGACCCTGGAGCGTGAAGCGATCGAGGACGGCGGTGCCGAGGCCACGTCTGCGCATCTGCGGGTCGACGCAGAGCGCATAGAGCTCGCACACGTCCGGTCCGCTCGGCCCACCGGCCCCGGCCGCTGTGACGACGCCGCCGGCCTCGGCCACGAGCCATCCCCACCACCCGTCCGCGGCGCCAATCTCGGAGCGGATCAGGTCGGGACGGTAGAGCTCGGCGAGCATGGCCTCGATCTCTTCCGGGGGATAGATGCCGCGGTAGGTCTCGCGCAGCGTGACGGCACAGACGCTGCAGATCCCGTCCACGTCGTCCGCGGTCGCAGGCCGCGCCACGGCCGGAGGATGCTCAGCGGTCGTGCCGGAACCCCCACGTGAGCAGCCGCCGCGCGGCGGCGAACTCGTCGCCGCGGACGTGCAGAAGGACGCCGATCACCGTCCTTCCGCGGCGCTCCGCGGCCACGGCCAGGCAGTTGCCGGCGACGGTTGTCGACCCGGTCTTGATGCCGATGGCGCCCCGATATGACCACAGCAGCCGGTTGCGGTTGACGTACACGGCGACGCCGGCCTGATAGGCCTTGTGCCCCACCAGGGAGCGCAGCAGCGGCCGCTGCAGGACGTGCCGGGAGAGGTCGGCGACATCCCATGCCGAGGAGTGGTTGCCCGCGTCGAAGATGCCGGACGGGTTCGAATAGTGCGTGTCGGCGAGGCCGAGGCCGGCCGCGGTCGTGTTCATCGCGCGCACGAACGCCTGCAGCGATCCCGACCGGTGCACCGCGAGCACGTTGGCGGCGTCGTTCGCCGACGCGATCAGCGTGGCCGCGAGCATGTTGCGCACCGTCACGCGCCTGCCCGCGTGCAGGCCGATCGTGTATCCGGGGACGCCGATCATCGCCGGCGTCACCACGAAGCTGCGGTCGAGCGCCGACTGCTGCGGCAACGCGAGGAGGGCCGTCATCAGCTTGGTCAGGCTGGCGATCGGCAGCCGCCGGTGCGCCTCGTGCGCCCAGAGCACGCTCCCGCTGGCGCTGTCGACGACGACTCCCGCCTGGGCGTGCACGCCGCGGATGCGGACGTGCGCGGCCTGCGCCGCCGACAGAGGCAGAAGCGGCGTCACAGGGGGCGGGCCGGAGCTGCCGCCGGTGTGCGGCCCCGAGGCCACCGGGCCGGCGATCACACCGGCCGAGCGATCGGTCAGCGGCCACAGCCGGTAGGCCACGAACCCGCTGCCGGCCGCGAGCACGGCGACGAGCAGGAGCGCGATCGCCGCAGGCGGCGGCAGGCGCACGGCGGGCAGCCGCCGGCGGCGTCGGCGGCGGCTGACCTCGAGTCCGTACAGCGGTGGTCGCGAAGGGCGGTTCACTTCCCACCACGTACAATCGCACCCATGTCGGCCAATCCGCTCCGCCACCTGCCCTCGGTCGACGCGTTGCTCTCCGAGGCGCAGGCCGCCGTCGCCCAGCACGGCCGTGCGGCCACCGTTGCGGCCATCCGGGCGGCGCTCGCCGAAGCCCGCTCCGCCGGTGAGCCGCGCTCGCCGGAATCGCTGCTGGCTCGGGCGGCCGAGCTGCTCGACCGGCCGCCGTCGCTGCGCCCGGTGCTGAACGCCACCGGTGTGATCGTGCACACCAACCTCGGCCGCGCCCCGCTCGCCGCGTCCGCGCTCGAGCGCGTGCGCGCCGTCGCCGGCGGCTACTCCAACCTCGAGTACGACCTGGACGCGGGCGCCCGCGGCTCCCGCCACACCCACCTCGGCGGCATCCTCGCCGAGCTCACCGGCGCCGAGGCGGGGATGGCCGTGAACAACAACGCCGCGGCCGTGCTCGTGAGCCTCGCGGCCCTCGCCGGCGGCCGCGAGGTGATCATCAGCCGCGGCGAGCTGATCGAGATCGGCGACGGGTTCCGCATCCCGGACATCCTCGCCCAGTCGGGAGCGCGGCTGGTCGAGGTCGGCACCACCAATCGCACGTCGCTCGCCGACTACGAAGCCGCGATCGGCCCGGAGACCGCTGCGCTCGTGCGGGTGCACCAGTCGAACTTCCGCATGGTCGGCTTCACGGCCGCCCCGGCGCTGGCCGAGCTCGCCGCCCTCGCCGCCCGGTGCGGGCTCCCGCTCGTCGACGACCTCGGCTCCGGGCAGCTGCTCGACCTGCCCGACCTGGCCGACGAGCCCACCGCCGCCAGCTCGATCGCCGCCGGCGCGACGGTGGTGTGCTTCTCGGGCGACAAGCTCCTCGGCGGGCCGCAGGCCGGCGTCATCGTCGGCGCGGCGGCCGCGGTCGAGCGCATCCGGCGGCACCCGCTGGCACGGGCGATGCGCATCGACAAGCTGTCGCTGGCGGCTCTCGAGGCGACGCTCGAGCTCTACCGCGACCCCCAGCGGGCGCTGCGCGAAGTGCCCGTCCTCGCGGCGGCGGCCGAGTCGGCCGACGCCGTGCGCGCCCGGGCGCAGGGGCTGGCCGAGCGGCTGGGGGGCGCCGTGGTGGCGAGCGTCGCCCGGGTCGGCGGCGGCGCCGTGCCGCTGCTCGAGCTCCCGAGCTTCGCCTGCGCGCTCGACGGCGGCGACACCCTGGCCGCCGCCCTGCGAGCCGCGGATCCGCCCGTTGTGGCGCTGGTGCGCGAGGGCCGGGTGCTGCTCGACTGCCGCACCCTCACCGACGACCAGTGCCTGCAGATCAGCCTCTGACGCTCGGCACCGCCGGGCACATCGATCACGGCAAGACGGCGCTCGTGGCCGCGCTCACCGGGATCGACACCGACCGGCTGCCGCAGGAGAAGGCCCGCGGCATCTCGATCGAGCTCGGCTATGCGCCGCTCGCGCTCCCATCCGGCCGGCGGCTGTCGGTCGTCGACGTCCCCGGGCACGAGCGGTTCGTCCGCACGATGGTGGCGGGGGCGACCGGCATCGATCTCTTTCTGCTCGTCGTCGCCGCCGACGACGGCGTCATGCCGCAGACCAGGGAGCACCTGGCGATCGTCGAGCTGCTCGACGTGCCCGCCGGGGTGGTGGCGCTGACGAAGCGCGATCTGGTCGACGCCGAGCTGGCCGAGCTGGCCCGGCTCGGGGTCGAGGAGCTGCTCGAGACCGGGCCGTACGCAGGGGCCGCGATCGTGGAGGTGTCGTCGCGTACCGGTGCAGGCCTCGACGCCCTGCGCGACGCGCTCGACGGCCTGGCCGGGACGGCCCGCAGCCGGGCGGCGGCCGGCCCCGTGCGGCTGCCGATCGACCGCGCGTTCTCGCTGCGCGGCATCGGCACGGTGGTGACCGGCACGCTGTGGTCGGGCACGGTCCGGGTCGGAGACCGGCTGGCGATCGAGCCGGGCGGGCGCGAGGCGCGCGTGCGCAGCGTGCAGGTGCACGACCAGGCGGTCGCCGAGGCGGCCGCGGGTCAGCGGGTCGCCCTGGCCCTCGTCGGCGTCGAGCGCACACAGATCCGGCGCGGGCAGACGGCGGCCACGCCGGGGACGCTGCCGCGCTCCTACCGGCTCGACGTCCGCCTGCACGTCCCGGCGGGGGCCGCGCACGGCCTCCGTCACGGCGAGGTCGTCACGGTGCACCACGGCACCGCCGAGGCGCCGGCGAGCGTCGTCCTGCGCGAAGGCTCCGAGGTGCCCCCGGGCGGGCAGGCCGACGCGCAGCTGCGGCTGCGCCGGCAGGTGTCGGCCGCCGCCGGCGATCGCCTGATCGTGCGCCTGACGAGCCCACAGCTCACCGTCGCGGGGGCCACGGTGACCGATCCCGCCCCGCCCCGCCGGCGCGTCGCCGGCGCCGCCACCGGCAGAGCCGCCCCGGCCGGCGGCCAAGCCGGCCGTCCCGGCCGCCGCGGTCGAGGCGCTGCAGGCCCGGCTGGCAGCGAGCCCGCTGCAGCCGCCCGCGCTGCGGCCGGAGGATGCGGCCGCGCTCGCGGCCTTGATCGAGCAGGGCCGGGCGGTGCGGGCCGGACGCGATCTGGCCTTCACGGCCGAGGCGTTCGAGCAGGCGCGGACGGCGACCGTCGAGCTCGCCGCCTCCGCCGGCACCGTCACGCTGGCCCAGCTGCGCGATCGGCTGCAGATCTCGCGCAAGTACGCGCAAGGGCTGCTCGAGGCCCTCGACGCCCACGGCGTCACCCGCCGCGTCGGCGACGAGCGCGTGCTGCGCCGCCGCGGCCGCGAATAACCGGGGCCAGGCCCCGCCTCCTCATCACGGTTGTCTCAGCAACCTGGCTGTACGCTCTGCACGTGCGATCGCGCCTGCTCAACCCGCTGGTGTTCATCGCCGGCGCGTCCACCATGTCGACCGAGATGTGCGCCTCGCGGCTGCTCGCGCCGTTCTTCGGCGCGTCCATCCTGGTGTGGGCGAACATCATCGGCCTGATCCTGATCTACCTGGCGGTCGGGTACTTCGTCGGCGGCCGTGTCGCCGACCGGTACCCGTCGATGACGGTGATGGCCCGCCTGATGCTGATCGCGGCAGCGGCGATCGCCGTCCTGCCCTTCATCGCCCAGCCGTTCCTGTCGGCCGCGGTGAGCGCCTTTGCGAGCACGTCCGTCGGCGCGTTCCTGGGCTCGTTCTTCACGGTCATGCTGCTCTTCTCGATCCCGGTGACGCTGCTCGGCATGGCGTCGCCGTTCGCAGTCCGGCTGGGCGTGCGCAGCGTGGAGCAGGCCGGCGAGGTGGCCGGCCGCATGTACGCGCTCTCGACGATGGGCAGCATCCTCGGGACGTTCCTGCCCGTCGCGCTCCTCATCCCCGTGATCGGCACGCGCCGCACCATGCTCGGCTCGGCCGCGCTGCTCGCGCTGGCCGCGGCGCCCGCGCTCGGCCGCCGCTACATGCTCGCCCCCGTCGCGATCGCCATGATCGCGCTGCTTCCGCCCGGGACGATCAAGCCCGGCAGCGGCATCATCTACGAGGGCGAGTCGGCGTACCAGTTCATCCAGGTTCAGAAGCTCCCGGGCAACGAGCACGTCCTGCACCTGAACGAGGGCTGGGCCGACCACTCGATCTGGCGCCCGCACCAGGTGCTGACCGGCGGCTACTGGGACCAGTTCCTGCTCGCGCCGGCCCTCCACGCCGGCCGCTTCCGCAACCTGGCGATGATCGGCTACGCCGGTGGCACGGTCGGCCGCGCGTACGGCGCCTTCTGGCCGGACGTCTCGATCGAGGGCATCGAGCTCGACCCCCAGGTCACCGCGGTCGGCAAGCGCTACTTCGGCCTCGCCTCGAACCCGCGCGTCTCGGTCGCGACATCCGACGGCCGCGTCTACCTGGAGACGCACAGCCGCCGCTTCGACGCCATCTTCCTGGACGCCTTCCAGCAGCCCTACATCCCGTTCTATCTGACGACGCAGGAGTTCTGGGGGCTCACCGTCGATCGGCTCAAGGCGCGCGGGATGGTGATGGCGAACGTCGGCCGCGTGCCCGGCGACGACCGCCTGGCGAACGACGTGGCCGGGACGATGGCGACCCGGTTCGCGTCGGTCTACATGTGGCGCCAGAGCGCCTACAACGACATGGTCATCGGCTTCCGCCACCGGGTCAGCGCGCACACGCTGGTCGCGCGGCTGCTCGGCGCGCCGTACCAGCTGCAGTCGGCCGCGGCGCTCGCGGTGCACCTGCACGCCGTCGCCCCGTCGAGCCACCCGCTCACCGACGACCAGGCGCCGGTGGAGTGGATGACCGACCAGATGATCATCAAGTACGTCTCCGCGCACTGACGTGCCCAGCGCCCGACGCGACGCGGCCGCGATCGTCCTCGCCGGCGGCATGTCCCGGCGGATGGGGGCGCCGAAGGCCCTGCTCGACTGGCACGGAACGCCGCTCGTCCACCGCGTCGCCGGGATCCTCGCCCGCGTCTGTGACCCCGTGATCGTGGTGGCGGCGGCCGAGCAGACGCTGCCGCTGCCGCCGGGCGTCGAGGTGGCGACCGACGCCGCGCCCGGCCGCGGGCCGCTCGAGGGCATCGCGGCCGGGGTGCGCGCGCTCGGCGGGCGCACGCATGCCGTCTTCCTGGCCGCCACCGACCTGCCGCTGCTGCACCCCGACGTGGTCGCCCAGCTGCTCGACTCGCTGCCCGGATACGACGCCGCCGTGGTGGTTGCGGGCGGGCACGATCAGTCGCTCGCGGCCGCGTACGAGGCGCGCCTGCTCGCGCGGGCACAGCAGCTGCTCGCCGCCGGCAAGCCGCGGGTCGCCGCCCTGCTCGACGGCGCCAGGGTGAACCGCCTGGACGCGGGCGACCTCGACGATCCGCAGGCCCTCCACAGCATGAACACTCCGCAGGACTACCGCGAGCTGCGCGGCGCGCCGCAACCCGCGGTCACCGTCTCGGCGCCCGGAGCGGCGGCGGTTGCGGTGCGGGCGGCCACGGTCGGCGCCGCCGTCGCGTGCGTGGCGGGGCCGTCGGAGGAGGCGGGGCACCCGATCGTGCTCGTGAACGGCGTGCTCGTGCCGGCCGACCCGGCGACTCCGCTCGTGCGCGGCGACGTGGTCGAGCTGCGGGCTACTCGCGCGAGTCGTTGATCTCGGCCGCCGGGCGCGGCACCCGCGGCTCGCGGCCGCGCTGCGAGCGGCGCCAGGCGATATGCCCGCCGATCGAGAGCACCAGCGCGAGCAGGCCGGCGAGGCCGATCGCCTCGAACAGGTTGGAGGCGCTCGAGCCGAGCAGGTATGCCGCCGAGCCGACGGTGCAGACCCAGCCCGTCGCGCCCGCGAGGTTGAAGACGAAGAACCGCCGCCAGGGCATCTCGTTCACGCCGGCCAGAAGCGCCGCGGTGAAGCGCAGCACCGGCAGCCAGCGGCCGAAGAACACGGTCTTGCCGCCGTGACGGGAGAAGAAGTGCTCGCCCTCGTCCAGGAACTGCAGCCGCTGCCGCTCCCACCGGCCCGGGCGGGTCAGGAGCGTATGGCCGACACGGCGGCCGACGAGGTAGCCGAGGTTGTCGCCGATGACGGCGGCGGTGATCGCGACCGCGAAGACGATCGGCAGCGACAGGTGGCCTTCCGAGGCCAGGATGCCGGCGGCGATCAGGCTCGTCTCGCCCGGCACCGGAGCGCCGGCCGACTCGATCAGGATCAGCGCGAACAGGATCCCGTAGCCGAGGTTGGCCGGGACATGGAAGAACGAGATGGCAAGCAGCAGCGCGATGCGAGGAGCCTCCTTGCCTCTGATGGTAGCCATGTCCGCCCGCCCGGCCGGACCTGCAGGAGAGCGCGAGCGGGCGCCGAACCTCGCCGCATGGAGAATCTTGACCTGAGCAGAGCCGAGGGAATGCCCCTGCTGGCACGGATCGTCGTGCCGCTCACCGCAGTGGAAAAGGAAGCGATCGGCGAGGTGCGGGGGATGTCGCGCGAGTACTGCGCGGTGCCGCTGCCGCCGGCCGCACGTGTCGTCCAGGCCGAGCGGACGGAGGGCGCGTGGGTCGTGTGGTACGTCGAGAAGGTCGACGCGATCTAGCTAGGCGTACCGGCGCGGGTGGTGCCTGCCGCGACGGCAGCGGGCACCACCGTGGTGATGGCCATGGTGGCGCCCGCCGTGCGCCGGCCGATCCCGGCGAGAGCCGCGGCGCCCGTGCTCGTGCCGGCGCTGCGCCTGGCGCACATGCTCGTGGTGACGGCGGTGCTGGAGGCCGGCGTGGTCACGGCGGCCGTCGTGGTGACGCCGATGCTGCCCATGCTCGTGGCGGCGCCGGTGCTCGGGATGACGGCGGTCGATGGCGTGAGCGCGCGTGGCTCTGCACCCGCCGATGCGCCGGCGCGGGCTTCGGCCCCGCCGGGCCGGGCGTGGCCGCGGGAGTGACGATCAGCGCGACCGGCACCGCGGAAGCGACGGGCGGGCCGGCGAACGGGGCGGCCGGTGCCACCTGCCGATGGTGCACCCGGGGCGCATGGCGAGCGTGCTGCAGCGGGCCCGGCAGCATGCCGACCGAGGCGCTGATCGCGCTCGAGACCCGAGGCAGCAGGTCGCCCACCTGCGGCGAGGTCAGCGCGAGTGCGCCCAGGGCCGCGTAGACGCCGGCGACGCCGAGGCCGAGCGCGCTCGCCGCGACCATGCCGCGCGATCGCCGCGGCATCCACGATCCGCCGGAATGCTCCGTGCCCATATCCATCAGTTGTGACCCCCACACGAGGTTACGGGTGCTCGAGCGCGTGACTTGTGCCCCGTCCGGGGGATGTTTCGCCGGATGTGCCCGGGTCAGACGGCCTCGTCGGCCATCTGGACGCCGCCGACGACCCATCGCCGACCGCGCCAGCGAGCAAAGCCGATCACGGCGCGGATCCAGATGAACGTCGAGATGCCGACCCAGATGCCGGTCAGGCCCCAGCCGAACTCCGCCGTGGCCAGGGTGAGCGGCAGATAGCCGAGCAGCGCGCCCGCGACCGTCACGTTGCGCATGAACCGCAGGTCGCCGGCCCCGAACAGGATCCCGTCGAGGGCGAACACCCACCCGTTCAGGGGCATCATGGCCACGAGCCACGGCCACAGCACGTGCGTCTTTGCGATCACCGCCTCGTCCGAGGTGAACGCCCGTGGGATGACCGCGTAGCCCGCAGCGAGCACGACGGCGAACGCCACGCCCAGGAGCCCGCCCGCCCACAGGAGCCGCCGCCCGAGCTGCTGGGCGGCATCGACCTGGCCTGCGCCCAGCAGGCGGCCGATGAGCGCCTGGGCGGCGATCGCCGTCGAGTCGAGAAAGAGTGCGCAGAACGTCCAGATCTGGGCTCCGATCTGGTGCGCGGCGAGGGTCGTGTTGCCGATGCGGGCGGCCACCGAGGCGGCCACAGTGAACGTGACGAAGAACGCGGCGGTGCGCAGCGTGAGGTCGCGGGCGGCCGCGAATTGCGCCCGGATGCGGTGCAGCGAGGGCCGCAGGCTCACACCGCGGCCGGACAGGATGACGAGGAAGAGCAGGCCCGACGCGGCCTGGGCGGTCACGTTTGCGATCGCCGATCCGCGGATGCCCATCCCGAACCCGAACACGAGCACCGCCGAGAGCGCGATGCTCGCCAGGTTGGCAACTCCGATCACGACGAGCGGGGTGCGCGTGTCCTGGAGCGCGCGCATCCAGCCCTGGGCGGCGGCCGTGACCAGCACGAAGGGCGCCCCCAGCGATGCGATCCGCATCCATTCGCACGGCCTGCGCCGCCGCCGGCGTGGCGCCACCCGCCATGGCATGCGTCGCGGGCACCGCCACGAGCTCGAGCAGGAGGGCCAGGACGACGCCGAGCCCGAGCGCGAGCCAGGTCGCCTGGACGCCGACGTCGAGGGCGTCTTCGACGCGGCCGGCCCCGTACAGCCGCGCGGCCCGAGCCGTGGTGCCGTACTCGAGGAACGTGCAGAACCCGAATACCTCCGAGAGCAGCAGGCCCGAGAGCGCGAGCCCCGCGAGCGGCACGGTGCCGAGGTGGCCGATGATCGCCGTGTCCCCCAGGACGTAGAGCGGCTCGGCGATCAGCGCGCCGAGGGCCGGGATGGCGAGCGCGAGGACCTCGCGATCGGTCGGCATCCCCGGCGGTCGGCTCACGCGCGTAGTCTTGCGGGCGCTCCGGGGCAGCGGTGGAGGTAGCATCCCGCGGCATGACGACCGCGGCCCGCACCACTCTGCGCGACCTGATCTCGGCGCAGGGCTGCGCGCTCTTCGACGGGGCGATGGGCACCATGCTGCAGGGCGCCGGCCTCGAGGCCGGCGAGTCCGGCGAGCGCTGGAACCTCGACCGCGCCGACGCCGTCGCCGAGATCCACCGCAGCTACGCCGCCGCGGGGGCCGTGCTCGTCACGACGAACACCTTCGGTGCGTCGGCGCCGCGGCTCGCGGCCGCCGGCCTGGAGGATCGCGTCGCCGAGGTGAACGCGGCCGCCGTGCGGATCGCCCGCACCGTCGCCGACGAGTTCGGTGCGCTCGTGGCCGGCGACGTCGGCCCCACCGGCGAGCTGATCGAGCCGCTCGGGACGCTGTCGGCGCAGGACGCCCAGGCTGTGTTCGAGGAGCAGGTCGAGGCGCTGGCCGGGGCCGGGGCCGACCTGATCCTGGCCGAGACCATGAGCGACCTGGCCGAGGCCGAGGCCGTCGTCCGCGCCGCCCGCGAGGCCGCCCCCGAGCTCGAGGTGGCGGTCACGCTGAGCTTCGATACCAACCGCCACACCATGATGGGCGTGTCGCCTGCACAGGCGGTCGAGACGCTGGCCGACCTCGGCGTGACCGCCGTCGGCGCCAACTGCGGCCGCGGCATCTCCGACATGGTGGCCGTGATGACCGAGATGGTCGCCCACCGGCCCAGCGGGCTGCTCCTGATCGCGCAGTCGAACGCCGGTCTGCCGGTCATCCGCGGCGACGAGTTCCACTACGACACCTCACCCGCCGAGATGGCCGACTACGCCCGGCGCATGCGCGCCCTCGGGGTGGAGCTGGTCGGCGGCTGCTGCGGCTCGACGCCGGCGCACATGGCGGCGATGGCCGCCGCCCTCGCTGAATAACTGACCGGGGTCAGACCCCTTTTGGCGGGTCTTAGCACGCCGCCGAGGCACGTCTACCCCGCCAAAAGGGGTCTGACCCCGCGTGGCGGGTCCGTCACACGATCGGGGTCGGCGGCGGCTCGCCGGCCAGTACCGCGACGACGTTTTGCGCCGCGAGCACGCCCATCGCCGTGCGCGTCTCGATCGTGGCCGAGCCCAGGTGCGGGATCAGCGTGACGTTCTCGAGGTCGAGCAGCGCCGGCTCGATCGCCGGCTCGCGCTCGTACACGTCGAGGCCGGCCCCGGCGATGGTGCCGTCGCGCAGCGCCGCCGCCAGCGCCGCCTCGTCGACCACCGGCCCACGCGACGTGTTCACCAGGTGGGCCGTCGGCCGCATCAGCCCGAGCCGGCGGGCGTCGATCAGATGCCGGGTGGCGGGGCTCAGCGGACAGTGGATCGAGACCACGTCGGCCGCCGCGAGCAGCTCGTCGAGCTCGAGGAACGCCGCATCCAGCTCCGCCTCGACGGCGGCATCGGCCCGGCGCCGCCCGGCGTAGGCGATCCGCATCCCGAACGCCCGCGCCCGCCGCGCGGTGGCCGTGCCGATCTGGCCGAGGCCGATGATCCCGAGCGTCTTCCCCTGCAGGCCCGTCCCGAGCATGAAGAACATGCTCCACGACCAGGCCTGCCCGGCCCGGATCATGCGCTCGGCCTCGCCCATCCGCCGCGTCGAGTGCAGAATCAGGGCCATCGCGATGTCGGCCGTGGCATCGACCAGCACCCCCGGTGTGTTGGTGCACACGACGCCGCGCCCCGCGCAGGCGGCCACATCGACGTTGTCGTAGCCGACCGCGACGTTGGCGACGACGCGCAGCGACGGGCCGGCGGCGGCGAGGAACGCCTCGTCGACCCTGTCGTGCAGGAGCGTGACCACGGCGTCGGCGCCCGCCACGGCGGCATGCAGCTCCGCGGTCTGCAGCGGGCGGTCATGCGGCGACACCCATACGTCGCCGGCCGGATCGAGCAGCGCGAGCGCGGGGTCGGGGATGCGGCGGGTGACGACGATGCGGGCGGGCATGACCGGCGTCAGACGGCGACGGCGCCGAGCAGGTCGCCCATCGCGGCGAGCGCCTCGGCGATGTTCTCGAGCGAGTTGGCGTACGACAGGCGCAGGTAGCCCTCGCCGTAGGCCCCGAAGGCCGTGCCGGCAAGCACGGCCACCCCGGCCTCGCTCAGCAGGCGATCGGCGACGGCGCGCGCGTCCATGCCCGTCCCGGTGATGTTGGGAAAGGCGTAGAACGCACCCTGCGGCAGCACGCAGGACACGCCCGGCAGGCCGTTCAGGCCATCGACGACCGCGCTGCGGCGGCGGTCGAACTCGGCCAGCATGGCGTCCACCTCGGCCCGCGGCCCCTGCAGCGCCGCCACCCCGGCCAGCTGGACGGCCGGGGCCGTGCACGACACGGAGTTGATCAGAAGGCGTGTGATCGGCTCGACCAGCTCGGCCGGCAGAGCCGCGTAGCCGAGCCGCCAGCCGGTCATCGCGAAGGTCTTCGAGAAGCCGTCGACGAGCAGCGTGCGGTCGAGCAGGCCCTGGTGGGCGGCGACCGTGTCGTGGCGGGCGCCGTAGAGCATCTCGGAGTAGACCTCGTCGGAGAGGATGTAGCAGTCGTGGCCGGCCAGCACCTCGGCGATCTCGGCGGTCAGCTGCGGCGGCACGATGCCGCCCGTCGGGTTCGCCGGCGAGTTCAGGATCACGAGCCGCGTGCGCGGCGTCAGGCGCTCTGCCAGGTCGGCGGCCGTGAACGCGAACCCACGCTCCTCCACGAGCGGCAGCGGCACCGGCGTCGCTCCTGCGAAGCGGATCACCGACTCGTAGATCGGGAAGCCGGGATTGGGGTAGATGACCTCGTCGCCGGGCTCGCACGTGGCGAGCACGCCGAAGAAGAGGAAGGGCTTCGCGCCCGGCGCGACCACGATCCGGCCCGGGTCGATGGCGAGGCCGCGGTGGGCGGACAGGTGCGCGGCACAGGCCTCGCGCAGCTCCGGCAGGCCGGGCGCGGGGCAGTAGTGGGTGTGGCCGTCGCGCAGCGCGCGCATGCCCGCCTCGACGATGTGGCCCGGCGTCGCGAAGTCCGGCTCGCCGATCTCGAGGTGGATCACCCGCCGGCCGGTGGCCTCGAGCGCCTTCGCCCGGGCCAGCACCTCGAACGCCGTCTCGGTGCCGAGCCGGCCCATGCTCTGCGCGAGCCGCTGCGCCATCGTCAGTCCCCCAGCTCGATCCGGCGGCGGTCGACGTACTCCGCCAGGCGCGCCCGCACGTCGGGGTCGATGGCGGGCTGCTCGTACTCCTCGAGCGTCCTGCGCCAGATCTCGCCGGCCCGCTCGGCTGCGTCGCGCGACCCCTTCGACTTCCACCGCTCGAAGTTCTCGGTCGAGGACAAGAGCGGCCGGTAGAAGCAGGTGCGGAACCGCTCCAGCGTGTGCGCCGCGCCCAGGAAGTGGCCGCCGTGGCCGACCTCCTCGTGCGCGCCGTAGGCCAGGCTGGCCTCGTCCACCTCGAGCGGCGTGAACTCCTCCTGCAGCATGCGCAGGATCTCGATGTCGACGATGAACTTCTCGTAGCAGCTGACCAGGCCCGACTCCAGCCACCCGGCCGAGTGCATCACGTAGTTGGCCCCGGCCAGGAAGGTCGGGAGCATCGTCATGAGCGCCTCGTAGGAGGCCTGCGCGTCGACCGTCTGGCTCGACGTGAGGCCGCCGCCGCTGCGCCACGGCAGGCCGAAGCGGCGCGCGATCTGGCCCGTGCACAGGAGGCCGATCGCCGACTCCGGGGTGCCGAAGCTGGGCGACCCCGACTGCAGATCGGTGTTGGAGAGGAACGAGCCGAAGACGACCGGGCAGCCCGGCCGCACCAGCTGCGAGAGCGTGATCCCGGCCAGGGCCTCGGCCATCTGCTGCACGAGCGACGCCGGGACGGTGACGGGCGACATCGCGCCCATCAGCAGGAACGGGGTGATGATCACGGCCTGGTTCGCGCGGTTGTACTCGAGCATGGCCGCCAGCATGCGGTCGTCGAAGCGCAGCGGCGAGTTCACGTTGATCAGCGAGATCGTGACCGGCGCCCGCTCGATCGCGTCGCGCGAGCCGAACAGGATCTCACTCATCGCGATCGTGTCGGCAGCGTTCGGGCCGGACGTGACCGAGCCCATGTGGAACTTGTCGGAGAGCGTCTGCAGCGCGAACACCATGTCCAGGTGGCGCGAGTCGAGCGGGGTGTCGTTGGGCTCGCAGATCGTGCCTCCGGCGGAGTCGAGCTGGTCGAACTGGTGCGACAGCATCACGAAGCGCTCGAAGTCGGCCATCGTGGCGTCGCGGCGATCGGCCCCCTCACGCACGAACGGCGGCCCGTACACGCCCGAGAACACCATGTTGTCGCCGCCGACCCGCACCGAGCGTTCGGGGTTGCGGGCCATGAGGTCGAACTCGCGCGGGGCCTTCGCCACCTGCTCGAGCACGAAGTCGGGGTCGAGGAACACGGTCGCGTCCTCGGTCTTGCAGCCGGCCGCGCGGAAGATCTCGACGGCCTCGGGGAGGATGAACTCGACTCCGATCTCGGACACGATCCGGCGCCAGCCGCGGTCGAGTGTGTCCATGGCGTCCTCGGAGAGGATCTCGTAGCGCGGCATCGTGTTTCGGAACATGCGTCCTCCGGTTCGGCCGGCGACCCCTCGCGCCGTCCTTGACGGCCCCCGGGTCGATCTCTATGATCCTTATAGTGGAACTATAGTTCCACATCGTGAGTCAGTTTTCAATGCCAAACGCCTCCGGCACGCAGTCGATCGACCGGGCCGCCCAGCTTCTGGTGGCGGTGGCCGACAGCGCTACCCCGATCGGCGTGGGCGAGCTGGCCGAGGCCACGGATCTGCCCAAGAGCACCGTGTCGCGGCTCGTCGCGGCGCTCGAGCGGCACGCGCTCGTCCAGCGCGACGGCGCCCGCGGGCCGCTGCGGCCGGGGCCCGTGATGATGCGCCTCGCCCGCCGCGGGGTGGGCGACCGCGATCTGGTCGACCTCGCCGCCGACTCGCTGCGCCGGCTGGCCGCCGCGAGCTCGGAGACGATCAACCTGGCCGTGCCGACGCCGCTCGGCGTCGAGCACCTGAGCCAGGTCGACAGCGATCATTTCATCGGCTCGACGAACTGGATCGGCCGCCGCGTCCCGCACACGACCACGGCGGTCGGCAAGGTCTTCCTGGCCTTCGGCGCGGTGCGCCTGGCGCGCGACCACGCCGCCCTGCGGCCGGAGCTCGACACCGTGCGCGCACGCGGGTATGCCACCGCCATCGGCGAGCTCGAGCCCGGGCTTGCGGCGATGGCCGCGCCGGTGCGCGACGGCAGCGGCGACGTGCTCGCCGCGCTCTCGATCTCGGGGCCGGAGGGACGGCTGACGAAAGAGCGGATCACGGAGCTGGCCCCGTCGCTGCTGCAGGAGGCGGCGGCGGTCTCGGCCCGGCTGGGGTATCGCACCACCACCCAAGGAGCGGCATGACGAACGAAGAGATCCTCCAAGGCCTGTACGACAACACGCTGATCGGGAACGCCCCCGAGGTGAAGGACCTCACCAACGAGGGCCTCGCCCAGGGCATGGACCCCGAGTCGCTGCTCTACGACGCGCTCATCCCGTCGCTCGAGGAGGTCGGCGCCCGGTTCGAGCGCGGCGACTTCTTCGTGCCCGAGATGCTGATCGCCGCCCGCGCGATGCAGGGCGCGCTCGACATCCTGCGGCCGCTTCTGGCCGAGACCGGCGCCAAGCCGATCGGCACGTTCGTGATGGGCACCGTCAAGGGCGACGTGCACGACATCGGCAAGAACCTCGTGAACATCATGCTCGAGGGCGCCGGCTTCACCGTGCATGACCTCGGGGTCAACGTCGCCCCGGAGCGGTTCGTCGAGGAGGTCCAAAAGCACGAGCCCGACATCGTCGGCTTCTCGGCGTTCCTGACCACCACCATGCCGATGTTCAAGGCCAACATCAACGCCCTGCAGAAGGCGGGCCTGCGCGAGCGCGTGATCGTGATGGTCGGCGGCGCGCCGGTCACCCAGGAGTACGCCGACGCGGTCGGCGCCGACGGCTATGCCGCCGACGCCTCGACGGCCGTGCGCATGGCGAAGGCGCTGATCGAGCAGCACCGCAACCAGCCCGCCACCGTCTAGCCCGGCGATGGGCGTGCTGGCGACGATGGAGGCGGTGGTCAAGCGGCCCGTGTTCGGCTGCCAGATGTGCGGCCAGTGCGTGCTGCACTCGACCGGCATGACCTGCCCCATGACCTGCCCGAAGACGCTGCGCAACGGCCCCTGCGGCGGCGTGCGCGCCGACGGCGGCTGCGAGGTGAAGCCCGAGATGCGCTGCGTCTGGCTGCGCGGCTACGAGCGCTCGCGGCGGCTGCCGCTGCCGGCGGTCTGGAAGGACGAGTTCAACCACCTGCGCGCGCCCGTCGACAACCGCCTGCGGGGCACGGCCTCGTGGACGAACCTCGTGAGCGGCCGCGACCGGCAGACGCCCGCGGGCTGGGGGGCCGGCGAGCATTGAGCCGGCTCGAGCAGGCCCTGGGCGAGGGGCGCTTCGTCGTCACCGCGGAGATGCCGACCATCGACGGCGGCGGCATGGACGAGGTGCGCTTTCAGCTCGATCCGATGGCGCCCTACCTCGACGCCTGCAACGCCACGGACAACACCGCAGCGCACGCCCACGCATCGCCGCTGGCGATCGCGATCGCCCTGAAGCAGTGCGGGATGGAGCCGATCATGCAGCTCGTCTGCCGCGACCGCAACCGGCTCGCGCTCGAGGCCGACCTGGTCGGCGCGTCGCTGCACGGGATCGAGAACGTCTGCTGCCTGACCGGCGACGACGTCACCGCCGGCGACGAGCCCGAGGCCCGGCGCGTCTTCGACCTCGACAGCCCGCAGCTCCTCGCGACCGCCCGCGCGGTCGCGTCCGGCCGCTACCTCAGCGGCCGCGCCATCGCTCCCGCGCCCCACCTCTTCCTCGGCGCCGTCGAGAACCCGGGCGCACCGCCGTTCGCATACCGCGCGCAGCGCGCGCTGAAGAAGGCCGAGGCCGGCGCGCGCTTCCTGCAGCTGCAGATCTGCTTCCAGCCGCAGCTCCTCGAGGGATTCGCTTCGGAGTCAGCCCGGATCGGCGTGACCGAGCGCGCGGCGCTCCTGCCCTCGATCACGATCCTGCGCTCGGCGCGGGCGCTGCGCTTCATCGACGCGAAGGTGCCGGGCATCTCGGTGCCGGCGGGCATCATCGAGCGGGTCGAGGCGGCGGCCGACCAGCAGGAGGCCTGCTTCGACGTCGCCTACGAGCTGGCCCAGCACGCGATGGCCCAGCCGGGCGTGCGCGGCCTGCACTTCATCAGCTTCCGCAAGGACGCCGGGATCGCCGCGCTCTGCCGGCGACTCGGGATCCCGACGCACGCCGAAAGGGTTGAGCATGGATACGGTTCTCCAGTCCCGGTCTAAGACCGTCGTCATCGGCTCGGACAAGCCGTTCTGCATCATCGGGGAGCGCATCAACCCGACCGGCCGCAAGGCGTTCCAGGCCCAGCTGCAGGCGGGCGACCTGTCCCAGCTCGAGCCGGACGTGGCCGAGCAGGTGGCGGGCGGAGCCGACATGCTCGACGTGAACGTGGGCGACCCGCTCGCCGACGAGGTCGAGCTGATGCGAGGCGCGATCCCGCTCGTCCAGGGCCTGACCGACCTGCCGCTCGTGATCGACTCCTCCGTGATCGAGGCGCTCGAGGCCGGGCTCGGCGCCTACGAGGGCAAGGCGCTCGTGAACTCGGTGACCGCCGAGGACGACCGGCTCGAGGCGATCCTGCCGCTGGTCGCCAGGCACGGCGCCGCTGTGATCGCCCTCCCCAACGACGACGAGATCCCGATGGAGCCGCAGCGGCGGCTGGAGCTGGCGCGCAAGATCGTGTCGGTCGCAGGCGACCACGGCATCCCGCCGCAGGACATCGTCATCGACCCGCTGGCGATGCCGGTCGGCGCCGAGCCGCGGGCGGTGACGCTCTTCATCGAGACCGTGCGCCTGATCCGCGACGACCTGGGCGTGAACATGACCTGCGGCGCCTCGAACACGTCGTTCGGGCTGCCGGGGCGGCACGTGCTCGGCGCCGGCTTCCTCGGCATCGCCGCGAGCCACGGGCTCACGAGCGCGATCATGGACGCGCGCGCGCCGGTGTGCGTCGAGGCGGTGCGGGCGGCCGACTTCCTGCTCGGCCACGACGAGTGGGGCGCCCGCTGGATCGCCGCCCACCGGGCCAAGCTGGCCGCCGCCCAGGCCGCCGGGACGGCATGACCGACGCCGCCGTCCAGGCCGGCACCGGCCGCGTGCGGCTGCAGTTTCGCCCCGACGGCGGCGACGTGCGCGTCCCGGCGGGGACGACCGTCTTCGACGCCGCCTCCTGGAACGGGATCGCGATCGACTCCACCTGCGGCGGCCACGGCACCTGCAAGAAGTGCAAGGTGCGGGTCATGTCCGGCGCGGTGCCGATCGACAGCGTCGACCCGCGCGCCTTCACGATCGACGAGCTCAAGGGCGGCTGGCGGCTGGCCTGCCGCGCTGCCGCCACCGAGGATCTCGAGATCGACGTGCCGCCGCTGCAGACGCGGCCGAAGGCGGCCCTCGTCGGCGTCGGCCGCCACGTCATCCTGCGCCCGGCGGTGCAGAAGCGCTACCTGGAGCTCGACCGAGCCCTCGCTCGAGGACCAGGTCTCCGACCTCGAGCGGGTGCTGGCGGCCGTCGACGACTACGAGCTGCGCGTCCACCCCGGAGCGGTGCGCCTGCTCGGCCGCACGCTGCGGGCGGCGGACTACAAGGTGACGGCGGTCATCTGCGACGACCTCCTGATCGACGTCGAGCCCGGCGACACGACCGCCGACCGGCACGCCATCGCGTTCGACCTGGGCACGACCACGGTGGTCGCAAACCTGCTCGATCTCGCCACCGGCCAGCCGCTCGCCGTCCGCTCGATGCTCAACCGCCAGCAGCCGTTCGGGGCGGATGTGATCTCGCGGGTGTCGGCCACGATGCTCGACCCCGACGCGCTCGAGGCGCTGCAGGCGCGGGCGGCCGAGACGCTGAACCAGCTCGCCTCCGAGGTGTGCGCCGAGGCAGGCATCGACCGCGAGCGGGTGTACGAGATGGTCGTGTGCGGCAACGTCACCATGACCCAGATCGCGCTCGGGATCGATCCCGAGCCGCTGGCGGTGGCGCCGTTCATCGTCGCCGCGCGGCGGCTGCCGCCCGTCACGTCCGCCGACTACGGCGTGCCGCTGCACCCCCGCGCCCAGGCCTTCACCTTCCCCGCCCTCGGCGCCTACGTGGGCGGCGACATCGTCGCGGGCATGCTCGCGACCGGCCTCACCCGCGACCGCCGGGTGCGGCTCTTCATCGACGTCGGCACCAATTCGGAGATCGCGCTCGGGTCGCAGGAGCGCGTCGTCTCGACCGCAGCGCCGGCCGGCCCGGCCTTCGAGGCGGCCCAGATCCGCTGCGGCATGCGTGCCGCCGAGGGCGCGATCGAGGGCGTGACCATCTCCGGCGACGAGCTCAGCCTGGAGGTGATCGGCGACACCGACCCGGTCGGCATGTGCGGCTCGGGCCTGGTGGATGCGGTCGCCCAGCTGGTCGCGTGCGGCCTGCTCGACCACTCCGGCCGCTACATCCCCGACGAGGACGCCGCCGCGGCCCACCCCGTGCTCTCCAAACGGCTCGTCAAGGTGGGCGAGGAGCGCGTGTTCGTGCTCGCGTGGCGCGGCGACGAGCCGGAGAACGCGATCTACCTCTCCCAGCGCGACGTGCGCGAGCTGCAGTTCGCGAAGGCCTCGATCGCGACGGGCTGGATGATCCTCATGAGCGAGCTCGGCATCACCGCCGCCGACGTCTCCCAGGTGCTCCTGGCCGGCAGCTTCGGCTCCTACCTGTCGCCGGCGAGCGCCGTGCGCATCGGCCTCGTGCCCAGGCTACCCCTGACCCGGATCGTGTCGGCGGGCAACGTCGCCGGCGAGGGCTCGAAGATGGCGGCCCTGTCGCTGCGCGAGCGCGCGGCCGCGGATGCGATCCTCGACGAGGTCGAGTACGTCGAGCTCTCCGGGCGGACAGACTTCAACGACATGTTCATCGACCAGCTGGCGTTCCCGGGATGAGTGGGCCTGCCCAAAGGCGGGTCGCCGTGGTCGCGTGCGGCGCGCTCGCGCTGCACGTGCAGGCGATCGCCCGCAGGCGCGGATGGGCGGTCGACGTGCATCCGCTGCCGCCGGAGCTGCACAACCGCCCGGAGCGGATCGCCCCGGCGGCCGCGGAGCTGATCGGGCAGCTCGAGGCCGACTACGATCGGGTCGTGCTCGCCTACGCCGACTGCGGCAGCATGGGGGCCGTGGACGAGCTCGGCGTCGAGCGTCTGGCCGGCGACCACTGCTACGACGTCTTCGCCCGCGCCGAGGTGCGCGAGGCGATGCGCGAGGAGCCGGGCACCTACTTCCTGACCGATTTCCTCGCCCGCACGTTCGAGCGCACCGTGGTGCGCTCGCTCGGCCTCGACCGCCATCCCGAGCTGCGCGACGCCTACTTCAAGAACTACCGCCGGGTCGTGTACCTGGCCCAGCGGCCGACACCGCGGCTGCTCGAGCAGGCGCAGGCGGCGGCCGACCGCATCGGCCTGCCGCTCGAGGTCGTGAACGTCGGCGAGGGCGGCCTCGAGCGCGATCTGGAGCGGCTGGTGGGGACGGGCACGGATGGCTGACACCGTCACCACCCGCGCGGCGCTCCTGCCTGCGGTCGGCACGCGGCTGCGGGTGGTCGAGCTCGAGCTGGCTCCGCCGGGGCCGGGTGAGGTGCGTGTGCGCCTGCATGCGAGCGGGGTCTGCAGCGACGACCTGAACGCGTTCGACGGCTCGATCGAGGTGCCGTGCCCGGCGGTGCTCGGGCACGAGGGCGCGGGCGTCGTCGAGGCGATCGGCGCCGACGTCGCCACGCTCGCGGTCGGCGACCATGTCGCCCTCTCGTGGGCGCCCTACTGCGGCCACTGCGAGCAGTGCCTGCGCGACCTGCCCCACCTGTGCGGGACGGCGTGGCCGAAGATGCTCGCGGGGGGCCTGCTCGACGGCACCACGCGGCTCTCCTTCGGCGGCGCGACCGTGCACCACTACTGCTTCCTCTCCTCGTTCGCCGAGCGGGCCGTGGTGCCGGAGCGGTCGTGCGTGCGCATCCCTGCCGATGTGCCGTTCGACGTCGCCGCGCTGGTGGGCTGCGCCGTTGCCAGCGGCGTATGCGCCGTGTGGCGGACGGCCGGCGTGCGCCCGGGCGAGCGGGTGGCGGTCTTCGGCCTCGGCGGCACCGGCCTCGCGGCGGTGATCGGCTCGGTCGCCGCGGGCGCGTCCCAGATCGTGGCCGTGGACGCACGCGCGAGCCGGCTCGACCGCGCCCGCGAGCTCGGGGCGACGAGCACCGTGGAGTGGCAGGGGACGCCCGCCGACGTCGCCGCCGCCGTGCGCGATGCGAGCGACGGCGGCGTCGACTATGCCTTCGAGGCCCGCGGCCGGCCGGCGGCGGCCGAGGCGGCGTTCCTCTCCACGCGTGTGCGCGGAGCGGCCGTGCTGTGCGGCATCCCCCGCGCCGACGCCACCATCACCCTGCCGGCGCTCTCGATCCCGCGGATGGAGCGGCGGGTGCTGGGGTCGATCTACGGCTCGGCCCGGCCCGACCGTGACTTCCCGCTGATCCTCGACATGCACCGGCGCGGGCACCTGCCGATCGACCGCCTGATCTCGCACCGGCTGCCGCTCGACGAGGCCGGCGCCGCGATGGACCTGGTGCGCTCGGGCGACGCCACCCGCGTGATCCTCGAGCTGGCCTAGCTTGAAGGGGACTGTCCCCGCATGGGGACTGTCCCCGGTTGTCGAACTGCCACAGCTTCGTCACGCCCGGCGTTCGGGGTCAGACCCCGGTTGGATGGGGCCTGGCCCCGGTTCACCCGGGGCCAGGCCCCGCTTCTCAGCTACTCGCCCGCCGCGGCCGCCTTCGGCTGGTGGCGGTAGAACTCGACGTTCTGCGGCTCGAGCGGCGTGTTACCCATGATCAGGTCGGCGGCCTTCTCGGCCATCATCATCACCGGCGCGTAGATGTTGCCGTTCGTGACGTAGGGCATGGCCGAGGCGTCGACCACGCGCAGGCCCTCGAGGCCGTGCACGCGCATGGTGGTCGGGTCGACGACCGACATCGGCCCGGTGCCCATCGCACAGGTGCACGAGGGGTGCAGGGCCGTCTCGCCGTCGCGACCCACCCAGTCGAGGATCTCCTCGTCGGTGGCGACACCCGGACCGGGCGAGAGCTCGCCTGCGTTGTAGGGGTCGAACGCCGCCTGGCTCAAGATGTTGCGCGCGACCCGGATCGCCTCGACCCACTCGCGCCGGTCCTCCGGCGTCGAGATGTAGTTGAACCGCAGCGCCGGGTGCACGGTTGGATCGGTCGAGGTGATCTTCACCGACCCACGCGAATTCGAGTACATCGGTCCGATGTGCACCTGGTAGCCGTGCCCTCCGGCCGGCTTGGAGCCGTCGTAGCGGATCGCGAGCGGCAGGAAGTGGAACATCAGGTTCGGGTAGGCGACCTCGTCGTTCGAGCGGGCGAAGCCGCCGCCCTCGAAGTGGTTGGTGGCGCCGTCGCCCCGCCGCGCGAGCCACTGCAGGTACACCTTCGGCCGGTTGCGGTAGAGCATCGCCGGCGCGACCGAGACGGGCAGCTTGCTGCCGTACTGGACGTACACCTCGAGGTGGTCCTGCAGGTTCTCGCCCACACCCGGCAGGTCGTGGACGACGTTGACGCCCAGCGCCTCGAGCTCGGCCGCGTTGCCGACGCCGGAGAGCTGCAGCAGCTGCGGCGAGTTGATCGCGCCGCCGCACACGATGATCTCCCGGCCGTGCGCCCGCCGCGTCGGCCCGCGGGGTAGGTCGAACGAGACGCCCGTCGCCCGGTTGCCCTCGAAGACGATCCGGCGCACGAACGCGTTCGTCTTCACCGTCAGGTTCGGCCGGTCCATCACCGGGTGCAGATACGCCCGGCGCGGCGCTCAGGCGGCGGCCGCGGTGGATGTTGCGGTCGAAGGCGGCGAAGCCCTCCTGGCGGTAGCCGTTGACGTCGCTCGTGAGCTGGTAGCCCGCCTGCTGCACGGCCTCGAAGAACGCGAGGAAGAGTGGGTTTGTGGCCGGGCCGCGCTCGAGCACGAGCGGCCCGTCGCCGCCGCGGTACTCGTCGGCGCCCGCCAGGCACGTCTCCATCTTCTTGAAGTAGGGCAGGCAGTGGGCGTAGTTCCAGGCCTCCATGCCCGGGTCGGCGCCCCAGCGCTCGTAGTCCATCGGGTTGCCGCGCTGGAAGATCATCCCGTTGATGCTGCTCGAGCCGCCGAGCACCTTGCCGCGGGCGTGGTAGACGCGCCGCCCGTGCATGTGCGGCTCGGGCTCGGACTCGTACTTCCAGTCGTAGAAGCGGCTGCCGATCGGGTAGGTCAGCGCCGCCGGCATGTGGATGAAGATGTCGGCCTTGTAGTCGCTGCGGCCGGCCTCGAGGACGAGGACGCGGGTCGAGGGATCGGCGCTCAGGCGGTTCGCGAGCGCCGAGCCCGCCGAGCCTCCGCCGATGATGATGTAGTCGTAGGGCGTACGCGCCATGTCGCCTCCCGGGGTCGTCGTCGACGTGGAGCCAGGGGCGATTGTACGCCTCAGCCGTCGAGCATGGACTCGAGCCGCTCCGCGGGGTGGGCGGCGTCGAGCTCCGCGGCCACCCGCGCGGCCACCTCGTCGGGCGATCCGCCGGCCTCGATCCAGGGTCCCTGCTCCCACGCCTCGAGATAGGCGTCCGACCCGGCCAGGCCCTGCCGCATCGCGGCCTCGTCGACGGCCTCCTGGAAGCGGTCGGGCAGCGCCACCTTGGCGGTCGCGCCGGCCGCGTCGCGCGCGGTGACCATCGTCGGGATCTCGCGCCAGCTCGTGATGCGGTACTCGGCCACGGCCGGCGGATGATACCCATCCCAATTGGCATCCGCTGCGAATGCCAATTGGCCAGGCGCCACCCGGGCCCGAACCCGCCATGAATCCCCGCGCGCCGGCGCCGATAACCCGCGGGTGAAGTTCGACTATGACCTGCTCGTGATCGGCTCCGGCCCCGGCGGCCAGAAGGCTGCCATCCAGGCTGCGAAGCTCGGGCGCCAGGTCGCCGTCATCGATCGCCGCGAGACCCTCGGCGGGGTGTGCACGAACACCGGCACCATCCCCTCGAAGACGCTCCGCGAGGCCGTCGTCTTCCTGACCGGGATGAGCCAGCGCGGCATCTACGGCCAGAGCTACCGGGTCAAGGACGACATCACGAGCGAGGACGTGTTCGCGCGCATCCAGCACGTCGTGCAGCGCGAGATCGACGTCGTCCGCAGCCAGCTCGGCCGAAACCGCGTCCAGGTGCTGTCCGGCCAGGGCAGCTTCGTCGACCCCCACACGGTCTGCGTGGCGAGCGCCGCAGGCAGCGAGCGCCGCGTCACGGCCGCGAAGATCGTGATCGCGACGGGCACTCGCCCGGCCCGCCCCACGACCGTCGCCTTCGACGGGCGCACCGTGCTCGACTCCGACGACATCGTCCAGCTCGACTGGCTGCCGAACTCCCTCGTCGTCGTCGGCGCCGGTGTGATCGGCATCGAGTACGCGTCGATGTTCGCCGCCCTCGGGACGCGCGTCACGGTCGTCGAGCAGCGCCAGCGGCTGCTCGAGTTCTGCGACTTCCAGATCATCGAGGCGCTGCAGTACCACCTGCGCGACCTCGGCGTGATCTTCCGCTTCGACGAGACGGTGACCGGCGTCGACAAGCACGCCGAGGGCGCGGTGACGCACCTCGCGAGCGGCAAGCTGATTCCCGCCGACGCCGTGCTCTACTCGGCCGGCCGCCAGGGCGCGACCGACTCGCTCGCGCTCCAGAACGCCGGCCTCGAGGCCGACGCGCGCGGGCGCATCGCCGTCAACGACCGCTTCCGCACGGCCGCCAAGCACATCTACGCCGTCGGCGACGTGATCGGCTTCCCCAGCCTCGCTGCCACCTCGATGGAGCAGGGCCGCCTGGCCGCCTGCGATGCCTTCGGAGTCGCGGTGCATGCAACCGACACGAAGCTCCCGATCGGGATCTACACGATCCCCGAGATCAGCTTCGTCGGCCGCACCGAGGAGCAGCTGACCGAGGCGGCGGTGCCGTACGAGATCGGCATGTCCCGCTACCGCGAGCTCGCCCGCGGCCAGATCCTGGGCGACACGTCGGGGATGCTGAAGCTGCTCGTCTCGCCGCTCGACCGCACCCTCCTCGGCGTGCACGCCTTCGGCACGGGCGCCACCGAGCTGGTGCACATCGGCCAGCTGGTGATGGCGATGGGCGGCACGATCGACGTCCTGCTCGACACGGTCTTCAACTACCCGACGCTGGCCGAGTCCTACAAGGTCGCGGCGCTCGACGCCGCCAACCGGTTGAGCGCGATCGAGCGCATGGCCGCCTGAGCTAGTCGTCCGCACTTGGAAGTCGGCCGCCGAGGAGCCGCGGTTCGAGACGACGCCCGCGCAGCCGAGCGATACCGAGACACAGCCGTTACACGAGTGCGACGGGCCGCTCCTAGCCTCGAGGGATGCGCCTCACCCGCAGACGCGCGCTCACCGGGATCGGCGCCGTCGCCGTCGGCGCAGCCGCCGGCGGGCGCGGGCTGCCGCTGCGCACCTGGTACGACGACGTCACCGGTGCGTGCGGGCCCGCCGGCCCGGCGCCTGCGCGGCGGCCGGGGACGCGCGTGCTGCTCGGCGAGCTGCGCTCCCGCCACGTCGCCGGCCCAGTCGGGTACGCGGTCGGGCTGCCGCCGGGGCACACCGGCGCCGCGGCGGTCGTGTGCCTGCCCGGCCGCGGCAGCGACGCCCGCTGGGTCGTCGACACGCTGCACGTGGTCGACTTCGTCGCCGCGACAGGTCTCGGCTACGCCGTCGCAGCGGTCGACGGCGGCGAGTCCTACTGGCACCGGCGCGCGTCCGGGGAGGATCGCCTGCGCATGCTCTTCGCCGACTTCCTGCCGCTCCTCGAACGCCGCTTCGGCCTGCGCCCGCGGGCCGTCATGGGCTGGTCGATGGGGGGATACGGGGCGCTGCTTGCCGCCGAGCGGCACCCCGGGCGTTTCCGGGCGGTCGCGGTCTCGAGCGCGGCGATCTGGCCGAGCTACGCCCAGCAGCACGCGGCTGTCCCCGACGCGTTCGACGGCGCGGCCGACTTCGCCCGCAACGACGTCTTCGCCGGATCGGGACGCCTGGCCCACACCGCCGTGTCGATCAGCTGCGGCACCGCCGACCCGTTCCTGGGCAACGACCGCGCATTCGCCGGCCGCCTGGCGCAGGCCCCGGCGGGCGAGTTCGTCGCCGGCTGCCACGACGAGGACTTCTGGCGGCGCATGCTCCCGGCGCAGGTGCGGTTCGTCGGGCGGAGCCTCTAGCGGCTACGGGCGGACGAGTGGCTTGTAACGGATCCGGTGGGGCTGATCGGCCTCGGCGCCGAGGCGCTTGTGGCGGTTCTCCTCGTACTCGTCGTAGGCGCCCTCGAACCAGACCACCTCGGAGTCGCCCTCGAACGCGAGAATATGGGTCGCCACCCGGTCGAGGAACCAGCGATCGTGCGTGATCACCACCGCGCAGCCCGCGAACGAGAGCAGCGCGTCCTCGAGCGCTCGCAGCGTGTCGACGTCGAGGTCGTTCGTGGGCTCGTCCAGCAGGAGCAGGTTCCCGCCCGAGCGCAGGAGCTTCGCCAGGTGCAGGCGGTTGCGCTCTCCGCCGGAGAGGTCGGAGACGCGCTTCTGCTGGTCGCCGCCGCGGAAGTTGAACGACGCCACGTAGGCGCGCGAGGCGATCTCGCGCGTGCCGACGGTGATCCGCTCCTTGCCGCCGGAGATCTCCTTCCAGACGGTGTTCTGCGGGTCGAGGTCGGCGCGGGCCTGGTCGACGTAGGCGAGCTGCACCGACGGGCCCACCCGCAGCTCGCCGCCGTCGGGCTGCTCCTGGCCCGCGATCATGCGAAAGAGCGTCGTCTTGCCGGCGCCGTTCGGCCCGATCACGCCGACGATCCCGCCCGCCGGCAGCGAGAAGTCCAGGCCGTCGATCAGCAGCCGGTCGCCGTAGCCCTTGCGCAGGCCGTCCGCTTCGACGACCACGTCGCCGAGCCGCGGCCCCGCCGGGATGTGGATCTCGACCGTGTCGAGCTTGACCGCGGCCTCCTCGGCGAGCAGCTGCTCGTACGCGGCGACGCGCGCCCGGCTCTTGGCGTGCCGCGCCCGCGGGGCCATCCGCACCCACTCGAGCTCGCGCGCGAGCGTCCGCCGGCGGGCCGACTCCTGCTTCTCCTCGACGGCGAGGCGGGCCTGCTTCTGCTCGAGCCACGACGAGTAGTTGCCCTGGAACGGGATGCCGTGGCCGCGGTCGAGCTCGAGGATCCACCCGGCCACGTTGTCGAGGAAGTAGCGGTCGTGCGTGACCGCGAGCACCGTGCCCGCGTAGTCGTCCAGGAAGCGCTCGAGCCACGCCACCGACTCGGCGTCGAGGTGGTTGGTCGGCTCGTCCAGCAGCAGCAGGTCGGGCGACGAGAGCAAGAGCCGGCACAGCGCCACCCGGCGGCGCTCGCCGCCGGAGAGGTTGGTCACCTCGGCGTCGGCCGGCGGCAGGCGCAGCGCATCCATCGCCACGTCGAGCATGCGGTCGAGGCTCCAGGCGTCGGTGCGGTCGATCCGGTCCTGCACCTCGCCCTGCTCCTCGAGCAGCGTCTGCATCTCGTCGTCTGACATCGGCTCGGCGAAGCGGGCCGAGATCTCGTTGTAGCGGTCGAGCAGCGCGCGCTTCTCGGCGACGCCGTCCTCGACGTTCCCGCGCACGTCCTTGCCCGGGTCGAGCTCGGGCTCCTGGGGCAGGTAGCCGACGGTGGCGCCCGGCGCGATCCTGGCCTCGCCGTTGGACGGCTCCTCGAGGCCCGCCATGATGCGAAGGAGCGTCGACTTGCCGGCGCCGTTGGGGCCGAGCACGCCGATCTTCGCCCCGGGCAGGAACGACAGCGAGATGTCGCGCAGCACCTGGCGCTCGGGGCCGAAGAACTTGTTGCACCGGTACATGGAGTAGACGTACGTCTGGTTCATGCCCGCAGGATAGGCGCGGCGTGCATCTCCGGTGCCTGGCACCGGGTATTCAGCGCCGGCGAGAGCCCCAGGCGATGCCGAGCACGGCGGCGGCGCTGAAGCCGACGGCTCCCGACAGGATGCCGACCGCGACGCCGCCGCCGAGGTCGTGCACGCCGACGAGGCCCGGACCCGCGATCAGGAACACCGGCGTGAGCACGATCAGGCGGTCGCGCAGGTACTCGCGCGGGCCCGCTGCCCACCACCAGAAGCAGACGACGCCGACGACCGCGGCGGCCGCCACGGCGATCCGGCCGGCCGTGAGCGTCGAGATGATGCCAAGCCGGCCGGCGACCAGGAACGCGGCCGCCGCGATCGCGACGAACGCCCCGACGCCCGCGATCGTCACGTCGCGCCGCACCAGGCGGCGCAGCTGATCGGGGGGCAGCGTCATCGGAACCGACGCCGCCCCCCGTGGAGGCTGCTCAGTCGCCCTCGGCGGCGACGGCGATGTCGGCGCGATGCTCGGCGATCACCGTGCCGTGGTGCTGCTGGCGGCCGTAGTAGAGCGCCAGGCCGGTGACCAACACAACGGCGACGCCGGTGATCGGCCCGTACTGCTGGTACCACTTGGTGCCGTAGAAGTAGTCGCGCGGCCAGGCCAGGTTGACGGCCATGCACGCGCCATAGATGATCGCGAGCACGTTCGTGAGGACGCCCCAGCGACCGAGCCCGAAGAGCCCGAGGTTGGCCGTCTTCAGGTTGCTTGGCCAGCCGTTCAGCCGCTGCTGGAGCAGCGGGATCGTGACGCCCAGGTAGGCCAGGTACATGAAGATGATGCCCAGGGCGACGATGACCTCGAACGCGTACTGGTTGTAGATGTTGAAGGCCAGGACGACGATCGCGATCGCGCCGACGAGGACGGCCGGGAACACCGGCACCCGGCGGGTGCCGGACACGTGCGCCAGGCGCGAGGCGCCGGGCAGGTTGTCGTCGCGGCCCATCGCGAACAGGATCCGCACCGACATGGCGTGGATCGCCAGGCAGCAGACGAAGATCGCCACGGCCACGTCCGCGAGGAAGATCTTGCCCCACGTCGTGCCGAGCACGTCAGTCGTGATGGCCGGCAGGTTGAGCGACGTGCCGTTCTTGAACAGCGCGTCGCTGACGGCCATGGTGCCGAACAGGATCAGCAGGAACCCCATGGTGCCTGCGGTTGCGAGCGCCTGCAGCACCGCGCGCGGTGCCTTGCGGCGGGGATCGTCGGTCTCCTCGGCCAGCGAGCCGGCGGTATCGAAGCCGTACATCACGTAGAGCGGCATGATCGCGCCGACCAGCAGCGCTCCCAGGTAGCCCCAGGCGTGGTGGACGGGGACGTTCGCCGTGTTGGCGGTGGTCGTCAGCACCGTCGCCGGGCTGCGGGTGGTGTGGATGAGGAACAGGATGATCAGGCCGGTGGCGCCGACCAGCTCGGCGATCACGCCGATGTTGTTGATGCGGGCGAGCAGCCGCACGCCCGTGGCGTTGATGATCGTCGTGAAGACGACCATGACCATCGCGAGGATGATCGCGTTCTCGGCGAAGTCCTTGCTGTAGAGGTTGCCGGAGTTGGCGGCCGACCCGACGATCTGGAAATGGGTCGAGATCTGCGGCAGGATGACCTGCCACGCGAGCGCCACCGCGGGCACCGTGATGATCTGCGCACACAGATACATCCACCCGGTGTTCCACGCCCACGCCTTCGAGGCAAGCTGCTTCGACCACTGGTACACCGAGCCCGCCAGCGGATAGTGGGCCGAGAGCTCGGCGAACTGGAGGGCGACCATGAACTGGCCGAACATGACGACGAGCCACGCCCACGCGAACGCGGGCCCGGCGAAGAAGAACCCCAGCGCCGCTGTCTGGAACATGCCGGTGAGAATCGAGATGTAGCTGTACCCGGCGGCGAACGACGAGAAGCTGCCCAGCGTACGGTGCAGCTCCTGGCGGTACCCGAACTGCGCCAGCTGCTGGCTGTCCGAGTTCGTGCCTTCTTGCATGCCCCTCCCCTCCTCTAACGGAGACAGGTTGTGGTCTAGACCAGGGAAATCTTCCCCGACACGGGCGGGGAAGTCAATACGCTCGGCACGGCTTGCGCAGACGCCGACCTGCCAGCGTGGGGAGCCGGCCGGGCCGGCTCCCCACGCGGCGGCGGCTACTCGACCGGGATCTCGGAGTTGATCATGCCGAGATCGATGCCCTCACGCCGGCGCACGATCCGCGACGCGACGTAGATCGCGATGGCGATCAGGTAGAGGACGGCCATGTACTTGAGCGAGTTGCTGTGGTTGATCCCGTAGGAGTCGTTCGAGAACCACTTGTACCCGCAGAAGGCCAGGAACGCCGCGAAGACGACCCCGGAGATGGTCACGAGCGGGATCCCGGCGAGCTCGTACTTGGCGATCGGCGACGCCTTGTAGATGTCGCGCCGGCGCCAGGGCAGGATGATCGCCGAGAGCGTCGTGCCGAAGTACGTGATCGCGATCACGACGGTCGCGTCGAGCGTGTACCCGTAGAAGTTGGAGTTGTACGCGTACAGGTAGCTGATGGGGATCGACGGGAGCAGCATGAGCAGGAGCGCGGCCACGGGCACGTGCGTGCGGTCGTCGACCTTGGCCGCCCACTCGGGCAGGATCCGGTCGAAGGCCGCCGCGAAGATCACGCGGGTCGAGCTCAGGAACACGCTCCCGGCCCAGCCGAAGAACCACAGCGAGAGCAGGAGCAGAAGGACGATCTGCAGGAACCCGTTGTGGATGAACATCGCCGCCAGCATGCCCGGGTACGGGAACCAGTAGGTCGGCGCCTTCGTCACCGAGGCCCAGTACTCGCCGCTCAGGATGCCGTAGAACGTGTAGCCCATCGCGTGGGCCATCGCGGCGAAGGTGATCACGACGACGACCGTGGTGAAGAGCAGCGCCCCGCCCATCGCGTAGATGTTCTTGCGGAAGTCGGACGCCCCGCGCACCTCGCCGTACAGGGTCGCGCCCCAGTTCGGCCACAGGTTGTAGAAGAGCATGAACGGGACGAGCAATAGCGTCGCCCGCAGCGGGAACGCGCCGTAGCCCTTGTACTGCACCCCGGCCGAGTGGGCTGCCGCAACCGTCTTGCCGTACGCATTGGGGTCGTGCGAGCCGTAGATGTCGGTCTGGCGGTTGAACGCCGCCGCGAAGTCGGCCTTCGAGTGGAACAGGAAGAGCGCCAGCATGACGAGCAGGCCGAGGATGGCCCCGTAGAAGCACATCTTCTGGAAGCGGGCATAGTTGCGCATCCCGATCGAGACGACGATCGTCGCGATCGCCGCCGTCGCGAGCGAGGCCACGAAGATGCCGGTGCCGTGCACCGGGTTCCACCAGGCGGCGTGGAACGTGCTCGTGCCGTTCTCGCCGAGGACGTTCAGGATCGGCTGGATGAACTCGAGGATGAGGATGTTGGCGTAGATGGGCACCCAGTGCCACAGGATGAACCACCACCCGGTGGCGGCCAGGACGAAGCCGACGCCGCCGCCGAACACCCGGCTCTGCCACACGTAGTCGCCGCCGGCCCTGGGCATGACCGCGATCAGCGACGCGTAGGTGATCACCTCGAAGACGATGAACAGGCCCGAGAGGACGATCGCGGCGATCAGGCCGCCGGTCGGGAAGACGGCGACACCGGTGAAGGCGTACCCGAAGCCGAGCGCCATCAGGTTGATGGCGAAGGCCGAGTAGATGAAGGCGTCGAACACCGACCACCCCTTCACGAGGCCGGTCGCCTTGCGCACGAACATGGTGCGCTCGGCTGGTGTGTCTGCTGCAGCCATCCCCTCTCCTTTCAGCCGCTGGTGAGCACGAAGTTCTTCACTTTGCTGCCGTTCAGGTCGATCAGCGCGCCCATCAGGTCACCCTGCTCGTACGCGCTCCCCGGGTTGATGCACAGGGTGCCGCCGATGCGGGTGTGACCGCGGGCCTCGTGGATGTGCCCATGCAGGGAGAGCACCGGCCGCGTCTCCTCGATGGCCTGGCGCACGGCCTTCGACCCGACCGGCTCGGGGGCGTGGCCGCCATGCTTGGGCTTCAGGTCCTCGTCGAGGCCGGGGGCGTCGTCGAGGCCGGAGCCGTACGGCGGGCAGTGCAGGTTCAGGATGACCCGCTCGTGGGGCACCGTGAGGTTGCCGGTGACCGCCCGGATGCGCTCGAGCAGCACATCCTCGGGCTCCTCGCGGTAGGTGTGCCAGGGCGTCGGGTTCGCCCAGCCCGTCGAGGCCATCTGGAAGCCGTCGATGTCCACCACCCGGCCCTCGGCCAGCTCGACCCGCTTGGCCGCCGCCAGGATCGCGTCGACCTCGAACTGGTCGTCGTTGCCGGGGCAGACGAACATGCGCTGCGGCTGGCCGGCGAGCTTCTCCTCGGCCATCTGCATCCACCGCTCGACGGTGCCCAGCATGTGGCTGTGGAAGAGGTCGTCGAGCCGGTCGGAGTCGGCCTCGAGCTCGGCCAGCTCGTCGGGCGTCGTGCGGAACGGGTAGTACCCGCGCCGGATCACGTCCTGCTCGAACGCGACCACCGCGTCCTCGCCGTGAAGCTCGCGGCGCTGCTCCTGCAGCGTTCCGTGCCAGCCGTCGCCGCCGTCGTGGATGACCGGGACGAGAGCCTTGCCGGTCATGTCGCCGCCGAGGATCATCACGTCGGCCTTGTAGTGCGTGCCGGAGTTCAGAAACTTGCGCCAGCACGTCTCCGACCCATGGATGTCCGTGGCAAAAAAGACACGCACGTCTCGGCATTCTGGCGCTCGCGGCGGACGGAAGCAAGGAGGGCAAAACACCCATTCTGATCGCCGCTTCCGGCCGCCCGCGTATAGTCGCGGGCCATGCCGCGCGACCCTCGCTTCGACATCCTCTTCGAGCCTGTCCAGATCGGGCCGAAGACGCTTCGCAACCGCTTCTACCAGGTGCCCCACTGCACCGGCTTCGGGGTCGAGAAGCCGTGGTCGCAGGCGGCCCACCGGGCGGTCAAGGCCGAGGGCGGCTGGGCGGCCGTGTGCACCGAGTACTGCACCGTCTCGGCCGACGCCGACGAGACGCCCTACATCTCGGCCCGCATGTGGGACGACCACGACCTGCGCCACCTGGGGCTCGTGTGCGCCGCCGCGCACGCCCACGGCGCGCTGGCCGGCATCGAGCTCTCCCACTCGGGCGCCCACGGCGAGAATTGCGAGACGCGGCTGCCGCCGCCGGCGCCGTCGCAGATCCCGAGCGACTTCTCCGGGATCACGCCGAAGACGATGGAGCAGCTCGACATCGACCGCATCATCTCCGACTGGGTGCGCGCCGCCATCCGCTCGCGCGACGCCGGCTTCGACATCGTCTACGTCTACGGCGGCCACTCCTACCTGCTCGGGCAGATGCTCTCGCCGTTCTACAACCAGCGCACGGACGCCTACGGCGGCTCGCTGGCAAACCGGGCACGGATGTGGATCGAGACGCTCGCGGCCGTGCGCGAGGCGGTCGGCGCGGATTGCGCGATCGCCTGCCGGATGGCGGTGTCGGCCGCCGGCGGCGCCGGGGTCGAGCTCGACGAGGGGCTCGAGTTCGTGCGCATGGCCGACCACCTGGTCGACCTCTGGGACGTGCACATCGGCTCGATCTCGGAGTGGTCGAAGGACTCGGGCGCGTCGCGCTTCTTCGCCGAGGGGTGGCAGCTGGAGTGGACCGGGCACGTGCGCGAGGCGACGCAGAAGCCGATCGTCGGCGTCGGCCGGCTGACGACGCCGGAGCGGATGGCCGCGATCGTCGAGTCGGGCGCGTGGGATCTGATCGGCGCCGCCCGCCCGAACATCGCCGACCCGTTCCTGCCCGAGAAGATCCGCCAGGGCCGGTTCTCCGATATCCGCGCCTGCATCGGCTGCAACATGTGCATCTCGAAGGGCGACGTGCGCCGCCACATCGGCTGCACCCAGAACGCCACCGCCGGCGAGGAGCACCGCCGCGGCTGGCACCCCGAGCGCTTCGAGCGGGCGGCCAATGCCGACCGGGAGGTGCTGGTGGTCGGCTCGGGGCCCGCCGGGATGGAGTGCGCGATGGTGCTCGGCCGCCGCGGCATGCGGCGGGTGCGCCTGGTCGACGCCGCCGCCGAGCCGGGCGGCATCACCCGCTGGATCCCGCGCCTGCCCGGCCTGGCCGAGTGGGATCGCCTGCGCACGTGGCGGCTGGGCCAGCTCGCCCAGCTCCCGAACGTCGTGATCGAGACGGGCGTGCGGATGGACGCCGCCGGGGTGCGCGCGGCGGGCGCCGAGCTCGTGGTGATCGCGACCGGCGCCGCCTGGGCCGGAGACGGCCGAAACGGCGTCACCCGCGGGCCGATCCCGGGCGCCGACGCGTCGCTCCCGCATGTGCTCACGCCCGAGCAGGTGATGCTCGAGGGCAAGCGGCCGCCCGGGTCGCGGGCGCTCGTGCTCGATTGCGACGGCTACTTCATGGGCGCGGGCATGGCCGAGCTGATGCGCACCCACGGCCACGACGTCGAGCTCGTGACCTCATGCGAGAAGGTCGCGCCGATGTGCGACGAGACGCTCGAGGGGCCGATCCTGCGCCGCCACCTGCACGACCTCGGCATCGGCATGCAGGCCGAGACCTGGGCGACCCGGATCGAGCCCGGAGGAGTGGCGTGCGAGACCGAGCTGGGAGACACCTTCGAGCTCGAGGCGGACGCCGTGGTGCTCGTCACCCAGCGCGTCTCGGACGAGGCGCTCTATCTCGAGCTCACCGCCGACCCGGGCCGGCTCGAGGGGGTCTACCGAGTGGGTGACTGCGTGGCGCCGCGGCTGATCGCCGACGCCATCTGGGACGGCCACCGGCTCGGGCGCGAGATCGATTCCGCCGACCCGGCGCGGCCGCTTCCGCACCTGCGCGAGCGCCCCGGCCTCGAGGCCGACCCGCTGGCGGTGCGATAGTTCGGCGCAGTGGCCTCAGAGCACCCCGCCCTCACCTACGCGTCCTACCTGCACATCGACGAGCTCCTGGCCTGCCAGGAGCCGCTGTCGGAAGGGCCCGAGCACGACGAGCTGCTCTTCATCGTCATCCATCAGGTGTACGAGCTGTGGTTCAAGGTGCTCCTGCACGAGCTCGCGCGGCTGCAGGACCGGCTCGAGATCGGCGACCGCGGGTCCGCCCTGCAGGCGATGAAGCGGATCCTCACGATCCTGAAGACGATCGTCGCCCAGATCGACGTGCTCGAGACGATGACGCCGCTCGGCTTTTCGAGCTTCCGCGGCCGGCTCGAGCGTGCGAGCGGCTTCCAGTCGGCCCAGTTCCGCGAGCTCGAGGCGGTGCTCGGCGGACGCGACAGGCGGGTGCTCGACCACCACCCGCCCGGGCCCGCCCGCGACCGCATCGAGGCGGCCATGTCGCGCCGCAGCCTGTGGGACTCGTTCCTGATGCACCTCGACCGGCTCGGCCACTGGATCCCGGCCGAGGTGCTCGAGCGCGACCCGTCCCAGCCGGTCACCCCGTCCGAGGCGGTGCAGGACGTCCTGGTCGAGATGTATCAGTCCGATCCGGCGAGCGCCCAGGTGAGCGAGCGGATGGTCGACATCGACGAGGGCGTCCAGGAGTGGCGCTACCGGCATGTGAAGATGGTCGAGCGCACGATCGGCCAGAAGCCCGGCACCGGCGGCTCCTCCGGGGTCGGCTACCTGGAGACCACGATCGGCCGCCAGGCGTTCCCCGACCTGTGGGCGATCAGATCGCGGCTGTAGCGGCCGCGGCCGCCGAGTGCGCGCGGCGGTGGGGGCTCACGCTGGGCGAGCCCTACCCACAGGGCGCCGCTGGGTACGCCGTGCGGGCGCGGCTCGCCGACGGGACGGCAGCGGTGCTGAAGCTGATCCACCCGCACCGGGAGTCCGAGCACGAGGCCGACGCGCTCGCGCTCTGGGACGGCGCGGGCGCCGTGCGGCTGCTCGACCGCGACGACGAGGCGAGCGCCATCCTGATGGAGCGGTGCGAGCCGGGCACGCCGCTCTCGGCGGCCGGGCCGGAGGCGGCGCTCGCAGTCCTCGTCGGCCTGCTGCCGCGGCTGTGGGTGGCGGCGGAGGAGCCCTTCCACACGCTCGCGGCCGAAGCGGCGTGGTGGACGGGCTACCTGCCGGGCGAGTGGGAGGCCGCGGGCCGCCCCTTCGAGCGCCGCCTGCTCGACGCGGCCATCGAGGCCCTCGCAGCGCTGGCACCCACCCAGGGCGAGCAGGTGCTCCTGCACCAGGATCTGCACGGCGACAACGTGCTGGCCGCGCAGCGCGAGCCGTGGCTCGCGATCGACCCCAAGCCGCTCATCGGCGAGCGCGAGTTCGCGGTCGCGCCGATCGTGCGCTCGACCGAGCTCGGCCACAGCCGCCGGGCCGTGCTCCGGCGGCTCGACCGGCTGACGGCTGAGCTCGGCCTTGATCGTGACCGCGCCCGCGGCTGGACGATCGGCCAGACGATCGCGTGGGCGATCGGCGGGCCCGACGAGCATCTGGACGTGGTGCGCTGGCTGCTCGACGCGTGACGATCCGCCATCCGCGGCCCGGCGAGCTCGCGCTGCTCGTCGAGATCGAGCGTGCGGCCGGCCGCACGTACGCCGACCACGGCATGCCCGAGATCGCCGCCGACGACCCTGGCAGCGCCGCGGAGCTCGAGCCCTACCGCGCGGCCGGGGCGGTGTGGGTGGCCGTGGACGCGAACGACAGCCCGATCGCCTACATCCTCACCGCCGCGATCGACGCCGGCCTCCACATCGACCAGGTGAGCGTGCACCCCGCGCATCGCGGCGCGCGGATCGGCGCCGCGCTGATCGACCACGTCGCCGGCCTCGCCGCCGCGTCCGGGCGCAGCGCGGTCACGCTGACCACGTTCCGGCACATCCCGTGGAACGCGCCCTACTACGCGCGCCTCGGGTTCCGCGAGCTGCCCGAGAGGGAGTGGGGCCCGCAGCTGCGCGCGCTGGTCGCACACGAGCGCGAGGCGATCCCGGGCGACGCCCCACGCGTGGTGATGACCCGCCCGCTCGGCTGACGGATGGGCACTGTCCCCGCATGGGGACTGTCCCCGCTTCTCGTTTCAGTCACCCGCCACCCGGCGCACGAATGCGGCCGCCGGCTCGGCCAGCCCGGCGGCAATGACCGCTGCGTCGCGCGGGCCGCCGGGCACGCGGAACGAGTGGTCGCCGCCCTCGATCGCCACGAGCTGCGCCCGCTCGCCGAGGCGGGCCAGCACCGCGGCCAGCAGATCCGGCCGGGCGAACGTGTCGCGGGTGCCCTGCAGGAACAGCATCGGCACGGGCACGGCGTCCAGGTGCGCGTCGCGGATCTTGTCGGGCCGTCCGGGCGGATGCAGCGGGTACCCCAGGAACACCAGCCCGGCGGCGGGCATGCCCTCGGCCACCGCCATCGACGCGATCCGTCCGCCCATCGACTTGCCGCCTGCCAGCACGGGCCGGCCGTCCGCGCGGCCGGCCGCCTCCGCGAACGCACCATTCCACGCCTCGACCAGCACCGGGGCGCGATCGGGCGCCTTGCGCCCCGCCTGCATGTAGGGGAAGTCGAAGCGCAGCGTGGCGACGCCGAGCCGGCCGATCGCCTCGGCGAAGCCGGTCATGAACGGCGAGCGCATGCCGGAGCCCGCGCCGTGGCCGAGCACGAGCACCGCGTCGGAGCCGGGTGGGTCGATCCACACCCGGCGGATCGTAGGGCTATGCGTGGGCCAGCTTGCCCGACTCGGCCCGGTAGCGGTCGGCCCACCCCCGCGACAGGTCGTCGGACTGGGGCCGCTTGCGCGGCGCGGCGATGGTGGCCGCCTCAGCCTCGGGGATCGCCAGGTGGCGCAGGATGTCGCGCACAGTCTCCTCGTAGCGCGCCGCGAAGTCCTCGTACACGATCGTGAGCGGCTCGACGCCGCACTCGCGGAAGTAGGCGCGCCACTCGTACTCGTGGGCCTCGATGTCGCGGATCAGGTGGGCGATGGCCGCGTGGCTGTAGACGAGGTGCTCGGTGCCGACGGCGGGCGCCTGATCGCTCGACCAGCTCCACGTCTGCAGCGCCCGCCACAGCGACACGGCCTGACGCACCTTGTCGCGCCGCGTGACGGAGAGGTAGCGCAGCTCGGGGAACACCGAGGGCGCGAGCTCGCACACCGACAGCCGCTGGCGGCCGGGGACGGCCCAGCGCAGGCCGGTCACGAACCCGTTGAAGTAGCCCCACATCACCTTGGCCCCGAACACCCCGTTCGGCGTCGTGCCCGCGGCGAGCGCCCACTCGAGGTAGCCCTCGTAGCGCTCGAAGCGGCTGGGGTCGTAGCGGGCCTCGTCCTCCTCGACCCGGGTGCGCGGCCCCAGGATGTCGAAGATCTCGGCGTCCTCGGCGCCCTCGAAGTACTCCTGCGGCCGGCGGGGGAAGCCGGTGCGGGCGCGGAACTGGAAGTACTCCTCGGGCCGGCCCGCGACACCGGTGGCCGTGAGCGCGTCGCAGAGCAGGCTCGAGCCCGTCCGGGGCGTCGAGCAGATCAGATAGGACTGGTGCGGAGCGGGCATCGCAGCATCACCATACCCACACGTTTCCCACTATGTCAATAGACATACATGTATTTAGGTGGGGCGGCCCGGCCAGACGGTCACCGGATCGCCGGCGGAGCGCTGCCCGGGATCGTTGATCTCGGCGCCCGGCGGCGGTGCGACAGGCCCGTCGAGCAGAGGATCGCCGGTGGCGTGCATCCACCGCTCCAGGCGCTCGCCGAGGTCGGCAGCGACCCCGGCCAGGTCGGGCCGGTCGACCAGGTTGCATGCCTCGTTGGGATCGAACACGAGGTCGTAGAGCTGCAGCGGCGCGATCTCGCGCTCGGCGTAGCCGTGCTGCAGCCAGAGCGCCTTGCTGGGGCTGTCGTCGATGTTCGGCAGCACCGGCAGACGGCGGTCGCCGAAGCGGCGCACGAGCTTCCAGCGCGGCGTCCGGATCGCCCGCTGCGGCTCGTAGGCGGCGTGGTAGGTGCCCTCGGCGTAGACGGCATCGCGCACCTCGGCCGCCGAGCCGGTCACGATCGGGAGCAGCGAACGCCCCTGCAGCCAGTCGGGGTGGCCGATCTCGAGCACATCACAGATGGTCGGGAAGAGGTCGATGTGCGAGACGAGCGCGTCCGACGCCTTGCCGCCCGCGAACCCGCCCGGCCCGCGCAGGATGAGCATGACGCCGATGCCGCGGTCGCTCATCGTGGCCTTGCCGCCCGGGAAGGCGGCGCCGTGGTCGGTCGTGCAGATGACCAGCGTGTTGCGGGCGAGACCGGTCGCGTCGAGCGCGTCCAGCACGGCTCCGACGCCCCGGTCGAGCGAGCGCGCGCTGGCGGTGAACGCCGCCATGTCGGCCCGCGTCTCGGCCGTGTCGGGCAGGTTCGCGGGCGGGCGCACATAGTGCTCGTCGCCGGCCACCGCCGGGAAGAACTCCCGGTGCGTCTCGAAGAACCCGACCGAGAGGAAGAACGGCTCGGCCGGGGCGTTTCTGAGGATGTCGATCGTCACCGGGGCGACGTCGTCGACCCGGGTCGTCGGGATCTTGACCACACGGTCGTAGCCGATCACGTCGGGCCGTTTGGAGATGTGCTGCTCGCCGATCAGCGTGGAGTGGTACCCGACCTCGCGCAGGGTGTGGACGAGGTGGTGCGTGTAGTCGTGCAACGACCAGCCGCGGTGGGCCAGGCCGAGCATGCCGTTCGTGTGGGCGTACTGGCCTGTGAGCAGGCACGCGCGGGCGGCCGAGCACGTCGAGGCGGCGCAGAACGCCTGCCGGAAGAGGATGCCCTGCTCGGCCAGACCCTGGATGCGCGGCGTGGGGATGCCGAAGCCGTACGGCTGCACGTAACGGCCGGTGTCGTGCGAGTGCAGGTAGAGGATGTTGGGTCGGCTCACCGGGCGAGAACGGTACCGCGGTCGCTCGGGCAGTGGGGACTGTCCCCGGTTCGTGGGGACAGTCCCCGGTTGCCGGCTAGCAGAACTCCTCGCGGTAGTCGCCCGTGCGGCGGCCGAGCATGCCGTCGGGCGAGACCTCGTAGAAGCCCATCTCGCCGAGGGGCGGCGAGTAGACGTGCAGCGAGGTGGCGAGAGCGGGGCCGGTCTGGGAGACGTCGTGGATGTGGGTCGCCCCGAACGAGAAGCTCGCTCCCGTCGGGTGGATCGCGGTCGGCGGGGGCGGGCCACCCACGGCCAGCCGCCGCTCCAGGAGCGCGCCGCCCACCACGGCCACCGCCCCGCGACTGCCGTCGTGATCGTGGAACCCGGTGTCCTGGCGCTGCGACCAGCAGATCAGCCACACCTCCAGGTGCGCGTCCAGGTGCAGGCGCACGTACAGGCGCTCGACCGGCGAATGGCGCACGTGCCGGCCCCACAGATCCGGCCGCGCGGCGAGCTCGCGCACGAGCGCCTCGAGCTCGGCTCGAGTCGACTCCCCGCCCCGGTCGCGCTCGGCCAGCCACGCATCGAGCGCAGCGTCCGCCGCGAGGGTCTCGCTCGCCTGGGAGGGCTCGCGGGCGAAGGTGGCCATCACGCCGCCTCCGCCACTCTCACCGTCACCCGGTGAACCGCGTTGTTCGCATATCCACGCCGGTTCCACGCCGGCACCTCGGGCTGCACCGCCCCGCTTGCGTCGCGCGCCCGCACGGCGATCGCATGCACCCCGGGGGCCGCGTCCCAGCCGTGCTCCCAGAGCGTGCGCCCGTACCGCCCCGTACGGCCGACGATCGTCGCCGCCGTCCACGGCCCGGCGTCGATCCGCACCTCGACGCGCGTGATCGCGCCCGCGCCGCTCCAGGCGACGCCGGCGACGCGGGTGCGCCCGGGCGCGAGCAGCGCCGGCTCGCCGGGATGCGTGATCAGGGCGTGCACCGGCATGTGCTCCATCCGCGTCCCCGGCCCGGGATCGGCGGCCGTCGCGAACCGGTAGTCGACTGCCTGGAAGGGGCCGTCGAACTCGCCTGCGGCGGCCTGCACCCGCTCGAGCCACTTGACGGAGTCGGTCGCATACCAACCCGGCACGATCGCGCGCACCGGCCCACCGTGCTCATGCGGGATCGGGCGGCCGTTCATCTCGAACGCCAGGATCGTGTCGCGGTGAAGCGCCTTTCGCAGCGGCAGCGAGCGGGCATAGGGGTGCCGGCCGGCCTGGCGCTCGAACGCGCCCCGGTCGGCCCCGGTGAGCACCACCTCGTCCGCGGATCGGTCGACGCCGGCGGCCCACAACAGGTCTCGCAGCGGCGTCCCCGACCAGCGCGCCTCCGAGACCGCTCCCGCCCCCCATTGCAGGCCCGGAGTGGCCGGCATGAGCTCGGCCCGGCGGTGGCCGGCACACTCGAGCACCACGACGAGCGAGCGCCGCGGCATCCGCCGCAGGTCCGCCAGCGTGACGATGGCGGGTGTCGCCACGGCGCCGCCGACACGCAGCCTCCACTCGGCCGGATCGATCGCGGGCGCCGGGAAGTGCTCGCGCCGGAAGTGCGCCGCGGTGGGCATGCGCAGATCGCCCAGGGCCGCCAGGGCGGCCGGCACGTTGTGGACGTCCGGCGGCTGTTGCGGGAGGGCGGCGGGGCGCGTAGGCTCGAGGTGGGTGTCCATCCAGGTCAGTTCCCGATAATGTTGATCGACATACTTGGGAATATACGAGCACGTCCGGCACCCGTCAACCGGGGACCGCTCAGCCGGCCGCGGCCGGGGCCTGTGCGGCGTGGCCGCCCAGGTACAGCTGGGCCATGCGCGGGTCGGCCAGGAGCTCGGCACCGGTCGCCGCGATGGCCACCGCGCCGGCATCCATGACCGCCCCGCGGTGGGCGATGCCGAGACCCGCACGCGCGTTCTGCTCGACGAGCAGGATGGTGTGGCCCTCGTCGCGGTTGAGCGCTGTGATCGTCTCGAAGACCAGATGCCGCGCCTTCGGATCGAGCCCCATCGACGGCTCGTCCATCAGGATCAGGCGCGGCTCGAGCATGAGCGCCCGGGCGATCTCGACGATCTTCTGCTGGCCGCCCGAGAGCGCACCGGCCCGGTCGCCCCGGCGCTCGGCGATGATCGGGAAGCGCTCTGCGACCGCCTCGCCGCGCCGCCTCACCTCGGCCCCGTCGCGCACGATATGGGCGCCCATGAGCACGTTCTCCCACACGGTCATGCCGGCGAACAGTCCGCGCTCCTGCGGCACGTGGACGATGCCCTTGCGCAGCACGGCGCCGGGCGAGAGCCCGGAGATGTCGGCGCCGTCGAGCACGATCGCGCCCTGGCGGGGGCGCAGCAGGCCGGAGATCGCGCGCAGCACGGTCGACTTGCCGGCGCCGTTCGGCCCCACGAGGCACGTGATCGTGCCCGGCTCGAGCGCCAGATCAACCCCGCGGAGCACGTCCGCAGCGCCGTAGCCGGCCCGCACCCCCTGCAGCTCGAGCACGCTCACGTGCCCAGGTACGCGTCGAGGACGGCCGGGTCGCTCTGGACTGCGTGGGGCGCGCCCTCGGCGATCTTGGCGCCGTGGTCGAGCACGATCACCGGGTCGCACAGCCGCATGACGGTGGGCATCGCGTGCTCGACGATCAGGAGCGTCAGGCCGCGGGCGTGCAGCTCGCGGATGTGGCGCTCCATCGTCTCCACCATCACCGGGTTCACGCCGGAGGTGGGCTCGTCGAGGAGCACGAGCCGCGGGTCGCCCATCAGCACGGAGGCGAACTCGAGCAGCTTGCGCTGCCCGAACGAGAGCTGGTCGGCGCGGCGCGTCGCGCAGGCCGGCCAGGCCGAACTCGTCCAGCACCTCGACGGCGCGCTCGCGGTCGCGGCGCGGCGCGGCGGCCCGGAACAGGCTGCGCCGGGGCTGCTGGATCGCGGCGACCATGTTCTCGACCAGGGTGAGCGAGCCGAACACACGCGCCTGCTGGAACGTCCGCGTGAGGCCGCGCCGGCAGAGCGCGGTCGGGTCCGGCCGGCGCACCCGCCGCCCGGCGAACACGACCGTGCCCGCGTCGGCCTTCATGTAACCCGTGATCAGGTTGAACAGCGTGGTCTTGCCCGACCCGTTCGGGCCGATGAGCGCGGTCACGGTGCCCTCGGCGACCGCGAGCGAGCAGTCGTCGACCGCGGCGACGCCGCCGAAGCGCTTGGTCAGGCCGTCCACCTCGAGCACGGGCGTCACGTCACCACCTCCGCCCGCGGGCTGTCGACGGTGTGCGCGCCGTTGGGCGAGCGGCGAGCGGCCACCATGTCGCGCAGCGACGGCAGGATGCCGCGGGGCAGGACCAGCATCACGGCGAGGAAGATCGCGGAGTAGGCGACCAGGTAGAGCTCGCTCGCACCCTGGCTGAAGGCCAGGTACTGCTGGGCGGGGACGAGGATCAGCGCGCCCAGCGTCGGCCCCCAGATCGTGCCGCGGCCGCCGAGGAACGCCATCAGGACGGCGCCGATGGTGACGAGCGGGTCGACGGCGAACTGCGGGTAGATGAAGCCGATGTAGTACGCCCAGATGCCGCCGGCCATCGCGGTCAGGCCGGCGCTGATCGCAAACGCGGTGAGCTTGGCGTAGGTGACCTGCACGCCGAGGCCGCGGGCCCGATCCTCGTCGTCGCGGATCGTGAAGAGCATGAGGCCGATCTTGCCCGTCGCGACGTACCACGAGAGCAGCACCGCGAGCGCGTACACCACGACCATCGCCAGATAGAACGGCAGCTCGAACGTGTCCACCGGAAACGGCGGCAGCGGCATCACGAGGCCCTGGGCGCCGTTGGTGAGCGAGTGCAGGTTGAACGCCAGCTGCTGGACGATGAAGAGCATCGTGATCGTGACGATGGCGAACGTCGCCGCCCGCACCCGCACCGCCACCCATGCGATCGGGAGGGCGGCCACGGCGACGCCCAGCCCGACCGCCGGCAGCACCAGAAACGGCCGGTAGCCGCCGCCGATGCCGATGTGCTGGAACACGATCGCCTCCCCGTACGCGCCCATGCCGAAGAAGGCGGCGTGCCCGAGCGAGAGGTAGCCGGAGAAGCCGCCGAGGATGTTCCAGGCGGTCGCCAGGGCGGCGTACATGACCGTGAAGATGGCGATGTTCACCACCCACGGCTCGCTGAACAGGAACGGGAAGGCGACGAATGCGGCGGTGAAGCCCAGCCCGCGGGCGAGGCCGGAGCGCGTGAGCGTCCTCACAGGCGGCCGCGCTCCGTCGCGCCGAACAGGCCCTGGGGCCGCACCACGAGCACGGCGATCAGGACGACGAAGAACACCATCGACGACCAGGTGGGCGAGATGGTCGCCGCGAGCAGCGCCTCGGACACGCCCATGACCAGCGCGGCCACCACCGCGCCGGTGAGGCTGCCGAGGCCGCCGAGCACGATGATCGTGAGCAGTCGCGAGATCAGGTCGTAGTGGCTGCCCGGGTTGAAGGGCTCGACCATCCCGAACACCGCGCCGGCGGCGGTGGCGGTGGCGACGCTCAGGCCGAAGCCGTAGGCCGAGACGCGCTCGGCGTCGACGCCCAGGAGCCTGGCCGAGGTCGGGTTCTGCACCGTCGCTCGGATCGAGCGCCCCAGGCGGCTGTGGTGCAGCACGAGATAGAGCGCCCCAGGATGACGCACGACACGCCGAACGCGGCCAGCCGCACCACCGCGATCCGGTAGCTGCCCACGGTGATCGTGTCGTTCACGTAGCTCGGCAGGGTCGCCCGGTACGTGGTCGTGTAGATGACCGAGAGGACGCCCTCGAACCCGAGCGCGATCGCCCAGGTCACGAGCAGGGAGAGCTCCTCACGCTCGTCGGAGCGCAGCGGGCGGATGAACACGAGCTGCAGCACGACCCCGACGGCGAAGGCCGCCGGGGTCATGAGCAGGATCGAGACGAACGGGTCGATGTGGAAGTCGGTGAAGAGCGTGTAGCTCACGTACGCCCCGGCGACGATCATCGCCCCCTGGGCGACGTTGATCACCCGCATGACCCCGAAGGCCAGCGTCAGGCCGCTCGCCATCAGGGCGTACACGCCGCCGGTCAGAAGGCCGAGGATGAGCGCCTGGATGACGAGGTGCAACGGCCCGACCTACCCCTTGGCGCTCATCCGCCCCAGGGCGGCTTGGGGATGACCGGGGCGTGCAGCGCCTCGTCGGGCGGATACACCGGCAGGAGCTGGCCGTCGATCCACTCGATCAGCATCGTCGACCCCGACGGCGAGCCGTACTGGTTCCAGCTCAGGTTGCCCTCCACCGTCGGCCACGTGCCGGAGTGCAGCGTCTTGATGATCGTGGCATTGTCGATCTTGCCGGTCTTCTTCGCCACCTCGGCGACGACCTCGCCGACGGCGTAGGCCTCGGCCGAGCCGGAGTCGATGTTCGCCGCCGTGCCGCCGTACTTGGCCAGGTAGGCCTTGATGAACGCCTGGTTGCCGGGTGCCTTCGAGTCGGGGAACCAGTCGCCGCAGCTGAAGATGCCGTTCACGTTCTTGGCCCCGACCTTGCTCGGGAACTCCACCGGCGAGTTGGCGCCGTTGGCCTGGAACAGGAACTTCGGGCTGAAGCCGAGCTGCACCATCGCGTTCACCATCGAGTAGGCGTCGTCCGACTGCGTCCCGGCGAACACCATGTCCGGCTTGGCGGCGGCGATCTTCTCGACCACCGGTGTCAGGTCGGCCTGTCTCAGGCGGGTAGACCTCCTTGAAGACGGTCTTGATCCCGGCGGCCTCGAACTTCAGGCGGGCGCGCTCGGCGATCGGCTCGGCGAACGGGTCGTCGAGCTCGGGGTAGGCGGCGGTCTTCGGCCGCTGGCTCGGCGGCAGCGACAGGATGTACTTGACGAACGGGTCGCCGCAGCTGACGACCGGCGCCGGCTGCACGAAGAAGACGTTGCCGAGCTTCTCCTGGAAGACGAGCGGGCCGCCGCCCGAAGGCTCCGGGAACGCGTAGTGGTAGCGGTCGGCGATGCGCGCGGCCGGGGCCGTGAGCAGCGTCGAGAACGGGCCGAAGACCAGGTCGACCTTGTCGCGCGTGATCAGGGTCTGATAGTTCGTAACGACCTGGTTCGGGCTCGAGGCGTCGTCCACGATCTTGAGCTGCACCTTGCGCCCGAGGATCCCGCCCTGCTTGTTCACGGTGTCGGCCCAGAGCTTGTAGCCGAGCTCGGCCGCGTGGCCGGGATCGGAGAAGTCGCCCGAGAACGAGAGCGAGATGCCGATGACGAGCGGCTTGGAGCTGGCGGCGCTCGACCCTCCGCCCGAGCCGCCGCATGCCGCCGTGACCGCGAGGGCCGCAACGGCCATCCCCAGTGAGACCTTGTGTGGTGCGACCCTCACGACGACTCCTCTCTCGTCGGGGAGGCGGCCCGCCCGATGGCGGTGTCGCCTGCAACGCCGAATGCAATCGGTTGCATGAGCCTAGTTGCTCGCCCGGTGCATGTCAACGGGCCAAGCCGTCTGCGACCGGCCCCGGGTCGGCCGCCATCTCGAGCCCGGCGCGTGCCGCCTCGACCTCGATCAGCGCGGCGAAGTCGACGCCGGTCTGCCCGGCCTCGATCGCCTCCTGCACGAGCCCCCGCACGACCTCCATCGTCGGCAGCGGCACGCCCAGCTCGTCGCCGGCGTCCAGTCCGAGGTCGAAGTCCTTGCGCAGAAGCTCCATCGTGAAGGTCGGTGTGTACTCGCGGTTCACGTACGCCGGGGTCTTGTACCGGGTGAACGTGGACCCCATCACGCTTGCATTGAGGAACTCGAAGAAGTCGCGCCGGGGCACCCCGCCCTTCTCGGCGAGAACGGCGATCTCGGCCAGCGACTGGGCGACCACGCCGAGGAAGAGGTTGTGGCAGATCTTCACGAGGCGGGCGGCGTCGCCCTCGCCGACATAGGTGACGCCCTCGCCAAAGTGCTGCAAATACGGCAGTGCGAGGTCATACGCATGCCGCGGCCCGGAGGCGACGACGGTCAGCCGGCCGGCCGCCACGACCTTCGGGTTGCCGCTCACGGGCGCTGCGAGCAGGGCCGTGCCGCGGCCATCCGCAACCGCACGCACGGCGGCGGACGCTTCCGGCGAGACGGTCGAGGAGTCGACCAGCACGGTCGGCGCCCGGTCCGGGCGGGTGAGCACGCCGCCCGCGCCGGTGGTCACCGCCTTGAAGTCGTCCGGCCCGGCCACCATCGTGAAGACGATGTCGCGGTCGGCCAGATCGGCGGGGCTCCCGACGATGGTGGCGCCGAGCTCGGCCAGCGGCTGCGCCTTGTCCCTGGTGCGGTTCCACACCGAGACGTCGCAGCCCGCGGCGAGCAGGCGCTCGACGAGCCGGTACCCCATCCGACCGGCGCCGATCCAGCCGACCGCACCGTTTGCCGCCGTTGCCTCGTTCACGCCTGCGATCTCCCCTCCCCGGCGTGGCCGGTGTGACAGCAATCGATTGCAACTACTATACCGAGGGCGCCCACGGGCGTCAAACGCCCTGTCCCTCCCGAAAGTAGAGTGAGGCATGTCGCAAACGCAGGTCACGATGCGCGACGTCGCCCGCACCGCCGGGGTGCATCCCGGCACGGTCTCGCGCGTCCTCAACCCGCGCACCCGCCCGCTCGTGAACCCGGCCACGGCCGACCGCGTCGAGCAGGTCGCCCGCGAGATGGGCTACTCGCTGAACCCGATCGCCCGCGGGCTCAAGACCCGCCGCACCTTCAGCGTCGGCGTCCTCATCCCCGACCTGACGAACCCGCTCTTCCCGCCGATCATCCGCGGCATCGAGCGCGTGCTCGACGCCGCCGGCTACACCGCGCTGGTCGCGTCGACCGACGGCGAGCCGGCCCGCGAGCGGCAGCGGCTCGAGGCCCTGATCGCCCGCCAGGTGGACGGCTTCGTGATCGCGACCGCCCAGCGCCGCCACCCGGTCGTCGCCGACGCGATCGCGTCGGAGCTGGCCGTCGTGCTCGTCAACCGCACCGTCGAGGGCGAGGGCGTCTTCGCCGTCGTGCCCGACGACCGCCGCGGCTCGGCGATGGCCGTCGACCATCTGGCGGCGCTCGGCCACACCCGCATCGGCCACATCGCCGGGCCGCAGCAGACCACCACCGGCCTCCTGCGCTACCGCGGCTTCGTCGAGGCGATGGAGGACGCCGGCGTCGCTCCCGACCGCGACCTGATCGCGCAGGGCGACGCGTTCACGATCGCGGCGGGCGCGCAGGCCGCCCGCGAGCTGCTCGCCGCCGCCGATCCGCCGACCGGGATCGTGGCCGCGAACGACCTGCTCGCCCTGGGCGCGTACACGGCCCTGGCCGAGGCCGGTCTGGATTGCCCCGGCGACGTGTCGGTGGTCGGCTTCAACGACATGCCGTTCGCCGACCGCTTCGCGCCGCCGCTCACGACCGTCCACATCCCCCACGGCCACATCGGCGCCCGCGCCGCCGAGCTCCTGCTCGAGCGGATCGAGGATCCGGCCGCGACGCCGCAGACGCTCGTCTTCGAGCCGACCCTCAGGGTGCGGGGCTCGACGGCGGCACCGGCCCGGCGTCGGCGGCCGGCCGGTTCAGGTGGGACTGCGTCTCGCGGATCCCGGGCAGCTGCCCCCCCACCGTGAAGTAGTTGCTGCGCCCCGCCACGAGCAGATCCTCGGCCGGGAACCGGGTGATCACCTCGCAGCCCGTCTCGGTCACCACCAGCTGCTCCTCGATCCGCGCGGCCCCGAACCCGTCCGTGGTCGGCCAGAACGTCTCGAGCGCGAACACCATCCCCTGCTCGATCACCTCGGGGTGGTCGAGCGAGACGAGCCGGCTGATGATCGGCTTCTCCCAGATCGAGAGGCCGACGCCGTGCCCGAACTGGAGCGCGAACGCCGCCTCCTCGCTCGGGAAGCCGAACTCCTGCGCGCGCGGCCACACGCTCGCGACCTCCGCCGTGGTCACCCCGGGCCGCACGAGGGCGATCGCCCGGTCGAGCAGGTCGCGGCAGCGGCGGTAGGCGTCGACCTGGGCGCGTGAGGCGCTGCTCACCGCGAAGGTGCGGTAGTAGCAGGTGCGATAGCCCATGTGGCTGTGCAGGATGTCGAAGTAGGCGGGATCGCCCGGCCGCAGGACGCGGTCGGAGTACACATGCGGGTGCGGGTTGGCGCGCTCGCCCGAGATCGCGTTCACGCCCTCGACATGCTCCGAGCCCAGGTCGTACAGCACCTTGGCGACCAGGCCGACGCACTCGTTCTCGCGCATGCCCGGCCGCATGCTGCGGTAGAGCTCGTCGTAGGCGGCGTCGACCATCATGCAGGCGGTGTCGAGCAGCGTGATCTCGTCGGCCGTCTTGATGACGCGCGCCGACTGCATCAGCTGCTGGCCGTCGACGACCCGCAGGCCGCGGGCCTGGAGCGCGAAGAGCACGGCCGGCTCGACGACGTCCACACCGAGCGGCTCCGCCTGCAGGCCGCGGGCCTCGAGCTCGCGCCAGATCTTGTCGGCCACGTCCTCGGCCCGTCCGCTCTCGGGCGACATCGCCCCGCGCATCGTCGAGATCCCGGCCGGGCTGCGGCCCTCGAGCCAGGGGCAGTAGAGCTCGTGGTGGCGCGCGGCCGACCCGAAGTCCCACACGATCGGCTCGGCGCCGCGCGGGAGCAGCGAGAAGCGGGCCAGCTTGTCCATGGCCCACGTGCCGATGTGGGTGGCGGTGACGTAGCGGATGTTCACCATGTCGAAGCAGAGCAGCGCCCCCAGCTCGGATCGCTCCAGGAGCCCGCCGATCCGCTCGAGCCGCTGGCGCCGCAGCCGGTCGACGTCGACGCGCTGCTCCCAGTCGACCGCATTCAGCCCGAACGTCTTGCCCATCGCCTACCTCCCGTCAGGCCGGATCGGCGACGGCCAGCCGCGCGAGCACGCTGCGCGCGATGGCGCCGGCATCCGGCAGATATGCGTCCTCGAGCGCCGGGCTGTAGGGGATCGGCGTGGGGGGCGTCGTGAGCGTCCACACATCGTCGAGATCGCCCAGCGCGCGCTCGGCCACGGCCCCCACGAGCCCGCTCGCCCAGCCGCCGAGCTCGGGCCCCTCCTCGACCGCGAGCAGCCGGCTCGTCTTCAGCACCGACTCGATCACCGTGGCGTGGTCGAGCGGGCGCAGGCTGCGCAGGTCGATCACCTCGGCGTCGACGCCGGCGCCTGCCAGGGTCTCGGCGGCGGCGAGCGCGTCGTGCACGCCGCGCATGACCGAGACGATGGTGACGTCGGAGCCGGGCCGCACCACCCGGGCCGAGCCGATCGCGACCGGCTCGGAGCCGATGTCGCCCGTGACCGGGTAGAGCCGCTTGTGCTCGAGCACGACCACCGGGTTGGGATCGCGGACGGCAGCCTCGATCAGCCCGCGCGCGTCGTCCGGGAACGCGGGCGCCACGATCTTCAACCCGGCGATGCTCTGCAGCCAGGTCGCCGGCGTCTGCGAGTGGATCGCGCCGAAGCGGCCGCCGCCGCCGACGGCGCAGCGGATCACAAGCGGCACGGGCGCCTGCTCGCCCGACATGTACCAGTACTTGGCCGACTGGTTCACGAGGCTGTCCATCGCGAGGGCCATGAAGTCGCCGAACATGATCTCGACCACCGGGCGCAGGCCGGTGACCGCGCTGCCGAACGCCGCGCCGGCCAGCGCCAGCTCGGAGATGGGCGTGTCGAACACGCGCTCGGGCCCGAACTCCTCCACGAGGCCGGGGGTCGCCTTGAAGACGCCTCCGGCCGCGGCGATGTCCTCGCCGAAGAGCACGACCCGCTCGTCGCGGCGCAGCTCGGCCGCGAGCGCGTCGCGAACGGCGGTGCGCAGGTCGGCGGTCACCCGGCGTACTCCGTCGCGGTGGCCGCGGGATCGGGGTAGGGATCGGCGACGGCGGCGGCCACGCCCGCCTCGACGTCGGCTCGCACCGCGGCGGCGCAGGCGCCCACCTCGTCGTCCGGCACCCCGGCCTCGGCCAGCTTCGCTGCCGCCACCGTGAGCGGGTCGCGGGCCAGCCACTCGTCCAGCTCGCCCTCCGGCCGGTAGGCGCCGGGATCGGTCTTGGAGTGGCCCAGATGACGGTAGGTGAGGCATTCCAGGAACGCCGGCCCGTCGCCGCGGCGAGCGTGGGCGGCGGCGCGCTCCGCGACGGCCCGCACCTGCTCCACGTCGTTTCCGTCGACCTTCTCGGCCGGCATGTCGTAGGCGGCCGCGCGGGCGCGGATGTCGCCGCCGGCCGTGACCGCGGCCATCGGCGTGAACTCGCCGTACAGGTTGTTCTCGCACACGAAGAGCACCGGCAGCCGCCGCACCTGGGCGAAGTTCAGGCATTCGTGGAAGTAGCCGTGGTTGGCGGCGCCGTCGCCGAAGAAGGCCACGGCCACGCCGCCGGCGCGCTGCAGCGAGAGGCCGGCGCCGGTCGCGGCGGCGATGCTCCCGCCGACGATCCCGAAGCAGCCGATCAGGCCGTGCTCGAGGTCGATCACGTTCATCGAGCCGGCCCGGCCGCCGCACACGCCCGTGCTGCGGCCCATCAGCTCGGCCGCGAGCGCCCGCGGCTCGGTGCCCATCGCAAGCGCGGCTCCGTGCCCGCGGTAGGTGGCGGCCACGCGGTCGCCCGCATGCAGGGCGGAGCACACGCCCACCGAGCATGCCTCCTGGCCCGTGTACAGATGCACCGTCCCGTGCACCTCGCCGCGCAGGAACAGGCGCTGCATCTCGTCCTCGAATGCGCGGATGCGCACCATCTGCCCGTACAGGTCGAGCAGACCACTTCCCCGCTCGACCGCCGCCACGGCGTGGCTCGAAGCTTCGCTCACCCGACTCCCTCAACGATTCGCCGACGCTGGTCTCTGCAAACGATTGCAAAGACCTCCCGCCTTGTCAAGCCGGTACCCCGCAAGCGCCCGCCGGGAACGGAACCAACTAGATTGCGGCATCGCCGCGCCGTCGAACATCCTGGTCGTCACCGGGCACGGGCTCACGCCGGCCGATGTGGCCGACGTGGCGCTGCGCGGCCGCCCGGTCGAGGTCGCTGCCGCCGCCCACGAGCGTATGGAGGCAGCGCGCGGCGCGCTCGAGCGGGCGCTGGCCGAGGGCCGCCAGGTGTACGGCCTGACGACGGGCCTCGGCCCCCGTGTGGTCGAGCCGGTCGCGCCCGAGCAGGCCGGCGAGCAGGCGGTCAGGATCGTGCGCGGCCGGGCGACGGCGGTCGGGGAGCCACTGCCCGCGCCCGCCGTGCGGGCGACGCTGCTCGCCCGTCTCAACGGCCTGTGCGCCGGCGGTGCGGGCGCCTCGCCGGCCGTCGCGGAGACGCTCGCGGCCATGCTGAACGCGGGCGTGCACCCGATCGTGCCTCGCACCGGGTCGATCGGCGCCGGCGACCTGTGCCTGCTCGCGCACGTCGGGCTGGTCGTGCTCGGCGAGGGCGAGGCCGAGGTCGGCGGCAAGCGCATGGCCGGCGAGGAGGCGCTGCGGGCCGCCGGCATCGCCGCGCCGGCGATCGGGCCGGGCGACGGCCTCGCGCTCTGCAACGCCTCGTCGGTCGCCGCCGGCATCGCCGCCCTCGCCGTCGATGCGGGCGACCGCCTGCTGGACGCCGTCCAGATCGCCGCCGCGCTCTCGATGGAGGGCTTCCGCGCATCGACCACGCCGATCGACGCCCATGTCGCCGGCGCCCACTCGGCCCCAGGCCAGGAATGGGAGGCGGCCGGGCTGCGCGAGCTCCTGCGCGGCGGCTCCCTGCTCGAGGCGCGGACGTCGCGGCGGCTGCAGGATCCGCTCAGCTTCCGCTGCGCGAGCCATGTGCACGGCAGCCTGCGCTGGACGCTCGACCTGCTCGCCGTGGCCGCGCATGCCGCGCTGAACGGCGCCGGCGACAACCCGCTCGTGCTGGCCGGCGGCGAGATCGTCTCGACCGGGAACTTCCACACGCCCGCCCTGGCCGTCGCCCTCGACGCCACAGCGATCGCGGTCGCCCAGACCGCCGGCCCGGCCGCCGAGCGCCCCGCCCGGCTGGCCACCGAGCGGCTGAGCGGGCTCGCCGCCAACCTCACCCGGGCGGGCGACGGCCGCTCCGGCGTCGCGCCGCTCCTGAAGACCGCGCAGGCCCTGGCCGTCGAGATCCGGCATCTGGCGGCGCCGCTCGCCATCGACCCCCGCTTCGGCGCCGACGGCGTCGAGGACGACTCGACGAACGCGGCCGCGGCGGCGCTGCGGGTCGAGGCCCAGCTCGAGCTGCTTGGCCGCCTGATCGGCCTCGAGCTCGTGTGCGCCGCTCAGGCGGTCGACCTCGCGGCCCCCGCCCGGCTCGGCCGCGGCACCGCCACCGCCCACGCATGCGTGCGCGAGCTGGTGCCGGCGCTCGCCGACGATCGCCCGCTGGGCGTCGACGTGGAGCGGATCGCGCGGGAGCTGGTGGCCTCGGGGGTGCTGCGCGAGCGGGTGCGCGAGGCGGTGCGGTGGCCGGACTCGAGCTGACCTACCTCACCGGCGCGGATATCGACGCGCTCGACCTGTCGGCCGCCGACATCCTCACGGCGGTGGCAGACGTGCTCGCCGCTCAGGGCCGCGGCGAGACGGTGATCGAGCCGCGCGTCCATCTCTTTCCCGGCGGCGGCGCCGACGGCCACTTCAACGTCCTGCGCGGCGCCCTGCCGCTGGCGGCCGTCGCCGGCGTGAAGGTGGTGGGCGACTACGTCGGCAACCACGAGCGCGGGCTGCCGTCGGAGCTCGCGCTGCTCACGCTCTACGACGCCTCCACCGGCGCGCCGACGGCGATCCTCGACGCGACCGCGATCACCGCGATGCGCACCGGCGCGGTGACGGCCGTCGGCGCCCGCCACCTGGCCCGTTCCGGAAGCCGCGTGCTCGCCCACATCGGCAGCCGCGGCACCGCGGAATGGAACGTGCGCCTGCTCCGCGCCGTGTTGCCCGGTCTCGAGGAGGTGCGCATCCACTCGCGCACCGCGACGAGCCGGGAAGCGCTGGCCGCCCGGCTCGACGCCGAGCTCGACGTCCCCGTGCGCGCCGTCGCCGGCTGGGAGGAGTGCGTCCGCGGCGCCGATGTCGTCGTCGAGGCGACCCGGCTCGTCACGCCCGAGCCCTTGCTGCGCACCGAGTGGATCGCGCCGGGCGCGCTGGTCGTCCCCTACGGCACGGTGAGTGCGGTCGCGCTCGACCTGACCGACGTCATGGACAAGATCGTGGTCGACGACTGGGGCCAGGCCCGGGCGGGGCCGCTCGGCGCGCTGCGCGCCCACGTCGACTCGGGCCGGCTGTCCGAGGCCAACCTGCACGCCGAGCTGGGCGAGATCGTCTGCGGCGCCCGGCCCGGCCGCGAGCACGACTCCGAGCGGATCCTGCTCTGGCACCGGGGCCTCAGCCTGACCGACATCGCGCTCGGCAGGGCGATGCTCGCCCGCGCCGCGGAGCGCGGGATCGGGAGGCGGCTGCCCTACCGCTGAAACGCAAAGGCCGGCCGGGGAGCGGACTCCCCGGCCGGCCTTCGTTCGAGCCTTAGATCACGTGAAGTTGACCGTGATCGTCGGCGACCAACCGGACGTGTGACCGCCCATGCTCGTCTGCACCTGGAACCGGTAGGCACCCGGGCCCGCGCTCGGCGTGTAGGTCAGCGTCGTGTTGGCGGTGCTGCCCGCGGAGACGAAGGCACTCGATCCGGGCGCCTTCACCTGGACGTTGGTGGTGATGCCCGTCGAGGTGGCGACGGTGACGATGATGTCCGTCCCGGACTGGGCAGCCTGCGGCGTGACCGTGATCTGGCCATGCTGGGTGTCGCTGCCGACGGTCGAGCTGTAGTCGAAGCGCCCGGCCGTGGTGAACGTGAACGAGTAGTTCATGCCCGGCGTCAGCGTGCCCGAGCCGAACAGGCCCATGCCGCTCGAGTCGGTGATGTTGTGCGACTTGCCGCCGTCGTTGAGCCATCGCAGCGTGGTCGGCTTCTTCGCCGTGCCCGTCGCGAGGGCGATGCCCTGCGTGGCGGGGACGAAGCGACCGTCGTACATGGTCACCCAGCTCGAGTGACCCTGCGCGGCCGGGAACATCCCGATCTTGTTGCCGTGGCTCTCGCTGAGCCAGACGTTGCCGTCGGCGCCGGCGACGACACCCGCGGGCTTGGAGCCGGCGGTCGGGACGGGGAAGGTCGAAACGACACCGGCGGTGGTGACGCGGGCGAGGCTGTTGCCCGTCTGCTGGGTGACGTACAGGTTGCCGTCGGGTGCGCTGGCGATGCCCGTCGGATGCCCGCTCACCGGGAAGTTGGTCTTGACCGGCGTCGGGGCGGTGGTGATGCGCGTGACCCGGTTCGTGCCCGGATCGGCGACCCAGACGTTGCCGTCGTTGCCGGAGGTGATCCGCGAGGGAGCAGCCGCGCCGGTCAGCGCGACCTGGGTGATGACCTTGCCCATCGTGACCCGCGCGACGCTGTTCCGACCGGTCTCCGACACCCACAGGGCGCCGTCGGGGCCGCTCGTGATGCGGGTCGGGTTGGAGCCCGCGGGCAGGGTGACGAAGGGCGACACCTTGTGGGTCGCGATCGTCAGCTTGTGCACCGTGTGCGTCACGGCCTCGACGAAGTAGAGATTGCCGTCAGGCCCGGGCGTGATGCCGCGCGGGCTGACGCCCTTCGGCAGCACGATCTGGGTGATCTTGCCGCTCGCCAGCCGGCCGATCTTGCTGGCGGCCGCCTCGGTGAACCAGATCGCCCCGTCGGAGCCCGTCGCGATGCCGATCGGGTTGCTCTTGGCGGTCGGGATCAGGATCCCGCCGATCAGGCCGGCCTTCGTGATGTGACCGATCTTGTTCGTGGCGGAATCCACGAAGTAGACGTTGCCGTCGATGCCGAGCGTCATATCCCCCGGCTGGTTTCCCGCACTCTTGATTGCGAATTCCTTGATCGTCCGCGTTGCAGCCCCCGCGGGCCCTGCTGTGGCCGCTACGGCCACCGCAAGCAAACCGATCGACGCCAGCACCCGGCCGGCGTGTCGACGATGCGACATGTGCCCATCCTCCTGTATGTGCTCGGCGCGACCACTCGCGCCGAGAAGTCCATCTCAAGCGTACGGCCGAGTTCGCACAGGGCAAGCCCCTGCCAACGAACCCTTAACACTCGCAGCGAGCACGGATGGCCCGGCCGCGCCCGGGGAGTCGACCGGGCGCGGCTGAGCCGGGGTGCTACTGAGGGAAGATCGCGAAGCCCTGCTGGGAGGTGCCGGCGACCTTCGTGAAGTCGCCGCCCATCTCCAGGAAGCCGGCCCCGCCGGCCAGGGAGAACACCCCGAGCGCGCTGTTGACGCTCGGCGCCCAGGACTGCAGCGCACCGGTGTTCTCGTCGACCGCGAGCATCTTCGAGCGCGGGATCGGGTTCGTGCACGTGTGCTGGCCGCCCTGCGGGCCGCAGTAGTCCGTGTAGTGGCCGCCTGCGTACACCTCGCCGTTGAACGCCGTGATCGCCTGCACGTTGCCGTTCGTCCCACCCTGCCACTTCATCGACCCGCTGGACGGGTTGAAGGCGGCGAAGTTGCCGCCGCTGCCCGCGCCGGCGGCGTAGATGCCGGCCGCGTCGGCCGCCATGCCGACGATGGCGTAGGACGTGTGCGTCGACCATGAGAGCGTCGCGCCCGTCGTCGGGCTGACCGCAGCGATGTGGTTCTGCGAGCTGCCGTCGACGTGGGTGAAGCTGCCGCCGATCACGAGCTTGGAGCCGTCGGTGGTCATCACGGCCCCGAGCACCGGCGCGTCGGCCGAGCCGGTGAAGCCGGAGTCCGTGGCGCCTGAGGAGGCGTTCAGCGCCGCCAGATAGGTGTGCGACGCCCCGTTCACGACCGTGAACTGGCCGCCCATGTACAGGTCGCTGCCGTGCAGCGCGAGCGTCATCACCTCGTGGTCGACGGTCGGCTTGAACGTGGCGATCGGCGTCCCGGACGTGGCGTCGACGGCGGCGACGCGCTGGTGGCCCTTGCCGCCCACCTGCGTGAACGAGCCGCCCAGATAGACGGTGCTGCCCGAGGCCGCGATCGCCTGCACCGTGCCGCTCGCGTTCGGGTCCCAGGGAAGCAGCGCACCGGTCGAGAGGTTGATCGCGGCGACCCGGTTGCGGGCCACCTCGCCGGTGCCCGCAGGATCGCCGGCGGGTCGCACCGACGTGAACTGGCCGCCGATGTACGCCGTCGACCCGACGATGGCGATCGCCTCGACCCGGCCGTTCGTCTGCCAGGTCGGCTTGACCTGCGACTGCACCGGCGCCGCCTGCGCGACCGCCGTCCCCACCACCATGAGCCCCACGGCGCCGACCAGTGCGCCGCGACGCAGAATCGCGCCCTTCCGCATAACCCTCGCCTCCCCTAATTCCTGCAAATTCGACACAAACGCGCCCGGAAAACGCTATGCAGGGTACCCGTCGACCACCCATTCGGGCAAGCCGGAAGCCGTCGGTCCACCCATCCGGGTGGGGACGATCACATCTGCCTGCGTGGGCGCCGGGGCGGCGGTGCTAGCCTGATCGGCGGTCGCACGATGCCGTTCCAGCTCGGGATTCCCGAAGTCATCCTGGTGCTCGTCATCGCCCTCGTCTTCCTGGGGCCGCAGCGGCTGCCCGAGGCCGGCCAGGCGATCGGCAAGGGCATGCGCGAGTTCCGCCAGGGGCTCGACGGGCTGAACCACCATCACGCCGAGCCGGCGGACGAGCTGCCGCCCGGCGCTGCCCGTGTACACGCCGCCGCCGGCCTACGTGCCGCCCGGCGGCGAGGACGCTCCCGTCTACACGCCGCCGCCCCCGCTGCGAGGCGGGCGAGGGCCGCCGCCAGAGCGAGAGCCAGTAGACGAGCCCGAGGCGGCGTCCGCCGCCCGCCTCGTCGACGCGGAAGACGTCGGGCGCCGGCACGCGCTCGGCCACCGCCGCGGCGATCAGGCCGCGCGCCGCCTCTCCGCCGCTGCCGCGGGCGATCCACTCCTCGAAGTCGATCCAGAAGGGCGCCTCCAGCTCGCGCTCGAGCACGAGCCCGGCCTCGTACCCGAGTGACCGCAGCCGCGCCGGGGTCAGGCACGCCCAGTGCGAGGGGTCGCGCAGGCGCTCGATCTCCTGGTGCCAGGCGGCGACGTCGCCGTCCGGCGAGGTGACATGGTCGGCCAGGACGACCGCCCCGCCCGGGCGCACGACCCGCGCGAGCTCGGCGACGACGCGCCCGGGGACGGGGATGTGGTGCAGGCTGAAGCGGGTGACGGCGCCGTCGAAGCTGGCCGGCGCGAACTCGAGCGCAGTGGCATCGCCGACCGAGAAGACCGCGTTGGCCGCCCCCTCGCGCTCGGCCTCGCGGCCGGCGAGCGCGACCATCGCCGGGGTCATGTCGACGCCGTCGACGCGGCCGACCCGCGCCGCCAGCCCGCGGGCGACGAGCCCGGGCCCGCAGGCGGCGTCGAGCCAGCGCTCGCCGGGGGCCGCCGGGATCAGCTCGAGCAGCCGCCCGAGCGTGTCGGCCGAGCGCATCGCCGGCGCGGCGTTGAAGGCCTCGGACTGGTGGGTGAACTCGCGGACGATCGCGTCGGGCTCCACTCCGCGTGTTCTACCGCCGGAGGCGATACTGCGCGGAGATGGCCGAGGAACGCGTGATCATCTCCACGCCGGCCGGCGAGATCGCCGCCTGGCAGGGCGGCACGGCAGGCGAGACGGCGGTGCTCCTGCACGGCGGCCCCGGCATGGCCGACTACCTCGACACGCTTGTGCCGCACGTCGGAGAGGGCTTCCGCACGGTCCGCTACCAGCAGCGCGGCCTCGCCCCCACCACCGTCGGGCCGCCGTACACGGTCGAGGCGCACGTCGCGGACGCCGTCGCGGTCATCGACCAGACGGCCGGCGGCCGCGCCTGGATCGTCGGCCACTCGTGGGGCGGCCACCTGGCCCTGCATATGCTCGTGGCCTGCCCCGAGCGCGTGGCCGGCGCCGTGATCGTCGACCCGCTGGGCGCGGACATGGAGGTGCTCGAGGAGTACGGCGCCAACCTGCGCCGCGGGCTCGAGCCCGACCGGCTGCGGCGGCTGGACGAGATCGAGGCGCGCGAGGCCGCCGGGCAGGCGACCGAGGAGGAGATGCTCGAGAGCCTCACCCTCGTCTGGCCGAACTACCACGCCGATCCGGCGGCCGCCGTGCCCATGCCGCCGCTGCGGCTCTCGGCCGAGGTGCTCACGGCGACGTTCGCATCGGTGATCGATCATGCCGGCCGAGGCACGCTCCAGGCCGGCCTGCCGCACGTCCCCGCGACCATCCCGGTGATCTTCGTCCACGGGGCGCAGAGCCCCATGCCCGTGCGCACCTCGCGCAACACCGCGGCGTTGATCCCGCACGCGCTGGTCGACGAGGTCGCCGGCAGCGGCCACTTCGTCTGGTACGAGCGGCCGGACGCCGTGGCCGCGGCGCTTCACCGCATCAGCGCTTGACATGTGACTATTTGGTCACCTATTATCCGGGCATGGACGACGACCTCGTGTTCAAAGCCCTCGCAGACCCCACCCGGCGGCTTCTGCTCGACCGGCTGTTCGAGCGTGACGGCCGCACGCTCACCGAGCTCGAGTCACAGCTCGAGATGTCCCGGTTCGGGGTCATGAAGCACCTGAAGGTGCTCGAGCAGGCGGGGCTCGTCGTCCCCCGTAAACAGGGCCGGGAGAAGCTGCACTACCTGAACCCGGTGCCGATCCGGCAGATCCTCGACCGCTGGATCGGCAAGTACCGGGAGCACGCGGTGTCGGCGCTGCTCGACCTCAAGACCAGCCTGGAGGACACGGCATGACGACGATGACGGATACGACGACGCAGGTGTACCAGCTCTACATCAGGGCGACGCCGGAGCAGGTGTGGGACGCGATCACGAACCCGGACACGATCGCGAAGTACTTCCACGGCGCTCAGATCGACCCGGGGCCGCTCGAGGTCGGCGCATCGCGCCGCAGCTGGTCGCCCGACCGCACGCGGTTGTGGGGCGACAACACGATCCTCGAGTGCGATCCCCCGCGCCGCTATGTGCACACGTGGCGCAGCCTGTACGACGACGAGCTCGCGGCCGAGGACGAGAGCCGGGTCACGTGGGAGATCGAGCCGGCCGACGGCGGCACGTCCAAGCTGACGCTCGTGCACGACAAGCTCGAAGGTGCCCCGAAGACGGCCGCGAGCGTGACCGGGTGGTCGTACATCCTGAGCAACATGAAGACGCTGATCGAGACGGGCGAGGCCTTCCCGGCGGCGACATAGCGGTCAACCGCGGGCCGGCCGCGGCGCGTGCGCGCTCCGCGGCCGGCCAATGACAGGTTGATGACACCGGCCCGATGCCGGTTTTCAGGGGCCACATCGGGGGGTACGCACCAGCGACTTCACCGCAAACCACGCAGGAGGTCACACACATGTACGCCACGATCAGGATCTACAACCAGCCCGAGCTCGCCGACGAGCTGGCCGGGCACGCCGACGAGATCCAAAGCCTGATGGCCGGGGTCGACGGCCTGCAGTCCTACGTCCTCTTCCGCACCGACGCCGGGTGCGCCAGCATCTCGGTGTGCGACTCCGAGCGGGCCGTCGAGGCCACCACCGACACGGCCGCCGCCTGGTTCCGCGAGCGCACCGGCGAGATCACCGAGCCCGAGCCGATGATCGCCCGCGGAGAGGTGCTCGCCGCGGTGACGCCCACGACCCGTGTGGCGTAGCGCCCGCGTATGATCGGGGGGTGGCGCCATCCTCGGCACCGCCGCTCGCCGCCGGCCCGGTCGGCCTCCCGGACGGCGACTTCGTCATGGTCGAGTGGGGCGACCCGGGCGGGGTCACCGGGCCCGACCGGCCGATCGCGGGCCTGCACGTCCACCACGAGGACGACGAGGCCTGGTACGTGCTCGAGGGCACGCTCGGCTTCCGGCTCGGCGAGGAGATCGTCGAGGCACCGGCCGGTGCGGTCGTGTTCGCCCGCCGCGGCACGCCGCACACGTTCTGGAACGCGGCGCCCGCGCCGGCCCGGTACGTGCTGGTGATGACGCCGCGCATCCACCGGCTGGTGCAGGCGCTGCACGCGCCGGGAGCCGGCGACTATGCCGCAATCTTCCGCGAGCACCGCTCGGAGCTGCTCTAGCTGACGCGGAAGCGGCCCGGTGCTCGATAGTCTGAGCGGCATGCTCGTCGTCACCGGATCGACCGGCCATGTGGGCCGCCTGGTGGCCGACGAGCTGGCCGCCCGCGGACACGAGCAGCGGCTGCTCGTGCGCGACCCGGCCCGGGCGCCCGCGATCGCCGGCGCCGAGGTCGTCACCGCCGACTACGGCGACCCCGCGTCGCTGCGCGCCGCGCTGCACGAGGGCGACCGGGTGTTCATGGTCTCGCTGCACGAGGGCCCCGAGCAGCGCGTGCCCCACCATCGCACCTTCGTCGAGGCGGCTGCCGCCGCCGGTGTCGCCCACGTCGTCTATCTCTCGTTCGTGGCGGCCGGCCCGGACGCCATCTTCCTGCACGCGCGCTCCCACGGCGCCACCGAGCGGATGCTGGCCGATGCCGGCGTCCCCCACACGGCGATCCGAAACTCGATGTACGCCGACGACATCCCCGGCTGGTTCGACGCCGAGGGCCTGAACACGGTGCCGGGCGGCGACGGCCGCATGAGCTTCTCCTACCGGCCCGAGCTCGCCCGCGCCATCGCCGTCACGCTGACCGAGCCCGGCCACGCGGGCAAGGTGTACGACATCGTCACGCCGCAGGCGGTCAGCATGCGCGAGCTGGCCGAGATCGCCTGGGCGGTGAGCGGGTCGAACTACCGCTACGCGCCGCTGACCGACGCCGACTGGGAGGCGCGGTGGCGGGCGCGCGGCAAGCAGGAATGGGCGATCGAGGCCGGCCTCTCGTCCTACGCGGCGCTGCGGGCAGGCGAGTTCGACGTCGTCACCGGCGACTACCGGACGCTGACGGGCGAGGACCCGCTGTCGGTCTCGGACATCACGGCCCTCCTGGCCGACCGCCTGCCGCTGCACGCATGAGCGTGACCGCAGCGCTCGGGGTGCGCAGCTACCGCGAGCTGATGGCAGGATCCGAGGCGCGCCGGGTGGTCTCGTGGGGGCTGCTGGCGCGGATGCCCATGGGCATGAGCTCGCTCGCGCTCGTCCTGCTCGTCCGCGGCGAGGGCGGGTCGTACGCGGCCGCGGGGGTCGTGACCGGCACCTACGCGGTCGCATCCGGAGCGGGGGCCGTCATCGGCGGCCGCCTGGTCGACCGCCGCCGGCCGGCGGGCCTGCTCGTCTGCTACGGCATCGCGTACGGTCTCGCCCTGGCCGGCCTGCTCGCGCTGGCACACGCGGGCGCGTCGGTCGCGTTGCTGAGCTGCGGGGCGCTGGTCGCCGGCCTGCTGGCACCGCCGGTCGGGCCGACGATCCGGATGATGTGGCCGACGATGCTGCCCCGGCCCGAGCTGCGCACGACGGCGTTCGCGCTCGAGGCGACGATCCAGGAGGTCATCTTCGTGGCCGGCCCGCTGGTCGTGGCCGTGCTTGCGGCCACGATCTCGTCGAGCGCGGGCATCGTCGCAGCGGCGATCGCATGCCTCGCCGGCACCCTGGGATTCACCTGGACGCCGGTGGTGCGAGCCCGGCGCCCGGACAGGAGCCACGATCGCAGCGGCCACCACCTGCTCGAGGCGCTCGTGCCGTGGGGCGTGCGCCGTGTGCTCCTGCTGGGCCTCGCCTATGGGGTGGCGTTCGGGGCCGCTGAGGTCTCGATGCCGGCGTTCGCCGAGGGTCACGGCGGCCGCTCGCTGGGCGGGATCGCGCTGGCGGCGTTCTCGGCCGGGAGCCTGATCGGCGGCATCCTCGCCGGGGCGGCGTCGTCGTCTGGGGGCCTGAACCGGCGCCTGCAGGCGATCAGCGCGGCGTTCGTGCTCGTGCTCGTGCTGCCGCTCCTGGCCGGCTCGATGCCCCAGATGGTCGTCGTCATGCTGATCGCCGGGCTCCCGATCGCCCCCAGCGTCGCGATCGCCTACAACCTGATCGAGCGCGCCGCGGTGGCGGGCACCCAGGCCGAGGTGTTCGGGTGGCTCTCGACCGCCGTCACCTCGGGCATCGCCGTCGGCACCGCGGCGGGCGGCAGCCTGATCGCGCGAAACGGCGTCCACGCCGCGCTCGTGCTCGGCATCTGCGGCGCCGCGCTCGGCTGCGCCATCTCCTTCACGCGCGACTGAACCGGGGCAGTCCGGTTCTTCTGGACTGCCCCGGTTCATGGGGACTGTCCCCGCCCTTTGGGGACTGTCCCCGGTTTTCGCCTAGTGGAGCGGTACCGGCGTCGCGGTCTGGGCCGCGTTCAGACGCGGTACGCCGTAGACGTCCTCGAGCCCGGCCAGGAGGCCGAAGTGGGTGTAGGCGGACGGCGTCCTTCGCGCCCTGCTTGGCCGTGCCGCCGATCGCGATCGTCGCGATGTGCTCGTTGCTGCGCGTGCCCTCGTCCCAGGTCACGATCACCTCGGCGCCGCCCGCGAGCATCGCCGGCACGTGGGCCTTGAGCCACGCGTCGCCCGCCTTGATCTGGGCGGCCTTGCTCGAGCCGGTGTGCATGTCGTTGTCGTCGTTCGGGACGACGTAGGAGAACGAGCGCAGGTGCGCGGGGTCGAACGCCGTGAACGGCAGCATGTTCGCGCACGCGGCCTTGTTCGACGTGATGTCGTTGTACCAGACCGCCGGCGTTGTGGTTCTTGTTGTACGGCAGCGGGCCGGACTTCGTGTAGCAGGCGCTCGGCATCGACTCGTTGTACTGGCCCCAGCTGATGCCGGCCGTCTGCAGCTGGTGGAAGATGTTGTCCGAGTTCTTCGCGGCCGAGGTCGTGGCGATGCCGCCGGTCATGCGCAGGTAGTCCGGCAGGCTGCCGGGGGCGGCCTGGTAGTTCGTGTACAGGGTGCCGCCGGCGATCAGCGACTGGATGTAGGGGGCGTTCGAGCTGCCGACGATGGTCTGGTACGTCTTGTTCTCGAGCACGATGACGACGATCGGCTCGGCCGGTGCGGCCTGCGCCGCCGCCGTACCGATCGCGGCCGGAGCCGCGAGCACACTGGCGAGCGCCGCCATCACCGCAACGGCTCGACCCGGAACGACACGCTTCATCGCACAACCTCCTGCCGTATCAGCTCATCCCCCCTTCGTCCACGGTACTCCTCGGTGCGGATCTTGCAACCCGCACCACCCACCTGGGGTGGTGCTACGGCTGCAGCTTGAAGATGAAGTCGAAGTTGCCGTCCTTGCGCAGGTGCAGCACCATCTGGCCGCGGGCGTTCGCATACGCCCCGGTGCCGCCGGTCACGGCCAGCACCGTGGTCGGGAACGCGTCCCGGAACGGGCCTTCGACCGTGATCTGGCCCCTGTGCAGGAACGTGGTCCACATGCACTCCCACCGGCCCTGGACGACGCTCGCGCGCACGCAGTTGCCCTCGTCGGAGCCGACCTGCCTGTGGTTCTGCGCATCGAAGACCGGGTTTGCGAACGGCAGCTGGTCGCCCGGCGAGTCGCCCTTTGCGCCGATGTCGATCACCTGGTCGGTTACGGGATGCTCGACGACGTGGATCTTGACAGGCGAGACGAGCCCGCCTGAGCCCGATCCCAGCGCCATCGCGCCCGCCGTGAGCGCTGACGCCAGCACCGCGGCGATGCTCGTTGCGATCAGTGTCTTGCGCATGCCACTACCTCCTCGTGAATGGAGGTCGAGTCTACGCCACGAGACCGCGGGCGATCGCGGCGACGACCTCGGCGGCCGGCGCGACCGATCCGATCGAGCCGACCCCGGCGCCGGCATAGAGGCACATCGCCTCGACGTCGCCCGTGGTGGCGCGGCGGGGCTCGTCGGACGCGTAGCGGGGGATGGGGACGCCGTCGAGCTCGGCGACGACCTCGCCCTCGCCCGGCCGCGCGCCCGACGGCGGCCGGCCGGCGGCCACCCAGCCCAGGTAGGTGCTGTTGGCGAGCACACGGTGGGCCGCGTCGGGCCAGCCGCCGTCGAAGAGGGTGGTGTGCACGGTGTCGGCGGGGCCGGCGGCGACCAGCCGGGCAGCGTAGCCGGGGTGGATGTCGGCCTCGGCGGTGGCGACGAACCGCGTGCCCATCGCGGCGCCGGCGGCGCCTGCGGCGATCACCGCCCGGACACCGGCGGCGTCGGCGATCCCGCCGGCCGCGATCACCGGCCGGCCGACGGCGCCCGTGATCTCGGCGAGCAGGCCGCGCAGGCCGACCGTCGCCTGCACGTGGCCGCCGGCCTCGACTCCCTGCGCCACGATCGCGTCACATCCCGCCGCGGCGGCGGCGTGCGCGGCAGCCGCCGAGCCCACCTGCACGAGCACGATGCACCCGGCCGCCTGCGCCCGGGCGATCGCCTCGGCGCGCACGCCCCACGAGAACGACACGAGCTCGACCCGCTCCTCGGCGCACACCTCCAGCCGCTCGGCCTGGTCGAAGGCGAGCACCAGGTTCACGCAGAACGGCCGGTCCGTGAGCCGCCGGATCGCCCGGATCTGCTCGCGCAGGGCCGCGGGCTCGGTCCATGATGCCCCCAGGCAGCCGATGCCGCCGGCGCCCGAGACGGCGGCGACGAGCGCCGGGCTCGCGGCGGGGCCGAGCGGCGCCTGCATGACGGGCACGTCCCAGGGCAGCTGCGCGGCGGTCGGCACGGCGGCGATCGTAGTCGAGCCGGTACATGCCCGAGCCGGAGCGAGTGGCAGGATGTGGCGGTGAACCGGCGCCAGTTCCTTGCCCGGGCGGCCGTGCTGCCGATGGCCGGCGGCCTCGCCGCCTGCTCGCACGGGTCATCCTCATCCGCGTCCGCGTCGGCGCGGAAGGCCACGTCGGCGCGGGCGCGGATGACGCTCGCCGACCTCGAGGCGCAGCTGCGCGGCCCGCTGCTTCGGCCCGGGACGATCCACTACGACAACGCGAGCGTGATCTCGAACGAGCGCTACGCCGGCGTCCACCCGCGCGCGATCGCGCGCGTGCTCGGCGAGGACGACGTCGCCGCCTGCGTGCGCTTCGCCGCCGGCTCGGCGCTTCCGTTCGCCGTCCGCTGCGGCGGGCACAGCTACGCCGGCTACTCCACCGACCAGGGGCTCGTGTGCGATGTGCGCCGGATGCGCTCGATCGCCGTCGCGGCGGATCGGCGCTCGGTGACCGTCGGTGCGGGAGTGCTCGCGATCGACCTGATCACGGCGCTCGCCGCCCGCGGGCTGGCGGTGCCGACAGGGTCGTGCCCGACGGTGGGCATCTCCGGGCTCGCCCTCGGCGGCGGCGTCGGGTTCGCCGCGCGGGCGATGGGAGCGACGTGCGACACCATCCTCGGCGTCCGCATCGTCACGGCGGACGGGCGGGTGGTCACGGCGGACGCGGCCACGAACCCCGACCTCTACTGGGCCTGCCGCGGCGGCGGCGGTGGCAACTTCGGAGTCGTCACGGCGCTCACGCTGGCGACCCACCCTGTCGCGACGGCGGCGTACGGCTTCTGCGACTTCCCCTGGTCGCAGGCAGGCGCGGCGGTGGCCGCGTGGCAGCACTCGGCGCCGCACGGGCCCGACGGCCTGTACCTGATCTGCGCGCTCGAGACGGGCGCGACCGCGCCCCAGGTGCGCGTGTTCGGGCAGCTCCTGGGAGGCACCCAGGCGGAGCTCGCAACGGCGATGGCGCCGATCACGGCCGTCGCCGGCGCGGCGCTTTCGAGCGGCGCGGGCGCCTACCTGGACGTGCAGCGGATCTGGGCCGGCTGCGCGACCGAGACGGCGGCCGCCTGCCGCACGATCCGGCCGGCGAGCTTCGCCGCCCGCTCGGCCTACATCGCCCGGGCGCTCCCCGCTGCCGGCACGCAGGCGATCATCGCGGCGGTGGAGCGGCGCCAGGCCGCCGGCCTCGGGTCGGGGGCGGTGCTGCTCGATCCGTACGGCGGCGCCCTCAACCGGGTCGCACCCGACGCGACCGCGTTCGTGCACCGCGACCAGCTCTTCTCGGCGCAGATGCTGGCCTACTACGGCGCGGCCAGCGAGAGCGCAGCCGCCGACCGCTGGCTGAACGGGCTCGAAAGCAGCCTGCGCCCGTTCACCTCCGGCCAGGCGTATCAGAACTACATCGACCCGGGCCTCTCCGGCTGGCAGCACGCCTACTACGCCACCAACCTGCCCCGGCTGCGCGCGATCAAGCGCACCTGGGATCCCGACCAGGTGTTCCGGTTCCGGCAGAGCATTCCGCCGGCCGCGTGACGACTACGCTTGAGGCGTGCATGAGACGGCGGCCGACCTCGAGGCGCTCCAGCAGCTGCTCGACCGAAGCCACGCCGGCGCCGGCGGCCACCTGCGCCGGATCATCACGCCGGAGCGGCGGCTGACCGCCGCGGAGCTCGCCGAGCGGCTCGTCGGGGTGCGCCTGCTGGCGCTCGCCACGGTCACCGCCGACGGCCGGCCCATCGTCGGCCCGGTCGACGGCATCTTCTACCGCGGCGCCTTCTGGTTCGGATCGGCGCCGGACTCGGTGCGATTCCGGCACATCCGCGCCCGGCCGGACGTGAGCGCCACCCACATCGAGGGAGAGCCGTTCGCGGTCACCGTGCACGGCCGCGCCGAGGTGTTCGACCTGCGCGATCCGGCTGTCGCCGGGTTCCGGGCGGCGCTCGCCGAGGTGTACGCGCCCCGCTACGGGGACGAGTGGATCGGCTGGGCCGAGCAGCACCCCTACGCCCGCATCGCGGCGCGGCGCATGTTCACCTTTCACTTTGAGGAGGCCGGATGAAGCACGCCCGCAAGGAGCTCTGGTTCGACGTGCCCGAGCGGCGCGCGTACGTGAACATCACGCCGCAGGTGGAGGAGTTCGTCCGGAGCAGCGGGATCGGCGAGGGGCTGTGCCTGGTGAACCCGATGCACATCACGGCGGCGGTGTACGTGAACGACGACGAGGGCGGCCTGATCGCCGACATCGACGAGTGGCTCGAGCGGCTCGCGCCCCACGAGCCGGTCTCCGGGTACCGCCACAACCGCGGCGAGGACAACGCCGACGCGCACCTGAAGCGCCAGCTGATGGCCCATCAGGTCGTGCTCGCGATCACGGACGGCGGGCTTGACCTGGGCCCGTGGGAGCAGGTCTTCTACGCCGAGTTCGACGGCCGGCGGCGCAAGCGCGTGCTGCTGAAGGCGATCGGCGAGTAGGAGGCATATCCTCCCCGGCGATGCGCGCGCTCGTGAAGAGCCGGCCGGAGCCGGGCCTGTGGCTGGAGGACGTGCCCGAGCCCGAGCACGGCATCAACGACGTGCTGATCCGGGTGCGGCGCACCGGCATCTGCGGCACCGACGTGCACATCGAGCGCTGGGATCCGTGGGCGCAGCGGACGATCCCGGTGCCGCTCGTGATCGGGCACGAGTTCGTGGGCGAGGTGATCGCGGTCGGCGCCAACGTGAGCGACTTCCACCCCGGCGACCTGGTCAGCGGCGAGGGCCACGTCGTCTGCGGCCGCTGCCGCAACTGCATGGCCGGCCGCCGGCACCTGTGCGCCCACTCGCAGGGCGTCGGCGTGAGCCGGCCCGGCGCGTTCGCCGAGCTGATCGCCCTGCCGATGACGAACATCTGGCACCACTGGCCCGGCATCGACGAGGACGTGGCCGCCATCTTCGACCCGTTCGGAAACGCCGTCCACACCGCGCTCGCCTTCCCCGTGCTCGGCGAGGACGTGCTCATCACCGGCGCCGGGCCGATCGGCTGCATGGCCGCCGCCGTCGTGCGTCACGCCGGCGCGCGCCACGTCGTCGTCAGCGATCCCAACCCGTACCGGCGCGGCCTGGCGGAGCTGCTCGGGGCGAGCCTCACCGTCGACCCGGGCGCCCGCGGGCTCGACGAGGTGCAGCGCGAGCTCGGCATGACGGAAGGCTTCGACGTCGGCCTCGAGATGTCGGGCAGCCCGGCGGCCCTGCACCAGCTGCTCGCCAACATGTCCCACGGCGGCCGGATCGCCCTGCTCGGCATCCCCACCGAGGAGATCGCCATCGACTGGACGCAGGTCGTCTTCAACATGCTCACCCTGCGCGGGATCTACGGCCGCGAGATGTACGAGACGTGGTACCAGATGACGGTGATGATCCAGTCGGGCCTGGACATCGCCCCGGTCATCACCCACCGCATGCCCTACACCGAGTTCGCCGAGGGGTTCGCCATCGCGGGCTCGGGGCAATCCGGCAAGGTCGTGCTCGACTGGACGGAGGTCTGACGATGGACAACGCGCTTCGGGAGGACCTGCACGGGCGGCTCGAGGAGCTGCGCAGCGCCGGCCTGTACAAGGGCGAGCACCTGATCCAGACGCCGCAGTCGGCGCACGTCCGCGTCGCCGGCCAGGGTGAGGTGCTGAACCTGTGCGCCAACAACTACCTCGGTCTGGCCGACCACCCGGAGATCGTGGCTGCCGCGCGGGAGGCGCTCGAGCGGTGGGGCTACGGCATGGCATCGGTGCGCTTCATCTGCGGCACCCAGCAGGTGCACCGCGAGCTCGAGGAGCGGCTGGCGGGCTTCCTCGGCAGCGAGGATGCGATCCTGTACGGCTCGTGCTTCGACGCCAACGGCGGCCTCTTCGAGGCCCTGCTCGGCCCCGAGGACGCGATCATCTCGGATGCGCTCAACCACGCGTCGATCATCGACGGCATCCGCCTGTGCAAGGCCCGGCGGCTGCGGTTCGCAAACGGCGACATGGGCGAGCTCGAGCAATGTCTGCGTGACGCCGCCGACGCCCGCCACCGGCTGATCGCGACCGACGGCGTGTTCTCGATGGACGGCTACCTGGCCAAGCTGCCCGAGATCTGCGATCTGGCCGAGCGCCACAACGCGATCGTGATGGTCGATGACTCGCACGCCGTCGGGTTCATGGGCGCGGGCGGTCGCGGCACCCACGAGCTGCATGACGTGATCGGCCGTGTGGACATCCTCACCGGCACGCTCGGCAAGGCCATGGGCGGGGCCAGCGGCGGCTACGTGGCCGCCCGCTCGGAGGTGGTCGAGCTCCTGCGCCAGCGCTCCCGCCCGTATCTCTTCTCGAACAGCCTCGCCCCGCCGATCGCCGCCGCCAGCCTGCGCGCGCTCGACCTGATCGAGCGCTCGGGCGAGCTGCGCGACCGGCTCTTCGCGAACACGGCCCACTTCCGTGTCCGCATGACCGAGCTCGGCTTCGACGTCCTGCCGGGCTCCCACCCGATCGTGCCGGTGATGGTCGGCGACGCCGCCCAGGCCGCCCGGCTGGCCGACGCGCTCGTCCGCCGCGGCGTCTACGCCGTCAGCTTCTCGTACCCGGTCGTGCCGCAGGGAACGGCCCGTATCCGCACGCAGATGTCGGCGGCCCACTCGGCCGCCGACATCGATTTCGCGATCGACCAGTTCGTGGCGGCGCGGGCGGAGCTCGGCTAGGGCACAAGAATCGGGGCCTGGCCCCGGTTCTCGAGGAACCGGGGCCAGGCCCCAGGATCAGCTACGGAGTGGGCTTACTTGAACTGCGCGATGCGCTGCTGGGCGACACCGCCAGCCTTCGTGAACTCGCCGCCGATGAGCAGCTGGCTGTCGCCGGCCGCCATCGCCTCGAGCCGAGGGTCGTGTTCACCGCCGGATGCCAGTTGATAAGGGCGCCGTCGGATTCGTTCAGCGCGACCAGCTTGTCGCGCGCGGCGATCGGGGTGCAGAAGTTGTTCCCCGGAATCAGGCCGCAGTACTGCGAGAAGTGGCCGCCGAAGTAGACCGTCCCGCCCATGACGGCGACGTCGACCACGTTGCCGTTCGTGCCAGCGATCCAGTTCAGGTTGCCGGTGGTGATGTCCCAGCTCACCAGGGAGCCACCGTTGCCCGTCGCCGAGCCGAACAGCGTGTTGCCATCCTGGGTGAAGCGCAGGATCTGCCACGGCCGGAACGTCTGCAGGTCGGCCGTGTGGTACGCCCACGGCACCGTCGCGCCCGTCGCCAGGTCGACCGCGCCGACGCCGACGAACGAGGCGCCGTTCAGATTGCGGAAGAACCCGCCGAGCACCGCGCGTGAGCCGCCGGTGTCGAACGCGATCGCATGCACCTCGCCGTCGACGACTGGCGTCCACGTCGGGTCGAACGTCCCGCCGGTGTCGCTGACCCGGCCGACGAACGAGCGGGCGAACGAGCCGAGCTTGGTGAACGCGCCGCCGACGTAGAGCTGCGTGCCGAGCACGTTCAGGCCGCGAACGGCCTTGTTCGGCACGGGTGGCTTGAACGCAGTCACGACCGCACCGGTGCCGTTGTTGGCCGCGGTTCCAACCTCGACGATCTTCTTGTGGGTCACGCCCCCGACGGTGCCGAAGGCGCCGCCGAGGAAGACGTTGCCCGAGTTGGGATCGACCTCGATGGCGTACACCGTGCCGCCGGTGACGTTCGGATCCCAGGGAAGAAGCGCCCCGGTGTCCAGGTTGATGGCCGCCACGCCGTTGCGCGTGACCGCGCCCGTCGTGCCGTTCGACCCGGCGGGGAACACGGTCGTGAACTGACCGCCGATGTACGCGATGTTGCCGCTGACGACCTCGACCCGCACGGTGTTGTTGGCCTGCCAACCCGCGATCGGCTTGGAGCCGACCACAGCGGCGTTAGCCGCCGAGGCGAATACGAGCGCGCCTGCCGAAACCGCGAGCAGGACCACGCCCCGAATACCCATACGTGACTTCAAACCCAGCCTCCTCAATTGAACGCGCCGCTAACCCCTCGATCGTACCGTGTGCCACTCGCGTGTCAATGCAGCCGCCTGGAAACATTTGCCGGACGTTGCGCTCAAGGCGAGGCTCCGAACGCCCGATGACCGCCGCAGGATGGCCACGTCAGCCGACCACTCGCCGTGCGTCCGGGCCTTCGTCGCCACACTCGACTGGGGCGAGCCCGGTGCGGCTGCGCTCCTGCTCGAGTTCGGCGCCGAGTTCGGCGACGGCGACGACGCCACGCTCGTCATTCACGGCGGCACGGAGACCGAGGTGACGGCGGCCGCCACCACGTTGGGCGACCCGAGCCCCGACATGTGGCTGGTGGACGAGGACGGCCTCCGTGTGCTCGGGCCGTTCGTATCTGCGGTGCTCTCCACGAGCCGCCCGCACGGCGAGCTGGCCGATGCGCCGTGGGTCGCTCCAGCCGATCTGCGCAGCCTGTACGACCTGCGCCTGCACGGCCCGTATCCGCGCCTGCACCGGTTCACCTGCAACATCTGCGGATCGGAGGGCGTCGCCGAGAACCGGGGCTGGCCGCGCGACACCGCCACGTGCCCCGCCTGCGGATCGGCCGCGCGCTTCCGGTGCCTGGCCGACATCATCGCCCGCGAGCTGTTCGATGCCCCCGTGCCGCTGCCGGAGCTGCCGCGCCGGCCCGAGCTCGTCGGCGCCGGGATGAGCGATCACCCGGCGCTCGCGGCCGCGCTCGGCCGCCGCATGAGCTACACGAACACCTTCTACCACTGCGAGCCGCGCCTCGACGTGTGCGCGCCGGGCGAGCACGCCGGCCGCTACGACCTGGTCGTCTGCAGCGAGGTGTTCGAGCACGTCCCGGCCCCGCTCGAGCCGGCCTTCGCCGGCCTCTTCGAGCTGCTGCGGCCCGGCGGCCTGCTCGTGTTCAGCGTGCCGTACACCGCCGACGGCGAGACCGTCGAGCACTTTCCCGACCTGCACGACTACACGATCGTCGAGCGCGACGGCGGGCACGTGCTGCGCAATACGACCAGCGACGGACGGCTGCAGGAGTTCACCGGCCTCGTCTTCCACGGCGGTCCCGGAGAGACGCTCGAGCTGCGCGGCTTCGCCCTGCCCGACCTGCTCCGGCGCCTGGCCGCGGCCGGCTTCACCGACATCCGCGTGCGCCGCGAGCCGCACTTCGAGCACGGCGTGTGGTGGCCGGGATGGGACGGCTGGCCGATCACGGCCCGGCGGCCCGCTTAACGGCTAACGGCCGTCGGCCACGACGGTGTGCAGGTGCCAGTCCCCCGGCACCCCCTTGAGCGGCGCGGGCGGTCGCTCGCGGAAGTCGATCCCCGAGCCCGCGACCAGGTCCTTCACGGTCTGCGAGACCACCACCTCGCTGGGGCCCGCCTGAGCGGCGACGCGCGCGCCGATGTGGACCGCGAGCCCCGCCGGCTTCCCGTCGACGAGCTCGCACTCGCCGGTATGCAGCCCGGCCCGCAGCTCAACGCCCAGCGGGCGGACGGCGTCCACGACCGCGAGCGCGCACCGGATGGCGCGCGCCGGGCCGTCGAACGCGGCCAGGAACCCGTCACCCGCCGTGTCGACCTCGCGCCCGCGATGCCGGGCGAGCTCGGAGCGGACGATGCGATGGTGCCCCTCGACCAGCTCTCGCCAGTGGTGGTCGCCGATCTCGGCGGCCTTCGCGGTCGAACCGACCATGTCGGTGAAGAGCACCGTCACGAGCGCCCGGTCGGGCTCATCCGCCGCCGCGGCGGCCGCATGGGACTCGGTGAGGAAGCTGCGGACGAGCTCGAGCACCGGCGGGAAGTCCGCGGCGGTGAGGATATGCGCGTCGCCGGGGAGCTCGACATAGCGGGCGTTCGTGATCCGACCCGCCAGGTAGCGGCCGATCTCCGCCGGCACCCAGCGATCGTCGCGATGGTGGATCACGAGCGTGGGCGCACGCACCACGGAGAGCACCTCGCGGACGTCGATGCTCATGTTCATGCGGTCGAGCGCCTCCCAGGCGGCCGGCGTCGTGCCCTGCCTGGCGTAGGGGAAGAAGCGTGCCACCTCCTCGTCGGTCGCGCCCGGCGCCCCGTCCCGGATCATCGCTTCGATGACCTGGTCGGGCGCCGCCCGAAACGCCTCGACCCCTTCGCGGAGCTCGCGCAGATACTCCTCCTCGCTCGGGGCCCACGGATACCCCGGCGCCCAGGTGCCGCGGGCGATCGTTGCGTAGAGGACGAGCGCCCACGTCCGCTCGGGATAGGTCGCCGCGAAGAGGATGCTCATGGGGCCGCCCTCGGAGACGCCGATCAGCACGGCGCGCTCCGACTTGACGGCGTCCATCACCGCGCGGACGTCGTCCATGCGCGTCTCGAGCGTCGGCGCGCCGGCGACGGGGTCGGAGAGCCCCGTGCCGCGCTTGTCGAACGCGATCACGCGGGCGTGTTCGGCGAGCCCGCGAGCGACGGCGCCCCAGCCCGGCGCATCCCACGCGAACTCCACATTCGAGAACGAGCCGGGGACGATGACGACGTCGAGCTCGCCCTCGCCCATCACCTGATAGGCGATCGAGACGTCTCCGCTCCGTGCGTATCGCGTCTCCGGCATGCGTGCGCAGACTATCGGCGCGCGCGCGCCGGCTGGTGCTCGCCGCCCGGCTCGACGAGCCCGCAGCGATAGGCGAAGACGACCGCCTGCACGCGGTCGCGCACGCCGAGCTTGGCGAGGACGCGCTTCACGTGCGTCTTCACCGTCGCCTCGCTCAGGTAGAGCTGCGCCGCGATCTCCTGGTTCGAGAGGCCGTGGGCGATCAGGACGAGCACCTCGCGCTCGCGCGCTGTCAGCTCGGCCAGCGCCGGTTCGTCGGCGGCGAGCGGCCGGCGCACGAACTCGGCGATCAGGCGGCGCGTGATGGACGGCGCGAGCAGGGCATCGCCGGCCGCGACGATGCGGATGGCCTCCACGAGCTGCGCGGCCGGCGCGTCCTTCAGCAGGAACCCGCTCGCCCCGGCGCGCAGCGCGTCGTAGACGTACTCGTCGAGGTCGAACGTGGTCAGCATCAGCACGCGCGGCGGCCGCGGGCCGATGCCGCCGAGCCGGCGGGTGGCCTCGATGCCGTCGACGCCGGGCATGCGCACGTCCATGAGCACGACGTCGGGCGCAAGCCGGCGGGCGGCCTCCACGGCGGCGGCGCCGTCGCCGGCCTCGCCGACCACCTCGAGGTCGGGCTCGGCGCTCAGGATCAGCCGGAAGCCGGTGCGCACGAGCTCCTGGTCGTCGGCCAGAAGCAGGCGCGTGCTCATGTGTCGGCCCCGAGCGGCAGGCGCGCGCGCAGGACGTAGCCGCCGTCGGCGCGCGGGCCGCTCTCGAGCTCGCCGCCGTACATCGCCACGCGCTCGCGCATGCCGGCGAGGCCGTGGCCCGCGCCGGTGCCCGTGCCGTTGCCCGCGCCGTCGTCTGCGACCTCGAGCTGGATCTCGCCCGGCGCGTAGCGCACGACGACGCGGGCGTGGGCCCGGCCGGCATGCTTGAGCGCGTTCGTCAGCCCCTCCTGGACGATCCGGTACGCCGACAGGTCGACTCCGGGCGAGAGCGCCGGCGGCTCGCCCTGCACCACGAGCTCGACCGGCAGGCCGGCGTCGCGCACCTGGGCGACGAGGCCGTCCAGGTGGCGCAGGCTGGGTTGCGGTGCGAGGTCGGCCGCCTCGAACCGGCGCAGCAGGCCGAGCAGCCGGCGCAGCTCGGCCAGGGCCTGCCGGCCGGTGGTCTCGATCGAGCCGAGCAGCTCGCGCGCGGCCGGCTCGTCGCCCTCGAGCACCCGGTCGGCGGCCTGCGCCTGCACGACCATCACGCTCACGCTGTGGGCGACCACGTCGTGCAGCTCGCGGGCGATGCGGGCGCGCTCCTCGGCCGCCGCCATGCGCGCCTTCTCCTCGCGCTCCTGCTCGAGCGCGGCGGCATGTGCGCGCAGGCGCTGCAGCTCCAGGCGGCGCCGGCGCATCTCCCGTCCGCCCTGCCAGCAGATCGCGAGGATCAGCCAGGCGCCGGGACGCACGCCGCCCGCCTGCTGGAAGACCCCGCCATATGCATAGTCGATGGCGATGACGGCGGCCATCCCGGCCGCCCCGCCTGCGATCGCGCGCCGGCCCTCGGCATGCGCGCCGACCGAGTAGAAGCCGACGCCGAGGGCGATGAGGACCGACACGGGCGATCCGCCGTCGCGGTTGGTCAGCCCCAGCGCGACCGCAAAGGCGGCCAGCATCGCGGCGAGGACGGCGTTGGGCCATCGCCGCCGCCACACGAGCGGGAGTGGGATGCACGCCGCCGCGAGGCGGAGGACGACCACACCGCCGTGGGTGGTGAGACCCGCCGGCGCCCAGTAGGAGATTTCGAGCTCGACGCCGCAGATCAGCGCGAGCGCAAGCGCCGGATCCTCGAAGCGGTCGAGGCGCTGCCTGACGGTCATGCCGCCACGCTACTCCCGTGGCGGCCCGGCCGCATCATCCCGGCAGATGATCGCCTGCCGCCCACGTTCATCCCGGGGGATGACGCGGAAGCTCCCGCGGGGCGACGACGCGCGGCGGCCGCGCCCCTAGCCTCGATCCGTCCTTGTGAACCGAGCGGAAGGAGAGCGAAAATGCAGTCCAAGACAGCAGCCCGGATCGGAGCGGCGTGCGGGTTCGTCTTCCCCGTCGCGTTGTCCGCCGGGCGGAGCATCGGCCTGCCCCTGGGTCTGGCGGGGCTCGTCCTGTTCGTCCCGTTTCTGGCCTACATCTGCAGCCTGCTGCGCAGGGTCGAGGGGGACGATGGGTGGCTGACCCAGGCGGCGTTCGGCGCGGGGGTCATGGGCATGACGCTGAAGGTGATGAGCGGCGTGCCCGAGATCGCCTATCGCGGCAACCCCGCCGGCACCCAGGCCCACCGCGCCCTCGAGGGGATCGCGAACGCGGCCACGGTGGTGTCGCTCTACCCATTCGCGGTCTTCACGGCGATCGTCGCCGTGCAGGCGCTGCGGAGGGGAGCCCTGCCGCGCTGGCTGGGCGCCTTCGCCGGCGTCACCGCGGTCGCCCTCGTGGTCAACGGCAGCCTCCTCCATACCGGCACGGTCCCCGCGCTCCTGCTGTTCGTCGTGTGGTCGTTCGTCGCGGGCGTCACGCTGTTCCTGCGTGAGACCGTGCGCGGCCGCGTCACCAGCGCAGCGCCGGCCGTCGCGGGCTGACGGCCGCGGCGACTCCTCCCAGCAGCCACGCGAAGCGCTCGGGGTGGGCGAGGTGGGGGAAGTGGTGGCCGACCGGCCAGACGACGATCTCGGCCGCCGGCAACCGCTCCCTCACCCACGCCCGCAGCTCGGGCGCGATCGGGTCGCCGTACATGGCGACGACGCGGACGCCGGAGTCGCGCACGGCCATGAGCGCCTCGTCCAGCAGGCCGGCCACCTCTTCGACAGGGAGCGTGAAGACCTCGTCCCAGTAGCTCAGGACGACGGCCTGCGACGGCCGCTCGCCCGCCCGCAGCAGCTCGCGCCCGGCAGGCGGCACGAGCTCCATGTGCATGCTGGCCTGGAACATCGCCCACACCTGCGCGAAGCCGGGCCCGCGCAGCTGGGCCTCGACCTGGCGCACGCCGTGCAGGAACGGGGCGGGCGGGGCGAGCGGCTGGTCGACGTTGACGAGCGCCGCGACCGGGTGGCGGGCGGCATACACCGTGGCGAGCAGACCGCCCGCCGAATGCCCGACGACGATGGGCGCCTCGATCTCCGCGGCCTGCACCGCGGCGTGCACCTCCGCGACGACGTCCTCGACATGGTGACGATGAAGCGCCGGAGCGCCACCGTGCCCGGGCAGGTCGAGCGCGAGCGCGCGCGCACCGGCGGGGAGCCCGGCCACCGCCGTGTCCCACATGTGGTGGTCGAAGGTGAGGCCGTGCAGGAAGACGAAGTCGGCACCGCTTGTGTGTGACATAGGTGATCGCTCCTCGAATCGGTTCGTCGCAGCATGCGGCGCCGGGAGCGCGGGCGCCTCCGTGCCGGTACGGAGATCCGCGACCGGCGGTACCGAATTCAGCCGAGGCCGTGTGCGAGCGCGTACGCCGTGGCGGCGGCGCGGGCCGTGCGCCCGCCGACGCCGATCTTGCGGTAGACGCCGGCGACGTGCGACTCGACCGTGCGCACGCTGAGGAAGAGCGCGGATGCGATCTCGTCGTTCGAGCGGCCCTGCGCGAGCAGCCGCAGCACCTCCCGCTCGCGCGCCGTCAGCCCGTCGCGGTCGCGGGCGGACGCGGGCGGAGCGGCCGCTGCGCCCAGCCGCGCGAGCTCGGCCTCGGCGTCCGCCTCCGCCACGCCCGCAGCGGCCTCCTGGCCGCACGCGCGCAGCACCACGGCGAGCGCACGCCCGGCCTGGGCGGCCTCGAAGCCAAGGCCGCATCCGCGGTAGAGATCCGCCGCATCCTCGAGCGCGGCGCAGGCGGCGGCCGGCGCGCCGTCGCCGTCGACCCGGCCGCGGGCGAGCAGCGCCGCGGCCTGAAGCGGCGCGGTGGGGGTCAGCGCCGCGATCTCCGCGAGCTCGGCAGCCGCCTGCCGGGCCGCGGCCCTGCGGCCGAGCGCCAGGTCGGCCGCGACGACGACCTCGAGCGCGGGCACACGCCGGAACCGGTCGCGATCGCCCATCCGGCGCAGGAACCGCTCCGCCTCCGAAGCGGCCTCGCGCGCGTCGTCGCGGTCGAGCGCGAGCGCCGCTCGCACGACCGGCACCAGCGGATGGCCGCCCGCCTGCTCCAGCAGTGCGGTGGCGGCGGCGGGACGGCCCTGGCGGCGGCGCAGCTCCGCCAGCCACACGAGCCCACCGGTCGCTCTGGGGCGAACGCCGGCCACCTCACGGCAGACACCTTCGAGCGTGCGCTCGGCCTCGCCCCACGCGCCCTGCCAGACCAGCACCTCGCCGTAGAGCGTGCGGCAGGTCGCGAAGAGGCCCGCATCGCCGAACCGGGCCGCGATCGCCTCGACCCGCCGGCACCACTCCCCGGCGCGGTCGAAGTCGCGCACGCGCTGGCAGGCGTCGATCAGATGGCAGCACACCGACCCGACGATCTGGGGATCGGCGATCTCGCCCGCGACGGCGCCGGCCGCCGCCTCGTCGAGCAGGCGCATGCCCTGCTCCACATGGCCGCCGGCCACGAACGCGAGCCCTTCGAGCGCGAGGCAGCCGAGCTCGCCGTCGGCAAACCCCGCCTCGCGGGCCAGCCTGGCGCCGTCGCCGGCACATGCGGCCGCACGGTCGGGATCGTGGTCCGCCACGAGCGCGAACCGGGCGCGCAGATAGGCGAGCAGGACGTGCTCGCGGCCCTCGGGCTCACCGGCGAGCAGGCGCGCGCCGCGTTCGAGCCAGCCACCCGCCTCGGCGGGGCCGCGGAAGCGCAGGCAGTCGAACACGAGCTCGAACGCGAACCGGGCGGCGGTGCGTGCATCCGCCTGCGCCCGCGCCAGCCGGTAGCCGCGCTCGTGCGCCGCGAACGCCGCCTCCGCGTCGAACTGGCCCCGGGCGGCGATGCCGAGCCCGAGCAGGGCCTCGGCCGAGTCGGCGCAGGCCAGCGCCGCCTCGAACTGCGCCCGGGCGTCGGCCCAGGCCGCGCGCAGGAGCGCGTCCCCGCCTGCCGCGAGCGGCGCCTCGGTCAGGTCTTGGCCGCCGACGCGATCTCCGTCTCCGGCGCCGGGGCGGACTCGCCCGCGAACAGGGCATCGACGCTCGAGTCGATGTCCTCGGTGACGACCTGGGCAGCGCCGAGCACGTTCAGGATCTGCTCAGCCTGCGGCACGGCATCCGCCGAGATCTCGATGACGGACGCCGACGAGTTCGGCTGCATCGACTTGCCCAGCGCCTCGAGCTGGTCGTTCTTGAACCCCGAGTCGCGCAGCTTCGCCGTCAGCGCACCGATGCTGCCGCCGGCGAGCATGCCGATCGGGCCGCCGATGATCCCGATCGCGCCTCCGAGCAGCGCCCCTCGTCCGGCGCCCCAGTCCTTCGACTCGATGAACTTCACATTGCCGTCCGCGCGCACCAGGAGGACGGCCGTGTTGCCGACCTTGTCGGGGAACGCGCCGGCGACCGACGCGGCTCCGCGCGTGCCGCCGTCGGGCGTGGAGAAACTCGCAGCCAGGATCTTGCGGTTGGAGTCAGCCATGTCGACCTCCGGTCGTCTCGTTGGGCTCCAGCCGGCTCAGGATAGCCCGGTAGCATCTGGCGCTCATGAGGATCGACGCCTTCGCCCACATCTCCCCTGTCCGCTACCTGGAGCGAGTCGAGGCCATCCTCGCCGGCCCCGGCGTGAGCGCGGCCGTGCGCGAGCACGGGCCGTGGCTGCGCGAGGACCCGGTGCTCTTCGACCTCGACGCCCGCCGCCGCGCTCTGGAGCCCTTCGCCGATTACCGCCAGGTGCTCGTGCTGGGCGCCCCGCCGCTCGAGGAGCTGGGCGCCGCGGCCGTCACGCGTGACCTGGCCCGACTCGCCAACGACGAGATGGCCGGCCTCGTGCGCGACCACGATCGCTTCGTGGGGTTCGCCGCCGCCCTGCCGCTGAACGACGTCGAGGCGAGCCTGGCCGAGCTCGACCGCGCCGTCTCCGACCTGGGCGCGCTCGGCTTCCAGCTCTACTCGAACATCAACGGCCGGCCGCTCGACGACCGCCGCTTCGGCCCGCTGTTCGCCCGCGCGGAGCAGCTCGACGTGGCGATCTGGCTGCACCCCACACGCAGCCCCGCCTGGCCCGACTACCCGGCCGAGGCGGAGTCCCAGCACGGCATCTGGTGGTCGATCGGCTGGCCCTACGAGACCGCCGCCGCGATGTGCCGCCTGGTGTACTCCGGCGTGCTCGAGGCCCACCCGGGACTGCGCATCGTCACCCATCACGCCGGCGCCATGATCCCGTACTTCTCCGGCCGCTTCCGCAAGATCCAGACCGAGGATCAGCGGCCTGCGCTCGAGCGGCTGCCGCTCGAGCCGCTCGCGTACTTTCGCCGGTTCTACGCCGATACGGCCCTCTTCGGCGCTCCCCACGCCCTGCGCTGCGCGGTCGAGTTCTTCGGCGCCGAGCACGTGCTGTTCGGCACCGACATGCCGCTGGGCGGCCCCGACGTGGTGGCCGAGACGATCGCCGACGTCGAGGCGCTCGGGCTGCCCGCCGCCGGCCGCGCCCTCGTCTACGAGGACAACGCCCGCCGGGTGCTGCGGCTGTGAATAGCCGGTGCCAGGCACCGGCTATGCATGAGTGGTGGCGGGAGGCGGTCGTGTACCAGATCTACCCGCGCTCGTTCCAGGACTCCGACGGCGACGGGCTGGGCGACCTGCGCGGGATCACGGCGCGGCTGGACGACCTGCAGGCGCTCGGCGTCGATGCGCTGTGGCTCTCGCCGATGTACCCGTCGCCGTTTGCCGACGGGGGCTACGACATCGCCGACTTCACCGGAGTCGACCCGCGCCTGGGCAGCGTCGCGGACGTGGTCGACCTGGCGGCGCAGGCGCACGCGCGCGACATGCGGCTGCTGCTCGACCTCGTCCCCAACCACACCTCGATCGCGCACCCGTGGTTCCGGGAGCACCCGGACCGGTACGTGTGGGCGGATGCGCCGGCGAACAACTGGCGGGCCGCGTTCGGCGGGCCGGCGTGGTCGCGCGACCAGGTGACGGGGCGCGCCTACCTGCACTCGTTCTACCCGGAGCAGCCCGACCTCGACTGGCGCAACCCGGCGGTGCCGGCCGCGATGCAGGACGTGGTGCGCACCTGGCTTGGGCGCGGCGTCGACGGCTTTCGCATCGACGCCATCGACCGCCTCGGCAAGCACCCCGACCTGCTCGACGAGCCGCCGGCGCGCGTGCCGCCCGCGTTCCCCGAGACACCCGACTCGGCCGCGCTCGAGCACCGCTACTCCCGCAACTTCACACCTGCGCTCGATCCGGCGCTCGCCGCCCTGCGCGCCGCCGCCGGCGACGCGTTCCTGGTCGGCGAGGTCTACCTGCCCACCCAGGGCCTGGCCCCGTACCTGGCCCACCTCTCGAGCGCGTTCGTGTTCGAGCTTCTGTTCGCGCCGTGGCGGGCCGACGTCATCGGCGAGGTGATCGCGCGCGGGTCGCGGCTCGAGCACCCCGCCTGGATGCTCTCAAACCACGACTTCAGCCGGGCCGGATCGCGCATCGGCGAGCACAACCTGCCCGCGGCGGCGCTGCTCCTGCTCACGCTGCCCGGCACGGTCTTCCTGTATCAGGGCGACGAGATCGGGCTTCTCGACGGCCCCGACGGCGACCCGCCCGAAGACCGCTACGGCCGCGACCGCTACCGCCACCCGATGCAGTGGGACGCCGGCCGAAACGGCGGGTTCACGACGGCGACGCCGTGGCTTGCGACCATCGATCCGGCGCGTCGCAACGTCGCCGACCAGCGCGCCGACCCCGGCTCGCTGTATTCGCTTCACCGCCGCCTGATCGAGCTGCGGCGCGGCCTGCGGGGGGGCCTCGATCTGGTGGCGGCGCGCCCGGAAGGGCTGCTTGCCTACCGCCGCGGTGACGTCCTGGTGGCGCTCAATCTGGGGGCGGATCCGGTCGCGGTTGCACCGCATCTCCCAATTGGCATCCATGGTGGATGTCAATTGGGAGAGGTGCTGCTCGCCACCCCCGGCGCCGGCGCCGGAGCGGTGCTCGAGCCGGGCTCCGGGGCGATCTTCCGCGCGGGCTGAGTACCCTTTGGGGCATGCCGTGGGACACCGGCCTGCACCAGCTCGACGCCGAGACCGACTTCCAGCGCGCCCGCCGCCGCCAGGTGCTCGGCACGCTCGCCCGGCGGCTGCGGGGCGAGCCCGACGACATCAACCTGATCCTGCCGTTCGACGAGGTCGTGCACGCGCTCGGGCGCAAGGGCGAGCGGGTGCTCGGCCTCCAGACGATCCCGCTTGCGACCATCGTCGGCAGCGTCGATCGCACCCGCGACTTCGACCGCCGCTTCCGGCCCACGTCGAACCGGCTGCGGGAGCGCTGGCAGGGCATCGACATGGCGCTTCGGCGCGGTCGCGGCATGCCGCCGATCTCGGTCTACCGCATCGGCGACCTGCACTTCGTCCGCGACGGCCACCACCGCGTCTCGGTCGCGCTCGCGATGCGCAACACCGTGATCGAGGCGTACGTGACCGAGGTCGAGACGCAGCTCCCGGCGCACGGCATCTCCAGCCGCGGCGACCTGGTCGTCAAGGACTACGAGCGCCTCTTCCGCCAGCGCGTGCCGCTGCCCGACGAGATGGCCGCCCGCATCCGCGTGCGCGACCCCTGGGACTACGCCCAGCTGTCGGAGAGCGTCGAGGCGTGGGCCTTCCGGCTCGTGCAGGCCGAGCGTGGGTTCCTCGACCGCCGCGACGCCGCCCGACGCTGGTTCGAGGAGGAGTACCTGCCGGTCGTGGCGATGCTGCACGACGCCCGCCTCGTCGGCGACGGCACCGATGCCGAGGCGTACATCCGCGTCGCCTGCGACCGCTACCGGCTGATCCGCACGCACGACTGGAGCGACGAGATCGTCGCCCGCCTGCGCCCCCGCCGAGGCCGCCGGTCTAGCTCGTAGCGGGGGCTTCCGCCTTCGGGGGCTCGGTCTGCTCGGGCTGCTCGAGCGTCAGGTTGGCGCCGCTCTCCGGGTCGAACACGTGCACCTCGGCGAGATCGATCCAGATGTCGAGCTCCCGGTCCTCGCCGGCCTTGCTGGCGGCGTCGAGCCGCGCGGTCACCTGCACGCCCTCGTCCCCACCGCCGAGGTCGCCGGTGCCTGCGTCGGCCGCGAGCTCCTCGAGATGGGCCGCCGCCGCCCGCTCGCTCTGGACGGTGAAGTAGGCGAACTTATCGGATCCGAGCGACTCGAGCAGATCGATCTTGGCCTTCACGACCGTGCCGCGATCGCGCTTGTCGCCGACGAGGTCGGCGTCCTCGAAGTGCTCCGGGCGGATGCCGATGATGACCGGCCGCTCGCCACCGTCGAGCCGGGGGCGGCGGTCGGCCGGGAGGCGCAGCTCACCGAGCGGCGACTGCAGGACACCGTCCTTGAGGGTGGCCGGCAGAAAGTTCATCGCGGGCGAGCCGATGAAGCCGGCCACGAACAGGTTGACCGGCCGCTCGTAGAGCTCCTCGGGCGGGGCGACCTGCTGGATCTCGCCGGCCCGCATGACGGCGACACGGTCGCCGAGCGTCATGGCCTCGACCTGGTCGTGGGTGACGTACACCGTCGTCGTCCCGAGCCGCTTCTGCAGCCGCGACACCTCGGTGCGCATCTGCACGCGCAGCTTGGCGTCGAGGTTCGAGAGCGGCTCGTCCATCAGGAACGCGTTCGGGGTACGGACGATCACGCGCCCCATCGCCACCCGCTGGCGCTGGCCGCCGGAGAGCTGGCCGGGCTTGCGGTCGAGGTGCGGCTTCAGGTCGAGGACCTCGGCCGCCCACTCGACGCGCTCGTCGATCTTCGCCTTATCGACCTTCGCGAGCTTGAGCGAGAAGCCCATGTTCTCGCGTACGGTCATGTGCGGATAGAGGGCGTAGTTCTGGAAGACCATGCCGATGTCGCGGTCGCGCGGCGTCTTTTGATTCGCCACCTCGCCGCCGATGCGCAGCTCGCCCTCGGAGATGTCCTCGAGGCCCGCGATCATGTTGAGGGTCGTCGACTTGCCGCAGCCGGACGGGCCGACCAGGATCACGAACTCTCCGTCTTTGATCGTGAGGTTCACGTCGTTGACGGCGAGCGCGCCGTCGGGGAACCGCTTGGTCACGTGGTCGAGGACGATGTCTGACACGCCCGCTCCTCTCCTTCGATTAGCCCTTCACCGCCCCGGCCGTGAGGCCGGCGACGATGCGGCGCTGGAACAGCAGGACGACGATCGCGACCGGGATGGTGATGACGACCGCCGCGGCGGCGATCGACCCGGTCGGCTGCTGGAACTGGGACGCGCCGGTGAAGAAGGCGATGGCCGCCGGCACCGTGCGCGCGTTGTTGGTGGACGTGAGCGAGATGGCGAACACGAAGTCGCTCCAGCAGTAGAGAAACACCAGGATCGCGGTCGTGAAGATGCCCGGGGCCGCGAGCGGGACGATCACCTGCCGGAAGGCCTGCACCGGCGTCGCCCCATCGAGCGCCGCGGCCTTCTCGAGATCCCACGGGATCTCGCGGAAGAACGCCGACAGCGTGTAGATCGCGAGCGGCAGCGAGAAGGTCATGTACGGGATGATCAGTCCCGGCCACGTGTCGAAGAGGCCAATCTGGCGCCACAGGTTGAACATCGGGTTCACGAGCGCGATCGGCGGGAACATCGCGATCAGGAGCGCCGATGCGATCAGCAGCTGCTTGCCGGGGAACGCGAGCCGGGCGATGGCGTAGGCCGCCATGGCGCCGAAGGCAACGCCGAGCACCGTGGCGATGATCGCGATCCCGATCGAGTTCACGAGCGCGTGGGTGAAGAGCGGCTGTTCGAAGATGCCGCGGTAGTTCTGGGTCGTCCACTTGTGCGGGTAGAAGCTGCCGTCGGTGAGGGTGCTCGGGTCTTTGAACGACAGCGAGACCAGCCAGAGGACGGGGATCGCGGCGATGATGAGCACCAGGACGTTGGCGACACCCCAGCCGAGCTTCTGACGCGGAGTCGATCTCATCGCCCGGCCGGATCCTGTCCAGGCGCGGCGGCGCCGAAGCCCTTGATGAAGGTGAACGCGATCAGCGCCACCGCGATGAAGATCAGCACCGACATGGCAGAGCCCACCCCCAGGTTGAGCGCCGTGAACAGCTGGTCGTAGTTCAGGATCGAGACGGAGCGGGTGTTCTGCGACCCCTGCGTCAGGATGTAGATGTTGTCGAAGATGCGGAACGCATCCAGCGTACGGAAGAGCAGCGCGACCAGGATGGCCGGCTTCATCACGGGCACGATCACGCGGATGAAGCGCTGCCAGGCGGTGGCGCCGTCGACCTTGGCCGCGCGCAGGAGCTCGTCCGGGACGAGCGAGAGCCCGGCCAGCAGCAGCAGCGCCATGAACGGGGTCGTCTTCCAGACCTCGGCCATGATGATGATCGCGATCGCCGACCACTGGTGGGTCAGCGGCGCCGACGTGCTGTTGCCGAACCAGCTCACCAGGTAGCCGGTGCCCGGCGTCCAGGCGTACTGCCAGCTGAACGCCGCCACGACGGTGACGATGCCGTACGGGATCAGCACCGAGGTGCGGACGAGCCCGCGGGCGAAGATCGTCCGGTGCATGACGAAGGCGACGGCGAAGCCGAGCACGAGCTCGATCGTCACGGACACGACGGTGATCACCACCGTCACCCCGAAGGCCTGCCACCACAGGCCCGTCGAGGTCAGGATCGTCACGTAGTTCGTGAACGCGACCCAGTGGCGGTCGTTCGGGAAGCGCAGGTCGTAGCGCAGGAACGACAGGTAGATCGCGTAGATGATCGGGTACACGGCGACGAGCGCCATGATCGCGACGGCCGGCGCGCACAGCATCCACGCGAGCTTGCGCTCCGCCCGCTGCCGTTCGGTCAGCATCCGCTTGCGCGGCTGACGGACGGCGACGCCCGCGTCGGCGACGGCCCCCATCCTCGTCGTCCCGAACGGCAGCCTCATGGCACCAGCCCCTTCGAGTCGATTGCGTCCTGGATCTTGGATCTCAGCGTGCCGAGGTCACTCGCCGACACGGACGACGGCGGCGACAGCGTGTAGGAGATCTGCAGCGACACGCTCTGGTAGGCGGGCGTCTTCGGCCGCACGCTGGCGTTCTTCAGCGTGTCGAAGATCGCCTTCCACATCGGATAGGCCTTCTGGAATGCCGGCTCGTTGTAGATCGACTCGAGCACCGGCGGCAGGCCGCCCAGGGTGGCGTTGCGGATCTCGTTCTGCGGGTTTCGCAGGCACTGGATGGCGGCGAACGCCTGGGACTTGTAGTGGGAGAACTTGCCGACGGCGAGGTCGATGCCGCCGATGGTGACGTGGGCCGGCTCGCCCGGCTTCACGGTCGGGTACGTCGTCCAGCGCATGTTCTTGAAGATGGCCGGCACGTCCGCCTTGGCCGACGGGTAGACGTACGGATAGTTCAGCTCGAACGGGGCCACGCCGGCCTCGAACTGGAGCCGGTTCTGGTCCTCCATCTGGTTTCCGAGCGACGGGTCGACACCCTTCGAGTGCGTCAGCGCGTGGATCGTGTCGAGCGCCTGCACGGCCGGCTTGCCGAGGATGACCCTCTGCCCGTTCGGGCTCACGATCTGACCGCCGGCCGAGTTCACGAGCGTGTTGAACCAGACCGTGTAGCCCTCGTACTGGGCGCCCTGGATCTCGATGTAATGCGGCTTGCCCTGCTTGGCGAGGGTGTTCGCCATCGCGATCATCTGCTTCCACGTCTTCGGCGGGTGGGGGACGAGGTCCTTGCGGTACCAGAGCAGCTGCGTGTTCGTGTTGAACGGCGCCGAGTAGAGCCTCCCGGCCCACGTCGCGGTGTTCACCATCGACTTCAGCGTGCCCTTCTCGACCTGGTCGGCCAGGTTCTTCGGCCACGGCTGGATCCACCCCGCCGCGGCGAACTCGGGCGTCCAGGTGACGTCGAGGCCGAGGATGTCCATCGACGAGTCGGCCGCGGCCAGGCGGCGCACCATCTGCTGGCGCTGGCCGTCGGCGGCGTTCGGGAGCGTCTGGATCTTGATCGTGTACGCGCCGCCGGAGTGCGCCGAGCACTGCTGGGCGCTCTTCACGAACGCGCCCGAGAACTCGGGGAAGATGTACCAGTTGAGGGTGACCGGGCCTTTGCTCGTCGCGCTGCTCGAGCCGCACGAGGCGGCGGCGAGGGCGAGGAGGGCGGTCACCACGACCAGGAGGGAAACGCGAGAGGGCCGGTGGGTTCTCACGGTAACCGCCCGTTTACCCCGCGTCACCGGCGCCACAAACATGGCGCCGGGCGGCGGCCTGAATCAGCGCTTCAGCTCGATCTCGACGAAGATCGCCGTGCGCCCGCTGCGGTTGACAACGTTGTGGTCGGTGCCCTCACGGCCCCGATAGGGCGCGGCGGCCGTTTGCTCGAGGAGGCGGACGGCGCCGTCGCGATCGGTGACCTCGAACGTGCCGCCGGTGATCGGCACGACGATGTAGTCGTATTCGTGCCGGTGATCGCCCGTCTCGTCGCCGTCCGCGAAGGTGAGTGTGGTGATGCGGACGCGGTCGTCGTCCGCGGACCGATCGGAGCTGCAGATCGCCATCTCGCCTCGTCAGTTCGCCGCCACGACGCTCGGCACCTGCGTGCACCGCCGACAAGCGGGGACTGTCCCCGAAGACCGGGGACAGTCCCCGTGCCCGTCTCTAGGAGAGCTGCGCCATCCGCATCTGGTTTCCAGACGGATCCCGGAAGCCGGCGTCGATGCCGTACGGCTGCTCGGTCGGCTCCTGCGAGAACTCGACGCCGCGGGCGCTCAGCTCCTCGAAGGACGCGTGGCAGTCCGCCACCGAGAAGAAGAGCCCGCCGGCCGCGCCCTTCGCGACGATCGTCGCGATCGCGGCGCGCGTCTCCTCGTCGAACACGGGCGGCCCCGGCACCGGCAGCAGCGCCAGGGCGACGTCGTCCTGCCCGGGCAGCCCCACCGTGAGCCAGCGGAAGTTGCCCATCTCCGGCACCGTCACGTCGGCCCGCACCTCCATGCCGAGCTTCTCGGTGTAGAAAGCGAGCGCCTCGTCCTGATCGTGCACCCACACGTTCACATTGGTCAGCTTCTGCAACATGTCTTCCCCCTTCGCGTTTGTACGAGCCTGGGAAGACGCTAACCGGACGCCGCAACCCTGTCTTCTCGAAAACTGCTCGACCGCGGCCGCCCCCACGCGAGCAGCAGGCAGCCCGGCACCGGGACGCGCGACGCGGCGGGCGGGTGGGCGGCGCGGTAGGCCGTCGGCGTGCGGCCGTAGGCGCGGCCGAAGCTCGTGGTGAACGAGCCGACGCTGCGCAGGCCGACCGTCATGCAGATGTCCGCCACGGAGTGATCGGTGTTGCGCAGCAGGGCGGCGGCCCGCTCGAGCCGGCGCGTGAGCAGGTACTGGTGCGGCGTCTCGCCGAACGCCCGCCGGAACTCGCGGCTGAAGTGCGCGATCGAGAGGTGCGACGCCCGCGCGAGCGCCTCGACGTCGAGGCGCTCGCGGTAGCGGGCGTCGATCAGATCCTTCGCGCGCAGCAGGTGCCTGGCGGGCGGAACGGTGCTCATGCCGCGGGCGCGTCTCCTTCGCGGATTGGCCGCAGCGTCATGATCGCGACCGCTCCGGTCTGGCGGGCCTCGACCAGCTCGAGCCCGCCCGGCCGGCCGCCGTCGGGGAACAGCCGCTTGCCGCCGCCGAGCACCGTCGGGTAGACCATCAGCCGGTACTCGTCGACCAGGTCGGCCGCCTGCAGGGCGTGCGCGAGCCGCGCGCTGCCGGCGACCAGGATGTCGCCGCCCGTCTGCGCCTTCAGCTTGCGCGCCTCGGCGGCCGCGTCGCCGCGCAGGATCTCCGAGTTTCGCCACTCGGCCTGCTCGAGCGTCGAGGAGACGACGTACTTGCGCATGCCGTTCATCTTCTCAGCAAACCCGACCTCGTCGGTGACGCTCGGCCACGCCTGCGCGAAGCCCTGGTAGGTGACCCGTCCGAGCAGCATGGCGTCGGCGGCCATGAGCTCGTCCAGCTTGTACTTGTCGCCCTCGGGCCCGCGCTCGAACTTGAACGCCCAGCCGCCGAAGGCGGTGCCCTCGGCCCCGCCCGGGTCCTCCATCACACCGTCCAGCGAGACGAACTCGGTGACCACGATCCTGCGCATGTCGATCCTCCTTCGAGTGTGCTCGCGGGGGAAGACTGGCACATCCGGCCAAAGTCATCGCGCTGCGAGCGCGTCGGCGATCGAGCCCCAGCCCGTCTCGTAGGAGCCGAGCCACTCCTGCGGCAGGCGGCTGTGGGTGATCGTCATGCGCGTCTGGCCCTCGCCGTGCGGTGCGAGCGCGACGGTGACGACGCTGTCGAACCCGGCCCGCAGCGGCCGCCAGCTGAAGCTGATCCGGTGCGGCCGGTCGAGGGCGAGGTAGGTGCCCTCGATCTCGGTCACGCGGTCGGGGAACGTCATCACGATCCGCAGCCGCCCGCCCACCCGCGGGTCGATCTCGACCTGCGCGGTGCCCGGCGGCGGGGCGATGAAGCGGGCGAGCGCCTCGGGCTCGACCCAGGCGGCGTAGACCGCGGCGGGGGCGGCGGGAAGGATGCGCTCGACGCGGGCGGTGGCGAGCGCCTCGGCGGTCATCCGCGCTTCTCGGCCAGGTGCTCGGCCAGCGCGTCGGCGCGGCCCTCCCAGAACGCCGACTGCTCGGCGATCCAGGCCTCCGCGACGGCAAGCGCCCCGGCCCGCACCGAGAGCCAGTGCTCGCGGCCGCGCACCTCACGCCGGATCAGGCCCGCCTGCTCGAGCACCGAGATGTGCCGGGCGACGGCCGCAAACGAGATCGGAAGCGGCGCCGCCAGGTCGGTGATGCGGGCCTCGCCGGCGCCCAAGGCGGCCAGCAGCCGCCGCCGGGTGGGGTCGCCCAGGGCGCGGTAGGTGCGGTCGAGCACGGCATCTTCAATCATGTGGTTGAACGATATCAACGGCTGTGATATTTAACCACCATGTTGAACGACATCGTTTCCCACGACGCCTGGATCGAGGCCCGCACCGCCCTGCTTGCGAAGGAGAAGGAGTTCACGAGGCTGCGCGACGAGCTCAGCCGCGAGCGCCGCGCCCTGCCCTGGGAGCAGGTGACGAAGGACTACGTCCTCACCGGGCCCGACGGCCCCGAGCCGCTCGCAGACGTCTTCGCCGGGCGCAGCCAGCTGATCGTCTACCACTTCATGTATCCGGAGGACTGGGACGACGGCTGCAGCAGCTGCTCGTTCTGGGCCGACAACTTCGACCCGGTCATCGTCCACCTGAACGCGCTCGACGTGACGATGGTGGCCGTGTCGATCTCGCCGATCGAAAAGCTCGAGGCGTACCGCAGGCGGATGGGCTGGAGCTTCCGCTGGCTCTCGGCGCACGGCACCGACTTCAGCCGCGACCTCGGCGTCTCGTTCACGCCGGAGGAGGCGGCCGAGGGCGCCGTCTTCAACTACCGCGTGCAGAAGCCCGGCATCACCGAGCGCGAGGGCATGAGCGTCTTCTACAAGGACGAGAGCGGCCGCATCTTCCACACCTACTCGGCCTACGCGCGCGGCATCGACATCTTCAACACGGCCTACAACTACCTCGACACGGTGCCGCTGGGGCGGCAGGAGGGCGACGGCCGCGGCAACCAGTGGTGGGTGCGCCGGCACGACGAGTACTGAGCTGGTGTAAGCGGCGCGCGGCCGCGGGCGACCCTTCCTGCATGTGGCCTAGCATCTGCCAGTGTGGGACTCGCGAGGCCAACGGCGCATGAGGAGCTCGTGCGCATGTCCGATGCAGATCTCGTCGCGCATGCCCGCGAGCGGATGGCGGCGGGCGAGGCGGGTGTCGAGACCGCCAAGCGCTGCGTCGCCCTCGTCTTCGAGCGCAATCGCGGTCTGGTGCGGGCCATCTGCGCGGGAAAGGCGCCGATCGACGTCGTCGACGACCTCGAGAGCGACGTGTACGTGCGCTTCGTGCGCGTCGTCTACCTGGGCGGCACGCCGATCGAGGTGCCGGCCGGGCTGCTGGTCGTCATGGCCAGGCGTGTGATCGCCTCCCACCACGATCGCGCCAAGCCACCCGGCGTTCCCCTCGACGTGGTGCCCGAGGTCGAGGTCGACGAGGACGGCTACGACCAGGTGGCGGCGGCCGAGGTGGCCGAGCAACTGCTCGCGGTGCTCAGCGACCGCCAGCGCGAGGTGGTGCGGGCGCGGCTGTGGGAGGACCTCACGAGCGCCGAGGTCGCGGCGCGCCTGGAGACGACGCCCGGCAACGTGGATGTGATCTTCTTCCGTGCCATGCGCAGGCTGGGAGAGGAGCTCGGGCCATGAGCGCCGAGCGCGGCTTCGCCGATTTCACCGCCGCGTGGGAGCGTGGCGAGCGGCCGGACCCGGCGGTCGCGATCGCCGCCGCGGCGCAGGCCGACCGCGAACCGCTGGCCGCCATGATCGCCGCGTACCTGGCCGCGCACCCGCGCACGGACGTCTCGGCGGACGAGGTCGCCGCCCGCGCCGCCGATCCGCGCAGCGAGCCGCCCCGGGCCTGGGCCGAGCTCCTGCCGGCGCTGCGGGCCCGCACCGGCACCACCCGCGGCGCGCTCGTGACCGAGCTGGCGGCGGCGCTGGGGCATCCCGAGGCGCGCGCCCAGGTCGAGGAGCACGTGCACGATCTCGAGACCGGCCAGCTCGAGCCGCGGCGCGTGCGCCCGCCCGTGGTGGCGGCGCTCGCGCGGATCCTGGACGTGCCCGAGGCGCTGCTCGAGCTGGGCCGGCGGATGGTGCCGCCCGCCGCGGCTGCGAGCCCGGCGCCTGCGTTTCACCGCTCGGCCCTGCGCCTGGATATGCCGGCGCCGTCGGTGCGCGCCGAAGGACCCGAGCGGGTCGCCGCGATCGACGATCTCTTCACCGGCGCCGATGGATGAGATCGCCGCGGCGCGCACGGCGCTTGCCCGCTTCACCGCCACCTACGCGGCGAGCGCCCCGCCCGTCGACGTCGAGGAGCTCGCCGCGAGCCTGTGCCGGCTGCGGGTGCGCGACGCCGACGACCTGTGCCCGATCGCGGGCACGGCCCCGGCGACGCCGCTCTCGGGCGTGCTGCTGCCGGCCAGGTGGGAGATCTGGGTGCGCCGCGACGAGCCGGCGCCACGGCGCCGCTTCACGGTCGCCCACGAGGTCGGCCACCATCTGCTGCACTCCGACGGGGCGGCGGTGCTGTGCCGGCCGGCCGACGTCGAGGCCGCCCCGGGCGACGAGCGGGCGCGCGAGCGCGAGGCCAACCGCTTCGCCGCCGAGCTCCTGATGCCCGAGCCGCTGGTGCGCGCCGAGGCCGACCGGACGGGCGCCGACCCGATCGCGCTCGCCGGCCGCTTCGGCGTCTCCGACGTGGCGATGGGCTATCGCCTGGTGAACCTCGGCTATCTGCAGACGCTTCCGGTCGACCTGCAGGCCGAGGCCGATCGCTGGCGCTCCGTGTAAGACCGCGGGCCGTTCCGCAGACATCTCCTCCGCAACCGCCGAAGGAGGACGCCGCCCATGCCGATCACGCTGCCCGCCCAGCTCGACGAGGCCATCATCTACCGAGGCATCACCGTCGTGCCGCTGTTCCCGCGGCGCGACCCGGCCGCCGCCTACACGACGCTCGCCGGCGCCCTTCGGCGCGGCCTGGAGGTGACCGAGAAGGGCAGCGGCGGCAGCGTGCCCGAGCTCCTGGTGACGAATCCGCTGGTCGAGCGGGTGCTGCTCTACGACGGCGAGGAGCTCCTCGGCGCGAAGCAGAACCGCATCCTCAACCTGACGGTGCTGCTCGCGGAGGCGTCGGTGACGCCGATCCCGGTGAGCTGCGTCGAGGCGGGCCGCTGGCGGCGGCGCTCGGCCACGTTCGCCGCGGCCGACCACACGGCGGGGCCGCAGCTGCGCCTGCGCAAGGCGCGGGCGCTCGGCGAGGATGCGCTCGCCCGCGGCGTCGCCCAGCAGGAGGTGTGGCAGGCCGTGGCCGAGCAGGCCGGCCGCCGCGGCGTCGACTCGCCCACGGCCGCCCACGCCGACATGTTCGTCCACCACGAGGCCGGCCTGGCCGAGCTGCGTGACGCGTTCCCGGCCAGGCCGGGCCAGTGCGGCGTCATCCTCGTCCTGCCGGACGGGCGCGTGTGCCTCGACTACCTGTCGCGGCCGGACGCGTACGCCGAGCACCATCGCAAGCTGATCGACGGCTACCTCATGGACGCGCTCGACCAGCTCGACCGCCCGGCGGCCGGGATCGAGCCCGCCCACCGGCTGCTGCACCGGCTCTCGCTGGTGTCGGCGGCACACCGCGCGTCGGCCGGGCTCGGCATCGATCTGCGGGTGACGACGAAGAGCGTGGCCGCCACCGGGCTCGAGCTCGACGGCGAGATCCTGCAGCTCTCCGCATACGCGTAGCGGTCGGGAGCGAGGCGATGGTACAGTCTGGAACCTGTCATGCTGAGCCGCCTCGAAGAGCTGATCGAAGGGCTGCGCGAGCGCTCCGCAGAGTGGCGCCAGATGCTGCCGCGCGTGCGCGGCCGGGGGCCCAAGTTCCAGCAGCTGCGCGAGCGGATGGCCGAGCGTGCCGAGATCCTGCGCGAGCGCCGGGCCGGGCGCGGCGAGGTGCGCGATCGGCTCCACGACCGGTCGCGCGGGCTGCCCGACCTGTCGCCGCGCATCCACGACATGAAGGAGCGGATCCGCGAGAGCGACGGCTGGGTGGCGTGGGCGCTGGAGCGGCTGCGCCCGTGGCATGCGGTGCCGGCGCTGCTCTCGGCGGCCCTCCTGATCGTGGGCGGATTCTGGCTGGGCGGAGCCGTCGGCGGCCATGCGAGCGCGGCGGTGCTCACCCGCACGGTCAAGATCCAGGGCAAGGTGATCACGATCGACGGCGCCCGGTTCGTCTCGACGCCGGCGCTGACGGTGAAGGTCAAGGGCAAGACGGTGCACATCCCCGCGAGCACGGTCAAGCTGCCGGCGAGCACGGTGATCTCGGGCAAGACCGTCGCGGTCAAGGTCGACGTGAATCACACGGTCAAGGTGCCGGTGACCGTGTCGAGCACCAAGACCAATACGACGACGGTCAATCACACGACGGTGACGACGGTGATCCGGACGGTCACGGGCCCGACCGTGACCACGACAAGCCTCATCACGATCACCGTGCCGGTGGTCTCGACGGTCACCGTGACGGTTACGACCTAACGGCGAGCGCCGCCTAGGATCGGGCGGCATGGAGAGTCGCAACGGCGAGCTCCGGTTCTCGCCCTCTGACCTGACCGAGTACCTGGCCTGCGCGCACGCCTCGGCGTTGGCGCGTGCTGTTGCCAGAGGCGAGAGGGCGAAGGCGTACGTCGGCAGCCAGTACGCGAACCTGATCTTCGCGAAGGGCGACCAGCACGAGGCGGCGTACCTCGAGCGGCTGCGGGCCGCCGGGCGCGATGTGGTCGAGGTAGGCCGGTCGGGAGACTTCGCCGCGGGAGCCGCGCGGACAGCGCAGCTGATGCGCGACGGGGTCGACGTGATCTACCAGGGCGCGTTCGTGGTCGGGGCCTGGCGCGGCCTGGCGGACTTCGTCGAGCGGGTCGACGACCCGTCCGATCGCTTCGACTGGTCGTATCAGGTCGTCGACACGAAGCTCGCGCGGGCCCGTGCGGCGCCCTCGCACGTGCTGCAGCTGTGCTTCTACAGCGAGGGTGTGGGGCAGGTGCAGGGCTCGCCGCCCCCGCTCGCGCACCTCGAGCTCGGATCCGGCCTGCGCGAGACGATCAGGCTGCGCGAGGTGGCGCCGTATTTCCGGCGGGCGCGGGCGGCGTTCGAGGAGGCCGCGCGCAGCGACCGGCCGACCTCGCCCTACCCCTGCGAGCACTGCGGGTTCTGCGGCTTCCGGCGGGAGTGCGAGGAGCGGTGGCTCGCCGAGGACCACCTGACGCGGGTGGCCTGGATCAGTCGGGCACAGGTCGACGCGCTCTCGGCGGGCGGCGTCGCAACACGCGGCGGGTTGGCAGCACTGCCACCGGCAACGACGATCGCCGATGTGCGGCCGGCCACGCTGGCCAACCTGCACCAGCAGGCCAGGCTGCAGGTCGAGGCAGATACGGCTCAGCAGCTGCCATACGAACTGCTCCCGCTCGAGTCCGAGCGCGGCTTCGCCCGCCTGCCCGACCCGTCGCCCGGTGACGTCATGTTCGACCTCGAGGGCGATCCGCTGTGGACGCCGAGCCGCGAGCTGACGTTCCTCTTCGGACTGCTGCTGGCCGAGGGCGACGGGTGGCGCTACGAGCCGGTGTGGGCACACTCGCTCGACGACGAGCGCAGGGCCTTTCAGCGCGTGATCGACCTGATCGCCGACCGGCTCGAGGCGTATCCCGACATGCACGTGTATCACTACAGCCCGGCCGAACCGGGCGCGCTGCAGCGGCTGATGGCCGACCACGCGACGAGGGAGCTCGAGGTCGACGACCTGCTGCGGCGGAAGGTGATGGTCGACCTCCTCACCGTCGTCCGGCAGGCGACGCGCGTGGGCGTCGAGTCGTACTCGCTGAAGCGGATCGAGCATCTGGCCGGCTTCCGGCGTGAGGCCGAGATGGGATCGGGCGCCGACGCGGTGCTCGGCTACGAGCGCTGGGTGGAGTCGCGCGACGACGCCGAGCTCGACGCGATCGCGCGCTACAACGACGAGGACTGCCGCGCGACGCTCGCGCTGCGCGACTGGCTGGTGTCGATCCGCCCGCACGACGCCGCGCGGCTCGAGCCGATCGCACGGAAGGACATCGGCGCCGACAAGGTCGCAGAGGCGACCGCCCGCGAGGCGCTGCGGCTCGACCTCGTCACCGGCGCCGAGCCCGGGAGCGTGCGCTGGCTGGCGGGTGAGCTGCTCGAGTACCACCGTCGCGAGGCCCGGCCCGGCTGGTGGCGGTACTTCTCGTTGCTCGACATGGACGGCGAGGAGCTGATCGCCGACGCCGAGGCCATCGGCGGTCTCGAGCCGACGGGCCCACCGGTGCCGCGGCCGAACAAGATGTTCGAGGTGCCGCTGCGATTCCCGCCGCAGCAGCACAAGCTGGACGCTGGCAGCCTGGTCGACCCTGACGCCGAGAAAGCCGTAACGGTGAGCGAGATCGACAACGACGCGTGCACGGCCGTGGTGCGGGCGCAACGGTTCAAGAACGAGCCACCGCCACGGGCGCTCGTGCCGCTCGGGCCCATCGACAACCGCGTGCATCGCGAGGCGCTGACGCGGCTGGCGACGGCGGTGCGCGACTCGCACGACCGCTACGCGGCGCTGCGCGAGGTACTGGCTGTGAGCCCGCCGCGATTCGTGGATCGACCGGCAGGCGCACCGATCCAGACGACCGATCTGGCCGAGCAGCAGGCGCTGGCGCGTGGGCTCGACCGCAGCTACCTGCTCGTGCAGGGGCCCCCCGGCACCGGCAAGACGTACACCGGCGCGCGGCTGATCGTCGACCTGATCGAGCGCGGCCATCGGGTGGGTGTGACCGCGCTCAGCCACAGGGCGATCAACAAGCTGCTCGAGGAGGTCGAGCACGCTGCCGACGAGCGTGGGGCGCACTTCCGCGGAGCGCGCAAGGCTGCGGATCACCCGGCGGGCCGCGTTCCCGACGGCGGCCGGATCGAGAACGTCGAGAAGAACCCGGCGTGCCTCGACCCGGAGTTCCGGCTCGTGGCAGGCACGACGTGGCTGTTCGCGCCCGAGGAGTTCGACGAGACACCTCGACTACCTGGTGATCGACGAGGCCGGCCAGCTCTCGCTCGCCGACGCGCTGGCGGCCGGCACTGCGGCGAGGAACCTGATCCTGCTCGGCGACCCGCTCCAGCTGCCACAGGTCTCGCAGGCGACGCACCCGCAGGGGACGAACGCGAGCGTCCTCCAGCACCTGCTCGGCATCCACGCCACGGTGCCCGAGGATCGCGGCGTCTTCCTGACCGAGACCTGGCGCATGCATCCCGACGTGTGCCGGTTCATCTCGGACGAGGTGTACGAGGGCCGGCTCTCGAGCCACCCGTCGTGCGCGCGGCAGACCACGAGCGCCGGCACCGGGATCCAGTACCTGCCGGTTGAGCACCGCGGGAACGGCTCGCAGAGCCCCGAGGAGGCGGAGCGCGTCCGTGCGCAGATCGGCGAGTTGATCGGGACGCCGATGACGGATCAGGTGGGGGTGACGCGGGCGCTGACGGCCGCCGACATCATGGTCGTCTCGCCGTACAACGCCCAGGTGCGACTGCTCCGTCAGAAGCTGCCGCCCGGCGTGCCGGTCGGAACCGTCGACGCCTTCCAGGGCCAGGAGGCGCCGGTGGTGATCTTCTCGATGGCGACATCGAGCGGCGAGGACGTGCCCCGCGACATCGCGTTCCTGTTCAGCCGCAACCGGCTCAATGTGGCGATCAGCCGCGCCCGGAGCCTGGCGTACCTGTGCTGCGCGCCGGGATTGCTGGAGGCGCGGGCACGGACGGTGGACGAGATGAGGTTGATCTCGACGTTGTGCTCGTTGGTTGAAGCAGTCCGTGTCCAGCGGGGAGCCTGACGCTGCCACCTTTTAGTGCAAATGCGGGTCTTATAGTGGACCGAGGTAGAGCAACCACGAAGGATATCCATGCTCACAGATTCCGTCGGGCTCAACGGGACATCCATCGGTGGATTCGGCGACGCTATCGATCACCATAGCTACGGAAGAGTACAAAGCCTGAGCCAAAACTGCGCCCGCGTTCTTTACCTTTCGGCGTGATCAAACGCTGAATAGTTGATGTATCTCGCCGCGGAGCCTTAACGACCTCGCGGAATCGATACGGAACCCTGCAGGTCTCACGTCGCATCGAGCCGACGAGCGGGTCCGGGCCCCTGCCCGATGCGGGCACACGACGCCGCCCCCGCGTGAGCGACTCGCCCTAATCATCTAAAAACGGCATTCACAAAACTTCACGCCCCGCGGCCTATTCGAAGGCCCACGCCGACCACCGCGCGGCGCACGGCAGCCGCACCGGGGACTCACCCCTAGTTCGCCGCGATATCGCGGACAACCCCTGACCAACTTCGACCCGCACGCCTCCCTCACCGACCTCTGTGTCGAACGCGACCCACAGGCCTGCCACCACGGCCTGGTCGCCGCCCGTCTCGCCGCGGCCGGCACCCGCCGTCACCCACCTGACGCCTTAGCCCTCCACCCTCCCCCGCAGCCACAGCGTCGCATGCGCCGGCCCCATCGTCTCTCTGACCACCCCGATCAGCTCCACCTCGACCGTCTCCAGGTCGATCTCATGCCGCAGCCGCCCCGAGAACTCCGCCAGCGTCTGCTCCCCGTCGTACACGCTGCGTGAGAAGCGGCGGTCGACCGCCCGGCGGATGCCGCGCAAGGCCGGCCCGAACAACCCCGCCACCGCCAGCGTCGAGATCGTCACCGCGATCGAGCCCGACTGGCCGGTCACGGACTGCAGCCCTGCCTCGAGCACGACCACGCAGCCGAGGTAGACCGCCGCCAGCACCGCCACGAGCGCCGTGTAGGTGACCGTCCGCCGGATCAGCACGTCGATCCCGTACAGCCGGTAGCGCATGACCGCGATCCCGATCGCGACCGGGATGCCGCACTCGGCGAGCACGACGAGGGCGGTGCTGATCGGCCCGACGACGTCGGGCAGCGGCAGGATGTAGGTGAGCGACCACCACGTCCACACAATCCCGAGCAGCGCGCCGGCGCCGGCCACCCACTTCATCTGCTGGCGCAGGAGCCCTGTCGACCCGCGCAGGTTGAGGACGACCACCGCCGCCGCGGCCATCAAGCTGAACACGAGCAGCGTCCACCCGAGGCTCCCAACCGCGTTGATCAGGCCGGGCGCATCGACGCCGAGAGGGTTCGGGGCCACGTGGGCCTCCGTGTCGAGCGGCCCCGGGTAGAGCCCCGTCCCGATCGTGAGCGTCACCATCGCGCCGACCGGGATCCACACCGCCCGCCGCCAGCGCTGCGAGCGCGGGTGCCCGTCGGGGAAGTAGAGCAGCGCCAGCGGCACGAGCACGAGCGCGTTCGGCGAGACGCACAACGCGACCCACGCGGCCGCTGTCCCGCCCGGCAGCGGGCCATCCGAGCCGAACGCGTAGTCGGCGTACTCGAAGCACGCCCCGGAGGCGGCGAGCACGAAGCCGGCCGTGAGCAGCAACCACCCGATCGGGTTCGCCGGCCGGCGCGCGCCGATCACCGCCCCGACGCTCGCGTATGCGACCGCCCAGAGCGCGAACACCAGGTTGTTGCCGATCGGCGACACCATGCCCGCGCCCGATCCCAGGTTGACGCCGTGCAGCACCACCGCCACGATCACGAGCGCCGCGCATACACACCAGGCCGGCAGCGCCAGGCGCGCCGGGGTCGCGCGCGCGATCCCGTGAGCACTCATCGCCGAACCCTCCCACACGAGCCGTTACGGGCACGTTACGAACCCCACGAGGAGCGCTACATTTTGGGTCCCCAACCCATCGGAGGCCACCGTGGATGTCGATCCCGCCAAGACCGCACTCGTCCTGATCGAGTACCAGAACGACTTCACGACCGACGGGGGCGCCCTGCACGACGCCGTCAAGGGCGTCATGGACGACTCGAACATGCTCGCGAACACCAAGCGCGTGGCCGACGAGGCGCGCAAGGCCGGCGCCACCGTCATCCACGCGCCGATCACGTTCGCGCCGGGCTACGGCGAGCTCGGAAACCCCGACAAGGTGTACGGCATCCTCAAGGGCGTGATCGACTCGACCGCCTTCGTCAAGGGCACCTGGGGCGCCGCGATCTGCGACGAGATGGCCCCGCAGGGCGAGGACATCGTCGTCGAGGGCAAGCGCGGCCTGGACACGTTCGCGACCACGAACCTGGACTTCATCCTGCGCAGCCGCGAGATCGAGACGGTCATGCTGGGCGGCTTCCTGACCAACTGCTGCGTCGAGTCGACCATGCGCTCGGCCTACGAGAAGGGCTACGACGTCATCACGCTCACCGACTGCACCGCCGCCACGAGCGCGGACGAGCAGAAGGCGGCGACGGCGCAGGACTACCCGATGTTCTCGCAGCCGATGACGAGCACCGAGGCGATCGGGGCGCTCCACGGCGCCGCCGAGGTGGCCGACGCGAGCAGGTCGTACTGAGCTAGACGAGCGCGGCCAGCGCCGCTGCCAGCCGTGCCGGCAGCTCGTCGGCGCGGCGCGGGTTGTAGAGCGGGCCGCCGCCGGCCGTGACCAGGCCGTGCGCGAGCGCGACCCCGCGCGGCGTCACGGGCTGGGCGGGATCGGCGAGCCGGTCGGCCATGTGCCGCAGCTGATCGACGTGCTCACGCAGGACACGACGGTTGTGCTGCGCCGGGGTGAGCGCCCGCCCGCAGGTCGCGGCGTCGGCGGCGATGCGCCGAAACGACCGGGCCAGGTCGGCGCGCAGGCCCGGGCTCATCAGCTCCTCGATCCGGGCCAGCAGCACGGCGTCGCTCGGCGGCTGGCCGATCCGGCACGCGATCCAGCGGTCGGCGCGATCGCGGGCCGTCTCGATGCGGGCGTGCTCGACGCCGGCCCGCACGAGCGCGCACACGATGGCCGAGGCGGCCACCGCGACGACGACGGTGCGCGTCTCGACACCGGCCGCGAGCGCCACCAGGGCGCCCGCGAGCGGTGTGAGATACGCGACGGCCGGGGCCGCGATCGCTCGCGGTCCGCCCAGCCGTCCAACCGACTCGATCACGCTGCGGCCGGCTGACGCCGGTTGACCGCATGGAACGTCTCGCGCGTGGTCGCCGGGGTCACGATGACCACCGGGCACGGTGCCGAGCGCAGCAGGCGCGCGCTCACGCTGGAGCCCAGCGCACCGAGCACGCCGGAGTGGCGGCGGGCGGCGATCACGATCGTGCCGGCACCATGCCGCTCGGCGGCGCGGGCGATGATCGTGGCCGGCTGGCCGAGCGATGTCGTCGCGAGCTCGAGGTCGGCGTCGAAGCCCTGGCCGCGCAGCTCGGCGACGATCTCATGCAGACGGGCGGTGCGGTCGTCCTCGTCGGCGTGCACCGGGAAGCGGCCGCCGCGGGCGCCGGGGATGAGCTGGTTCACGTGGACGATGACGATGCGGGACAGGAACTGCTTGGCGAGCTCCTGCGCTGCGGGCAGCGCGCGCTCGGACTCGGGCCCATCGAGGGCGACGATCACGGTTTCCATCGGTAGTGCTCCTCTCGTGGATGACCGCGGTAGGCTAGAGCGGCCGTGATGAGATTCACGATTCCCGACAGCAGTGCTTTATGCCGCCGGTAGACACCGAAGAGCAGCACTACCCGGTCGCGAGCACCGGCGTCGACGATCTCGATCGCGCCCTGCACGGGCTCTACTGGGGCGACAACGTCGTCTTCCAGCCCGACCGCACCGAGACCGCGATGCCCTTCTACGCCGCCATCGCCGGGCTCACCGCGCCGTATGACCAGGCCGCCTACGTGTCGCTCACGCTGCCGCCGGAGATCGTCGAGCGCGACTACCCCAGCCTGACGCTGATCGACGCCCGGCCGGAGACGCCGCTCGCCGAGGCCGGCCCGCTCCTGAACGAGATCCGGCGGCGCTCAAAGCCACAGTCACGCACGCTGCTCCTCTTCGACCCGCTCGACGACATGGCCGCGCGCTGGGGCGCCGACATGGCCCGGCGCTTCTTCACCCGCTGCTGCCCGCTCCTGCTCGAGGTCGGGGCGATCGCCTACTGGTCGCTCTCGCAGGGCGAGCGCTTCGAGGCGCTGCGGCGCGACGTGGAGGACGTCACCCAGTGCGTGCTCGTGCTGCGCGACAACCGCCTGCGGATCGCGAAGGCCGAGGGCAGGCCGGTCGGCGTGCAGGGCAGCGTCTACCACTACCGCCTCGCCGACGGCCGGCCCGAGCTCACCCAGGCGCCCGCCGCCGCGCGGCTCGGCGGCGCCCTGCGGGCGGTGCGCATGCAGCGCCAGCTGAGCCAGGCCCAGCTCGCCCAGCTCGCCGAGGTCTCGGCCAGCGCCATCTCGCAGGCCGAGCGCGGCCAGCGCGGGCTCTCGCTCGAGACGCTGCTCACGCTCACCGCGAACCTGAACATCACCGTCGACGAGCTCCTGCGCGGGCACGTCTCGCCCGGCTACCGGCTCGGCCGCCGCGACGACCCGGCGGCGACGCCCACCGGCAACCCGGTGCCACTGCTCGACGACCCCGAGGCCGGCCTGCGCGCCTATCTCGTGCGGCTCGCGCCGGGCGCGACCGCGACCCCGAACGTCGCCCACAAGGGCAGCGAGCTCGTCGCCGTGATCGCCGGGCTCGTGCAGGTGCAGCTCACGAGCGGCCGCCCGGTGCTGCGCCAGGGCGAGGCGTTGCTGGCCGACCGCACGAGCATTCGCGGCTGGCGCAACATCGCCCAGCGCCCGGCCGCGCTCTTCTGGGTCATCCGCGACTAGGCCTGATTCATCCGATCGGGACGAGACAGGAGGCGGCGCAGGCGCTACGCTTGCGCCCATGGGTATCTCCGAATGGTTTGCCAAGCTGCGAAAGCGCGAGGACGACGACGCCGTGAAGCGCTCCGACGACGAGAGGCGCAGCGGATCCGACGAGGAGCGCGAGGTGATCTCGGGCGACATCGAGGGCCTTTCGGCGGACAACCTCGCGAACCGGCGCTACGGCCTCGGCAACATGGACCGTTCTGGTGCGTCGAGCACATGGCGATCCAACGGATGGAGCACGTCGGCCTCGTCGTTTGCGTCCGTCGCACGGCCGCACGAGTCTGCGCGAAGCTCGGACGTCGTCTTCTGCGACGGGCGACGGCCCCGGCGAGGTCGCTCGATCCTGAGCGGCTGCGTGGGCGCTTGGGGGCTATTTCGAGCGGATGCAAGGGATCGTGGAACGCGGCACGGGGGCAGCGTGAGAGTCATCGGGGACGCTGTCATGGCCGTGGCAGGAACGGCCGAGCACCTTGCCACCGGCGACGCGGTGAACGTGGCGGCGCGGCTGGAGCAGACGGCGCAGCCGGGCGAGGTGCTGGTTGGCGAGGCGACGCTCGCGCTGGTTCGCGCGGCGGCCGATGTCGAGCCGCTTGGGCCGCTCGAACTGAAGGGCAAGTCCGCGCCGGTTCCCGCCTATCGAGTGCTGCGGTTGCACGATCCACCGGAACGCTCACGCCGGGAGCTGTTCGTTGGTCGTGAGCACGAGCTGGCGATCCTCCGGGCAACCTGGGAGCGTGTGCATACTGAGAGACGCTGCGAGCTGGCCACCGTCGCCGGCGATGCCGGCGTGGGCAAGTCACGGCTCGCCGCCGAGTCTCTGGCAGGCCTCGACGCGACCATCACCCGAGGCCGCTGCCTCCCCTACGGCGAGGGGATCACCTACTGGCCGGTGGTCGAGGTGCTGAAACAGCTCAACCTCTCGCCTCCCGACGCGGCCGCGGCGGTGGCGATGCGCACGCTGCTGGGAGAGACCGGATGCCCTCGCAGAGCGTGCGTCGGCGTCCGGGAATCATGTCGGTGAGCTGTGCGGGCAGATCATGGGGGGCCTGTTCGGCCTTGGTCGTGGACGTGAGGGCGACGCGGAGCACCTGGACGTGCTCATCTGGCGGGCGCTACCAGAGCTCGATGCGGCCGGCGACGACTTGGCGCTGTACATCGCCCAGTCTGCGCTTGCGGAGGTCTGCCTGAGCCGGGGAGAGATGGAGTCTGGGCTCGCGGCCGAGGACCGAGCCTGTGCGCACGCTCGTCAGGCAGGGTATGTCCCGCCTGGAGCCACCGCTGCCCGCGGCGGGTATCGCTACCTCGGCAAGACGCCCGCGCCGGAACTGCTCGCGTGGCTCGACGAGAACGAGCCGCGAGCGGGACGAGACCATTTCCTGCGCGCCTACCGGGCGGGAGCGCTCACGATGCTCGGTCGGCGACGAGGCACGCGCGGTTCTAGCCGGGCGGTCTCACCAGCGAGGGAGGGGGCCACGATGCAGCAGGTCGAAGCCGCCGGACTCCAGATCAACTACGACGTGCAGGGCGAGGGGGACCCGCTGCTGCTGATCCCGTACCTCGGCGCGGATCACGCGTGCTTCGCCTTCCAGCTCCCCGCCTACGCCGAGCATTTCAGCTGCATCGCGGTCGACCTGCCCGGCTCAGGCGAGAGCGAAAAGCCGCCGGGCCCCTACGCCACCGACACCTACGCCGACCAGGTGGCCGCCTTCATGGCCGCCGCGGGGATCGAGCGGGCCCACGTGGCCGGCGTCTCGCTCGGCGCGGGTGTCGCAACACACCTCGCGGCGCGCCACCCGGACCGGGTGCGCTCGCTCTCGCTGCACAGCTGCTGGGACCGCACCGACGCCTATCTGCGCGCGATCGTCGAGTCGTGGCGCTCGCTCGCACGCGGGCTGCCGACGGTCGCCGATGTCGTCATCCAGGGGATCTTCCCGTTCTGCTTCACGCCCGGGATGTACAACGACCAGCCGGACTTCGTGCAGGGGCTCGTCGACTTCGTCCGCAGCCGCCCGGCCCAGCCGCTGGAGGCGTTCCTGGCCCAGTCCGACGCCGTCCTCGCACATGATGCGACCGGCGTGCTCGCACGCATCACGGCACCCACCCAGATCACCTTCGGGGCGCACGACATCTGCACGTCGACACGATTTGCAGCGCCCCTGCAGGGCGGCATCGCAGGGAGCGAGCTCGTGGTGTTCGACGACCTGTCCCACGCGGCCCTGCACGAGGATGCCGAGACGTTCAACCGGGCGACGCTCGACTTCCTGCTGCGGCGACCGGACTGACGGCAGGTCGCGAGTAGACTGTGGCCGATGAACTGGCTCGACAACCTGATGGACCGGCTGACGCAGAAGGGCACGAAGGTGGTCGCGGCCGGCCACGGGCCGGGCGACACCGAGCCTGACACCGGGTCTGCCGAGCTCTCCGAGGAGCTGCAGGCGGACTACGGTCCGACTCGGCCGCGGCGGAGCCGCCGTCCGACGAGCCCGGCGCCTAGACGAACTTCACCGGCAGCGTCCACTCGTACATCTCATAACCGCCGTCGGTCCTGGCGATGGTGGCCCAGGCGGCCACCATGGCTCCGCCAGGCTCGAGCGCGTGCGCTCCGACGGCCGGGTGTTCGCGGACCAGTCGCCGCTCGCCGTGTACTGGACAGACCACCCGATCGCGGTCGCGACTCGGATTCGCGTTTGCCGTACCGGTCACCTGCGACACAACGACGGTGATGACCACCGCGAGGACATCGGGATCCCACTGTCCCAGCGGACCCTTGATGGCCAGATGCCCGTTCGGGCCGGGCGTCAGGCTCTGGATCGGGTAGATCTTCGGACTCATGATGGGGCCTGTCGGGAGTTGCATGGTGACTCCAATCGGGTAGGTGTCGCCGCGCAGCGGCGGAGCCGCCGCCAAACGAGCCCGGCGGCTAGACGAACTTCACTGGCAGCGTCCACTCGTACATCTCATAACCGCCGTCGGTCTTCGCGATGGTGGCCCAGGCGGCCACCATGGCTCGCCAGGCTGGAGCGGGTTCGCCCCGACGGCCGGGGTGTTCGCGGACCAGTCGCCGACCGCCGTGTACTGGATCGACCACCCGATCGCGGTCGCGATCTCCGGATCCCCATTCGCACCCACGATCACCTGTGACACAACCACCGTGATGACGATGGCGACGACGTCGTTGTTCCACGGGCCGATCGGCCCCTTGATGGCGATGTGCCCATTTGGGCCGGGCGTCAGGCTCTGGATCGGGTAGATCTTGGGGCTCATGATGGGACCCTTGGTCGTTGCATAGCGACTCCGATCGGGTTGGTGTTCTGTGGGTTACGCCGAAACCTGACGCGTCAACGTTCGTTCTAACCGGACGGTGCATACGGCGTTTCCCTTCCGTCGATACACATCGAGCGCCTCGGCGCGGGCGGCGCGCGCATCGTCGGTGTGCCCGGCGATGTTGCAGACCGTGGCAAGATCCTCGAGCGCTCCGGCATGGTCGTTCAGCCAGTCGGTGCGCTCGGCGAGCGCAACGGCGTCGCGGGCAAGGCGCTCGGCGTCCTGCAGCCGGCCGCGCTCGGCCAGCACCAAGGCGCGAACGCGCCGCCATAGGGACTGCGGCGAGACATCGCCGTCGGTCGTGAGGGTCGCCGAGCGACGCGCCAGCCGGTCGGCCTCGGCGCTGCGCCCCTGCGCGAGCACGACCATCCCGAGCAGCGCCTCGGTCGACGCCAGCACCGCTTTCTCGCCCATCGCCTCGAGCTGGCGGCGGCCGGCGCGCAGATGTCGCTCGGCCCGGGCCGGATCCGATGCGAGCATCGAGACGAGCACCTCGGGGTGCGACACCGCCGCGTCGACCGTCGGCGAGAAGCCGGCGAGCACCGTGTTCGCGTCGTCGAGCAGCGCGAACGCGCGGTCGAACTCGCCGCGCATCGCGTGCAGAGCGGCCACCTGATGGTGCACGAGCGCCTCGGCCCAGGGGTTGCCGTGCAGGCGCTTGAGGATCTCGTTGCAGCGCGCGAACGCCTCGTCGACCGGCGTCGGCCCGTGGATCAGCGCCGACGCCTCCCAGCCCAGCGCGTCCGCGAGCATGCGCTGGTCGCCGGCCAGGTCGGCCTCGACGACCGCCCGCCGCCAGCACTCGGAAGCGTCGCCCGCCTGCGCCTGGATCCACGCGAGCAGCGCCCGCAGGTGCCACAGCCGGGCGAGCCCGGCGTGATCGCCCGCCTCCTCGAGCGCGCGCGAGATGCCGCCCGCCGTGGCGGGAGGCCTGGCGGGCGGCGCCGTCGGGATCGACCTGCAGGAGCGCCAGCAGCCGCTCGACCTGGCCCGCGCGCGCAGCGCCGACGTCGGCGCGGGCGTCGGCCAGCCGCATCGCCTCGGCGAGCGCCGCCTGGGCCTCGTCGAAGCGCCCCTCCTCGCGCAGCACACCGCCCAGGTCGATCAGAAGGGCGGTGCGCTCGGGATCGTCGGCCGGCCGCAGCGCCACCGCCCGCCGCAGCAGGTTCGCCGCCGCAGCGCGGTCGCCGGCGTCGAGCACGCGCCGCCCCGCGGCGCTCAGGTGCCCCGACGCGTCGGCGGCGAGCGCGCGGTGCGGCACCGAGTCGACCCGGCCGAGCTGGCGCCGGTACTCGTGGGCCTGCTCGAGGTGGTAGCCGATGATCTCGTCGAGCTCCCGCCGCTCGGCCGCCACCGACCGCAGCCAGTTCGCAAAGCCGACGTGCAGCTCCGCCCGCCGCCGCTTGGGGATGAGCTCGTACGCGGCGTCGCGCACGAGCAGATGGGTGAAGCGGTAGCCCTCGTCACCCGAGAACTCGCGCTGCGCCGGACGCACCAGCTCGCGCTGCTCGAGCTCGCGCAGGGCCGCGTCGACGTCGATCGCGCTCTGGTCGGCGAGCAGCGCCGTGACGACGCCGCGATGGAAGCCGCGGCCCTCGACGGCGGCCGCCTCGATCACCCGCCGAGCGGGCCGGGGCAGGCCGTCGATGCGCGCTGCGAGCAGCGCGTTGATGCTCGGCGGCGTCGCCCCGGCGGGGTCGTCGGCCCGCATCGCCACGAGATGCTCGAGGAAGAGCGGGTTGCCCTCGGCGGCCGCCAGGATCTCGAACCGGCGCAGCCGCCGGCCCTGCCGTCCCGCCAGCCCGCGCAGGAGCCGGGCCGAGTCGGTGTCCGACAGCGGCCGCAGGCGCACGGTCGCGCCGCGCCCGAACGCCGTCGCCCAGGCGGGGCGGCGCTCGAGCAGGTCGTCGCGGGCCAGGCAGACGACCGCGACCGGCGCGGTGCGCACGTAGCTCGCCAGGTACTGGATCAGGTCGAGCAGCGGCGGCTCCGCCCACTGGATGTCGTCGAACGCGACGACGAGGGGGAGCTTGCGGGCGAGCGACTCGAGCAGCCGCCGCACCGCCCACTGCACGTCCTGGGCGGACGCCGTCGAGTGCGACCGGCCGATCGCGGCGGACACCATCGCCGCGGCCAGCATGTCCTGCTCGTCGCCGGGCATGAGCCGCTCGAGCGCGGCCACGCCGCCGAGCTCGTCGACGATCTCCTTGAGCGGCCAGTACGTGATGCCCTCGCCGTAGGGCAGGCAGTGGCCGACGACCACCCGGGCCCGCCCCTCCACGTCGGCCACGAACTGCTTGACGAGGCGCGACTTGCCGATCCCGGCCGGCCCGAGCACCGTCGTGACGACGCACCTGTCCGTGGTCAGGCAGCGGTCGAAGCGGGCCTGCATCCGCCGCAGCTCGCGGCGGCGGCCGACCATCCCGGCGGCGGCCGTCGCCCGCAGCGACTCGCGGCCCGGCCGCAGGCCCTCGACGCACCACGTGCGCATCCGGCCGGTCTTGCCGCGCAGCTCGAGGTCGCCGTGGCGGCGCAGGCGGGTCGTGCCGTTGACCAGCCGCTGCGTCTCGGGGCCGATCAGCACCGCCCCGGTGGGCGCGGAGGACTGCAGCCGGGCCGCGGCGTTCACGGCGTCGCCGACGATCAGGCCCTGGTCGACCACCTCCTCGGCGGTGATCACCTCGCCGGTGTGCACGCCGATGCGGATCCCGAGCTCGACGCCGTACTCGGCCTCGAGGTCGCGGTTGAGCTCGACCAGCGCCGAGCGCATCTCGAGCGCTGCACGCACGGCCCGCAGGGCATCGTCCTCGTGCAGCACCGGCACCCCGAACACGGCCATCACGGCGTCGCCGATGAACTTCTCGACCCGGCCGCCGTGCAGCTCGACCACCCGCTGCATCTCGCGGCCGTAGCGACCGATCACCGCCTGGAGCGCCTCCGGATCGAGCCGCTCGCCGAGCGCCGTCGAGCCGACCACGTCCGCGAAGACGATGGTGACGGTCTTTCGCACGCGCGCGCCGGAAACCAGCTCGCTACCTTCGTCACGAGCCCCCATCGGCCGATTCTACGGGAGGAGGGTGTAGCGTGCTCGCGCGAGCCCGGACGCCGAGACGCCGTAACGCCCACCGCCACCACACCCAGCCCCCGCAGCCCCGCCCAGGCTGCGCTCGTCGTCGGCGCACTCGGCGTCGTCTTCGGCGACATCGGCACGAGCCCGATCTACACGGTGCAGACCGTCTTCAACCCCGGCGACCCGCACCCGGTGGCCGTCGTCGAGCGAGAGTGTCTACGGCGTCGTCTCGCTGATCGTCTGGGCGGTGACGCTCGTCGTCACCGTCACGTACGTGCTGCTCGTGATGCGGGCGACGAACGACGGCGAGGGCGGCATCATGGCGCTGATCACGCTCATCCGCCGCGGGCGGGTGCGCGGCGGGCGGCGCACACGGATCACGCTCGCGGCGCTCGGCATCTTCGGGGCGTCGCTGTTCTTCGGCGACAGCATGATCACGCCGGCGATCTCGGTGCTCTCGGCCGTCGAGGGCGTCAAGGTCGTGCAGCCGTCCCTCGCGCACCTGGTCGTCCCGATCACCGCCGCGATCATCGTCGTGCTCTTCGCCACGCAGCGCTTCGGCACAGCGGCCGTCGGGCGCATGTTCGGGCCGGTGATGATCGTCTGGTTCGTGGCGATCGGGGCCTGCGGCGTCTCCGGGATCGCCGACCACCCGGCGATCCTGCGGGCGCTCTCGCCGACGTACGCCCTGGGCTTCTTCGCCGGGCACTTCACGACGGCGTTCTTCTCGCTCGCCGCTGTCGTGCTGGCCGTGACCGGCGCGGAGGCTCTGTACGCCGACATGGGCCACTTCGGCCGCGCTCCGATCACGCGCGCATGGCTCGCGCTCGTGTTCCCGGCCTGCATCCTCAGCTACCTCGGCCAGGGCGCCCTCGTGCTCGCGAACCCGGCACGGGCGGTCGCGAGCCCGTTCTTCCTGCTCGTCCCCGACTGGGGCCGGGTGCCGATGGTGCTGCTCGCGACCGCGGCAACGGTGATCGCCTCGCAGGCGGTCATCACCGGTGCGTTCTCGCTCACCCACCAGGCGGTGCAGCTCGGCTACCTGCCGCGGCTACGGATCGACCACACCTCCGAGCAGCGGGTCGGCCAGATCTACGTCCCCTGGATCAACTGGGTGCTCATGGTCTCGGTGCTGACGCTGGTGTTCGCGTTCCGCAGCTCGGCCGCGCTCGCCTTCGCCTTCGGCATGGCGGTGACCGGCACGATCACGATCACGACGCTGCTCTTCTTCTACATCGTCCGCCACCAGTGGAAGAAGCCGCTGTGGCTCGTGCTCGCCGGGGCCGGCGGCCTCCTGTTCGTCGACCTGCTGTTCCTGGCCGCGAACCTGACCAAGCTCGTCCACGGCGCGTGGCTCCCGCTCCTGATCGGGGTCTCGGTGTTCACGGTGCTCACCACGTGGCAGCGCGGCCGGGCGCTCGTGACGAAGCGGCGCGAGCACGACGAGGGCTCGCTGCGCGACATTCGTGAACGAGCTCCACGCGCGCCGCCCACCCCTGCAGCGGGTACCGGGTACGGCCGTGTTCCTGAACCGGGGCAAGACGACCACGCCGCTCGCCATGCGCGCGAACGTCGAGCACAACCACATCCTGCATGAGCACGTCGTCATCCTCACGATCGAGACGCTGCCGGTGCCGCACGTGCCCGCGGCCGAACGGCTCGCGATCGACGACCTCGGCTACGCCGACGACGGCATCACCCACGTCGAGGCCCGGTTCGGCTACATGGACGACCCCAACGTCCCCGGCGTCCTGCGCATGGCCGCGGGCGCCGGCCTCGAGTGCCCGCTCGAGGTCGACGAGGCGTCGTACTTCCTGTCGACGATCGAGCTCACGATGGGCGACGCGCCCGGCATGAGCCGCTGGCGCAAGCACCTGTTCATCGCCACGTCGCGCATCACCGCCGACGCCGCCGAGTACTTCGGCCTCCCGCGCGAGCGCACGGTCATCATGGGCTCGCGCGTGGAGGTGTAGGCGGACTCGTCAGTCGGGCAGCCGTTCGAGCGGCGGTAGCGAGTAGTCGGCGAAGCTCGCGCCGCCGAGTGGGACCGTGGCGTACACGGTGATCCCCTCGTACAGCCCCGGGGCCAGCGATGCGAGGTCGAACTCGGGCCGCCCGCTGCGCTCGATCTCGATCGGATCGGCCAGCCGCCTGGGCTCCTGGCCCGGCGGACAGAGCATCACGATAACGCTCACGACCTGCCCGGCCTGGGGGGCCGTGACCGCGACGGCCAGGCGCGTGTCGCGCGTGCACTCGAGCGCCGCGCCGGCCGCATCAGCGGTGCCCGGGATGGCCCGCTCGCCGTCCGGGCCGACGAGCCACACGCCGTCGACCCGCACCGCCTCGGTCGGGATGCCCCTCCGTTTGCCACGCGTCCGGCGAGGCGCGGCCGCGACCGCCGCCCCGCCCACGTCGATCTGGGCGCCCATCCAGGCGCACAGCTCCGAGCAGTCCCAGCTCGGCCACACGCGCTCCGGGGCGGCGCCCTCGATCTCGGTCTGCTCGACCGCGAGCCGCCGCTCCCGTCCACCGGCCCCTTCGCGCTGGTCGAAGACGACGGCGAACGACGCCGCCCGCTCCCAGTCGGGCGTCGCGCCGGCGACGCCCGTCGGGGAGGGAGCGGCGCCGAGCTGGGCCCTGGCCTCGTCCTGCCACACGGCGATGTCCTCGAGGGTCGGGCGCGGGGTCACCTTCCGCCGCCGCATGGCGGCCTGGATCGGACCACGCTCGGCCATCACAAGCGCGCGGCAGGTGGTCACGTCGAGCTCCTCGGCGAGCACCTTGCGGTGCTTGCCCCGCAGGGAGTCGAGCGTCGCCAGATCGTCGGCCGTCATGAGCGCTGCCCTTCGGGATCGCCGGGAGCCTCAGGGGCCGCCGGGGCCGGGGTCATAGAACTCGAAGTCGCCCTTCTTCTCGTATCCCGAGACCGGCGTCACGCCGCCGCAGCAGTGGAACCCGTACACGCCGCCGACGATGTAGAGCGCGCCGCAGCAGCTGTCCGGAACGCCGCCGGGGATCGTCCCCGCCGGGACGGTGACGTACTTCTCGATGCAGCGCGTCGCGCAGCCGTCCCATTCGAACTCGAACTGGCCGGGCAGCGCGGACGACAGGTTGACGGCCGTGCCCACGCCGACGGGCGTGAAGCGGACGTCCCAGCACCACGTGCCGCGCATGCAGTGCCACATCCGGCCGCACAGCTCGATCCGGAGGCGTACCTGGAACGGATCCCGCACGCTGATGATCCGGTTCGGCTTGATGCCGTCGACGTCGAGGATGTCGAGATCCCAGTGGGCCTCGAACTCCTCGTACGGGATCGAGATCTCCGATCGGCCGTCGAGGTAGTCCTTGTCGTCCGGGAAACATGGGCAATCGTTCGGTGGCACAGCTCCTCCTTTTCGTCGCTTGCGGCCGACCCTGCACCGCCGCCACGCCACGATCCCAGGGAGGACTTACGCAACGCCGTCCGTCCCGGTTAACGAAGATGTGCGCGTCCGCTTAACCCGCTTAATCTCACGACGGACGGGTGAGCGCGTCGCACAGGTGCACCGTCTCGGGTGCGGGGGCCGTCCCCAGCTCGTTGCGCAAGTTCGTCACGCAGATCTGCAGCTGGCGCGACACGAGGTGGTGCTGGCGTTGCTGTGCGTAGCAACGCATGAGCAGCCTGTGCACCGACTCGCGGCAGGGATCGCTTCCGAGCGCTTGCCGGGCCGCCTCCTCGGCCCGCGCCGGGTCGTCGAACCGCAGCCGCAGCTCCGCGAGCTGCTCCAGCGCCTGGACATAGACATCCTCCAGATTGCGGCGCTCGTACAGGTGCCACTCCGACGTCGAGTCGTCCTCGAGGAGCGGGCCCCGGTAGAGCGCGACCGCGCGCTGGTAGTCCTGCACCGCCTCGCCCGGCCGGTCGGCACGCAGATGATCGTGAGCGTTCTCGATCGACGCCGCGAACTCCTCGCTGTCGATCCGCCACAGCAACGCCGGATTGAGCAGGTAGCAGGCGTCGGCGTACATCACGTAGCGCTCGTCCCTCGCACTCTGGAGCGTCCGGCGCAGGTTGTGAAACGCCACGTTCAGGTTGTTGCGCGCCGAGTCGCGTGTGGATCCCGGCCAGAACACGTCCATCAGCACGTCGCGCCTGACCGGTTTCTCGCGGTGAAATGAGAGGTACTGAAAGACGGCGCGGGCCTTCGAGCTGCGCCAGCGATTGACCGGCCGCCCGCCGATCCCGACCACGAGCGGCCCCAGCAGGCACACCTCGATCGTGCACGCGATCGCCGGCGTCGGGATGGGGGCCGCGAACAGCTCGACCGGTGGCCGCCGGTCGGCGAGCGCATGCTCGATCTGGGCGTGCAGACGCTCCTCGGCCGCTTGGTGGCGGCTGGCGGCGTCGGCGAGCGCCTCGGCCAGGCGCCGCTGCTCGGCGGCTGCCTCGCACAGCGGACAGAGCGCCCGGGCGGTCTCGAGCATCCGTCCACGGGCAAGACCACTCGCAATGACCTCCCGCAGCACGGCCTCGGCCGCGCCGAAACGACGTAGGCGAATCAGCTCCGCTGTGGAGTCCAGCAGCGATTGCATGCCCTTCGGCCCCCCGGCTCGAAGCACGCGAACGTACTCCACTCCGGTGCCTTGTGTCAAACGCTGCTAATTCCTGGAAAGGATTGCCGCACCCAACTCGGGAACACGGCGCGCCCACCGGCGGTGGTAGGCTCGCGCGCATGCGGGGGCGCGTGCAGCTCGTTACGGCCGTGGCGGCGGCGACCGTCGCGCTCGGCGGCGGCACCGTGCGCGCCGCGACGCCCGCGCCGGCCGCGCCCGTGACCACGATCCGGGTGGCGCAGTTCAACTGCGACATCTCCGACGAGTTCCCGATCATCAAGGCCGGGCTCGTCGCCCGCGCGATCCGGGCGAGCGGAGCCGACGTCGTCGGCATCGAGGAGGGCGGCGGCGAGATCCGTCAGATCGCCCGGGCGCTGCACTGGCGCTACTACGACATCCGCATGCAGATCGTCTCGCGGCTGCCGCTGATCGACCCGCCGGGCGGCCACGGGCTGTACACGTTCGTGGAGGCCTCCCCGGGCCGGGTCGCCGCGATCGAGAACGTGCACCTGCCCTCGGCGCCGTACGGGCCGGTGTGGGTGAAGCACGGTAAGACCGCGGCACAGGTGATCGCGATGGAGAAGCGGGTGCGCCTGCCGGCGATCGAGCCCGACCTGACCGCGGCCCGCTCGCTGCACGCGCAGGGCATCCCCGTCTTTCTGACCGGCGACTTCAACTCGCCCTCGTTCCGCGACTGGACGCAGGCGGCGGTCGGCACGCGCCCCGATCTGCGCTACCCCCTGCGCTGGCCGGTCTCGGCCGCCGTCGAGGCCGCCGGCTTCACCGACTCGTTCCGGGCCGTCTACCCCGACCCGGTGCAGGTGCCCGGGCTGACCTGGCCCACCCATCGCACGATCCCCGGGGTCGACCTCTTCCGCGGCGAGCCCAAGGACCGGATCGACTTCGTCTACTCGCAGGGCGCGACCCCGATCGCGAGTGCGATCGTCGGCGAGCCGCATGCGCCGGGGACGACGGCCGCCGTCGCGCCGTGGCCGTCCGACCACCGCCTGGTCGTCTCGACGTTCCACGTGCGCGGCGCGACCCCGCCGGCGCTCGTCACGGTGCCGCACCGGCTCGTGCGCGTCGGCGCGTCCGTACCGGCCTCGTTCCACGCCGACCGGCCGGTGGCGGCGGTTGCGATCGAGCACCTGCGCGGCGGCACGGCGACCGTCGTCGCCCGCAGGCATGTGACGGCAGCGGCCGCCCGCGGCATCGGCGCGGTCGGCTTCTCGAGCGCGGGCTGGGCGCCCGGGGCGTACGCCGCCGCGCTGCTCGGCCCGGACGGGCGCGTGCGCTCCCGCTACCCGTTCTGGGTCGCAGCGCCCGGCGCCCCGCCCGTGGTGCGCACGACGAAGACCACGTTCGCGACCGGCGAGCCGATCCGCGTGACGGTGAAGAACGCTCCCGGCGATCGCTGGGACTGGCTCGGCATCTACCGCCGCGGGGCCGACCCGCTGGTGGCGTCGTACCTGCTCTGGGGCTACACGCACTCGGCCATCGACGGCACGTTCGCGCTGCGGCCGAGCGGCATCTTCGCCGTCCCGCTCACGCCGGGCCGCTACAGCGTCTACCTGCTGCGCGACGACCTGTACGTGAAGATCGCGGGCGCCGCCTTCACCGTGCGCTGATCAAGCGTGCTCCCGGATGCGGATGATGACGCGGTCGTCGGCGCGCACCTTGCGCACCAGCGCATGACCGTCGAGCCACGCCTCGAGCCCGCCCTGCGAGAGCTTGCGCTCGTCCACGAGGTGCGACTCCCCCCGCTTGCCGGAGATGATCTGGAGGTAGTCCTCGCGCCCCGGCGCCGCCAGGTCGGCCGAGTGCCCCATCAGGTCGCTCCATTGCAGGGCCCCCGGATCCCAGTGGTCGTTCTCCGGCACCTCGACGTGCCCGAACCAGCCGGGCACCTCGCCCCACTTGCCGGCGTGGCGACGGGCGAAGCCCACGGTCGCCCAGGGCAGCGCCGGCATCTCGTCGGGGAACGGCCGGGTCAGCGGGATGCCGGCCTCGTCCTTCAGGGTCAGCATCAGGCCCGCCAGGGCGTCCTGGACGTCATCGGCGGGGAGCCACGGCGTGGTCGAGCTGAAGCCGACCATCTCGATCTGCGCCATCGCCCAGCGGTTCGTCTCGACGCCGCCGGCCGGGTTGAGCAGGCTGGCGGCCATCTGCCCGAGCGGGATCAGCTGAGCGATCCGGCACGTCCCGGTCTGATCGCGCCCGAGCAGGAAGTGCGGGGCGTTCTGCACCTCGAACTCGCTGAGCGCGCTCTCCCAGTTTCCCTCCGTCGTATGCAGCACCCCGGCCCGCGGCCGGGTCCGGTCGACCCGCTCGCCGGGCGCCGGACACGGATGTTTCTCGACCTTGAAGCTCCCAGCCCGTGTCAGCCACGCATGCACGTAGACTCCTTCCGTCGCTTCCCCAAAGGCCCTGCCACCTCTTGCACCAAAGCGCACGAAGCACAGCAGTCTAGGAGGTCGCGGGTGGGCTGTCAACGGCGTCCAGGGAGGCCACACGGTGTCAGGAGGCCTGAGATATTGGGCCGAGTCCGTGGCCTGACAGAAATCAGGTAGCCTGATACCTCACAGCCCGGCACCGAGCCGGCGCACACAGCCGACCAGGAGCTCGTGAAACTGCTCGACCTCCGAGATGTGCATCCCCGCCAGCAGATCCTCTTCGAGCGCGTCCACCTCGCGGTCGCAGGCCTGGAGCAGGCGCTCGCCGCCCGGGGTCAGGTCGGTGCGGATCGCACGGCCGTGGTTCGGATCGGGGTGGCGCCGGATCAGCTTGAGGGCGGTCAGCTGCGCCAGCACCTCGTTCATGGACTGCGGCGTGATCAGCGCCCGCCGGGCGAGCTGCGCGTTGGAGAGGCCCGGGCGCGTGCGCAGCACCGAGAGCGCCGTGTACTGCGACACTGTCAGTCCGTGCGGCTCGACCACCTCGGCAATGCGGCGCCGCAGCACATGGTCGAGCCGGCCGATCACGTAGCTCAAGCGCGGCTCCATGCCACGAGACTACCGGACGGGGTTACATGACAGGCAGCCTGAGAGGAGCGACATGACGTACACCGACCGCTGGAGCACGGTGCGGGTGGATCTGGAGCCCGCCGGCATCGCCTGGGTGGAGCTCGACCGGCCCGACAAGCGCAATGCCATGAACCCCACCATGAACACGCAGATGATCGAGGTGCTGGAGGCCCTCGACGCCGACGACGCCTGCCTCGTGGTCGTCCTGACAGGCGCCGGCGACGCGTTCTCCGCCGGCATGGACCTGAAGGAGTACTTCCGCGAGGTCGACGCCGGCCCCGCCCACGTCCAGCGGCGCGTCCGCCGCGACTCCGCCCAGTGGCAGTGGCGGCTCCTGCGCACCTACGCCAAGCCCACGATCGCGATGGTGAACGGCTGGTGCTTCGGCGGGGCCTTCACGCCGCTCGTGGCCTGCGATCTGGCCATCGCCGCCGACGAGGCCACGTTCGGGCTCTCGGAGGTGAACTGGGGCATCCCACCAGGCGGGGTCGTGAGCCGCGCGCTGGCGGAAACGGTCGGGACGCGGGCCGCACTCCTGCACATCATGACGGGCCGCACGTTCGACGGCCGCCGCGCCGCCGAGATGGGGCTCGTGAACGCGAGCGTGCCGCGGGCGGAGCTGCGCGCCGAGGTGCGGCGCCTGGCCGAGGAGCTGCTGCAGAAGAACCCGGTCGTCCTGCGGGCGGCCAAGCTCGGGTTCAAGCACTGCCGCGACATGAGCTGGGACGAGGCCGAGGACTACCTCTACGCCAAGCTCGAGCAGTCGCAGTTCCTGGACGCCGAGCGCGGCCGCGAGCAGGGCCTCTCGCAGTTCCTGGACGAGAAGAAGATCCGGCCCGGGCTCGAGGCGTACGAGCGTTAGGTAACTGTGATGATGTTACGTCTCGAATGACCGAACGAGTGCGCGCTTCTGCACCTTCCCCGTAGCGCTCTTCGGGAGCTGCGCGAGGAACACGATCCGGCGCGGGTACTTGTAGGCCGCGACCCGCTCGGCGGCGAAGGCGCGCAGGGCGTCTGCGTCCTGCGCCGCTCCGGGCTCGAGCACGACGAACGCCGTCACCTCCTCGCCCAGCGCCGGATGCGGCGTACCGACGACGGCCGCCTCGTGCACGTCGGGGTGGGCGTACAGGGCCTCCTCGACCTCACGCGGATAGACGTTGTAGCCGCCGCGGATGATCACCTCCTTCGTGCGGTCGACCAGGAAGAGGTTGCCGGCGGCGTCGGTGCGCCCGAGATCGCCGGTGGCAAGCCAGCCGTCGGAGTCGATCGCCGCCGCCGTGGCGGCAGGGTCGCGCCAGTAGCCCGGGATCACCGTGCCGCCGCGAAACTGGATCTCGCCGATCTCCCCGGCCGGGCAGATCGAGCCGTCGGCGGCCCGAATGCGCATCTGCACGCGGCCGGCCGGGATCCCCACCGAGCCCGGCGTCCGCGGCGATCCGACCGGCTGTGCCGCCGCCATCCCCGAGAGCTCGGTGAGCCCGTAGCCCTCGTGGATCGGGCAGCCGAACGTGCGCTCGAACTCGACCCGGACGCCCTCGGGCAGCGGCGCGCCGCCGATGTGCGCGAGCCGAAGCGGCGGGCGCACGTCCGTCTCCCGGGCCGCGGCGGTGAGGGCAACGCACATCGTGGGCACGCCGAGCAGGACGGTCGTGCCGGTGCGGGCCATCTCGGCCAGCGTGCGCGGGGCGTCGAAGCGGTCGGGAACGGCGACGGCGGCGCCGGTGAGGACGGCGGCGATCATCGCACCCGACTGGCCGAGCACGTGCGCGAACGGCGCCGCGCCCAGGATGACGTCCGCGTGCGTGTAGCCCAGCACCGCCACCGCGTTTTGGCCGGCCTCGCGCAGGCCGGCGTGGGTCAGCACCGCTCCCTTCGCCGCCCCGGTCGTGCCGGACGTGTACAGGATGACCGCCGGGTCGTCCGGGCGGCGTTCGGCCATGGGGCTGTCGGTCGCGGGCGGCAGCGCCTCCACGGCGGGCCAGGAGGCGTCGATCGTGACCCGCGCCCCGGATGCTGCCACGCGCTGGGCGATCTCGGGCGGCGCCAGCAGGACGTTCAGCGGCACGACGACCGCGCCGGCCCGCAGCGCGCCGAAGAAGGCGGCGACATAGGCCGGCCCGTTGGGCAGGTGCAGCGCCACCCGATCGCCAGGGCCGACGCCACGCTCGGCCAGCACGGCGGCGACGCCACCCGCGCGCCGGGCGAGCTCGGCGTAGGTGGTCGTGCCACCGCCCTCGCAGACCAGCGCTGTGCGCTCGCCGTGCGCGGCGGCGGCCGTGTCCAGGATCTGTGCGAGGTTGGCGGACATGCGAGGGGGCTCGTGTTGGTCAATTGGCGTTCGAGCGAATGCCAATTGGCGGTGGGTCGGGGCAGTGCCAATTGGCCGTTGCAGCGGATGCCAATTGGCCGGATGAGCGCCAATCAGGCTACCTGATACCACGGCCGCCCGTCAGCCGTCTGCGAGCCGCCTGAGCAGGGCGGCCGCCTCGGCCAGCACGCGGCGCTCGGCGGCCGTCAGGTCGCGGGCGATCGCGTCGGCCAGCCAGACGTCGCGGCGGCGGCGATCGGCGGCCAGCGCCTCGTGGCCCGCGGGCGTGAGCTCGATCACGACCCGGCGGCCGTCGCCCGGATCGGGCCGGCGCGACACCAGCCCGGCCTGCTCGAGCGCCGCCACGGTGCTCGCCACCGACTGCGGGCGCACCCGCTCGGCTGCGGCGATCGCGCTCACCCCAGAGAGGCCGTCGCGGTCGAGCCGGCCGAGCACCGTGATCTGGGCGAGCGAGATGTCGCGGCGCTCGGCGCGGAAGCGGCGCACCAGCCGGCCGATGACCACGCGCAGGTCGCTTGCGAGCGTGTTCGGGTCGCTCATGTATGCAGCATAACTGAACAGTCTGCCTGTAGAATTGAGCGGGTGACCGCCGACCGCTACAAGTGGATCGCCCTCTCGAACACGACCCTGGGCGTGCTGCTCGCGACCCTCGACGCGTCGATCACGCTGATCGCGATGCCGGACATCTTCCGCGGCATCAAGCTCGACCCGCTCGTGCCCGCAAACAGCTTCTACCTGCTCTGGATGATCCTCGGCTACCTGGTGATCACGAGCGTCCTCATCGTCAGCCTGGGCCGCCTCGGCGACATGTACGGCCGCGTGCGCATCTACAACCTCGGCTTCGTGATCTACACCGTCGCGTCGCTGCTCCTGGCCATCGACTGGATGACGGGCCGCGTCGGGAGCGACGTACCTGATCGTCTTTCGGATCGTGCAGGGCCTCGGCGGCGCCTGCCTGCTGGCGAACGCCGCGGCCATCATCACCGACGCCTTCCCCTCCAACCAGCGCGGCATGGCGCTCGGGATCAACAACATCGTCGGTGTGAGCGGCATGTTCGTGGGCCTCGTGCTCGGCGGCCTGCTCGCGCCCATCGACTGGCGCCTCGTGTTCCTGATCTCGGTGCCGGTCGGCGTCTTCGGCACCGTCTGGGCGTACCTGAAGCTCGAGGAGCGCAGCGTGCCGAAGCGGGCGCCGATCGACTGGTGGGGCAACGTCACCTTCGCCCTCGGGCTCGTCTTCATGATGATCGCGGTGACGTACGGCATCCGCCCGGCCGGCGGCCACGCCACCGGCTGGACGAGCATGCGCGTGATCGGCCTGATGGCCGCCGCCGCCGTGAGCCTGATCGCGTTTGCGACCATCGAGCGGCGCGTGCCCGACCCGATGTTCAAGCTGCCGCTGTTCCGGATCCGCGCGTTCACGTTCGGGACGCTCTCGACGTTCCTCTCGGCGGTCGCCCGCGGCGGGCTCATGTTCATGCTGATCATCTGGCTGCAGGGCATCTGGCTGCCCGAGCACGGCTACAACTTCAGCGACACGCCGCTCTGGGCCGGCATCTACATGCTGCCCCTCACGCTCGGCATGCTCGTCGCCGGCCCGACCTCGGGCTACCTCTCCGACCGGTTCGGGGCGCGTTTGTTCGCGACGGCCGGGATGATCGGGGCGGCGGTGAGCTTCGGCCTCCTGCTGCTGCTTCCGACCGACTTCTCGTACCCGTTCTTCGCCGCCGTGCTCGTCCTGAACGGGGTCTCGATGGGCATGTTCGCCTCGCCGAACCGGGCCAGCGTCATGAACAGCCTGCCGGCCGGCGACCGCGGCGCCGGCGGCGGCATGAACCAGACGTTCCAGAACTCGGCCCAGGTGCTCTCGATCGGGATCTTCTTCACGCTCATGATCCTGGGCCTGGCGACGACGCTTCCGACCACCGTCCACGCCGGCCTCGTCGCCCACGGCGTCTCCCCGGCCACCGCCGGGCACATCGCCCATCTGCCGCCCGTCTCGATCCTGTTCGCCGCGTTCCTCGGCTACAACCCGATCGGCCACCTGCTCGGCCCGGGCGCGCTGCACGCCCTCTCGGCCCACAACCGCGCGTTGCTGACGGGGCCGGCGTTCTTCCCCCACCTGATCTCGGCGCCGTTCCGAAACGGCCTGCACGCCGCCTTCGGGTTTGCGATCGTGGCCTGCCTGGTCGCCGCCGCGGCGTCGCTCCTGCGCGGCAGCCGCGTCGCCGCCGACGAGCGCACGCACGCTCACACGGCTCTCAGGGTCGGCCGCTAGCGTTTCGGGGGTCTCGCCAGGAAGGAAGTGCGCAATGGGCATGATCAGGCGTTCATCGGCAACAAGCCTGGCCGGGTGGTTCGTCCTCCTGGCAGTACTGCTTTCGGCCGTCACGGTCACCGCCTACGCGGTCACCCGCAGCGGGCCGCCCAAGCCGCCCCAGCGCTCCCTCGCAAGCGCCGTGCATGTCGCGCTCTCGCACCACCCGGTCGCGGGAGTCTCTGCCCGGTTCACGATCGACCAGCACCTCCTGGCCGGCAGCTCGACCACGATCTCGGCCAGCCCGATCTCCGGGGCGACCGGAAGCGTGTTCGTCGGCGGCGGCCACGTCCGCGTGAACATCAAGTCGCAGCTCGGCACGACCGCGCTCAGCTTCAACGGCCACCAGGTGACCCTGTATGACCGCAAGCACCACGTCGCCTACATCCTGCCGGTGGCACACCACGCGAGCGATCACGCGGATGCGGCGCACGCCCACGCCGTGCCGACCATCGCCGAGATCCAGAAGGCGATCGCGCGCCTCGGCCACGTCGCCGTCGTCTCGGGCGCGATCCCGAGCAACGTCGCCGACCACAAGGCCTACACCGTCCGCGCCGCCCCGCGCCGAAACGGCGGCCTCTTCGGCAACTTCGAGCTGGCCTGGGACGCCGCACAGGGCATCCCGCTGCGGCTCGCGGTCTATCCGCACGGGTCGAGCACGCCCGCCATCGCGATCACGGTGACGCACATCCGCTACGGCACCGTGCCGGCCGCTCACCTGGCGCTCGCCCTGCCCGCAGGCACGAAGATCGTGCACGTGCACATGCCCAGCCGCAGCGACCGCTCGCAGGCCGCGCACAGCGCGTCGGTGACGGGCACCGCCGCCGTGGCCAAGGCGGTCGGCTTCCGCCTCGCCGCGCCCGCCAAGCTCGCGGGCATGTCCCAGCGCGAGGTGCGATCGGTGAACGTCGGCAAGAGCCCCGCCGCGCTGCTCACCTACGGCCGCGGGCTCGGCGCGATCTTCGTGCTCGAGCAGCACGGGACCGCCCGCCAAAGCTCGTTGCAGGCGCTGCCGTCGGCATCGATCGACGGCGTGCACGGCCGCGAGCTCGATACGACCCTCGGGTCGCTTGTACAGTGGAGCCGTGGCGGCATCACCTACACGGTCGTCGGCTCGCAGCCGGCGGCGCGGATCATGACCGCGGCCCAAGCCCTGCACTGAGTTGGCCGGGTGAGCCAAAACGGCGGCGGTGAGCCGCTCGTCGAGATCCAGGGCGTCACCAAGCGCTACGGCGCGATCGTCGCGCTGGACGATGTCTCGGCCGCGCTGACCGAGCGCGCCGTCGGCCTCCTGGGCGCAAACGGCGCGGGCAAGTCGACGCTGATGCGGGCGATCCTCGGCCTGATCAAGGCCGACGCGGGCAGCATCCGCGTGCTCGGGATCGACGCCTCCAAGCCGACCTGGGAGATCCGGCGGCTGCTCGGCTACATGCCCGAGCACAACTCCCTGCCGCTCGGCATGACCGCCCGCGACCTGGTCGTCCACATGGGCGAGCTGCGCGGCCTGCCCCGGCGCGTGGCGGTGCTGCGCGCGTCGGAGGTGCTCTTCCAGGTGGGGCTCGAGGAGGAGCGCTCGCGCCTCATCCGCACGTTCTCGGTGGGCATGAAGCAGCGCACGAACCTGGCCCAGGCGATCGTGCACTCGCCGGGGCTCGTGATCCTGGACGAGCCGACGAACGGCCTCGATCCGGCCGGGCGGGAGGAGATGCTCACCCTCGTGCGGCGGCTCTCGGCAGAGCTCGGGATCGCCGTGGTCATGTCGTCGCACGTGCTCGAGGACGTCGCCCGCACGTGCGACTCGGTGATCGTGCTGCGGGAGGGCCGGGTGGCTGCGACCCGCACGCATCGACCACGCGGCGGCGGCCACGCAGGGCGACGTGCAGGTGCGCATCACCGGCGACCCGGCCAAGTTCACCCAGGCCGCGACCGGGCTCGGGCTCACGGTGCAGGGCGACGGTGACGGCGACGGCGCATGGCTGCTCGTCCGCGGCAAGGACGCCGCCGGCGTGCTCACCGGCGTGCGCGACGCCGCCGTCGTGGCCGGCGTGGGCCTGCACGAGCTGCGGCCGGCCGGGCCGACGCTCGAGGAATCGCTGATCGGGGCGATCGGATGAGCGCCGACGCCCGCGTCCTCGACGTCGCCTACAGCCGCTACGACGGCCCCCGGTCGGGCCGCCTCGGGGCGATCTGGTCGCTGGCCCGGTGGAGCGCCCTGCGGGCGCTGGGCGCGCGCAGGGGGTGGAAGGCCAAGCTCATCCCGATCACCCTGACGCTGCTCGCGTTCGCGCCGGCGCTCGTGATCCTCGGCCTGCGGGCGCTCTTCGGGACGTCCAGCTTCACGAGGGATCTCGTGAAGGCGCTGCCCTACGCGAGCTACAGCACGGTCACGGCGATCATCATCCTCGTCTTCAGCGTGGTCATCACGCCGGAGCTCGTCTGCCCCGACCGCCGCGACCGCACCCTCTCGCTCTACTTCTCGACGGCGATCAGCCGCGGCGACTACGTGATCGGCAAGATCCTGGCCGCGCTGATGCCGCTCCTCCTGGTGACGCTGGCGCCGCCGCTCATCCTCTACGCCGGCAACCTGCTCTTCGCCGTGCACCCGATCGGCTACCTGGACAGCCACCTCGCCGATCTTCCGCGCATCATCGGCTCGGGCATCATGATCGCGGCCTTCTACGCGCTGGTCGGCCTCGCGATCTCGTCGCTCACCGGGCGGCGGGCGTTCGCCGTCGGCGGCTACCTGGCGTTCCTGATCATCCCGACCATCATCGGCGGCGTGCTCGCGCATGCCCTGAACGAGCGCTACCTGCGCCTGCTCGCCTTCGCCGCCGCCCCCATCCAGGCCGCCCGCGGGCTCTATCCGGGCTACACCGACCGCGGCCACATCAGCGCGGCGGTGTGGGCGGCGACGTCGGTCGAGCTGATGGTGGTCGCGGTCATCGTGCTTGCCATCCGCTACGGGCGGGACGAGGGATGAGCGCTCCCGCGATCGAGTTCACGGGCGTCTCGCGCTGGTTCGGGGACACCGTCGCGCTCGCGGACGTCTCGTTCACAGCCGACGGCGGGGTGATCGGGCTGCTCGGGCACAACGGCGCCGGCAAGTCGACGACGCTCAAGCTGTCGGCCGGGTTCTCGACGCCGAGCAGCGGCGTCGTCCGCATCTTCGGAGTCGACCCCCGGCGCACGCCCGGCGTGTATCGCCGCGTCGGCATCGTCCCCGACCACAGCCCGCCATGGCCGTTTCTCTCGGCGCGCCGGGTGGTCGAGCTGACGGCCCGGCTGCACCGGGTGGACGACTTCCGCACGGCCGCCGCGGCGGCGATCGAGACGGTCGGCCTCGAGGCCGCCGCCGACCGCCCGGTCGGCGAGTTCTCCCACGGCATGCGCCAGCGGGTGAAGCTCGCCCAGGCGCTCGCGCACGACCCCGAGCTGCTGCTTCTGGACGAGCCGCTGAACGGGCTCGACCCGGCCCAGCGCAGCCACGTCATCGAGCTGCTCACGCGGCTCGGGCAGGAGGGCCGCACCGTCATCGTCTCGTCGCACGTGCTGCACGAGGTCGAGCGGATGGCGCCGCGGGTGCTCGTGCTCGTGAACGGCCATCTGGTCGCCGAGGGCGCCACCGACGCGATCCGGCGGCTGATCAGCGAGCGGCCGCGGCGGGTGCTCGTGAGCCCCGACGGCAACGGCCGCGAGCTCGCGCGGGAGCTGCTCGGCCTGGCCGACGTCGATGCCGTGCGGCTCGCCAACGGCACGATCGAGATCGAGACCAGCGACCCGACGGCGCTCAGCCGCGAGCTGCCGCTGGCCGCGCAGCGCACGGCGACGCTCCTGCGCGGGATCCGTCCGGTCGGGGACGACCTCGAGAGCGTGTACGCCTACCTGCACGAGCGGGCCCGGGGGCAGGCGCGGTGATCGACCCCGTCTTCACGCTCACCCTGCGGGCGCTGCTCCTGCAGAAGCGCACGATCGTGCTCGCGCTGGTGGCGGCTGCGCCCGCGCTGATGGCGCTGATCTATGCGCTTGCACGCGGCCCGGGAAGCCATGATCACTCGTTCTACTCCGACCTCGTCCAGCAGCTCTTCGTGCCCACCGTGGCCTCACTCATCTCGCTGGTCTTCGGCGTGAGCGCGTTCGGCGACGAGCGCGAGGACGGCACGATCCTCTACCTGGTCGCGACCCCGCAGGCGCGCCTGCGCCTCGTCCTCGCAAAGATCGCCGCTGCCTGGGCGGCCGCGCTGATCCTGCTCGTGCCGAGCCTCGTCGCGAGCGGCTTCTTGAGCCTCGGCCACGGCCGCACGGCCGGTCTGATCGGGTGGCCGCTGCTCGGCGTCGTGCTCGCCAGCCTGGCCTACTGCGCGGCGGCGGTGCTGCTCTCGCTCTACACCCGCCGCCCGATCGTGATCGGCGTCATCTACATCCTGCTGTGGGAGGGGTCGATCGCGACGTTCGCGGCGTCGGCGGCCAAGCTCTCGATCTCGGCATATGGGCGCGCATTCGTCGGGCACGTCCTGCCGCAGGCATCGCGCCCGGTGGCGGGCACGGCGGTCTCGGGCATCGTCCTGATCGCGGTCGCGGCCGTCGCCGCCTGGGCGACGGCGCGCGCGCTCGGGCGCGTCGAGCTGCCCTGAGAGCGGCCACCGCTCTCGTGACACCTGCCTCATCTCCCCGCGGCGCACGCCGATTAACGGAGGTGCACACGCATGCCCATGATGGGCGTGCAGGCTCAATGGAAGGGACTCCCGACTATGAGCATCAGCTCGATCCACTCGGGGTACACAGCCAACCCGGTGGTGCAGGCATGGCAGGTGCATCAACGCGATGCCGAAGAGCAGGCCGAAAGCCGCACCAAGGAGGCCGACGAGAAGGCCACCACGGTGACTGCGACCGCGCCGTCGTCCAGGACCGTCGACACGTACGCCTGAGCCACGGCGCCGGGGTGAGGGCGGCGTGAAGTCGCCCTCACCCCGGCCTCATCGGGCTCGCCGCTCGGTCGCGTAGTTTCCCTGCGCGAACGCGGGGCAAAGTCTGATGCGACGCACATGAACCGCCCGCATCATGTAGGTGATGCAGGAAGGGCTGGCTCAGCTGCGTGACGCCGCGTCGGCGTTCAGCGACCACATTGGCGACACCCACCTGCTGCCGCTCGCGGTGGCCCTCGCCCTGCACATGCTGAGCCTGCTCGTCCGCGCCGGGGTGTGGCGGGGGATCCTCGCGGCGGCGTTCCCGGATCGGCACGTCGCGATGCGCTCGGCGGTGTGGTCGTACCTGGCGGGCGTCGGCGCGAACGCGATCGCGCCGTTTCGGGGCGGCGATGTCGTGCGTATCTTCGCGATCCGGCGCGAGCTCGGGAACGCCTCGGTGACGACGATCGTCTCGACGCTCGTCGCCGAGACCGTGTTCGGCGTGGTGGTGGTGGCGGCGATGGTGGCGGCGACGGTCGGCCTCGGCTGGCTGCCGCCGATCGTGCACCTGCCCGACGCCAGGGCGTTCGAGTTCTCGCTCTACGCCCGCCACGCCGGGCTGGTCGCGATCGCGATCGGCGTTGCCGCCGCCGCGTGCATCCTCGGCGCCGAGTGGGCGATGCACCATCTGCGCGGCTTCTGGGCACGGGCCACGGCGGGCCTGCGCATCCTGCGCTCGCCCGGGCGCTTCGCCCGGGTGGTGGCCGCGCCGCAGCTCGTCGACTGGGCGCTGCGGGTCGGGGTGGCCTACGCGATGCTCGCCGCGTTCGGCATCCCGCCGGCGCTGCGCCTCGCGGTGCTGGTGGTGGTGATCGACTCGGTCTCGACCGCGCTTCCGGTCACCCCCGGCGGCGTCGGCGCGCAGCAGGGCCTGCTCGTGTTCGCGCTGGCTGGCGTGGCGACGTCGGGCCAGGTGCTGGCCTTCTCGATCGGCGTCCAGGCGGTCACCGTCGCCTTCAACATCGTCGTCGGCCTGGTCGCGATCTTCGCGCTCTTCGGGCACATCCGGATGGGGACGGTGCGGCGCGAGGCCCACGCCTGGCCCGACCCGGACCCGAGCGAGCACACGCCCGCCGTCCCCTGAGGGCCGTGCGTGCGCCAATTGGCATCCGTGCTCGATGTCAATTGGGAGTAAGGCGAGCCGAACGCCGCCGCACCGCATCTATGGTGGACGGGTGAGACGGCGCACCGCACTCGCCCTGATCGCTGCGGCGTGTCTGCCCGGCCTCGGGTGCGCAGGTGGCGGAGCGGGATCGTCGGGGCCGGCCGCCCACACCGCGGGCGGCGCCGGCCCGGCCACGCTTGCCAGCCGCCTGACCCACGCCGACGCGGCGCTGCGAACGGCGCTCACCGCCTGGCTCGCCGCCGATCCGGCCCTGCGCACGCCGCCGCGGGCCGCGCTGGCCGCCGCCGCGACCGAGCGCAGCATCGTGCACCGGCTCGCGCGCAGGCCCGATCTCGCCCGGCCGGTCGTGGCGGCGCTCCCTGCCGATCTGGCCGCGCGCGTCCGGGCCGACCTGATCGCAGCCCATGCCCTGCGCCGACTGGACGGCCCGCCGCCGAAGCACCCGACTGCACTTCACCTGGTGGCGCCGCGGCCGGCCGGCGAGCTGCTGGGCGACTACCGCCGGGCCGAGCGCCGCTTCGGCGTGCGCTGGCAGGTGCTCGCCGCGGTGAATTTCGTCGAGTCGGCGTTCGGCCGCGTCGTCAACCGCTCGAGCGCCGGCGCGCAGGGACCGATGCAGTTCCTGCCGGCGACCTGGCGGGCGTACGGGCTGGGCGGGGATGTGCACGTCCCGCGCGACGCCATCCTCGGCGCCGCCAACTACCTGCACCGCTCGGGCGCGCCGGCCGACGAGCACGCCGCCCTGCACGCCTACAACCCGTCGAATCTGTACGTGGACGCCGTGCTCGCCTACGCCGGCGCGATGGCCCGCGACCGCCTGGGCTATCTCACCTACTACGCCTGGGAGGCCAGCCTGCCGTCGACGCTCGGCTAGGCCCGGCCGCTCTCGAGCGCCGCCTTCAGCCGGCGCAGGTCGCCGTTGTTCGCGCGCCGCATCGCCGCGGCCATCATCGGCCGCGTCAGCCGCGAGAACCCCGCCGGCTCTCCCCGGTTTCGCAGCACCATCACCGTCGAGCCGGCCGGTCCGTCGGCCCAGGCGTAGATCGTCTCCATCGGAAACGGGCCGTCCGACGTGCGCATCACCAGCCGCTCCCCGGGATCGAGCGCCACGACCTCGTAGGTGTAGGCCATGCTGCGACCCAGGAACTCCGCGGCGAAGGCGACTCTCGTTCCGACCTGAAGCGGCCGATCGGTCCTCCACTCGACCCGCTTGATGTTGCGATACCACGCGGTCGCGTTGTCGGGATCCGCCGCGAAGGCGGCCACCTCGGAGCGGGGACGGAGGATCTCGATCTGCGTCTCGACGTCGACGGACATCGATCAGTCGGAGCCGACCACGCGCCCTGCGGCCGGCTCCTTCCAGCACAGGTACGGCGGCCTCGCCGCCACCTTGGGGCTGATCTCGAGGGGGAGCGACACGCGCCCGGCGCCGCCGGCGGCCAGGTACATCGCGTAGATGATCTCGAGGACAGCGCGCCCGTCGGCGCCCGTCTCCATCGGCTCGGAGTCGGAGAGCACGCAGTCGACGAAGTGGCGCATCTCCTGCGGGAAGCCGTAGTTCCAGATCTCCTCGAACATCGTGAACGTCCAGCCGCTTGTCTGCGGCGCCTTCTCGACCGCGTAGCCGTAGCCGTGCTCGCTGTACGTCATGAGGGCGGAGCCGCGCAGGATGTCCACGTAGGTGACGCCCTCGGACCCGATCAGCTCGGCGCGGTCGTCCATGCCCCCGGGCTTGGCCCAGCTCGTCTCGATCACGCCCATCCGGTTGCCGGCGAAGCGGACGACGCCGACCGCGTGGTCCTCGGCCTGCGTGCGCCCGGAGTGCACGAACGTCCCCAGCTCGGCCGTGGCCGACTCCGCCGCCGGCTTGCCGTACACCCAGCGGGCGAACTCGATCCCGTGGCAGCCCATGTCCATCAGCACGCCGCCGCCCGCCCGGTCGGGATCCCAGAACCAGTCTGCGTGCGGGCCGAAGTGCTGCTCGCCCTGGCGCACCAGGTGCACCGAGCCGAGCGCGCCCTCGTCGGCGAGCTCCTTCGCCCGGACGTACTTCGGCGCGAAGCAGAGCTCCTCCGCGTACATGAGCTTGGTGCCTGCCTTTGCGCACGCGGCGATCATCTCGTCGGCCTCGCGCAGGGTGCGCGCGAGCGGCTTCTCGCAGATCACGTGCTTGCCGGCGGCGGCAGCGGCGACGGTGATGTCGCGGTGCAGGTCGTTCGGCGCGCCGATGCAGACGATGTCGACGTCGGGCTGCTCGATCAGCGCGCGGTAGTCCGTGTGGTGGCGGGGGATGCCGCGCTCGCGCGCGAACCGCTCGGCCTTGCCCGGTGTCGGCGACGCCACGCCGCGCACGCTCGCCGCCGGGACGTGCTTGAACCCCTCGGCGTGCGCCTCGGCGATGAACCCGGACCCGACGAGGCCGATGCCGACGTCTCGCATCGGCTCACCCTACCGGACGCCGCCGCGTACGATGGGCGGCGATGACGGCGCAGCTCACCGACGCGGGCCGGATCGAGGTCGAGCAGGGCTATCGCATCGCCTACCGCGTGTTCGGCACCGGCAGCCGCACGCTGCTCGCGCTGCACGGCGGGCCGGGCGCGAGCAGCCGCTATCTGGACCGCCTGGCCGAGGTGGCCGGCGGCGATCTGCGGCTCGTGCTCTACGACCAGCTCGGCGGCGGCGACTCCGACCGGCCCGACGATCCGGCGCTGTGGCAGATCCCGCGCTTCGTCGCTGAGGTCGAGACGGTGCGCTCCGCGCTCGACCTGGGCACCGTCACGCTGTACGGCCAGTCGTGGGGCGGCATGCTGGCGCTCGCCTACACGCTCGACCACCCGCAGAACGTGAACGCGCTCGTGCTCTCCAACACGTACGCGAACGGCAAGGACTACCTGCTCGACATCTCCGAGCACCGGATGGCGCTCGGCAAGGATCTGCACGCGCTGATGCTCAAGCACGAGCACGAGGACGACCTCGACGCGCCCGAGTACCTGGACGCCGTGCTCGAGCTGAACTCGCGCCACCTGCGCCGGTCGAGCCCGTACGAGCCCGAGCGCTCGCGGCGCGAGTTCGCAGAGATCGAGGCGCGGTACATGGGCGACATCGGCCCCGCCTACGCGCTCTGGGGCCCCCACGAGTTCAAGGGCACCGGGCCGCAGGCCTTCTTCGACCTCTCCGGCCGGCTGGGCGAGATCGCGGTGCCGGCGCTGATCCTGTGCGGCTGGTACGACGAGCTCTCACCCAAGCGCTGCAGCCGCACCCTGGCCGACGGCATTGCAGACAACGAGTTCGTCGTCTTCGGCAACGCGAGCCACATCACCATCCTGGAGAAGGAGGCGGATCTGTACCTCGCCTGCATCCGCGACTTCCTCGCGCGGCGCGTGCCGGGCTAAGCGGGGTCAGACCCCGAACGCCCGGCGTGACGGATTTGTGACGGTTTCTGGGCGGGGTCTGACCCCGCTTCAGATCCGGCCGACCAGCTTCGCCGGCGTGATGGGGAGGTCGCGGACGCGCACGCCCGTCGCGTTGTGGACGGCGTTTGCGACCGCGGCGGCGGTGCCGACGATGCCGATCTCGCCGATGCCCTTCGCCCCCATCGGGTTGACGGTCGTGTCCTCCTCGTCCACCCAGCCGATGTCGATCTCGCCGATGTCCGCGTTCGTTGGCACGTGGTACATCGCCAGGTCGTGGTTGACGTACGCACCGGCGACGGGATCGAGGATCGATCTCCTCGAAGAGCGCCATCGAGATCCCCATCGTCATCCCGCCGAGGAACTGCGACCGCGCGGTCAGCGGGTTCAGGATGCGGCCGCAGGCGAACATGCCGAGCGCCCGGGGGATGCGCACCTCGCCGGTGTCGGCGTCCACGCGCACCTCGACGAACTGGGCACCGAACGCGTGGCGGGCAAACGGCACCGCCGCGCGCGCGCTCTCGGCCGTATCGACGTGCACCTCCGTCTCGCCGCGGCGCAGCCCCGCGCAGGCCTCGATGATCGCCGCCCCCCACGACGACGTGCCCATCGAGCCGCCCGCCAGCATCGCCTGGCCCGAGTCGCTGTCGCCGATCTCGACGCGCACGTGGTCGAGCGGCACCTCGAGCGCATCGGCCGCGATCTGCGTGAGCACGGTGCGGGCGCCGGTGCCGATGTCCGCCGCGGTGATCCGGAACACGTACGTGCCGTCGCCGGCGGCGGTCGCATGCGCCGTCGCCGCCGCGCGCCGGGCCGGGTAGGTCGACGAGGCGACGCCCATGCCGATCATCCAGCGGCCGTCGCGGCGCGACCCGACGCCGGGGCGATCCGCCCAGCCGAACCGCGCGGCGCCCTCGCGCAGGCAGGCCACCAGGTTGCGGGTCGAGAAGGGGTTGCCGCTCTCCGGGTCGATGTCGGGCTCGTTGCGGATGCGCAGCTCGACCGGGTCGATCTCGCACGCGATCGCGAGCTCGTCGAGAGCCGACTCGAGCGCGAACATGCCCGGGCACTCGCCCGGTGCCCGCATCCACGACGGCGTCGGCAGGTCGAGCGCGACCAGCCGGTGGGTGGTGCGCCGGTTCGGCGCCGCGTACATCATCCGGGTCACGACGGCGGTCTGCTCGGCGAACTCCTGCACCGTCGAGGTCTGCTCGACCACATCGTGGGCGATCGCCTGCAGCCGCGCGTCGGCGTCGGCACCCAGCCGAATGCGCTGGATGGTCGGCGTGCGGTAGCCGGTCAGCGTGAACATCTGCTGGCGGGTGACGGCCAGCTTGACCGGCCGGCCGACGTGCTTCGCGCACATCGCGGCCAGGACGACGTGCGGCCGCGGCGTGCCCTTCGACCCGAACCCGCCGCCGACGTGCGGCGACGATCACGCGGACCTGGGCGGGATCGAGATCGAAGACCTTCGCGATCGCCTGGGCGACATTCCACGCCCCCTGGGTGGAGTCGTACAGGCGCAGGCCGCCGCCCTCCCAGACGGCCACCGTCGCGTGCGGCTCCATCGGGTTGTTGTGCTGCGCGGGGGTCGTGTAGGTCTCGTCCACGCGTGACCGCGGCGCCGCCGAGCGCCGCGTCGACGTCGCCCTCCTCGGTGTCCGTGGGGAAGTTGGGGTTGACCTTGTCCGGCTTGTAGAGGCGCGGATGGCCGGCGCGCAGCTCGACGTCGTGCGCCGCGGCGTCGTAGGTCGACGCGGACGAGCTGGGCTGCGTGCCGCGCCGTCTCGAGCGTCTCGGCGATCGCCGCGGCAACGATCTGGCCGCGGTAGGCGACGCGGGCCGACTGCAGCACCGCCAGCTCGCCCTCGCCGCCCGGGAGCTCGGGCGCGTTCTCGGCCCAGAGCACGCCCAGGACGCCGGGCAGACGCCAGCGCCTCGCCCGCATCCACCCCCGCGACCGAGCCCTTGGCGATCGCAGCCTGGACGATGACGGCGTGCACGACCCCTTCCGGATGGTGCTCGCGGCGTAGAGCGCCTCGCCTGCGACCTTCTCGCGCCCCTCGATGCGCTCGACCGGGGTGCCGAGCGTGCGCGTCGCGGTGCTCACTCCGCCAGCTCCTCGAGCGTGCGGACGAGCGCATTGCGGGCCAGGTCGACCTTGTAGGCGTTGTCGCGCAGCGGCCGCGCGGCGGCAAGCTCGGCCTCGGCCGCCTCGGTGAACGTCGCAGCGTTCGCTCGGGCGCCGCGCAGGACGGCCTCGGCGGCGTGCGCCCGCCACGGCTTGTGCGCCAGGCCGCCGAACGCGATCCGGACGTCGCGCACCTCGCCGTCGACGACGTCGAGGGCGGCGGCCACCGACACGAGCGCGAACGCGAACGAGGCCCGTTCACGCACCTTGCGGTAGCGCGACCGCGCCGCCACCGGCAGGACGCGGCAGGTCGACCGCGACGACCAGCTCGTCGGGCCCGAGCATGGTGTCGCGCTCGGGCGCGTCCTGCGGCAGGCGGTGGAAGTCGAGGAGCGGGATCTCGCGCCCGCCGACCGGGCCGACGACCCGCACCACCGCGTCGAAGGCGGCCAGGGCGACGGCCATGTCGGACGGGTGCGTGGCGACGCAATGCTCGGAGTGCCCCAGGATGGCGAGGTTTCGGTGCTCGCCCTCGCGGGCCGGGCAGCCGCTCCCCGGCGCGCGCTTGTTGCAGGGCTGGGAGACGTCCTGGAAGTAGGCGCAGCGCGTGCGCTGGAGCAGGTTTCCGCCGGTGGTGGCCAGGTTTCGCAGCTGCCCGGAGGCGCCGGCGAGCAGCGCCTCGGCGAGGGCGCGGTAGTGCGCGCGGACGCGCGGATCGGCCGCGAGGTCGCTGTTGCGAACGCCGGCGCCGATACGCAGGCCGCCGTCGTCGCGGTCGTCGATCCGGTCGTGCGGCAGCCGGGTGACGTCGATCAGCACCGGCGGCGTCTCCACGCCGAGCCGCATGAGGTCGACGAGGTTCGTGCCGCCGCCGAGGAAGCGCGCGCCGGGCGTCGCCGCGATCGCCGTCACCGCGCCGAGGTCGTCGCCGACGCGCTCGTACCGGAACGGCCTCATCCCGCCACCTCCTGGATCGCGCGGACGATGTTCGGATAGGCGCCGCAGCGGCAGATGTTTCCGCTCATGCGCTCGCGGATCTCGTCGGCGTCGAGCTCCGGCGCCGCGGCGACGTCGGCCGTCGCATGGCTCGGCCAGCCGGCCTCGACCTCGGACAGCATCCCGACGGCCGAGCAGATCTGGCCCGGCGTGCAGTACCCGCACTGGAAGGCGTCGTGGCCGACGAAGGCCGTCTGCAGCGCGTGCAGCCCGCCGCGCAGCGAGCCCCTCGATCGTCGTGATCTCGGCACCGTCGTGGGCGACGGCGAGCGCGAGGCAGGCGTTCGCGCGGCGGCCGTCGATCAGCACCGTGCACGCGCCGCACTGGCCGTGGTCGCAGCCCTTCTTGGCGCCCGTCAGGCCCAGGTGCTCGCGCAGGAGGTCGAGCAGCGACGTGCGCGTGTCGAGCTCGAGCGTGCGCTCCTCACCGTTGATGCGCAGGGTGACGGTGGCAAGCTCGGCCATGCCGGACACGGTACCCGCCCGCGGCATGTGCCTAACGCGGGGCGTCGCCTCCAGGGGCGGGCGGCGACGGCCGCAGCCACAGGCTGACGTGCCGCGGCTGCACGGTCAGGCGGACGACGCCGAGCACATCGGCGGCGAGCGCGTCCAGCTCGATCTGGTCGCGCAGCCTGCCGGCGAACTCCTCGAGCGTGTGCGCAGCGTCGTACTTGGCTCGATAGAAGCGATGGTCGACGCCACGCTGGATGCGCGTCCGCAGCGGCTGGAAGGCGGCCGCCACAACGAGCGTCGACACGGTCACCGCCAGCGCCCCGGACTGGCCGGTGACGGCCTGCAGGGCGCGGCCGATCAGCGAGATGCCGCCCAGGTAGACGATCGCGAGCGAGCCGGCCAGCGCGGCATAGACGAGCGTCTTGCGGATGATCACGTCGATCTCGTAGAGGCGGTAGCGCAGGATGCCGACGGCGATCGAGACCGGGAGCGCCGCCAGCCCCACCGGCATGGCGATGTTGAAGGCGACCTGGACGAGCGTGTTCGAGCTGGACGCGGGGCCGAGGAGCATGAAGCCGAGGCACAGGAGGGCGGTGCTCGCCCCGCCGATCAGCCACTTCACCTGCTGGCGCTGCTCGCCGGTCGCCCGCCGCCAGCGCCGCGCCTGCACCCCCACCCACGAGAGCGCGCAGACGCCGACGACGACCAGGCTCACCGCCTGGACGACGCCGAACCATTGCGGCGGCGTGTTGATGGCCGTCAGGTCGCCGTCGGGGACGAGGTGGATGTTCGAGCTGATCACCGCCCCGGCGACGATCTCCCACGCGCTCAGCAGATAGATCGCGGCCGCGGCGACGTAGAGGGCGAGCATCCCCCGCAGGAGCCCGTCCCGCCACCCGCCCCTCCGGGAAGAGCAGGATCGCGATCGGCGGCAGGATGATCAGCGACGGCACCCACAGCGGCTCGAGGAAGAGCGCCACCGGCCCTGCCGGCCATTGGCGGTGGTGCTGGTAGACGAGCTGGCCGTAGGCGCCGCCGTCGGCGCTCAGCAGGAAGAGGCCGATGATCGCCATCAGGATCCAGCCGAGCGGATTCTCGGGCCGGCGCCACGCCACCAGCGCGCCGACGCCGACGAACGGCAGCATGATCGCGATCAGCGGCACCGCAAACGTCCAGGACGAGTGGGTGAGGTCGTTCAGGACGATCTGGGCGACCGTCAGGGCAACGATCGCGACGAGCCCGGCCGGCACGAGCGCGCGCGGCCGGCGCACGGCCGCAAGGGCGGTCACGTCGTCTCCTGGATGGAGCCCACGGGCCGAATTCTGCCAGGCGGCGCGTCCCGGGATCGTTACGGGTTCTCGGCGCGCGCCCAATTGGCATCCATGGCGGATGTCAATTGGGCCGCTGGACACCCACCGGCCGCGCCGGGGTCGACTTCGGGCGGCGATCCACCCATCATTTGAGTGGCATGGTGACCGCATCTCAGCGGCGCGGTAATTGGCGAGCGCACCGGGCCGTCGCGTGGGTTCTGGCGCTGGCTGTCGTGCCCTTGGCCTCGTTCGGCTTGGCCTGGCTGCTGGTCTCGCTGCTCCACGGCCAGCGGGCGCCCGCGCTCTACCGCCTGCTCGTCCTGTTCCTCGAGTTCGGCGCCTCGCCGGTGTGCGCGGCGGCCATTGGCTGGGCGTTCGGGTTCAGCCGGCGGCAGGTCCTGTGGCTCGCCATCCTGAGCTTCGTCGCCTTCTTCGTGTGGCTCTACGTCATCTTCGGCGCCCTGGTCTGGACGGGAGTGCTCGTCTCGCCAGGGCTCCATCGTTGAGCCGGCACATGCACGCCGGCGGCGCTCCCTAGTCGCTCCACCAGTCCTGCGCCATCTCCACCTCGCGCGCGTCCTCGCCGGCGCCGAAGGCGACGTACTCGATCCCGTCCGGCCCGGCCTCGACGTTGCGCATCGTGTCCTTGTCGAAGCGGATCGCGTCCCACTGGCCGACCTCGACGACCTCGTCGCCGACCTTGACCCGGCCCGAGCCGCGGACGACCACGTACACCTCCTCCTGGGAGGCGTGCTTGTGCCCGAAGGGGATGCGGAAGTTCGGCTCGAGCTGGAACAGGCTCAGGCCGAGCGTCTCGCCGCCGATCGGCGTGCGGGCGAAGCGGGCGCTCATCTCGGTCGGCATCTGGAACTTCGGGGCCGAGTCCTCGACCTCGCGCAGGTTGGTCTTGGTGTAACCGCTCATGGGCTGGGCCCTCCTTCGGATCGGCGCCGCGGCGCGCGGCCATCGCCCCCTACCCCGTTCGCCGATCCCGGCAAACCGGCCGGCGGGGAGGTGCGTACGGACTGGTATAGACCAATCTGCGAGAGAGGACGGCGAGACATGGGGACGGGCTACACGCGGGGCAAGCTGCTGGGACTGACGACGGTGGGGCTGGGAGCCGGGATCGGCGGCGTGATCGCCGCGCCGGCGGCGGGCTACCTGCTGGCGCCGGCGACGCAGGAGGCGAAGTTCCGGCCGGTGCAGCTCGGCGCCGTCGCCGACTTCCCCCACGAGCCCGGCGGGTTCAAGCCGACAGCCAAGCCGTTCGTGGGCAACCCCGCCCAGCCGGCCACGAGCGTCGAGCTCGCCTACGTCCACAACACCGGCGGCGCGAGCACGGACTGGCTCGATCCCAGGGCGATGTTCGTGATCTGGTCGAACCACTGCACGCACGTGGGCTGTCCCGTCCAGACGACGAACGCCGGCTTCAGCTGCCCGTGCCACGGCAGCCAGTTCGACCGCCTCGGGCAGCGCACGGCCGGCCCCGCGGTGCGTGCGCTCGACCGGTTCCAGTGGGAGATCCGAAACGGCAGCGAGGTGTGGCTGACGCACCGCTGGAGCGTCGCGATCGCCGGCGAGCGCGTGTCGTACTACCCGGTCAAGCAGCCCGGCCAGCCGCTCGCGATCGACGGCTCCCGGGCCGTCGCCGACGCGCTCTACCCGTCCGTGACCTACACGCCGTAGGGGCGGCCGGGGGGCGCTGTGGTATACCGGCGCGATGAGCGAGGACGTCCTGCGCGCGGTCACGCCCGAGCTGCGGGCGCTGCGCGACCGTTACGCGGCGTTCATGGACGAGCACGTGTATCCGAACGAGGCCGCGTTCGCCGCCGACGACGAGGCCGCCGAGGCGCTGGTCGCCGACCTGCGCGCGCGGGCGCGCGGCGCCGGCCTGTGGGCCCCGCACATCGGCCCCGAGGCCGGCGGCACGGGCCGCGGCTTCCTCGCCTATGCCTACCTGAACGAGCAGATCGGGCGCAGCTACTGGGGCCAGCTCGTGTTCGGCTGCCAGGCGCCCGATGCGGGGAACGGCGAGATCCTGGCCCTCTTCGGCACCGCCGCCCAGCGCCGGCGGTGGCTCGCGCCCCTCGTCGCCGGCGAGGTGCGGTCGTTCTTCGGGATGACCGAGCCGGACGTCTCCGGCGCCGACCCGACGACCCTCGAGAGCCGGGCGCGCAGCGAGGGCGACGCCTGGGTGATCGACGGCCACAAGTGGTTTTCGACCGGCGCGGACGGGGCGGCGTTCGGGATCGTCATGGCCGTCACCGACCCCGAGGCCGCACCCCACCGGCGGGCGTCGCTCTTCATCGTCCCGGCTGAGGCCGACGGCGTCGAGGTCGTACGCCGGATCCCCGTCTTCGGGCACGAGGGGCGCGGTTGGAACACGCACTGCGAGGTGCGCTTCACCGGCGTGCGGGTGCCCGCCGCGAACCTGCTCGGCGAGCGCGGCGACGGCTTCGTGATCGCGCAGAAGCGGCTCACCCCCGGTCGCATCCACCACGCGATGCGCTGGCTCGGCCAGATGCAGCGCGCGTTCGATCTCATGTGCTCGTACAGCCTGGCCCGCACGGCGTTCGGCGAGCCGCTGGCCGAGAAGCAGACCGTCCAGACCTGGATCGCCGACTCGGCCGCCGAGATCAGCGCGTGCCGGCTGATGACGCTCGCCGCCGCCGGCAAGGTCGACCGCGGCGAGCCCGCGCGCGTCGAGGTGTCGGCGCTCAAGGTGTTCGCGGCGCGGGTGCTGCACGATGTGATCGACCGGGCCGTGCAGACCCACGGCGCGCTGGGCGTATCCGGCGACTCCCCGCTCGCGGCGATGTACCTGGGGGCCCGCTACGCGCGCATCTACGACGGCCCGGACGAGGTGCACCGGATGGTGGTGGCCCGCCGGATCCTGGAACGCTACCGAGCGGGCGATGCCTGGAGCTTCGAGTAGCGGCGCGGTGCTCGACCTGGCCGCGGTCGCGGCGTTCTGCGACGCCCACGGGATCGGCTCCGGCCGGCTGCGGGCCGAGCGGCTCGGCGACGGCCACTCGAACCTGACCTTCCTGGTCGAGCGGGGCGACGAGCGGTTCGTGCTGCGGCGGCCACCGCCGCCGCCGCTGCCGCCCTCGGCCCACGACATGGTGCGCGAGAGCACCGTCGTCGCCGGGCTGCACCGGGCCGGGGCGCGGGTGCCGCGGGTGCTCGCCGTCTGCGCAGACGAGCGCGTGCTCGGGGTGCCGTTCTATCTGATGACGCTCGCCGCCGGCGAGCCTCTCGACGCGGCGCTGCCTGCGGCGGTCGACGTGCCCGCCGAGCGCGCCCGCCTCGGCCGCGACGTGATCTGCGCCCTCGCCGAGGTGCACGCGATCGACCCGGCTGCGGCCGGCCTCGCGGGTCTCGGCCGGCCGGAGGGCTACCTGCGCCGCCAGGTGCGCCGCTTCACCGGACTGTGGGAGGTCAACCGCACGCGCGATCTGCCGCTCGTCGCCGAGGTGGGCGCCTTCCTGGCGGCCACCGTCCCCGCATCGGGCCCGGCGACGGTCGTGCACGGCGACTACCGCGTCGGCAACCTGCTCGTGGCGGCCGCCCCGCCCGCCCGCGTGACCGCCATCCTCGACTGGGAGCTCGCCACCCTCGGCGACCCGCTGGCCGACCTCGGCTACCTGGTGTCGACGTACGCCGACCGCGACACGCCGCCCGGCGAGGGCATCGTCGCCCTCTCGCCCGCCACCCGCGCGGCCGGCTTCCCGACCCGGGCCGAGCTCGCGGCCCTCTACGCCGAGCGCACCGGCCGGTCGGTCGAGGGGCTGGCGTGGTACGAGGCGCTCGCCCACTGGAAGGCGGCCATCTTCTGCGAGAACATGTACAAGCGGTTCCTCGCCGGCGAGCGCAGCGACGACTTCGCCCGGGCGATGGAGACGGGCGTGCCCGCCAAGCTCGAAGCGGCGGCCGCAGCCGCAGCGCGATACGATCGATCGGCCGGTTCATGCCGCCCTCCGCATCCCACTCGCCCCTGAGCCCGCTGAGCGCGCTGCTGCACGCCGGCGCCGTGTGGGGGCAGCGGCCGGCGGTGCGCTGGGACACGTGGGCGGTGACGTATCGGCAGCTGCTCGACCGTTGCGCGCGTGTCGCGGGCGGCCTGGGCGCATGCGGCGTGCGGCCGGGCGACCGCGTGGCGGCGATCCTCCCGAACGTCCCCGAGCTGCTCGAGCTGCACTTCGCAGTGCCGGCCGCCGGCGCCGTGCTCGTGCCCCTGAACGTGCGCATGACCGGCGCCGACCTGGCCTACATCCTGGAGCACTCCGGCGCGCGCGTCCTGGTGGCCCACCCCAGTCTCGCCGACGTCGTCACGGCGGCGATCGCGCTGCTCGCCGAGCCGCCCCTGGTGATCATGACCCGGGCGCGGTGCGGAGACGACTCCGAGTACGAGCAGCGCCTGGCGGCGGCCGCCGCGGTCGCGATCGCACCTCCCGCCGACGAGAACGCGCTGCTCTCGATCAACTACACGAGCGGCACCACCGGGCGGCCGAAGGGCGTCATGTACACCCACCGCGGCGCCTACCTGCACACGCTGGGCGTCATCGCCGAAGCCCGCCTCGACACGCGCACCGCCTACCTGTGGACGCTGCCGATGTTCCACTGCAACGGCTGGGCGTTCACCTGGGCGGTGACCGCGATGGGCGGCGAGCACCGCTGCCTGGCGAAGTTCGATGCCGGCAGGGTGTGGGAGATGCTCGCGGCGGGCGAGGTCAGCCACCTGTGCGGTGCGCCGACCGTGCTGACCATGCTGGCGGCCGATCCCGGCGCCGTGCGGCTGCCGCGCGAGGTCAGCGTCTTCGTCGGCGGCGCGCCGCCGTCGCCGGCGCTCCTGCGCGCCGTCGAGGAGCTGGGCATGCGGGTGACGCACCTGTACGGGCTCACCGAGACCTACGGGCCGATCGCCGTGTGCGCGTGGCAGCCGGCGTGGGACGCGCTTGCGGCCCCCGAGCGGATGGTCATGCGCTCTCGGCAGGGGGTGGGCACGGTGGTGAGCGAGCCGCTGCGGATCGTCGATCCCGAGGGCCGCGACGTGCCCGCAGACGGCGAGACGCTGGGCGAGATCGTGATGCGCGGCAACAACGTGGCCGTCGGCTACTACCGCGACGAGCGCACGACCGCCGCCGCGTTCCGGGACGGGTGGTTCCACTCCGGCGATCTCGGCGTCATGCACCCCGACGGCTACGTCGAGATCCGCGACCGGCTGAAGGACATGATCATCTCCGGCGGCGAGAACATCTCGAGCATCGAGGTCGAGCACGCCCTGGCCGCCCACCCGGAGGTGGTCGAGGTGGCCGTCGTGGGCGTCGCCGACGATGTGTGGGGCGAGGTGCCGAAGGCCTACGTCGTGCTGCGCGACGGCGCCGGCGCGGGCCCTGACGAGCTGCGCGAGTTCGCCCGCGCCCACCTGGCCAGGCACAAGGCGCCGAAGGTGGTCGAGCTCACGGGCGCGCTGCCCAAGACCGCCACCGGCAAGGTGCAGAAGCATGTCCTGCGGGAGCGGGCGCGCGCGCAGACCGGAAGCGAGGTGGCGGGTGAGCGTTCGGGATCTGTTTGACCTCTCCGGCCAGTCCGCGATCGTGACGGGCGGCGCGACCGGGCTCGGACGGCAGATGTCCGAGGCGCTGGCCGAGCTGGGCGCGAGCGTGACGATCTGCGGGCGAAACGGCGAGCGCTGCGCCGAGGCCGCGCAGGCGCTCGAGCAGGCCCACGGCGTCCGCTGCCGGGGCGTGGCCTGCAACGTCGCCGCCGCAGACGACGTCGCCCGGCTCGTGGCCGAGGCGCACTCGGCCGGCGGGCGGATCGACATCCTGGTGAACAACGCCGGCACGGCGTGGGGCGCGCCGGCGGCCGACACGCCGCTGCACGGCTGGCAGAAGGTGATCGACGTGAACCTGACGGGCGTCTTTTTGTGCACGCAGGCGGCGGGCCGGGTGATGATCGAGCAGGGCCGGGGCAAGGTCGTGAACATCGCGTCGATCACGGGCCTGCGCGGATCCCGGCCGGAGGTGCTCGACGCCATCGCCTACAGCTCGGCCAAGGGGGCGGTCATCGCCTTCACGCGCGACCTGGCGGTGAAGTGGGCCAGACACGGGATCGGCGTGAACGCGATCGCGCCGGGCTGGTTCGACACCGGCCTCTCGCGGCCGGTGCTCGAGCGGGCCGGCGATGACCTGCTCGACGCGATCCCGATGCGGCGCCTGGGCGGCGGGCACGACCTCAAGGGCGCGATCGGCTACCTCGCCTCGGCGGCCTCGGACTACGTCACCGGCCACACGCTGGTCGTCGACGGCGGCGCGTCCGCCTGAGCGATGAGCACGGCACCTGTGCGCATCGAACCGTGGGGCGCAGGGGACCTCCCGCTGCTCCAGAAGTGCCTCGGCGACCCGGCGATGACGGAGCACCTCGGCGGCCCCATGAGCGCCGAGAGCATCGTCGAGCGCCAGGCCCGGTACGAGCGGCTGCCGGGCACGGGCACGGGCCGGATGTTCAAGATCGTCGAGGCCGCAACCGGCGAGGGCGTCGGCTCGGTCGGCTACTGGGAGCGCGAGTCGAGCGAGGGGCTGGTGTACGAGACCGGCTGGTTGGTGCTGCCGCCCTTCCAGGGGCGCGGCGTCGCGACGAACGCGACCGCCCAGGTGATCGAGCGGGCCAGGGCGGAGCGCACGCATCGGTTCCTCTACGCGTATCCGGCGGTCGACAACGCGGCCTCGAACGCGATCTGCCGCAAGCTCGGCTTCACCCTCATCCGCGTGAACGAGTACGAGTTTCCGCCGGGGAGCGGCAACATCCTGCACTGCAACGACTGGCGTCTCGACCTCTTCGCGAACGGCTGAGCGCTCGCTCCGAGCCGGCGACCAGTGGGGCGGGACCCACCCTCTCTCCCGTGGCGGGCCCCGCCCAGCTGGCTCCCTATGCCGCCTCCAGGACGAGCTCCTCGCCCGGATCGGCCTCGACGGCCGCAGCCGACGGCACGGACTCGACGACGACGGCCGCGAGCACCGCTCCCAGAGCCGCGACCCCGGCGAGCGCGTAGAACGCCATCGCGAAGCCGTGGGTGAGGGCCGCACCGCTCGTCGGCAGCACCCCGGGGTGCACGCCGAGGTAGTTGCTCGTGGACGTCGCGGCGATCGTCGTTGCGGCGGCGACGCCGATGGCGCCACCGATCTGCTGGCTCGTGTTGACCAGGCCGGAGGCCACGCCGGCCTCGTCGTGGCGCACGCCGGCGAGCGCGCCGATCGTGACCGGGATGAACCCGAGCGCCATGCCGATGCCGCCGATCAGGAACGCCGGGAACAGGTCCCAGAAGTAGTGGCCGCCGACCGGCACGCGCGCGTAGAGCACGAGCGCGCCCGCCGAGAGCAGGAGGCCGACGGGCAGCACCCGCCGGATCCCCACCCGCAGCGCCAGGGCCTGGGCGACGTTCGCGAACACGATCACCGCGAGCGTCAGGGTGACGTAGGCGACGCCGGTCTGCATCGCCGTGTAGTGCAGCACCTGCTGCATGTAGAGGGTGAGCAGGAAGAACTGCGAGAACACCGCCCCGCCGAGCAGGAACCCGGCCAGGTTCGAGCCGGTGAGCGTGCGCAGGCGGAACATCCGCATCGGCAGAAGCGGCGCCGCCGACCGCAGCTCGATGGCCACGAAGGCGGCGATGAGGGCGACCGCCGCGGTGATCAGCGCGATCGTCTCGACGTTGCCCCAGCCGTGCTGGACGGCCCGCGTCATCGCGTACACGAGCAGCATCAGGCCGCCCGTGATCGAGGCCGCGCCCGGGAGGTCGTAGTGGCGGTGGGCCAGGCCGGCGCGGCTCTCCTTGAGGAGCCTCGGGCTGACGAGCAGCACGAGCGCCCCGACCGGGACGTTGATGAAGAAGATCCACGACCAGCTGAACGAGCTCGTGAGCGCGCCGCCGAGCAGGACGCCGGCCGCGCCGCCGCTCCCGGAGACCGCGCCCCAGACGCCGAGCGCCAGGTTGCGCTCGCGGCCTTCCTGGAACGTGGTCATCAGGATCGAGAGCGCGGCAGGCGCGAGCAGCGCCGCGCCGAGCCCCTGCAGCGACCGAAAGGCGATCAGCGAGCCCTCGGACCAGGCGAGGCCGTCCAGGAGCGACATGACCGTGAACAGGCCGAGGCCGATCATGAACAGCCGCCGGCGCCCCAGCAGGTCGGCCATCCGGCCGCCGAGCAGAAGGACGCCGCCGAAGAGGATCGAGTAGGCGGTGACCACCCACTGCAGGCTCTCCTCGCTGAAGTGCAGGTCGGACTTGATCGTCGGGAGCGCGACGTTCACGATCGCCACGTCGAGCACGACCATGAACTGGGCGGTGACGATCACCGCAAGGGCGATCCACCGCCGGTCGGTGGGTAAGAAGCGAACGAGCTTCGCAGGCATGTTGTACTCCTCAGATGTTCTGGACGTCTCCCGCGCGGTCAGGCCGCGGTCGGCGTCTGTGAGTCGCCGGGGGACACCGCGTAGGCGAACGGGTGCCGGTACACCGCAAGCGCCGGCCGGTCGCCGACGTCGAGGGCGACCTGCGTGCCGTCGGCGCGGCTCTCGACGACGACCGTGAGCCGATCGTCGGTCGGGTGCCACATCAGGCGCACGTCGATGTCCTGGGTCTGACGGCGGGCCAGCTCGCGGGCGTCGCCGGTATCGGATGAGGTGGAGATGGCGTACATGGTGATCCCTCGCTTCTGTCATGAGGTCACGGAACTCCCGCAGCTTCGCCCGCCGGCGGCCGCGCCGCAGTGGGGGAGCCCGGCATCCGGGCGCGCGCCAGCCCCCGGGCGGCGGTGCGGAAAACCGCACCTGCGCGGGTGAGCGCCTAGGAGCCGAGGAAGCGCAGGACGGCGAGCACGCGGCGGTGGTCGTCGGGGGCCGCGGGCAGGCCCAGCTTCGCGAAGATGCTCGTGACGTGCTTCTCGACGGCGCGCGGCGAGATGAAGAGCCGCTGCCCGATCGCGTGGTTCGTGCGGCCCTCGGCCATCAGCTCGAGCACCTCCCGCTCGCGCGGGGAGAGCTGCTCCACCGGGTCGTCGCGGCGACTGCGGCCGACGAGCTCGGAGACGACGAGCGGGTCGAGCGCGGAGCCGCCCTCGCCGACGCGGCGCACCGCCGCGGTGAACTCGTCCACGTCGGAGACGCGGTCCTTCAGCAGGTAGCCGAGGCCCTCGGCGCTCTCGTCCAGGAGCTCGACCGCGTAGGTGTGGGCGACGTGCTGGGACAGCACGAGCACGCCGGTGCCGGGGTGCTTCGCCCGGATCTCGCGGGCCGCCCGGATGCCCTCGTCGGTCTGGGTCGGCGGCATGCGGATGTCGACGATCGCGACGTCGGGGTTGTAGCTGCGCACCTTGAGCATCAGCTCGTCGGCGGTGCGGGCCTGGCCGACCACCTCGATGCCCGCCTCCTCGAGCAGGCGCGCGAGCCCCTCGCGCAGCAGGGTCGAGTCGTCGGCGATCACGGCGCGCAGGGCGTCGGTGTGCTCGCGCGCGTTGCGCAGCGGCGGGAAGTCGGCCGGCAGGTCGTCGGCGAGGAGCTGGTGGATCCGCTCGGGGTCGCGCAGGCCGCTGAAGTCGTACTCGCCCAGGTCGCGCGTCGGCGAGCGCAGCAGCCGGGCGGCGTCCTGCGAGGCAAGCACCTGGCCGCCGTGGGCCGCCTGGCAGATGCGGGCCGCGCGGTGGACGTCGATCCCGACGTAGCCGCCGCCCGGAGCGCTCTCGGCGTCGCCGGTGTGCAGGCCGAAGCGCACGCGCACGCTCTCGCCGGCGGGCCACGCATGCGCCCGGAACGCGCGCTGGGCAGCCCGGGCCGCGACGGCCGCCGGCTCCGGGTGGTCGAAGACGCAGAAGAGCTCGTCGCCGCGGCACTCGATCTCGCGCCCGGCGGCGTCGCAGACGGCCGCGCGGACGAGCCGGTGGGCATCGGCGAGCACCGCGCGCGTACCCGTCGCGGAGCCGGGTCAGGAGGCCGGTCGAGTCCTCGATGTCGCTGAAGAGGAAGGTGAGGCTCATGCCACGGGCAGCTCGGCGCGGATGCGGGTGCCCGCATCGGGGGCGCTCTCGATGTTGAGGCGGCCGGCGAGCGTCTCGACGCGGTCGCGCAGGCCGCACAGCCCGGAGCCGCGGTCGAGGTCGGCGCCGCCCGCGCCGTCGTCTGCGACCTCGACCAGCGCGTGGCCGTCGACGCGCTCGACGCGCACGCGGGCCGTGCGGGCGCCGGCGTGCTTGACGATGTTCGCGAGCGACTCCGAGACGACGTAGTACAGCGGCCGCCTCGACCGAGGTCGGCAGCGCGGTCGGGCAGGTCGACGTCGAGCGTGACCGGCAGCGGCGTGCGCGCGGCCAGCACCTCGAGCGCCGCCGCGAGGCCGCGCTCGGTCAGGACGGCCGGGTGGATCCCCTGCGCCAGCTCGCGCAGCTCGGTGAGCGCCTCGGCCAGATCCTCGGCGGCGAACGCGATCAGCTCCTCGGCCTCGCCCGGCGCCGTCGCGATCTTGGCCTGGACGAGCCGCAGCCCGACCGAGACCGCGACGAGCCGCTGCTGGGCGCCGTCGTGCAGGTTGCGCTCGATGCGGCGGCGCTCGGCGTCGCCGGCCTCGATGATGCGCAGCCGCGAGGCGGCGAGCTCGTCGCGCGCCTGCGCGCTCGCGACGGCCAGCGCGACCAGCTCGGCGAACGCCTCCAGGCGGTGCTCCGTCCCCGCCGTCAGCGTCTCGGTCTCGCGCAGCCCGGCGATCAGCGCCCCCCACGTGGCTCCGGCCACGCTGATCGGCACGGCGACGCTCGACCGGAACCCGTGCTTGCGCATCCGGACCGCGAGCGCGCCGTCGAGGCGCTCGTAGTCGACCCGGGCGGGCGCACCCGTGCGCCACACGGCGCGGGCCGCCCCCTCGGTCAGCTTGAGCGTGTTGCCGAGGACGAAGTCGTCGTGGGGCGCGCCGAACTTGCCGACGATCGTGCCCGTGGTCGCGTCCTCGTACCGCAGGAGCAGCACCGAGAGCAGGCCGAGCAGGCGGCACACCTCCTCGGTGACCGCCTGGAACACCTGCTCCGGAGCGGCGTCGCTCGCGGCGATCGTGGCCACCCGCCGCAGCGCCGCCTGCTCGGCGGCGAGCCGGCCGAGCTCCTCCTGGGCCTCGCCGCTGCCGGTGAAGTCACGCACCATCGCGACCACCTCGCCCCGGCCGCTGGGCATGATCCGGGCCTCGCGGACGTGGCGCACGCCGTCGAGCTCGAACTCGTAGTCGAACGACTGCAGCGTCCCCGTCGCAAACGCACGGTCCATGCACTCGAAGGCCGCGTCGGTCACGTGCGCGGGCAGGAAGTCGCAGATGTTGTGACCGACGATCTCGGCCGCGGGCAGGAACAGCAGCGAGTCGTCGTCGGCCCACGCGTCCAGATAGGTGCCGTCGCGCGAGAGCCGCAGGAGCGGATCGGGCATCGCGTCGATCAGCACCCGGTTGCGGTGCTCGACCTTGCCGCACAGTCGCGAGCGCCCGCTCGTTGGCCAGGGCGAACGCGGCCGTGGCGCTGACCGCGTTCAGGAGGTCGCGGCGCATGCGCAGCGCGCGGTCGTGGACGAGGATGCCGACCGGCTCCGTGTGGTCGAGGATCGGGGTGGCCATCCGCCCGCTCGCCGGCTCGGGCAGCGCGAGCTCGCGTCCGGCGGCGTCGACGTAGCGGCCGTCAGCCCGCAGGCGGCCGAGGCTGAGCGCCGGGTCGCCGAGCGCGCGCCGCAGGGCGTCCTCGAGGTCCGGAGGGCCCGTGCCCTCGTGCAGCTCCATCAGGAGGTCGCCGACGGCGACCCGGGACAGCCGGCTCTGGACGATCAGGATGGCAGAAGGCGATCGGGAGCGCGAGCGACGCAAGCAGACCCAGGCCGATTCCGGCCACGGCCTCCGACGAGGAGATCGGCGCGAGCGCCAGCCCGACCGCGAGGATCAAGAGGCCGACCGAGCCTGCGTAGAGCACCGGGACGAGCTGCCTGCGCGCCGGCACCGTCGCCGTGCGGGCGCGGCGGACGAGGATCACGGCCACCGCGAGCGCGATGCCGATCGCGATCGCGGCCTCGACCTCTTCGAGCACCGTCGCGAGCGTCTCGTGCGAGGCAACGAGCGCGACGTTTTCGGGGTGGTGCGCTGTGCCAGCGGGTGAGCGGATCGAACAGGATCGCCACCGCCTGCAGCAGCGAGCACGTCGACGTAGGCGGCGACCACGAGCAGGCGGCTCGTGCGCGAGCGCAGCCGGCCGTCCGGGAACGCCAGCAGCGCGTGCACGAGCACGGCGAACACGACGTTCGAGGTGAGCACCCCGATCGTGTAGGGCAGCGCACCGTTTGCGTCGTGCAGCGCACCGAGGAGCGACGCGAACCCGACCGCGGCCAGCAGCAGGCCGAAGCGGCCGTACTGTGGCAGCCGCAGAGCCAGCGACCCCGGTGCCGACGAAGGCCGCCGCCAGGACGACCGTCAGCGTCGCGTGCAGTGCGGGCAACGGCGCATGCGTGCTCGTCGCCGTGACTCCGACCGCCGCAGCGGTGGCCACGCCGGCAGCAACGGCGAGTACGGGCGCGAAGCGGCCGAGCGGCCCATCGCGAGCGCGGCCGTGCGAAGCCGCGTTCGCGGACCCGCTCCCCGCCAGCCGCGGGATCACCCGAGCAGCCTCTCGAGGGTCTCCCCGGACAGCTCGCCCTTCGTGATGAAGCCGTGGGCGCCGCTGCGCTCGACGAGGCCGCCGTAGTCGCAGCGGTCACGGCTCGAGATGAGCACGATCCGCAGCTGCGGGTCACGCGCGAGCAGCTGGGCGGCCACCTCGAACCCATCGATGTCCGGGAGCTGGATGTCGAGCAGGACGACCTCGGGCGCCGAATCCGCGGCAAGGCGAAGCGCCGTGGCGCCGTCTGTTGCCTCGCCGACGACCTCGAACCCTTCACTCGTGAGCAGCGCCCGCGCACACCGGCGGAAGCTCTGGTGGTCGTCGACCAAGAGGACACGACGCACGCTACCGAGCTCCTCGAGCAGCTCGCGTTGCCGTGCGACCATCTCCCGCCGGTTTCCCCGTCGCCGGCCGCCCCAAACATGCGTCCAGATCGGATTGGCTTCTCACCTGATCCCAGATTGCCATCCGCGCCGCGCCCTGCCCAGGTGGCAGGCCGACATCCGGGGGTACGGGAATCCGTACTCAGGCGGGCAGGAGCGAGCGCAGCCGGCGGCTCTCGACCTGCTCGCGCAGCTCGGCGGCCGGCCGCAGGGTTCCGCCCTGGGCGAACCGGCCGACCGCGAGGGCCGCGTGCAACGGGTGCGGCCGGCCGAGCAGGGCGGCGGCCAGCATCCGCCCGCACACGAAGCCCTGCACGTTTCCGACGCCGCTGTAGCCGCCGGCCACGTGCAGCCCCGGCCGCCCGGGGACCGCGCCGACGACGGGCAGGAGATCGGCCGAGAAGCCCATCACGCCGGCCCAGCGGTGGCTGACCGAGACGCCGGCGAGGCCCATCCGCTCGGCCATGAAGCGCTCGAGCGCACCCTGCACGGCAGGCGTCGGCCGATCCGCTTCGGTGTACTCGGCCTCGAGGTCGGCCCACCGGCAGCCGCCGATCGCCAGGCGCCCGTCGCGGGTGGGACGCGCGTAGACAAAGCCGTGGTCGGAGTGCGTCGGCAGCGTGATCACCGTGTCGGGGATCGGCTCGGTCGCGAGCATCTGCCCCCGCACCGGGTAGACGATGCCCGCGAGCTCGGGCACCAGCCGGGGCAGGAGCCCGTCGCAGGCGACGACGACGGCGGCCGCGGTGGCGGCCCCCGCCGTGCCGCGCACACGCCAGACGCCCGCCCGCCGCTCGATCGCCTGCACGGGCGAGCGCTCGTGCAGCACGGCGCCCGCGGCAGCGGCAGCTCCGGCGAGCGCTCCCACCCAGCGGGCGGGCTGCAGCTGGCAGTCGCGCGGGAACACCGCCGCGTGCGGGTAGTACGGGCGCATCGGCGCCGGCACCAGCTCCGGCGCCGCGCGGCAGTCGACCCCGGCCGCCGCGAGCTCGGCCAGCGCGGCCGTCATCGCATCGGCCTCCTCGGCCGAGGCGAGCCACAGGCTGCCGGTGCGGCGCACGGCGTCGGGCTCGCCGCGGGCGGCGGCGAGCGCCAGCATGTCGTCCAGCGCCGCCTCGGTCGCCCGCCGCAGCGCGACCGCCGCCGGCATGCCGATCAGCGCCGCCGCAGCGCCGAGCCCAAGCCCGGTCCCGGCCGAGGCGAAGCCGCCGTTTCGGCCGCTCGCGCCGGCGCCCGCCCGCCCCGCCTCGAGCACGGTCACCGCTGCGCCGGCCTCGGCCAGCGCCAGTGCGCAGGCGCAGCCGGTCACGCCCGCGCCGATCACCACGACGTCCGCCCCGACGTCGCCTGCGAGCGGCGGGAACCGCGCCGCACGGTGCTGCACCTGCCACAGCGAGCGCGGAGCCGGCACGGCGCTCAGAGCCCGAGCAGCTTGCGCTTGGCGGCGGTGAACTCCTCGGCGGTGAGCACGCCGGTTCGGTGCAGCTCCGCCAGCCGGGCCACCTGATCGGCCAGGTCGACGCCGCCGCCGGAACCGGGCTGCCCGCCGACCGCGCCCGCGGCCGGACGCCGCAGCACATCGCCCAGCTGCACCCGCAGCTCCTGCGGCCGTACGCCCTCCATGCGAACGACCAGATCGCCGTCCGCCGCCGCCACGGTCAGATATGCATGGCTGAAGTCCTCGTCCTTGGGGATCGCGAGCGCGAGCGGGCCGGCGATCAGAATGCGGGCCGCGGTGACGCGCTGGCGGGTCTCCTCGTGGCCCTCGACCCGGATCTCGCGGACATCCGCCCACGCAAGCGCGAACGTCTGCCACCATGGCGTCGCGAACGGGACGAGGTGCACACCGGCGTCGTCGAACATGACGGCGACCGGCCCCGCGGGGAGGTCGCGGAACCCACCCAGGTAGTAGCCGGTGACGCGGCTCGCAGTGCCCGCAAGCACCACCAGACCATCAGCCGAGAACAGCGCGTCGACGCCTCCCAGCGGCACGTGGGCGCGGTCGGCGACCGCGCGGGCGAACGCATCGATGCCGGCGTCCGGCGAGCGGAACGTCACGAACCGTGCTCCGCCGACCAGCACCCTCAACGTGCCGTCGGCCGGGCGCACGACGCCCTCGATGTCGGCCAGCGGGATGACGCGGCTCGCCCCGCTCTGCTCGGTCAGCGCCACGAGCTCCGAGATCGTGAGCGCCCAGACGGCGGTGTACCCGTCGCCCGACCAGCCTGCGAGCAGGCGTTCGGCCCTGCTGCCGAGCGTCGCGGTTGCGCCGAGCCGCTCGAGCTCCTTCCACAGGTAGCGGGTCATCTCCCGGCCGCCAAGCTCGGCGAGGCTCTGTCCGAGCGGGGTCTTGCGCACCTCGGAGGAACGGCCGAGCACGCGCCCATCATACGAGCGTCGCGGCGCGACGATAGGCTGATCCGATGGAGGAGAGAGGCCAGGGTGACGCGCGCAGGCGCACGCGCCAGGAGGTGATCGCGTGCTGCCGCCGCCTGCAGGCGGAGCACCTCGTGCATGCGACGGCGGGCAACGTCAGCGCGCGCGTCCCGGGCGAGCCGGGCGTGATCGCCATGACGCCCACGGAGTACCCGTACGACGCCCTCGAGCCGGACGACATCCCGCTCGTCACGACGGCCGGCGAGGTGGTCGCCGGCCGGCGCGAGCCGACGAGCGAGCTGCCGCTGCACACGCTGGTCTACGCCCGCCGGCCCGAGGTCGGCGCGATCGTCCACACCCACTCGCCGGCGGCGACGACGATGGCCGTCTTCGGATGGACGCTGCCGCCCATCCTGACCGGCCTCGTGGGCGCCGTCGGCGGCGGCGTGCGCACCGCGCCCTACTCGCGGCCGGGCACCGCCGGGATGGCCGACCTCACCGCCGAGGCGCTCGAGGACCGGGGCGCCTGCTTCCTGCGCCACCACGGGCTGCTCGCGATCGGCGCAGACCTCGCCCACGCCTTCCTGGCCGCCAGCATCACCGAGGGCGCCGCCCGCGTCTACCTGGACGCCCGGGCGATCGACGGCGACGTGCCCGAGCTGGCGCACGCCGAGGTCGAATGGATCGCCCGCGGCTGGCGCTCGCAATGGCCGGGCGGGGGCGGGCCGCGCTGAGCACGGCCCGCCCCGGCACTCAGCCTTGCCCTAGAGGGCCTTGCACTCCCCGCGCTTCTGGCCGCCGACGACGTTCGTCGCGCCGGTCGAGTCGCCCACCTGGGGCGGCGCGATGTTGTTGAAGCAGGCCAGGTTGCCGCGGATCACGTTCGTCACGACCTCGTCCGCGTCGGGATCCCCGAAACGGTTGCCGATCAGGCGCACGGTGCCGCCGACGTGGTTGCGGATGACGCCCAGCCAGCACGTGTGGAGCCCGCGGATGACCAGGTTGCCGCGGATGGTCGAGTCCTCCATCACGCTGTAGTACGGAGCGCCGAACGGGGCGAGGACGGTGCAGTCCATCGTCTGGCCGCCGCCCCTGATGGTGGCATCGCCGCCGATCGCCGTGCCGTGGACGATCACGGCCGCCGCGCCCTGGGCGTGGATGCTGCCGTGGACGACGTCGGCGCCAAGCGCCGCGCAGCCGATGTCGGGCGAGCAGCCGATGGCCGTGGCCCCGTGGTGCTGCACGATCACGTCGCCGCCGACAACGAGCTTCGCCGGCGTGCCCGCGTTGAAGAGCCCCGTCGACGTGACGACGACATCCCCGCGCACGGTGACGTTGCCGCTCGCAACGAGCGTGCACGCGCCGCTGATGCGCAGCGACTTGTAGGTGCCCGCGGCGATCGTGCCGCTGTGGCAGTTGACCCTGCCGTGGTGCACCGCGGCATCCGCCACGGCGCTCGAGCCGGCGCCGCAGACGACGACGCCCAGCACGAGCACAAGCAGTCGGGTGGTTCTCACACGCGCCTCCTTCTTCGATGGCTACGCGCGCCCACACGGGCGCTGCAATCGAGCGCGACCCTCTGCGAGACCTGCCGGGGAACCCGAGAGCCGCCGGCCACGACCTTACAAGGCCTGGCAGCGGGCCGCAACTCGATCGCCGCATCCTCCACCGGCGGGCGTTCCGGGATCGTTACGGACGCGGCAAAGGCCGTTTAAGATGCCTCCGACTCGTAAGCGACCGCGGACGGTGCCCCATGTTCCTGCCCGAACCAGAGATCGACGCGACGGTCGAGGCCGCCTACGCGGCCAACGCCGTCGAAGCCGGACATCTCATGAACTACGCCCACGCCTGGGCGTGGCGCCAGGACGTCGCGAACACGTTCTTCTCCGCCCGCAAGCTGCTCGGGTCGTCGACGACGCTCTCGCCCGCCGAGGCGGCGGTCGTGAACGCCGCGGTCGCCGGCGCCCGTCGCGACCCGGCCTGCTCGCTCGCGTGGGGGACGAAGCTCGCGGCGCACACCGGCGCGGCCACGGCCGCGGGCGTGCTCGGGGGCGCGACCGACGGTCTGAGCGATCGCGAGCGCGCCCTGGCGAGGTGGGCGGCGGCCGTGGCGACCGCGCCGAACGCGACCACCGAGGCGGACATCGGCGAGCTGCGCGCCGCCGGGCTCGATGACCGTGAGATCGCCGAGGCGACGATGCTCGCCGTCTTCCGCCTGGGGTTCACGGCCTACAACGCGGCGCTCGGAGTGCCGACCGACGCCGAGCTCATCGCCGATGCCCCGGACGAGGTGCGCCGGGCGGTGACCTACGGCCGCGGATCCGAGGAGTACTCGAAGGTCGCCTCGTAGCCGCAGCGGCCGGTGTAGTCGAGCTGAAAGTGCTCGTCGGCGACGTGCAGCAGCTCGGCGACGACCTCGCGGCCGCTGCGGTCGTGGCCGGGGATGACGCATGAGACGGGGCTCTGCGTCTCGAACGGGCCGGCGATGCGCACGCTCACCGAGCCGCCCGCTCGGAACCATCCCCGCCCCGGCGTGTGGTCGATCTCGATGCGGCAGGGGACGACGGCGAGCATGGTGCTCGGCTTGAACGCCCACGGGAACTGCGCCATCGGGGTGCCGCCGAGCCGCCCGGCGAAGATGTCCTCGAGGGCCGCGCGCTGGGCGGCGTCGGCGCGCTCGTCAAGGTGCAGGACCCAGCTCCACGGCGAGCCGGCCTCGTCGTCGCTGTAGTAGGAGACGATCACGACGCCGAACGATCCGAGGTCGGTGGCCCCGACCGCGCCGGCCGTGATGCGCCACGAGAGCACGCCGGTGCACACGCCGTAGGTCGAGCGTCCGCCCTTCTCGCCGTCGATGCGGCGGCAGGGGCAGATCGCATCGCAGTTGCACACCTCGAGATAGCTCCCCGAGATCCGCCAGGCCGTCTCGGCGTCCACGCCGCTCGCGCGCAGGCTCATGCCGCCATCATCGCCGATCAGCTGCGGGGGTGGGGGTACTCGGCCGCGCGGTTCTGGAACGAGAGGATGCGCGGGTTCAGGACGACGCCGTCGCGGATCTCGATCGCACGCCGGATCGTCTCGCTGCCATCCCAGCCCTCTGGCCCCGCCATGACGGCGCGCAGGTGCGGGATCAGCGCATCGCTGATCTCCCAGGTGGCGGAGTTCCACAGGTACGACGGGCTGTGGTCGACGGCGTAGTAGTGGACGCCCGCTCCGATCGTGAACATCGGCTCGGCGAACGACGTCGGCCGGGCCCACTCGAACCCCATGCCCTCGTCGCAGGAGACGTCGACGATCAGGCTCCCGCGCTGGAACAGGTCGACCTCGGCGCTCGTCACGAACACCAGTGGATCGTCCGTGTCCTGGAGGATGCAGTTCACGACGATGTCGTAGCGGGCGAGGTGCTCGGCCAGCGACCCCTGCTCGGGATGGACGAGCTCGAGCCGGCGGGCGGCGTCGCGGTCGTAGTGCACGAGCCGCGCGGGCGGCATCGGCGCCGCGACGGCCGGCACGCTGCGATTGGTCAGCACGGCGATCTCGTGCACGCCGAAGGCCAGGAGCGCGGCGATCGCGCCGCGCGCCGTCGCCCCGAAGCTGATGACCGCGGCGCGCAGATGCGGGCCGAACTGGCCGGACGTCCCGCGCAGCTGGAGCGCATGCAGGACCGAGCAGTACCCCGCCAGCTCGTTGTTCTTGTGGAAGACGTGCAGGCTGAAGGCGCCGTCGCGCGTCCAGTGGTTCATCGCCTCCCAGGCGATCATCGTCAGCCGTCCGTCGATGCCGATCTGCGTCAGCTCGGCGTCCTGGACGCAGTGCGGCCAGCCCCACAGCACCTGGCCGGGCCGCAGCCCCGCGACATCGGCGTGGAGCGGCTTGGGGAGCGTCACGACGTCGCACTCGGCGATCAGCTGCTCCCGCGAGCGCATCCCGCCGACCAGCGCGGCGAGCTCGTCGTCGGCGTAGCCGTGCAGCCGCCCGTAGCCGCGCTCGAGGAAGATCCGGCGGCGCAGGTCGGCGTCGATCCGCTCCACATGCCGGGGATGGATCGGCAGCCGGTGCTCATGCTCCTTGCTCGACGTCGCAACAACGCCGAGGGTCAACTCGTCCACCAGCCCTCCAGTCCCGCCGGCGTCCGAGTCTACACGCGCTGCGTCACGCCCTCACAGCCACCCCACCGCCCACAGCACGACCAGGACGCAGCCGGCGGCCAGCCAGGCCTCGAGCGGCGCCCGCCGCGAGGCGGCAACCAGGGCGCGCGCGTAGTCCAGCGTGGAGTTGTCCCCGCCGGAGGCGGCGGGAGTGATGCGTTCGGCGGGCAAGGTGACCTCCCCGGTCAGCTCGGTACGAGGAATGGCCGACCAACGATGCGGCCCGTTTTCCCCCCTGTGCGGGGACTTTCCCGTGAGCGGCAGGCCGCGGCATCACCCTTAAGGGGGGTACGGGGTACCGCAGCGGTGAACGTCGCCGAGCCAGCGCACACGGGCCTCAGATACCATCCTGGCGTGGATCGCCTTCGTGCCCTCAACGACTCTCGCCCTGTCACGATCGCCGGCACCGTCGTTGTGCTGACCATCCTGGTCGCCTTGACGCTGACTGGCCACAACGATCTTGTGATCGCCATCGGCGCAATATGCGGCGCGATCCTGCTGATTCAGCAGTGGTACCGCACGCGCGAGCAATAACGCGTCGCGTCGTCGCGCCTCGTAGCCACCTTTTGTGCTGCTTGAAGTGCGGCCGCGGGCCGGCCGGGCGCTCGCCGAAGTACTCCGCCATGCGCGCGATGTTGCGCTCCATGACATCCAGGTCGACCACGGCGAACGGCGTCGCCTGTCCCGGCAGCTCGACCGCGGCCAGCGCCGCCAGCGCGGGATAGGGGCCGGCCCCGGGCGGGGCGGTCATCCCGCCGGCGCGAGCGCGCTCTCCCGCAGCTCCCGGTAGAGGTCGTGCGCGTCACCGGGGGTCGCGCCCCCGTGCACCACGCTTGCGACCGCCTGGATCATCGCGAGCGGCGAGTCGCTCTGGAAGATGTTGCGGCCCATGTCGACGCCGGCGGCGCCCTCGGCCACCGCCCGGTAGGCCATCGTCAGCGCCTCGAGCTCCGGCAGCTTCTTGCCGCCGGCCATCACCACCGGAACCGGGCAGCCGGCGGTCACGCGCTCGAAGCCCTCGCTCACGTAGTAGGTCTTGACGATCTGGGCTCCGAGCTCGGCGCAGATGCGCGTGGCCAGGCCGAGGTAGCGGGCGTCGCGGGTGAGCTCCTTGCCGACCGCGGTCACCCCCAGCACCGGGATCCCCGCGCGGTAGCCGGCGTCCACGAGCCTGGTCATGTTCTGCACCGAGTCGGTCTCGTGCTCGCCGCCGACGAACACCTGCACCGCGACGGCGGAGACGTTCATGCGCACCGCGTCGTCCATGTCGAGCGCGATCCGCTCGTGCGAGAGGTCCTTGAGGATCGAGGGCCCGCCGCTCGCGCGCATCACGACGGCGCCGCGGTGGGTGGGCGGGATCGACGTGCGCAGGCTGCCGCGGGTGAGCATCAAGGCGTCCGCGTGCGGCGCGAGCGGCGGGATCGAGACGTCGACCCGCTCGAGGCCCGTGGTCGGGCCCTGGAAGTAGCCGTGGTCGATGGCGAGCATGACCGTGCGGCCCGTCTCGGGCCGGAAGATGCGGGCGAGCCGGTTCTGCATCCCCCAGTCGTAGCCGCTCGACCCCTTGAGGAAGAAGGCGTCGGTCGCGGCGGGCGTGTCGAGGAAGAAGTTCTTCTCGCCCTGTGTGTCTGCTTCAGGCATGGTGACGTTCCGTCCTTTGGTCGATCAGGTTCCGGACGGCGCGCCACAGCGGCCGCACGGCTCCGGTGCTGGCGGGTTCGAGCAGGCCGGCGTAGGCCGTCGCCCACTCGGCGTAGAGCTCGTCGTAGCGGGCGGCCCGGGCCGGGTCGGGCTCGGCGGTGTACTCGAAGCGCACGAGCCGGTCCGAGTCGGCGAGCGAGGCGTACAGCCCCGCGCCGAGGCCGGCGCACACCGCCGCCCCGAGGGCGCTCGACTCCTTCACCACCGGGATCCGGGCCGGGACGCCGAGCACGTCGGCCAGGATCTGCGCCCACATGCGGCCGCGGGCGGCGCCGGCCGTGAACACCACCTCGGTGGGACTGACGCCGGAGATCTCGGCCAGGATGCCGGCGTGCGCGCGGCTGACATAGGCGGCCGCCTCCTGGATCGCGCGGAAGCACTCGTTCTTGCCCGATCGCTCCGGCGCGGCCAGGTCGAACTGGACGAACCCCGGCGAGGCGTGGATCCAGCGCTTGGCGTCCATCACGTTGGAGAAGATCCCGAGCACGCCGTTGGCGCCCGGAGGCACGGCGGCCGCGTCCTGTGCGAGCAGGTCGTACACGTCGACTCCGAGCTGCGCCGCGCGCGCCTTGTCGGCGGCGCAGAAGGCGTCGCGGAACCAGCGCATCGTGAGGCCCGAGTAGAAGCCGATGCCCTCGACCATCCACTGTCCGGGAACGGTGTGGCACAGCGTCCGCAGCCGCGCGGCGGGGTCGATCAGTCGGCTCCGAGAAGAGCATCGTGTGCTGCCAGAACGATCCACCCACGACCGTGGTGCGGCCGGGCGTGCGCACGCCGATCCCGAGCAGGCCGAGCTGGGTGTCGGCGCCGCCGGCGACGACCGGGGTGCCCGCCGGGATGCCGGTGTCGGCGGCCGCGGCCGCGGTGACGGCGCCGATCACGGTGCCGGACTCGCACACCGGCGGGAACAGGGCCGGGTCGAGCTCGAGCAGCTCCAGGATCTCGGGCGACCAGGTGCGGGTGGCGAGGTCGAACATGCCCGAGCTCGAGCCGAGCGACGGATCGGTGGCGAACTCGCCCGTGAGCCGGGTGCACAGCCAGTCGCCCAGCATGCCGACGTGGGCCGCCTGCGCGAACACCTCGGGGGCGTGCTCGGCGATCCAGCGGAAGCGCGCAGGCGCGGTGATCGCCACCCAGTCGCCGGCGCGCGCGTAGATCTCGGCGGCGGCGCCGGACTCGACCAGCGCGGCGGCCTGGTCGCCCGCCCGCGAGTCGACGTTCGGGCACGCCCAGATCTCGCGGCCGGCCCGGTCGTACAGCACCATGCCCTCGCGCATGCTGGTCGCCGAGACGGCGCGGATGGCGGCGGCGGGCGCGCCCGAGCGCTCGATCGCCTCGGCGATGCAGGCCCGCACGAGCTGCCAGTTGGCGGCGGTGTCGAACACCTGCGACCCGGGCACGCCGGGCTCGGGCGCGTGGGTGTACTCGCGCTGGCCGATCGCGACCTGGTTGCCGTGGAGGTCGAACAGCACCGCCCGCACCGACCCGGTGCCCGCATCGATCGTGAGCAGGTGCTCACTCATTCCGCGGCCGCCCGCGTCGCCGGAGCGAGCGCCGTCAGCGGCCGCGACGACGCGCTCACCTGCACCTCGACCCGCATCCGGTCGGTGCGAACCCACGACCGGTAGCAGTGAAACGGCCGCATCTCGGCGTCCCACGACACCGACTCGATGAAGACGAGCGGCGCCGCCGGGTCGACGGCGAGCTTGCGGCCGAGCGCCTCGCCCGCGGTCACGGCCTCCAGGAACCGTCTGCCCCCGGCGACCTCGAGCCCGTGCTCCTCCTTCAGGCGCTGGTAGAGCGAGTCGGTGCCGTCCATCCCGAGCACGGTCGCCGCCAGGTGCTCGGGCAGGCAGTCGGTGACGGCGAGCGCGAGGTTTCCGTCGACCGACCGCAGCCGCTCCATCACGACGCCGGGCGAGCCGTCGGCGAGCGCCAGACCGGCCGTCGCCCACCCCGGCAGCGGCCCGGCTGCGCGCTGCAGGATCTGCGACGAGACCGACCGCCCCAGCCGGAACACCTCGTCGTGGAAGAAGCCCTCCTGCGACTGGACGAGCCACATCCGCGGAGCCGACGCCGCGGCGAAGGTGCCGAAGCCCTTGCGGCGGACGACCATGCCCTCCTGCTCCAGCCGCGCCAGGGCCTGGCGCACCGTGGTGCGGGAGATGCCGAAGCGCTCGCAGAGCTCCGACTCGGACGCCAGCCGCTCCCCCGGCCGCCACTGCCCGCCTGCGATCGCCCGCTCGAGGATCCCGGCAAGCTGGTACCAATAGGGCACCGGCGAGGCGCGATCGATGCTCGTGTCCGGCAGGGTTATCATCCTGTACGTACAGCAACCTAGATCACGCCCCAGGTGGTGTCAACCGGTCATCCGACCGGCCACGCGAACCCCGAGAGGAGCAGACGATGACGGATGCGATCCCCCCCGGAGGGCTGCCGATCAGCCAGGTCGCCTGCGTGGTGCGCGACCTCGACGAGGCGCTCGAGCGCTACCACCGCGCCCTCGGCTGGGCGCCGTGGAACATCTACGAGCACGCGCCGCCGTCCCTGCACGACACGCACTACATGGGACGGCCGGCCGAGTACTCGATGCTGGGCGCCGAGGTCGACACGGGCAGCATCGTCTTCGAGCTGCTGCAGCCGCTCGACGGGCCGAGCATCTACAAGGACTGGCTCGAGACGCACGGCGAGGGCCTGCACCACATCGCCGTGATGCGCCACACGGCGGAGGAGTCAGACGCCCTCAAGGCGTACTACGCGGGGCTCGGCGCCAAGCCGCTGATGGGCGGCCGGATCGGAGAGACGATCGAGTTCTTCTACCTCGACACCGAGCCGATGCTGAAGATCATCGTCGAGTCCGGCAGCGGCCACGCGATCGACCTGAAGCCGGTGCGGCAATACCCGTAGCGGAGCCGGTTTCGGCCGCGCCGAGAGGCCCGCAATCAGGCCGCAAATCGGCTCCTGGAGCGTGCCTTGACAACCCTCCGGCTCTCTGCAAGGATCGCCTGAGCCGGTGAGCAGACCAGTTATCGCGCTCGCTCGCCTGAAGGGTCCCGCCCAGCCCGGAGAGGAAGACGCATGGCCGACGAAGGTGCACAGCAAGGAACGCCGGAGTTCGTCGAGACGCCCGGTCAGATCTGGATTGCGGAGACGGATCTGCAGCCGGGGGCGGTGGGCCTGACCGGTGCGGTCATGCAGAACATCACGCATATCGCGCCGGCGATCGCTGCGTTCTTCTTCACCGCGACGATCGTTGGCCTGTCCGGCGCGCATGCACCGCTTGCGTATCTGATCGGCTTCCTGGTGGTGCTGGCGCTCGGCATGTGCCTCGTGCAGCTCGCGAAGAAGTTCCCGTCGGCGGGCGGCTACTACACGTACGTCAGCCGCACGCTCGGCCCGCGGCTGGGGTTCCTGACCGGATGGATGTTCACCTTCTACTCGCCGATCGTGGCGGGGCCGCTGTTCTCGTATCTGGGCTTCATCCTGGAGGGCGAGTTCCAGGCGAACTACGGGTGGACGTGGTTTCACTGGTGGATGCTGGTGATCGTCGGGATCCCGCTGATCGGCCTCGTCGGCTACCTGGGCATTGCGCTATCCGTCCGCGCGATCGTCGTTGTCGGCGCGATGGAGTTTCTGATCGTGCTCGGCCTGAGCCTGTGGGGCCTGTTCGATCCCGGCCCGGGCGGGTTCACGTTCCAGTCGTTCTCGTACGGCTTCAACCCGGGAGACATCGCCACCGCCACCGGGTTCTCGCTGGCGATCGTGCTCACCGTGCAGGGGCTGACAGGGTGGGAGGCGGCCGTGCCGCTGGCGGAGGAGACCGAGAACCCGCGCCGCAACGTGCCCCGCGCGACCATGCTCTCGATCGCCATCATCGGCACGATGCTCGTGCTCGCGATCTGGGGCCAGGTGATCGGCTGGGGCGTCGACCGGCTCACCACCCTGCCCACCTCGAGCGAGCTGCCCGCCCTCGTGATCTCCCACCGCGTCTGGGGCAGCCTGTGGTGGCTCGCCCTGCTCGCGATGTTCACCTCGGTGATCGGCGGCAGCCTGGCCGCCCAGAACGTCGCCACGCGCATGTGGTTCGGCATGGGCCGAAGCGGCGTGCTCCCCGCGACGTTCGGCAAGGTGCATCCCACCCGCAAGACGCCCACCGCGGCCGTCACGGCGCAGTTCGTCCTGTCGATGGCGCTCGGCCTGATCCTGCCGCTCCTGCTCAACCCGACCGAGGTGTTCCTGCTGACCGTCGGCTACACGCTCGTGCTGGCCGTGATCTTTGTGTACGTCATCGCAAACGTCGCAGTCGTCGTCTACTACTGGCGCGAGGCCCGCAACGAGTTCAACTGGATCCTGCACTTCGTCTTCCCCATCGGGACGAGCGCCGTGCTGATCTACTCCGTCTACAAGGCGTTCTATCCTCTGCCCGTCTACCCCTACAACTGGTCGCCGTTCATCGTCATCGGCTGGCTGATCGTCGGCATCGGCGTCATCTTCCTCATGAACCAGCGCGGCAACCAGGACTGGCTGAAGAAGGCCGGGGCGATCATCGAAGAGCGCCCCGAGACCCCGTCCGAGGTCGCCACCCAGCACCCGCACGCACTCTGACCGTTCACCGATGACCGATCTCGACCGCAGGCTGGAGATCCCCCGGCGCATGATCGGGCGGCCACGGGACGCGCCGGTCACGCCGGCGCTCCTGCTCGACCTGCCCACCGTGCGCAAGAACATCGCCGAGATGGCGCGGCGGATGGCGACCGTGCCGGCGAGCCTGCGGCCGCACGCCAAGATCCACAAGAGCCCAATCCTCGGCCGCATGCAGCTCGACGCGGGCGGGATCGGCCTCACCACCGCGACGATCTGGGAGGCGAGCGCGATGCTCGAGGCCGGCCTCCCCGAGCTGCTCGTCGCAAACCAGGTGATCGGCCCGGAGAAGGCGGCCGAGGCCGCCCGGGCAGCGGCGCTCGGGCAGCTGACCATCGCCGTCGAGAGCCCATCCAACGCGAAGGAGCTCGCCGAGGCCGCCCAGGCGGCCGGGAGCCAGATCAACGTCATCGTCGAGGTCGACGTCGGGCAGCACCGCTCCGGTGTGCGCTCGGCCGCGGATGGGGTGGCGCTCGGCACGCTGGTCGAGCAGGCGCCCGGCGCTGCGCCTGCGGGGCGTGCTCGGCTACGAGGGCCACTGCATGCTCGAGCCCGACCGTGACCTGCGCATCCAGAAGGCGCGGGCGGCCAACGACGTCCTCACCGGGGTGGTCGACGAGTTCGACCGGCACGGCCTCGACACCACGATCGTGGCCGCGGGCGGCCTGGGCACATGGGACATCACGGGCGCGAACCCGCGCATCACCGAGATCCACGCCGGCTCCTACATCTTCAGCGACGCCTTCCACCGCACCCTCGTGCCCGGGTTCGATCCCGCCCTGACCGTGCTCTCGACGGTGATCTCACGTCACGGCGATCTGGCCGTGCTCGACGCGGGGCGCAAGTCGATCGGGATCGACCGCACGCCGCCCGAGGTCGTGAGCGGCGAGGGGGTGCTGCGGTACGAGTACGGAGTGCCGTTCATCCACGAGGAGCACATCGGTCTCGAGCTCGCCGCCGACTCGCGGCTCGCGGTGGGCGACCGCGTCGAGATGATGCCCGGATATGCGCCGACCACGGCCAACTTCTACGACTGCTATCACGTCGTCGAGGATGGCGTCATCGTCGACGTGTGGCCGATCCTGGCCCGCTACGGTAGCGCTACGGCCGGCGTCGGCCCCTACGCATCCTGAAGCGCTACGTCTGCTGCTACGCGGCGCCGACTGCGCGGTAGCGGCGGGCGAGCTCTTCGATGTGCTCGCGCATGCGCCGGGCGGCGAGCTCGCCGTCGCGGTCGCGGACGGCGGCGAACAGGCCGCGGTGCTCCTGCAGGTCCCATTCGCCGAAGCCCTCCAGGCTGTAGACGCGGGGGCCGCGTTCGACCATCAGCGACACGAACGACTGGATCATCGCGGCCAGCACCTCGTTGTGGGCGGCCTCGGCCAGCAGCACGTTGAACGACGCGGCCACGTCGACGAGCGCGCCGATCTCGCCCTTGAGCCGCGCCTCCTGCTCGACCAGCGCCGCCGAAAGCCGCGCCAGGTCCTCGTCGGTACGCCGCCGCGCCGCCAGCCGCGCCACCTCCACCTCCACGATCAGGCGCGCCTCGACGAACTCATGCGTGACACCGCGCTCGAGCGCCGCGGTCACCGCCGAAGGCTCGCTCACCTGAGCGGAGTCGCCGGTGACAAACACGCCCTGGCCGTGGCGGATCTCGACGATCCCGAGCATCGCCAGGCCGTTCAGCGCCTCACGCACCGTCGAGCGGCCCACGCCGAGCTCCTTCGTCAGCTCCCGCTCCGACGGCACCTTCGTGCCCGGAGGCAGCTCGCGCACGGCCTTCAGCAGCTGCTCAGCGACCGTCTCGGTGAGCTTTCGCCGCGGAGCCGGGGTGAGCGTGAGCTTCGAATTCGGCTCCTGCATCGGCATAGGATAGTCCCTTCCAGGCGCTCCCCGGGTGTGCTACGTTCAGCCGGTGATCAGACCAGAAGCTGAGCCGCCCGGCGACGGCATGCCGGGCGCGGTGGCGCTCGTGACGGGCGGCGGCACCGGCATCGGCGCGGCCACCGCGCGGCTGCTGGCCCGCCGGGGCCTGCAGGTGGTGATCGTCGGCCGCCGCCCCGAGCTGCTGGCCGAGGTGGCCGCCGGCTCCGCCGCCATCACGGCGATCGCCGCCGACCTGGGCGAGGCCGACGCTCCCGGCCGGGTGGTGGCCGAGGTGACCGGGCGGCTGGGCCGGCTGGACGTGCTCGTGAACTGCGCCGCCGTGATCCGCACCCACCCGATCGGCGAGTACACGCTGGCCGAGATCGACCAGCACCTGGCGGTGAACATCCGGGCGCCGTTCCTGCTCACCCAGGAGGCGCTGCCCGCGCTGAAGGCGGCACCGAACGCCTCGATCGTGAACATCAGCTCCTCCTCGGGCACCATCGTGCGGCCGACGCAGTCGCTCTACGGCCTGACGAAGGCCGCGCTCGAGTACTTCACCCGATCGATGGCCGGGGAGCTGGCCCCGGCCGGGATCCGCGTCAACGGCATCGCCCCCGGGCCGATCGACACGCCCATTCACGAGACGTGGGCCGACGACCTCGACGAGGCCTACCGCTGGCTGGCCTCGCAGGTGCCGCTCGGCCGCATCGGCGACGCCCACGAGATCGCGAGCTGGGTGTGGCTGTTGGCAAGCCCGGTGGCGGCGTTCGTGACCGGCGTCGTCATCCCCGTCGACGGCGGCCAGGCCCTCGACACCGTCTAGCTCCCCGTTCAGGGGAAGTCGACGTCCTCGGCCTCGAGGGCGATGCCGAGCGTCTGGCCGCCGTCGACCACGAGCGTCTGCCCGGTGATGTAGCCGGCCTCGTCCGAGGCCAGGAAGCGCACGGTGGCGGCCACGTCGGGCGGCTCGCCGAAGCGGCCGAGCGGGATCGTCTTCAGGTACTGCGGACCGAGCACGGGGTCCTCGATCACGAAGCGGGCGATCCGCGTGTTCACGACGCCGGGAGCGACGGCGTTCACGCGGATGCCGAGCGGACCGAGGTCCATCGCGGCCGAGCGGACGAAGGCGTCGACCCCGCCCTTCGACGTGTTGTAGACCGCCATCCCCCGCTCGACGTGAAAGCCGTTGATCGACGACGTGACGACGATCGCGCCGCTCCCGCGCGCGGCCATCGGCCGCCCCGCCTCCTGCGTGCAGAGAAAGACGCCGGTCAGGTTGACGGCGAGCACGTGCTGCCAGGTCTCGTCGGCGAGCTCGAGCAGCGGCCCGACTGCCGCCGTGCCGGCGTGGGCGACGCAGACGTCGATGTGCCCGGCGCCCGCGACGCAGGCCTCGACGGCGGCACGGACGTCGGCGCGGCGGCTGACGTCGCCCACGACCGTGATCGCGCGGGAGCCGAGCCCGGCCGCCGCGCGGGCGAGCTCGTCGCCGTCGAGGTCGAACATCACGACCGTCGCCCCCTCGGCATGGAACCGCTGCGCGATGGCAAGGCCCATGCCGCGGGCGGCCCCCGTGACGACGATCCCCTTGTCGGTGAATCCGGTCATGTGCGCTCCTCCGCGGCGTGTCCCCCGAGGCCGGCCAGCCTACCAACCGGGCAGCCGTTGCCACGGGCGGTCATCGGCTCTAGCCTTCGAGCGTGGCCCGCCGACCAGCCGCCGTCGCCCTCGCAGCCGCCGTGATCGCCGGCGGCTGCCTCGCCTTCGTGGCGCTCGGCGGCTCGCAGCGGGCCGCGGCCGCCGCGCACGCCGCGCCGCGCAAGGCGCTGGCCGGGAAGGTGATCCTGATCGATCCCGGGCACAACGTGAACAATCGGCTGCACCCCGCAGAGATCAACAGACCGGTGTTCTACGGCATCCCCGGCGCGACGAAGCCCTGCGACACCACGGGCACCGCCACCGCGAGCGGTTACCCCGAGGCCCGCTACACGCTGGCCGTCGGGCTGCACGCGGTCAAGATCCTGCGCGACATGGGCGCGACGGTCGTCATGACCCCCGTGAACACGCGGCCGTGGGGGCCGTGCATCACCGGGCGGGCGGCGCTCGGGAACAGCCTGCACGCCGACGCCGCCGTCTCGATCCACGCCGACGGCGCGCCGGCCAATGTGCACGGCTTCTATGTGATCGCGCCGAGCACACCCCTGCCGGGCGTCGGCCTCGGCCCGCGCCGGATCGCGCGCGATGTGAAGCTCGGCAAGGCGATGCTCACGGCCTACCACCGGATCACCGGCATGAAGATCTCGAACCTCTACACGACGGGGTTCCTGCGCTCCGACGCCTACGGCGGCACGAACCTCTCCCACGTGCCCAAGATCTTCATCGAGACGGGCAACATGGGCAGCCCCGGCAACGCGGCGAAGCTCGAGTCGCCGGCGTTCCGGCATCTGGCCGCCTGGGGCATCGCCGACGGCATCCGGCTGTACCTGACCGGACATCTGTAACCCGGCTGTCGATTTCGGCGGCGCCCGTTTGTCGGTAGTGCACGAGCCGTACCTACAAAGGGGTGACACCGATGCTTGGACGCAAGAATTACACGCAGGATGAGTTCGACGCAGCCCGCACGGCGATCGACCGCCAGCTGGCCGCATACCGGCGGCTCCAGGCAGCCGTCGCCGCCGGCGGCGACGCCGACGCCCGGTCGGCTCTGGACGACTTCGAGCCGATCTTCTGCAACAGCATGACGCTGGCGCTCGACCGCTACTTCGTGCACAGGGTGCGGCTGGTCACCGGCAACGACGGCAATCCGCTGAACGAGGTCGAGCTGCTCGGCGAGTCGCTGATCGGTAACGACGGCGTCCTGCAGAGCAGCCGGGTGATCAAGCTCGTGCCGGAGGAGTCGGTCACGAAGCTGCACGCCGGCGACCGCATCGCGCTCACGGCCGCGCAGTTCGAGCAGCTCGCAGCCGCCTTCTTCGCCGAGCTCGAGCGCCGGTTCGTCGCGGTGCCCGTGTAGACGCCGGGCCGCTCTCGCGGCATGGTGCGCCCCGGCCTACCAGCCGCCGATCGGCCCGCCCACCAGGCCGAGCGGATCGGGCTCCGCGGGCTCGCCCTCGCGACCGCGCAGGAAGTCGAAGTCGCAGCCGGTGTCCGCCTGCATGACGTGGTCGAGGTAGAGGCGGCCGTAGCCGCGGGTGTACTTGGGCGCAGCCTGCGGCAGGGCCGCGAGGCGATCGGCGAGCTCGGCGGCCGGCACCTCGAGGTCGAGCCTGCGCGACTCGACGTCGAGCACGATCGGATCGCCGTCGCGCACGATCGCCAGCGGCCCCCGCGCGGCCGACTCGGGCACGACGTGCAGGACGACGGTGCCGAACGAGGTGCCGCTCATGCGCGCGTCCGAGATCCGCACCATGTCGGAGACACCGGCCCGCAGGAGCTTCGAGGGGATCGGCAGCTGGCCCCATTCCGGCATCCCCGGCGCGCCCTTCGGCCCGCTGTCTCGCAGGACGAGCACGGAGTCCGGGCTCACCTCGAGCGCCGGGTCGTCGATCCTCGCCGCCAGGTCGTAGACATCCTCGAACACGACCGCCGGGCCGCGGTGTCGCATCAGCTCCGGCGAGGCGGCGCTGCGCTTGATCAGCGCGCCGCCGGGGGCGAGCGAGCCGCGCAGCACCGCGATGCCGCCCTCGGTCGCGATCGGCCGGCCAAGCGCGGCGACCACCGAGCGATTCAGGCTCGGCGCGGCCGCGGCGACGGTCTCGGACAGGCTGGCGCCGGTCACCGTCAGCGTGGCGCCGTCGAGCAGCGGCGCGAGCTCGTGCAGCACGGCCGGCACGCCGCCGGCATGGAAGAGGTCTTCGACCAGGTGCTCTCCGCTCGGCCGGATGTTGGCGAGCACCGGCGTCCGCCGCGAGATCTCGTCGAACCGGTCGAGGCGCAGATCGACGCCGACGCGGCCCGCGAGCGCCAGCAGGTGCAGCACCGCGTTCGTCGATCCGGCGAGCGCCATCAGCAGCGTGATGGCGTTGTCGAAGGCGGCCGCCGTCAGGATCTGGGACGGGCGCGGGCCGCCCTCGAGCACCATCTCGACGGCCCTGCCGGCCGGTCGCCTCGGCCGCCGCCGCGCGGCGCGCATCCACCGCGGGGATCGACGCCGTCCCGGGCAGCGCCATCCCCAGCGCCTCGACCAGGGACGTCATCGTCGACGCCGTGCCCATCTCCTGGCAGTGGCCGACCGAGGGCACCATCGCGGCCTCGAGGGCGTCGTAGTCCGCCTGCGTGATCCGGCCGGCGCGCAGGTCGGCCGTGTAGCGCCACAGGTCGGTGCCGTTGGAGATGTGCTCGCCGCGGAACACCGCCGGCTGGGCCGGCCCGCCCGTGATCATGATGGTGGGCAGATCGACGCTGGCCGCGCCCATCAGCTGGGCCGGCACGGTCTTGTCGCAGCCTCCGATCAGCACGACCGAATCGAACGGGTTGGCCCGGATCGTCTCCTCGACGTCCATCGCCATCAGGTTCCGGAAGAGCATCGTCGTCGGCTTCATGAACGCCTCGCCGAGCGAGATCGTCGGGAACTCGAGCGGCAGCCCGCCCGCCTGCAGCACCCCGCGCTTGACGGCGGCGGCGAGGCCGCGGAAGTGCACGTTGCAGTTGACGAGCTCGCTCCACGAGTTGCAGACGCCGACGATGGGCCGGCCCTGGATCGCCGCCTGCGAGATGCCCTCCGCCTTCAGGTATGACCGGTGGATCAGCCCGGCCACGTCCTGGGTTCCGAACCAGCGCGCGCTGCGCAGCTCGCCGCTCACGAAAGCTCGATCCCGAAGGGCGTCGCCGCGACGCCCTCGGCGGGCGGGTGGCGCATCAGGTACTGGCCCTCGGCGCCAACCTGGACCGTGGCCGTGTCGAGCCCTTCGAAGCGGTCGACCCGGTAGGCCGAGATGTCGGCGGCGCAGGCGCCGGTCGTGACCAGCTCGGCCGCGATCCGGGCCAGGCCCGGGCCGTGCGTGACGCACGACTCGTTGCAGCCCGGCGAGCACGAGGTAGCCGTCGATCCCGGGCGCGAACCCGAGGATGTGGCGGCCGTCCGGCGTCCAGGTGGGAAGGCCGCTCGCGCGCTCCCGCACCGGCGCATCGGCGAGCGCGGGGATCACGTCCGCCAGCTCGCGGGCGAGCTCCTCGTGCTCGCGGGCGGCGTGATCGGAGAGCTCGGACGTGCGCGGCGGCGCATCGAGGTCGACCCGGGAGCGATCGCCGATCGCGCGCTCGATCGCCCCGACGAGCAGGCCGCCCGCCTCCTCGCGCAGGTAGAGCAGGTCGCGCTCGAAGAAGAGCATCATCGGCAGGTCGGCCGTGACGCCGGCGATCGGCGCGGTCGTGAACCGCGACTCGAGCAGCGGCACCGCCGCGATGTCGACGCCGTCGCGCGCGCCGAGCGCCCGCGCCGCCGCGCCCGCGGCGTTGACGACGGCGGCCGCGCCGATCGGCCCCTCCGAGGTGCGCACGCCGGCCACCCGTCCGCTCTCGACGATGGCGCCCTCGGCGGCGACGCCCGTGCGGACGTCGACGCCCGCCGCGCGCAGCTCGCCGTCGAGCGCCCCCATCACGCGCACGGTGTCCACCTGATGGGCATCGGGCTGCAGGAGCGCGCCGTGCACGGCGCCGGCGGCCAGGATCGGGGCCATGCGCACGGTCTGCGCCGCGTCGATCATCGCGACCCCCGGCGCGAAGCCGAGCTCGCGCTCGTACTCCTGGCGCAGCATCTCCACGCCCGGCTCGGACAGCGCCGGGAACAGCAGCCCGACCCGGCGCACGCCGAGGTCGCCGCCCGAGCGATCGCGCAGGTCGGCGTAGAAGCGCATGCCGTACTCGGCCAGCTCGGCCTCGAGCTCGCCCGCCCAGTAGCCGACGAACCCCGCTCCCGCCGCCGTCGTCTGCGTGCCCAGCGCGGGCTCGCGCTCGAGCAGCACGACCTCGCCGGCGCCGGCATCGGCCAGGTGCAGCGCGGCCGTCGCACCGAGGATGCCGCCGCCGATGACCACGACGTCAGCCACCGGCCGGCACCGGATACTCGAGCGGAGCGCCCGCGACGCCCGGGTCGATCGCCTTCACGGCCCACCCGCACAGCGAGGCCAGCACGAGCTCGCCGAGCCCGGCGCCGGCGAACGCCAGATTGGTCGGCGACATCACGTACTCGCCCGTCCAGTCGTCGACGACCACGGTGAGCTCGCCGCCGGCGTCGAGCCGGTAGATGCGGTTGGGCTGGTAGCACCCGATCCAGAGCCCGCCCTGCGCATCGAAGGCGAGGCCGTCGGGAACGGTGCGCGGAAGCTCGACGACCGCCTCGGCGGGTCCGCCTGCGAGCGGCATGCGCACGACGCCCGGCATCTGCGACTCGACCACGTACAGGTGGTCGCCGTGGATCGCGAGCCCGTTCGCAAACCGGAACGGCCCGGCGATGCGCTCGGTGGCGCCGTCCGGCGCGATGCGCACGACGCCGCCGGACACCTCGTCCCACGAGCCGGAGTCGGTCACCCACAGGTTCCCGTCACGGTCGAAGACCGGGTAGTTCGGATAGCCGATGCGATCGCCGTGAGGGCGCGATGTGGCCGTCCGGCGCGATCCGCTGCACGTGGCCGCTGTTCGGGTCGCACGCGTACACGTTGCCGGCGGCGTCGAGGGCCAGGCCGAGCAGGAAGCCGCCCGGCACGGTGGCGACCGTCTCGGGCCGCCCGCCGTCGAGGTCGAAGCGATACAGCTGCCCCGCCTCGCCGCCCGCATAGACCGCGCCCTCGGCCGGGGACCAGCACACCCCCTCGGGGTGGTCGAGGCCGTCTGCGACGGTGCGCAGGCCCTGGCCGACGAGCGGCTTCGCGGATCCGGTCACGCCGAGACGGTCCCGTCCGCACCCAGGCGCGACACCTGCTCGACGCCGTCGTAGACGATCGCCGCGACCTCCGTCTCGAGCACTCCGCCCGGGTCGAGCACGCGCGCGCGGCCGGCCGCAACCGCCTCGGCCAGCGGGCTCGGGTACCCGGTCCACGGCTCGGCGATGGCGTGGTAGTAGCCGCGCCAGCCGCCGTAGACCATCCACAGCCAGACGACCGGGAAGAGCGTCCGGTCGAACACCAGGCCGAAACCGCGCCGCGCCGTCGTGTCGGTGGTGGCGACCCAGCCCTCGCGCAGCTCGGTCAGATAGTGCAGCGCGAAGCAGCCGGCATCCGGGCCGAGGGCGCGGCGCACGTCCATCCCGTTCATCAGCGGCCACTCGTACCGGTCGCCCTTGACGCCGAGCGTGCCGCCCCCGTTCTCGTCGACCTCGGCGAGCGCCGCCGGGACGTCGAAGCGGTGCTGCGGCGAGATCGCCGCCACCGGGTGCAGGCCCCAGTTGTAGTCGAACGGCATCGTGCCGACGTTCTCGAGCCGGTAGGAGATGCGCAGCACCGGGTCGTCGCCCTCGAGCACGAGCCGGCGCGTCCACCGCGCGGGCGTGATCGGCGTCGCCAGCACGAGCTCGAGCTCGACCCCGCCCGGGTCGGCGCGGACGATCCGGTGCGCCGCCGCGGTCGTCCACAGCTCGCCCATGTACGGCAGCTGGTCGCCGTAGCGGTTCGGCGAGGGCGCCCCGCCGGGGAACGCCTCGTCCCAGCCGCCCGGCCAGTGGTCGTCGAAGTTCGCGTGCAGCTCGGCGCGATGGGGCTCGACGCGGGGGGAGTGCCAGAGCACGTCGCGGTCGCCGCGCTTGTCGACGATGCGCAGGATCTTGCCGCCCAGCTCCGGCATCACGTCGATCGCCAGGCGGGCGTTCTCGAGCCGGACGACGCGCAGGCCGTGGTACGTCCAGCGGTCGTCGATGCGGGCGCCCATCAGTAGCACGTGGCCAGCAGGCCACCGTCGACGACGAGGGGCTGGCCGCTCATGAACGAGGCATCCTCGCCCGCGAGGAACACCACCGCCCGGGCGATCTCGCGCGGCTGGGCGATCCGCTCCAGCGGATACTCGGCGCTGATCTGGGCACGCAGCGCGGCCGGGTCGGGGGCCGTCTCGAAGTAGGCCTGGACGAGCGGCGTGTCGATGTCGCCCGGGCAGACGGCGTTGCAGCGAATCCCGTCGCGCCCGTACTGGACGGCGGTCGCGCGGGTGATGCCGAGCACGCCGCCCTTCGCGGCGCAGTAGGCGGCCAGGATGCCGTCGCCGACGAGGCCCAGGATCGACGCGATGTTCACGATCGCGCCCCCGCCCGCGGGCCGCATGGCGCGCACGGCGTGCTTGCACCCGAAGAACACGCCCTTTCAGGTTCACCGCGAGGATGCGGTCGAGCTGCTGCTCGGTGGTCTCGGCCAGCTCCTGCTCGATCTGGACCGCCGCGTTGTTCACCATCACGTCGAGACGGCCGTGGCGGCCGACCGCGGCGGCGATCAGCGCCTCGACCGCCCGCTCGCTCGCGACGTCTGCGTGGCGGTATTCGCCGATCCCGGCCATCGTCTCTGCGCCCGCGTCGTCGTTGATGTCGCAGCCGAGCACCAGCGCCCCCTCGGCCGCGAGCTCACGCGCGATCGCCTGGCCCAGGCCCGAGCCGACGCCGGTGACGACGGCGCTGCGACCGTCCAGGGATCGGGAACGGGTGTCAGTATCCATACGGGTCGACCTCCTTGGGGCCTCGGACGAGCGCGGGGTTCGGGCTTGGCCGCTCACGCCGACCCGCGCAGGCGCAGCTCGACCGGGAGCGTGATGTGCGGCTCGGCGATCTCCCGGCCGTCGAGGTGGTCGATCAGGAGCTGCGCCGCCGAGCATCCCATCTCGTAGCCGGGGACGTGCACCGTGGTCAGCGGCGGGTCGACGAACTCGGCGAATGCGAAGTCGTTGAAGCCGGTCACCGCGAGGTCGTCGGGGACGCGCAGGCCGCGGGCGCGCGCCTGCCGCATCGCCCCGATCGCGAGCAGGTCGTTGCCGCCCATGACCGCCGTCGGCGGATCCGGCAGCGCGAGCAGGCGGTCGACCATCGATCCCGCGTCGGCCGCATCCCAGATGCCCTCGAAGAGCTCGACCGACGGGTCGGGCTCGAGCCCTGCCGCGGCGAGGGCCTCGCGGTAGCCGAGATGGCGCTGCTCGACCATCGGCCACGGCTGGCGCGCCGCGATGAACGCGATCCGGGTGTGCCCGCCGCGGATCAGGTGATCCGCCAGCGACCGGGCGCCGGCGCGGTTCTCGGAGGTGACGGACATCTGCAGCTCGTCGCCGGCGAGCGCCTCCTCCATGACGACCGTCGGCACGTTCAGCTGGGCCGCGCGGGCCGGATACCAGGCGCGCTGCTCGGGTGGGCCCGACAGGAACAGCAGCACGCCGTCGACGCGCGACTCGAGCACCGGTTTGAGGAGGCCGCTGTCGGGCCGGCCGGGCCGGCCGGCGTGGATGAGCACGCTGTAGCCGCGGTCGCGGGCGATGTCGCCGACGCCGGCGATCACCTGGTCCGTCATCGGGTCGGCGAGATAGCGCGCGCCCTCGTCCAGCAAGAGGAACCCGATCGTCGTCGTGCGCGCCGAACGGAGGCTGCGCGCGGTCAGGTTGGGGTGGTAGCCGAGCTGCTCCATCGCCCCCTCGATCCGCACCCGCGTCTCGTCGGACATCTGCCGCAGCCGGTTGTTCACGAGGTTCGAGACCGTCTGCGCCGAGACGCCCGCGTGCTCGGCCACATCGCGCATCGTCGGGCGTCTGCCGGGGGCACTCTTCACCGCTGCCACTTTACTTGATCGTCAAAGTGGCGGAGGATGCGGCGACCCGACGAAGGAGGACGGACGTGCGGATGCAAGGCAAGGTCAGCGTCGTGACCGGGGCGGCCACCGGGATCGGCCGGGCGATCGCGGAGCGGCTCGCGGCCGAGGGCGCGGTCGTGCTGTGCGCGGATGTGGCCGGCGACGGCGTGCGGGCGGTGGCCGCGGCCATCGAGGACGGGGGCGGGCGCGCCGAGGCGCACGTCTGCGACGTCTCCGACGCCGCCCAGGTCGAGGGGCTGATGGCGGCGGCGGGGCGCCACGGCGGGCCGCACGCGATCGTGTCCAACGCGGCGGTCCAGTACGAGCGCACGCGTCGAGGACACGCCGCCCGAGGACTGGGACCGCGTGCTCGGCGTCAACCTGAAGGGCGTCTACCTGTGCGCGCGCGCCGCCATCCCCCGCATGCGCGCGCTCGGCGGCGGGTCGATCGTGAACATGGCGTCGGTGAACGGGTTCTGGGTCGAGCCGGCGCTCGGCGCCTACTGCGCCGCGAAGGGCGGGGTGATCAACCTGACCCGGTCGATCGCGCTCGAGAACGGGCGCTACGGGATCCGCTGCAACTGCATCTGCCCCGGGTACATCGACACGGGCATGGCGCAGCGCTACTTCGAGATCCAGGCCGACCCCGACGCGGCCAGGGTCGAGGCCGGCCGGATGCACGCGCTCGGCCGGATCGGGCGCCCCGAGGAGATCGCCGCGATGGCGCTCTTCCTGTGCTCGGACGAGTCCGGGTTCTGCACGGCGGCGCCGTTCCTCGTGGACGGCGGCCTCAGCGCGGGGGTGCCCGCCGCCTAGGCCAGCTCGGGCGCGAGGTCGCGCAGCAGCCGCTCGGCGAGCGCCGCCCGGTGCACCTTCTCGCGCGCCTGGGCGACCGCGACGTCCTCGAGATGGCCGCCGCTCGGGTACACCGAGCGGGCGTTTCGCAGCCCGAACTTGAGGTGCACAGGGGCGGCCACGCGCACGATCTCGGGCACGTCGTAGGTGCGCACGAACCCGCCCAGGTCGTCCGGCGCCTCGATGTAGAGGTCGAGCGGACGCACGGTGACCCGGCGCATGGCCGCGAGCATGTCGATCGTGAGGTCGGTGGCGACGTTGATCGTGTCGGCGCCGATGCGGTCGTAGAGCGCCGCGGTGGCGGGGTTGGCGGCGCACATGACCGCCGAGGTCTTGAAGCGCAGATCGGCCGGCAGGTCGCCGGACGCGCGCAGCCGCGCGAGCACGTCGAGCACGCCGATGTCGCCGACGAGGAGGCTGCGGATGCCGTGCGAGCAGGCCCGGTCGGCCTCGGCGACGCAGGCCGCGACCGCCTCGGGGCCGCGGGCGACGCCGGCGGCCGCGTCCATCACGAGCGCCTGGCCGCCCGGATCCCAGCCGCCCCGCGGGCCGAGGAAGAGGCACACCTCGACGCCGCGCTCGCGCCCGATCGCCGCCATCTCGGCCAGCGCGGCGTCGGAGAGCATCATGATGCCCGAGCCCTGCGACACGCGGTCGACGCGGACGCCGAGCGCGTCGGCCTCGGCGAGCACGGCCCGCAGCACGCCCGGCCCCTCGACGCTCGCGATCTCGAAGTGGTAGCGGCGGCCGTCGCCGAAGCGTCCCGCCGACTCGGCCGCGTGCCGCGCCGCGGGCTCGAGCCCGACGCCCGCCAGCATGGCCGCATGGCGGGCGCGAAGCCCGCCGGGCGTGTCGGAGCCGTTCGCCATCGCGCCAGTCTAATGTGGTTTACTTGATCGTTCAATGTCGCCCCGAAACCAGGTGGACGCGCGATGGGCCTGACCGAGGTGGCGGCCGGCACCTGGCGGCTCGAGTCGATGGTCGGCCCGCGCAACGTCTACCAGTACCTGCTCGCCGACGGCGGCCAGGCGCTGATCGTCGACACGGGCATGACCGCGACGCCCCGCGAGGTGATCCTGCCGGCGCTGCGCACGGTCGGGGTCGCCGCCGCCGACGTGGCGATGGTCGTCGTCACCCATCCCGACCTCGACCATCAGGGCGGCCTCGCCGGCCTGCGCGAGACGCTGCCGAACGCGATCGCCGCATGCGGGTTCGCCGACCGGATGATGGTCTCGGAGCCCGAGCGGCTCGTCACCGACCGCTACGGCGCCTACGAGCTCGAGCACGACGTCGGCTACGGCCCGGCCGACAAGGTGTGGATGCGGGCGAACTACGGCGCGCCGGCGACCGTCGAGGTCGGGTTCGCGGGCGGCGAGTCGGTGCACGTCGGCGGGCGCCGCATCGATGTGCACCACGCGCCCGGCCACTCCCCCGGCCACCTGGTGCTGCACGAGCCCGGCGCGGGCCTGCTCTTCACCTCCGACGCTGTGCACTGGCGCATGTGCCCGGCGGCCGACGGCTCGCCCGCGCTGCCGCCGACGTACGAGGATGTCGACCCGTATCTGGAGACGGTCGGCATGGTCGAGTCGCTCGCCGCGACCGCCGTGCACTCGGGCCACTGGCCCACGCGGCAGGGCGGCGAGATCACCGCCTTCCTGGACGAGAGCCGTGCGTTCGTCGAGCGGATGGACGCGGCCCTGGCCGAGCGCCTGGAGCGACCGGCGACGCTCGCCGCGCTGTGCGGGCATGCCGACGAGCGGCTGGGGCCGTTCGGCGCCGACCCGGTCAACCTGATGTTCGTCGTCCACGGCCACGTCCGCCGGATGCTGCGCACCGGCCGGGCGCGGGTCGAGCGGGCCGGCGAGCGCCCTCCCAGGTACGTGCTGGCGTGAAGATCACCGCGATCGACACGGTCGTCGTCCACGCCGAGATGCGCAACTGGGTGTTCGTCAAGGTGAGCACGGACGAGGGCCTCGTGGGCTGGGGCGAGGCGACGGTCGAGTGGAAGACGCGCGCCGTGGTCGGCTGCGTCGAGGACTACCGCACGCTGCTCGTGGGCGAGGACCCCCGCCGCGTCGAGCACCTGTGGCAGATGATGTACCGGCAGCACTTCTTCCGTCCCGGGATGGTCGAGTGCTCGGCCATGAGCGGCATCGAGCACGCGTGCTGGGACATCACCGGCAAGGCGCTCGGCGTGCCCGTGTACCAGCTGCTGGGCGGCGCTGTCCGCGACACCGTGCGTCTGTACGACCACCTCGGCGGCGGCGAGATGCATTCCGTCTACCACGCGCTTTCGCCCGAGCAGGCGCGCGAGCGCGCCCGCGAGTCGGTCGACCTCGGCTTCGACGCGATCAAGCTCGAGGTCGTCATCCCCCGCACGGGCCGCCTCGACGGCAGCGCCGCGCTCGGCCACGCCGACGCGATCATGGCCGCGGTGCGCGACGAGGTCGGCGACGCGGTCGAGCTGATGGTGGACATGCACGGGCGCTGCTCGCCGATGATGGCCGCCCAGTACATCACCGTGCTCGAGCCGTACCGGCCGTGGTTCTTCGAGGAGCCGTGCCCGCCCGAGCACCCGCGGGCGATGGCCGAGCTCGCCCGCCGCACCACGGTGCCGTTCGCGACCGGCGAGCGGCTGTGCACACGCAACCCGTTCCGGGAGCTGCTCGAGCTGGGCGCGTGCTCGGTGCTGCAGCCCGATGCCGTCCACTGCGGCGGGATCTCGGAGCTGCGCCGGATCGCGGCGATGGGCGAGGCCTACCACGCGGCGCTCGCGCCGCACTCCTCGACCGGGCCGATCGGGCACGCCGCATCGATGCACGTCGCGTTCGCCACTCCCAACTTCATCATCCAGGAGACGTGGCGCGCCGACGTGCCGTGGCGCTTCGACGTGCTGTCGCAGACGCTGCCGTTCGAGGGCGGCACCGCCCAGCTGCCGACGGCCCCCGGCCTGGGCGTCGAGGTCGACGAGCGCGAGGCGGCCAAGCACCCGTTCCAGCAGGAGCCGCTGATGCGCTACTTCCACGACGACGGCTCCGTCGCCGACTGGTGAGATCCGCTGGGGACTGTCCCCGAACGGAACGCGTGACACCCTTTGCGACGCTTCTGGGGCGGGGACAGTCCCCGGTTCTAGCCCGTCACGAACTGGTGCTGCGCCTGGTCGCCGCGCAGGGTCACCAGGCAGCCCGAGATGCGGCCGGTGTGGTAGTCGCTGCCGGGGTTCACGCACAGCGTGCGGCCGATCCGGTTCATGCCGGGGGACTCGTGGATGTGCCCGTGCAGGGCCGCGAGCGGCTGGAACTCCTCGATCGCGCGGCGCACGCCGGTCGATCCCACCGGGATCATGTGCGGCTCCTTGCCGACCAGCACCATGTTGAAGTCGTCGTCGAGCTCGGCGGCGGTATCGAGCCGCGAGTCGTACGGCGGCACGTGCAGGTTGAACACGCACCGGCTCATGTCGGGCACGTCCCCGGCGAGCGCCGCGATGCGGGTGTAGAGGTCGTCCTCGTCGAGCTCCCGGGGTGAGTCCCACGGGGTGCGGTTGGAGTATCCGAGCGAGAGCATCGAGTAGTCCTCGAACTCGACGACGGCCTCGTCGCAGGCCTCGACGTTTCGGCCCTTGCGGATCGACTCCTCGATCCGGGGCGGGTCGTCGTTCCCCGGCATCACGAAGCAGCGCAGGCCGGTGCCCTCGAGCCGCTCGTCGGCGAGCGCGATCCACTCGTCGAACGTGGCGACCATGACCGACTCGAACCACTCCTCGCGCTCGGCCTCCGGCAGGCCGGCGATGCGCGCCACCTCCTCGGCGGTCGTGCGGTACGGGTACATGCCGTTGCCGCGGATGCGCCGCTCGAGCGCGTCGAGCTCGGCCGCATTCGTCGCCCGCTGGTTGCCGCCGTGCAGCTGCGCCGTCCAGACGTCGCCGTCCTGCACGACCGGGATCACCACCTTGCCGGTGATGTCGCCGCCCATGACGAGCACCCGCGCCTTGTAGTACTTGGGCGCGTTCAGGAACTTCTTCCACAGCACCTCGGTGCCGTGGATGTCGGAGGCGTAGTAGAGGCGGAGGGCGGCATCGCCGCCCTCCGCCGTCTTGCGCCGGAGAAACCCCACGCGGCTATTCCGGCGGGATTTCGAGGTAGTTGAGGGACAGGTCGATCCCCTGCGACGCCCGCCACGCCTTGCCGGCGTAGTAGATGCACGCGCCGACGATCAGGCACGCGGCCACGAGGGCCAGGCCGCCCCGGAACGGGCTCGTGAAGAGCTGCGCCACGAGGCTGTCACCCGCCCGCGGCAGGCCGAGGGTCGGATAGGCGAACCACAGCCAGCCGCCGAAGAGGCCGGCGAGGATCGAGCCGATCCCGAAGTAGACGAGCAGCGGCACCCCGAGCAGCGAGATGTTCGACACCGAGGCCTCGTAGGCCGCCTTGCGCCGGTACGGGAACAGGATCGCCGAGATCCCGACCAGCACGAACGTCGGGAAGCCCACGATCGTCGAGAGCGCCACGACCTTGAGGAAGTTGGCCGAGTACGCGGCCATGTACAGGAACGGGATCGAGCACACGGTGATCAGCGCCAGCGTGAACACCGGCGTGTGCGTGCGCTCGTTGATCGACGCGATCCGCTCCGGGATCACCTGGTCGAACGACCAGGCGAAGAGCGCCCGCACCGGCTGCACGATCTGGATGTAGACGATCAGCGGCGCCCAGGCGACGAACGTGATGCCCAGGAAGGCCACGAACACGGTGTTCGTGTGGATCGCCGCCACCAGGGTGATCCACCAGGGCGAGTTCGGCAGCGTGTAGACGGTCGGGTCGCTCGAGACGCCGTTCACGGCGGTCAGGAAGGTCTGGCCGACCGTGTGGTAGAGCAGCGCGACCATGATCAGGATCGGCAGGAACGTGCAGGCGAGGCCGCCGAGCATCGAGTACCAGTTCTTGCGGGTGCCCGCCTGCCGGATCTCACCGGCCAGGTTGGTCGAGAACCACACCCACACGCCGAAGGCGATGAACGCGCCGGAGGCGACGATGGTGTTGTGCCAGTCGGTGCCGCTCGACAGGTTGACGCCGGCCGAGTGCGCCTTCGCGATGAAGAAGTGGTACGTGTCGGCCCTGTGCGTGAACGGCCTCGCGTAGCTGTTGTACGAGCTGATGAAGCTCGACCGCGAGGTCGTGATCAGGGTGATCGCCGCGGCGATGAAGCCGATGCTGCCGAGCGCGAACAGCCACAGCTGCACGCGCATCATGAGCCGCATCCCGTAGGCCATCACGAGCGCGAGGGTGGCGATCTCGATCAGGCCGATCGCCATCGCCCAGCCGTTGGATGTGACGGTCGTGCCCCAGCTCTGGAGCGTGTGGGAATCGGCGGCGACGCCGACCATCGTCAGCATCGGGCCGATGCAGATCTTGGCCGTGAAGACGCCCCAGTAGCCCATGGCGATCATGGACGAGGCGCCGATCAGGATGCTCGAGCCGACGGCGAGCGCCGGATGCAGAGAGCGCGAGATGAGGATGTAGTCGGCCCCGGATCGGGGCATGATCTGCGAGAGCAGGCCGAAGGCGCCGGAGATGAGGAACGAGCACAGCGCCGTGATCAGGATCGCCGCGTAGACGTTGACCTCGGCGAACGAGGACAGCACCCAGAACACGGACACGGCCATGACGAGGCCGGGGCAGGCCGGGAGCACGTTGAAGATGACGGCATCGCGCACCTTGACCTCGCGGACGAACCCCGTCGCCCGGCGCGCGAAATGCCCCTGGGTGCCAACAGACTGTTCGCTAGCCATGATCCATCACCGACCCTCCCTGGGTTGATCGTTCAAGCGGCGGTAGTCTCCCCCGTCGCGTCGGACGTGTCAAGCCGCGCGCCGGGGCGGTTGACCCGCCTGCCGGCGGTCGCTAGACTCGTGCCCTCTTGAACGATCAAGCGACCGATCTGACGGCGAGGGCGGCACTCCTCGAACGGCTCGAGCGGCTGTACCCCGCGGTGGTCGCAGATTGTCTCGACAAGGTCGGCGTGCGCACGAACGTGATGGATCCGCGCATCCGGCCGCTCTACCCCGAGGCCCGCATGGCCGGCTTCGCGGCGACCGTGCACGCGGTGCAGGTGAGCGGCCCGCCGGCGAACCGCGACGACTACTACAAGGGCGAGCTGCAGGCGGTGGACGCGCTGCGGGCCGACGACATCATGCTGGTCTCGACCGTGCAGGGCTCCTACTGGGGCGAGCTGCTCGCCACGGCGTCGCGCTACCGCGGCGCCCGCGGCATCGTCGTCGACGGCTACACGCGCGACACGCTGGAGCTGATCGAGATGCAGTTCCCCACGTTCGTCGCCGGCATCAGCTGCCACGACTCGCTCGGGCGGATCGACGTCGCCGCCGTCGGCGTGCCGATCGAGTGCGGCGGTGTGCGGGTCGAGCAGGGCGATCTCGTGCTCGCCGACTTCGACGGCGTCGTCGTCGTGCCGGCGGCGGTGGCGGACGAGGTGATCGCCCTCGCCGAGGAGAAGGTCGCGGGCGAGAACCTGGTGCGCTCGAAGCTCGCGGAGGGCATGCCGGTGTGGGACGCCTTCCGCACCTACGGCGTGATCTAACCGTGGGGGAACCCAGGGTTCCCCCACGAGCCCCCTCCTTGATCCGGAGGCCGCAACGCCCCGAGTTCGCGAACGGGATGGCGCAGCCCTAACCTCCGTGCGGTGAAGCTGCTCGCGACGTGCCGCCTGCCCGGTCCGGCGTGGGCCGAGGTCGGTCCGGTCGAATACCTGCCCGCCCGGCTGCCGGAAGGCCTCAGCGGCCCGCGCCCGGACGTCGAGGCGCTCGTGATCGTGCACGAGCACATCGACGCCGCCGTGCTCGACCTGCTGCCGCGGCTTACGATCATCGCCAACTACGGGGTCGGCTACGACACGGTGGACGTGGCCGAGTGCGCCCGCCGCGGCGTCGCGGTCACGAACACGCCGGGCGTGCTCGACGAGACCACGGCCGACATGACCTTCGCCCTCATCCTGGCCTGCCGCCGCGGGGTGGTGTGGGGCGATCGGATGGTGCGGCGAGGCGAGTGGGCGGCGGACATCGTCGATGCGCCGCTGGCCGACGAGGTGTCGGGGTCGACCCTCGGCATCGTCGGCATGGGCCGGATCGGCCGCGCCGTCGCCCGCCGGGCGCGGGCGTTTCGCATGCCCGTGCTGTACACGTCGCGGACGCGGCTGCAGCGGGAGCAGGAGGTCGAGCTCGGCATCGAGGCCCGCGCGCTCGCCGACCTCATGGCCGAGTCCGACGTCGTCACGCTGCACTGCCCGCTGACGGAGCGCACGCGCGGGCTGATCGGCGCCGAGATGCTCGCCCGCATGCGCGACGGCACGTGCCTGATCAACGCCGCCCGCGGCGCCCTCGTCGACGAGGCGGCGCTCCACGCCGAGCTGCGCTCGGGGCGGATCCAGGCGGGCCTCGACGTGTTCTGGCACGAGCCGGCGTCGGCCGAGGCGCTGTCCGGCCTCACCGAGCTGCGCAATGTCGTGCTGACGCCGCACATCGCCACCGCCACCGCCCCGACCCGCTTCGCGATGACGCGGGTGCTGGTCGACAACCTGCACGCGGCGGCCGCGGGACGGCCGCTGATCACCCCGGTGACGCGGTGAGCGGCACGGCCCCGGCGACGCACGCCTCGACCCGGTGCAGCGCGTCGTCGAGGTGTGCTCCGGGAGCGCCGGGTTGAAGAGCGGCGAGACCGACGGCCGTGTGAGCAGGCGGTGGATGATGGCGACTCCGGCGGGGTGCAGGCCGTCCGGGTCGCCCTCGAGGGCGGCCGCCACGCGCAGCAGGCGGTGCTTCCGCGCGATGACGCGCTCCTCGAGCGCCGCCGCCGTGTAGGCGGGGTGGCCCTCCCGGCCCTCGGCCGCTCGCATGATCGATCGCACCCCGACGGCGAGGCGCTCGCGCCGGGCCGCCGTGGCGAACTCCGTGCCCGCCGCCGACACGGCCTCGATCCGGTAGGCCTCCCGCACCTGCACGAGCGCCGAGAGCAGCGTCCGCCGGCGCGTGGATGCCCAGACCGCCGTGCCGAGCGCCGTCGACCGCGCCCGCCGCGAGCACGATCCAGAGCTGTGGGACGAAGACGGCGGCGCCGGCGGCAAGCGCCGTCAGCACGGCCGCCCCGATCAGGCGCTTCGTCCGCTGATCGGAGAGCTCGGCAAGCTCCCGCTCGGCGTCGACGAGCGGCGGCAGGTTGAGGTCGAGGAGCGAGCGCACGTCTCTCCATCTACTGCGTTCCGGGTGCGGCCGGATCGTACCCCGCACCCGGCCGGCTCAACCCGCTGCGTGGTGCACGCTGGCCTCGCGCAGCCCCTGCATGTAGCCGATCGCGTGCAGCCGGCCGAGCAGGGCGTAGCTCGGCGAGTCCATCGCCTCGCCGAGCAGCGTCGGCACGTGGTCGGGCCGCAGCACTCCGCGGAACCCGATCTCGTGCCAGGCGTCCATGCACGCGCGCATGTCCGTCTGGCCCTCGTCGTGGAACGTCTCCTCGAAGCTCATCGGCGTGCCGCGGACATCGCGGAAGTGGCCGAACGCGATCGCGGCCGCGGCCGCCGAAGTGGCGGATCGCCTCCGGCACGTCGGCGGTCACGAGCGTCATGTTGCCCTGGCAGAAGCAGAGCGCGTTGGCCTCGGACTCGGCGATGTCGAGCACGCGATCGAAGGCGTCGACCGAGTTCATGATCCGGGCGGCGCCGCGGTAGGAGGTGATCGGCGGATCGTCCGGGTGCAGCGCCAGCCGCACGCCCGCGCGCTCGGCGACCGGGACGACCGCCCGGATGAAGCGCTCGAACGCCTTCCACAGCTGCTCGGCGTCGGCAGATCCGACCTTCATGGGCTGGTCGGCCGGCAGCGCGTCGGCCCGGAAGGCCGTCACGAGCGCCCCGCCCCGGCCGCGGGCGATGGTGCTCGTCCGCACCCAGTTCGCTCCCGGCATCCAGTTGTAGCAGAGCATCGGGACACCCAGCCGGCCGAGGTTCCGGATCAGCGTGCAGAACCACTCCGTCTCCTCCTCGGCGCCGGGTGCGCCCGTCCGCGCCCGATCGAGCGGCGGGTAGTCCTCGACGCCCACGAGCTCGAGCCCGGCGTCGGCGTAGAGCTGCTGCATCCGCGCGAGCGGCGTCAGGTCCCAGGGCCGGTCGCCGGTGTCGTCGTGCATCCCGTCGGGGGTGCGGTCGAGCTCGGAGATGACCTTCGTGACTCCGACCTGCTGGAGGATGGTCCAGAACGGGATCGGCCTGGGCGCGAAGTACTCGGCGAACTCAACCGGCGTGACCACGATCACCTCCCTCGGAGTGGGCGCAACCCTATCCGAGCACGCGATCGACATCGACGAGGCCGCGCTCGACCAGGTCACGGAAGCGGGCGACGGCGTCGGCGACCGCCGCGGGGAAGGGCGTCTCGGCGATCGGGCCGACCAGACCGTGGAAGGAGGTGGCGTCGACGTCGCCCGGGAACGGCAGCAGCACCTCGTCGAAGCCAATCTGCCCCGCCGACTCGGGTGCGGCGGCCGCGATCGCGGCGACGACCTCGGCCATCTCGAGGCTGCTGCCGGCGAGGTTGTGCACCGACGCCCCGACGGCGTCGGCGCGGGCCGCGGCGACGAACGCGCGGGCGACGTCGGGCGCGTACTGGAACTGGCTGCGGCCGCCGAACGGGATCCGGTAGGGGCGGCCGGCCGCGGCGGCCAGCATGGCGGTCGTGGGCGAGGACGTGAGGCCCTGGTCGCGACCGGGGCCGAACACGGTGTGCGGGCGCAGGCCGACGCTCGCGACCCGGTGGTCGGCCCAGTACACGTGGGCGGTGCCCTCGTTCGCGCGCTTGTAGACGCCGTACAGCGTGCCCGGCAGCCCGGCCATCTCGGCCGCGCCGCCGCCACCCTCGATCGCGTCGTAGGCGGCGATGGACGACGCGTACACGATCGACCTGATGCGGTCGGCGCGGGCCTTGACCGCCTCGAAGACGTTCACCGTGCCGAGCACGTTGACCCGGGCGCCGAGCGGCGGGTCGGCGCGGCAGAACGGCACCTGCAGCGCGGCCAGGTGCACGACGTGCGTGATCCCGGCGGCATCGAGGACGCGCGCGACCTGGTCGAGGTCGGTGATATCGGCGTGCACGCGGCGCACGTCTGCGATCTCGTCAGCGGACATGACCAGACGCCACCGCAGCGGCTCGTCGCCGATGTCGAGCGCGGTGACCGCGACCCCCTCGCGGACGAGCTCGCGCACCACCCAGGTGCCGATGCACCCGTGCGCCCCCGTCACCAGGAAGTGCTCGCCGCTCACGCGCCCGCCCCCCCGGCCGGTCCGCACCACTCCCCGGCCAGGCGTACGTACGCGGCGGTGAGGGTGTGGAGGTCGGCGACGTTCACGTATTCGTCGGGAGCGTGCGGGTTGTCTCCGCCGGGCCCGCAGACGACCACCGGCGTCGGCGAGTGGTCGGCGAAGATGAAGGCGTCGCAGGCGAACGGCGCCGTGGTGGGCGCGGGGTGGTGCGGGAGCGCGTCGCGCATGGCGGTCACGATCGGGGCGGCGGCGTCGCCGGCGACGGCGGCGAGGAACCGGGTGCGCTGCTCCCACTCGAGCGGCGTGCCGGCCGCGGTGGCCCGCCCGACGGCGCCGCGCAGCTCGTCCTCGAGCATCGCCCGCGTCGTCCCGGGCAGGATCTCGGCCCAGAACTCGAGCACGCCGTCGGTGGGCGTGCCCTCGGCGGTGCCCCACGGCAGCTGCTCTCCGGACTGCAGGAGGAACTGGTAGATCGGCGCGCCCCGCCCCGGCTCGGCCGCAGCCAGGGCGGCGGCCGCCCGGGCGAGGGTGACGAGCGCGCTCGCCTCGGTGCCGCCGCCGAAGTCCATCCCGCCCTTGCCGCCATGCGCGTGCAGCCGGTACTGGATCCCGCCGCGGGTGGCATGGCACACCTCGAGCCCCGTCGGCTCGGCGAGCACCGCCCCGTCGGCGGCGTAGCCGCGCAGGCGGCAGGCGAGCGTGCCGTTCGCGCCGCCGAACTCCTCGTCGACGGTCGTCTCGACGATCACGTCGCCGGCGAGCGGCCGGCCGCACTCGACCAGGCAGCGCAGCGCGTGCAGGTAGCACGCGACGCCCCCCTTCATGTCGAGCGCGCCGCGGCCGTACAGCCGCCCGGCCTCGACATCGCCGTCCCAGTAGGAGTGGGCGCCGTCGCCGTGGGCGGGGACGACGTCGACGTGGCCGGAGAAGAGCAGCGAGCGGCCGCCGCCCGCGCCCTTGAGGCGCGCGACCACGTTCGGCCGCCCGGCGTAGTCGCGGCCGGGCCACCAGGCGGGATGCTCGAGCGCGCCCGCGACCTCGTCCGGCTGGAACACGTCCGGCTCCAGGCCGAGGCCGCGCAGGTAGTCGGCGACGAAGGCCTGGCAGGGCGCCTCCTCGCCGCGCGGCGGCCGGTTCTCGCTGCGGTAGGAGACGAGCGCGCGCGTGAGCTCGACCAGATCCCGGGTGTGGGCCGCGAGCCACTCGCCGGGCGCGGCTCGCAGCGACTCAGGCATCCGATCCCTGGGGGACGTAGGCGATGCAGTCGATCTCGACCAGGATGCCCGCGAGCTCGCAGCCGATCGTCGTGCGGGTCGGGCGCGGCTCGTGTGCGAAGAAGCGCTCGTACGCGGCCGTGAACTCGTCGAAGAGGTCGATCGACGCCAGATAGCAGGTGCAGCGCACGATGCTCGTGGCGTCGCCGCCGGCGGCTTGCACCAGGTGCAGGACGTTGCGCAGCGTGTGCGTGGTCTGCTCGGCGACGGTCGCGCCCAGCACCGCGAGCGTCTGCGGATCAAGCGGCCCCTGTCCGGAGACGTACACGAAGTCGCCCGCCCGCAGGGCCGGCGTGTACCCGCCGGTGCCGCCGGAGGCACGATTGGACACGATCGGCTGCAGTCGGCTCATCGCATGCTCCTTTGGGCTCGTCGGCGGCTACCAGCGGCCGTGCACGGAGGGCCGCAGCAGCTCGTCGTAGACGCTTCGCACCGCCGCGAGGTCATCCCCGGAGAGCGGGGCAAGGTCCGCGGCGGCGGCGTTCGCGCGGGCCTGCTCGGCGTTGCGGGCGCCGGGGATCACGACGGAGACGCCCGGCTGGTCGATGACGAACCGCAGCGCCCACTGGGCCATCGTCGCGCCGGCGGGAACGAGCGGGCCGAGGCGGCGGACGGCCTCGAGGCCGGTCTCGAAGTCGACCCCCGAGAACGTCTCGCCGACGTCGAACTCCTCGCCGTGGCGGTTGTAGGTGCGGTGGTCGTCGGCGCTGAAGGTGGTGCTGCTGTCGTACCGGCCCGCCAGCATCCCGCTTGCGAGCGGCACCCGCGCGATGATCCCGACGCCCGCCGCGCGGGCGGCCGGCAGCACGCGCTCGAGCGGCTTGAGGCGGAACGCGTTCAGGATGAGCTGGACGGTGGCGACGTGCGGGTGGGCCATCGCCGTGAGCGCCTGGTCGCATGTCTCGACGCTGACTCCGTAGGCAGCGATGAGCCCCTCATCGACCAGCTCGTCGAGATCCTCGTAGACCGCGTCGTGCTCGAACACCTCCGAGGGCGGGCAGTGCAGCTGCACCAGATCGAGCCGCTCGACGCCGAGGTGCTCACATGACTGCGCGATCCACTCGCCGGAAGCGGACACGCGTGAACTCGGCCGGCTCCTGCGGCCCGAGCTGGCCCATCTTCGTGGCCACGAACGGCGGGTCGGCCGTGTGGTTGGCGAGGACGCGGCCGATGACCTGCTCGCTGATGCCCGTCGCCGTAGTTGTCGGCCGTGTCGATGAACGTGACACCGGCGGCGAGCGCCGCCTCGAGGGTGGCGATCGCGTCGGCCTCCGGCACGTCGCCCCAGTCGGAGCCGAGCTGCCAGGTGCCGACGCCCACGCACGAGACTGCGCGCCCCAGCCGCGGGATCTGCCGGTGCTCCATCGCGGTTAGCCTAGTCCGAACCGTGGCCCTGCACATCGTCACCGGTGCCTTCTCCTACACCGGTCGCTACATCAGCGAACGGCTGCTCGGAGACGGCGAGCAGGTGCGCACGCTCAGCCGGCGCGGGCCACCGGCCGGCCACCCGCTGGCGGGCCGGGTCGAGGTCGCGCCGCTGCGGATGGACGACCCCGCGCAGCTGGCCGAGAGCCTGCGGGGAGCCGCGACCCTGTTCAACACCTACTGGATCCGCTTCCCCCGCGGCGACAGCACCTTCGAGGCGGCGATCGACAAGAGCGAGCGCCTGTTCCGCGCCGCGATCGCCGCGGGCATCGAGCGGATCGTGCACATCTCCGTGTCGAATCCGGGCGACGACTCGCCCTACGCCTACTTCCGCGGCAAGGCGGCGGTCGAGCGGCGGCTGCGCGCCCTGCCGATCTCGGCGGCGGTGATCCGGCCCACGCTCGTGTTCGGCGGCCGCGAGGAGATCCTGATCAACAACATGAGCTGGTGCCTGCGGCATCTGCCCCTGTACCCGATCCCGGGAGACGGGGGCTATCGCGTCCAGCCGGTGTCGGTGCAGGACGTGGCGCTGCTGGCCGTCACGGCCGCGCGCTCGCGGGACGCGATCACGATCGACGCCGCCGGCCCGGAGGTGCTCAGCTACCGCCGGCTGCTCGCGCTCGTGCGCCGGGACACCGGCGGGTTCGCGCGTCTGGTTGACGTGCCGGCCGCGATCGTCCCGCCGCTCAGCCGCGTGATGGCGATCCCGCTGCGCGACACGCTGGTCACGGCCGAGGAACTCGGCGCGCTGATGGACGAGCTGCTGGTGTCGCACGCGGCCCCGACCGCGGCCGACCGGTTCACGACCTGGCTGCCGCAGCAGCGCGCGTGGCTGGGGCGCCGCTACGCCAGCGAGCTGGCGCGCAACTGGCGGTCCTAGCCGGCCCACCGGCGCGCGGTCGTTCAGGCAGTGATCCCGCGGATGTCGAGCTTGGCGACCAGCTCGGGGTCGTTGAAGACGTCGATCGCCACCGCGCGGTCGCCGACGACCGTGAACGCCAGCACCGCGAACGGCCGCTCGCCGTCGAACGCGACCACGCCGGCGGCGCCGTTGACGAGCGCCGGGCGAACGAACGGCGCGAACCGGCGCGCCGTCATCGCCCCGCGCGCGACCCGCTCGGCGCCGTGCAGCTCGAGCGGGTCGCCGTCGCGGCGGTGGGCGCGGAGCACGACGTCCGGGTCGAGCACCGCCACGAGCGCGTCGAGGTCGCCCTCGCGGGCGGCGGCGAAGTAGGCGTCGACGACCGCCCGCTGGCGGGTCAGGTCCGGGTCCGGCGCCGGCGCCGCCTCGCGGACGCGGCGGCGGGCGCGGCTGGCGAGCTGGCGGGTCGCCTCCGGTGAGCGCTCGACCATCGCCGCGATCTCGTCGAACGGGACCGCGAACATGTCGTGCAGCACGAACGCGAGCCGCTCGGCCGGGCTGAGCGTGTCGAGCACGACCTGCAGCGCGATCCCGACCGCGTCCGCCAGCAACGCTTCGTGCTCGGGATCGGTCCCGACCGCCGGGTCGTCGATGATCGGCTCGGGCCGCAAGCCGTCGAGCGGCTGCTCGCCGCGGGTCCGGCGGGACCGGAGCATGTTCAGGCAGATCCGGGCGACGACCGTCGTCAGCCAGCGCTCGAGGCTGTCGATCTGCTCGGCGTCGGTGCGCTGCAGCCGCAGCCACGCCTCCTGCACGGCGTCGTCGGCCTCGCTCAGCGAGCCGAGGATCCGGTAGGCGACCGCGCGCAGCCGGGGCCGCTGGCGGTCGAACCTGTCGGCGAGCTCGAGTTCGTCCATCGCTGTCACACCGTCCGGGTCTCGCGGGTCATACCGGATAGACCCGCCGAACCCCAGCCACGTGTGACAGGAGGTGCCCGATGGCACGCATCCAGGGAGTATCGAAGAGCGAGGCCGGGCCGATGGTCAGGCTCGTCTACAGGTTCGGGCCGAGGATGATGAGGAAGCTGACCGGCCGCGCGCCGCAGATCGGCAGCGGGATCGAGCCGATCGAGATCTGGGCCCACCAGCCGAAGATGATGATCGGGATGGGCAAGTTCAACCAGGCGGTGCGCAAGGGCAGGTCCGTCGACGAGCGGCTCAAGAACCTCGTCGAGCTGAAGGGCGCGCAGATGATCGGATGCGAGTTCTGCGTCGACCTCGGCTCGCAGATCTGCCGCAACTCCGGCCTCTCCGACGACGAGCTGCTGGCGCTGCCGCGCTACCGCCAGAGCGACCTGTTCAGCGAGCGCGAGAAGCTGGCGCTCGACTACACGGTCGCCGTCATGCGAACGCCGGTCGAGGTCACCGACGAGCTGTTCGCCCGGATGAAGGAGCACTTCAGCGACGAGCAGCTGGTCGAGATCACGGCGCTGCTGACGCTCGTCAACCTCGACCGCTTCAACGCCGCCTTCGGGATCGGCTCGGCCGGGCTTCAGCGAGGGAATGGTCTGCGTGGTGCCGGACCGACCGGCGATCGCGTAGCCGCCCCTTGGCCGCCGTCGTCCCGCTTCACTATGCTTGCGACCCCTCCGCGCACTCGCCGGGGGTGAGAGGAAGGAGCGTGGCGTGTCGGAGGGGCTCGCCGGCGGGGGTGCCGGCCTGGGAGTGGGGTCGGCGGGGTTCATCGCCACCCACGGCCTGCACAGCGACACCCAGCGCGAGGCCGCGCGCGAGGTCGTCCGTCAGATCAGCGGCGCGGGCCTGCGCACGATCCGGCTGATCGTCGTCGACCAGCACGGCATCCCGCGCGCGAAGTACCTCTCGGGCGACGCGCTCGTCTCGGCGCTCGAGAACGGCTCCGACTTCTCCGGGGCGATCTACAGCATGGACACCGGCAACGGCGTGTTCCCGCCGGCGTTCGCCGCCGGCGGCGGCTTCGGCATCGACGAGATGACCGGCTTTCCGGACGTGACGCTCGTCCCCGACCCGACGACGTTCCGCGTGCTGCCGTACGCGAACCGCACCGGCTGGATCCTGTCCGACGCCTTCTTCGGGAACGGCAAGCCGATACCGCTCGACGGCCGCGGCCTCTTGCGGCGCCAGCTCGGCCGCCTGGCCGAGCGCGGCCTCGAGCTCTACGCCGGCATCGAGGTCGAGCTGTACGTGACCCGGCTCGCGCACACGGCGGTCGGGTTCGACGAGACGGCGCAGCCCGGCCAGCCCGGCGCGCCGCTCGCGGTGGAGCCGATCGAGCGCGGCTACCAGTTCCTCTCCGACAGCCGCATGGACGCGATCGCCGGCACCCTCGAGGCGATCCGCGACGGGCTCGTCGACGTCGGCCTGCCGCCGCGCTCGATCGAGAACGAGTGGGGGCCCGGGCAGATCGAGATCACGTTCAGCCCGATGGAGGGCCTCGCCGCCGCCGACGCGATGATCCTCTTCCGCAGCACCGTCAAGGCGGTGTGCGCCCGGCTCGGGCTGCACGCGACGTTCATGTGCTGGCCGGCCCTGCCGAACTTCTTCCCGAGCGGCTGGCACCTGCACCAGTCGCTGATCGAGATCGAGAGCGGCAAGAACGTCTTCATGGACGACCGCGAGCTGCTGTCGCAGACCGGTCGCCGGTTCGTGGCCGGTCTGCTCGACCACGCCCGGGAGATGACGGTCTTCGCCGACCCGACGACGAATGCGTACCCGCGCTTCCGGCCGTACTCGTTCGCACCCGACCGCATCTGCTGGGGAGGCGACAACCGCGGCGCGCTCATCCGCGTCCAGGGCGGGCCTGGCGACGCCGGCACGCACGTCGAGAACCGGCTCTCCGAGCCGGCCGCGAACCCCTACCTGTGGTTCGCCGCCAACATCGCCGCCGGCCTCGACGGCATCGACCGCGGCGCCGATCCGCCCGACCCCGTCGAGGGCGACCCGTACGTGGTCGACGCGCCGCTCCTGCCGCAGTCGCTCGGCGAGGCGGTCGATGAGCTCGAGAGCGGGGCGTTCTACCGATCGGCGTTCGGCGACGCGCTCGTCGACCACCTCGTGATGATGAAGCGCGCCGAGCTGAAGCGCTTCGACGAGGCGGTCGCGGGCGACGCGGAGGACGGCTCCGCCCGCAGCGCCTGGGAGATGCGCGAGTACTTCGAGTTCTACTGAGATGTGCCGGCTGCTCGCGCATGTGTCGCACCGGCCGGTCACGGTCGCCGAGGCGATCGGCGCCGCCGACCTCGGCTCCTTCGGCGACCTCTCGCCGCGCCACCCCGACGGCTGGGGGATGGCGTGGTGGCCGGCGCTCGATGCGGCCGCCGGCGGGGCCGTCCCGGAGCGGCGCCGCGCGGTCGGAAGCGCGCGCGAGGACCCCGACTTCACGGCCACGATGCGAACCGTCGCCGGCTGCGCCAACGTCGTCCACCTGCGCGGTGCGACACCCGGCCTGACGATCGAGCTCGAGAATTGCCACCCGTTCGTGCGCCCGGGCGCGGCCTTCGCGCAGAACGGCGCGATCCACCCGCAGCACCGCCTGCCCGAGCTCCTGCCGGCGCGGCTCGAGGCGGAGGTGGCCGGCTCGACCGACAGCGAGCGCCTGTTCCTGTACCTGTACGACCTGCTCGCCGGCGGCGAACCGTTCGTCGACGTCGTGCGCGACGCGCTCGCGGACCTGCTCGAGCGGTTCACGTCGCCGGTGCTGAACTCGATGTACCTGACGCCCGACCACCTGCACGTCATCAACGCGCACAACCCGACCGCCCTGCCCTATCCCGGCGACCCCCACGACCTGTTCGCCCTGCGCTTCCGGGTCGACGACGGGCTCGTCGTGGTTGCGTCGACCGGCTTCGACCAGCCGGAGTCGCGGGGCTGGCACACGCTCGACAACATGACCATCCTGACGGTCGCGCTCGACACGCTCGAGCTGCGCATCGACGCGCTCGACGGCGTGCCCGTCCCCGCCTACGACTACTCGGAGAGCCTGTGAGCACCCACCGCGAGCGCGTCGTCCTCATCACCGGCGCGGCCGGCGGCATCGGCGCCGCCACCGCCCGCACCCTCGCCGCCGAGGGCGCCGCGGTCATCGTCCACGACGTGCGCAGCGACGGGCGGCTCGGCGAGCTCGCCACCGAGCTCGGCGACTCGGCCCACGCGCTTGCGGCCGACCTGCGCGACCCGGCGGCCGCCGACGCCCTCTGGCACGAGGCCGTCGCCTGGCGCGGCCATGTCGACGTCCTCATCAACAACGCCGGCATCTACGAGGCGGCCGATCCCGAGGGCGACCTGGCCGCCTGGCAGGCGTCGTGGGAGCGCACGCTCGCGATCTGCCTCGTCTCGCCGGCGGCGCTGTGCCGGGCGGCGATCGCGACGCTTCCGCGACCAGCCCGGCGGCGGCATCATCGTCAGCCTCGCAAGCCGCGCGGCCTGGCGCGGCGAGGACGCCGGCTACTGGCACTACGCGGCCGCGAAGGCGGGCGTCGTCGCGATGACGAAGACGATCGCCCGGCAGTACGGCCGCCAGGGCGTGACCGCCTTCGCCGTGGCGCCCGGCTTCGTCGATACGCCGTTCAACGCGCCCGCGGTCGCCGAGCACGGCATGGAGCTGTTCGTGAACGACACCGCACTCGGCGAGGTCGCCCAGCCGCAGGACGTGGCCAACGTGATCGCCTTCCTGGCCTCGGGCAAGGCCCGCCACGCGACGGGCACGACCGTCGATGTGAACTCGGCGAGCTACGTCCGCTGAGGCCCGGGCGATCTGCGGAGGCCCCCCAATCGTGGGGGTGGCGCCGCGCGCCGATCCGTGCCAGACTGGCGCAGGGAACGGGGTCGATTGGGGGGTGACGGGATGACGCGTCGGATGCTCGGTCTGGCGGCAGGTGTGGTGGCGGGGGTGGTCATGCTCACGGCGAGCGCGGACGCCGCGGTGTGGCAGGTCGCGCCCAGCGCGAGCCCGAACCCGTACAAGAACTTCCTCACCGCGGTCGCGCGCGTGCCCGGCACGAGCCAGTTCTGGGCGGCGGGCTACACGCTCGACCAGGCCGGCCCCGCGCACAGCCTCATCGAGACCTCGAGCGGCGCCGGTTTCTCCGTGTCGCCGATCCCGCGGATGGGCCGCTTCGAGCAGCTGCTCGGCGTCGCCGCCGCGTCCCCGGCGCATGCATGGGCCGTCGGCGGCAGCTTCGTGCACGCCTCGCTGCCGCTCATCTTCGTGTGGGACGGCAGCGCCTGGCGGCGCACTCCCGCGCCGCTTCCGAGCGGCGCCGCCGGCGCCACGCTCATGAGCGTTCGCGCCTTCTCCGCCACCGATGTCACCGCGGTCGGGGAGTGGTTTTCGGCGACCGCCACCGGCGGCCCCCTGATCGAGCACTGGGACGGGCACGCGTGGACGGCGAGCACGGCGCCCAACCCGTCCGGCTGCCAGGGAGCGTTCACATCGGTCGCGGCGGTGCCCGGCTCGCCCGTTCGCTTCGCCGTCGGCTCCTGCGCCGGCGCCGACAGCACCTCCGACCAGGCTCTGATCGAGCGGTCGTCCGGCTCGCGCTGGTCGATCGTCCGCGCCAACGCCCCGGCCGGAAGCGCGCTCCAGTCGGTGACTCCCGTCTCGGCGACCGCCGTCTGGGCGGTGGGCTCGACGACTGACCCGACGGGGGCGAAGCACACGCTCGCCGAGCGCTGGAACGGCTCGCAGTGGGCGGTCGTGCCGACGCCGGATCCGTCGGCGAACGACTGGCTCCAGAGCGTCGTGCGCGTCCCTGGGACGCAGACGCTCTGGGCCGTCGGCTCCGCGATCGCCGGGGGCACGACCGTCGGCATCGCCGAGCAGTGGACGGGGTCGGCATGGCAGGCGGTGCCACCGGTGCAACCCGGCGACGCCAGCAGCCTGCAGGGGGTGGCGGCCGCGCCCGGCGCGGTCTGGGCGGTGGGGGACGTCTTCCCGACTGCGCCAGGCTCCGGCCCGATCACGCAGACGCTGGCCGAGCTCACCGCCGGGTAGCCGCGGCTCACCCGCCCGGGCGGCGCTCCCCGAACTCGTCGTCGACAACTCGCTGAAGCGCGGTCAACGGCTCGACCTCACCGGCCCCGCTGTACTCGGCGTTGGTGTGCGAGACGACCTCGCGCAGGGCGGCGATGCCGGTCCGGAGCGCTTCGGGGGCGGATCGGCAGCGCAGCCGGATCGACTCGCCGGTGACCGTCCACGCGTTCGCGCCCGAAGCCCCGACCCGCTCCGCGAAGAGCGACATCCAGCGCTCGTCGGCCGCGACGCTCAGGGGAAAGTCCGCGAGCACCCATCCGGAGTCCGCCGGGTCCACACGGATGTCGGGTTTCCCGAGCTCGGGCATGGCCGTAGGCTGCCGCACGCCTGCGCCGCGGCATCATCCGCTGCGGACGAAACGGCCGAGGTTCGGCCGCCCCACGGGTCTAGCCGCCGTTGCGGGGGATCCGCTCGCGCCAGCGGCGGCGATGAAAGGGCTCACCGTCGCGGGTGACCGCGAGGTCGAGCGCGACCACGAACTCCGACTCGGTGCACGTGAACGATCCGCTCGCCTCGGCCACGACGTCCAGCCCGGGCCGGGTCAGACCGAAGCGCGTGCGCCCCTCGACCCGGGCCGAGAGCGGGTCGTCGTCGCGGACGCCGGTCGAGTAGACGTGCCCCTCCTCGCATCGCAGGCCCTCCTGCGGGAACTCGAACGCCGACCAGTCGGCGGCCTCGATCCCCGCCGTGCCGGTCTCGGCGGCGTGGACGATCTCCCACCGCGACGGGCGGTCGCTCACCACGCCTCCCGTCCATGTCACCGGCACCACGTCGGTCGCGGCGGCGAACGGCTGTGCGTCGGCCGGCAGGCCGGGCAGCACCAGCTCGACGGCGGTGGTCACGCGGAGCGGCTCGAGCCGGGCCAGCGGCCACAGGCACGGCCAGTCGTTGGCGGCGACCGCAACCCGGATCCGGTGCCCCGGCCGAAACCTCCAGCCGGTCGCCATCAGGTCGAGCTCGACCGCCGCCTCGCCGGCGCACGCGAGGTTGACCGCGCCGCGCGTCACCGGCTGCGACGCCCCGCCGGGCGCGACGTCGTTCAGCTTGACCGCTACGATCGCGCGCGGGCCGGGGTGGGCGATCCGGAAGCGCACGCGCGGCGCGCCCAGCACCGCGACCGGATCGGCCAGCGGCTCGGTCTCGAAGCAGGCGCTCCTGGCCTCGTCCATGCGCTGATCGGCGAACAGGCCGCTGTCCGGCGGCGGCGGGCACCAGTTGCCGGTGGCCAGGCCCACCGAGGCCGACGCCGGAGCGACCTGCGCCGTGCCCAGGGTGAGCACGGTCGCGGCGCTCGCCGCCGGCCACGTCTCGCTCGCGATCCACTCGCCCGACACCCGCTCGGCAGGCTCGCCGGGATCGTCGTGCTCCTCGATGAACACCACCGAGCGCGGCCGGCCGGGCGCGCGGGCCGCGGCCGAGCCGGGGTCGAGGTGCGCACGGAAGAACTCGATCAGCTCGTGCATGAACGGGTACACCGGGCGGGGCACCCCGCGGTCGGGGGCGACGTGCGTCCACGGCCCGGCCAGGAGCTGCCACGGGCTGCGCAGCCGGCCCGCCATGCGCAGCCCCGCGGTGCGGTAGCCGTCGTGCCAGCCGGAGACGATGAAGACGGGGCACTGGATCCGTTCGTAGTCCGGGCGCAGTGAGCCGTTGCGCCAGTACGGGCCGTCGCGCTGCTCGGTCAGCCACCGCACCACCCAGGCCGGCGTCGCGTCGATCCGCTCCCGCCAGCGGCGGTCGAAGTCGGGGCCCTCGCCCTCGCCCGGCGGCAGCGCGTTCATGCCGATCATGCGGATCGGGTAGTTGCCGAGCTCGAACGCCGCCACCGCGCCGCCGTCGTAGTGCATGTCGTCGGTGTAGCGGTCGTCGGTCGCGTACACCGGCGCGATCGCGCGCAGCGCCGGCGGTCGGCGCGCGGCGAGCTGGATGCAGGAGAAGCCGCCGTAGGACTTGCCCCAGGAGCCGACGTTGCCGTTGCACCACTCCTGGCGCGAGATCCACTCGACGACCTCGACGCCGTCGAGCTGCTCGGCCTCGGTGTACTCGTCGACCGCGACGCCCTCGGAGCTGCCCGTGCCGCGCACGTCGAGGCGCACGCACACGAAGCCCGCGGCGACCAGCACGAGGTTCTGGCCGCGATCCTGCAGCGCGCGCAGGTCGTCCTTGCGGTAGGGAATGTGCTCGAGGACGGCGCCGAACCGCCCCGGCCGGTCGGGGCGGTAGATGTCGGCGGACAGGTGCACGCCGTCGCGCATGCGGATGCGGACGTCCCGTTCGAGCACGATCCGCCCGGCCGCGGATTCCAGGTGCGTCAGACGCCCCGGCGCGGGATCCGCTCCTTCCAGCGGCGCTCGGCGAACGGCTCACCGTCGGCCCTGACCCGCACGCGCAGCTCGACCAGGAACGCGTCCGCGGTCGCCTGAAACCGCGACTCGGCGTGCACGTGGGCCTCGAGGCCGGGGCGGGTGAGGTGATAGCGCCAGGTGCCCTTGACCGCCGCGCCGAGGGGATCGTCGCCGGTCATCGCCCAGCGGCTGCCGGACTCGGTCACGGCGAAGCCCTCGGCCGGGATCGCCTCGCGCCCGCGCATCTCGGTCGCGATGCCGGCGCGGCCGGTGAGCACATCGGTGACGACATCCCACCGCGAGCGGCCGGTGATCTGCGCCCCGGGCTGGCCGATCGCGACCATGTGCTCGGCCGCAGGCGTGAAGGCGACCGCGTCGTCGGGCAGGCCGGGCAGCTCGAGCTCGACCGGCGCGGTGATCTCGAGCGGCGCCACCTGCGGCAGCGGCCACAGGTTGGGCCAGTCGGCGACCGCCACCGCGACCCGGATCCGGTGGCCGGCCGCAAACCGCCAGCCCGCCGCCAGCAACGGCAGCTCGAGCGCGGTCTCACCCGCGATCTCGATGTTCACCGCGGCGGTCGTGACCGGCTGTGCCGAGCCGTCGGGGGCGACGTTGTGCAGCTTGACCGACACCAGCGTGCGCGGCCCCGGATGCCGCAGCCGCAGATGCACGACCGGCTCGCCGAAGAGCTCCACGGGCGCGGCCAGCGGCACGCTGTCGAAGACGGCGCTCTGGGCGTCGTCGCGGGTCTGGTCGAGGAACTGCCCGGTGGCCGGAGGCGGCGGGCACCATTGCCCGGTCATGATCCCCGTGGTCACCCGGGCGGGCGCCGTCGCCGGCCCACCCAGGCGAAGGCGCGTGCGGCGCACGCCCTCGGGCCAGCTCTCCGACGCGAGCCACCGCCCCGACACCACCGGATGCGGCCGCACCGGCGTGTCCGGGCTGCCCATGAAGAAGACCGACCGCGGCCGCGCCGGCGCCGGCGCCGGAGCCGCCTCGCCGAGGTGAAGGTGGAAGAAGCGGGCCATCTCGGCCAGGAACGGATAGCGCGGCCCGGGAACGCCGCGATCGGGCAGCTTGTGCGCCCACGGCCCGGCGAGCAGCTGCCAGGGCGCCTCGAGGTTTCGGGCCATGCGCAGCGCGGCCGTGCGGTAGCCGTCCCGCCAGCCGGCACAGATCAGCACCGGGCAGACGATCCGGGCGTAGTCCGGCCGTAGGGAGCCGTTGCGCCAGTAGGGCCCGTCGTGCTGCTCGCGGATCCAGTCCAGGACCCACGCGGGGGTCTCCTCGATCCGCCGCCGCCAGGCGCGGTCGAACTCCTCGTCCCTCAGACCGAGCGGTGGCAGCGCGTTCATCGCGATCATCTCGGTGGGGTAGCCGGGCAGGCTGCTCGCGTTGAGCGCCCCGCCGTGGAAGTGCATATCGTCGGTGAACCGGTCGTCGGTCGCATACACGGGAGCGATCGCCCGCAGCGCCGGCGGGCGCAGGGCGGCGAGCTGGATGCAGCTGAACCCGCCGTAGGACACGCCCCACGAGGCGACCGCGCCGGTGCACCACGGCTGCTGCGCCATCCAGGCGACGACGTCGTAGCCGTCGTGCTGCTCGGCCTCGGTGTACTCGTCCTGCGCAACCCCCTGCGAGCTGCCGGTGCCGCGGACGTCGAGGCGCACGCACGCGAACCCGGCGTTCACGAGGAACCCGTTCTGTGAGCGGTCCTCGATCGCGCGCAGATCGTCCTTGCGGTAGGGGATGTGCTCGAGGATCGCGGGGAACCGGCCGGGCCGGTTCGGGCGGTACACATCGACCGAGAGCCGCACCCCGTCACGCGCGATCACCCCGATGTCCCGCTCCAGAAGCACGTTTCCGCCGTCGAGCTCGAGGGGAACAGAGCTTGTCATGGCCGGCGAGGCTAGCACGCCCGCCGTCCGGTTTGACACGGTGCCGGGGCCAGGCCAAACTGCCTCTTCGAGCTTGTTGGTGATAACTGGAGGTGCTGCCGTGAAGACCGACGAACCCATCTCACTCGATCCACTCACCCGCGCTGCGCTGCTGCGGCGCGCGGGGACGGGCGCGCTCGGCCTGTCGGCGGCGTCGCTGCTGGCGGCGTGCGGCAGCTCGGGCTCCTCGAGCTCGTCGGCGGCCGGAGGCTCGAGCTCCGGGGCCATCACCGGCCAGGCGATCCTCGCCAACTACCCCGACTGGATGGGCAAGCACAATCTGGCCGATTTCGCGAAGAAGTACCCCGGCGCCTCGATCAAGATGATCTCGAACGCGACGTCGAGCACCGCCGAGGTGGTGCTCCAGTTCAAGAGCAAGCAGTACGACTTCCTGCTCGCCGACACGAGCGACGCGGGCCAGGCGTCGGCGGCGAATCTGATCACCAAGCTCGACTGGTCGAAGGTCCCGAACGTCAAGAACGTCGCCCAGCAGTTCCGTACGGCGTATCCGTGGGGCCTGCCCACCGACTACGGCAAGGTGGGCATCGCCTACCGCCCCGACCTGGTCGGCGGCGCGACGATCACGAGCTGGCACGACCTGTGGGAGCTGATTCCGAAGTACTCCGGCCAGACGGTCTTCATCGACCTCGAGCGCGACTGCATGGGATCGACCTGCAAGTACCTCGGCTTCTCGTCCAACACCACCAACCCGGATGACCTGAAGAAGGTGCAGGACGCCATCGTCGGCGTGAAGCCGCACCTGAAGGCGTTCCTGAACACGGACGTCGGCGCCGGCCTCGTCAACGGATCGACCGCGATGGCGATGGACTGGGACTACGACGTGGCGCTCCTGCAGCAGAAGAACCCGAAGATCAAGTGGGTGCTGCCGGACGAGGGCGTGCATGCGTATCTCGAGGGCTTCACGGCGGTGCAGGACACGAGCAAGATCGCGGTGATCCAGGCGTTCCTGAACTTCCTCGCCGAGCCGGTCCAGTACGCCGACTTCGTCAACACGACCGGCACGGCGTTCCTGATGCCTGCGGCGACGCCGCTCGTCCTCAAGTCCATCTCGCAGAACCCGGTGCTCGTCCCGACCAAAGAGGTGCTGGCGAAGACCGAGTTCGACAAGTACCTGGGCGGCGACGGCGCGACCCTGTGGTCGAACACGTGGACCGCGATCAAGGCGGCGTAGCCATCGAGCACCCGGCGGCGCCGTCCCCGCGGGCACCAGGGTGGCGGCGCCTCGACTCGGGCAGGTGGGGGCGGCTGGCGCTGCTTGCGCCGACGCTCTTGATCACGACGGTGTGCTTCGTCGTGCCGCTCGGGCTGATCGCGCTGTACTCGTTCGGCTCGGTCAACCAGGTCGACTTCAACGTCTTCTTCGGCTGGACGACGGGCAACTACCGCGCCTTCACGTCGAACCTCTACCTGCACACGCTCGCCCGCAGCGTGGTGCTCTCGATCTCGACCACGCTCGCCTGCGCCGTGATCGGATTCACGTTTGCCTACTTCATCAGCCGCCAGAGCCCGAAGGCCCAGCGGCTGCTGCTCGTGGCGGTGATCGTGCCGTTCTGGACGAGCTTCATCGTGCGCACCTACTCGTGGGTCGACCTGCTCCAGAACCTGGGGCCGATCGACCGGTTCGCGCGCGCGCTCGGGCTGCACGGGCACATCGACCTGCTGTACACGCAGTACTCGATCGGGATCGGGATCCTCTACTCCTACCTGCCGCTCATGATCCTGCCGATCTACGTCTCGCTCGAGCGCATCGATCCGGCGCTGTTCGACGCGGCCGAGGATCTGGGCGCGACCCCGTGGCGGCAGTTTCGGCGGGTGGTGCTGCCGCTGGCCGTGCCGGGGCTGATCGCGGGCATCATCATCGTCGGCGTGCCCGCGCTCGGCGAGTACGTGATCCCCCAGATCCTGGGCGGCGGCAAGACCCTGATGGCCGGCAACATCCTCGCCGACCAGTTCCTGCAGACCGGCAACTACCCGTTCGGCTCGGCGCTGGCGGTCAGCATCATGGTGGTGCTGATGGTGCTGCTGTTCCTGCTGCGCCGTGCCCAGCCCGCGGCGGACGCGCAATGAACATCCGCCGCCACCCCTTCGCGGCGGGCCTCAGCCTGCTGGTGCTGCTCTTCATGTGGCTGCCGCTGATCGTCGTCGGCGTGAACTCGTTCAACCAGCAGTCGATCATGGCCGGCTGGGGCGGGTTCACGACCCACTGGTACGGGCTCGCCCTGCACGACCAGAACGTGCGCACCGGCCTGCGCACGACGCTCTACATCGCGGTCGCCTCGGCGCTGCTCTCACTCGCGATCGCCGTGTCCGGCGCGCTCTGGTGGCGGCGGGCGTCGCCGCGGGCACGGGCGGTCTACGACGGGCTGATCTACGCCCGCATCATCCTGCCCGAGGTGGTGTCGGCAACCGCGCTCTTCTTCCTGTTCCTGAAGATCCACTACACGCTCGGGCTGACCGCGATCGTGATCGGCCACACGGTGTGGAACTCGGCCTACGCGGCGATCATCGTGCAGGCCCGGATGGCGGGCCTCGACCCGGCGCTCGAGGAGGCCGCCGCCGACCTGGGGGCGACCCCGTGGCGCACGTTCCGGCGGGTGACGCTCGCGGCGCTCCTGCCCGCGATCATCGCCGCGGGCCTGCTCGCATTCACGTTCTCGTTCGACGACGTGGTCACGTCGGTCTTCCTGCAGGGCGCGTCCAACACGCCGCTGCCCGTCGTCATCCTGGGCATGATCCGCTTCCGCATCACCCCCGAGATCAACGCGATCGGCCTGCTCGTGATGCTCTTCACCGTGACCCTCATGAGCATCGCCGTGCTCATCTACGCCACCGCCGGCTCGCTGGGGCGGTCCGGGCGCAGGGGCAACATGCTCGACATCTACCGGGGCCGATGAGCGACGCCGCCGTCGACATCAGCGGGGTCGAGAAGCGCTTCGGTGAGCTGGTCGCGGTGCGCAGCCTCGACCTGCGGATCGAGCGCGGGGAGTTCTTCTCGATCATCGGGCCTTCGGGCTGCGGCAAGACCACGACGCTGCGGATGATCGCCGGGTTCGAGGATCCCACCGCCGGGCGGATCAGCGTCGGCGGCCGGGACATGACCGGGGTGCGCCCGTACCGGCGGCCCGTCAACACGGTGTTTCAGAGCTACGCGCTGTTCCCGCATCTGGACGTGTTCGAGAACATCGCGTTCGGCCTGCGCGAGGCCAAGGTGGGCAAGGCCGAGGTGCGCGCCAGGGTCGGCGAGGCCGTGAGCCTCGTGCAGCTCGAGGGGCGCGAGAGCTCGCGCCCGCGGCAGCTCTCCGGCGGCCAGCAGCAACGCGTCGCCCTCGCCAGGGCGCTCGTGAACCGGCCCGAGGTGCTGCTCCTGGACGAGCCGCTGGGGGCGCTCGACCTCAAGCTGCGCACCGACATGCAGAGCCAGCTCAAGGACCTTCAGCGCACGGTGGGTGTGACGTTCTGCTACGTCACGCACGACCAGGGCGAGGCGTTCTCGATGTCCGACCGGGTGGCCGTCATGAACCACGGGCTGCTCGAGCAGGTGGGCAGGCCCGAGGACATCTACCACCGGCCGGCGTCAGCGTTCGTGGCCGAGTTCGTCGGCACGGCCAACCGATTCGGCGGCCGGGTCGAGAGCGTTGCCGGGGGCCGCTACACGGTCGCGATCGACGGGATCGGCACCCGCAGCGTGCGCGGCCCGGACGGGCTCACCGCCGGCTCCGCCGTGCTCGTCTTGCTGCGACCCGAGAACCTGCAGCTCGGCGAGCCCGCCGGCGACGGTGGCGCGGGCCTGGTCGCGAGCGTGGTCGACGCGGCGTTCCTCGGCGCCGAGCGCACCGTGCGGCTGCAGTCGCCCGCCCTCGGCGAGCTGACCGCGGCGGCGCGGGGAGCCGGCCCGGCGCCCGAGCGAGGGGCGCGGGTGCAGCTGTCCTGGTCGGACGAGGACGCCTGGCTGATCCCGGCGGCGGAGACGGCGCCGTAGCAGGGTCGCGCGCAGTTCGCGGCGAAGCCTCGCCCGCTACGGGCCGACGGTCTGGAAGTGGCGGTTGGCCACGCCGGCGCGGTAGGCGGCCAGCGCCTTCGGCTGCAGGTTGAAGCGGACGTTCAGGTCGTAGTACACGATCGCGGCCGTCCGCGGATGGGCCTCCGCCCACCTGAACACCTGGGCGACGAAGCCACTGTCGTCGGTCCCCCACGGCGCCCACTCACCGAGCATGAACGGCTTGCCCAGGTTGTAGAGCGGCTGCACCCCCTTCCAGTACGCGCGGAAGCTCTGGGCGTAGAGGTCGTCGGCGACATAGTCGACGTAGGCCGAGCCGGGGTAGTAGGCCATCGGGGCGTTGGCGGCCGTCGGCGGCGAACCGGCGCCCTGCGGGTTCCAGACGACGGCGACCTGGTGGCTGGGCGTGATCCCCGCGGCGGACAGGTTGACCTGGATCCGCCTCAGGTGGACGGCGGCCAGCTTCGAGTTCATCTGGGCGAGCGTGCCGCCGCGCATGATGATCGCGATCCGCCGGAACGCCTCGCGGAAGGTCTTCGTCGAGTTGTTCGGCCCGCGGCTCGATCCGTTCTGGTTGAACGCGCTGTAGCTCATCCACCAGCCGTTCATCTCCTGCATCGGCCGGATCCAGACGGGCGTTGCGGCGGCGTTCGCCTGCCGCGAGAGGTCGACATAGTCCGCGTCGGCGGCGCCGGCGGCGAGCTTGCCGGTGGGGAGCGGATGCCCGTTTGCGTTGGCGTTCAGGGTCAGCATCGTGATCCGGTGGTGGGCGAGATCGACGCCGATCTGATGCGTCAGCACGCCCGATGTGTAGGAGCCCAGGCCGCCGAACTTGAGGTCGACGTCGTCGTGGTGGCGGGTCAGCAGGTCGAACTTGCGGATGTCGGGAGCAGCAACACCAACGCGAGTGCGGCCGAAGGGCGGCTGGCCGGGAGCAGTCCTGGAAGCGGCACCGGTCGCCACGGAAGCCGTGAGCACGAGCATGGGCAGGCAGAGCAGGCCGACGCGGAAGAGGCGAGCGATCACCTCTCAAGGTATCGGCACAAAGCGCGGCGACCTGGAGCTCAGCCGGCGGCGTACTCGTCGTGCCGCAGGAAGAAGTTGAGCGGGTCGCCCTCGGCCCGGCCCTCGTTGCGCCCGCGGGGCGCCCGGTCGAGCCACTGGTACATGCCCCACAGCGCGTCCAGGCCGCGCGCGTAGGCCGAGTACGTGTGGTAGACGACGCCGTCCTCGAGCGCGAACGCGCTCATGCCGGGCCGCTCCCGCGTGTACGTGGGCCAGTCGGTGCCCGTGGTGGCCGCCCACGCCGCGAACGGCCCGTCCGTGGGCGCCTCGGCCGGCGGCTGCGGCGGCTGCTCGCGGAAGTTGTACTCGCGGCCCGCGCGCTGCTGCTCCTCCGTGAGCGAGACGTTGAAGTCGAAGTTGAACTCGCTGTCGCTGGATGAGGCCCACGGGAAGCTCCAGCCCATGCGCCGCTTGTACGCCTGCAGCTTGGCGATGGGCGCGCGCGAGACGCCCCAGAGCATCACGTCGTGGTGGGCGAGGTGCGTCGCAAATCCGTTGAAGCCGTCGGCGATGGCTGAGCAGGCCATGCAGCCGGCCGTGTAGTCAGGCCCGAACATGAAGTGGTAGACGAGCAGCTGCGAGCGGCCGCGGAAGAGGTCGGCCAACGACGCGCCGCCTTCGTCCGTCTCGAACGCGTACTCCTTGTCCAGCCTGACCCACGGCAGCTCCCGCCGCTCGCGCGCGAGCTCGTCGCCCCGGCGGGTGAGCTCCTTCTCCCTCGCGAGCAGCTCGGTGCGCGCGGCGAGCCACTCCTGGCGTGTTCCGGTTCGGTGCGTCGTCATCAGGATCCCCCTTCCGTCAGCACCCGGATCATTCCACGCTACGACAGGATGTTCACGGCCCGCGCGACGACGAGGACGCCGACCACCACCGAGATCGCCTCCTCGGCCATCATCATGACCTTCGCCCACGGCTTGATCGCCGACACGTCCGTCGGGCTGAACGCCATCGCCGTGTTGAACGACAGGTGCAGGTAGTCGACGAACGTCGGGTACCAGCCCTCGCGGACGTACTCCGGGTTGGACATCTCGGGGAAGAGGAACGCCGGCTTGATCGCCGCGCCGGCCGCCCGCGCCGCCGGCCCGCCGCGGTCGAGATCCCAGTACCAGAGGCCGAACGCGATCACGTTCGTCAGCCAGATGATGCCGCCGCAGGCGAGCAGGACGCGCGCCGTCTGGGTGAAGGGCTCGCTGTAGACGATGCTGATCACGAGCCGCACCGACGACCCGCCGTTGACGATCGTGATCACGCCGATGAGCGAGCCTGTCAGACCCCCCAGCCATCTCGCCTGCCGGTCGATTCGGCCGGGGTCGCCCACGATCAGCACCACGACGAGCACGAGCAGCAGCACGAGAAAGGCCCAACGGGCATCGTGCAACCGCAGCTCCGGCGGCAGGAATGTCCGCAACACCCCCGTCAGGAGGACGGCGACGGCCATCGGCCAGCGCGCCTCGCCCTTGTCCACGTGCTCGAGCGTCACAGCTGGCAACTCTCACGCCCAGGGGGGCTCCGCGGGTCATCCGCTCGGGACGATTCGGGGGCTCCGCGTTTCACCCCCTCCGGGCGATGCGGCCTCCCCGCACCGCCCTATCGTCGCGACCATGCCGCCCGAGTCCCCGAGAGCACGCTGATGTCGCGGCGCAGGTTGATCCTGCCGCTCGCGCTTGCGCAGTTCATCTGCAGCTTCGCGGGCTCGAACATGAACGTGATGATCACGGACATCAGCAAGGACCTGAACACGGACGTGATGGGGGTGCAGACCGCGATCACCCTCTTCCTCCTGATCATGGCGGTCCTGATGATCCCGTGCAGCAAGCTCACCGACCGGTGGGGCCGCAAGCGGTGCCTCAACCTGGGGCTCCTGCTGTACGGGGTCGGCGCCCTCGTGAGCGCGATCGCGCCGAACCTCGGCGTGCTGATCCTCGGCAACTCGGTGCTCGAGGGCGTCGGGACGGCCTTCTTGATCCCGCCGGTCTACATCCTCGCCACGCTGTGGTTCAGCGATGTCACCACGCGCGCCTGGGCCTTCGGCGCGATCAGCGGGCTCGGCGGGGTCGGCGCCGCGGCCGGGCCGTTGATCGGAGGCCTGATCGCGACGGGGATCAGCTGGCGGGCCGCGTTCATCTTCCAGGCTGCGGTCATCGCGACGATCCTCCTGCTGAGCCGGCGCCTCGTCGATCCGCTGCCGCCGGACCCGACCCGCCCCTTCGACGCCGTCGGGGCGATCCTCTCGGCGGTCGGCATGTTCTGCGTCGTCTTCGGGATCCTGCAGGCCGGCACCCACAACGCGCTCTTCGCGGTATTCGTCGTCCTCGGGCTCGCGATCCTGGTCGGGTTCTACCTCTACATCCGCGCCCGGGAGCGAGCGGGCAAGGAGGCGCTCCTGTCGACCGGGCTGTTCAAGAACCGCACCTCCAACCTCGCGCTCGTGACCCAGAACGCGCAGTGGCTGCTGCTCATGGGGACGTCGTTCGTCGTGTCCGTCTTCCTCCAGACGGTGCGCGGGTACAGCGCGATCGGGACGGGCGTCGTCTTCACCGCTGCGACGGTCGGCGTGCTGGTCTCGTCCTTCGGCGCGCAGCGATTCGCCAAGCGGTACGCCGCAGCGGACGCTGATCGTGGCCGGCTTCCTCGTCACCCTGGTCGGGATCGGGCTGCTGCTGGCCCTCGTCCATTCCTCGTCGCGGGTCGTCGCGTTCGTGCCCGGGCTCCTGCTCATCGGCCTCGGCCTCGGCGGGATGCTCACGCCGTCGGTCAACGTCGTGCAGTCGAGCTTCCCCGAGGCGCTGCAGGGCGAGATCTCGGGCCTGTCGCGCAGCGTGTCCAACCTGGGCTCGACGTTCGGCACGGCGATCGCGGGCACGATCCTCGTGGCCGTCGTCGCCACCGGGACCCGGTCCTACGCCGTCGCGATGATCGTCCTCGCCGGGTTCGGGCTGATCGGCCTCGGCGCGGCCTGGTTCCTCCCCACGAAGCTCGAGCCGAAGGAGGGTTGATCCGAAATGAAGACCGCAACCGCGGAGTTCTTCCAGGTGCTTGCCGAGCGCGGGCGCGAGCCGGCGCTGGCAAAGGCCACGGGCACGCTCCGCTTCGACCTCAGCGACGGCGGCGCGCGCGCCGAGCGCTGGCTGGTCACGATCAAGAAGGGCGCGGTGGCCGTCTCGCACAAGAACGCGAAGGCCGACTGCGTCGTTCGCGCCGACCGCGCCGCTCTTCGACCGGATCGCCACCGGTGAGGCGAACGCGATGTCCGCGTTCCTGCGTGGCGCGATCGAGGTCGAGGGCGACCGCGGCCTCTTGCTCGCATTCCAGCGCGTGTTCCCAGGACCGGCAAGGAAGGGCGCATGAACACCGATCTCGTCACGATCCTCGACGGCAACACGTTCGTCGTCAGCGACGCGAGCGGCGACATCGAGGCGTCGCTCACCGACCCGACCGGCCTGTTCTCGTTCGACACCCGCTTCCTGTCGCGGTGGGTGCTGACCGTGAACGGCGAGCGGCTGAACCCGCTCTCGGTCGACGACCTGCAGTACTTCGAGACGCGCTTCTTCCTCGTGCCCGGGACCGGCACCGTGTACGTCGACGCGAAGCTCTCGGTGATCCGCCGGCGCGCGGTCGGCGACGGATTCCACGAGGAGCTGACGATCCTCAATCACGACGAGAAGCCGGTCGACCTCACGCGTCCGCATCGATGCCGGCAGCGACTTCGCCGACCTGTTCGAGGTCAAGGACGCGCTCAAGAAGAAGGGGACGCTACTCCACCCGGGTCGAGAAGGGCCGGCTGGTGCTCGGCTACGCAGCGCGAGACGTTCGAGCGCGCGACCGCGATCTCCGCGAGCGCGCCGCGCGCAGATCGACGAGCACGGCCTGACCTTCACCGTCCACATCGAGCCCGCACGGCGAGTGGACGACCGACCTCGACGTCGTCACCGGCCGCCGGTGCGCTCGGAGCGCACGCGCGGCCGAAATACGGGCGCGGCGAGCGGCGCGCGCGACCGAACATGGAGCGCAGCCTCGAGGGCTGGCTCGAGGACGCGCCCCGCCTCGAGTGCGACTGGACGCCGCTGAAGGCGACGTACCGGCGCAGCCTCGTCGACCTCGCCGCGCTGCGCTTCTCGCCGCTCGATCGCGGGCGGGCGAAGACGCTTCCGGCCGCCGGCCTGCCGTGGTTCATGACGATGTTCGGCCGCGACAGCATCTTCACGAGCCTGCAGGCGCTGCCGTTCACGCCGGAGCTCGCCGCGACGACGCTGCGGGCGCTCGGCGACTGGCAGGGCACCCGCATCGACGACTTCCGCGACGAGGATCCCGGCCGCATCCTGCACGAGATGCGCTACGGCGAGATGACGGCGTTCGAGGAGCGCCCGCACTCGCCGTACTACGGCGCCGCCGACGCGACGCCGCTCTACGTCGTGCTGCTCGACGAGTACGAGCGCTGGACCGGCGACACGCAAGCTCGTCCGCGAGCTCGAGGACGAGGCGCGGGCGGCGCTCAACTGGATCGACGAGTACGCCGACCTGCTCGGCAACGGCTACGTCTGGTACCAGCGCCGCAACGAGGAGACCGGCCTCGAGAACCAGTGCTGGAAGGACTCGTGGGACTCGATCTCCTACCGCGACGGGCGGCTGCCCGGCTTCCCGCGGGCGACCTGCGAGCTCCAGGGCTACGCCTACGACGCGAAGATGCGCGGCGCCCGCCTGGCCCGGCAGATCTGGAAGGACCCCGCGCTCGCCGACGCGCTCGAGCAGGAGGCGGCCGACCTGAAGCGCCGCTTCAACCGCGACTTCTGGGTCGAGGACGGCGAGTACTTCGCGCTCGCCCTCGACACCGACGGCAACCAGGTCGACGCGCTCACGTCGAACAACGGCCACCTGCTGTGGAGCGGCATCGTCGACAAGTCGAAGGCAAAGGCCGTCGCGCGCCACCTGATGGGGCCGAGGCTCTTCTCCGGCTGGGGCGTGCGCACGCTGGCCGAGGGCGAGGGGCGCTACAACCCGATCGGCTACCACGTCGGCACGGTCTGGCCGTTCGACAACTCGTTCATCGCGTGGGGGCTGCGGCGCTACGGCTTCAAGGAGGAGGCGGCGCAGATCGCGGCCGGGATCCTCGACGCGGCGGCAGTTCTTCGACGGGCGCCTCCCGGAGGCGTTCGGCGGCTACGAGCGGGGCGTGACGAAGTACCCGGTGCAGTACCCGACGGCGTGCAGCCCGCAGGCCTGGTCGACCGGAGCGCCGCTGCTGCTCCTGCGCACGATGCTCGGTCTCGAGCCGGTCGGCGACCACCTCGTCGTCGATCCGGCGCTCCCCGAGAGCATCGGGCAGCTCGAGCTGCTCGACATCCCCGGACGCTGGGGCCGCGTCGACGCGTTCGGGCGCGGCCGCGTCCCGCTCAAGCGGCCGCTGGTCCGCGCGGGCGGCGGCCGCCGCGTGTAAACCTATACTCGCCGCGGTGGAGCGCAAGCTCGCGACGATCCTGTTCGCCGACCTCGTCGGCTCGACGGCGTTGGGTGCGTCGCTTGACCCCGAGTACGCGCGCGACCTGCTCGACCGCTTCTACGACGCGATGGAGGCGGAGATCGCGCTCGGCGGCGGCACGGTCGAGAAGTTCATCGGCGACGCGGTCGTCGCCGTGTTCGGCGCGCCCGCAGCCCAGGAGGACCACGCCGAGCGGGCGCTGCAGGTCGCCCTGTGGATGCAGGAGCGGCTGGCCGAGCTCTTCGCCGGCCGGCTCACGCTCCGGATCGGGGTCAACTCCGGGGAGGTCGTGATCGGCCGCCCGCGCGAGGGCAGCTCGTTCGCCACCGGCGACGCGGTCAACGTGGCCGCGCGTCTCGAACAGGCCGCCCAGCCCGGCCGTACGCTCGTGGGGGAGCGCACCGCCGCACTCGTCGGCGGCGCGTTCGAGCTGGGCGAGCCGCGGACGGTCGCGGCCAAGGGCAAGGAGGGTGGCGTCGCCTGCAGGGATCTGGGCGCAGATGCGCGCGCCGCGGCGGCCGCGCGGCGGCCACGGCCCGGAGGCGCGGTTCGTGGGCCGCACGCGCGAGCTGCGGTGGCTCGAAGACGTCGTTGCGCGCACGCAGGCCGACGGGGGCCCACGGCTCGCCACGATCGTGGGCGAGGCGGGCATGGGCAAGACGAGCCTCGTCCGCGAGCTGCGGGAACGCCTGCCCTCCGACAACGGCGTTTCGGCTCGGCCGCTGCCTCTCCTACGGCCGCAGCGTGACCTACTCGCGCGCTCGCCGACGTGCTGCGGCAGGAGCTCGGCCTGCGCCAGGAGGACACGGCCGAGCACGTGCTGGAGCGGCTCGCGGGCCGCGAGATCCTCGGCCTCACGCTCGGCCTGGACGTCGTCGGCGACCTCGAGCCGCGGGCGGCGCTCATGCGCTTGCAGGACGAGTGGGTGCGGCTGATCTCGGAGGTCGGCGCGCGGGGACCTGCGGTCGTTGTGATCGACGACGTGCACTGGGCCGCCGAACCGCTGGTCGAGGTGCTCGAGCGGGTGCTCGCGCAGGCGCATGGCCCGGTGCTCCTGCTCGCAACCACACGGCCCGACCGGCCTGCGCTCCCCGCCGGGGACGTGCTCAGCCTGGAGCGCCTCGGCGACGAGGAGATGGCCCAGCTCGTCGAGGCCGCGCTCGGCGGCGGGCTCGACCAACGCGCGCTGGAGCTCGTCCTGGGCCACGCCGAGGGGAACCCGTTCTTCGCCGAAGAGGTGCTCGCCGACCTTCGCGACCGAGGGCTGCTCGAGCGCAGGGCCGGCGACTGGTCGCTGCGCGCAGACGGCGTCGATCTCGGCATCCCGGACTCGGTCCACGGCCTCCTCGCCGCCCGCATCGACCTGCTGCCGGCCGAGGCGAAGGCGGCCCTCCAGGCGGCGGCGGTGATCGGGCGCTCGTTCACGCCGGGCGGCCTGGCCGCGCTGACGGGATCGAGCGCCGAGGTGCGCACACTCGTCGAGCGCGGCTTCGTCCGGCCCACGGATCCCGAGCTCGTCTTCAAGCACGCGCTCACGCGCGACGTCGCCTACGGCAGCCTGCCGAAGGCCCGCCGCGCCCACCTGCACGCCGCCTTCGCCCGCTGGCTCGAGGCCGACGACGCCACCGACGCGCGCGCCGGCGTGCTGGCGCACCACTACTCGGAGGCGGTCGCATCGGACATCGCCGACCTCGCCTGGCGGGATCGCGCGGACGAGCGCGGGCAGCTCGAGGCGGCGGCGCTGCGGTGGCTGCGCCGTGCCGCCGCCCTCTCGCTGACGCGCTTCGACCTCGACGACGCCCTGGCGCAGCTGCACCGCGCGGCCGAGCTGGCGCCGGCCGACGCCGACGTGTGGCACGCGATCGGCCGGGTGAACGCGCTTCGGTTCGACGGCGAGGCCATGTGGCCGGCAATGGAGCGGGCGATCGCGCTCACCTCCGACACCGAGGGGCTGGCCGAGCTGTACGCGGAGCTCGCGTTCGAGTCGACCATGCGCGGCGGGATGTGGAAGCGCCCGTTCGACCACGGCCTCTCCGAGAGCTGGCTCGCCCGGGCGCTCGAGCTCGCCGCCATCGGCGGCCACGCGCAGGCCAGAGCCCTGGTCGCGAAGGCGAGCTGGGAGGACGACGCCGAGGTGGCCGACGAGGCCGTCGCCCTGGCGGAGCAACTCGGCGATCCGGTGCTGCTGTCGTACGCCTACTGGGCGCGGTCGGGGGCGGCGTTCGTCGCCTCCGACTTCCACGAGGCCGACCGCTGGGCGCAGCGGCGCTTCGGCCTGCTCGACCGCCTGAGCGATCCCGACAAGGTCGCCCACATCCAGTACTACGGGGCCACGGCCGCGCTCGCCGCCGGCCGCCCGGACGAGGCGGAGGCGCTCGTGCGCAGGCACGACATCGTCGCCTCGCGGCTCAGCCCCCACCACGAGGTGCACGCGCTCGGCGTCAGCCTCTTCGTCGAGGAGGCGCTCGGGCACTGGGCCGAGGTACGGCGGATCCAGGACCGCGTCGAACGGGCCGTCGCCGCCAACCAGGGCACGCCGTGCGTGCTCAATGCGAGGACGCTGTTCTCATGCGCCGTCGCGTGCGCCGAGCTGGGGCTCGACGCCGAGGCGCGCCGGCTCGAGGCGGCCGCGATCGAGCAGGGCTTCCAGGACGGCGGCATGGGGTTCTGGCTCGATCCCCCGCCGGCGCACCTGGCGCTGCTGCGCGGCGACCTCGACCGGGTCGACGCGCTGCTTCAGGCGTCCGCCGCGACGTGGCACTGGTCGTCGGACGGGAGCCTCTACGCGCTCGCGACGAAGCTCGACGCGCTCATGGCACTCGGCCGGATCGACGAGGCCGAGCAGACCGCAGCCGGCCTGCTCGAGCCGGGCACCTACCTCGAGCCGTTCGCGCTGCGCACGCTCGGCGCTGCCCGCAGCGACCGCGCCCTGACCGAGCAGGCGATCGAGCGGTTCCAGGCGATGGGGCTCGGATGGCACGCGGAGAGGACGCGGGCGCTCGCGTCGGCGTAGGTCCGGCCCGTCAGACGCCGGCGTGCAGTGGCGCCACGGGGAGCTGCACCGCGACGCGGAGCCCGCCCGCTGCTCGGGGGGTGAGCGTGAGGGTGCCGTCGTGCGCCTGGGTGATGCTCTTGACGATCGCCAGGCCGAGGCCGACACCCGCGTGGTCGGTGCGTATGCGCTCACTGCCGCGCAGAAACGGCTCGGCCAGCGTGGACACCAGCTGCGGGGTGAGCCTGTCGCCGGTGTTCTCGACGGCGAGCACCACGCTCGTTCGGTGAACGCTCGTGGTGATCCAGACGGTGCCCTGCTCGGGGAGGTTGTGGACGATCGCGTTGTGCAGGAGGTTCGTGCTCATCTGCAGCAGGAGCGCGTGCGAGCCGGTGGTGGGGGTCGTGTCGCCGGAGGTCTCGATCGTGAGGCCGCGCTTTTCGGCGAGGGGGAGCAGCGTCTCGGTGGCCTCCTCCGCGATCAGAGACAGGTCGACCTGTTCCGGGGCGAACGACCGTTGGTCGGCGCGGCTGAGCAGGAGCAGCGCTTCGCTGAGGTCGATCGCCCGGGCATTGACGGCGTGGAGGCGGTCGAGGAGCTCGCCGGTGTCGCGGTTCGGGTCGGTGCGGGCGACGTCGAGCAGCGCCTGCGTGATCGCGAGCGGGGTGCGCAGCTCGTGGGAGGCGTTGGCTGCGAATCGCTGCTGTTCGGCGACGTGCGCTGCGAGCCGCGCGAGCATGGTGTCGAAGGCGTCGGCGAGCTCGCGGAACTCGTCGCTTCGGCCCGGGAGCTGGATCCGATGGGACAGCGATCCGTTGGCGGCCATGCGTGTGGCGTCGGTGATGCGGGTCAGAGGGGCGAGCATCCGGCCGGCGAGCAGCCACCCTCCCGCGAGGCCGAACACCAGCAGGAGCGCCAGAACCCCGGCGGCCCGCGGAGCGAAGACGTGCAGGAGGTTCGACCGGATGGGGAAGATGCCGGGCCGGGGAGTGGGGTCGATGAGGAGCGCGCGGTCGGGGACGTAGCGCAGGAGGAACAGCCACACGGCGGCGAGCAGCAGGGCGCCGGCGAGCATGATGAAGCCGGCGTAGCTGAGGGTGAGTTTGAGGCGAACGCTCAACCCAGGGGCTCTATCCACGGTCTCCTCCCTCGTCTCCGGTGTCCGGTTGCGCCTCGATGCGGTAGCCGACGCCGGCCACGGTGGCCACGATCCACGGCTCGCCGAGGCGTTTGCGCAGGCCCGAGACGGTGATGCGCACGGCGTTGGTGAACGGGTCGGCGTTCTCATCCCACGCCCGCGCCAGGAGATCTTCGGCGCTGACGACGCCGCCTTCGGCTGCGACCAGGACATCGAGCACTGCGAACTGCTTCCGGGTCAGCGCGACGTAGCGGCCGTCGCGGTAGACCTCGCGGCGGAACGGGTCGAGCCGCAGGCCTGCGATCTCGCGCACGGGCGGCCGGTGGTGGGCGCGCCTGCGGTCGAGCGCCCTGAGTCTGAGCACGAGCTCGCGCAGGTCGAACGGCTTGGTGAGGTAGTCGTCGGCGCCGAGCTCGAACCCGGAGGCCTTGTCGTCGAGAAGGTCGGCGGCGGTGAGCATGAGGATCGGCGTCCCGCTGCCGGAGGCAACGATGCGCTCGGCGATCTCGTCGCCGGAAGGTCCGGGAATGTCACGGTCGAGGACGGCGATGTCGTAGGCGTTCATGCTCAAGAGCTCCAGAGCGGCGTCGCCGTCACCCGCGATGTCTGCCGCGATCGCCTCCAGGCGGAGGCCGTCGCGGATGGCCTCCGCCATGTACAGCTCGTCTTCAACGACCAAGACACGCATGCTCGCAGGATACGAGCCGCCGCATCTCGTCGGCATATCGAAAACCAGAGACGTGCCGGCAACGCCGCTCGGCCTTGAATCGAGGCATGACCAATCACACCCCAGCACGAACACGCGCCCGCCGGATTCGCCTCGCCGCCGCCCTGCTCGTCGTCGCGGCAAGCGCCGTTCTCGGCTACCGCCACCTGCCGTCCTCGAAGGCCGGAGAGCCGCGCAGACCGGTGCTCCCCGCACCTCGCTTCGCCGCGTTGCCCCACTCGCTGTGGCCGGCGTCCGGCCAGGCCGCGGTCGTCCTTGACGGGCAGGCGCAGATCCACGCCGGCCCGAACCAGCACGCCGCCCCGATCGCGAGCGTGGCGAAGGTGATGACCGCCTATCTCGTGCTCCGTGACCATCCGCTTCGACCCGGCCAGGACGGCCCGACGATCACGCTCACCGCCGCCGATGTCGCCGACACCTACCGCCGGGCCGCACAGCACGAATCGGTCGTGCCCGTTGCCATCGGCGAGCCGTTGACCGAACGGCAGGCGCTGCAGGCACTCCTGCTGCCGTCGGCGAACAACATCGCCGCGGTGCTGGCGCGTTGGGACGCCGGCTCCGAGCACCGGTTCGTCGCCCGGATGAATGCCACCGCACGCTCGCTGGGCATGGCCCACACCCGCTACACCGACCCGAGCGGCTACGACGACGCGACCGTGTCGACCGCCGCCGATCAGGTGCGCATCGTCGATCGGGCCATGCGCCTGCCGGTGTTCGCGAACATCGTCGCCACGCCGAGCGCGACGCTGCCGGTGGCAGGCACCGTCCGAAACACCGACACGTTGCTCGGGCACGACGGGTTCGTCGGCGTCAAGACCGGCTCGGACGACGCGGCCGGCGGCTGTTTCGCCTTCCGGGCGGTTCGCCGAGTCCACGGCAAGCGAACGACGATCACCGGCGTCGTGCTGGGCCAGCCCGGCGACGACCAGATCCTGGCGGGCCTCATGGCCGCCGACGCCATGGTCGGCCGCATCGCCGGTCACCGCGTACACCATCCCCGTCCGGCGAGGCACGTCCTCGCCACCATGCCGGCGCCCGGGCCGCCAATGACGTCGGCATACTGACCCGAGGTCGTCTGACGCGTATGGTCGAGGGCGAAATCACGAGCGAGGAGCCGGAATGCAGGGACCGTTGATCTTCATCGCAACGAACCGCCTCAAGCCGGGACGACTTGGCAGCGAACGAGCGCGCGTGCCGAGTCTCGTCGAATTCGTCGAGGCCAACGAGCCACGCGTGATCGCCTTCAACGAGTACGTGAACGACGCCGGCGATGAGGTCTCGGTTGTCCAGATTCACCCGGACGCCGCCTCGATGGAGGCGCACATCGCGGTCGTTGCCGAGCGAGCGCGAGCAGCGTATGCCGAGACGCTGGACGCGACGGTCAGAATCCAAGTCTTCGGGCAACCAAGCGAGGAGATGCTCGTCGCGCTGAAGCAGCAGGCGGGCGAGGGCGTTGAGATCGCCCTTCACACAGAGCACCTGGGAGGGTTCACTCGCGCCTCCAACCAGGACACGCGCGGCCGATAGCGACCTTCGTCGCTACGGTCAGTTGCCCACCGCCGGGTCGGGCATGAACGGGCTGACGTCCTGCGCACAGCGGCAGGCGGCGGCGATCTTCGCGGCCCACTGCAAGGCTGCCTCCCGTGAGGGCACGTCGAGGATGGTGGCGCCTCCCAGCGGGAGGGTGCCGGCGGTGACCGTCCCGTCACCGGCCACCAGGACGGGATCCACGTCCTCGTCCAGCCCGCCGGCGAACACGAAGACGCCGGCGTCCTGGGCTTCCTTGACCACCGCGAGCGCGCTCCTGGAGACGTCGGGTATCTCCTCCTCGGGGATGTGGTCCATCGCGTCGCTGGCGAACGAGATCAGATACCGCGTCATCGCAGCCTCCTTGTCTGGCGTACACCGTAAAGACCGACGAAGCGCCGAAAACTCAGCGGACTCCCTCGGCGGTCAGGCCTGCGCCTCGGCGGTGCGGCGGGCGGTCGCCTCGGCCCATGGTGTCGTTGACACGAGTGCGAGCACGAGGACGGCGGCGACGGCGCCGAGGATCATCCACCATGCCGGCCGGGCCGCGGCGGTGAAGCCCGCCGCGGCGCCGCCGTCGAGCGCGGCGCTCCCGCCGGCGATCGCGCCTGCCAACGCCACTCCCAGTGTGAGACCGACCTGGCGGCTGGTCGAGGCCACGGCGGCCGCGACCCCGGCCTGTGCGGCGGGCATGCCGGAGACGGCGGTGTTCGTGATCGGCGGGTTGACGAGGCCGAACCCGACCCCGAACACCGTGTAGGCGATGAGCACGTAGGCGATCGAGCTTTGGGCCTGCAGCTGGGTCAGCATGGCCACGGCGGCGATCAGCGCGATGCCGGCCGCGACCAGCGGCGGCCGGGGGCCGCGGGAGCCGACGAGGCGGCCCGAGAGCGGTGCGAAGACGAGCACCATCGCGGCCATCGGCAGCATGCACAGGCCGGCCCGAAACGGAGAGAGCCCGCGCACGTCCTGCAGGTACAGCGTGTTCAGGAACAGGAACGCCCCGAGCGCCGCGAACGCGCAGAGGGCGATTGCGGTGGCGCCGGAGAACGGCGCGCTGCGGAACCAGCGCACCTCCAGCAGGGGCTCGCGCCGCCGCAGCTCGTACGGGATCAGGGCGGCGAGGGCCAGCGCCGCCACGGCCAGTGAGGCCACGATGTCGATCGACGCCCAGCCGTGATCGGGCCCCTCGATGGTCCCGTACGTGAGCGACGCCAGGCCGACGATCACGAGCATCTGACCGACGGGATCGATCCGGCGCGGCCGCTCGGCGCGCGACTCCGGCACGAACCGGTGAGTGGCGACGACGGCCAGGGCGCCGACCGGCACGTTCACCAGGAAGACCGCCCGCCAGCCGACGGCGTCGACCAGCGTGCCGCCGAGCACCGGCCCAAGCGCGATGCTGAGGCCGAACATCGCGGCGTACATCCCGATCGCACGGGCCCGCTCGGCCGGATCGACGAACACCGTGCGGATGATCGACATCGCCACCGGGCTCAGCATCGAGCCGCCGATCGCCTGAAGCACACGGGCGGCGATCAGGACACCCTGAGTGGGCGCCGCCGCGCAGAGCAGCGAACCGAGCGAGAACACGACGAGGCCGAGCTGGAACACGCGCTTGCGCCCTACGCGGTCGGCGGTGGAGCCGGCCAGCATGAGCAGGCTTGCCAGGACGAGGGTGTAGGCGTCGACCGTCCACTGCAGGCCCGCCAGCGACGAGCCCAGCGAGCCGTGGATGGCGGGGAGCGCGATGTTCACGATCGTCGCGTCAAGACCGACCATCAGCAGCCCGGTCGAGCAGATCGCGAGCACCAGGTGGCGACGCCGGCGGGTCAGGCTGATGTCAGTCACTGTCATAGCCTAGCACGCGACGACAGTCGCTGCCGTCACTACAATCAGGAGCCATGGCCCGCTGGCAACCCAACGCGCGCGGCCGTCTCCGCCAGGCCGCCTTCGAGCTGTACGGCGAGCACGGCTTCGACGAGACCACGGTGGCGCAGATCGCCGAGCGGGCCGGCCTGACGGAGCGGACGTTCTACCGCCACTTCACCGACAAGCGCGAGGTCGTGTTCTCGGGCGAGGTCCAGCGCGTCCTCGTGAGCACGCTCGCCGGCGCGCCCGCCGCGATGACCGCGATGGAGGCGGTCACGGCCGCCCTGAACGCCGCCGGAGCCGTGCTCGACGAGCGCCGCGAGCTGACCCGCCGCCGGCAAGCTGTGATCGCCGCCAACCCACGCCTGCAGCAGCGCGAGCAGATGAAGTACGCGACGCTCGCCGCGGACATGGCCGAGGCCTTGCGCGGGCGCGGCGTCGAGCCCTCGTCCGCCCAGCTGGCCGCCGACGCCGGCGTCGCCGTCTTTCGGGCCGCGTTCGAGCGCTGGATCGACGAGCACGAGCACCGCGATTTCGACCGGCTCGTCCGCGCCACGCTGGACGAGCTCGCAGCGGTGATCAGCGGCTAGACGTCGCGACCGAACGCGCACCCTTCTTCGGCCTGCTGGAATCCGAGCGGCTTGGGTGGCACGTACGTGGGGCGTGACGGCCATGCAAGCGCGAACAGCGGGCGGGGGCCGTGTCGGGATCGCCTGAGGCTGCGATTGGACGGGCGCGCGCCCGCCAACGGTTGGCCCGCCGTCGCGTCGCCGCCCTGGCGGCGCTCGCCGCGGTTGGCGGATTCCTGGCGACCCGGCCGGACACCGCGCGCTTTGGCGTCCTCCTGACGGGTCTTGCCGTTGCTACGGCGATGATCGAGGTCGGCGTGAGCGCGTTCGCCCGCGGCAGCGCTCGGCGCGCAGCCGATGAGCTGATCGAGGCGGGAATCGTGATCCGACCCGGGAGCGAGGCAGGCGAGTTCGTCGACCACCGTCTGCACGAGTTGGGCGGCGAGCGGACCCGGCGAGAGCTGGCGACGGCGCTTCGCCACGCCCTCGCCGATGCTGGCCGGCCGCGTTCGAGCAATCCACTGATCCTTGCCGGGCGCAGCATCGTGCTCCGCCGCGGGACGGCGCTTGCGCTCCTTGCCGACCGCGAGCTGGTACTGCGCATCGTCCACGAGCTCGGGGAACGACCCACCGATCCCCGGGCCGTTCTCGCGCTTCGCAACCTGCTCTACCCCCGGTCAACCGGCGCCCTTGCCATCGATGACCAGCAGCACGACGCCCAACGGCAGATCCACCGCGTGGCAAGCCTGCTCGGCCTCCGAAACCCGGACGCGCGCCGGTAGAAGCCCCGACTGCGCAGGACGGCGTCGCGTTCGCAGTTCTGTAGGAGGCTCCCGACGCTGCTTCGCACCGCCATCACCTACCCCCCACATGAGAGTGCCCGGTCGACGGCTCACGCGAGTCGTCCCCGAGCGCCGCCTTGACCTGTGGTGCGAATCGCTGCAGGAGCAGAGCTGCCAGCAGCAGCACCGAGCCCGAGACGATGAACGAGATGGCCCGGGCCATCGCGGTGAGGAAGGCGAGGTCATAGAGGAAGAGCTTGCCGACGGCCACGAACAGCAGGCTGATGCCGCCCGCTCGCAGCGCCCGGTGGTCGCCGCGCAGGGAGAGCACGACAAGCCCGAGCCCGATGCCGACCCAGCTGATCGAGACGAGCACGTGCCCCTGCTGGAAGTGGTCGTGCACCGATGCCTGGAGGCCGGCGTCCGCTGCGAGCTGCTCGGCGCCGAGGATCGCGGCGGCGAGCGTCCACAGGCATGCGGCTCCGCCGGAGTAGATCAGGAGTGTGGCGGCAGGGATACCACCGACCGAGCAGGGAACCCGCCGGGTCGCGGCGGCCGCCACCAGGAGGGCGACCGTCGCCGCCGCCGCCGATGCCAGGCCGGCCGCAGGGGTGTTCGACGTCCGGAGCAGCATGGTCGGCGTCTCGTACGCGCAGAGCACCAGCCCCGCGTTCGCCGCAGCGCTGATGACGGCGAGCGTCCGCAGGGCGGGCCGGTCGAGCCGTGCCGCGACGATCGTCGGCCAGACCAGTGCCACCACGCCGGCGAGCGCCGACAGTGCGGCAACCCCCACCAGTGGGTACTGGCTGGGCAGAAGCATCGCGCAGAGCTGCACCGCGAGCAGGAACGGGAGCCAGAGCGCGTTGGTGCGAGGAAGGGGCTCGCGGACGGCGAGGGCAAGCAGGACCGCCGCACCCGTCGCAAGCGCGATGCTTTCCCAGCCCGTCGTCGCACCGTGGTCGACGAGGGCGAACAGCGAGTCGTCGAGCGCCCAGGCTGCGACGACGCCCACCGCGAGCGCCGACCCGCTCGCCACGAGCACGGCGTTGACGGTCAGGCTGCGTCGGAGCGGCGCGACCTGCACGGCGGCCGCCAGGAGGGCGGCGACGATGAGCCATGCCCAGATCGCGTGCGGTGCGGAGAGCGACTCGGCGATCACGTAGCCGAGCGTTGCCACGGGCACGAGCAGACCGTACTCACCGAGCGTGCGCACCGGCCGGCGCGCCGACCAGGCGAAGACGACCGCGGCCGCAAGCAGGGCCACGAGGCCCGCGAGGCCCTGCCGCTGGCCGAGCTGCGCCCATCCCTCGACCAGGTCGTCAACGGGCGCGGTCACCGCGAGCGCGACGATGGCGCCGGCGATCCACCAGGCCGACCCGATCACGAGCCCCACCCCTTCCGGCATCCACCGGGTCAGGAGCTGCGTGCGGCGGAAGACGAGCAGGAGCGTCGCCATCCCGGCATACGCGATGACGGCCGGCTCGGCGGGCAGCGCCCAGATCGGCAGGAAGCCCGCCGCAACCGCGGGCACGATCCACGCTCCCGCAAGCGCCGGCTCGGCGAACCGGCGCAGCCCGAGGCAGAACACCGTCCCGGCCAGCGCCAACGCGACGAGCGCGATCGACCCATCCACGGAGCCGCTGCCGATGTGGGGAAGCGTCTGGGGTAGTGGCTCGATGACCTGGAGGGTCGCCACGATCGCGAGCAGCAGGTAGGCCGCCGCGGACACGATCGCGCGCAGGCTGCGGGTTGCGCTGCGCCGCTGGATCCGCTCGCCGACGAGCACAAGCATCGCCGACTCCGCCGTCCAGGCGCACACGAGCACCGGTCCGCCGGCAAGGAGGCCGGTCGCGATCGCGGCGCTCGTCAGGCCGAAGGCCGCCAGGAGATCGGTGAGGTCTGGGTGCGGCCGCCGCACCGCGAGCGGCACGGCAGCGGCGAGGAACCACACAACCGCCAGCGCCCCAAGCACGAAACCGCTCAGCGTATGCCCGTCCACCTCGCGGTATCCGCTGAAGAGGAACGCCCCACCGAGCGTGAGCGCAAACGCGCTCGCCGCGGTGAGCGACCCGAGCGCCGTCAGATTGCGCGGCGCTGCGGGGCGGAGCTCCAGGAGGAACGTGAGGCAGGCGATCAGCGCCGCCATCGCGGCCGCCGCGACCACCGGACCACCGAAACCGGCGTTCGGCCAGGAGATCCTGAGCAGGACCAGGGTCTCGCCAACGCCGATGGCCCAGACCGACGTCACCAGGCTGCGCCAGCCCATCCGCATCAGGAGCGGCAGGGACGCGGCGACCATGACCGCGCCGAACATGACCCCGCCTGCCGTCACGTGCTGGCTTACGGCGAGTGGCGCGAGCATCGCGGCCGACATGCCGAAGAGGGCCAGCGGCTCCTGCTTCACCCGCAGCGCCACCGCGACGGCGGTGCCCGCGATCACGGCAGCGAGCGGCGCCGACGCCCCCGGGCTGACGAGGTGGTAGAGCGATGTCGCCGCCCACAGGCTCGCGTACAGCCCGGCGATCCCCGCCCCGGCCGCGGCGAGAATCGCGTCCGAGCGCCAGCCGCGACGGTCGAACTCGACGGCGGCGCCAACGAGGCCGAGCGCGACGAGCACACCGATGCCGACCCGCATGGGCGGGGTGATCCACCCACGGCTTGCCGCCATCACGAAGAGCAACACGATCCCGAGCACGGTCGCGACTCCGCCGGCCCAGGCAAGCGTTCGGGCGGCGAAGAGCTGCTCGGCGAGCTTGCCCCAGTGAAACGGAGTCTTCGGGGGAGACGGTGCTGGTGTGGCCGGTCGCCACACGTGTGCCGGGCTGGCCGGCGGCCCGTAGACCGGCGGCGCGGACGCGCCGGCCGGCCGCGGCGGACGCTGGGCCGGCGTGGCGCTCGGGCCGCGCGGGTTCGCGACGGAGACGTCCGGCAGGGCGCGTTCAAGACGGTCGACCCGCTCGGCCAGCACGCTCACGCTGAGCTTCAGGTCTGCGATCGCCTGGGAAGGTTCGCTTGTCATCCGATGTGCCTCGCTCCTGTCGAGTAGCCGATGCTCCCAAGCTAGGAGGCATGGTTCTGCGAGGCGTCGGGGGAATCCCTCGACCGCGCCGATCCAGAGCGCCGCGACCACGTCCCCGGACTTGCGTGGGCGGCTCGAACGGGGAAGGCCGCACGGCGAGGGATCTCCCCGACGCGATCGGCGGCGGCCCCGCCTAGCGTCGTGGGCACCGTCGCGGCACCCGCCGCGGCCGAACGAAAGGTGGGTGGACGCTCATGTCCTCATGCAACGCACGCATGCACCCCGCGGCGTGGATCGGCCTGGCCTTCGGGATCGTGGTCGCCGTCGCGCTGCTCACCCCGGCGACGGCCAGGGCGAGCGGAACCGCCGTCGCCGACGGCAACGACGTCTCGGGCAAGCTCGACATCCGCAGCGTCACGCAGGAGCACGCCGCCTCGGGACCGGTCGTGCACACGATCACGACCTACGGACGCTGGACGAGCCGCGCGATCGCCGTGCGCAGGTCGAGCTTCTTCGTGTTCGAGTTCAACACCGCGGGCGATCGGCGCCCCGAGCGCATCGCGCTCGTGTACCGCGATCATGGCACCCTGCGCGTCGCAGTCCTGTCCCGCGCCGGCCGCTTCCTCGGCTGGGGAACGGCGTCGAGGCCGAGCGCAAGCTCGATCAGAGTCGCGGTGCCCCGCAGGCTCCTGGGAACGCCGCTCGGATACCGCTGGAAGGTGTTCTCGGTGTACTCCGCATCGGGAGCGTGCGCCGCGGGCTGCGTTGACCGAGCCCCGAACACCGGAACCTCCCTGCATGACATCACCGCTCCGACCGTCGTCTTCGCGCCGCTCGCCATGCCGGCCTCGACCACGACCAGCATCCCCTTCACCGTGACTGATCGGGGTGGCTCACACACACGCAGGTGGAACGTCGAGCAGCGACTCGCCGGCGACACCAGGTGGAGCGTCATCGCCACCGGAGTGACGGGCGGGAACCACCTCGTCTCGGCGAGTGCGTCCGAGGGTCAGACGCTCGAGTATCGGATCGTCGCTCGGGACGGCGGCGCAAACGTCACAATCAGCCAGGTCCGGCCCGTCACGTTTCCCATCGACGATGGGAACGCCCAGATGTCGTATGCGGGTACGTGGGCGACCACGAGCGCCGACGGACTCGACTACCTGGCCACTCTCCACACCACCACGGACGTCACGACCCCCGCGACGATGACAGTCACGTTCCAGGGAGCGACGGTGGCGATCCTCGCTCGCGGCTCGTGCGGCACGGCCGCGGTCGCGATCGACGGCGGCAGCGCGACTCCGACGACCCAGCTCTGCGGCAACGAGCACCGAGCCATCGTCTACCGCGCGGACTCGCTCACACCGGGCGCCCACACGCTCACCCTCACGGTCAACGGCGGCACGTTCGGCTTCGACGGGCTGGTCGTCCGCTAGGGCACGGCCCGACGGTGGGGGCGGCGCGTCTGCCGCCCCCACCGTCTCGCGCCGCCCAGGCCTGGTTAGAAGCCCATCCCCTGACGCATGTCCGAGGCGGACCCGGCGTTCCCCAGATAGGTCGTGATCCCGAGCGCCGCTTCGGCCGAGCGAAGCATCGAGTAGTGCGTGTAGAAGTGCCCATCCGTCACAGGGTGCACGCCTGCCGCCACCGCGATCGTCACGACGTGACAGGACGGATCGGTGTTCGCCGGGCTGGCGCAGTTCTCGCCGGTCGTGCCGCCCTGACCCTCGTCGAAGGTGACGAGGATCAGCGTGCGCCCCGCCTGGTAGTCGGCCGTGCCCTGAATGGTCTGGACGGTCCCGGACAGCCATGCGTCCATACGCTGAAGTGTCCCGGCGGCGGTGTTCGTGCCCGAACAGCCCTTCTGCCAGTGGTGGTTATGGCACAGGTTGGGAGTGATCCACGTGAAGGCCGCCGTCGGGATCGTGGTCGCCCCAGCGTCGGAGGCTGCCATCGGCAGGTCGCCCGCCTTGCACGCGGCGCTGCCGATCGGCGTGTACCAATAGGCCGGATCATGGCCGCGCTTGTACAGGTTCGCCGTCACCCCGCACGGTCCGCCCATCGACTCCTCCAGGTCATTCCAGGATGAGACCTGCTGGTAGATCGACGGGTTCGAGGTGTGCGCGCTGACGCCGCTCGCGATGCCCGAGGTGGCGGCCATGTAATTCGGCTGGCTCGGATGGGTCTCGTTGTGGAAGTTGGTTGCAAGCGCGCACTGGGTCGCAAGCTGGTTCAGAAACGGCGCATTCGCGCTTCCGATCGCACTCTTGTAGTCGAGGTTCTCTTCCATGATCACGACCACATGCGAGTACGTCGGAGGCGGTCCCGGCTGCAGGCCGCATGGATCAGACGCTGCCAGGGCCACGCCACCGCCACCGAGCGCGCCAAGAGACAGGACGGCCACAAGGAGCCCCCCGCCCACGTACCACCGGCCCCGGCCCACCGCGCGTCGGCGGTGACCCCGTGCCGACCCCGCGCCTCCGCATGTCATCCTGAACATTGGGCGACCTCCCCTCGCTCCGCGGGCGACACAGTTGGAGCTCAGATCGAAGACCCGATCGAGCATCACGCCCGGCTACAGTGATGAGTGCTGGGCCCGCCACGGTCCGTGCCGGCGAGGCCCGCCGCACGGTTGAACACCGCGGCGGCCCCGGCAGACGTTACACCCGCGCCAGGCGGCCGGGGACACCAGACGGCTGGTCGAGTACCGCTTGAACGTGCGGCGCCCGCCTCACCGACCGGACTCGGTGGGCGCCGCCGTCGCGATGGGTTCCTGGATGTGGTCGAGCACCTTCCCGCTGTCGTTGATGAAGCGGTAGTCGATGTGGTCGTCGGTGACCTCGATGCGCAGGAATCCGTACGTCAAGAGCGACACCTGTGCGCCCGGTGTGGCTGGTGTGAACTGGGGGCTGCCCGCGACCTCGCCGCCCGTGCCCACGGTGAACTCCAGCACGCCGGCCCTGACCTGGCGCTCGTAGCGGTGCAGGTGGCCGGCGAGGATCGCGGCAACGTGACGGCGCCGGAGGAGGGGGATGATGCTGTTGGTCGCGGAGATCGGGCGGTGCAGGAGGACGAACCGCACGGGGCACGGCGTCGCGCAGCGGCCGACCGTCTTGGCCGCGTAGCTTCGCGCCGAGGCGTCCGCCTCGAGGCCGAGGACGACGACCTGAACCGGGCCGTACTGGACGGCGTAGTGGTGTCCGGGCAGGTGCAGCGCCGAGATCACGGCGGCGCCGTCACGCCACGCCAGGTCGTGCTCGCCGAGCGCCGCCACCATCGGCGCTTCGGCGAGCAACGCCTGGAGCGGGCGGAAGATCAGGCGGTTGAGCACCGGCGGAGCGGCGATCAGGTAGGCGTTGTCGCCGGAGGAGAGGACGAGCCGCGGATCGGCGGCCGCCGCCAGCCGGGCGACGGCGTACTCGTGTGCGTTCCCCGACCCGTAGTCGCCGAACGAGACGAGTGTGATCGGCGGGCCGGCGGACAGGGGCGCCGTCGTGAACGCGCCGGCCGCGGCCGAGTGCCCGCCGACATTCGCCGTCCACTCGTAGCGCGTCCCCGGGCGAAGACCGGTCAGCCGGCCGCCGACGGCCACGCGGCTGGTGCCGTCCGGCGCCAGCGCTCGCAGCGTCAGGGGCGGCTGACCCGGTTTCAGCTGCCACGCGAAGTCGGCCTCGCCGGCCGTCGTGCTGGTCAGATAGGGGCCGCGCAGGAACACGCCGGCCGGCGGCCGCAGCAGATAGGTCGCCCCGTACCAGGTGAGTGCCACGACCACCACGAGCAGCACCGCCGTGGTGATGACCAGGGCCGCCACGACCCTGCGGACGGGCGCCGAGCCGGCCCGGGCCTCGCGGCGGCCGGAGCGACGAGCCTGCACGATCGGGATGACCTGGAGGACGATCACGGTCGCGGCGGCCAGGCGCGGCCCCTGAGGAAGTGCGAGAAGCGCCACCGGTGCAACGATCGTGAGCGCGGAGCAGGTCACCTCGACTCGGCGGCGCGGCGCGACCAGATCGGCGCTCAGGCATGCGATCCCCACGATCACGCAGACGAGCAGCGTCGGCACGAGCGCCACGTCCCCCACGATGGGATCCGAGATCGTCGACGCCGCCGCGAGCGCCACCCCGTCGACGATCAGCAGCAGGCGAAGCCCTCGCACCGCGCCGTCTCCTACCCTCGGCCAGGCGGTCTCACGCGTCGCGCGTGACCGTGCGCCAGCCGCCCGCGGCGAGAGGGACCACGATCCACGCGAGCAGCACGACGACTGCCGCGAACAGGGACACGTGCAGGGCGGTGGCGGCGTCGCCGCCGGGCCCGCTCGGGCCGGAGAAGGGCGAGACCCGGGTGGTGGCAGACGTGAGGATGGCCTCGCGCGTGACGCCGAGCTGACTGATGTTGAGCAGGAGCGGCGTCGCGGCCAGCTGCCACCCGAGCAACACCCCGATCGCGATCCCGCGGGAGCCGATCAGGGCGGCAACGCCCATGGATGCGCAGAGCGCGATCGAGGTGACCATGACCGCCCACAGGCCGTCCTTGACGATCGGCGAGAGGCCCGGCGTGGCCAGGCTGCCGGCGAAGGCGAAGTCGAAGATGACCGCCACGGCGTATGCCAGAACGATCAGCGGGATCCAGAAGAGGAGCATGCCGGGGACGCGGGCGCCGAAGAGCGCGACGCGCGACTTGCCGGTGACGACGAGGTCGCGGAACACACCCGAGCTCAGGTCGGACGTGCCGACGGTGCAGCCGAGAATGGCGGCGGCGACGGCGCCGATGAAGCTGATCACACGCACACCGTTCACGAGATTCGTGGCGCCGCCCGGCGGCCCGTTCTGGTGGGCGTTGTTCAGGTGGAAGCCCTCGGCGATCAGATAGAACGCGGCCACGGCGCCCACGGTCATGATGAACATCCAGATGACGAGCCCACGGCTCTTGCGCACCCGCAGGAGCTCGGCGGAGATCGCGCGGCCGTTCATGCGGACGCCCCGAAGCGGGACGTGACCTCGAGGAACCGCTCCTCCAGGGTCACCCGGGCCGGCTCGATCCGGTGAACGGCGATGCCGCCCTCGACGAGACGGCGGTTGATGTCGGCGACGGCGGCGTCCGAGCCGTCGGAGAGGACGAGTCGCAGGCCGCCCGCAACCTCACCCGACTCGACCACCGCGGGGTGGTCGAGCAGCAGCCGCTCGGCGGTGACCGCATCGTTCAGGCCGAGCGTGATCGTCGGCTGGCCGCCCGCGGCCATCTCGGCCACCGTGCCCTGCATGAGGATCTTGCCGTGATCGACGATCGCGGCCATGTCGCAGATCTTCTCGACTTCGTCAAGCAGGTGGGACGACAGGAAGACGGTGCGGCCGTCGTCCACGAGCGAGCGCACGAACTCGCGAAACTCGATGATGCCGGCCGGGTCGAGCCCGTTGGTCGGTTCGTCGAGGATCAGGAGCTCCGGGTCTGCGAGCAGGCAGCGGGCGATCCCGAGCCGCTGGCGCATGCCCATGGAGTAGGCCTTCACCCGCTCGTCGGCGCGCTCGCCCAGGCCGACGCGGTCGAGGGAGCTCTGGATGCGGCCGTGCGCCTCGGGCTCGCGGCATGCCGCCGCGATGCGCAGGTTCTCCCTGCCGGTCAGATGCCCGTGGAAGCTCGGCTCCTCGACGATCGCACCCACCCGCTTGAGCGCCTCACCGCGGCGCTCGGGGACGGGCATGCCGAGCAGCCGCATCTCGCCGCGGGTCGCCGCCGTCAGGCCGAGCAGGACGCGGATGAGCGTCGTCTTGCCGGCGCCGTTCGGGCCCAGGAACCCGAATGCGACCCCGGCCGGCACCCGCAGATCGGCGCTGTCCAGCGCGACCCGGTCACCGAACGTCTTGGTCAGGCCGCTTGTCTCGACCACCAGCCGGTCCACTCGATCGTTGAGCGCTGCGGTCATGGCTCCCTTCCCTACGCCCGTCTCAGCGGGTGAAGCTGGCAGTTGAGCTCCCGAGTGTACGCACCGACTCGGAGAGATCCGTGAGAGTGGATGGGGGCCGGATTGACGTCGCAGTGAGCGACCTTCCGACAGCGGACAGCCCGGCCGATCACGGCGTCGCCCCGGCGTCCGGGGCCGGCGCTCCGGGAAGCAGGTCGAGCCCGTCGGGTTTGTTCAGGTATCCAGGCGCCGACCCGGGCACTCCCAGATGCCCGTACTGCCAGACGATCCGCCGCGAACGGGGATCGATCACGATCACCCGATGATGCCAATCGTCTGTGACCGCGATGAGGCCGTTCGGCCAGCGCACCGCCAGTGACGGCCGGTCGAGCATCCCGGTGCCCGCGCCAGGGCCGTATGACCACACCACCCGGCCGGTGCGCGTGAGGATGTCGACAGCACCCGGCGTCTGGAACGCTGCCACCAGGATGCGGCCGTTGGGCAGCAGCTGGGCGTCGGACGGGTAGGAGAACGGCGTCCGGACGGTCCACATCAACCGGCCGCGCCCGTCGAAGCGGTCGACCCACCCGCCGATCTCGGTGACGAGCACTCCCCCGTCCGGCAGCGGCGTATCCCCGTTGGGAGAGGAGAGCGACCTCGGCGGATCGTGGGTGCAGTCGCCGGCGGTGCCCAGCGAGCGAACGATCCCCCGGCCAGGTGCGATCCAAACGACCCGGCAGTTGCGGATGTCGGCCACCATGACCTGCCCGTTGCGCAGCTGGTAAGCATCGTCCGGATTCGAGAGCTGGCCGGGCGCAGAGCCGGCAACCGCGGCTCGGCCGTACGTCCACGTGAGCCGGCCGCGGCGCGGGGCCACGAGCGCGATCTGCTGGTTGAACTCCTCGTTGACCGAGATCGCGCGGTAGCCGGGCGTCCAGAAGGCGTCGTCCGGGTCGGCGAACGTCTGCCCGGGTCGCAGGTCACCCGGCCGCGGGAAGCTCCACACCACCCGCTTGTCCGGTGCCACCACGATCAGGCGGCCGTTGTCGCGATCGGCGATCAGCACGTAGCCGGGCACGATCCGCGAGCGCGTGGGCGGCAGGCCGAGCGTGCGTTGCGCCGGGGACGGCTGACTGCGGGATGAGGCCTGGGTCGACGCCGGAGCGGCTCCGCTTGTGCCGGCCGGCGAGCTCGAGGAGGCGCCGGTGGACGCGGACGGCCCGGAGCTCGAGCAGCCGGTACAAAGGAGTGCGGCCAGCACCAGGGCACACCTCACCACGTGGAAGGTACTCGACGCGCGCGCCTGCCGGCAACGATCGTGGATCTCCGGAGGACGTGCGAGGTACCGTCCCCGGCATGGCCTACGACGAAGCACTGGCCGGCCGGATCCGGGAGCTCGTCGGCGACGAGCAGGGCCTCACCGAGCAGAAGATGTTCGGCGGGCTCGCCTTCCTGATCGGCGGCAACATGGCGATCGCCGCGAGCGGTCAGGGCGGCGTGCTCGTTCGGGTCGACCCGGACGAGTCCGACAACCTCGTCGCGACGACCCCGGCGAGCCTCATGGAGATGCGCGGGCGGTCGATGCGCGGGTGGCTGCGCGTGGAAGCGGAGCACGTCCGCACGAAGTCGCAGCTCGCGAACTGGGTCGAGCGGGGAACGAGCTACGCACGCTCGCTCCCCGCCAAGCGCTAGCCGACCCGGATCAGCTTCTTGTTCACGAACTCGTCGGCGCCGTAGCGGCCCAGCTCGCGTCCCGAGCCGGATCGCTTGACTCCGCCGAACGGCAGCTCTGCGCCATCGGCCCCGACCAGGTTGACGTACACCATGCCGGCGTCGATCTTGTTGGCGATCCGCTCCGCCTGATCGGCGTCCGTGGTGAACACGTATGAACCGAGTCCGAACGGCGTGTCGTTGGCCACGGTGACGGCCTCGTCCTCCGACCGCACCCGGTAGACGGCGGCGACCGGCCCGAAGAACTCCTCGTAGCGCGCGGCGGCGCCTTCGGGGATCTCGGCCAAGACGGTGGGCGGGAAGAACGTGCCCGAGCGCTCCCCTCCGACCACGACCTTCGCGCCGTCCTTGATCGCCCGGTCGAGCTGATCCTGCAGCCGGTCGGCAGCGACGGTCGACGAGAGCGGGCCGATCACGGTGTCGTCCGCCGTCGGGTCGCCCGGGGTCACCTCGCTCATCGCGGCGGTGAACTTCTCCATGAACGGCTCGTACAGATCGTCGATCACGATGAAGCGCTTGGCGGCGTTACACGACTGGCCGGTGTTGTCCAGCCGGGCCGAGACGGCCGCCTCGACCGTTGCGTCGAGGTCGCTCGTGCTGAGCAGGATGAACGGGTCGGAGCCTCCCAGCTCGAGCACGACCTTCTTCAGGTTGCGGCCGGCGATCTCGGCGACCGCGGCGCCCGCGCGCTCCGAGCCGGTCAACGAGACACCCTGCACGCGCGGATCGGCGATCACGGTGGCGATCTGGTCGTTCGTGGCGTAGATGTTCGTGTACGCACCCGCCGGGAAGCCGGCGTCGAGGTAGATCTTCTGCAGGGCCTCGGCCGTCGCCGGGCACTGCGGCGCATGCTTGAGCAGCACCGTGTTTCCGATGATCAGATTCGGGCCGGCGAACCGGGCCACCTGGTACGTGGGGAAGTTCCACGGCATGATCCCGAGCAGGACGCCGAACGGACTGCGGCGGATGATCGCCGTGCCCTCGCCGGCGAGCAGCTTGATCGGCTCGTCCTTCATGAGCTCGACGCCGTTGTCGGCGTAGTAGCCGTAGATGTCGACGCAGAAGTCGACCTCGCCCAGCGCCTGCTCCATCGGCTTGCCCATTTCGCTCACCGCGATGGCGGCGAGCTCCTCGCGCCGCTCGGAGTGCAGCTCGCCGACACGGCGCACGAGCGCGGCGCGGTCCTTGACGCTGGTCGTCCGCGCCCACTCCTGGTACGTCTTGTAGGCGAGCGCGATCGCCTCCTGGAGCTCGGCGTCGGTGATCGTCGGGTAGGTCTTGACGGTGGCCCCGGTGGCCGGATTGGTGACCGCGTAATCGCTCATCGTGCTCCTTCGCATGTGTCGCCGCCCTCCGGAAGAGGACGGCCAGCCTGGCAGGACATCATATTTGACGCTCGCCGGGGCTGGCGATCCACCGACGCAGAGCACCGAGACCTGACGCTTGTCGCCGGCCGCAAGCCGGCGTCGGTACAATCCGGCGGCTTTGGACTCGTCCCCCGGCCTGGAATCGCTCCCCGCCCTCGTCGCGTCGATGCCGTCCGGCAGCGCGTACGTCCGGCTCGCCCGCGGTGGCATCACCTACGTCGGCGGCCCCTACGCCACGGCGGAGCTCGCCTGCCAGTCGGCGGGGCGGCTGTTTCACGACGTCCCCAACGTCGCGTCGATTGCGGTCGTCGGCCGGCCCCAGGTGACGCCACCCAGCTGCGACCGGCGCTGGTACGCCCGGGCGACGTTTCTTGCCGATGGGTACACGGCCGTGGTCGGGCCCTTCGCCTCGAGGCGGCAGGCCCGCTCCGACCTGATGCAGCTCGCTGACCGGGGGCAGATCGGCCGGTGGCACGACTGGAATATCGACTACCACGAGGTCCTCGAGGCGCAGCCGCCGCACCGGCCACGGCTGATCTGCCTCGAACGCGGGTGGCATCGCACGTGTACGCCGGTGACCGCAAGCCCGGTCGACAACGCCTCGGCGACGAGCCCCGCTGCACGGGTCGATCCTCGCTGGGCCAAGAACAGCAGCCAGATCGCGCGCTGGATCGCCTCGGGCGGCCCCCCGTATACGTCCCGCGAAGACCTGCTGCGCGACGTCGTCATGCTCTGGGACGAGTGGCCGGCCGAGAGCGCGGTGTGGGGCGCGCTCGCCACCGTGCTGGCAACGATCCCCGTCGGCCGGCCGGCGGAGACGACCGCCGGTGCTGCCGAAAGCGTTGCACAGGTCTTCCTCGCGTTAGCGGAAGCGATCGAGGACTGCGCGGCGGCCCGACCCGGCGCGGAGGATGACGCCCACCGAGCGATCTGCGCACTGCGCGTGCTGCTCCAGCAACCCGGGACGTGCGACTAGCCGTCGTGCCTGCGCGGTTGTGAACGGTCTCACATGCTCCACAGCGCCTGGGTGGGAGACATGCGGGCGGCGCGAATGGCGGGCAGCAGTCCGGCGAGGGCCCCGATCGCAAGTGCGGAGGCGCGGCCGCCGGCCCAGGCGAGGGGTGGGATGACGGTGGCCCAGTGTTGGGTATGGGCGTAGACGGCGGTTGCGGCGGCACCGATACCGACACCCACCGCGCCGCCGGAGAGGGCGAGGAGCATGGCTTGGGTGAGGAATTGGATGCGAATGTGACCTTTGGTGGCGCCCAAGGCACGACGCAGTCCGATTTCGGAGCGAGCTCCTCGAGCAGCGCGAGCAGGGCCTGCCCCGTAGCCTGGTCGAGGTTGCCCGTGGGCTCATCTGCCAGGACGATCGCAGGCGAGCCGACCAGGGCGCGGGCGATCGCGACCCGCTGCCGTTGCCGGCGTGGACTCCCTTCGTGTACAGCGCGGCGCATTTCTGCAACACCGGCCCAGTGGTACCACCCGACCAGGTCGAGCGCCTGTTCCTGCCGTTCGCGCGCCTCGACGACCGCACCCGCCACGATGGCTTCGGCCTTGGCCTCGCCCTCGTGTCGTCCATCGCCGCCGCCCACAACGGAACGGTGCACGCCACGGCCGACCCGGCCGGCGGCCTCGACGTGACCGTGCGCTTACCCCGCCGCTGAACCCCGTCCAAGCCGCTCACGTCGTCAGGTCGCTGTTTGAGTGCGGGTGGCGCGCATGACGATGGTGGAGGTGCTGGGGTCGCTGACGGACTGGCGGGTGATCCAGCATCGCACCCATTTCGTGTTGATCGGGGCGGTGAGGTGGATCTCCGCCGTGCCGTTCGAGCCGGCGTTGAAGGCGACACCCGGGACCACGTGGCTGCCGGTCTGGAACCAGATCTCGTAGTACTGGCCGGCACGCGTCCGGTCGAGATGGTTGACCGAGACGACGACGGGCTCGCCTAACCCCGGCTGGATTCGGCCAAGCGGAGCGGCGCAGGAGTCGAACCTCCCAACCGTGGGGCATCGTGCGGGCCGAGGAAGGACACGGCCCACGCGAGACTCCCACTCAGGCCAGTGCTTTTTGCTTGAGCGCGTCGAACTCCGGCTGGGTGATCGCGCCGCTGTCCAGGAGTTGCTTGGCCTTCTCGATCTCCGCTGCGGCGCCGCCGCTTCCTGCGGCCGAGCGCACGTAGTCGTCCATCTGAGCTCGTCGTGCCTGGGCCCGCTCGAGGTTGCGCTGGTTCATGCCGTCGTTCTGTGAGACGACATAGACAAACACGCCGAGGAACGGCAGTACGAGTGTGAAGATGAACCACCCGGTCTTGCCCAGTCCCGAGAGATCGTGTCGCCTGAAGATGTCTCCCCACACGCCAAACAGGATCCAGAACCATGCGACCCAAAGGAAGAAGACAAGCATCGTCCACATCACGTCGAGGAACGGGTAGTCGGCCAGCACCATCATCTAAGGCTCCTAGTTCGGTTCGCCCGATCCTATATACGCGCTCAGACGTCGCCATCACGGTGGCGAAGCCCCGTTATGCCATCATGCTTCTCGGCGGTACTCTCGTGCGGTTCTCGTCCATCCGGCACGAAGGCGATATGCGAGACCGCGGACGTGTGGGTTCGCGGCGGCATAGCGATGGTCCGAAGCTCAGCTCGTTTCGAGGCAGGATCTACCTGGCGGGCAAGCTCGCCGACCCAGCGGGTGCGTGGTCAGTCGGTTCTTGCCGCATCGGTGTCTCCGATCTGCTTCTCGGCTGGCAGCACGTACAGGAACGCGAATGCGGCCGCAGCGCCGCCGAGGAAGTCGGCTACGAGGTAGATCCAAATGTTCGACCACTCGAAAAGTCCAGTTACCGACGCGCCCACTGCGATGGCGGGGTTGAACGCGCCGCCAGAGATGCCGCCGACCGCGAATGCGCCGGTTACCACCGTGAAGCCGATGGCGAGGCCGTAGAACGAGTTGCCGTCGGTGCCGCGGGCTGTGGCCACGTGCAGCACGACCCAGGCCAGGGCAAACGTATAGATGAACTCGACGATCAGCATCTTGCCGTCGCTGGCGACGACGGCGTGTGGCTCGCGGCCGCCGACGTAGCGCACCAGGAGCCCTGCGATGACCGCAGCCACGAACTGCGTGCCGAGATAGGGGCCATACTCACCAGCGGCCATCCGCCCACGCAGGAGTACCGCGGTGCTCACCGCCGGGTTGAAGTGGCCACCGGACACGTGGCCGCCGGCGAACACCATCACCATGAGCACCGACCCGATAGCAATCGGCGCCAGCACGCCGGCGCCGGCCTTGTTGGTGGCCATGCCGACCGTGAACACAAAGATGAACATGCCGAGGAACTCAACCGCCAGCTTCCGTTGAAGTTCGAGGCTCATGCTTTCCCCTTCCGATCAGCCGATCTCGTCCCAAACCACGACGCTCCACAGTTCGCGCGCAGGCGGGTTGAACCTGCTCGGTCACGATCCGCTGAACGCGCTGTCCTCGCTGCGGCTGCCACGTCGGGAGGGCAGCGGGGCAAGAGGCGCTTGAGCGATCATCTGGCCGCGTCCACGCCGAGCCTCCGATGGTGTCGCTAGGGTCTGATGATCTGGATCGTGGCGCGACCACAGGATCGAGTTCGGCGGGCGAGGGCTTGACCTCGGCCGTGATCCCGCGTGAGGAGTATGCAGCGCTTGAGCGGTGTGTGTACCTGAATCAGGCGTCGCTTGGCCTGGTTCCGCGCCGTTCGACGGAAGCGATGGTCGAATTCGTGGTCGAGGTGGCGCAGTACGGAAACGTGCGGCTCTCGGACGCCGCCGAGGAGCGGATTCTGGATGACCTCCGCGAGGCTGCGGCCGGATTGTTTGACGCGCCGCTGCGATCGGTAGCGGTGGTGGCGGGAGCGAGTGAGGCGCTCGGTCAGCTCGCGATCCTGACAGCGACGGCCGGCGGTGAGGTCGTTCTCGTGGCGTCTGACTTCCCCAGCGTTACCTATCCGTGGCTCGCTGCGCGCGAGCGGCTGGGCACGGCGGTCAGGTGGGTCGACGACAATCCAGGGCAAGATCTCACGGCTGCGCTTGTCGACGGCATCCACAGCGGTACCACCGCGGTGTGTTTCAGTGCTGTCCAGTTCGCGACCGGGTCGCTGGTCGACGTCGGCGAGGTCGTTCGGCGAGCCCACGCAGTGGGGGCGCGTGTCATCGTCGACGTCACGCAGATGGCGGGAGCGATGGCCGTGAGCCTGCGCTCGTGGTCTGCTGACGCACTCGTGTGCAGCGGGTACAAATGGCTGTCCGCGCAAGGCGGCGTCGCCGTGCTCGTGGTCTCCGACGAGTTACTGCAGTGCGTGCCGCCCATCGTCGGCTGGAAAGGCACCCAGCACCCCTTCCGGTTCGACCCAACGACGCTGGCGCTCGCGCCTGACGCGCGACGGTTCGAACTCTCGACGATCGCATACGGCTCGGCCGCCGGCCTGCGCACCTCGATCGAGGTGTTGACCCGAGTCGGCTTCCCAGCTCTCGCCCGACACGCCGAGGCGCTGGCGCGCGAGCTCGTCGCCGCGATGGCGCCTCACGGCTGGACGCCGTTCCGAGATCTCGACGCGCCCGGGGCGAGCCACCACATCGTTTCGCTTCGCCACCCCACGCGCGCCGCTGCTGCAGTCCAGGCCCGCCTCGCTGAAGAGCGCCACATCGTGGTCAGCTCGAGAGGAGGCGGCATCCGCGTGTCGCTTCACGCCTACAACGACAGCTCCGACATTAGCGTGCTCAGCGACGCGATCAACAGCGCCGGCTGACGAGGCTGAGCGACGCATCGATTGGGCGGCACGCGCGCGGGAGCGGCTCGTGCGCGGCCGCGCCCGGCGGGCCGCCGATGAGCTGATCGATGCGGGGTTTCGTGATCGGACCGCAGAGCGACGCGCGAGTTCGTCGACATCGCCTGCGGGAGCTGGGCGCCGAGCGGTCGCGACGAGGAATGGTGAAGGCGCTTAGCGGCGCCCTGGCCGATGCAAGCGGTCGCGCTCGAGCAATCCACTCACCTTGCCGAGCGGAGCATCGTGCTGCGCCGGGGAACCGGCTTGCGCGCGCTGCTTGCCGAACGCGAGCTCGTGCTGCGCATCGTCCGCGACGCTCGCCGAGCGACGCCCTGCTGCGGCTACACCGCAGCGCGAGCCTGCTCGACCTCCCCAACCACGACGCACCAGCCGAGATCGCGCCCACGTCACCCCAGACCGACCTGCCGCTCCAGCCTGACGATGTCGGCCTCCAGATGCCTGACCCGGTCGCGATCCGTCTGCAGCGGCGGCGGCGGGCTGAACACGAACGCCAGTACCTTCTCCTCGGCGTCCAACCGAAGGACGGAGAGTCGCCATCAGTCGACCGGCGTCGAGCGCAGGTCACGCCCCGCGAACGCACCATCGAGAGCCTCGCAATAGCCGTACGCACGCTCCGATAGCTGTGTGGTATGGGCCGGCGACCGCCCGCACCGCCGCGACACCCGGAGTCGCGATACGGTGTCTCGATCACGTGGTGACGGATGATCCTCGCATCGGCGTGGTGCTCGACCACCGCTACAGGCTCGTGGAACGTCTCGGCGCGGGCGGAATGGGCGTCGTCTACAAGGCCGGGCACTGCTACACGGGCGAGTTGGTCGCCGTGAAGCTGCTGCACGCTGACGCCGGCGGCGCCCGCACCGAAGGTGAGATCCGGACGCGGTTCGGGCAGGAGCCGCAGCTGCAGGTGTTGGCACGCCATCCAAACGTTGTTCGGGTGATCGACGCCGGCGTCGACGAGTCCCAGCCGTACCTGGTCACCGAGTACGTCGACGGGGAAGATCTGCAACGACTCCTCGACGCGCGGGGTGCACTTCCGGTCGCTGAGACGCTGGAGATCCTCCAGGGGGTCGCGGCCGGCCTGGACGCCGCCCACAAGCGCGGCATCGTCCATCGCGACGTGAAGCCGGCAAACGTGCTGATCCGCTCCGACGGCGCAGTGCTCCTGACGGATTTCGGGGTTGCAAAGGACCCCGCAGGCGGCGGTGGCACCGCGGTGTTCGTGGGCACGACCGTCTACGCGTCGCCTGAGCAGATCACGCTCACAAGCGCCGTCGACTGGCGCTCGGATGTCTACAGCCTTGGCTGCGTCATGTTCCATTGCCTCGTGGGGCATCCGCCGTTCGAGGCCGAGTCGCTGTATGAGCTCATGAACAAGCACCTTGTGCAGGCGCCGCCCGCGGTCTCCGAGGAGCGGCCGGATTTACCTCCGGGACTCGACCGAGTCATCGCCCGGGCGCTCGCGAAGAGTCGCGACGATCGCTTTTCCACCTGTGCCGAGCTCATCGCAGAAGCGGCGCTTGCGACCGACATCGACCTCTCGAGCGACGATTTGCGGCCTTCGGCGACGCAGGCGGTGTCGGCCGAACGGCCGGCTGCCGAGCCCACGAGCGGGCCGTCCACGTACCCGTACGCGACAGAAGCGTTCGCGTTGGGCGAGACCATCCCGCTCGACCGGGCTCGCGAACAGCCGACGCAGCCCAGCGGCGGCGTGCCGCGCCCCCCGGTGGTTGCGCGCGGCCGGCGCCGACGGGCTGCCACACTCGTGATGATCGCGCTCGTCACGCTGCTCGCAGGCCTCCTGGCCGCGTACATGATTACTCGAACGAACGGCCATACGACCGCCGGTGGCACCCGAACGACCACGGGGACGCGCGCGGGCACCCGCTCGGTCACGCGTAACGCGACGAAGAACGCGGGGACGAGCGCGTCCGGATTTGCGGGGTATGCGGCACAGCTGGCGAGCGACTTTCCGGAGCAGATCTCGTCGCAGAACTGCGGCGTGGAGCCCGATGGCGCGGATCCAGGCGTGCTCGTCCAGATTCGCTGCCGCTCAGACAGCGGCCGCGTCGACGCCTACTACGAGCTGTGGCCCAGCGAGGACGGGATGAACCATCTGCTCGACGCCAATGGCGACGGCCTAGGCGTCTTCTTCGCCGGGACGTGGACGGACACCAACGGAACGACGCAAGGGAGGATCGACCGCTTCTTCATGGGCCTGCTCGACCCGCAGGATGTCATCCTGTGGTCATACAGCTCGCTGAATGCGACGATATGGGCACAGAGCACGCTCAGCCCGGACGAGCTGCTTGCCTGGTGGCGAACCACGGCACTACGGGTCGCGTCCCCACAGCGCGCCTAACGCCCATCACCGTGGGCGCCGGTGGGTGCCTCGAGATCGACCCAGGCAAGATCGCACGCGACGTCCGGCGCGCTCGCCGAAGCGAAGCCACTCTATTCAGGCGGTGTGAGTGCGCTGCCGTCCGGCTCCGCAGCCTGAGTGCGCCGGACGGTGAACGACAGCCCGCCCAGGTACGGCAGACTCATTTGCGCCGAGATCATCGTCCGGGCTTGTGGATCGATGGTGAGGTGGAGCCTCGGGTCGGTGGTCTCGCGGTCGTGGATCACGGTCATCTTCACGATCGGCCTCCTAGTCTCGGACCCCCTAGCCTACCCCGCCCAACCGACTCGGCTCGAGTTGCCCGCCATCTACTGGCAACGCATATTCCGCGGCCGAGCCTCGCGAGATCAGCGGACGTGTCGCCGAGGTGGAGGAGCGAAGCTGCGACTGTCGCCGCCAGACCGGCTGACGGCCGCGCCTGGTAGCTGGCGCGACCGGCTTCGCGCACTCGACCGTGTGGAAGGTGCGGTGCGTGGATGGGTCTAGTTCCGCTCAACCACGCACTTTTCGGCCTAACGGAGCGGCGCAGGAGTCGACCCTACCAACCGTGGGGCGACCACGGCCTGCCGGTTTCGAAGACACCGACCGACCAACGAGACCGAGCCGCCCGCACCGGAACAGCCCTCTGGGGGGCTGCGGCCCCCCTCGCGGCGTCGGGGGAACGTAGCTGGTTCCCGGGGCGGTAAGCTCGCCTGGTGGCAGACCTAACACCCGTCGTGGCGCAGCTGGAGGCCTACAACGCAGGTGACATTGATCGGTTCGTCGCCTGCTACGCCCCGCACGTCGTCATCGAGAATGGCGTGGGCACGACGCTGATGCATGGGCACGAGGGGATGCGCGCAGAGTACGCGCCGTTCTTCGCCGACCACCCAGAACTACGCGGCGAGCTTGTCCACCGGATCAACGCCGGCGAGTACGTAATCGATGAGGAACAGATCCATGGCTGGCTAACGGATCCTGTCCGCGCGGTCGCGATCTACCACATCGCCGATGGTCTGATCGACCACGTCCGACTGATCGACGGATAGCGACGCCCACCACCGGGTCGCGGCTCCCACGGCTCCGCGGTGGCTCGGGTCGCGGCGGGGGCGCGGCCATCGCCGGTGTTCGGCGGCCCGACCAGCGATGACCTCGTCCAGGCGGTGGCCGGGAGGATGCAGCCGACCTCGCCAGAGCCGATACGGCCGCGAGGGCGGCATCAGCGTTCGCCGTTCGTCACAGTTGACTCGATCGCTCGGACTCCGTAGGGTCGGCGAGGCATGACATGGTCTTCCATCACCGCCGGATTGGTCACCGGCGTTTCGCGCGCACTGTCCGCCATGGTTCTTGTGTTGGTGGTTTGCGGGGCTGCGGCGACGACGGCGCAAGCAAGCTTCCACGGTCGCAACGGGCCGATCACCTTCCGCAGAGTCGATCCGGCGACCGGCTTGGGCGTGCCGTTGCTACTGGTACGGCCCGACGGAACTCACGTCAAGGTGCTCAGTCATCGGCCCGGGTTCTTCTCAGACTGGAGAGCCGACGGCCGGCGGATCGCGTTTGACTTCTTCCAACCCGACGGCGACGAGCAGATCGCCACCGCGAATCGGAATGGCGGCGACCTGCGCGTCCTCACGTCGGGCCCCGGCATCCACGAGGTACCGTCGTGGTCGCCCGACGGCCGCCGCATCGTGTTCGATTTCTCACGCGGCGACCCCAACGCGCCGGGATTCAAGACTCACCTTTGGACGATGCGCGCCGGCGGCGGCGGCGCCCGGCCGCTGGAGATGCGGTCTCGGGGGTTCGACGTGGAGCCGAGATACGCGCCGAACGGCCGCTGGATCGTCTTCGCCCGCCTGGCCCCGTCTGCCGCCGGTGTGTGCTGCGCGCAGGCGGTGTTCATTGTCGGCACCGACACACATCGTGTCCGACGACTCACACCCTGGCGCCTCAACTCTGAACACCCAACCTGGTCGCCCGACAGCCATTGGATCATCTTCGACAACCCGCCCGATGGGACCATCCAGGTGATTCGCCCCGACGGCCACGACCGGCACACCATCGTCCGCGCCCACGTCGGCTTCGGCGGCCACAAGCCGTCATTTTCACCGGACGGCTCGAAGATCCTCTTCATGTGCGAGAACCAAGGCACCCTTAACCGCCCACCCGTCGACTACAACGAGGACATCTGCGTTATGCACGCGGACGGGTCTCACATCGTCAAGGTCATCAACACGCCCAACACTCTCGAGAACTACCCGAGCTGGGGGGCTGCAGCTACGCGGTAAGGGCTCGCGGAGCCTCGCCCACATCGCGGATCCACCGGAGTCAGTGAGCTATGGTCCTGAGATGGCGACCATGCTGGAGCGGTTGCGGGATGCGACGAACGCGCACGACGCCGAGCTCCTGGCGTCGTTGTTCGCTCAGGACTATCGAAGCACGCAACCGCTGCACCCGAGTCGTGGGTTTGGCGGGAGCTCTCAGGTACTCGAGAACTGGTCATCGGTCTTCGAGGGCGTGCCCGACTTCAGGTCGGAGCTGGTGGCCAGAGCGGTGGACGGGGATATCGAATGGGGTGAGTGGAGCTGGCGGGGCCACCACGTAGATGGCTCGCTCTTCGCGATGCGTGGAGTCACCATCTTCGTGATGCGTGACGGCCTGGTCACCGAAGGACGCTTGTACATGGAGCCCGTTGAGGCCGGCGGTGGGGACATCGCCGCTGCCGTGCAGGAGCTGTACAGGCCGCCTCCGCCGTCTCCGGACTGATCGCTTTCCGGGGCATACGGGCGCCTAGCGGAGCGGCGCAGGAGTCGAACCTACCAACCATGGGGCTACCACGGCCTGCCGGTTTTGAAGGCCGGACGGGTTTGGCTCTGCGAGAGGCCTCGCGAGGGGTCTGCGCCCTCGATCGCGCCCTCCACGAGCTATCCGCTCGGCTTGCCCTCCGCGGATCCATGGAGTCGCCGGCGCCAGGCAGGCAGATTTGGGAGCAGTCGCCCTGTTTCTTCACCGCGGCGTCAGCGCTTCAGCGCGGGCTTCGGTAGCTGTCGAGATCGACTTAAGTCGCGGCGTCGCGGCAATTTGCAGCGTTATGCTGTGCCGGAGATGGCAGTGTCCTGGCCGCATTCCACTGTGCCGTGGTTGCAGCGGCAACTGTTGCCGACGGCGGTGATGGAGCCGTCGCAGGACGAGTCCGCCGTGCGCGACCGTGTCATCGACGGCGTCCTCGTGCTGGTGGCAGCTGTGCTGGGAGCCGTTTCGCTCGCGTCCGTCTGGGCTGGACGGGACGCGTGGAGCCTCTGGCTTGACGTTGGGCTCGGCTCCGTCGCGTGTGCGGCGCTCGCGTTTCGCCGTCAGCACCCAACTGCCGTCGCCGTCCTCGCGCTCGCGGCGACGACCGTGTCGCCGCTGGCGGGGTTTGCCGCGCTGATCGCGCTGTTCAACGCCGCTGTCAGATCGTCGCCTCGCGCGCTGGCTTGGATCTTCGCGCTGTCGCTCGTCTCGAACGCGATCTATCCGCTCCTCTACGCCGATGCGGACACCGGCGGCTACTGGGGCACGATGGCGCTGTGCGTGCTCGTGATGACGGTCGCGATCGGCTGGGGGCTCTTCGCGCGAACGCGACGGGAGCTGGTTGCGTCACTGCACGAACGCGCTCGGCGGCTCGAGTCCGAGCAGCTGCTGCGCGTCGAGCAGGCGCGCGACGCAGAGCGCAGGCGGATCGCGCGGGAGATGCACGACGTGCTCGCGCACCGTCTCTCAATCCTGAGTCTCCACGCGGGCGCGCTCGAGTTCAGACGCGACGCCTCGCCTGAGGAGATGGCCGAAGCTGCCGGCGTCATCCGCGCCAGCGGCCAGGCCGCGCTGGAGGAGCTCAGGGCCGTCATCGGGGTGCTGCGCGAGGAGGACGGCCGCCCCGGGCCAGAGGCGCCACAGCCGACGCTGGCGCAGATCCCGGCCCTCCTCGAGGAGTCGCGGGCGGCGGGGATGGACGTGCGCTGGGAGGAGCGTGCCGCAACGGACGTCGTTCCGTCTGCTGTTGGACGCACTGCCTTCCGTGTCCTGCAGGAGGCTCTGACGAATGCGCGCAAGCATGCCCGCGGCGCGCCGGTCACCGTCCGCCTCGACCCGGGGCCGCCACTGGTGCTCGAGGTCGTCAGCGGTCGCGCGTCTGAGCTCCTCGACGACGGACGGCTGCCCGGTGCAGGCCTGGGGCTGGTCGGTCTCGCAGAGCGCGTGGCGCTCGCGGGCGGCTCGCTCGAGCACGGCGAGGATCCGGCCGGTCGGTTCGTCGTGCGGGCCACGCTGCCGTGGGCGCCGTGAGTGAGTCGATCCGCGTCCTGATCGTCGATGACGACGCGCTTGTCCGTTCGGGCCTGCAGCTCATGCTCGCCGGAGCCGCGGGGATCGACGTGGTCGGCGAGGTAGCCGACGGCCGCGGTGTCCTGGCGGCGATCGACAGGTACCACACGGACGTCGTTCTCATGGACATCCGCATGCCGCAGCTGGATGGCATCGCCGCCACGCGGTTGCTACGAAGCCAGCCGAGGCCGCCGGCGGTGCTCATGCTGACGACGTTCGAGGAGGACGAGCTCGTGTTGCGGGCGCTGCGTGCGGGCGCGGCCGGCTTCCTGGTCAAAGATACGCCGCCTGGTGAGATCGTCCGCGCGATCGAGCTTGTGGGCGCGGGGGAAAGCATGCTCTCGCCGACCATCGCTCGACGGCTGGTCGCCCTCGTCGCGGGCGACCCGGACACCGCGGCCCGCTATGAGGACGCGCGCGAGAAGATGGCGCTGCTGAGCGGGCGCGAGCGTGAGGTGGCCCTGGCGGTCGGCCGTGGGCTTGCGAACGCCGACATCGCCAGGGAGCTCTACATGAGCACGGCCACCGTGAAGGCCCATGTGTCTCGGCTGTTGACGAAGCTCGAAGTGGACAACCGCGTCCAGATCGCGCTGCTCGTCCGCGAAGCCGAGGACTGAGCGGGCCGCGCACCGAGTCGTCCCAGGCGCTCGGTCGACGTCGAAGGTCGGTGTGCATCGCGACTTTGGTCGCGTCGACGATCGCCGAAGGATCGATGCCGACGCGGGCGTCGCAGTGGATCCTCTCCCGTGACGGATCTCGACGACTGCCGACAGGAGAGTCCCATGCTCGCCCGCTTCGCACATCTGACAAACCAGCACCGCTGGGCCGTGATCGGCGCCTGGGCGGTTCTCACGCTCTTCGGCGCTTTCGCTGCCGGAGAGGTCTCCAACCGCTGGTACCAGGGCCTCGCGATCCCTGGCGGCCCCGCCTACGAGGCGAGCCAGCGGACGCTGGATGCGTTCGGCGCCGGCGCACGCGCACCGAACGTCGTCGTCTTCCATGCGGCTGGTGACGCGACGAAGAGCAGGGCGATCGAGCGCGCGACGCGGCGAGCCGCCGCCACCATGCCCGGCGCCCTCGTAAGCTCGTACTTCACAACCGGCGACGCGATGTACGTCTCGCGCGACCGGCACACCACCTTCGCCGAGGTCTATCCGCCGGGTCCGGCCACCGTCGCCACGAAGAGCGGTGCCGTGAAGATGCGGGCCGCGGCCGCGGCGGGCCTGCCGGCCGGGATCACCGTGAACGTCACCGGCCACCTCCCGCTCGACGAGGCGAGCGCCGATGGCTCGAGCGGCGGTCCCAGCCTGCTGGTTGAGGCTGTGATCGGAGCGCTGGGCGCGCTTGTGATCCTGCTGTTCGTCTTCGGGACGCTGCCGGCCGTGCTGATGCCGGTGGTCGTCGCGATGGCTGCGATTCTCAACACGTTCACGCTCGTGTGGGCGCTGACGTACGTGACCGACGTCTCGATCATCGTCCAGTTCCTGATCGCGCTGGTCGGCCTCGGCGTCGCGATCGACTACGCGCTGGTCATGATCTTCCGCTTCCGCGAGGAGCTGCGAGACGGCGCGGACGTCGACGCGGCGCTCGTCGAGACGGTCACCCACGCGGGGCGCTCCGTGATCGTGTCGGGCTCGACGGTCGCGATCGGACTGCTCGCGCTGATCGCAGTGCCGCTGCCGCTCGTCCGCTCGATGGGCGTCGCCGGCATGCTGATCCCCGCCGTCTCGGTGCTCGCGTCGCTGACGCTGCTACCTGCGCTCCTGGCCGTGCTTGGAGAGCGCGTCAACAGTCTTCGCGTCATACCGCGTCGCTTCGTTGATCGCGGCCATCCCGAGCACGGAGCCTGGGGCCGCTGGGCGCGCTTCGTGGTTCGCCGCCCGCTCCCGGTCGCAGCGACCGGCCTTGCAATCGCCACGCTGCTTGCGGGCTTCGGAACGCAGCTGAACCCCAACGAGCCGCAGCTCAAGAACTTCCCCGGCACCGGCACCGCGATCGCCGGCCGCCAGATGCTCGCCGACGCGCACATCAGCCCGGGCGTGATGAAGCCGCTCGACGTGCTGGTCGAGCGCAGCGGCGACGCCCAACGGATCGCCGCCAAGCTGCGAACGGTTCCGGGCATCGTCGGAGCGACCGCGCCCCCAGCGTGGAGCCGGGGCTCGAGCTCGCTGGTCGAGGCGTTCCCCGCTATCGACGGCTCAGCACCCGGCATTCAGGCGACTGTCGACCGCGCACACGACAGGCTGAAGGGCACGAACGGCACGCTCACCGGGGTGACGGCAGTGGACCGCGACTTCATCCATGCGCTCTTCCGCAGCTTCCCCTACGTGCTCGCTCTGCTACTGGTCCTGACGCTGATCCTGCTCGCACGCGCGTTTCGCTCGATCGTGCTCGCGCTCAAGGCCGTCGTGCTCAACCTCATCTCCCTCGCGGCGACCTTCGGCGTCGTCGTGCTCGTCTTCCAGCAGGGGCACGGCTCCCAGCTCTGGGACATCCCGGCGAGCGGATCCGTGCTCGCCTGGATCCCGCTGATGATCTTCGCCTTCCTCTACGGCCTCTCGATGGACTACGAGGTCTTCATGATCGGCCGCATGCGCGAGGCCTACGACGAGACGGGCTCCACCGAAAAGGCGATCGAGCTCGGGCTCGCCCGCACAGGAAAGCTCGTCACCAGCGGCGCCCTCGTCCTCATGTTCGCCTTCCTCGTCCTCTCGACCGGTCCCGGCTACGAGTTCAAGCCCCTCGCAATCGGCCTCGCAGCCGGCATCATCCTCGACGCGACCCTCATCCGCGCCCTGCTCGTGCCAGCGCTGATGCGCCTGCTCGGCGACGCCAACTGGTGGATGCCGCAATGGACACGCACCGCGCTACACGTCCGCGGAGAGCCTGCCTATGAACTTGCCGCTGACGAACGCTGACCGTTCCCGCGATCGACGGGCGTGTGCGGTTCCGCCCTGGGGATGCCCATGGCCTCGGCAGCCGGCAGCAGCCCTCCAGCGTGCAGCCTCTCCAGTCTTGGCGCGGGCAAACACTCTCTCCTCCGGGCGGCCGACCAGTGGCGACGCCGCGGACGCGCCTCACACGGAGCCGTTCCGGAGATACCGACAGAATGGACAACGACGCGGTCCCGAAACGCGGTATTTGCAGGTGATTCGTGAGCGGAGCGGCGCAGGAGTCGAACCTACCAACCGTGGGGCTACCACGGCCTGCCGGTTTTGAAGACCGGATGGGCCACCGGGCCCGTGCCACTCCAAGCGTGATTCATGCGGAACTTCGCCCGGCCGGCGCGAGAACCACGTGATCCCACGCCGCCATCCTAGCCACCGCGAAGGCGCGGGTCGCGCCAAGCTTGGCGGAGCGCGAGCTCGCCCAGCTTCCGCTTGCCAGGTAGTCGTCAAGGCCATCGAGGAGGACATGGGGTTCCGCTGGTCTGGGGTAAGCTCTCCCGCCCATGACGACCGTCGAGGACCGCGCGCCGGCCACGTTCGACATCGCGGCGGGGAAGGTGGCGCCCGGCCTCGGCGGCTACTACGCGGACGACCTGCTCGCGATTCAAGCCGGCGCCGAGCCGGACGGGCTCGTGTATCGCGGAGCGCCGCGCACGCCGGGCCATCGGCACGTTCGAAACCCCGCTCAGGCCGTCGTGATACGCCTCGAGTCCGCCGACGGCCACGCCGGGTGGGGCGACGCCGTGAGCGTGCAGTACTCCGGTTTCGGAGGTCGCGAGCGGCCGCTTGATCCCCCCATGCTGGCGCCGCAGTTTGCGCTCGCGTTTGAGGCGCTGCGTGGCACCACCGGAGTTTCATTCGCCGAGGCTTGTGCGCTGGTCGAGGGGATCCGCCTCGAGGGGCGCCAACTCCACAGTGCTGTCCGCTACGGCCTGAGCCAGGCGCTCCTGTCGCTTGCTGCCGCCGTCTCGCGCAAACCGGCCGCGCAGATCCTGCTCGAACTCGTCGGGGGAGATCAGATCAAGCCCGTCCCGATTTATGCCCAAAGCGGCGAGGAACGCCGCCGAAACGTCGACAAGATGATCCTGAAGCGCGTCGACGTGCTTCCGCACGGGCTTATCAACTCTCCCGAGGCGTTCGGCGTCGGCGGCGAGGCGCTCCTGGAATACGCGGGCTGGGTGCGGGAGCGCGTCGAAGACCTGGGCGACGTGGCGTACGAGCCCCGCCTTCACTTCGATGTGTACGGCTTGCTGGGGGCCGAGACCGGTGGCGACGTCGCTGCGATGGTCCGCATCTGCGAGCGACTCGTCGCTCTCTGCAGACCGTACCCTGTGCAGCTGGAGTCACCCATCTACGGCGCGGATGCGGCCAGCACACTGCACGCTCTCGTGGGACTGCGGGCGGACCTGGCCCGCAACGACACCCCTCTCACGATCGTCGCGGACGAGTGGTGCAACACGCTCGCAGACATCGCCCGGTTCCTGGACGCCGGTGCAGCCGACCTGATTCAGATCAAGATGCCCGATCTGGGGGCGCTCACGAACGCCGTCGCGGCCGTCCAGGCATGCCGCGCGGCCGGCGCGGCGGTGTTCATCGGCGGGTCGTGCTCGGAGACGGACGTGAGCGCCCGCGCGAGCGTGCAACTCGCCGTAGCCGCAGGCGCAGAGCAGGTGCTGGCGAAGCCTGGCATGGGTGTGGACGAGGCCGTAGCGATCACTCGGAACGAGATGCAGCGCGCGTGCATGTGATCAGTCGCATCGACGCCTACCCGCTCGCGTACCCGGAACCGCACTACGGCGGCCGCGTCCGCTACATCACGCTCGTGCGGATCGAAACCGCCGGCGGCCTGGTCGGCTGGGGGGAGGCGAACACCCGATTCCGCGAGGCGGCGCTCGCGACCCGTGTGCTCGTGCTCGAAGGCTTTGCGGCCCGGCTCGCCGGTCGCGACCCCCGGGAGACGGAAACCTTGTGGCGGGAGATGTGCGACTACGCCTTCTGGTTCGGTGTGGAGGGAATCGCCGCCTTTGCGATCAGCGCGATCGACATGGCGCTGTGGGATCTGAAAGGCAAGCTCGAGGGCCGACCGGTCGCCGACCTCCTCGGCCGGCGCTGCAAGGACGCGGTGACGGCAATGGCGGCGATCATCCTCGACATGGAGGATCTCGATTGGACGCTGGCAGAGTTCCGGTCGTTCCGCGAGGCCGGCTATCGCGTCGTCAAGGGAGGCGGCGGCCTGAGTCCCGAGGCTCTCATCGGCCACGATCCGGAGCGCGATCTGCGCTACCTCACGGAGATCCGCCGGGTGATCGGCGACGACCTCTCGCTCGTGATCGACATCGCAGCCGTCCACGGGCTCTGGGACGTCGAAACGGCGATCGCCAGGTCGACGCAATGGCAGCCGTTCCGTCTGCGGTGGATCGAGCAGCCACTCCTTCCAGCCGATCTCACAGGCTACGGACAGCTGCGTGCGGCGACGAGCACACCGATCGGAACCGGCGAAGATGAGTGGAGCCCGGAGACGTACCAGCGGCTGATCGAGTCGGGCGGCGTCGATGTCGTCCAACTCGACCCTGGTCGCTGCCTCGGTCTGACCGGGTGCCGCGCGGTCGTCGCGATGGTCGAGGCCGCCGGCCTCCGATACAGCGCGCACAGCTGGAGCAGCGCTCTCAACACCGCCGCGAGCCTGCACGTTCTTGCCATTTCGCCGAACGGAGATGTCGTGGACTTCAAGCCCCATGAGTCCCCGGTTCAACACGATCTGGTCGAGGTTCCATGGGTCCAGGAAGCGGGAGCGCTGGCGCTCCGAGGCGACCCCGGTCTCGGCGTCGCCATCCGCGAAGACACTGTCCGGCGGCTCACATTCGCCTGAGATTCATATGCTGACAATCAGCGATTTTGACCGGACGCAGAGCCGATCCTATAGTCGTCGCGGGGTCGGAAGCTCTCCGGCTTCGAGCTGCTTGGCAGCGGCGCGGGCAACACCGCGTTGGCCTGGAGGGAGGTCGTGTGACGAGCACGGAAGATCACGGAGCGGTCGAGCGGGGAGCAGTACCGACCGATCAGCTCCTCGGCTTCATCCGGGCGATGATCGAGATCCGCGCGTTCGAGGAGGAGACGCAGCGCCTGTTCATGGCGAACCTCGTGCGCGGGTCCACCCATCTGTGCTCGGGGCAGGAGGCGGTTGTCGTCGGTGCCTGCGCCGTGCTGCGCGACGGCGATTCCATGCTCTGCACGTATCGCGGCCACGGCGCCGTCCTCGCCAAGGGCGCCCCGCTCGACCGGACGTTCGCCGAGATCCTGGGCAAGGCACAGGGCCTGTGCGGCGGCAAGGGCGGCTCGATGCACCTCACCGACATCAGCTGCGGCGCCTACGGCTCGATCGCGACCGTCGGGGCGCACCTGCCGATCGCCGTCGGGCTCGGGTTCGCATCCCGGTACACCGGCGCCCAGGACGTCTGTCTGTGCTTCTTCGGCGACGGAGCGACCAACATCGGCGCGTTTCACGAAGCGCTGAACCTCGCCGCTATCTGGAAGCTGCCCGTGCTGTTCGTGTGCGAGAACAACCTCTATGGCGAATACACGGCGCTGCATCTCACGACGCCGATCGACCGCCTCGCCGATCGGGCGATCAGCTTCGGCATCCCCGGCGTGGCGGTGGACGGAAACGATGTCAGTGCCGTCTTCCACACACTGTCCGAAGCGGCTGACCGTGCCCGGGCCGGCGATGGGCCGACCCTGGTCGAAGCCCTCACGTACCGGCACAAGGGCCACTCTCGCGCCGACCCCGGTCGCTACCGCCCCAAGGAAGAGGTCGCGGAGTGGCTGGCGCGCGACCCGATCCACCTCGCCAGGTCCGCCCTGCTCGAGCGGGGCATCGATCCGGCCAGTCTGGACGAGCTTCACCGCGACGCCGAGGACCGCGTCCGCACTGCCTCCGAGCGCGCACAGGCGTGGGATGAACCGGACGTCCAGTCACGGCTGCAGGACGTGTGGGCATGATCGAGGTGACGTTCCGCGAAGCGATCCACCAAGCCCTCAGCGAGGCACTTGAGGACGATGGCCGCGTGTTCCTGCTGGGCGAGGACATCGCCGCAGCAGGAGGGGCGTTCAAGGTCACCGACGGTCTCATGGACGAGTTCGGCGGCGACCGGATCCGCGACACGCCCATCTCCGAGCAGGCGATCGTCGGCACAGCCATAGGCGCCGCCCTCAAGGGCCTGCGACCGGTCGCCGAGCTCATGTTCGCCGACTTCACCGGTGTGTGCTTCGACCAGATCGCCAACCAGCTCGCGAAGTATCGGTACATGACCGGCGGCCAGGCTCGGGTTCCCGTAACGATCCGGATGGCCAACGGAGCCGGCGGGGGATTTGGCGCGCAGCACTCCCAGACCGTCGAGAACTGGTTTCTGAACGTCCCTGGCCTGAAGCTCGCGGTGCCGGGGTCGCCGGCGGATGCGTACGACCTGATGCTCGCGTCGATCCGCGCCGAGGATCCGGTGCTGTTCTTCGAGCACAAGTCGATGATGAACCTGAAAGGCACTCTCGACCCCGATCGGCAGCCTGCCGAGCTGGGACGCGCCGCCGTGGTGCGCACCGGCACCGACGTGACGGTTGTGGCAACCCAGCTGATGCGCGTCCGGGCCGACGAAGCAGCCGCGCAGCTCGCGAACGAGGGCATCTCGGTGGAGCTGATCGACCCCCGCACGCTGGCCCCGCTCGACGTGGCCACTGTGAGCACGAGTCTCGAGCGGACCGGACGTCTGCTCATCGTGCAGGAGTCACCGTTCGGCGGCAGCTGGGGTGCGACGATGATCGCAGCGCTGATGCTCGACGCGTTCGAGCTCCTCGACGCGCCGCCTGCGATCGTGTGCGGCGACGACACGCCCGTGCCCTACGCCGGCGTTCTCGAGGAGGCGTGGCTTCCCACGACGGAGCGGATCGCCGCCGCCCTGCGGGCGCTGATGCGCCGGTAGGCCCGACCGCAGTGGAGTTCCTCGTCCAGATCACGACCGTGCTCCCGCCCGACATGCCGCAGGCCGAACGCGACGAGCTGGTCGCCGCCGAGCGCCGCCGCGGCCGCGAGCTGATGGACGCTGGGGTGATCCGGGGGATCTGGAGGGTGCCGGGGGGATTGCGCAATGTCGGGATCTGGGAGGCTGCCGATGCCACCGACCTCCACGACCTCATCGTCTCGCTGCCGGCAAGTCCGTGGTTCTCAGCCGAGGTCACCCCGCTCGCCGTGCACCCTCTCAACCACCCCGGCGAACCGCCCAGGCACCGCCCGGCGGGTGCTTCAGATAGTGATAAACGCCGTCGTTGACCCAAACGCCGGCGCTGGCGTACAGTCGTCGTCGATGCCGCCCCACACAGGAGGAGTGCGCCGTGGACGTTAGCAACGTGGATCAGGGAGGGGCATCGCCGGAGGGCGCCGCCCCATTCACACGCAAGGCAACGGGTCTCGTTCGAGAGCTGTCGCTCGTGGACATGATCTCCTACAACGCTGCCGTCGCAACCCCCCTGGGCGTCGCCCTTGCGATCGCACTGTTCTACGTGTGGGCCGCGCTCCCCGGCGCGAACCTCATTATCGCGCTCGTCATCGGGCTGATCGGCATCATCTTCCCGATCGTGACGTTTGCGCTTCTGAGCTCGGCCATGCCTCGGATCGGCGGCGACTACGCATACATCTCGCGCATCATGCACCCCTCGCTCGCGCTCGCGTCCAACCTCTGCTACCTGATCGTCGCACTCATGGGCGCCGCGTTCGTGGCCGTCGCCGGCGTCCGCCTCGTTATCGCCCCGACACTCGCAATCGTCGGGGTGCTCGGTGGCTACTCGTCGTGGGTGAGCGCGTCGACGACCGTGTCCGGGAACTGGTGGACGTTCTTCCTCGGCTCCGCAGTGATCGTTGCCTCCGCCGCGGTTGCAGTCCTGGGAACGAAGCTCGCCGGCCGGATCATGACGATCCTTTACATGGTCTCGTTGATCGGCTCGGTCGTCACGCTGCTGATCCTCGTGTTCACGTCGCGCGGGTCGTTCATCTCCAACCTGAACTCGTTCTCGAAGCCGTTCACCCACCTGAACGATACCTACCACGCGACGATCGCTGCCGGCGCGAAGGCCGGTCTCGTCTACCCCGACAAGACGGGGTATTCCACAAAGAGCACAATCGGCGCGATCTATGTCACGTACGGCCTCCTCGTGTCGGCCTACGCCGGCGTGTACCTCGCCGGCGAGATGAAGGGCGCCGGGCGGCGACGGCGGCAGCTCCAGTCCGTGCTCTGGAGCGGATACGGGCAGGGCTTGCTCATCCTGGTCAGCACGCTCGCGTTCATCCATACGGTCGGTTTGGACTTTCTGATCGCGTCGAGCAACGGCGCGTTCGGCGTGCCGGCCGCCCCGTATTCGCTGTTCTTCGTGGGCGTCGTCTCCGGAAGCACTCTCGTTGGAGTCATCCTCGGCGTCGCGCTGATCTGCTGTATCCCACCCTGGCTTTACGCAAATGCCGCGATCGCCTACCGAGTGCCCTTCGCATGGTCGTTTGACGGCCTCAGCCCGCGCAGGTTCACGGAGGTCAACGAGCGTACCCACACGCCGGTCGTCGCCATCGTGGTCATGACTGTGTTCTGCATCGTCGCAACAGCATGGGCCGCCTTCACGACATCCTTCCTGACGTACTTCTCCTACCTCGTGCTGTTCGGATACTTCACGATCATCATGGTCGGATTCGCGGGACTGTTCATGCCATCGCGTCTCCCGGCCGTCTACAAGGGAAGCCCGGCCGAGTGGCGGGTGGCGGGCGTTTCGGTGCTGCCGGTGATGGGTGCACTGACCGTTGTGTGGAACGTCTTCGTCGTGGGCCTCGCCCTGTACTTCCACGAGGCGATCGGCCTGCCCGACCTGTGGAAGCCCATCGGGGCACTGATTCTGATTGCCGTGGCAGGGATCGCCTACTACTACGGAGCTCGGGCGATTCAGCGGGGTCGCGGGATCAACATCGACCTCGCGTTCAAGACGATCCCGCCAGAATGACCTGCAGATGCTGAGACGGCGCGACCGCGCAAAGGAGCGCGCGCGCGGTCGCCGGATACTGTTCGCCACCGACATCCACGGCTCGGAGCGATGCTTCCGGAAGTTCCTGAATGCCGCGCCGCTCTACGAGGTCGACTATCTGATTCTCGGTGGCGACATCACCGGCAAGGTCATGGTTCCGATCGTGCGGAACCCGGACGGAACGTACGACTGCAGTTACGGCGAATCGGTCCATACCGGGATGGACGAGGCGGAAGCAGCGACGGTGAAGGATCAGATCCGCGGGTTCGGGCACTACTTCGTCACCGTGTCTGCCGACGAGTTGACCAGGCTGCAGCGTGACACCGACCATCGCGACGCCGTCTTCCGCGACGTGGTGCGCACGTCGATCGAGGATTGGATGGCGCTGGCCGAAGATCGTCTTCGCGGCACCGGCGTGCGCTGCTTTGCCGCGCCTGGAAACGACGACTTTCTCGTGATCGACGCTGCCATGCAGTCATCCGACGTGGTCGAGTTTGCGGAGAACCGGCTGATCCAACTCGATGAGACGCACGAGATGATTACCACGGGCTATTCCAACCCGACACCGTGGGACACCGAGCGCGAGCTGCCCGAAGACGCGCTGCGCGCGCGGATCGACGCCATGGCTGCGGACGTTCGCGACCCGGCCAACCTGATCGTGGTATTGCACCCACCGCCGTACCAATCCGGCCTCGATGACGCCCCCGAGCTGAATGCCAACCTCGAGATGCGGCTCACCGCAACAGGCGTCGAAACGGCTCCGGTGGGTTCCACTGCGGTGCGGGAGTTCATCGAGGAGGTGCAGCCCCTTCTCGGGCTGCACGGCCACGTCCACGAGGGCAGAGGAAGCACCGCGATCGGACGCACCCTGTGCGTGAATCCCGGCAGTGACTACACGGCCGGCACGCTGAGTGCGGCGATCGTCGAGATCGGCGACGGCCGCGTCCTCACCCATCAGTTCGTCAGCGGGTAGGCATATTCGGTTGCTACGTTCCGCCGCGCGGCGCCGGTCCAGGCCCACATTGGGCACGCAAATGAGCGAGGACAACATTTTGAGCGGAAAGGCGAGGAGTAACCGGACGACGCGGACGGCGGTAACGCGGCCGCGGCTCATCGATGTGGCCGAGGCATGCGGCGTCACGGTGTCGACCGTTTCGCGTGTCCTCAACGGCGACCCGACCGTGTCGGCCCGTCCGGAGACACGCGCGCGGATCTTCGAAGCCGCCCGACGGCTGGCCTACGTGCCCAACGGGTTCGCTCGCGGCCTGCGGCGCTCTCGCACGATGACGATCGGAGCGGTGCTGCCGAACCTCGCCTACGCCGTCAACGCGGAGATCCTCCGCGGTGCCGAGCGGCGGGCGGCCGCCGAGGGATACGTCCTCCTCGTCGCCGACGCGATGGAGTTCGGCCCAACAAGCTCCGCGTACCAGCGTTTGCTGATGGAGGGTCGAGTCGACGGCCTTCTCATCGCCAGTGCGACCACCGCTGAAGGCGCCACGGCGGCACTCTCCGCACTTCCGCTTCCGGTCGTACACGCGAACCGCCGTGGAGACGACTTCGGCGTGAGTGTCTCGGTCGACGATGAGCTGGGGATCGGACTCGCCGTGGATCGGCTCGTCGATCAGGGACACACCCGGATCGGCTACGTCGCCGGGCCAAGCGACGCCGACACCGCCCGCCGCCGCCGCGCGGGGTTCTGCGCGCGTCTCGAGGTGCACGGCCTGGCGCTTCCGCCGCGCATGATCGTCGAGACCGTGTTCACCGAGGCCGGTGGCTTCGAGGCGATGCAGCGCCTGCTCGGTCGGCGCCGGCCACCGACGGCTGTCGTCGCTGCGAGCTTCGCGTCTGCTGTGGGGGTGGTGTCTGCGATCACGACCGCCGGCCTGCGGATCCCCGCCGATATCTCGGTGATCGGCTTCCATGACGCGCCCGTCGCGGCGTATCTCAACCCTCCGCTTTCAACCGTCCGAATGCCGCTGGCCGAGATGGCCGAAGCCGCGGTCGAGACGCTCGTTCGGCTGATCGACGGCAAGGACGTGGAGGATGTCGTCGTCCGGGCGCCTGCCCCGTTGCTGATCGAGCGGGGCTCGACCGGCCCCGCCTCCGGCCGCTGATCACGCCGGCGCATCGAGAATTCGCAGCAGGTTGCCCCCCATCACGGCCTCGATCTCGGCGGGCGTGCAGCCTGTGAGCAGGCGGGCATCCGCCAGCTGCGGGAATGAGACGAAGTCGAGCGCCGGGGGGAAATCGGAACCCCAGAGCAGGCGAGAGGGGCCGAACGCCTCCAGCGCGACATCCACAAACGGCTTCGCCGCATCGTGGGGGAAGTCGTGGTCCGGGGCCGAGACCGCGTACAGGCCGGAGAACTTCACATGGACGTTGCTGCGGGCGGCGAGGGCGAGCAGCGGGGCGATGTGTGCGCGTGCCGTCTCGTGGCGGGGCGGCCGCGGGAACCGCCTCGGTGACCCGAGGTGGCTGAACAGCACCGTGCACCCATCCAGATCCTCGCCGATGCGCGCCATCTGTGCCGTTGTTTCCGGAGCGGCGTTGATGCTGACGATCGCCCTCTGACGGCGAACCTCGGCAAAGGCGCCCACAGGCCATTCGCTCAGCGCCCGGCCCTCGGACGGGTTCGCGGGGTAGAGCGCGAAGCCGAGGGCGCCGCGCTCACGCAGCGCTCGTAGCGTCAGCGGTGCCGGAGCCGGCGACACCGGCAGGTACGCCAACGGCGCGATCCATGTCCGCGTCCGGGCCTGGGCGAGCACGAAGTCGGAGTTGCCGGCATAGCGAGACTCGCCCTCGTACCCCAGCACCAGGCTTCGTTCGATGCCGTGGTAGCGCCGCAACTGCTCGTAGACCACGGTCTCGTCTCCGCCCGCGGGGGAAGCGCCGCTGACACCGCCGAACCCTTCGGCGAAGAGATGCATGTGGGCGTCAGCGCTCGGCACGCAGCCCTAGCCGGCTTCGGTCGAGGGTACGGCCTCGGCGATGATCGCCAGCATGACGCTTCGCATCAGTTCCAGGTCGGCAATCGCGACGCGCTCGTCCGGGGCATGGAAGCCCTTCACGCCCTGGGTGAGGTTGACGCAGTCCAACCCGCGCTTGCAGAACACATTTGCATCTGAGCCGCCGCGCGTCTCCCAGGGGCGCGCCTCCAGGCCGAGCCGAGTGAAGGCGGCCAGTGCAAGGCGAAGGGCCTCGCTCTCAGCCGGCACCCGGTATGCCGAGTAGGGGTGAGCGATATCCACGGCGACCTCGCATCCAGCTTGCGCTGCGGCGGCGCGCAGCGTGTCGCCTATCCCGTCGGCGACGGCCTGGCCTTTGGCGTGCTCGATCGCGCGGACGTCCACCGTGACCCCGGCGCGGTCCGGAACGACGTTCATCGCTGTCCCACCGGTGACGAGCGCGACGTTCACGTTGACGGCGTCGGTCGTCTGGGGGAAGGCTGCGATCGCCCGAGCCAGCGGCACGATGGCGTTGACGCCGTCCTGCGGCGCAATCGCGGAGTGCGCCGCACGGCCGCGCATGGTCGCACGCACGACGAACCGCGACGGCGCCGCGGCCACATAGCCGCCGATCGCACCCGGGTGGTCGAACACGAATCCGGTCTTCGCGTGCAGTGTCGAGCAGGCGAACGCGGTCGATCCGATCAGGCCCTGCTCCTCGCCGAAGGTGAATACCAGCTCGACGCCGGCGTGCCGTATCCGCTCGACCACAAGCGCGCGAATCGCGTCGAGCATCACGGCCACCGCCGCCTTGTTGTCGGCGCCGACGATCGACGGAGTCGCGTTCCGGATCACGCCGTCGACCACGACGGGCTCGAGCGGCGCCGTCGGCGGCACCGTGTCGAGGTGGGCGCAGAAGAACAGCGGTCGGCCCAGCGCTGTCGCAGCCAGACGACAGTAGAGGTTGTCGCCGCTGCTGCCGGCCTCGGCACCGGCACCGTCTCGACGCACATCCAGCCCGAGGTCGGACAGCTCCGCGGTCACCGCTTGGGCGCATGCGAATTCGTGGCCGCTCGGGCTTGGGATGGCGGCAAGCCTGCAGAACAGGTCCACCAGCCGGCTCGGCGTCGCCTGGTCATCGCGCTCGACGGACTGCGTTGTTCGCTCCCCGGGGAGAGAAAAGACGTTTTTCTTGCGCCATCCTGCCCCCTTCGACGTGAAATTGCAACCGGCTTCGGCGCCCCTGCGGCCGGGCGGCTTGACACCGCGGGGGGCACGCTGAGATCATGGTTGGCCAGTGAGGAAAAAGGTTTTTCCTAACGTAGGCTTGGGGCGAAAAGACCCGAGCGTGGCGGCGTGATGCGAAGCGCCGGAAGCCTGTGATGGAGATGCGTCCGCTCGGCCGTCTGGGTACCGTCAGCGCGCTCAGCTTTGGCGGTGGCGGCGTCGGCGGCGTCTACGGCTCCGTTGCGCGCGCCGAGGCAGTTGCGACCGTGCGGGCTGCGGTCGACGCGGGGATCACGCTCCTCGATCTCGCGCCGACCTACGGTCCCGGCGAGCAGACCCCGGAGGCGGAGCTGGTCGTGGGCGAGGCATTCGCCGGTCGACTGCCGGACGGTGTGCGCCTGACCACCAAGATTATGGTGGACGACGCGATGCCGACCGCTTCGATCCGGACCGCGATCCGCGCGTCCGTTGAGCGGAGTCTCAGGCGCCTTCGGACGGATCGCGTCGACCTCCTCCTCCTGCACAGCTACGTACGACCGTCGGCGCTGACCGGTGGCTCGCCCGAGGTGGTCGACGTGAAGACGGTGCGGGAGGTCATCCGCCCGGCGTTCGAAGACCTGGCCGAGCACGGCCTGATCGGCGACTGGGGCCTGACAGGCATCGGACATCCCGACGCCATCTGCGCCCTGGTCGAAGACGACGTGAAGCCGGCGGCGATCCAGTGCGTGACCAATGCGCTCGACAGCGTCGGCGACATGTGGCCGTTCGACCTTCGCGAACGGCCTGACAACGTGCGGATCCGCAGGACGGCTGCGGAGTCAGGTGTGGCCGTCATGGGCATCCGGGCTCTTGCGGCCGGAGCGCTTGCCGACCGTCTCGATCGCGACGCGCCGGCCGCCGCCCCCGCAGCAGTCGATCACCAGCGCGCGAGCGGCTTCCGGGAGATCGCGCACACGAAGGCCGTATCGGCGGCCGAACTCGCCCACCGATACGCGTTGTCGCTTTCCGGAGTGGCGACGGTCATCGTCGGCGCCAAGACCCGTGCCGAGCTGACCGAGTGCCTGGCGGCCGAGGCGGCAGCGCGGCTGCGGGACGAGGAGCTGCGTGAAATCGAGGCGGCCTGCTCGCTCGAGTGCGGGGCACCCGCGTGAACCGCCTCGAAGGCAAGGTTGCGATCGTGACCGGCGGCGCCGGAGGCATCGGCCGCGCGGTCGCAGCGGGGATGGCCGCTGAAGGCGCGAGCATGGTGATCGCCGACGTGTCCGGCGATGGCGCCGACGCCGTCGCGGCCTCGATTCGAGACGCGGGTCGCGCCGCGATCGGCGTCGCAGTCGACGTGTCGGTCAGGACCGAGGTCGAGACCCTCGTCGGCGCCGCCGAGGACGCGTTCGGCACGCCGACGGTGCTGGTGTGCGCCGCAGGCATCACGACTGCGGGCGGCGATACGACGTTGCTCGAACTGTCGGACGGCGAATGGAGTCGTGTGTTCGGCGTCAACGTCGGCGGCACGTTCCTTTGCAGTCAGGTCGCCGCCCGGCGAATGGTCGCTGCCGGCACGGGCGGTTCGATCATCACCTTCTCGAGCATCGGCGCGCAGCGGCCGATGTTCGGCGTGCCCGCGTATCACACGTCCAAGGCGGCCGTCAGCGGGCTCACCCGCGCGCTTGCCGTCAATCTCGCCCACCACGGCATCCGCGCAAACGCGCTCGCACCCGGCTACATCCTGACGGACATGATGCGCAGCGTCCTCGGTGACGAGGAGCGGTATCGGGCGCTGGTGAGCCGCGTGCCTGACGGCAGGCTCGGCCGGCCCGACGACATCGTCGGCAGCGCCATCTTCCTGGCGAGTGACGAGTCGGCATACGTGACCGGGCACGTGATGCACGTCGATGGAGGGGCGTTCGTGCTGGGATGGACACCGGCCCAGAACCCCACTCTGCCTCCAAGTGACGACGAGGGGAACCGATGATCCGTGAAGACACCACCGAGCCCACCGACGAAGCCGCCCGCGGCGGCACCCGGATCCAGTCTGTCGCCCGGGCCTGCCAGCTCCTGCTCTGGCTCGCCGATACCCGGCATGGCGCGACGGCCAAGGAGATCGCCCTCGCCCACCGGCTGACACTGCCGACGACCTATCACCTCCTGAACACGCTGGTCGATCAGGGCCTGCTGGCGAAGGATGAGGAGCGGCGGTTCGTGCTCGGGCGGAGCTCGGCCATCGTGGCCGAGGCGTACCTGCGAGGGTCGGCCGTGCCCGAGACGCTGCTCGCCGCAATCCGCCAACTGGCGGAGGAGACTGATGAGGTCGTCAGCCTGGCTGATTGGTGCGAAGATGAGATCCGCATCCTCGCCTCCGTCGAGGGCGCGAATGTCCTGCGGGTCGCCGAGATGATGAACGCGCCGTACGAGGACGCCCACGCACGGGCGAACGGCAAGCTGCTGCTGGCCTACGCCTGGCCACAGGTGCGCCGGTCGTACATTCGCCGGCATCCGCCGCGACGGCGGACGTCCGCCACGATCTGCGACGTCCGCGGACTCGAGGCCGAGCTCGAGCGCATCCGGCAGCGAGGGTGTGCCTACGACGAGGAGGAATTCGCCGCAGGGCTCTCGTGTGTCGCTGCGCCGCTGCTCCAGAACGGACAGATCATCGCCAGCATCGCGGTGTCTTCGTCGACCGAGCGGTTCGCGTGGCGGCGCGACGAGTTGACGGCGGCCGTCACCCGCATGGCCAAGCGGATTGAGGTGGGGCGCTTCGCCGACACGCCGGGACGCACGATGGCGCCGGCATGACGACTGCAGGCAGCCTGCCCGACGAGGTTGGGCTGTATTGGACGATCCGTCCGGGCATGGCCGCCGAGTACGACCGCGTCCACGCCACCGTGTGGGCGACCCTCGAGCAGCGCATGCGCGAATTGGGCGCCGTCCGGTTCAGCATTTTCCGACGTGGCGAGGAGGTGTTCGCCCATCTGACTGTGAACGACTATCCGGCGTTCACACGGGCCTATGCGGCGGATCCGCTGGCACAGGAATGGGAGCGCCAATTCGATGATCTGCTGATCGTCGAGCACCCCGACCCGGAGACCGGCTGGCCCGAGCGACTGACGCATGTGTGGTCGATGTGGTGAGCTCGAGTTGATCTCAGCAGAGGCGCCGCTCGCGGATCTCCGGGTGCTCGCGATCGAGCAATACGGGGCGGGGCCGTGGGCCACGATGCAGCTCGCCGACCTCGGCGCCGACGTTGTCAAGATCGAGGATCCGAAGAGCGGTGGGGACGTCGGGCGCTACGTGCCCCCGTTCCAGGAGGGCACCGACTCGCTCTTCTTCGAGTCGTTCAATCGCGGCAAGCGCAGCGTGCTGCTTGATCTGCGCTCCGACCAGGGGAGAGTGTCGTTCCACAGGCTCGTGACGGACGCGGATGCGGTCTTCTCGAATCTTCGGGGCGACGGCCCTGCACGACTCGGGCTGCGCTACGCCGACCTTCGTCATCTCAACGAGCGGATTGTCTGCTGCTCGCTCTCGGCGTTCGGCAACGACGGCCCACGGACAGCCGAGGGCGGCTACGACTTCACGATCCAGGGGCTCGCGGGTTGGCAAAGCCTGACGGGCGAGCCCGGTCACCCGCCGATGCGAAGCGGGCTCTCGCTCGTTGACCTGAGCGCCGGCTACGTCGCCGCCATCGCGATCATGGCCGGGGCCTGGCGCGCGCGGCGCACGGGCACGGGCGGCGACATCGACCTCTCGCTCTTCGAGACGGCCCTGGCCCAGCTGTCGTACTTCGGCACATGGGTCGCGAGCCGCCAATACGCACCAGAACGCCGCGCCCGATCGGCACACCAGTCACTCATCCCGTTCGGGAACTTTCCCACGGCGGACGACTGGATCGTGATCGCGTGCCCGAAGGAGTCGCTGTGGCGTGTGTTCTGCGCCGGCATCGAGCGGCCGGAATGGATCGAGGATCCCCGCTTCGAGAACTTCGCCGCACGCGCCCGGCACCGCGACGTGCTCACTGGCCTGATCGACGAGCGTCTGGCGGCCTGGGGAGCGGCGTTCTGGATCGAACGATTGACGGCTGCCGGTGTTCCCTGTGCGCCGATCAACGACGTGGCAGCGGCGCTCGCCGATCCCCAGGCGACGGCGAGGGACGCGGTCGGCGACCTCGCACACCCCCGACTCGGCCGGGTCCGGCAGGTGCGCACGCCGTTTCGGATGGACGGAGTTGACATGAACGTCCGCCCGGCGCCGGGACTCGGCGCCGATACGCATGAGGTGCTCCGTTCCGGCTGAGCGCGTTTGCGCGACTCGCCGCCATGGTATCCACGGTGGCATGACTGATCACCCAACGACAATCCAGCTGATCGGCGGGCCGACCGCCCTGCTCACCTACGGCGGCCTGCGCATCCTGACCGACCCGACGTTCGACCCGCCGGGCGAGCACCCCCGACCCGGCACCGAGGTCGTCCTGCGCAAGCTCACAGGGCCCGCGCTGGCGACGGGCGACCTGCTTCCGATCGACCTCGTCCTGCTCTCCCATGACCACCACGCGGACAACCTCGACCCCGCCGGCCGTGCGTTCCTGCCGATGGCCGCGGGGGTGCTCACCACGAAGGCCGGCGCTGAGCGGCTCGGCGGAAACGCCGTCGGCCTCGAGCCGGATCAGACCGCCGAGCTGCACGCGCCGGACGCAGGGGCGGTGCACATCACCGCCGTTCCCGCCGAGCACGGCTCGCCCGAGGTGGCCGCGAAGAACGGCCCGGTGATCGGGTTCGTCCTGCGGGGCGAAGGGCTGCCCACGATCTACGTCAGCGGCGACAACGCATCGGTCGAGGTGGCCGCGCAGATCGCCCGGCAGCACGGCCCGTTCGACGCGGCGATCCTGTTCGCCGGCGGCGCCCGCGTGCCCGTCCTGTGGGGGGACACGCTGCTCACCCTCGATGCCGCGCGGGCTGCCGAGGTGGCGGGTCTGCTCGAGCCGGCCGTGATCGTGCCGATCCACCAGGAGGGGTGGGAGCACTTCACCTCGCCGCCGGAGGAGCTGCGGCGCGCGTTCAGCGCCGCCGGCCTCGATGAGCGTCTGCGCGCCGTCGAGCCCGGAGCGCGGGTCGAGCTCTAGGCGCTCGAGTCCGGCTCGTCAGGCTCGTCGTCGGCCGGCTCGTCGTCGCCTGCGCCGCCGGCCTGAGCCTTGCTGCGGAGCCGGGCGCGGCTCGCCTCGATGCGCGAGCGCAGGTCGGTCGCGGCGGTGTCTTCCGGCGGAGGCGCCGGGGTCAGCGGCGTCGCCGGGATCTCGGCGGTGTCGTCGTCGGCCTCGTCGTCTTCAGGCTCGGCCGCGGGCTCGGCCTCGGCGGGCGCGGCCTCCTCGGCCGGCGGCTCGGCGACCCGGGCGGGCTGGCTCCAGACGGACGTCTCGTACGCGTCGGGCTCGGCCGGCGCCGCCGGCTCGGGCTCCGGGGCGGCCGCCTCGGGCTCAGGCTCGGCCGCCGGCTCCGGCTCGGCGGCCGCCTCAGGCTCGGGCTCTGCGACCGCCTCCTCGACCACGGCGGCAGGCTCGGCCTCGGCGACGGGCTCGGGCGCGGCCTCTGCCACCGGCTCCTCGGCGGGCGGCTCGGGCTCCGGCTCCGGCTCGGACGCGAGCGGCGGCGCCTCCCGCAGCACGCCCCACTGCTCGGGCTCAGAGTCGAGCTCGTTCCATACATCGCCCCCGCCGAGCGCGGCACGCAGCCGCCCGTACAACTCCGGCGCCGCTACCAGCGCCCCCGTTGCACCCGCTGCCCCGACCAGGAACCACCCCAACCTCCGCACGCCGCCGAGTATACTCGCCACCGAGTACCGAGCAGCTTCCTGCTCCGGGGTGGCACCGCCTCCTGATCGCGGCGCCGCATGCGGACGGCCCATGCCGTCCGGCACCCCGGGGCCGCCCGAGTCCAGAGGAGGTGATCAGGATCAACGCATACGAGATCATGCTCATGATCGAGCCCGAGGTGGCCGAGGAGCGCCACACGGAGATCATCGAGCGGACCAAGGCGACGGTCACCGAGCGTGGCGGCGTCTGGGGGTCGGTCGACTCGTGGGGCAAGCGCAAGCTGGCGTACGAGATCGACCACATGACCGACGCGTTCTACTACGTGCTGACGTTCGAGTCCGAGCCCGAGGCGCTCCACGAGGCGACCCGCGTGCTCGCGATCACCGACGGCGTCATGCGCCATATGGCGGTCGCACGACCGCAGCGCGCGGCCCGTCCGGAGGCGCCGGCAGAGCCAGAACCGGCGGAGGCGACCGCCTGAATTCCGTCCGACCGCCCGCCTATCATATGCCGAACACATGTTCGCAATATAGGCAGAGGAGGAACCACCAGTGGCAAACATCAACCGCGTCATCCTGACCGGAAATCTGACCGCAGATCCCGAGCTCTCAACGCTCGCGAGCGGCACCAGCGTGTGCCGTCTGCGCCTGGCCGTGAACCGCCGCTACAAGGATCAGTCGAGCGGCGAGTGGTCCGAGAAGCCCAACTACTTCGACATCAAGGTGTGGGGCGCGCAGGGCGAGAACTGCGCCCAGTACCTGAGCAAGGGCCGCCCCGTCGCGATCGACGGCCGGCTCGAGTGGAGCGAGTGGGAGTCGCAGGACGGCGGCAAGCGCTCGAAGGTCGAGGTCGTCGCCGACACGGTCCAGTTCCTGGGCTCCCGCAGCGACAACGAGGGCGGCGGCGGCGGCAGCTTCCGGCCGAGCGCCGAGCTCAAGCCCGACCCGGTCGAGGCGTTCACCGGCGCCGCGGCCTCAGACGACGACATCCCCTTCTAGCAAGGAACCCGTATGGCATCGAAGCCCAAGTCAAAGAGCCGAGCTCCGAAGCGAGGGGCAGCGACCGGCGCATCCACGCGCCGGAAGCCCTGCTACTTCTGCAAGGAGAAGGTCGAGGAGATCGACTACAAGAACTACAACCAGCTGCGGCGGTACATGTCCGAGAAGGGCAAGATCCGCTCGCGGCGGATCTCCGGGGCCTGCCGGCGCCACCAGCGCCAGGTGGCCGTGGCGATCAAGCGGGCGCGCGAGATGGCGCTCCTGCCCTACGCCGTCAACTAGCCCGGTTTCCACGCTCGTAGCGGGCGATCCGGCCGCTGCGGGCTGGTAACCGGACCCAGGGAATGCGACCATCCGAAGGCGGTCACGGCCGCCAGAGGCAATAGGGGAAGACATGGCACGAAAGGCACAACAGGCGATCCTGCTGCAGGACGTCGAGAAGCTCGGCCGCAAGGGCGACGTGGTCCACGTCGCCTCCGGCCACCTGCGCAACTACCTCGCCCCCCGGCATCTGGCGGAGGCGGCGACCGATGCGCGCGTGGCCGAGGTGCAGCGCCAGGCCGACCAGCGCGCGAAGCACGAGGCCCAGAGCGACGAGCAGGCGCGCGACATGGCCCACGTGCTCAACCGCACCGTGCTCACGATCAAGCGCCGCGCCGGCATGGAGGACAAGCTCTACGGCTCGGTCACCTCGACCGACATCTCCGACGCGATCTGGAAGGCGCGCAAGATCCGCATCGACCGGCGCAAGGTCGAGCTGGACGAGCCGATCAAGACGCTCGGCAGCCACCGCGTGACGATGACCGTGTGGGGCGACGTGCGCGCGGTGCTCAAGGTGATGGTCGTGCCGGGCGGAGCCGAGGAGGAGGGTGGCGTCGAGGCATTCGAGGCCGAGCCCTCCGATCTCGAGGACGACTACTAGGCCGCCACCCACAGAATGGCGGTCACCTCACACGAGCCGACTGTCCCGCCCCAGGACCTGGACGCCGAGGAGTCGGTGCTGGGTGCGATGCTGGTGTCCGGGAATGCGGTGGCGACCGTCTCGGAGCTGCTGCAGCCCGAGGACTTCTACCGCCGGTCGCACGCGACGATCTACCAGACGATCCTGGAGATGTACGGGCGCGGCGAGAACGTCGACTCGATCACGCTCACGAACGCGCTCTCCAACCGCGGCCTCCTCGACGAGGTGGGCGGCAAGGCGGTCGTGCACACGCTGGCGGCGACCGTGCCGGCGGTGGCAAACGCGCGCCACTACGCGCAGATCGTCCGCGACACCGCCACCTATCGCGGGCTGATCCGGGCGGGCACCGAGATCGCCCAGCTCGGGTTCGAGCGCATCGGCGAGCCGCCGGAGCTGGTCGACCGGGCCGAGCAGATCGTGTTCGGGATCGCCGACCAGCGCATCACCGGCGACTTCGAGAACATGGAGACGCTGCTCAAGCAGTCGTTCGACCGCCTCACCCAGCTCGCCGACGACGGCCGCGACCTGACCGGCATCGCAAGCGGCTTCCGCCAGCTCGACGACCTCACCGCCGGCTTCCAGGACTCCAACCTGATCGTGCTCGCCGCCCGCCCGGGCATGGGCAAGACGTCGCTCGCGCTCAACATCGCTGCGCACGTCGGCATCCGCGAGCGCATCCCCGTTGCCATCTTCTCGCTCGAGATGTCGCGCGAGGAGGTGACCACCCGGCTCATGTGCGCCGAGGGCAAGGTCGACTCCAAGCGCCTGCGCCGGGGCAACCTGGACAAGGGCGACTGGGAGAAGCTCACGAACGCTTCCAGCAAGCTCTACGACGCGCCGATCTTCGTCGACGACACGGCCGGCGTCACCCCGATCGAGATCAAGGCCAAGAGCCGGCGCTTGAAGTCGCGCCTCAAGGGCCAGCTCGGCCTCGTGATCGTCGACTACCTGCAGCTCATGGGCGGCACCGCCCGGGTCGAGAACCGGGTGCAGGAGATCTCGCAGATCTCGCGATCGCTCAAGCTGATCGGCCGCGACCTCGACGTGCCGGTGCTCGCGATCTCCCAGCTCTCGCGCGCCGTCGAGGCCCGCGGCGACAAGCGGCCGGTGCTCTCCGACCTGCGCGAGTCCGGCTCCATCGAGCAGGACGCCGACCTCGTGATGTTCGTCTACCGCGACGACTACTACAACGACCAGAGCGAGGACAAGGGCACCGCCGAGCTGATCCTGGCCAAGCACCGAAACGGCCCGCTCGACACGGTCAAGCTGTCCTACGTGGGCCGCTACACCCGCTTCGACAACCTGGCCCGGCACGGAGCGTAGGCCGATGCCGCTGAACGTCGTGGTGGGCGCCCAGTGGGGCGACGAGGGCAAGGGCAAGATCGTCGATCTGCTGGCCGAGCGGGCCGACGTCGTCGCCCGCTACCAGGGCGGGAACAACGCCGGCCACACCCTCGTGATCGGCTCCGAGACCTACAAGCTGCGGCTCGTGCCGAGCGGCATCCTCTACCCCGGCACCGAGTGCGTGCTCGGCAACGGCTGCGTGATCGACCCCGAGGTGCTGATCGAGGAGCTCGACGGCCTGATCGCCCGCGACGTCGACGTCTCCGGCCTGCGGATCAGCGGAAACGCCCACCTGATCATGCCCTGGCACCGGATCATCGACGCCGACTCCGAGCTGCAGCTCGGCAGCCTCCAGATCGGGACGACGCGGCGCGGGATCGGCCCGGCGTACGCCGACAAGGCGCTGCGGGTCGGGATCCGCGTCCAGGACCTGCTCGACGAGAAGATCCTGCGCCTGAAGATCCAGACCGCGCTCTCGGTGAAGAACGTCGAGCTGCGCAAGCTCCACCACCACCGGCCGCTCGACAAGGAGGAGGTGACGGTCGCGATGCTCGGCTACGCCGATCGCATCAAGCCGTTCATCGCCGACACGTCGCTCCTGATCCACCGGGCGCTCGAGGACGGGCGCACCGTCCTGTGCGAGGGCGCGCAGGGCACGCTGCTCGACATCGACAACGGCACCTATCCGTTCGTGACCTCGTCCAACCCGGTCGCCGGCGGCGCCTGCTCGGGCCTCGGCGTCGGCCCCACCCGGATCGGCTCGGTGCTCGGCGTCACGAAGGCCTACCTCACCCGTGTCGGTGCCGGCCCGTTCCCGAGCGAGGCCGACGCCGACCGCGGCGCGCAGCTGCGCGAGCGCGGCGGCGAGTACGGCACGGTCACCGGCCGCGACCGCCGCTGCGGCTGGCTCGACCTGGTGGGCCTGCGCTACGCCGCCCGCCTGAACGGCCTGACCGAGCTGGCGGTGACCAAGCTCGACGTGCTCTCGATGTTCGAGCGCATCCCGGTCTGCACCGGCTACCGCCTCACCGACGACACGATCACGACGGACTTCCCCAGCCACCAGACCGACTTCCACCACGCCCAGCCGGTGTACGAGGAGCTGGCCGGGTGGAGCACGGACATCTCGGAAGTGACCGCGTTCGCGCACCTGCCCGATGCCGCCCGGGCGTACCTCGACTTCGTGGAGGAGCGCGTCGGCGTGCCCGTGACGATGGTCGGGATCGGCCAGCGCCGCGACCAGACGCTCACACGGCGCGAGCTCGCCCCCGCCGCCTGACGGCGCGGCCCGACCTCGTTACCACACCGTTACGTTTCTGACCCTTCCCCTTAACGGTCCGGGCGTAGTGTCCTGCGTGCGGTCGCAGACAGGGACGGACGCGGCTCGCCCGGCACGGAAGCGCCACCCAGGGAGCTGGGGGGCCGGCCCGGCCGGGCGCCGCCGCCCCGTCCCGACCGCGGCCCTCTCTACGACGCGACGGCGTCACCCGACGTCGCCGTGGCGCGGGCCGCCCGCTCGATCCACGGCGCCGCCCGCAGTTGCTCGAAGACGGCACGGGCCTCGGCGAGCCCCGACCCGGCGTCCTCGGGCCGCCCGTTCGCAGCCAGCCACTCGGCGCGTTCAAGGGTGACGACCGCCATCGGGAACGGGGTCGCCAGCTCGCGCAGGAGCGAAGCCGCGCCCCTGAACAACCTGTCGGCTCGCTCCTCGTCGCCGTCCGCCGCCGCCATCCGGGCGCGGAACCGCATCGCCTGGGCGCGCACCGACTGCGGCATCCCCGACCGCACCGATTCGACGTCTGCGAGCAGCTCGTCGGCCCGGGTGAAATCGCCGAGGGCGACCGCCGCCTCCACCCCGATCGGGAACGTCTCCTTCATCGACTCCGAGCTCATACCGGCCGCATCCCGGAACCCCCACGCGGCGGTCGCGACGGCGAGGGCATCGGCGACGCGCCCGGTGGCGAGGAGCCGCACGGACTCCGGCCAGGCGTAGCTGGCGCGCTCGGTCAGATCGGCCGAGTCGCGCAGCACGGCGTAGCGGTCGATCAGCTCGGCCGCGACATCGAGCTCGCCGCGATGGCAGTGGATCGCGACGCTGTTGCCGAGGAAGCACACGAACGGGAACCGCGTCTGCGAGAACGCATCCTCGGGCACCTCGGCGGCCTGCGCCAGCGCCTCGTCCCAGCGGCCGAGCGAGTACAGGGGGTACGTCTGCGACACGAACATCCACTCCTGCGCCCGGCTGCCGACGCGGCGGGCGAGCGCAAGCCCGTCGCGGTACCCGGCCGCCGCCCGCTCGTACCGGTCAGTCCGCGCCTCCAGGTCGGCGACGTTGTTGTACGCGCGCAGGGCGGCCGAGGGGATGTCATGCTCGAGCGCGACCTCGAGCGCGTAGCGCACGAGCGCTCCCGCCTCGCCGATGCGGCCGTGGTTGCTCAGGATCATCGCCTTCGTGTTGACCGCCTGGGAGAGCACCTCGGGCAGCCCCAGCGACTCGGCCAGGTCAAGCGCCGTCTCGATCCGCTCGAGCGCGATCACCGGCTCGCCGGCAAAGAACTGGAACCGGCCCACCTGCGCGGCGAGCGCGGCCACATCGGCGTCGGGTTCCTCGGCGGCGAGCAGCCCGAGCGCCGCATCCATCCGGTCGAGCGCCTCACGCAGCCGGCCCGTGTCCCACATCACCTCGCCCAGCCGGGCCGAGACCCGGGCGGCGGGATGCGTCGCGCCGTGCTGCTCGAAGAGCTCGACCGCGTGCTCGAAGTGGCCCCTCCCCTCGTCGGAGCGGCCGCCGATCCGGGCCATCATCCCCGCATGCTCGAGCAGGTCTGCCTGCTCGAGCGGATCCACCGCGAACCCCGCCGCCTGCTCGTAGTAGCGCTGTGCCTCGAGGGCGGCGGCGAGCGACGCCGCGCGCTGGCCGGCCTGGCGCAGTGCCGCGACCGCGCGCCGTGCGATGTCGTCGGCGTCGGCCGCGTCCGGATCGGCCCGGTAGGCCGCCAGGTAGTGGCCGGCGACGACCTCGGCCAGCTCGTCCTCGCCTGACCCGAGCGCCGCCGCGGCGGCCAGGTGCTTCGCGCGCCGGTCGTGCTTCGACAGCATCTCGTACGCCACCCGCCTCACCAGGTCCTGCAGAAACCCGTACTGGCCGCGCTCCGGCGAGAGCGGGTCGGCCGAGAGCGTCAGCACCTCCTTGCGCGCGAGCCCGGCCAGCACCGGCTCGACCTCGGCCGCCGGCCGCTCGCTCAGCGTCGCGAGCGCCTCGACGGTGAACGTCTTGCCGAGCACGGCCGCCGACTGGAGCAGCCGGCGCTCGTCGCCGGCCAGGCCGTCGAGGCGAGCGGCGATCAGTGCATGCAGGGTCTCGGGCACCTCGAGCGTCTCGATCGCCCCCGCCGGGACGTAGGTGCTCCCGCGCTGCACGAGCAGGCCGCGGTCGAGCAGCATCCGCACGGTCTCGACCGCGTACAGCGGCACGCCTTCGGCGCGCTCGCGGATGCGGGCGCGGAGCTCGTCGGAGAGCCCGGGCACGAGTCCGGAGAGCAGGGTGTCCATCTCGGCCGTCGCCAACGGCTCCAGGTAGAGCGAGCTGAAGTTGCGCTTCCCCGCGCCCCAGGTCGGCCGCCGCTCGGTCAGCTCAGGGCGGGCGAGTGCGATCACGTACAGCGGATGGCTCTTCGACCAGTCGACCAGGTGCTCGATGAAGTCGAGGAGGGCCGCGTCGGCCCACTCCATGTCCTCGAAGACGAGCACGGTCGGCATCTCGTCCGCCAGCCGCTCGTAGAACAGCCGCCACGCGCTGAAGAGGTTCTCGCGCTCCCACGGCGCGTGCTCCTCGAGCCCGAGCAGGTGCGCCAGACGCGGCTCGACGAAGCGGCGCTCGTCGGCGTCGGGGATCGACTCCTCGATGGCGGCGTGCAGCTTCGCGCGCTGCGACTCGGGCTCCTCACCCTCGGCGATCTGCGCCCGCGTGCGCACCATCTCGGCGAGCGCCCAGAAGGTGACGCCCTCGCCGTAGGGCAGGCAGCGGCCGCGGTGCCAGCGGACGTCCTCGGCCAGGCCGTCGATGTACTTGAAGAACTCCCAGGTGAGCCGCGACTTGCCCGTCCCCGCCACACCCATCACCGATACGAGGTGGGCCTTCGCCTCGCCCGCCGAGGCGTGGAAGAGCTCCTTGATCACGCGCAGCTCGCGATCGCGGCCGACGAACGGCGCCTCCAGGCCGGCCGAGCGCTGCGCGCCGCCGATGCCGCCGATCACGCGCACCGCCCGCCACACGGGCACGGGCTCGACCTTGCCCTTGAGGGCGCGGGCGCCGCGGTCCTCGTAGACCACCGCCGCCTCGCTCGCCCGCTTGGTCGCGTCGCCCACGAGCACCGTACCCGGCTCTGCCACCGACTGGAGCCGGGAGGCGGTGTTCACCAGGTCGCCGGCCACCATCCCCTCGGCGCGCGCGCCGATCGTGACCGCCGCCTCGCCGGTGAGCACGCCGACGCGGGCGCGCAGGCCGTCCGTGCCGACCTCGGCGCCGAGCGCCTCGACGGCCGCGACGAGGTCGAGCGCCGCCCGCACCGCCCGCTCGGCGTCGTCCTCCTTCGCCACCGGCGCGCCCCACACCGCCATCACGGCGTCGCCGATGAACTTCTCGACGGTGCCGCCGTAGCGCGCGATCAGGGTCCGGCAGGTGTCGAAGTAGCGCGACAGGAGCGCGCGCACGTCCTCGGCGTCGCGTGCCTCCGACATCGTGGTGAACCCGACCAGGTCTGCGAAGAGGATCGAGACCAGCCGCCGCTCGGCCACAGGCTCGGGCACAGGCGCGGGGCCGGCCGCCGGGGCGCGCGCCGGCGCCGCCAGCGCCGCTCCGCACTCGCCGCAGAACTTCGTCCCGGGCGGGTTCGCGGTGCCGCACTCCCCGCACACCACCGTGAGCGGCAGCCCGCACTCGCCGCAGAACTTGCGCCCCTCCTCGTTTTGCGTGCCGCACGCTTCGCAGCGCATGCGCCTAGCGTACCCAGCCGCGGCCGCCGGGGCTACGCGGACACGGCGCCGGCCGGTGCAGGGTCGCCGAATGGTGCAGCCAGGCCGGGTCGACCAGGAAGATGACGGGCCGTCAGGAGAGCTCCCAACCCGAGCAGTGCCAGCACCCAGCCGAGCATGCCGGCAGGGTACCGCTAGCCCCGGATGCGCTCTCCCCGCGGATCCCACACCGGCTCGGCCACGACCTCCGCGGCCACCCAGTCGCCGAACACCTCCACGTCGACCGCCGTCCCCACGGCGGCGGCCGCGGCCGGCAGGTAGGCGTAGGCGAGCGAACGTTCGACGGCGAAGCCGTAGCCGCCGCTCGTCACCCGGCCGGCCACCTCGCCGCCGATCCGCACCGGCTCCGATCCGAGCGTGACCGCGGCCGGATCGGCCAGCGCCAGGCAGGCCAGGCGCCGCTGCGGCGCGGCCTCACGGGCGCGCAGCACGGCATCGCGGCCGATGAAGTCGGCGCCCTTGTCCGGCTTGACGGCGAAGCCGAGGCCGGCCTCGTCGGGGCTGTCCTCGGGGGTGATGTCGGCGCCCCATACGCGGTAGCCCTTCTCGATTCGCAGCGCGTCGATCGCCCGGTAGCCGGCCGCGAGCATGCCGTGACCGCGGCCGGACTCCCAGATCACCGCCCAAAGCGCCGCCCCGTACTCGGTGGGGCAGTAGAGCTCCCAGCCGAGCTCGCCGACGTAGGTGACGCGCACCGCCAGGCACGGCACGTGACCGACCGAGAGCTCGGCGGCGCGCATGTACGGCAGGCCGGCGTCGGACAGGTCGGATGTCGTCAGCGGCTGCAGGATGTCGCGAGCACGCGGCCCCCACAGCCCGAGGCACGCGTACGCCGAGGTGACGTCGGCCACCTCGACCGACCCGTCCCGGGGCATGTGGCCGCGGATCCAGCCCAGGTCGTGGTTGCCGAAGGCGGTGCCGGTGACGATGCGGAAGCGCGACTCGGCCAGGCGGGTGACGGTGAAGTCGCACTCGATGCCGCCGCGGCTGTTCAGCATCTGGGTGTAGGTGACCGATCCGACTGCGCGATCGACGTCGTTCGCGCACAGCCGCTGCAGGTAGGCGGCGGCGCCCGGGCCGGTGACCTCGATCTTGGCGAACGACGTCTCGTCGAAGAGCCCCGCGCGCTCGCGCGTCGCCATCGCCTCGGCGTGGATCGCCGGCGACCAGTTCTGGCCGGCCCAGCCGCGCGGGCGCAGCGCCTCGGCGCCGAGGGCCGCGTTCGGCTCGAACCAGTTCGCGCGCTCCCAGCCGGACTTCTCGCCGAAGCTCGCGCCGAGCTCGGCCAGGCCGGCATACGCCGGGGAGAGCCGCAGCGGCCGGCCGGCGGTGCGCTCGTGGTTGGGGTACTTGATGTCGTAGTAGGTCGAGTACACCTCGGTCGCCCGGGCGAGCGTGTAGTCGCGGCTGCGGTACTGGCGGCCGAAGCGGCGGCTGTCCATGTGCCACAGGTCGAGGCTCGGCTCGCCGTTCACGACCCACTCGGCCACCTGCCAGCCCATGCCGCCGGCGCCGGCCAGGCCGTGGGCGCAGAACCCGGCCGCGACCCAGAAGCCGGGCACGTCGGACTCGCCCAGGATGAACTCGCCGTCGGGGGTGAACGCCTCGGGGCCGTTGAAGAGCTTGCGCACCTCGGCCGACTCCATGGCCGGCACCCGCTCCACCGCGGCCTCGAGCAGCGGCTCGAAGCGCGGCCAGTCCTCGGGCAGGAGCTGCGCCTCGAACCCGTCCGGCACGCCGTCGAGCGCCCACGGCGCCGGGTTGCGCTCGTAGCCGCCCATGACCAGGCCGCCCACCTCGGTGCGGAAGTAGATCAGCCGGTCGGGATCGCGCAGCGTCGGCAGGGGTGCGAGCGCCGGGTCGAACGCCTCGGTTACCAGGAACTCGTGGCCGTAGGTGATGATCGGGACGTTCACGCCGACCATGCGCCCGATCTGGGGCGCGTACATGCCCCCCGCGTTCACGACGACGTCGGTGCGGATCGTGCCCTTGTCGGTGACGACCTCGTGCACCCGGCCGCCGCGCAGGTTGATGCCGGTCACCCGCGTGCGCTGCTCGATGTCGGCGCCGAGCAGGCGGGCGCCGTCGGCCAGGGCGAAGGTGAGCTGGCTCGGGTCGAGGTAGCCGTCGAGCGGGATGAACGCGGCCGCGACCACGCCGTCGGCCGACATCGGCGGGAACATCTCCTTGGCCTCCGCCGGCGACACGAGCTCCATCTCGAGGCCGAAGCTCTTCGCCCAGCCGGCCTGGCGCTGGATCTCCTCGTAGCGCTCGCGCGACGACGCCAGCCGCAGCCCGCCGAGCTGGTGCCAGCCCGGATCCTTGCCCGTCTCCCGCGCCAGATCGGCGTAGAGGCCGACCGAGTACTGCATCATCTTGGTCAGGCTGACGGTCGAGCGCAGCTGCCCGACGAGGCCGGCTGAGTGCCACGTGGAGCCATGGGTGAGCCCGTACTGCTCGACCAGGACGACGTCCCGCCAGCCGAGCTTGGCGAGGTGGTAGAGGATGCTGCAGCCCCCGACCCCGCCGCCGATCACGACCGCCTGCGCCTCGTCCCTCACGGGCCGAAGCCTCCCACAACTGGTCTAGACCGGTCAACCGGCAAGGAGCTCGATCCAGCTTGCGTAGCGCTCGTCGGAGGCGCGCTCGCGCAGCCGGGCGAAGAACCTGTCGGCGTACTCGACGTAGTCCGCGTCCGTGGTGCGAAGGCCCTGCTGGACGACGCCCCACATCGCCTCGCGGAAGTCGGACATGATCCGCAGCAGGCGCACGCGGGCGAAGTCGCGCTCGCGCACGCGGCCGAGGTAGGCCCGCAGCAGGGTGCGGTCGTCGTCCTCGGTGAGGTCATGGTTGGTCGAGAAGTTCGCGAGGTCGAAGAACGGGTCGCCCATCCCCGCGTACTCCCAGTCGACGATCAGCAGCCGGCCGGCCTCGAGCAGGAAGTTCGCGTTCAGGAGGTCGTTGTGGCACAGGCACGGTGCGGGCGGGTCGGCCCCGAGCGCTGCGCGCATCTCCTCGGCCCGCTGCCAGGACCAGTGAAACGCGTCGGGCAGCTCGACGCCGAGCCAGCGGGCGTTGTCGCGGTACATCTCGACGATGCCGAAGGCCGAGAACGTCGCGTGCACGGACGGCCCCTCGTGCAGGCGCCGCAGCGTCGTTGCGATCTGGCCGAGCATCGCGGTCGTGCGCATCTGCTCCGGCGGCACCAGGTGGCCCTCGATGAACCGGGTGATCAGGATCTTCTCGGGCCGCAGGTAGGCGAGCACCTGCGGGCCGATGCCGAGCCCGCCCGCCATCACGGTCGCCGCGTACTCGGCCTCGCGGTCGGCCCCCAGCATCTCCGCCTCGCCCGTGACCCGCAGCACGTAGTTCTCCGGCGCGCCGTGGATGCGGTAGTTGAGGTTGGTCAGGCCGCCCGGCAGCGGCTCGGCCCGCAGCGGGTACCCGCGCAGGTCGGGGACGCGCTCGGCGATCCGTTCAAGGTCGTCGGCCGTCGGCGGATTCGACACCTCGAGCGCATCCACGCGGCCTACGATACGCCATCGCCGCCGGCACACTCACACCGCGCGCAAGCCACCAGTGGCTGGTGGTCTCCTCGGCGACCGGCGAGCCGTTCGAGCGGATCGAGCGCTTCCTGACCGGGCACGGGTTCGGCACCGCCGACCCGCCGGCGGGGATGGTGGCCGACCTCTACCTCGGCTACGGGCTCGCCGCCGGCATCGCCGGCGTGCACGAGCGCCAGCCGCCCGAGCCGTGCCCGCTGCCGCTCGCGGCCTGCCGGGTGCGCCCCGCCGACGAGCCCGCGCCGGCGCCGGGGACGTTCGCCGCCGGAGCCTTCGTGCCCACCTGGAGCGCGGCCGAGCACGCGGCCGCGGTGCGGCGCGTGCGCGCCGCCATCGGCCGCGGCGACGTCTACCAGGTGAACCTGGTGCAGCACCTGCGGGCGCCGTTCACGGGGTCGGCGCATGCGCTCGCGGCTGCGCTCATGCCGCTCGGAGCCGAGTGGGCCCACGCCCTGTACGGCGACGGCTGGTCGATCGTCTCGGCCACGCCGGAGCTCTTCCTCCAGACCCGCGGAGACATCGCCCGCACGATGCCGATCAAGGGCACCCGCCCGGCCGGCCCGGGCGCGCCGATCGCGGCGAGCGCGAAGGACCGGGCCGAGCACGTGATGATCGTCGACCTCGAGCGCAACGACCTCGGCCGGGTGTGCCTGCCCGGAAGCGTGCGGGTGGCCGAGTACCTGGCGGAGCGGCCGATGGCCGGGGTGCGGCACATGGTCTCGACGGTCGAGGGGCGCCTGCGCCCCGGCGTCGGCCTGGCCGAGCTCCTGCGCGCGACGTTCCCGGGCGGCTCGGTCACCGGCGCGCCGAAGCTCGCGGCCATCGACCACATCGCCAGGCTCGAGCCGGTCGGCCGCGGCGCCGCGATGGGGGCGCTCGGCGTCGTCCACCCGAACGGCGATCTCGACCTGGGCCTGACCATCCGCACGCTCGCCGTCGCCGCCGGCGGGCTGCACCTGTGGGTCGGAGGCGGCATCGTCTGGGACTCCGACCCGGCCGCCGAGGTCGAGGAGTCACTGGTGAAGGCGCGGCCGCTGGCGCGGCTGATCGGCGCCGCGCTGCCGGAGGGGCGGGCGTGATCTCGATCGACTCGCTGACGGTGATCGCGATGACCGCGATGCTCGGGCTCGCGACCTGGCGGGTGCACAGCCGGGGCGCGACGATCGCGCTGGCCGGGCTCACCGGCCTCTTCGCCGCCCTGTGGCTGGGCGAGTTCGCCTCGACGGCGGCCGCGGCGGTGGTCGCGGTCGTGGCGCTTGTCGTCCTGGCCGCCGGGCTCGCCGTGATGGCGGTCGCCCGGGTCAGGCGGCGAGCATGACGGTCTGACAACTCATCGCCACCACCCCCGGATCACGTCCGCCGCCGCCCGGCCGGCCGGGGATCCCCACCAGCGGGCGTGGCCGAGCACGAAGGTCGTCCATGCCCATTCGGCCTTCTCGCGGTCGCGCTCCACCCCCCAGTAGTAGTCGAGGAACGAGATGCCGTACTCGAACTGGCACACCGCGAGCACGTCGGCGAAGGCGGCCCGCTCGGCCGGCTGGAGCGGAGTCTCGGCGTCGTAGCTGCGCACGAGCAGCTCGGCCGAGCGCAGGTCGAACGCCGTGTCGTCACCGGCCGAGATCCGGTTCCAGAAGAAGCAGTTGCGCTCGACCGCGACCGCCAGATCGAGCACGCGCGGGGCGAAGTCGGCCTGGTGGAAGTCGATGATCCCGGAAACGTCGTCACCGGCGAAGAAGAGGTTGTTCGTCTGCCAGTCGCCGTGCAGCGGCCGCTCCGGCAGCGCCGCAAGGAGCGGGCGCAGACGCGCGAAGGGCTCGGCGTAGGCGGCATCGACAGCGGCCTCCCAGCCGCGGCCGCCGAGATGCTCCGCCACCGCCGGGCGCAGGGCCGCCAGCCGCTCGACGGCGGCGACCGGCTCGGCGGCCACGGCCCCGATCTGGACGACGAACCCGGCCTGGCGCTGGGGCGTCTGGTCGGGGAAGTCGGCGCCGGCCGCGTGCAGGCGGGCCAGCATGCGCCCCGCCGAGACCACATGGGCATCGGAGGCGAAGGGATCCCAGCTGTCGGCCCCTTCGTAGACGTCCTCGCCCGTGGCCGGCTCGTGCAGCTCGTACCACAGGCCCGCGGCCTCGACCAGGCCGACGGCGCGCGCAGCCGGGACGCCGCGATCGGCCAGGTGATTCGTGAGCACGTGCTGGCGGCGCAGCTGCTCGATGTCGCGGCCCATCGGCGGCTGGCGCTTCACGTACACGTCACCCGCGGCGGTGCGGCAGCGGGCGACGGCAAAGAGCCAGCGCCGGTGGCGGGCGATCACCCGGGCGCCGGCCCCGGCGACCGCGTCGGCCTCGGCGTCCGAGATCGGCTCCCAGTAGCGATCGGCGATCCCCACCCGCCCACGATACCGGGGCGCCGGAAGGTCATTTTCCGGGTCAGTGACCCAACAGGTGTCGGGTTGCCAACCGTCTATAGTCGCGGATGAAATCGGCCGGTTCCCCGCACGCACCCAGCATCGGCCCGTTCAGGAGGTGCCCGACGATCTCCCTCGATCGGACAAGTACGCGAGAACGCAGTTCGTGCGCAGCTCGCTGACGGTCGCACGCAAGGCCGGCAGCGACCCGACCGTGGCATCCTCCGAAGCCTCCGCCGTGGACACGTCGTCGAGCGTGTCGGCCCGCAGCCTCCTGCTCGGCCTGGCGGTCGGAGTCCCGATCAGCGCGGCGCTGCTCTACATCGCCACGCGCAACGTCGGCTGGGAGCGCGTCCGCGCATCGCTGCGCGAGGCCCACTGGCTGCCGCTGCTCGCGGCCGTGGCCGCCTTCGCCGGCGTCTACGCGCTGCAGAGCGCGCGCTGGCGCTGGATCGCCCGGCGCGAGGCGCCGCTGCCCGAGCGCGTGTACCTGCGGCTCGTCGTCGCCGGCGTCGGCGCGAACAACGTCCTGCCGGGCCGCCCCGGCGACCTGCTGCGGGCGCACTGGCTCAACCGCCGCTCCGGCGTGCGCCACTCACGGGCGCTCGGAACGGTGATCGTCGACCGGGCCTGCGACGTCTTCATCCTGCTCGCGATGCTGGTCGCGACGTATCCCTTCACGCCGCACAGGCCGTGGATCGAGCACCTCCTGGTGGCATCGCTTGCGATCACGGCCGTGATCGCGGCGGGGCTGATCGCCACTCGGCTCTACGTCGGCCACCGCGACCGCGACGGCCGCACGCTGCCGCTGCGCGTGCGGCTGTCGTGGCCGGGCCGGCAGCTGTCTGGGCTGATCCGCTCGACCGCCTCGGTGGTGCGCGGCTCCGACATGGCCGTCGCCGTCGCCATCTCGGCGGCGGCGTGGATCGTGTGGGCGGCGGCGGCGTGGCTCGTGGCCGACGCGCTCGGGATCCACCTGATCCTGTGGCAGACCGTCTTCGTCACCGGCCTCGTCAACCTCGGCACCGCCGTGCCGTCGTCGCCGGGCTTCGTCGGCACCTACCAGTGGCTGTGCGTCAGCGCGCTCGGGCTCTTCGGCATCGGTGCGAGCGAGGCGTTCGCCTACTCGCTGCTCCTGCAGGCCGCCTGGTTCGTGCCCACGACCATCGTCGGGGTGCCGCTCGCTGTGCGGCTGAGCATGGAGTCGCGGCATGCCTGAGCTGTCGGTGCTGATCCCGGTCTACAACGAGGAGCGCACGCTCGAGCGCCTGCTCGCCGCCGTCGACGAGCGGCCCGAGGTGTCCGAGATCGTGATCGTCGACGACGGCTCGACCGACGCCACGGCCGCGATCCTCGCGCGGCACGAGTTCCAGCACCGCGTGCAGCTGATCCGGCACGAGCGCAACCGCGGGAAGGGCGCCGCCGTGCGCACGGCGATCGCCGCGGCGACGGGGGAGTACGCGATCATCCAGGACGCCGATCTCGAGTACGACCCGGCGGAGCTCGCGGCCCTGCTGGCCCCGATCGAGCGCGGCCGCGCCCGGGTCGTCTACGGCAGCCGCAGCTTCTCGGCGCACTCGGCGTACTCGTTCTGGTTCGTGATCGGCAACAAGCTCGTGACGCTCTGGACGAACGTCCTCTTCAACTGCTACCTGTCGGACATGGAGACCTGCTACAAGCTGATGCCGCTCTCGGTCTGGCGGTCGCTGGGCCTGTCGGCGAACGGCTTCGACATCGAGCCCGAGATCACCGCCAAGCTGCTGCGCGACGGCCACCGCATCTACGAGGTGCCGATCTCCTACGCCGCCCGCGGCCGCGTCGAGGGCAAGAAGCTCACCTGGCGCGACGGCCTGATCGCGCTGTGGACGCTCTCGCGCGTGCGGGCCGTGCCGCGGCGCACCCCGCGGGAGGGCGGCGAGCGCGTCTCCGAGAACGGAGCCCGCGCGCGGTGAGCCTCCGCCTCCTGGCCGAGATCGCGTGGCAGCCGGTGGGCCTGATCGTCAGCTATGGGGTCTACCGGGCGCTGCGGAGAACCGATGTCGGCCGGGCCGGGGTGATCATCGGCACCGCCGTCGCGCTCGTGGCGCTCGCGTGGTTCCCCGTGGCCGCGGCGCACCTGGGCGCGCGCATCCACGCCGACGCGAAGCTCTCGCAGGCCCGGGTCGAGAACGCCGGGGCGGCCTACATCCCGAGGCTCGTGCCGGTGATCCGCAAGCTGCGGGCGCTGATCCCTCCCGGCGACACCTACCGGATCAAGACCCACTCCGCCCGGGTCGAGTACTGGACGTTCACCTCGCTGCTCCCGCGCATCGCCGAGCCGCGCACCGACGCCAGGGCCGACTGGCTGATCGTGTGGATGGACCGCACCGCGAAGACACCCCCTGGCGCGACGCCGCTTCGGCCCGGCGTGTGGGCGATCCACACCGCCGCATGATCCTCCACCTCGCCGGGCTCGTGGCAGCGAATGCGTGCTTCCTCGCGGCGGGAGTCGGCCTCGGCCGCCCGCTCGGCCTGTGGCGCTCGCCGGGCGACATCCCGGGCAGGATCGCGCTCCTCTACATGGTCGGGCTCGCCGTCGTCGGCGTGACCGCGACGTGGGCGCTCATCGCCGGCCTGGCGCTGGCGCCGTGGCAGGTGATCGCCTGGTGCGCCCTGATCGCTGCGGCCGGGGCGTTCGCACCGGCGCCGCGCGCGCCGCTGCTGGCCCGGGTGCCGCGGGTGACGGCCGAGTCGTGGGCGGTGATCGCGGTGGCGGCGGGCGTGGCGATGATGAGCGCGCTGCTGCTCCTCGACGCCCTGTACCGGCCGCTCGCCGAGTGGGACGCGTGGGCGATGTGGACGATGAAGGCGCGGGCCATCGTGCTCCTGGGAGGGCTCGACCCGCACATGTTCGCCGCCCCCGGCTACCGCCTGCTGCACCTCGACTACCCGTTGCTCCTGCCCGGGCTCGAGGCGATCGACTTCCGCTTCATGGGGGCGCTCGACACGCAGGTGGTGCACGTGCAGCCCGCGCTCCTGATGGTCGGTCTGCTCTTCGCGCTGCCACCGCTTCTGCGCGACCGGGTGCCGGCGGCGCTCGTGTGGCCGGCGGTGCTGCTGCTCGCGGTGGCGCCGCGGGTGATCTCGCAGGCGGGCTCGGCCCTGGCCGACGTCCCCGTGGCGGTGTTCTTCGCGCTGGCGGCCGTGTGGGGGTGGCGCTGGCTCGGCGACCGCCGCCCCCAGGCCCTGGCGCTGTGCGCCCTCTTCGCCGCCGCGGCCCTCTCGACGAAGCGCGAGGGCGGCCCGTTCGTGCTGGCGCTCTTCGTGGTCGTGGCCGTGGCGGCCGGACGCGGGCGGCGGCTGCAGGCGGCGGGCGCCGGGATCGCCGCGCTGGCCGTGGCCGCGCCCTGGCAGCTGTGGCTGCACGCAAACGGCGTGAACACGAGGAACGGCGAGATCCCGTACGCCAAGATGCTCGACGCCGGCTACCTGGCGGGCCGGCTGGGCCGGATCCCGCACGGCGCCTGGGCGCTGGTCTCGCGCAGCGTGCAGCCGGCGGACTGGCTCGTGATCGTGCCGGTGGCCCTGGTGGCGGCCGTGCTGGCCGCGCGCAGAGACGGGCGCGGCACGGCCGCGTTCGTGGCCGCCGTGGCCGTGCTCGTGCTCGCGAGCGTCGGCTGGGCCTACTGGATCGGCCGCCCGAGCCTGCACTACTACATCGCCTCGTCGGCCTCCCGGGTCGTGACCACGCCCGTCCTCCTGGTCGGCGCGCTACTGCCGGTGCTCGTGGCCGGAGGCCCGCTGCGACCGCCGCCCCGGGACGACCCCGACGCGGCGCCGGAGCCCGACTCGCCTACGATCTAGGCATGGGCAGCGACGTCCTCGTCACGCCGGCCTTCGTGCACGAGCACCTGCGCGACGTCCGCATCCTGGACGTGCGCGGACGGGTGCTGACCGATGAGCCCCGCTACCACGCCGACCCGGAGGGCTACCGCGACGGCCACATCCCCGGCGCCGTCTTCGTCGACTGGCGGCGGGACTTCACCGACCGCGACGATCCGGTGCCGGTGCAGCTCGCGCCGCCGGAGATGTTCGCCTCCGACGCCACCCGCCTCGGCATCCGCAACGACACGGTCGTGGTGGCCTACGACGACTACCGAAACGTGCTCGCCGGCCGGGTGGTGTGGGCGCTGCGCGCCTACGGTCACCGGCGCGCGCATGTGCTCGACGGCGGCCTGCGGGCATGGGTCGCGGCCGGGTACGAGCTGCGCGCAGGCGACGAGCAGGCGGCGCCGGCCGACCCGCCCCACCGCCCGGGCGAGCGCGACGAGAGCCTGTGGACGCTGGCCGAGATGCGGGCCGCGCTCGACCGCGGCGTGCTCATCCTCGACGCCCGCGCACACGACGAGTACGCCGGGATCGAGAGCCATGCCCGCCGCCACGGGCACGTGCCGGGGGCGATCAACGTGCCCTATCGCGACCTGCTCGAGGGCGACGGGCCGTTCCGCCCCCGGGAGGCGCTGCGGCAGGCGTTCGCAGACGCCGGAGTCGATGTCGGCCGGATCGACCGGCCGGTCGTCGTCTACTGCAACGGCGGCGTCTCGGCGACGGCCGTCGCCACAGGGCTCGCCCTCGCCGGCGGCCCCGCCGCGGCCGTCTACGACGGCTCCTGGAACGAGTGGGGCAACCGCTCGGACACGCCGATCGAGAACTGACCGGGGACAGCCTCGGTGGCGAAAGAGTGTCGCCACCTGCCACTTGTACGCCGCCCCCCGGCCACGTAGCCTGCGCTCTGCCAGCAAGCGATGTCGACGCCTGAAGACGGGCGGCGCACGATCAAGGAGGACTGCGTGAGCGACCTCGACCAGTTCGTCGAGGCCCCGGGAAGGGCGGAGCAGGTGGCCGACGTGCGCCGCCGCATCGACGCCGAGGGCATCACCTACATCTACTACCAGTTCGTGTCGGTCACCGGCCGGATCATGGGCAAGGGCGTCCCCGCCAAGCACTGGGAGACCATCGCCCAGAAGGGGTTCCAGCTCGTCTACGGCTCGACGGCGAACCTGTTCGTCGACCGCCACGGCGACTACATCGGCTACGGCCCCGAGGCGTGGGAGCTGGTGGGGGTGCCCGAGCCGGAGACCTTCGCGCCGCTGCCGTGGGACGGCAAGGTGGCGCGCGTCTGGTGCACGTGCTTCCGCAACCGCGAGGATCTCGAAGGCCCCGGCGCGGTGCTCACGTCGGACTGCCGCGGCAACCTGCGCCGGATCCAGGCCGACCTGGAGGCGCGCACCGGGATGCACCTGCGGGCGGGCATGGAGCCCGAGATGATGTGGCTCAAGCTGAACCCCGACGGCACGCCGTCGGTCGAGGGCAAGACCAAGCCCTACTGCTACCACATCGACCAGTTCTCGGAGCTGCAGCCGATCATCCACAAGGTGATCGAGTACGCCGGGGCGCTCGGGCTCGACATGATCCAGGGCGACCACGAGGACGCGCCCGGCCAGATCGAGCTCAACTTCGGCTTCGACCGGGCCGAGCTGACGGCGGACAACCTGACGACGTTCCGCCAGGTGTGCAAGGCCGTCGGCCGCGAGATGGGCGCCTTCCCGTGCTTCATGCCGAAGCCGTTCATGGGCGTGTCGGCCAACGGCTGCCACACCAACCTCTCGCTGTGGAAGGGCGACACGAACCTCTTCCTCCCCGAGGGCGACAACCCGCGCATGCCCTCGCAGCTCGGCCTGAACGCGATCGGCGGCATCCTCGAGCACCTGCGCGCGCTCACGTGCATCACGGCGCCGACGGTGAACTCCTACCGCCGCTTCTGGGAGACCGGGTTCTGGGCTCCGGTGTTCGCCGACTGGGGCTACCAGAACCGCACGACCGCGCTGCGCGTGTCCTCGCCCGACCGGTTCGAGTACCGCTCGGTCGACGCGGCGGTCAACCCGTATCTCGGCCTCGGTGCGCTGACGGTGGCGATGGAGGACGGCATCAACCGGCAGGTCGACCCGGGCGATCCCGAGGAGGGCAACATCTACGAGGCCATCGCCGCCGGCAAGCAGGTGCGGCGCGTGCCCATGACCCTCGGCGAGGCCCTGCAGGCGCTGGACGAGGACGAGCTCGTGAAGTCGGCGCTGCCCGGCGAGATGCTGCGCGTGTTCGAGCACTACAAGCGCGACGAGTGGGAGCGCTACTGCTCCGAGGTCAGCGACTGGGACGTCAAGGAGTACCTCGACGTCCTGCCGTGAATAACCGGTGCCTGGCACCGGCTATTCAGTCGCACGGGTCGACGCCCTCGCCGCGAGGCTGATCGCGGCGGGGGCGGCGCCCGGGGCGGCGGTCGCCGTCGCCGACCGCGACGGCCTGCTGTGGGCGCGCGCCTACGGCCATGCCGATGCGGCCCAGACGCGGCCGGTCGACGGACGACACGCTGTTCCAGATCGGGTCGATCTCGAAGTCGTTCACGGCGCGGTGCCTGCTGCGCGAATGGGAGCGGGGCACGCTGGATCTGGACGCCGAGGTGCGCTCGCTGCTGCCGTGGTTCCCGCTCGAGGGCATCACCGTCCACCACCTGCTCAGCCACACCGGCGGGATCATCTGCAGCCTCGGCGACCCGCCGAGCCCGGCGGCCGAGGTGCTCGCGCTGGCCGGGAGCGCCCGCGCGCCCGCCGGCACGCACTTCTGGTACTCGAACGTCGGCTACCAGGCGCTCGCATACGTGCTCGAGCGGCTGACGGGCGAGCCGTTCGCGGAGACCTACCGGCGCGAGATCATCGAGCCGCTCGGCCTGCGCAGCACCGAGCCGCTGACGACGCTCGCGGTGCGGCCGCGGCTCGCCGTCGGGCACGAGGCGTTCGACGACACCCGGCCCTGGCGGCTCGGCGACCCGCTGGCGCCCGCGACCTGGGTCGAGTACCGCGGCGGCGACGGCAGCGTCTGCGCGACGGCCGCAGACCTGGCCCGCTATGGGCGCAGCCTCCTGGCGGGCGATGCGGTCGCGGCGCGGATGGCGACCCCGGTCGTCGAGGACCTCAAGGACGGCGGCTGGTACGGCTACGGCGTGATGCTGCGATCGGTCGGCGGCCGCGACTGGATCGGCCACAGCGGCAGCATGGTCGGGTTCCGAGCCCAGCTCTGGTGCGACGTCGCCGCGGGCATCTGCGCGGCGGCGATCGTGAACGGGCCGGCGGGCTCCGGGCCCCTGGCCGAGCACGCGCTGCGCCTGGCCGTTGGCGACGACGCGCCCGACCCCGAGCCGGCCGGCCTCGACGACCCCGCCGCCTCCGTGGAGCTCGATCCCGATCCGCCGGACGACCTGCGCCCGATCTGCGGCCTCTACCGGTCGCACAACCCGTGGGCCACGACATTGCGAGTGGCGACGAGCGCGGGCCGGCCGGTGGCGGTCGAGTGGGGCGAGGCCCATCCGCTCACGCCGCTTCCCGAGGGCGGCTTCCGCCTCGGCGCGCCGGAGTGGAGCCCGGAGCGGCTGCGGTTCGAGCTGCCCCTCGAGGGCCGGTTCATGCGCGCGCTGCACGGGACGACGGCGTTCCACCGGCCCATCTGAAGTATGTCCGATCCGACATTGGAGGCGGCCCGGGAACGCCGGTAGCATTTAGCCGCAACCTCGCTCACCAAGCGGAATCACGCTTCACGGCCCGAAAGGCAGCGTATGTGCGGAATTGCAGGAATCATCTACCGAGACGGCGCGCAGGACATCGGCCGTGACATGACCCGCATGCTCCAGTCGATGAAGCACCGTGGGCCGGACTCGACCGGCTATGCCCTCTTCGGCCCCGCCTCGCACCCGGTCGTCGTGCGCTACAAGCTCGCCGACGCCAACGACCCGCGCGACTTCGAGTTCGCCGACCGGCTGCAGCGCCACCGCGGCGAGGTCGAGGCGCGCATGCGCGAGCTCGGCGCCACGATCGAGTCGGTCGAGGACGAGACCGACTACGCGTTCCGGGCCGTCCTGCACTATCGCGGCGACCTGAAGCAGCTCGCCGACTACCTCGAGGACGTGCCAGATTGCGAGATCCTCTCGCTGGGCCACTCGCTCGAGATCGTGAAGGACCTGGGCGACGCCGAGACCGTCTCGGCCCAGTACGACCTGGGCGACTTCAGCGGCACCCACGCCATCGGCCACGTGCGCATGGCCACCGAGTCGGACGTCGACATCTCCGGCGCCCATCCCTACTGGGCGTACCCGTTCGCCGACATCGCCGTCGTCCACAACGGCCAGCTCACGAACTACTTCCAGTGGAAGCGGCGGCTGGAGCGCTCGGGCCACCGGTTCCAGTCGGAGTGCGACTCCGAGATCATCGCGGTGTACCTGGCCGAGAAGATGGGCGAGGGCATGTCGCTCGAGGAGTCGATGCGGGCCAGCATGGAGGATCTGGACGGCGTCTTCACCTACATCTGCGTCACCAAGGACGCACTCGGCGTCGCGAAGGACGAGATGGCAGCCAAGCCGCTCGTCCTGTACGAGGGCGAGGATCTGGTCGCGCTGGCGTCGGAGGAGATCGCGATCCGCGCGATCATCGACCACGAGATCGATACGTACGACCCCTACGAGGGAGAGGTGCTGGTATGGACGCGGTAGGCGAGCGCCAGATCTCCTACGACGCCCGCGGGCTGTCGGAGCCGGACGCCGACATCCCCAAGGTGTCCGAGGTGGATGGGGACCGGGCGGTGTTCGACGCCCGCGACCTGACCACGCGCCAGATCAATCTCGAGCTGCGCTGGCTCCTGTACGAGCGCGGCATCACGGATGTCACGGTGCGCAACCCGGGCTCGAAGCACTCGATCGGCGTGGGCATCCTCACCCGCTGCAAGATCACCTTCGAGGGCAGCCTCGGCTACTTCGGCTGCGGCATGATCGACGGCCCCGAGGTGCACATCACCGGCCGGGTCGGCTGGTCGGCGTGCGAGAACATGATGTCCGGCGTGGTCGTGATCGAGGGCAACGCGGGCTCGCTCACCGGCGCGGCCCTGCGCGGCGGCGACCTCGTGGTCAAGGGCCGCGTCGGCGCCCGCAGCGGCATCGACCAGAAGGGCGGCACGATCCTCACACTCGGCAGCGCCGGCTCGATGAACGGCTTCATGATGCAGCGCGGCCGCCAGATCATCTGCGGCGACGTCGGCCCCGGCCTGGGCGACTCGATGTACGACGGCATCATGTACGTCGGCGGCAAGGTGAAGTCGCTCGGGATCGACTGCGTCCCCGGCGAGTGGACCGACGCCGACACCGAGTTCATCGAGCGCAAGTTCCGCATCTACGACCTGGGCGCTCCGCCCGAGTTCCAGAAGTTCGTGTGCGGGAAGAAGCTCTACAACTACGACAACCTCGAGCCGTCCGAACGGAAGCTGGTGCTGTAGATGGCCCAAGACAAGACATCCTCGAAGCGCAACGTGCTCGGGCGCAGCTCCATCTTCACGCCCGAGGTGATGAACGACATCCACGTGAAGGCCGAGCTCGGCCGCTACCGCATGCGCGGGTTCTCGATGTTCAAGCCGATCCCGCACTGGGACGAGCTGATGTTCATGCCGGGCACCCTGACCCGGTTCGTGATCGAGGGCTACCGCGAGAAGTGCGAGACGAAGACCGTGCTCGGCGCCCGCTTCGCCAAGAAGCCGATCGAGCTCGACATCCCGGTCTACATCACCGGCATGAGCTTCGGCGCCCTCTCGCTCGAGGCCAAGATGGCGCTCGCGAAGGGCGCGTCGATGGCCGGCACGGCGACCTGCTCCGGCGAGGGCGGCATGATCCCGCCCGAACGCGACCTGTCGACCAAGTGGTACTACCAGTGCATCCAGAGCCGGTACGGGTTCAACCCGCACCATCTGATGCTGGCCGACGCGTGCGAGTTCTTCATCGGCCAGGGCTGCAAGGTCGGCCTGGGCGGCCATCTGATGGGCCAGAAGGTGACCGAGCAGGTGGCCGAGATGCGCTCGCTCCCGGCCGGCATCGACCAGCGCTCGCCCGCCCGGCACCCCGACTGGCTCGGCCCCGACGACCTCTCGCTCAAGGTGCAGGAGGTGCGCGAGGCGACCGACTACCAGATCCCGATCCAGCTCAAGCTGGGCGCGGCCCGCGTGTACGACGACGTGCGCATGGCGGCCAAGTGCGGCCCCGACATCATCTACCTGGACGGGGCCGAGGGCGGCACCGGCGCCGGCCCGCACATCGCCTCGGAGGAGACCGGCATCCCGCTGATGGCGGCGATCCCCGAGGCCCGGCGCGCGCTCGAGGACGTGGGCCTCGCCGACGAGATCGACCTCGTCGTCGCCGGCGGAATCCGCAACGGCGGCGACATCGCCAAGTGCATCGCGCTCGGCGCGAAGGCGGTCGCGATCGGGCACTCGGCGCTGATGGCGCTCAACTGCAACAAGGAGATCCCGGGCGTCACCGACTACGAGGGCACGATCGGCGTCCCCGCCGGCGAGTGCTACCACTGCCACACGGGCCGCTGCCCGGTGGGCATCACGACGCAGGACGTCGAGCTGCGCAAGCGCCTGATCGTCGACGAGGCCGCCGAGCGCGTCTACAACTTCCTGCACACGCTCACGCTCGAGGTGCAGATGCTGGCCCGCGCGTGCGGCAAGACCAACATCCACAGCCTCGAGCCCGAGGACCTGTGCGCGCTCACGGTCGAGGCCGCGGCGATGGCGAAGGTGCCGCTGGCCGGCACCGACTACATCCCCGGCGTGACCGAGCGCGAGACGCTGTCAGAGATCCGCCGCCTGCTCGCGAAGAAGCACGAGGAGGAGACGGTCACCCACGTCGGCCGGCCCCTCGAGGCGGCGGGAGAGTAGGAGCCGAGATGACCGAAGAACGCCACGTCCAGATCGACGCCGAAACCCTTGCCGGCAAGCGCTTCCCCTACCAGGAGGACATCTCGCTGATCGAGGATGTCGACCTGCAGGCCGCCACTCCCGGCGCCGACATCAACTGGCTCGAGGATGTCGAGCTGCTCGGGGAGGAGGGCGTCCCGGCGGTGTTCGACCGCTACTCGAACTCGTTCCTGCGCATCTACTTCCCCATCCCCGAGGGCCGCGAGAACGAGATCGCCCGCAAGGTGCTCGTGAAGCACCTGCAGTCCGGCAACTCCTACGGCATCCAGCTGAAGGCCAAGCACTGCAAGTTCCCGCAGCCGGAGCTGGGATCGTGGGTGCCGGGCTCGGCGACGGTCGGCGCCGACTGGCAGCCGCCGGTGCTCGAGGGCTGGGAGGCCCCGCTGCACTGAGCGAGCGCGACGCACCAGGGCTTTTCGAGCTGGCGCACGCCGTCCGCGACGGCATGACGACCTACCCCGGCCTGCCGGGGCCGATCATCTGCGACTTCCTCTCCCGCGAGCAGAGCCGGGAGCGCTACGCGCCGGGGACGGAGTTCCAGATCGGCCGGATCGAGCTCGTCTCGAACACCGGCACGTACGTCGACACGCCGTTTCACCGCTACCCGGACGGCGCCGACCTCGCCCGCCAGCCGCTGTGGCCGCTCGCCGGGCGCCCGGCGGTCGTGGTGCGCCCCGAGCCGGACGACGGCGCCGCGATCGGGCCCGAGGCGTTCGCGGGCGTCGACGTGCGCGACCGGGCGGTGCTCGTGCAGACGGGCTGGGACCGGCACTGGGGGACCGACACCTATCTCGGCGGCGGGCATCCGTTCCTGACCCGGGCGGCGGCGGTCGTGCTGCGCGATGCGGGCGCGGCGCTGGTCGGGATCGACGGCCTGAACATCGACGCGATGACCGACATGGAACGGCCGGTGCACACGGTGCTCCTGGGGGCGGGCATCCCGATCGTCGAGCACATGACCGGGCTCGCGGCGGTGCCCGACGGCGCGCGGTTCTACGCGGTGCCGCCGCCGATCGAGGGCATGGGCACCTTCCCGGTGCGCGCCTTCGCCGTCGCCGGCGAGCTCAGCAGCCCGAGCTGGGAGCGGTCATGACGGCCGCCAGGTCGCCGAGTGGCACGTCCTGCGTGTCGTGGAACACGTCGAGCGTTGTGAAGTGCAGCCGCACGGAGTCCATCGTCGTGGTCGAGCCACCCCCGCACGCGCCCGCGGGTTCGCGTGGAAGACGAGCGTCACGACGCCGTAGCCGTCGGGGCGGACGCGCACGTGATGGAACGGGCCCGTGATCGGCTCGAGCGATCCCGGATCGCCGTTCGCGAGGGTCGGCCCCGAGATCGCTCCCACCCAGTCCCGCAACGTGTGGTCTGCGCCGGTGATCGTCACCGGCACCGACGCGCTGTTATGGATCTGCACCGTCACCACGTACTCCCCGCCCGGATGCCACACGAAGGCCCTCGGTCCCGGGGCGAGCGCGTCGGGCGTCTCGGCGGCGATGCGCAGCCCGACCGGCTCCGTCGAGGAGCTGCCGGTCGAGAGCGGCTGCATGCCGGTCGCATACGAAAGCCCCCACCACACCAGACCGGCCGCGACGGCCGCGGCTGCGAGAACGACCAACGTCCGCACCCGCACCGTGATGGTGCGCGGGGCTGTTGCCATTGGAGTCGCCACCTGTGCCATCGTGTCAATCGTAACGCCCGGCGGCCCGGCGCGCCACGCGCTCCGGCGTGCGCAATACGATGGGGCCATGGCGAACCTGGCGTCCCTCCTCGCAACGGTTCCCATGCTGATCGGCGGCCCCTACGGGCCGGTGCTGCACGTGACCCAGCAGATCGGCCACTCGGCCGGCGGCCGGCCGATCATGGCCACCGAGTCGGGCGCGCCACAGGCGCCGACCCGGGCGCTCGTCGTCGGCTGCATCCACGGCAACGAGTGCGCCGGGATCGCGGTCGTGCGGCGGCTGCGGCAGATGCGGCCGCCCCGGACGATGGACCTCTGGCTCGTGCCGACGCTGAACCCCGACGGCCGCGCCGCCGACCGCCGCCAGAACGGGCACGGCGTCGACCTGAACCGCAACTTCTCGGCCGGCTGGGCGGCGAGCGGCGTGCCTGGAAGCACCTACTACTCCGGCCCGCGGCCCTTCTCCGAGCCCGAGACGCGCGCCGCCCGGCGGCTGATCGAGCGCGTCCGGCCGACCCTCTCGGTCTGGTACCACCAGCACCTGCGGCTGGTGTGGGCGTGGGGCGGCAGCACCGCCGCCGCGCGTCGCTACGCCCACCTGGTGGGGCTGCGCCTGTTCCTCAGCCCCAACCCGGGCGGCACCGCGTCGCGGTGGCAGAACCGGCACTTCCCAAGCGACGTCTCCTTCGCCGTCGAGCTGCCCGCCGGGCCGATGTCGGCCGCGGCGGTGACGCGACACGAGGCGGCCATCCTGGCGCTCCTGCGCTAGCTTCACCCGGTGCCCGCCGACGCACTTGCGCTCGCGCTCGCGGCCGCCGCGCTGCACGCCGGCTGGAACGTCCTCATCGCCCGCGCGGGCGATCCCGAGGGCGCGGGGGCCGCGGCGGTCCTGTTTGCGGTCGTGGTGTTCGCGCCGGTGGCGGTCGCGACATGGAGCGTGGAGTGGTCGGCCGTGCCCTACATCGCGGTGTCGGCGACCGCCGAGCTCCTGTACTTCGCACTGCTGGCGGCGGCCTATCGGCGCTCGGAGATGTCGCTCGTCTACCCCGTCGCCCGCGGCCTCGCGCCGGTGCTCGTGCTGCTCGGCGCGGCCGTCGTCACCGCGGCGCGGCCCTCGCCGCTCGAGGCGGGCGGCGTGATCGTGGTCGCGGCCGGCGTGTTGCTCGTCCGCGGCGCCGGCCGGGGCGATGTGCGCGCGACGGCGATGGCGGTCGCAATCGCGGCCACGATCGCCTGCTACACGATCGTCGACAAGAGCGGCCTGCACCACGCGGCCACGATCCCGTACTTCGAGGTCGTGCTCGCCGCCCAGGGCATCGTCTACGCCACGGCCCTCTCGATCGCCCGCGGCCCGGGCGTGATCCGGGCCGGTTTCTCGCGCTGGTCGGCGGCTGCGGGCATCGCGATGTTCGCAGCCTATGGCCTGGTGCTGGCCGCCCTGCGCCTGGCCCCGGCGGCGTCGGTTGCGGCCGTGCGCGAGACGAGCGTCGTGATGGCGACGGCGCTCGCGGCGTACTACCTGCACGAGCATGTCTCGCGCACGCGGTTCCTGGGAGCGGTGCTCGTCTGCGCCGGCGTCATCGTCCTGGCGGTCGCATGACGACGGTCGCGGCGGTCGCCCTCGCCTACGCGCTCGGCTGCGTCGCGACGGGCTACTACATCGTGCGCGCGCTCACGGGTGAGGACGTCCGCTCGCACGCCACCGGATCGAGCGGCGCACGCAATGTCGCCCGCCGGGCCGGCATCACCGCCGCGGTCGCGACGTTCGCCGCCGACGTCGGCAAGGGCGCCGCGGCCGTCGCGCTCGCGGGCGCCCTGGCCGGGGACGGTGCCGCCGCGGCGGCGCTGGTGGCGGTCGTGCTCGGGCACGTCGCGCCGGTCCAGCTCGGGTTCCGGGGCGGCCGCGGGCTCGGCCCGGCGCTCGGTGGGCTCCTCGTGCTCGACTGGCGGGTGGCGGCCATCGCCCTCGCCGCGGCGGCGGCAGCGACGCTCGCCACGCGCGCATTCACCGCCTCGGGTCTCGTCGGCACGGTCGTGGCGCCACTCGCTGCCCTGGCCCTCGGCGAGCGGGGCACAGCCCTCGCCGCGGGCCTGACCGCAGCCCTGATCCTGGCCGCGCACGCCCGCCGCGCGCCGGAAGCGCGCTCCGGCTAGCTACGCGCGCTCGGCGGCCGCGGCGACGAACGCCTCGACGACGCCCTGCACACGCGGCTCGATACGCCACTCCTCGTGCAGCTCGCATTGCATGCCGAGCACGAAGCGGCCCGGCATTTCCACCGCCTCGATCACGCCGTCGGCCGCGCGGGCCGAGGCGACCAGGCCGGGCGCGACGGCATCGACCGCCTGGTGGTGGAAGCTGTCGACCGTCACCTCGTCCCCGAGCAGGTCGTGCAGCCGCGATCCCGGCGCCATCGCGATCCGGTGCCGCGGGTGGTCGGGCACCGGCAGGTCGGCCATCGCCGCGTCCTGGAACCGGCGCCACAGCCGGCCGCTGGGGTCGGACGGGTGCAGCCGCCACGCCTCGACCAGGCTCAGATCCTGCACCATCGTGCCGCCCAGGGCGACGTTCAGCATCTGCATCCCGCGGCAGGTGCCGATCACCGGCAGGCCGCGGTCGATCGCCCGCTTCGCCAGCTCGAGCTCGAACCGGTCGCGGGCCGCATCGACCGTCCCGAGCAGGGCGTGCGGCTGCTGGCCGTAGCGGCCCGGGTCGATGTCGTGGCCGGCGGCGAGCATGACCCCGGCGACCAGGTCGAGCTGGTCGTCGAGGCCGCCCGCGACGTGGGAGAAGACCATCGGCACCGCGCCGGCCATCACCAGCGGGCGCTGGTAGCCGGTGGCGGCGTAGTCGCCGTAGCCGTGGAACCCGGCCGAGACCCCGATCAGCGGTTTGGCCGCGATCTCAGCTCCAGGGGTACGGGCTGTTCGAGACCGGGTGCAGATCGCCGGTGGCGAAGCGCTCGTACCGGAACGGATACAGGATGCCCGAGTGGCCGCCCGTCATCACCTGCGCGACCTCGCGGCCGACGCCGATCATCTTGTAGCCGTGGTTGGAGTCGGCGATCACGTACACGTTCGGGCGCATGTAGTCGAAGACCGGGAAGCTGTCGGCGGTGAAGCAACCCACGCCGCCCGAGCGGATGTTGCGGTACGTGCCGCGCTTGCCCTCGAAGCGCTCCATGCAGTGCGAAAGCGAGGCGCACCACATATCGGCGAAGCTCGACTCGACGTTGGCGGTCGGGTAGGGGTCGACGTCGAACTCGTGGCCGACCACCACCGGCGCGGCACCGCCCTGGACGCCGTGCAGGTCCTGCTTGAAGTAGTTGCCCCAGAGCGCGTCGGTGATCAGCGTGCCGTCGTCGGCGTAGAGCGGCGCGTCGGAGTCGACGTGCAGCACGGGCGGCATCGACCCGTCCGGCAGCGAGAGCAGCTTGGGATCGACCGAGATCTCGCCCTCCTGCAGGTACCAGTACGTCCACATGTGCTGATCGCGGTGCACGTCGCCCTCGGGCGTGCGCACATCGAGGTGGTCGGGCAGACCGAGCATGTCCCAGATCTGCGCGATCCAGGGGCCGACGCCGACGGCCACCTGCTCGACGGCGATGTCGCCCTGGTCGGTGTGCACGGTCGTGACGGCGCCCGCCGTGTCCATCTCAAAGCCGGTCACGCGCACGCCGTCGATGCGGCGGGCGCCGGCCTCACGGGCCTTCTCCGCGAGACCCTGCATCGAGGCCATGTTGTTCGCGTAGCCGCCCTTCTCCTCGTGCAGGCACACCTCGACGCCCTGCGCCCGCCAGTCGGGGAACATCTCGCGCATGTGCGCGCGCACGGCGTCGGCGCCGACGATCAGCTGCGACGGATAGCCGATGCGCTGCTGACGCTCGTGCACCTCGGTCAGGTCCGAGACCTGCCCGCTCGAGCCCAGGGCGCAGTAGCCGACCGGGTGGTAGCTGAACGCCTGCGGATCCTGCTCCCACACCTCGACGTTCGCAGCCATCAGCTCGGACATCGCCGGCTGGTAGTAGTTGTTGCGCACGACGCCGCAGGCGATGCCGGACGCGCCCGCGCCAACACCGGTCTTGTCGAGGATCAGCACGTCGGGCTCCTCGCCCCGCGCCCGCTGCTCCTTGGCGAGATGCCACGCGGTGGAGAGGCCGTGCACGCCGGCTCCGATCACCAGGTACTTGACGCTACGGGGCAGAGCCATCGGTCGATCCTCCTTATTGCCGCTGTGGCAAAGCTATTTCCAAATCGCGGTCGCATGATACCCGAGCTCGCGCGAGAGCGCCACCGCGCTCGCGACCAGGACGCGCGCGGCCGCGTCCTGCGCGTCGGCGTCGAAGCGCGTGTCAGGCCCCTGCACGCCCAGGATCGCGGCGAGCTCGCCGCGCGCGCCGAACACGGGCGCCGCGATCGCGTTCAGGTGCTCCTCGCGCTCGCCCACGGCCCGTGCCCAGCCGCGGCCGCGCACCGCCTCGACCTCGCTCCGCAAGGCGGCCCGGTCGACGATGGTGCGCTCGGTGAACCGCTCGAGGCGGCCCGCGCGCGGCTCGCCGGGGGCGAACGCCAGCATCACCTTGCCGGTGGCCGTGGCGTGGGCGACGCTCGCGCGGCCGACCCGGGCCACCGACGACACGCTGGCCTGGCTGGGCACGAAGTCGACCGTGATCGCATCCGGCTCGGACGGGATCGAGAGCGTCGTCGTCTCGCCGAGGGTGGCCTCGAGCGACTCCAGGTGGACGCGGGCGAGGACGCGCAGGTCGAGCCGGGCGAGCACGTGATTGGACAGCGCCAGCAGGTGGGTGCCCAGCCGGTAGCGGCCCGTGTCGGCCACATGCTCGACGTAGCCGGCGTCGACGAGCGTCGAGAGCGTCCGCGAGACGGTGCTCGCGTTGATCCCGGTGATGCGCGCAAGCTCGCTCGTGCCCGCGTCACCGCGCACCTGCAGGAACGCGTCCAGCACGCGCAGGGCGCGCTCGACGGCGGCCAGGCGCCGCTCGGCGGGACGGCCGGTGGGCGGCATGGCCACATCATTGCCGATGAGGCAATGACCTCGCCCCACCACCGTTTGCGCGGTGGCAGGGGCTGGCGTATGGTCGCGGCATGGCCCACGACCCGTCGGTGCGGCTGGACTTCCGCGAGGTGGTGGGCGCGTTTGCGACCGGGGTCACGGTCGTCACGAGCCGGGTCGGCGACACGCACGCCGGTATGACCCTGAACTCGTTCACCTCGGTGTCGCTCGATCCCCTGCTCGTGCTCGTGTCCTTCGCGCACGGCACCCGCACGCTCGACATGGTCAAGCGCAGCAACCGCTACGCGGTGAACGTGCTGCACCGCCGCCAGCGCGACGTGGCGCTCGCCTTCGCCAAGCCGGGAGCGCCCTTCCCGCCGGGGTTCACCATCGTCGACCCGGCCGGGTACCTGGCCGTGATGCACGCGCTCGCCATCCTGCGCTGCGAGGTGGTGGCGACGCACGTCGCCGGCGACCACGACCTGGTCGTCGGCGAGGTGGTCGACTTCGAAGGCTCGGGCGGCGAGCCGCTGATCTTCCACCGCGGCGCGTTCGGCGGCCTCGACGAGGACGCCCTCGTCCCGAGCGGCCGCGTCATCGGCATCGCCGGCTCAGGTTGGTGACCCGCCAAAAGGGGTCTGACCCCGCTTGGCGGGTTAGAGGTGGTGCGTGTATTCCTGGAACTCCCAGTCGGTGACGTAGAGGCGGGCGCGTTCCAGCTCGGCGTCCTTGATCACGCGGAACACGCTCACGAGCTCCGACCCCATCGCCTCGGTCAGCACCGTGTCGGCCTCGAGCGCCTCGAGCGCCGCCTCGAACGTGGTCGGAAGCGGCGTCATCGACTCGGCCTCGGGCTGCTCGTAGATCAGGCCGTGCACGGGCGCCGGCGGCTCGAGCTCGCGGCGGATGCCGTCGAGGCCGGCGAACAGGGCCGCCGCGATCGCCAGGTACGGGTTGGCGGCGCCGTCGCCCACGCGGAACTCGACCCGCGTCGCGCCGCCGCGCTCGCGCGGCACCCGGGCGAGGGTCAGGCGGTTGTCGTGGCCCCAGCTCACGAGCGTCGGCACAAGCGCCTCGGGGTGCAGGCGGCGGTAGGCATTCGTGGTGGGGTTGAAGAACGCCATCAGCGCGGGGCCGTGCTCGAGGAGCCCGGCGATCATGTGGCGGGCGGTCTGGGAGAGGCCCTCCTCGCCGTCGCCGTTCATCGCGTTTCGGCCCGATTCGTCGCCGAGCGAGAGGTGCAGGTGGAACCCGGAGCCCTCGTCGTCGTTCCAGGGCTTGCCGATGAACGTCGCCAGCAGGCCCTCGCGCGCGGCCAGGTCCTTGACGACGGCCTTGAACCGGAAGGCGCGATCGGCGGCGTCGAGCGCCGGGCCGTGCTTGAGGTTGATCTCGAACTGGCTGCGGCCGTACTCGTGGTTGGCCGCGATCGCGCCGAGGCCCATGTCGACGCACGCGTGCAGCATCGTCGTCAGCACGCCGCGCGGATCGGCGGTGTGCCCGACCGTGTAGACGTGGCTCGGGTTGTCGACGTAGCGGCGATAGCCGACGGTCGCGTCCGGATCGGGCAGGCACAGGTAGAACTCGAGCTCCGGGCCGACGATCGGCGTCAGGCCGAGCTCTGCGTAGCCCGCGACGGCGCGGCGCACCGCGGCGCGCGGATCGACGCCGTACGGCGAGCCGTCCATGCGGAAGAGGTCGGCCAGGCACCATGCCGTGTCCTGCTCCCACGGCACCGGCACGAGCGTGTCCAGGTCGGGCCGGGCGAGGATGTCCTGGAACCCGTGCTCGGGCCCGGCCACCACGTTGTGGCGCAGGTCGACGGTCATGATCGCCTCGCAGAACGCGCCGCCCTCGCCGGTCAGGTGGGCGACGTGCGCCAGCGGATAGTCCTTGCCGCGGGAGATGCCGTGCAGGTCGGGGTAGGTGATGCGGACGGTGCGAACACCGCGCTGCTCGAGCGCGATCAGGGTGCTATCGGCCACGCGCGAATCCTTTCATGCTGCGACGACGCGCACAGGCATCGCCTTGAGCGCGTGGGTGAAGTTGGTGCGGATGAGCCGCGGCCGGCCGGCGGGCTCGATCGCCCGGAGCCGGGGGAGCAGCTCTTCGAACATGATCTTGACCTCGAGCTTGGCGAGATGAGCGCCCAGGCAGAAGTGGGGGCCGCCGCGGCCGAAGCTGACGTGGTTGTTCGGGCTGCGGGTGATGTCGAACCGCAGCGGATCGGGGAAGGCCCGCTCGTCGAAGTTGGCCGACGCGTACCAGACGACCACCTTGTCGCCCGCCCGGATCTGCGTCCCGCGCAGCTCGACGTCGCGGGTGGCGGTGCGGCGGAAGTGCAGCACCGGCGTCGACCAGCGCAGGATCTCCTCGACCGCGGCCGGCATCAGCGCCGGATCGGCCCGCAGCCGCTCCATCTCGTTGGGGTTGTCCATGAACGCCTGCATCCCGTGTGCGATCGCCTGGCGGGTGGTCTCGTTGCCGGCGACGACCAGCAGCAGGAACATCGCGTCGAACTCCTGCTCCGTCAGGCGCTCGCCGTCGATCTCGGCCTGGACGAGCTTCGTGACGATGTCGTCGCCCGGGTGCTCGCGGCGCCTGGCCGCCATCGCGTGCCCGTAGCGGTACACCTCGAGCGCGACCGGGCTGCGGAAGGGCAGCAGCCGGTACTGGTCGCTGTCGGGATGCTCGTAGGAGATGGAGGACAGGTCGGGATCGGTCGACCCGATCATGGCGTCGCCCCACTCGATCAGCTTCGTGTTGTCCTCGTGCGGCACGCCCAGGATCTCGCACAGCACCCGGATCGGGAGCACCGCCGCCACGTCGTCGACGAAGTCGAACTCGCCCTGTGCGAACGCGCGGTCGAGAATGTGCGTCGTCAGGTCGCGCAGGAGGCCCTCGTACGCGGCCACCGCGCGCGGGGTGAAGCCGCGGTTCACGAGCGCCCGCAGCCGCGTGTGCCGGGGCGGGTCGGTGTCGAGCATCGACTTGCGGGCCTCGATCGCGTCGGGCTCGAGGTCCTCGAGCGCGGTCGCGCCCGTCTCCGACGAGAAGGTCGCGGTGTCCTTGTGCACCGCCACCAGGTCGTCGTACCGCGTCACCGCCCAGTAGCCGCGCCCGTGCGGCCAGTCGTACCAGTGCACGGGGTCGTTGTCGCGCAGCCAGCGGAACGTCTCGTGCGGGATGCCCTCGGCAAAGGCGTCGTTCTCGAAGTCGATCGCGACCGGCGCTGCGCTCATGCGGTTGTCCCCTCCCGGATCTGGAGCGTCTTCAGGTCGGAGTAGAAGTCGAGCGCATAGTCGCCGCCCTCACGGCCGATGCCCGAGATGCCCATCCCGCCAAACGGCGCGGTCAGGTCGCGGATCAGGAACGCGTTCACCCACACGGTGCCCGCCCGCACCGCCCGGCCGACCCGTTCGGCCCGCTCCCGCGTCCCCGTGTAGACGATCGCCGAGAGCCCGTACGCGGTCGAGTTCGCGAGCGCGACGGCCTCGGCCTCGGAGGCGAAGGTCTGGAACGTCAGCACCGGCCCGAACACCTCGCGCTGGACGATCTCGGAGTCGTTGCTGCGCGGCTCGACCAGCGTCGGCTCGTAGTAGAGCCCGCCGATCTCGGGCCGGCGGCCGCCGCGCACGATCGTGTCGCCGTTTGCCCGCGCGCGCTCGACGAAGCCCTCGACCCGGGCGAGGTGGTCGCGGTGGATCAGCGGCGAGATGGTGGTGTCGTCGGAGCGCGGATCGCCCAGCACGTGGGCGTCGGTGTGCCGGTGGAAGCGCTCGAGGAACTCGTCTGCGATCTCACGGGCGACCAGCAGCCTTGTCCCGGCCAGGCACACCTGGCCGGCGTCGTCGTACTGGCCGGCGGCCTTCGCGGCGGCGGCTTCGATGTCGGCGTCCGCGAACACGACGAACGGCCCCTTGCCGCCCAGCTCGGCCGTGAACGGGACCAGGTTCGCGGCCGCCGCCTGACCGATCAGCCGGCCGGTCTCCGGCGACCCGGTGAAGCTCACCCGGCGCACGCCGGGGTGGGCCACGAGCGCGGCGCCCGCCTCCTCGCCGATGCCCTGTAGGACGTTGAAGACGCCCGGCGGGAACCCGGCCTCGGCGGCCAGGTCGGCGAGCAGGGAGCACGAGAGCGGCGACCACTCCGCCGGCTTGAGGATGACGGTGCAGCCGGCGGCGAGCGCGGGCGCGGTCTTCCAGGTCGAGAGCATGAACGGCGCGTTCCACGGCGTGATCACAGCGGCCGGGCCCGACGGCATCCGGATCACGCGGTTGACCGTGCCGTTGCTGGCCCAGGTCCGCTCCTCGTAGGCCGCGGCCAGGTCTGCGTAGCTGCGGTAGTTGCGCGCTCCGCGGCCGATCACGCGCGCCCGCAGCGACCGCTCGAGCATGGCCATGTCGAGGCACTCGACCGCGGCCAGCCGGTCGATGTTCGCATCGATCAGGTCGGCCAGGCGGTGCAGGTAGGGCGCGCGGCCCGCCGGCCCCAGAGCGGCCCAGTCGGGGAAGGCGGCCCCGGCGGCCCGCACGGCCAGGTCGGCCTCGCGCTCGCCGCCGCGGGCGACCTCGGCGAGCGGCGCCTCGTCGATCGGCGAGCGGTCACAGAACCGCTGCGGGGACGCAACCCGCTCGCCGCCGATGAAGTGGTCGGGCGAGACGTCGATGCCCGCGACCGTGCTCACAGCTCGCGCACCGTTTCCAGGTCGTCCACCGTGTAGGCGAAGGTGAAGCGGAAGCCGGTGCCGACCCGCACGGGGGCGAGCGCCGCGTGCTCCTCGCCCGGCGCTGCGAGCAGCTCGAGCGCCGCCGGCCCCTCCATGATGGTCGAGATCGAGCGGTCGCGGCTCCTCGCCCGCACCAGCTCGTGCACGGCCGGGTCGGAGTGCCGCCCCGCGGCCAGGCGGGGGAAGTGGCGGCGGTTGATGAGGGGCGGATCGTTGTGGGTCGGCCCGGCCTGCGACTCACGCTCCGGCGTCACCGTGCCCTGCGCCAGCCGGTGCCCGTTGGCCGCCACGGTGCCGGCGAACGTGCGCCCCTCGGCCCGGCAGTCCAGGCCGAAGCTGCGGGTCATCTCGATCTGGCCGAGCTTCTTGGGGAAGCCCTGGATCCAGCCGCGCACGAGCGCGAAGTCCTTGTCGACCCAGATGTAGGGACAGGTGGTGACCGGCTCGCCCTCGAGGAGTGCGTTCACGACGATGAAGAACTCCTTGTACTGCCCCCGCCCCGGCTCGAGCAGCTCGGCTCCCGAGTCTGCGCACGACTGCCAGTCGACGAAGAGGGCGGCGCACCGGCCCGGGTCGGGGTGCGGCTCGAGGCCCTCGGGCAGCACCGCCGCGACCGCCGCCGGGTCGGCCCAGTACTCGATCACCAGGAAGTCGCCCACGTAGTGCCACGGCGGCGCCGGCACGAGCGACGCGCTCCCGTGCGGCGAGAGCGGCAGCGAGTATCCGGACTGGTTACTCACACACGTCAGTCTTGCAGGAACTGCTCCACCAGCGACTCGGCGAAGCGCTTGTCGGCGATCTTGTAGGCCAGGGCGGTCATCCGCCACGAGTCGGACAGGTAGAAGCGCTCGTACAGCTCCCCGCGCCCGCCCAGGTCGGAGCCGATGTAGTCCCATGCGAGCCGGAACAGGCGGATGCGGCGCTCGGCGTCGGCCCCGGCGGCCTGGTAGTAGGTGGCGATGGCGTCGGCCATGGGCCCGTGCAGGTCGGCCTCGGAGGGCGTGCACATGAAGCCGCCGCCGCCGATCAGCTGCAGGAGCTCGTTGCAATAGGGCAGCCACTTCGGCATCTCGCCGCGCAGCGCCAGGAAGGGGCGGTCGTCGGGATACCAGACACCGCCCTCGTCGAGCGCCGACCCGGCCTCGGCGGCGACGAGCGCCGAGCGGGTCAGCTCGGCCATGTTCCAGATCTGGCCGAGCTTCTCCTGGATGTGGTCGAAGCGGCCGACGCCGGTCGTGTTCGCGATCATGTGCCCCAGCCCGAACGCGAACGAGAGCTTGACGTAGGCGCGCGTGAACGCCTGGTGCATGATGTGGCCGCGCCAGCCGGTGTCGGTGATCACCTCGGAGTAGCCCTCGGTGTCGCCGTCCAGGAACACCCGCTCCTTCGGCACCTCGACGTCGTCGAAGATCGCCACGGCGTCCACCTCGTCGAATCGCGACGACAGCGGATGGTCGAAGCTCGACGTCTGCTTCGAGTAGGAGTCGCGGCAGATGAACTTGAGCCCGGGGGTGCCCATGGGGATCGCGAACGAGAGCGCGTAGCGGCCGTCCTGAGGGCGGATGTCCGACCCGGGGTAGATGGTGAGCTCGTCGGCGAACGGCGCAAGCGTCGCCAGCATGCGGGCGCCGCGGACGGTGATGTGGCTCTCGGTCTCCCCCACCTTGTGCAGGGCGACCTGGCCGGCGGCCTGCTCGGCCTCGGGCTTTGAGCGGTCGACCTGCGGGTTCATGATCGAGTGCGTGGTCGAGAGGTCGCGGTCGCGCATCTGCGCCTGGTAGGCCACGATGTTGGCCGCGCCCTGCTCGTTGCCGCGCCGCGCCCACACGTCGGAGCGCCCGGCGAAGCAGGCGAAGGTGACGTTCAGGTAGTCGGGCGTGCGCCCCATCGTGCCGCCCGACAGGGCCGCCACAAGCTCGATCGCGCGCCGGCGCCGCTCGAGATCCTCGCGCGAGCGCGGGATCAGGTGGGTGACGTTCACGGGCGCACCGTCGGCGGGCGAGGGCGCGAGCATCTCGGCGGCGTGCTCGTGCTGCAGGTCGTACACCCGGGCGAGCGACAGGGCGGCGCCGCGCAGCTCGGCGTGGTCGAGCGGATGCGTGATCTTGACCCCGTTCAGCCACAGCTCGCGAGCGTCGCCGCGCAGGCCGTCGAGGAACTGCTCGCCGGTGCGGGCGCTCATACGGCATCTCCGGCGGTGACGGCGCGCTCGGCCTCGTCCTCCGGCATCGCCAGGGCGACGTGCAGCGTGTTCGCCGACACCGCGAGCTGCTCGCCCGGCCCGCGCAGGTCGACGTCCCACTCGACCACCCGGTTCTCGAGCCGGCCGAGGCCGGTCACCTCGACGGCCACCGTGTCGCCGGGCTGCATGGGCCGCGAGTTGGCCGGGGTGCCGGTGAGGACGACGTCGCCGGGCTCGAGGGTGATCAGCCGGCACAGGTCGGCCAGCAGGTAGGCGATCGGCCAGATCAGGTCGGCCGCGGTGCCCTCCTGGACGACGTCCCCGTTCACGAGCGTGCGGATCTGAAAGTCGGTGGGGTCGAAGTCGGCCGCCGCGGTGAGCCCCGGGCCGATCGGGCAGAAGCCGTCCTGCCCCTTCACGCGCAGCATCGAGCCGCGGTCGGCGTGGCGGAAGTCGTGCAGCCCGACGTCGTTTGCGGGGGCGTAGCCGGCCACGTAGCCGAGCGCGTCCGCCTCGGCCACGCCGTGCATCCGCCGCCCGATCACCGCGGCCACCTCGCCTTCGTAGTTCAGGAAGCGGGCGCCGCGCGGCCGCCGCAGCAGCCCGCGATGCCCGTTCAGCGTCGAGAGCGGCTTCATGAAGTAGGACGGCTCGGCCGGCACGCTGGCGGCGTACTCCTCGACTCGGCTGCGATACGTGAGGTGGGTGGCGATGATCTTCGTCGGCTCCACGGGCGCCAGGAACACCGCGGCGGTCGCGGCGAGCTCGCGGCCGTCGTCCAGCCGCACCCGCTCGCCGCTCAGAGTGCCCCATTGTGGAGATCCGGTAACGTCAACGCGCACACGGGGGTCGGCCACGATTGGATACAGTATCCGCTGGCCCGAATGCGGTCAAGGAGGGCGCGGGATGACCGAGCAGGACGAACGCCGCCGGCGCGGACTGGCGCGGCTGGCAGAGCTGGGCGATCACCCCGGCGGCAGCGGGTTTCTCGAGCGGATGGGCGAGCCGATGGCCGGCTGGCTGGTCGACTGGGTGTTCGGCGACGTCCACTCCCGCGGCGGCCTCTCCGCGCGCGAGCGCGAGCTGATCATCCTCGCCCTGCTCACCGGCCTCGGCAGCTCCGACCCCCAGGTCGCGGCCCACATCGAGGCCCTCCGCGCGATCGACGTGTCCGATTCCGACATCGAGGAGACGATCTTGCAGACGGCGCCCTACACCGGCATCCCCCGCGCGATCAACGCTCTCAAGGTGCTGCGCACGGAGCAGGGCCGATGAGGGCCGTGCGCTACACCGACGGCGGCGCACCGCGCCTCGGCCGCCTCGACGACGACCACGTCGTCGACGCCGGCCCGGCGCCGGCGATCGGCTTCGACGCCTCGCCCGAGGCATGGGCCGGAATCGCGGCCGCGTCGGGCCCGCGGAACCCGGTCGCCGACGTGACGCTGCTGCACCCGACGGTGCCGCGCAAGCTGATCGGGATCGGCCTGAACTACCGCGACCACGCCGCCGAGTCCGAGCTCGCGATCCCCGAGGTACCGGTGATCTTCGCCAAGTTCACGTCGGCGCTGGTCGGCCCGGGGGCGCCGATCGTGATCCCGCGCGAGGAGACGCGGCCCGACTACGAGGGCGAGGTGGCGATCGTCATCGGCCGGCGCACCTACCGCGCCGACGCGGCCGCGGCCCGCGCGGCGGTGGGCGGGATCGCGGCGATGAACGACGTGTCCGGACGGCGGGCCCAGCTCGAGACGCCTCTGCGCCAGTTCACGCTCGGCAAGAGCTTCGACTCCTTCGCGCCGATGGGCCCCTGCGTCGCGTCCGCCGACGGCGTCGACCTGGAGTCGATCTCGATCCGCACGACGGTCGCCGGGGAGGTCATGCAGGACTCGAGCACCCAGAACCTGATCTTCTCGGTCGTCGAGCTGATCGCCTACTGCTCGCAGGGGATGACGCTCGAGCCCGGCGACGTGATCGCGACCGGCACGCCGAGCGGGGTCGGCGACGCCCGCAAGCCGCCGCGCTATCTGCGTGACGGCGAGGTCGTCGAGATCTGGGTCGACGGCGTGGGAACGCTCACGAACACGGTCTCGTTCGAGCCCTGAGCCGCGGCCTGCCCGCCGCGGCTCCAGGTCTCGTCGCGCCCTGCGGGTCAAAGCGACCGCGGGCGCCGGACGTCGGTAACAGAATTACGGCCAGAGCCTGCCGGCGTACATCTCGGCGCTCCTTCAATCGCGTGGACCCCGGGAGCGATACACCGTACCGAACGCCGGCTGGTTTCGTCAATTGCCATCGACAGAATAGCCATCGACCGGTATGCTTCGACCCGTGGGCCGCCCTGCACCGACGCACGTCGACGACCCCTCATCGCTGGGTCGGCGGCTGCGTGCGGTGCGCACCGAGCGCGGACTGTCGATGAAGCAGCTCGCCTTCCCGGGATGTTCGGCGGCATACATCTGCCGGATCGAGGCCGGGGAGCGGGTGCCATCGCCGCGCATTCTGGCGGAGCTCGCCCGCCTGCTCGGCGTCACGACCGCCGAGCTGGCGGGCCGAGCCGCCGGGGGAACGATCTCGTCCGCGCGGATCGGCCTCGCCGAGATGGCCGTGCGGATGGGCGCCGAGGAGGCGGCCGAGATGCTGCACGCGCTCGTGCTCGAGGCGCGCTCCTGCGGCGACGTGCACGCCGAGAGCCGGGCCGTCGAGGGGCTGGGGCAGCTGGCCATCGACGAGCGCGACGACGAGCGGGCGGTGACCCTGCTCGAGCAGGCGCGCGCGCTCGAGCCCACCGCAACGGCGCGGCTGCGGCCGGGCCTGTACGAGTCGCTGGGACGGGCCTATGCCGGTACCGGCGACCTCTCCCGCGCCATCTCGGTGCTGCGCGCCGCGCTCGAGGAGACGCTGCGCGCGCCGGTCGACGTGCGCGGCGTGATCCGGTTCGGTGTGTACCTGGCAAGCGCGTACACCGACCAGGGCCGGTTCGCAGACGCCGAGGCCGTGCTCGCCGACGTGCTCGACGTCGAGGCCGCGATCACCGACCCGGTGGCGCGGACGCGGCTCCTGTGGGCGATGGCGCGGACGTACGCCGAGCAGGGCCGGCTGCGGCTGGCCGAGCGGTACATGGGCGAGGTCGTCGCCCGGCTCGAGGCGGCCGAGCACACCCTGCTCCTGGGGCGGGCCCACGCCGTCCTCGGCGGGATCCTCGTCGACCAGCGCCGCCCGATCGAGGCCGACGCCCACCTGGAACGTGCGACCGCGCTCATGCGCGACGCGGGCGCGGGCCCGGAGCTGGCGACGCTGAGCGCCGACCGCGGCCGCGCCGCGCTGCTTGCCGGCGACGTCCACGGAGCCCGGAGGGCCGCCCGCCGGGCGCTCGCCGAGACGGCCGCGACCGAGCCCGGCGTGGCCGGCAGCGCCACCCTCGTGCTGGCGCGGGCGGCGCTGCACGATGGCGACCTGGACGAGGCCCGGTTCCTGTGCCGCAGCGCGATCGAGCTGCTCGAGCACACCGCCGCCCCGCACTACGTGGCCGAGGCGAACCAGGTGCTCGCGCTCGTCGAGCAGCGCGCGGGCAACCTCGAGGCGGCGCTGGATGCGCTCTGGAACGGCCTCGGCGCGGTCGATCGCGGCGTCGCGGAGGCCAGCTAGCCCAGATGGCATCGCGCATTGACGAAACGGCCGGGGCGGACTCGCTTCCAGCTCTCGATCGCGACCGCGAGATCGCGCGTCTGCAGGAGCGCTGCCGCCGGCTCGAGGCGGGCATGCGCCGGAGCGAGCGCGAGCGCCGGCACGCCATCGAGCGGCTGCTGCGGGCCGAGGAGCAGGAGCGGCGGCGCGTGGCCGCGGAGCTGCACGACGACACGGTGCAGGTGCTGACCGCCTGCCTGATGTCACTCGACCGGCTGGGGCAAACGGTGGAGACGGCCGACCGCGAGCGCATCGCGATGGTCGTCGGCGCCGCGCGGCGCACGCTCGCCGCGGCCACCGACCGCACCCGGCGGCTGATGTTCGAGCTGCGCCCCACCAGCCTCCAGCAGGAGGGGCTCTCCGGGGCGCTGCGCGACCTGGCCGAGCAGGCCGGCGAGGAGGCCGCGCTGCGGACGTCGATCTCGGTGCCCGACGCGCGCTACCCGTACGTCGTCGAGGAGATCGCCTACCGCACCGTCCGCGAGGCCCTCGTGAACGTGCGCAAGCACGCCCGCGCGACGGCGCTCGAGATCGTGCTGCAGGTGAACGCCGGCCGCCTGTACGGCCAGGTCACCGACGACGGCCGCGGCTTCCAGGTCGCCGCTGCGCTCGAGCGCAGCCGCCGCCAGCGGCGGATGGGCCTCGACACGATGCGGGAGCGGCTGCGCCTGGCGGGGGGCAGCGTCGAGGTCAGCTCCATCCCCGGCTCGGGCACCGTGGTCAGCTTCGAGCTACCGATCGACGACACCGCCTGAGCGATGGCTGGGGACTGTCCCCGCAGCGCGGGGACAGTCCCCGCTTTTCGCCCTACCCCTCCACGTCGAGCATGCGCTCGACGCCGCGCTTCTCCAGGCCGCGGGCAATGATCAGCCGCTGGATCTCGCTCGTGCCCTCCCAGATGCGGTCGACGCGCAGCTCGCGCAGGAACCGCTCGGCGGCGAACGTGCGCATGTACCCGCGCCCGCCCAGCACCTGCACGCAGCGGTCGGCACAGCGCCAGGCGGCCTCGGAGGCGAACAGCTTCGCCATCGCCGCCCGGCCGTGCACGAGCTTGGGGTCGGCGCCGTCGTCGACCAGCTGGGCGACCTGGTAGGTGAGCAGGCGGGCCGCGGCGCAGTCGGCGGCCGAGTCGGCCAGCGGGAAGCTGATGCCCTGGAAGTCGTAGATGCGCTGGCCGAACTGCTCGCGCTCGGTCGCCCAGGCCACGGCGTCGGCCAGCAGCCGCCGCATCGCCCCGACGCAGCGGGCGGCGATGTGGATGCGCTCCTCGATGAACCACTCGTTCTGCAGCTCACCGCCGCGGCCGATCATGTCCTCGCCGCCGAGCACGGCATCGGCCGGCACCTCGCAGTCGTAGCGCACCGTCGGGTGGCCGTGCGGGAACGAGTGCGTGAACGGCGGGTCGTCCACGACCTCGATCCCGGGCCGGTCGCGGTCGACCAGAAAGAGCGTGGGCAGGCGGGCGTCGCCGTCGATCACGTTGACCATCAGGATGTCGAAGTCGGCCACGTCGCCTGACGTCACGAACCACTTCTCGGCGCGGATCCGCCAGCCGGAGGCGGTGCGCTCCGCCGTCGCCGCGATCCCGCCCGGGTCCGACCCGGCCCCCGCCTCGGTGACCGCATAGGCGTCGGCGCGCTCGCCGCGCAGCGTCGGCTCCAGGTAGCGGCGGATCTGCTCGTCGGTGCCCCGCGCGAGCACGTTGTAGCCGCCGCCCATATTCCACCAGACACCGTTGGTGTTGCGGCCGAGCTCCTCCTGCACGAGCACCTGCTCGAGGGCCGTCCAGCCCTGACCGCCGTGCACCACGGCGTGGTTCCCACCGTCGAGCCGGGCCGCCCGCGCGGCCTGGCGGACGTGGGCAACCGCATCGGCCGGCAGGCGCCCGCCGGCCCGCTCGGCCCGCTCCTCGAGCGGGATCAGGACGGTGTCGACGTAGCGGGCGGCGCGATCGCGCAGCTCGCGCTGGGCGGCGGTGAGGGCGAACTCCATGGGCGGGGACTATCGCCGATCCCGCGCTCACGGCGCGACGCCCACCCGGCCGCCGGCCTCGCGCCGCCCCAGCCGGACGAGCACGAGCCCCATGACCAGCGTGAAGGCCCCGAGCAGCGCGTACGCGGTGCGATCGCCCGGCCCCGCGATCACGACGCCGGCGATCAGCGGGCCGGCGAAGTTGGCCGCGCCCCAGACAAGGCCCATGAGGCCGTTCACCGTCCCCGTTCCGAAGCCGAGCCTGGTCGCCCCCAGGGCGCCGAGCGGGAAGGCCATCGCGTACGGCGGCCCGACGAAGACGGAGCGTGTGAGCAGCATCGCCACGACCGGCGCGGCCGCGCCGGACAGGAGCACCGGCATGAGCGCGACGGCCTGCAGGCCGGCCATCAGGCCGGCGAGGCGCAGCGAGACGGCCCGCCGGCCGATCCGGGCGATCACCGCGCTCGATGCGATGAAGATCGTGGAGGCGACCGAGAACCACGCGCCGATGGCGGCTGAGGACAGCCCCAGGTCCCCGAGCTGCAGGGGTGCGACCAGGTTCACGACCCCGTCGCCGATGCCGCCGAGGAGCATGATCGCGATCGCGCCGGCGAGCATCGGCTCGGTGCGCATCCCCGCCGCGATCTCGCGCAGCGGCTGATGGCCGTGCCGGCGGCGGGCACCGGGGTCGCCGAGGGCGAGCGCGACGACCACGCCGGTCATCAGCACGCCCGCCACCGCGAACACCGCCCCGCGGCCGACGCGGTCGGCGAGCAGGCCGGCGAACACCGGCCCCACCATCGAGCCGATGCCGGCCACCGTGACGACGGCCGCGAGCGCCCTGTCGCGCGACTCCTCGGGCGCCGAGTCGCTGAGCCACGAGATGCCGGCCGACCAGATCGTGCCCGAGCCGACTCCGAAGGCGGCCCGCGCCGCGAGCAGCGTCAGGTAGCCGGGCGCGAGCGCGATCGCGAGCATCGACCCGGCCGCGATCAGCCCGGCCGCGAGCGTGACGATGCGGGCGCCGAAACGGTCGCCGAGGCGGCCCGCCGGCACCGACGCCACCACGATGGCGAGGCTGGCGGCCGAGAGCAGCGCCCCGGCACGCACGGCGGACAGGTGATAGGCGCTGGTGTAGGACGGAAGCAGCGGGACGAGCGCGAGCAGCGCCACCTCGTCCAGGAAGACGAGCGCGTAGAAGAGCAGGAACGGCCGCCGCATGGCGCGCAACACTAACGATGCCGGCCCGCCGAGAACCGGGGACAGTCCCCAGCAACCGGGGACAGTCCCCGCCTAGCTGCAGAAGCTGCGGGCGAGCGCCTCGTACACCGTGGCGCAGGCGGCGACCGACTCGAGGTCGACCCACTCGTCGGCCGTATGCAGCCCGTCGCCGACCGGCCCGAGGACGACGCAGGGGATGCCGGCCTCGACGAGGATGCCGGAGTCCATCCAGCCATAGTCGCTGCGCACGACCGGCGCGTGGCCGAGCACGGCGGCGGCCGCCGCCACCGTCGCCTGCACCACCGGCTCGTCCCGATCGAGCAGCACGGGCTCGCGGGCGACCACGGTCAGGCAGTCGCCCTCGAAGCGCGCATCCGCCGAGCGCGCCCGGTCGAGCAGCCGCTGCATCTCGGCCAGGGAGTCGGCCACCGACTCGCCCGGCATCAGGCAGCGCTCGACGCCGACGACGCACTCGAGCGGATAGCTGGGGTAGTTCTGGCCGCCGCGGATGGTCGAGGCGTGCACGCTCGGGCGGCCCCACTGCTCGGTCTCGAGCGCGGCGAGGTCGCGGTCGAGCGCCGCGATCCCGTCGAGCAGCGGACCGGCGAGGGCGATCGCATCGCGCCCCAGCTCGGGCCGGCCGCCCGCGGCGTCGAGCCCGCGGCTCGTGACGTCGTACCAGGCGAAGCCGCCGTGGGCGAAGACCACGTCGAGGTCGGTCTGCTCCGGCAGGACGGCGGCATCGGCGGCGTACCGCCCGATGAGCGCCTCGGCCCCGACGCTCTGCCACTCCTCGTCGATCACCCAGGCGAGCAGGACGTCGCCGGCCGGCCGGTCTGCGGCCAATCGCTCGGCGGCGGCGACCGCCGCAGCGATGCCCGCCTTCATGTCGCAGGTGCCGCGGCCGTGCATGCGCCCGCCGCGGACGCTCGGCACGAACGCCTCGGGCGCGGCGCCGACGACGTCGGTGTGGCCGCAGAACATGAGCGACCGGCCGCCGCCCGTGCCGCGGAGGCGGCCGACGACGTTCGGCCGCCCCGGGGCCGCGTCCCACACGTCCACCTCGAGCCCGATCGCCGCCATCCGCGCGGCCAGGATCGCCGCCACGGCGGCCTCGCCCACACCGCCGGGCTCCAGGTCGGGGTTCGTCGAGTCGGCCGCGACCAGCTCCGCCAGGAGGTCGGTCACGCTCACGGGCTCGCCCCGCATGAGCCGCGCACGATCAGGCGGGCCTCGAGCCGGATCCGGCGTGCGGGGCTGCGATCGCCTTCGAGCCGCCGCAGCAGCCGCAGGCCGGCGGTGCGGCCGAGCTCGGCCACCGGCTGGCTGACCACCGTCACCGGCGGCTGCACGAGCGTCGTCCAGTCGAGATCGTCGAACCCGACGAGCGCAACGTCGCCGGGGATGGCGAGGCCGAGCGCGCGCGCCGCCCGCAGGGCGCCGACGGTCATGAAGTTGTTGGCCGTGAAGACGGCCGTGGGCCGGTCGCGGCGATCCAGCAGCCGCCGGGCGGCCGCCTCGCCGTCGGCCTGGGTGGGGCCGCCGACGGAGAGCAGGCCCGGGTCGACGGCGAGGCCGGCCGCGCGCAGCGCCCGCCGGTAGCCGCCGATCCGCTCGGCCGACGAGGTGATCTCGGGCAGGTCGGAGACCACCCCGATGCGGCGGTGGCCGAGCCGGATCAGGTGGGCGACCGCGGCGTGCGCACCTGCCGCGTTGCGCACGAGCACGCTGTCGGCCTCGACGCCGGCGACCACGCGGTCGAGCAGCACGAGCGGCACCTCGGCCGCGACGAGATCGGCGAGGTGGCCGGGCGAGGCCCCCGGAGCCGGCACGACGACCATCCCGTCGACCTGCCGCGCCCGCAGCGCGTCCACGGCGCGGCGCTCGCGCTCGGCATCCTCGTCGGCGTTGGCCAGCAGCACCGTGTACCCGTGCGCGTCCATGACGTCGGCGAGGCCGCGGGCGGCGGCGGCGAAGAACGGGTTCTCGATGTCGCCGACGACCAGGCCGACGGTGGTCGTCGCGCGCGACACCAGCGCCCGGGCGACCACATTCGGGCGGTAGCCGAGCACCCGTGCGCTCTCCGACACCTTGCGCCGGGCGGCCGGCGAGGCGTGCCCGTAGCCGCCGAGCGCGCGCGCCGCGGTGGCGGTCGAGACACCTGCGGCCCTGGCGACGTCTCGGATCGTGACGGACATGGCCCGGCATGATAGCGTTCTCAGCCATGCCCGATCTCGAGCAGCTCGTGGAGGTCGCGCTCGGCTCCGAGCTCTTCAGCGCGCCGCACCTGGAGGCCGACCTCACCCGCTTCATGGGCGACGGCGCCGCCCAGATGCGCGAGCTCGCCGCCCGCTGTCGCGCGGCCGGCACGCAGCAGGTCTACTTCGTCGGCAGCGGCGGCTCGTGGGCCAGCATGTGGTCGGGCAAGCTCCTCTGCGACCGGTTCGTGCCGGCGCCGGCCGACGTCTCGCTCTCCTACGACCTGATCTGGCGGGCCCCGCGCCGGCTCGGGCCCGAGGCTGTCGTGTTCGTCGCCTCCTACTCGGGCCAGACCGAGGACACGCTCGAGGCGCTGCGCTTCGCCAAGAGCCGCGGCGCGCGCACGGTGGCGCTCGTCGGCAAGCCCGACACGGTGATCGGAGCCGAGGCCGACGAGGCGCTCGTCTACGCATCGCCCGGCCTCTACAGCCTGCCGCTGGCGGCGGTCACCACCTTCGTGTGCGAGTGGGGGCGGCTGGAAGGCGACCAGGCGGCCGCGGGCGTGCTCGATGCGCTCGCCGGGATTCCGGCCCAGGTGGGCGAGGCGTTCCTCAGCACGCGGGCGCGGAGCCGCGAGCTCGCGCTCGAGCTGGCCTCCTCGGAGCTGATCTACTGCCTGGCCGCCGGCCCGCTGTACGGCCTCGCGTACAAGTTCGGGCTGACGGTGTTCATGGAGAACATGCGCGTCCACAGCTCGGTGATCGAGAGCACCGAGTTCCGGCACGGCCCCGCCGAGATGCTCGACCGCCACTCCCCCGACATGATCTTCCTGCTCGGCCAGGACGCGTCGCGCACCCTCAGCGAGCGCTCCGCCCGCGTGGCCGCCGAGCACGGCGCCCGGGTGCGGGTCTTCGACGCGCACGACCACCCCGACGTGCACCCGCTCCTGCAGCCCTTCGTGCTCAAGGTGGCGCTGCAGTGGTTCATCGTCTACTCCACCCTGGTGCGCGGCATCAGCGACCTCGACGACCGCGCCCTGATGGGCCATCAGGTGCTCTCGGGAGCCGGCTGGCCGTGAAGCCCGTCGCGACCATGGGCGACAACTGCTTCGACCACTACCTGCCGCCGCTCGACCTCGAGTTCGTCGGCGGCAACGCCCTGAACGTCGCGGTCGGCCTGCGCGATCTGGGCCACGACGTCGCCTACGCGGGCGCGGTCGGCAACGACGACGCCGGCCGGGCCGTGCTCGCCGCGGCCAGGGCCCGCGGGATCGACGTGACCCACGTCGACGTCGGCGAGGGCGCGACCGGGCTGACGACGATCCGCCTGACCCCCGACGGCGACCGCGTGTTCGAGAGCGAGGTGCTGGGGACGAGCGGCCGCTTCCGGGCGCCGGCGGCGGCGCTCGCCGACCTCGGCCGCCGCGCCTGGGTGCACGGCGCCGGCCTGTGGGGCGGCGTCGACGGGTTCGCCGGCCTGCGCCCGGCCGGGGCACGGCTCTCGTACGACTTCTCGCACATCTCGACGGAAGCGCGCATGGCCGAGCTGTGCCCCCACCTCGAGGTCGCGTTCCTGTCGGCCCCGGGGAGCGACGCCGACGCCGCCGCGGAGCTGGGCGAGCGCGCCGTCGCCGACGGGGCGATCACCGCGATCGTGACCCGCGGCCGCCACGGCAGCCTGGCGGTCTCCGGCGGCGGCGTCCACCACCAGCCGCCCGTGCCGGTGACCGTCGTCGACACCCTGGGCGCCGGCGACGCCTACATCGCAGCGTGCATCTCGGCACTCGTCGAGGGCGCGCCGCTTGCAACCGCACTCGAGCGCGGCGCCCACGCCGCGTCTCGGACGTGCACGCACTACGGTGCATGGCAGGAACCCGAAGCCCTGGAGGAGAGCGCATGAGCGACGCCCGTGTCGGCCAGTCAACGGCCCATTCCCGCGAGCTCTACGAGCGCGCGGCCTCGAGCCTGGCAGGAGGCGTGGGGTCGGGCACCCGCTCGCCCCGGTCGGGCTACCTGCCCGTGCCCGTCTTCGTGCGCAGCGGCAAGGGCGCCGTGATCACCGACGAGGACGGCAACACCTACGTCGACTACGTGATGGGCCAGGGGCCGCTGATCCTCGGCCACCGGCCGGACGCGGTCATCGAGGCGATCACGGAGACGCTGCGCGAGCGCGGCTCGCTGTTCTCGCTCGCGCACGACCTCGAGGGCCGGGCGGCGGCGGCGGTCACCGCGCGGATGCCGTCGATGGAGCTCCTGCGGTTCGGCAACTCCGGCACCGAGTGCGTCCAGTACGCCCTGCGGTTCGCGCGAGCGTTCACCGGCCGCGAGAAGATCCTGCGGTTCGAGGGCCACTACCACGGCTGGTCGGACGCGATCCACTGGTCGGGCCACCCGGGACCGGGCGAGTGGGGCCCGGCCGGCGCGCCGGCCGCCGTGGCCGGCTCGACCGGGATGCCCGCCGCCGTCGCGGAGACCCTCATCGTCGGCATCTGGAACGACGTCGCCGCCCTCGAGCGCGTCTTCGCCGAGCACGGCTCCGAGATCGCCGCCGTGATCACCGAGCCGATCCTCGGCAACTGCGGCGCCATCATGCCCGCGCCCGGCTACCTCGAGCGCATGCGCGAGCTCGCCACCGAGCACGGCGCGGTGCTGATCTTCGACGAGGTGCTGACCGGGATGCGGGTCGCGTCCGGCGGCGCGCAGGACCTGTTCGGCATCCGCCCCGACCTGACCGTGCTCGCGAAGGCCCTCGGCGCCGGCGTCCCGGTGGCCGCGGTCGGCGGCCGCAGGGAGATCATGGAGATGGTGATCGACGGGCGCACGATGCACGGCGGCACCTACAACTCGAACCCGCTCGTGTGCTCGGCCGTGATCGCGACCGCGGGCGTGACCGGCGCGCCGGGCTTCTACACCGAGCTCGAGGAGCGCGGCCGGCGGCTCGCCGACGGCCTGGTGGCCCTGGCGGGCGACGCGGGTCTCGAGGCCTGCTGGAGCGGCACCGGCGCGATGTTCCAGCTCTGGTTCGCCCCCGAGCCGCCCGCCGGCTTCCGGTCGGCGCACGACGTCGTCGCCCGCAGCCCGTTCCCGACGCTCTACGCCGAGCTGCGCGAGCGCGGCGTCCTGATCCAGCCGCCCCAGGAGGGGCTCTTCTTCCTGTCGGGCGGGCACACCGACGCCGACGTCGACCGCACGCTGGAGGCGGCGGCCGAGGCGATGCCGGCCGTGGCGGCCGCCGCCGCGAGCGGCGATGTCGGCCCCAGAGGAGGAGTGCGATGAGGCGAGCGGCGCTCGTCGTCGCGATGGTCGTGGCGACGGCCCTGGCCGCCGGCTGCGGCGGCTCCAGCGGCGGGTCGAGCGGCGGCGGCTCGGCCTCGGGCGCTCCGGTGAACGGCGGCACGCTGCGCGCCGGCATCCCGGACAACCCCGACTACCTCGACCCCGGCCTCTCCTACACCAACGAAGGGTGGGAGATCCTCGAGGCGACGAACAACGGCCTCGTGACGTTCAGGAAGGCGGCCGGCGGCGCCGGCGCCCAGATCGTCCCGGACATCGCCTCGGCGATGCCGGCCGTCACCGACGGCGGCCGCACCTACACCTTCCACGTGCGCCCGAACGTGATGTTCTCGCCGCCGGTGAGCCGCGCGGTGAAGCCGTCCGACTTCAAGTTCTCGATCGAGCGCCTGTTCCGGGTCGACTCCGGCGGGCTCGCGTTCTTCACCGGCATCCAGGGCGCAGACGCCTACGCCAAGACCCGCAAGGGCGGCATCTCCGGCATCGTCGCGAACGACGCGAAAGGCACGATCACGTTCCACCTGACGCAGCCCGACGGCACGTTCCTCGACTACATGGCGACGCCGTTTGCGTTCGTGCTGCCCACGGGGACGCCGTCCAAGGACATCTCCACCCTGCCGCAGTGGCGGATCGCCACCGGCCCGTACCGGATCTCCACGTACGTGCCCAAGCAGCAGCTCGTCATGACCCGCAACCCCAACTTCCACCAGTGGACGCCCGACTCCCCCGACGGTCACCTGAACTCGATCTCGGTGCAGATCGGGATCACGCCCGAGCAGTCGGTGAACGAGATCGCCGACGGCCAGCTCGACTGGTACTTCGAGTCGGTGCCGCCCGACCGGCTGACCGAGCTCAAGGCCCGCTACCCGGACCAGGTGCACCTGTTCACGCGCAACAACACCACGTACTTCTCGATGAACGAGCGGCTGGCGCCGTTCAACAAGCTGGCCGTGCGCCAGGCCGTGAACTATGCGATCTCGCGGCCGGCGCTCGTGAAGATCTTCGGCGGCCAGGGCACGCCGACCGAGAACATCATCCCGCCCGGGTTCGGCTCGGCCTACCAGCCGCACCACCTGTATCCGCACGACGTCCAGAAGGCCCGCGAGCTGATCCAGCAGGCGGGCGCCGAGGGGGCGAACGTGACGGTGTGGGGCCACAACACCGACCCGACGCCGAAGGCGGTGCAGTACATGGCCGGCGTGCTCAACTCGATCGGCCTGCACGCGACCGTGAAGACCGAGGACGAGTCGGTGTACTGGCCGACGATCGCAAGCCAGAAGGGCGACCCCCAGATCGCCTTCAACGACTGGAACGAGGACTATCCCGAGTCGCAGGACTGGCTCGACGTGCTGCTGAACGGCGAGCACATCGTGAACGTCGGCAACAACGACGCGTCCAACACGAACGTCCCCGCCTACAACCGGATGATCGACGCGGCCAAGCGGATGCCGCTCGGCCCGGCCCGAAACGCGATCTGGGCGAAGCTCGACTACCTGTTCATGAAGAACGACGCCGGCTGGGCGCCGTTCATGAACCGGCAGTGGCCGAAGTTCGTCTCGCCGCATCTGCACGGGCTGGTGTTCAACGGCACCTACTTCGAGCTGCTCCCGTCGATGTGGCTCTCCCAGTGATGGTGCGTTCCGGGCCATGACGGTCGAGATCGAGGCCGTCGCCGTACCGGGGGGGCGGGGCGGTTTCGCGCTGGCGTGGCGGCGGCTGCGACGCAACCCCGCCGCGATCATCTCGGCGGCGATCCTGGTCGCGATCGTGCTGGCCTGCTTTCCGCTCGCCCCGGTCTTCGTCCACTTCGCGTGCAACCACGGCCCGAACGACCAGAACATCCAGGGCTACATCCATCAGGGCGGCCACCGCATCCCGGTCGTGCGCGCGGACGGGACGCCCGTCGGGCCGGGCCTGCGCGCGTGCTACATGCTGGGCGCCGACGCCAACGGCCGCGACCTGGCGGTGCGCATCCTCTACGGCGGCCGGATCTCGCTCTTCGTCGGGGTCACGTCCGCGCTCCTGTGCGTCTTCATCGCCCTGGTCATGGGCCTCGTCGCGGGCTACACGGGCGGCATCGTCGACTCGGTCGTCGGCCGGCTGCTCGACCTGATCTGGGCGTTTCCCGTGTATCTGCTCGCGGTCGCGCTCGCGACCACGCTGGCCGTGGGCGGCCTCTCGGTCGGGCCGCTGCACGTCTCGTCGAGCTCGCTCGCGATCCCGATCGTCGTGATCGCCGTGGTCTTCGTGCCGTACGTCGCCCGGCCGATCCGCGGGCAGGTGCTGTCGCTGCGGCGGATGGAGTTCGTCGAGGCGGCCGTCGCGACGGGCGCGGGGCCGACGCGGATCATGCTCTTCGAGCTCCTCCCGAACATCGCGTCGATCACGCTCGTGATGCTGACGCTGATCGTCGCCAACAACATCCTCGTCGAGGCCGCGCTCTCGTTCCTCGGCGTCGGCGTGCCGGTGCTGACGCCGTCGTGGGGCAACATCATCGAGCAGGGCTACTCCTCGATCGTGACCGCCCCCGCGCTGACCGTGGCGCCCGGGATCGCGATCATGGTGACCGTCGTCGCCCTGAACGTGCTCGGCGATGCGCTGCGCGACGCCCTCGACCCCCACGCGCGCATCAGGATCAGGTGACCTGATATGGCCGCCTTCATCCTGAGGCGCCTCATCGGCCTCGTGGTCGTGCTCTTTGCGATCTCGGTGCTCGTGTTCGTGATCTTCAACGTCATCCCGGGCGGCGACCCGGCGCTGCGCCTCGCCGGCCGCCACCCGACCCAGGAGAACATCCGCCAGATCCGCAAGGACTGGGGCTTCGACAAGCCGCTCTACGTGCAGTACGGCGACATGATGGAGCGGCTGTTCATCAAGCGCGACCTGATCTCCTACCAGGACCAGACGCCCGTCATCCCGACGATCAGGCGCGGCATCCCGCGCACGCTCTCGCTCGCCATCGGCGCGGCGCTGATCTGGCTGGTCACCGGGGTCGCGATCGGCGTGCTCTCGGCGATCCACCAGGGCCGCTGGGTCGACCGCGTCCTCACCATGCTCGCGCTGGCAGGCGTGTCGATCCCGATCTTCTGGCTGGGGGCGGTCCTGCTGTACCTGCTCACGTTCCGCTACCACTCGTGGCCGATCTTCGCCTGGGTGCCTCCGGGCGGCTACGTCCCGTTCGCGACCAGCCCGCTGCAATGGGCGGAGCACCTGATCCTGCCCTGGATCGTGCTCGCCGTCGTCTCGATCGGCTTCTACGCGCGGGTCGTGCGGGCATCGATGCTCGAGGTGGCAAACGCCGACTACGTGCGCACGGCGCGGGCGAAGGGGCTCTCCGACCGGCGCGTGCTGCTGCGCCACACGCTGCGCACCTGCCTGATCCCCGTCGTCACCCTGTTCGGCCTGGACTTCGGCGCCGCGGTCGGCGGCACCGTGATCCTGATCGAGCCCATCTTCGGCATCGAGGGGGTGGGCCAGTACGCGCAGGAGTCGGTCGCCCACCTCGACCTGCCGCCGCTGATGGCGCTGACCCTGTACGGCGCGTTCTTCGTCGTTATCGCAAATACGCTGGTCGACATCGCCTACGTCTGGCTCGACCCGCGCACCCGGATCGAACCCTGATGGAGGGAGCAGACATGGTCAGACGAGCACTCCTGCTGGCGGCGGTCGCAGCGGCGGTGGCCGGGTGCGGCGGATCGGGATCGGGCGGCGCGTCCTCGGGCGGCGCCGGCGGGGTCCGAAACGGCGGCGTGCTCCAGGCCGGCATCCCCGACGACCCCGACCATCTCGACACCGGCATCTCCTACGCGGTCGAGGGGTGGGAGCTGCTCGAGGCGACCAACAACGGCCTGCTCACCTTCAAGAAGGCCTCCGGGGCGGCCGGCTCGCAGGTCGTGCCCGACATCGCGACGGCGATGCCGGCGATCTCCGACGGCGGCCGCACCTACACCTTCCACGTCCATCCCGGCGTGCGCTACTCGCCGCCGGTGAACCGGGCCGTGCGGCCGTCGGACTTCGCCTACGCGATCGAGCGGCTGTTCCACGTCGGCTCGCCCGGCGTCGGCTTCTACACGATCATCCAGGGCGCGGACGCCTACGCCGCGCACAAGGCGGCGCACATCTCGGGGATCGTCGCGAACGACAAGGCGATGACGATCACGTTTCACCTGACCCATCCCGACGGCGCGTTCCTGGACATCATGGCGATGCCGTTCGCCTTCGCCGTCCCGGCGGGGATGCCGTACAAGGACATCTCGACCGATCCGCAGTGGCGGGTGGCGACCGGGCCATACATGGTCAAGACCTACGTCCCCAAGCAGCAGATCGTGCTCGTCCGCAACCCGAACTTCACGCAGTGGTCGCCCAACTCACCCGACGGGCACCTGAGCGGCGTGTCGCTCAAGATCGGCGTCACGCCCGAGCAGGCGGTGAACGAGACGATCGACGGCCAGCTCGACTGGTACATGGAGGCCGTGCCGCCCGACCGGCTCACCGCCCTGCGCGCGCAGTACCCGGCCCAGGTGCACATGTTCCCGCGCAACAACGTCACCTACTTCTCGATGAACGAGCGGCTGGCGCCGTTCAACAAGCTGGCCGTGCGCCAGGCGGTCAACTACGCCATCTCCCGCCCGGCGCTCGTGAAGCTCTTCGGCGGCCAGGGCACGCCCACGGAGACGGTGCTGCCGCCCGGCTTCGGCACCGCCTACCACGAGCCGAACCTGTACCCGCACAACGTCGCCAAGGCGAAGGCGCTCGTGGCGGCGGCCGGGGCGACCGGCGCGCCGGTGCAGATCTGGACGACCAACGCCGACCCGGCGCCGAAGGCGGCCCAGTACCTGGCGAGCGTCCTCAGCTCGATCGGCCTCAACGTGACCGGGGTGCGCACGCTGGACGACTCGGTCTACTGGGACACGCTGCTGTCCGAGAAGACCGATCCCCAGATCGCGTTCAACCACTTCGACCAGGACTACCCGGAGGGCGAGGACTTCATCGACACGCTGCTGAACGGCGAGCACATCGTGAACGTCGGCAACAACGACGTCTCGAACACGAACGACCCGGCCCTGAACCACATGATCGACCAGGCCAAGCTGATGCCGCTCGGAAACGCCCGCAACGCCGCGTGGGCGCAGATCGACAACACGTTCATGCAGCGCGACGCCGGCTGGGTGCCGTTCATCCACCTGGAGCAGCCGACGTTCGTCTCGCCGAAGCTGCACGGCCTGGTGTTCACGGGCTCGTACTTCGAGCTGATCCCGGAGATGTGGCTCTCGAACTGAGCCCCGCGGCCCGGTAGAGTGTACGCGACGATGGCCAACGGCATCACCCCGTCCGCCACCCGCCTGGACGACTGCCTGTCGATCCGGGAGGGGCACCTGTGGATGGAGGAGTGCGACACGGTCGAGCTGGCCCGCCGGTTCGGGACGCCGCTCTACGCCGTCTCCGAGGATCAGCTGCGCCGCAACGCCCGCCGGATCGGAGCGGCGTTTGCCGCCGGCTGGCCGGACGGGCGAGACGGCGCTTCTGCCATCGCTCAAGGCCAACCTGTCGCTGGCGCTGCGGGCGATCCTGAACGCCGAGGGGCTCGGCGCCGACACGTTCGGGCCGGGTGAGCTCTATGCCGCGCTCGCCGCCGGCACCGAGCCTGGGCTGATCTCGGTGAACGGCTCGGTGAAGGACGCCGACCTCGTCGGCCGGGCCGTCGCCGCGGGGGCGCGGGTGACGCTCGACAGCCCCGGCGAGCTCGACCTGGTCGCGGCCGCGGCCCGGGCGGCGGGCCGGCCGGCGCAGGTCCGGCTGCGGCTGCGGCCCGACTACGCCGGCATGGACCAGCCGTCGGACTTCGAGCCGGGCCGGTCGGTGCGCGACTCCGCCATCCGCTACAAGCCCGGCATCCCGCTCGACCAGGCGCCCGAGGTGGCCCGGCGGGCGCTGGCGGCCGCCGGGGTCGAGCTCGTCGGCGTCATGGCCCACCTGGGCCGGCACAGCACCGACCCGGAGGTGTGGGCGGGCATGGGCGCGAGCTTCGCCGCGGCGATCGCCGGCCTGTGCGCCGGGCTGAGCGGGTGGCGGCCGCAGCAGATCGACGTCGGCGGCGGCTATCCCGCGCCGCGCGATCCGACCGGGAGCGGCGCCGAGGCGCCGCCGATCGAGACGCTCGCGGGCCGGCTCACCGCCGCCCTGCGCGCCGGCCTGCTGGCGGCCGGGATCGACCCTCGCGGGATCCGCCTCGAGGCCGAGCCGGGCCGCGCCCTCTACGCCGACACCGGCATCCACCTGGCCACCGTGCGCAACACGAAGCACCAGTCGGCGCCGGTCGCGTGGGACTGGGTCGAGACGGACACGACCGAGATGTTCATGGCCGACCTGCTGATCGAGCACGCCCGCTTCGGCGTCGTGGCCGCGTCGCAGGCCGACGCGGCGCTCACGACCCGGGCCGACGTCGTGGGCATGTCGTGCGGCTTCGACGTGCTGGCGCCGAGCGCCCGGCTGCCGGAGCTCGCCGGCGGCGACGTGCTCGCGTTCCTCGACACGGGCGCCTACCAGGATGCGTGCGCCTCCAACTTCAACGGCCTGCCCCGCCCGGCCACGGTGCTCGTGCGCGGCGACGAGGCCGAGATCGTGAAGCGGGCCGAGACGGTGGCCGACGTGTTCGCCCGCGACAGCATCCCGGCCCGGCTGCGATGACGGTCACCGGCCTGCACCACGCGAGCCTGACGGTCGCCGACCTCGACCGCTCGCTGCACTTCTACCGCGACCTGCTCGGCGTGCCGGTGCGCGAGCAGGTGGACGCCGCCGCAGACGTCTTCAACGCGGTCTCCGGCGACGTCTCGCAGCACGTGCGGATCGCCGACCTCGACCTCGGCGACGGGCGTGTGCTCGAGCTGATCGAGGACCGCGACCACCCACCGCCCGAGGATCACGCCGGCAGCCACATCGCGTTCCAGGTCGACGACATCGTCGCCACCTACCGGCGGCTCGTGAAGGCGGGCGTCCCCGCGCGGTCGAAGCCGCAGCCGCTCGGCCCCGAGGCGGGCCGGCACTGGGCCGGATGCATCGTCGTCTACATGACCGACCCGGACGGCGCGACGGTCGAGCTCGTCCAGGTGCCGGAGGGGTGAGCGGCACCACCTGCCGGATCGAGGCAGACGGGTTCGCGGCGGCCTTCGTGCCGGAGCTCGCGATGGTGGGGTGCTCGCTCGAGCACGAGGGCGTCGAGCTGCTCGCCCAGAACGGCGGCCTGGAGGCCTATCGCGAGCGCGGCTCGACGTTCGGGATCCCGCTCCTGCACCCGTGGGCGAACCGGCTGGTGCGACCGCTGCCGGCCTCCGGCCTCGTGCACCATGACGCCCACGGCGCTGCCGATGCACGGCGTGCTGCCGAGCGTGCTCCCGTTCACGGTCACCGACCAGACGGCGGCGAGCGTGCGGGCCGAGTTCGACACCCACGACCACCCGGCCGTGCTCGAGGTGTTCCCGCACCCGCACCTGCTCGTCGTCGCGGCCACGCTGACGTCCGCCGGGCTCGAGATCCGAACGACGATCCATGCCCACGGCCGCCGGCCGCTGCCCGTCGCGTTCGGCTACCACCCCTACCTGTGCCTCCCCGGCGTGCCGCGCGCCGAGTGGACGCTCGACGTCCCGGTGCGCACCCGGCTGCTGCTGGACGATCGCCTGATCCCCACGGGCCGGCGTGAGCCGGTGCGGATCGAGCCCGCGCCGCTCGCAGGGCGCAGCTTCGACGATGCCTACACCGACCTCGGCCCGCACCCCCGCTTCACCGTAGCCGGCGGCGGCCGCACGGTGGCCGTCGAGCTGCTCGAGGGCTACGCCTTCGCCCAGGTGTACGCGCCCGCCGACCGTGACCTCGTCTCCTTCGAGCCGATGACGGCGCCGACGAACGCCATCGCGAGCGGCGACGGCCTCACGGTGCTGCGGCCGGGCGAGGTGCACACGGCCGCGTTCCGCATCAGCGTCGCCTAAGCGGGGCCAGGCCCTGGTGTTCACGTCAGCCATCGAGGCCCAGGTCGCGGACCGCGAACTGGATCGCCTCCGAGAACGTCGGGTAGGGCTGGATCGTGTCGAGCACGACGTCGACCGGCACCTCGGCGCGGATCGCGAGCGTCAGCTGCCCGATCCATTCGCCGGCCTCCGGGCCGACCGCGACCGCGCCGACGAGCACACGCCGGGCCGGGTCGGCGAACACCTTCAGGAACCCGGGCCGCTTCGGCCGCTCGTAGGTCGAGAGCCGGGCCACCGACCCGCGCTCGCCCATGACCGTGCCCTCGCCGGAGGTGTCGCCGACCGATGCCACCTGGGGATCGGTGAAGGTGACCGCCGGGACGGCCCGGTAGTCCGCCCGCACGTCGCGGCCCGCCATCGCCGCCGCCGCCAGCCGCGCCTGGTACTTGCCCACGTGCGTGAACATCGCGATCCCGGTGACGTCGCCGGCCGCCCACACGCCCTCGGCGGCCTGCAGCCGCTCGTCCACCTCGACGCCGCGCTTGGAGATCGTGACGCCGAGCGTCTCGAGCCCGAGGCCGTCCACGTTCGGCCGCCGCCCCGCCGCGACCAGCAGCCGGTCGGCCGCGATCGTGCTCCCGTCGCCGAGGTGCATGCGGACGCCCGGCTCGACTCGCTCGATGCGCCCGCCGAGCCGCAGCTCGACGCCCTCGCCGGAGAGCACGTCGGCGAGCAGCGCCCCGGCGTCGGGGTGATCCCGCGGCAGCAGCCGATCGGCGACGTCGACGATCGTCACCTGCGACCCCATCCGGGAGAAGACCTGGGCGAGCTCGCACCCGACCGGCCCGGCGCCGATCACGATCAGCCGGCCGGGCACCTCGTGGGTCGACGTCGCCTCCCGGTTCGTCCAGTACTCGACGTCGTCCAGGCCGGGGATGGGCGGGATCTGCGGCACCGACCCTGTCGCGATCAGGAGGCGCCCGAACGCGATCGAGCGCCCGTCCACCTCGACCGTGCCGGGCCCGGCGATCCGGGCCCGGCCGCGCACGAGCTCGAGCTCGCGGTCGGCCAGCCACCGCTCCTGGCTCGAGTCGTCCCCGCCGCCCGTGACCTGATCGCGGTGCCAGAAGGCGCGCGCGACGTCGATCGTCCCCGTGACCGCCTCGGCTGCCCCGGGCACGAGCCGCGCCGCGGCCAGCGCCTCGGGCGGGCGCAGCAGCGCCTTCGACGGCATGCAGGCGTAGTAGGAGCACTCGCCGCCGACCAGGCCCTCCTCGACGACCGTGATCGGCGTCTCGGGCTCGAGCTCACGCAGCGCCCCGGCACCGGCTTCGCCGGTCGAGCCTGCGCCCAGGATCACGACGCGGTCTGCCACGGCGGCCATCATAGGCATCGGGTACCCTCCGCGGCCGACCGGGAATCCCGAGAGGGGGAGGGGAAGATGCTCAAGGAGTTCAGGCAGTTCATCATGCGCGGGAACGTCGTCGACCTCGCCGTCGCCGTCGTCATCGGCACGGCGTTCGCCGCCGTCGTGGCCGCGCTCATCGCCGACATCATCACGCCGCTCATCGCCGCGATCTTCGGCAAGCCCAGCTTCGCGAGCCTGAGCTTCACGATCAACAACAGCACGTTCCTGTACGGCGACTTCCTGAACGCGGTGCTCACCTTCGTGACCATCGCCGCCGCCATCTTCTTCCTGGTCGTGAAGCCACTGAACGCGCTGGCCGCGCGGCGGGCTGCGGGCGCGCCGACCGAGGCGCCGACGACGCGGCCATGCCCCGAGTGCCTGAGCGAGATCCCGATCGCCGCTCGCCGCTGCGCGCACTGCACGTCGCAGGTCGCGACCGCGTGAGCCTTACCAGATTCTTACTGGAACCCCACGAGTTGCGTGCGGTCCTCCGGTACGGTCACTCGCGATGAGGCGAGGCGCACTATTGGCAGGGGCTCTGGCCGCGATTGCGATCGCGGCAGGCGCGGCCGCGCCCGGAGCGGGCGCGCAGGTGGCCGCCGCCTCGGCGCCGGCGGCCTGCGGCCAGGCGCGCGAGTCGACACCGGTCATCCGCCACGTCATCGTGATCGTGATGGAGAACCACTCCTACTCGGATGTGATCGGCCACGCCCCGTTCATCACGGCGCTTGCGAAGCGCTGCGGCCTGGCGGCGAACTACCACGCGATCACGCATCCCAGCCTGCCCAACTACCTGGCGATGACGAGCGGTGGGATCCACCACATCCACTCGGACTGCGAACCGTCGAGCTGCCCGGTGCCGGGGCCGAACCTGTTCTCGCAGCTCTCCCGCCACGGCCTGCGCTGGCGCTCCTACGCCGAGTCGACGCCCGCCTCCTGCTACCGCGGCAGCAAGGGCCTCTACGCCGCGCGGCACGTCCCGGCGGTGTACTACGTCCGCGCGCGCAGCCACTGCCGCCGGCATGTGCGCTCGCTGGGCCGGCTCGCCTCCGGTCGCATGCACCTGGCGCTGCACAGCGGCCACGCCCCGGCCTTCATGTTCGTCACGCCGAATCTGTGCAACGACATGCACGACTGCTCGCTTGCGACCGGCGACGCCTGGCTGGCCCGGTGGATCCCGATGATGGTCGCAAGCCCCACCTACCGGCACGGGCACACGGCCATCTTCCTGGTCTGGGACGAGGGCGGGGCCAACCACAACCAGGTGCCCCTGATCGCGATCAGCCGCTACACCAGGCCGAACACGGTCAGCCACCGGCCGATGACCCACTTCTCGCTGCTGCGGGCGAGCGAACGCCTGCTCGGGATCAGGAGGTACCTTGGGAAGGCCAACGGCGCGCGCGGCCTTCCCAAGGCATTCCACCTGTAGGCGAACAGGCTGTCTGCGGCTCCCCCGTACTCAGCCGTTGACGATCCGGCGCACGAGCATGACCTCGAAGCGCCTCCGGTCGCGTTCCGACGGGCGCTCCCCCGTGCCAGCAGACGGCCCCATCCGTCGGAACGCGGTCTCGGCGTGCTTTGCGGCATACCGGGCGTCTGCGTTCCTCTCCGCTGGTTCGATGCGCTCGACGATCACGTGCGACCTTCCTGTTAGGCCTCGCCGTCCGTTGACCCCCGTCACGACTGCGAAGCGCCTTCTCTCCCTGAATAGCGAGGCTCCCGGCAGGGGTCAACGGCTGGGGCAAGTTCCATACAAACCCCTTACGAGCGGCAGGCCGGCGAGGCGACCGCGACCCTTGTCAACAGCCCGCCGCTGCGATAGACCTGCCTATGCACGTGGGGATCCCCCCGACGTCCCAGAGGAGGCCGCATGAAGAGCGCCGTCACCATGACCGTCAACGGGGCGTCACGCACCGCGGACGTCGAGTCGCGCACGCTGCTCGTCCACCTGCTCCGTGAGCACCTGAACATGACCGGTACCCACGTGGGCTGCGACACGTCCAACTGCGGTGCCTGCACCGTCTGGCTCGACGGCGAGGCTGTGAAGTCGTGCACGGTGCTGGCCGTCCAGGCCGACGGCTGCGAGGTGACGACCATCGAGGGCATCTCGGCCAACGGCGAGCTGCACCCGATGCAGCAGGCGTTCCATGAGAACCACGCGCTCCAGTGCGGCTACTGCACGCCGGGGATGGTGATGACCGCGATCAAGCTGCTCGAGCGAAACCCGCGGCCGAGCGACGACGAGATCCGGCACGGCCTCGAGGGCAACCTGTGCCGCTGCACGGGCTACGAGAACATCGTCGCAGCCGTCCGGGCTGCAGCGGGGGTGACGGCATAATGGCGACCACGGTCGAAGGAGCCAAGGGCATCGGCGTCGCGGCGCTGCGCAAGGAGGATCGCAAGTTCCTGTCGGGACGCGGCCGCTACGTGGACGACATCAAGCTGCCGGGGATGCTGCACATGGCGGTCGTGCGCAGCCAGTACCCGCACGCCGACATCACCGCGATCGACACGACGGCCGCGCGCGCGATGCCCGGCGTCACCGCCGTCCTCACCGGCGACGACCTCGAGTTCGCGGCGGGCGTGCCCTGCGCGTCGAACCCGACCGGCGACATGGTGCACCCGGTGCGCACGCCGCTCGCGAAGGGCCGCGTGCGCCACGTCGGCGAGCCGATCGCAGTCGTGATCGCCGCCGACCGCTACGCCGCCCGCGACGCGGTCGACGCCGTCGAGGTCACCTACGCGGAGCTGCCGGCGGTGATCGACGTCGACTCGGCCCTGGCCGACGGCGCGCCGCGCGTGCACGAGGAGCTCGACTCCAACGTCGGGCTCGTGCTCGCGCACAAGACCGACGGCATCGACGCCGCGTTCGCGGGCGCCGAGGTCGTCGTCAAGCAGACGATCAAGAGCCAGCGCCTGGCCCACGTGCCCATCGAGACCCGCGGCGTCGTCGCCGACTGGAACCCGGGCACGGACGACCTGGTCGTCTACAGCTCCACCCAGGTGCCGCACTTCCTGCGCACGTTCCTCGCGATCGTGTGCGGGGTCAGCGAGGCGAAGGTGCGGGCGATCGCCCCGGACGTCGGCGGCGGGTTCGGCGCCAAGCTGAACGCCTACGCCGAGGAGTTCATCGCGGCGGCGGCGTCGCGGAAGGTCGGCGCGCCGGTGAAGTGGATCGAGGAGCGCTCCGAGGCGATGGTCGCGACCTGCCACGGCCGCGCCCAGACGGCGCATGTGGAGCTGGCGGCCACGCGCGACGGCACGGTGCTCGGCATGCGTGTCCACTACATCCAGGACTACGGCTCCTACCTGCAGATGCTGACGCCGCTCATCTCGCAGCTCACCCTGCTGATGGCCCCGGGGGCGTATGCGATCCCCGAGATCGACGTCACGGTCACGAACGTCTACACGAACACGGTGCCGACAGATGCCCTGCGCGGCGCGGGCCGGCCCGAGGCCACGCTCGCGATCGAGCGGATGATGGACATCCTGGCGAAGGAGGTCGGGATCACGCGCACCGACGTGCGCCGGCGCAACTTCCCGACGGAGTTCCCGTTCACGACCGCGATCGGCCTCATGTACGACTCGGGCGACTACCAAAAGACGCTCGACCGCCTGCTCGAGCTCTCCGACGACCAGGCCACGTTCGAGAAGCGGCGCGAAGAGGCGGCCGCGCGCGGCAAGCTGCTCGGCCGGGGGCTCTCGACCTGGGTCGAGGTGTGCGGCTTCGTGCCCTCCGACGTCGCCAGGCACGCGCTCGGGCTGACGCCCGGCGGCTGGGAGAGCTCGACCGTGCGTATGCATCCGACGGGCAAGGTCACGGTGATCACCGGCACCTCGCCGCATGGACAGGGGCATGCGACCTCGTGGTCGCAGATCATCGAGACCGAGCTCGGCGTGCCGTTCGACGACGTCGAGGTGATCCACGGCGACACGGCGTTTGCACCGTACGGCCTGGGGACGTACGGCAGCCGCAGCGTGGCCGTCGGCGGCACCGCCGTGCACCTGGCCGCCGGCCAGGTGCGCGACAAGGCCCGGCTCGTGGCGGCCCAGATGCTCGAGGCATCGGCCGACGACCTCGAGTTCGACGCCGGTGCGTTCGCGGTCAAGGGCAGCCCCGACCAGCGGGTCACGATCCAGGAGATCGCGTTCCGCGCGTGGCAGGCGTTCGACATGCCCGAGGGCGTCACCCCCGGGCTTGACGAGACGGTGTTCTTCGACCCGCCCAACTGCGTGTTCCCGTTCGGCGCCCACGGCTGCGAGGTCGAGGTCGACCGCGACACGGGCAAGGTCGAGATCACCGGCTACATCGCGGTCGACGACTGCGGCAACGTCATCAACCCGATGATCGTCGACGGCCAGGTGCACGGCGGCGTCGCCCACGGCATCGGCCAGGCGCTCTACGAGGAGGCCGTGTACGACTCGGGCGGCCAGCTCGTGACCGGGACGCTCGTGGACTACATGGTGCCGTCCGCGGTCGAGATCCCGCACATCCAGACGGATCGCACGGTGACGCCGTCGCCGACGAACCCGCTCGGCGTGAAGGGTATCGGCGAGGCGGGCACGATCGCGTCCACGCCGGCGGTGGTGAGCGCGGTCTGCGACGCGCTCGGCATCCGCGACATCGACATGCCGCTCCAGCCCGAGAGGGTCTGGAGCGCGATGCAGAAGGGCGGTGCGGCATGATCCCGCGGGCATTCGAGTACGAGCGGCCCGGGTCGGTGGCCGACGCCGCCGGCCTCTTGCGCAAGTACGGCGACGGCGCCCGTGTGCTCGCGGGCGGGCATTCGCTCGTGCCGATGATGAAGCTGCGGCTGGCGGCGCCGGACGCCCTGATCGACATCGGCGGCATCTCGAGCCTGCGCAGCATCGCCGACGCCGGCACGCACATCGTGATCGGCGCCCTCGCCCGCCACGCCGACGTGGCCGCGTCCGACCTCGTCCGCTCCGCCTGCCCGATCCTGGCGCAGGCGGCGGCCGGCGTCGGCGACATGCAGGTGCGCAACCGCGGCACGATCGGCGGCTCGCTCGCACAGGCCGATCCCCACGGCGACCTGCCCACCGTCCTGCTCGCGCTCGACGGCGACGTGTCGGTCGAGGGGCCGGACGGGACGCGCACCATCGCGGCGCGCGACCTGTTCCTCGGGTTCCTGACCACGTCGCTCAAGCCCGACGAGATCCTGACCGGCGTGCGCGTGCCGAAGGCCGCCAACGGCGCCTACGTCAAGTTCAGCCGGCGGGCGCAGGACTGGGCGATCGTCGGCGTCGCGGCGGTGGTCGACGGCGCAGCGGCCCGGATCGCCCTCACCGGCGTCGGCCCGCGGCCCGTGCGGGCCGAGGCCGCCGAGCGCGCCTTCACGGGCGCGAACGCGGCCGAGGCGGCCGAGCACGCCGCCGAGGGGCTCACGCCTCCGGCGGACGCGGCCGGCTCGTCGGACTACCGCAGGCACCTCGTGCGCGTGCTCACCCGGCGGGCGCTCGAGGAGGCGGCGGGGTAGCCGCCCCGGGACACCGCGCGAAGCTCGCGGCCGTCGTCTTCGACGTCGGCGGAACGCTCCTCGACGAGGAGCGGGCCTGGCGCGACTGGGCGGAGTGGCTCGGCGTCGACACGCTCACCCTCTTCGGCGTGCTCGGCGCGACCATCGAGCGCGGCGCCGACCACCTGGACACGCTGCGAATCGTGCGGCCGGGGTTCGACCTCGAGACCGAGCGGCGCGCCCGCGCCGCAGCGGGCCGCCCCGACGAGCTGCGCCCGGTCGACTTCCATCCCGACGCGCGGCCATGCATCGACGCCCTCCGGGACATGGGGCTCACGGTCGGGGCGGCGGGCAACACCGACGCGGCGACCGAGCGGTTGCTGCGGGATCATCTCGGCCTGGAGCTCGTGGCCTCGTCCGCGGGGCTCGGGGTGGCCAAGCCGGCGCCGGCCTTCTTCGCGGCAATCGCGGAGCTCGCCGGGGTAGAGCCGGGGCGGATCGCCTACGTCGGCGACCGGGTCGACAACGACGTCGAGCCCGCGCTCGCCGCCGGCATGGTCGCGGTCCACATCCGCCGGGGGCCGTGGGGCCACCTGCACGCCGAGTGGCCCGCGGCGGCCGACGCGCACCTGCGCATCGATTCGCTCGCCGAGCTGCCCGCGGGGCTCTCCGCGCTCCCGGACGAGCGTACGACCGTGCGGCTGAACGACGACGGCTTCGTCCACGATCAGTACGCGTCGACCGCGAAGCTCGAGACGCGCATCGCGGTCTGGCAGCCGGCCGCCGCGGGCCGCTCGCCGCAGGACGTCGCGATCGCGCGCCTGGCCGCGCGCGCGCCCGCCCGGCTGCTCGAGGTCGGCCCCGGGACGGGCGCGTTCGCCGAGCGCTGCCGCATGCAGCTGCGGTGCGAGGTGGTGGCGCTCGACAGCTCGGCCGAGATGGTGCGGGCGACGGCGGCGCGCGGGATCACCGCAATCGTCGGCGACGTCGCCGGTCTGCCCTTCGCAGCCGGGGAGTTCGACTGCGCCGTCGCGGCGTGGATGCTCTACCACGTCCCCGACCTGGACACGGCGATCGCCGAGCTCGCGCGCGTCCTTGCACCCGGCGGCCGGCTGGTGGCGATCACGAACGGCGACGAGCACCTGCGCGAGCTGTACGCAGCGGTGGGCGGGACGAAGCTCGCGTCGTCGTTCAGCCGCGAGAACGGGGCCGCGCAGCTCGCCCGGCACTTCGCGCGAGTCGACCGCATCGACCTGGAGGCGCGGGCCGTGTTCGCCGACCGAGCCGCGGCCGCCGCCTATCTGGCCACGCTGGGACAGGAGGAGCTGGCCGCGCGGCTGCCGGACTTCTCCGAGCCGTTCGTGGCCTCCGGAGCGCCGACGGTGTTCGTCGCCGACAGGGCCTGAGCCGCAGGACCAATTGGCATTCGCCGTCCTGCCAATTGGGCGGGGCCGCCACCCAATTGACATCCGGTACCGACGCCAAATGGCGCGCCGCCGCCCGCCCGAGCGTAGGCTGCCAGCGCCCATGACCGCCGCCGGCCGCACCCTGCTCGCTCAGATCACCGACCTGCACATCGGCGTCGGGCCGGACGACGGCGAGGCCGCCCGCCGGCTCGCAGCGGTCGTCGCGGCGCTGGCGGCGCTCGACCCCGCGCCGGACGCCGTGGTGGCCACGGGTGACCTCGTCCGAAACGGCGAGCCCGCCGAGTACGAGCGCGTCCGCGAGCTGCTCGCCCCGCTCGCCGTGCCCGTCCACGTCCTGCCCGGAAACCACGACGATCGCGCCGCCCTCCGCGCCGCGCTGCTTCCCGCACCGAGCAGCGATCCGTCCGCCTTCGTGCAGTACGCGACGGCCGTCGGCGGGCTGCGCCTCGTCGTGTGCGACACCACGGAGCCGGGCAGCGACGGCGGCCGGCTGTGCGCCGAGCGGATGGGCTGGATCGCGGCCACGCTCGCGGACGATCGCGAGACGCCGACGCTGCTCGCCATGCACCACCCGCCCTTCCTCTCCGGGATCCGGGGGATGGATGCGATCGGGCTCGACGACGCCACTCGCGCCGAGCTCGGCGCCATCCTGGGCGAGGCCGCGAACGTCCACCGCGTCCTCGCGGGCCACGTCCACCGCGCCATGCTGGCCGCCTGCGGCGGGTGCCCCGCCTTCACCTGCCCGAGCAGCGACGTCGCGATCGCGCTCGACCTCTCCGGGGCGCTCGAGCTGACCGTCCTCGCCGAGCCGCCCGCCTTCGCGCTGCACCTCTTCGCCGACGGCGGCCTCACCACGCACGTGCAACCCGTCGCCTGAACGCCGACGGGGCCGGCGTCCACCGTGGACGCCGGCCCCGTTGCTCCGAAGGTCAGGCCGTGACGGCCTCGGGCAGCGCCTCGGGAACGCTCTCGGCGGACTTGCCCGCCCGTCGCGGCAGGAAGAGCGCGGCGGCAAAGCCACCGGCCACCACGGCGGAGCCGACCCACAGCGCCGGGCGGATGCCGTCGGTGAAGAGCGCGGCCGAGCCGTAGCCGCCCTGGTGGGCGAAGATCGACGCCAGCACCGCCACTCCGAACACGCCGCCCAGCTCGCGGATGGCGTTGTTGGCACCCGAGGCCTGGCCGGCCTCGATCAGCCGCACCGAGCTCATGACGACGGTCGCGATCGGCGCGAAGAAGAGCCCCATGCCGATGCCCGCCAGCGCGAACGGCACGACGATCTCGGTGTAGGGCACGGTCGGCGAGATCACGAACGCCATCCATCCGAGCGCGATCGACTGCAGCCCCAGGCCGAGCACGAGCAGCGGCTTGCCGCCGATCCGGTCGGTCAGCGCGCCCGCGATCGGAGCGACGATCATCGGCATCCCCGTCCACGGCAGCGTCCGCACGCCCGCCTCGAGCGGCGAGTAGCCCTGCACGTTCTGCAGGTACTGGCTGAGCAGGAAGATCGAGCCGAACATCCCGAAGAACATCAGCAGGGATGCGCCGTTCGCGGCCGAGAACGCCCGGTTGCGGAACAGCCGCATGGGCAGCATCGGCGCCCGCGCGCGCAGCTCCCAGGCGACGAACGCGACGAGCAGCACCGCACCCGCGGCCAGCGAGGCCACGATCTCGGGGCTCGTCCAGCCCTGCGAGTTGGCCCGCACGAGACCCCACACGATCCCGAATGCACCGGCGGTGACGAGCGCCACGCCGGGCAGGTCGAGCCGCATCGACGGCCCGCGGCTCTCGCGCAGCCGGGCCAGGCCCATCGGCAGCACCAGCAGGCCGAGCGGGACGTTCAGCCAGAAGATCCACTGCCACGAGATGCCCTCGACGACCGCGCCGCCGACCAGCGGGCCGAGCGCGACGCCCAGGCCGCTGATGCCGCCCCACGCGCCGAGCGCGAGGCCGCGCCGCTCGCGCGGGACCGCCTCGGTCAGCAGCGTCAGCGTGAGCGGGGTGACGATCGCGCCGCCGACTCCCTGCACCGCCCGAGCGGCGATCAGCGCGCCGATCGACGGTGCCAGCGCCGCCGCTGCCGACCCGGCCGTGAAGATGGCCATGCCGATCAGGAACATGCGCTTGCGCCCGAACCGGTCGCCCAGCGCCGCCCCCATCAGGAGCAGCACGGCGAAGGTGAGCGTGTAGGCGTTCACGGTCCACTCGAGACCGGAGATGGATGCGTGCAGGTTGCGCTGGATCGTCGGCAGGGCCATCGTGACGACGAGGTTGTCGAGGGTCGTCATGAAGAGCGCGAGGCTCGTGATTGCGAATGTCCACAGGGTTCTGTGCCCGGTTCGGGTCACGGTCTTCCCTCCTTAGTAGTTAGTGCTTACGAAGTACACGACGGAAAAAAAGGGGTCAATCTTCCGGGCCGAGCTGGATGTCGCCGAGGCACTCCAGCACCCAGGCGTCCTTGAGGCCGCGCAGGTCGATGGCCGCGATCACGTTCAGGAGCATGCCCTTCGCGAAGAACTCGCGCACCTCCTCGGAGCTCGCCCCGGCGGTGCGCTCGACCCACTCCCACAGCTCGCCGTAGCGGCGGCTGACGACGGCGCGCACATCGGGGTCGGAGCAGTCTGCGTAGCTGTGCATCTGCCCCAGGAGCAGCGAGCGATCGCGCAGGAGCGGACCGTAGGCCTCACCCATCGCCTGCAGCTCCGTGCCCGGCTCGGCCGCCGCAGCCGCCGCGTCGAACGCGGCGTGGATGCGGTCGAAGCAGCGCTCGATCGTCGCCAGGTAGAGGGCCTTCTTCGTCCCGAACAGGCGAAACACATACGGCTGGGTGATGCCGGCCCGGCGGGCGATGTCCTCGGTCGCCGTGCCGTGCAGGCCCCCGCGGGAGAACTCGATGCGGGCGGCCTCGAGGATCGCCTCGCGCCGCTCGGCAGCCGGCATGCGGGCCGACCTGCCGTCCTGCTGGGTGTGTGGCTCGATTGCCATTTGTGGGAAGTTAGCAGTCACATACTTCGATGTCAAGCGCGCACGCGCCGGCGGCGGCGGACGACGACGCACGTGGCGAGCCCCGCGGCCAGGACCACCCCCAGCACGAGCTGCACCTGGTGCAGCGCATCGAGGAGCGCGCCCACATGACCGGCGAACAGGTATCCGAGGCCGGCGAACGTGAGCGCCCACAGGCCGGCGCCGGCGATGTCGGCGGCCACGAACCGGCCGGCCCGCATGCCGGACGCGCCGGCCGTGAACGGCCCGAGCGCCCGCACCACGCCGACGAAGCGGCCCGTCACGATCGCCTTCGCGCCGTGGCGGGCGAAGAAGCGCTCCACCCCGGCGAGCCGCGCCTCGGTGACGCCGAGGCGGCGGCCGTGCCGCAGCAGGAACCGCCGTCCCAGGCTGCGCCCGAGCACGTAGCCGCAGGTGTCCCCGGCCACGGCGGCGAGCCACACGATCGCGACCAGGGCGGGCAGCTGCATCTGCCCGCGGCCGGCGAGCACGCCGCCCAGGACGACGGCCAGCTCTCCCGGGGCGATCAGGCCCACGAACGCGCTCGTCTCGAGGAACGCCAGCCCTCCGACGAGCGCGTACGACCAGGCTCCGAGGCCGTCGCCAAGCGTCGCGAGCAGTGCCTCGGCCGACGTCACGAGCGCAGCACCGCGGCGACGCCGTCGCTCTCGAAGAGCAGTGTCCGCGAGCCGCCCTCGAGGGGCGTGATGTCGGCGCCGGCGTGCAGCGCGAGCTCGATCAGGGCCTCGGCCGGATCGCGCCTCGGCCACCCGTCCCCGCTCCCGGCGAGGGCGCCCGACCAGCGGTAGTCGCGCTCGCCGTCGAACAGCAGGTGGCCGACCCGGCGCTCCGCGAGCGCCTCGAGCGTGCGGCCGGCACCCAGCACGGCGGCGCGGTCGGACAGGGCGGCGTCGACCACCTCTGCGACCAGGCGCCGCTCGTACCGGCGCTGGGCGTCGTGCAGGTCGGTGCCGACGACGGCGGCGATCCCGCGCGGCCGCAGGCCGACGACCGAGCCGCTCACCATCGACACGTCGCAGGCGCTGGGCACGCCGGTGCGCGCCAGCGCATGTGCGAGCCGCCCGTCGCCCGCGACCAGGATGCGCGTCCACCCCCGCTCGGCCGAGATCATGTGCACCTCTCCCGCCAGCCGGGCGGCGAGCGGCGCGCCCATCCGCCGCCACTGCGCGCCGCTGCCGGCGAAGCGGTACTCGCCGACCTCCTCGACGGCGCCCATCCGCCACTCGAAGAGCTGTGCGGTCGTGGCTCCGGCGACCATCACGCCCGCCGGGCGGCCCTCGTCGAAGGCGGCCACGAGCGGCCGCACGTAGGCCGTCGGCTCGAGGGCGGCGGTCACGCCCACGGGCAGGCCGACCCCGATCTCGAACACCTCCTCGGTGCAGAGCGGCGCGAACAGCGCCCGCCCGGGCGCGCCGCCGTCCAGCATCCGCGCAAGCGCCGGCCGGATGCGCGGCAGGCACTCCCGATAGGCGGCGGCGAGCTCGCCGCGCTCGTCCGTGGCGACGTCCTGCTCGAGCCGCCGCAGCTCGCCCGCGAGCGCGACCGCGCGCACCAGCCGCCCGGTCGCCTGGTCGGGCCGGTCGACGTACACCGAGAGCACTCCGAGCGGGTCGGCGATGGCGTCGATCGCGCGGATGTCGGACATGGTCAGCATGGTTCCTCCTCGAGGATCGATGGGTGAGCGCGGCCCGGCCGGCGCAGCGAGGCCCCGACGGCGGCGCCGATGAGCGCCGTCACGGCCGCCAGGGTCGCCCAGGCCGGGGGGTGGTACAGGTCTGCCGCCGCCATCTCGACGCCGGTCAGGACGAGCACGGCCGCAAGGCCGAGGTTGAGATGGGTGAAGCGGTCGCGCATGCCCTCGAGCAGCACGAACAGCGAGGGCAGGCCCACGAGCGCCATCACGTTCGCGGCGAAGACGATCACCGGGTCGCGGGTGACGGCGAAGATGGACGGGATGGAGTCGGCGGCGAAGGCCACGTCGGTCGCGGCCAGGACGAGCAGCACGGTGACGAGCGGCGTCGCATGTAGGCGCCGCCCCCTGCGCACGAGCAGCCGCCGCCCGGCATAGGCGGGCACGGTCGGGATCACCCGCGCCACCGCGCGCACGACCGGGTTCCGGGCCGGGTCGGCCGCCGAGGGCAGGCCCTTCGCGAGCTTCGCTCCGGCGGCGATCAGGAAGACCGCGAAGACGTACGACGTCCACGCGGCGGCCTCGAGCAGGGCCGCCCCGGCGACGATGAAGACGACCCGCAGCGCCAGTGCGGCGCCGATCGCCCAGCCGACCGCCCACGGCCGCACGTGCGCCGGCACGGCGAAGGCCGACAGGGCGACCACGAACACGAACACGTTGTCGAGCGAGAGGCTGCGCTCGATCGCATAGCCGGCCAGGTACTCCCCGGCCGGCGTCGATCCCCGCCATGCCCAGACGACGCCGGCGAAGCCCAGGCCTGCGCCGAGCCAGCCGGCACTGATCAGGGCGGCGGCCCGCAGCGAGGCCGGCCGCAGCACCGCGATGTCGAGCACGAGCAGCCCGCCCGCCGCGGCGGAGAGCGCCGCCCATTGCCACCAATCCTGCACAGGTTCCTCCTTCGGTTGCACAAAACCGAAGGTCTCACCCGCCCGCTGGGGCCGGCTGCGCCGGGCTCGAAAGCCGTCCTGACGACGCAGCACATTGGTGGGCTACTCCCCTTCCTCGTTCCAGAGTAGCCGCGCGCACGCCGGGCCGCCGGCGGCGTCCAATCCCCGGTTTAAGAAGCTATCCGGCCAGCTCGGCCGGCACCAGCTCGAGCTCGATCCGGCGCCCCGCGCGGACGACGCCGACCTGGAGGGGCACGCCGACGGCATCGCCCGACATGGCCCGCAGCAGGTCGTCCATCCGCTCGACCGGGTGACCGTCGATCGACACGATCAGATCCTCGGGGCGGACGCCGGCGGCCGCGGCCGGCCCTTCCGGCTCGACGCCGATCACCTCGACGCCCGACGCGCGGCCGAGCTCTGCGCGCACGCCGGGAGGCAGCGGCCGGTCGCCACCGGCGATGCCGACGAACGCACGCCGCACCCGGCCGGTGCGCATCAGCTCGGCGACGACGCCCCGCGTGGCGGCGTTGATCGGCACCGCCAGCCCCAGGCCGACTCCGGCCAGAGCGGTGTTGATGCCGACGACGCGGCCGCGGCTGTCGGCGAGGGCGCCGCCGGAGTTGCCGGGGTTGAGCGCCGCGTCGGTCTGGATCACGTCGGGGATCGACCGCTGCGCACGCCCGCTGCGGGCCGGCAGGGATCGCCCGAGGGCCGAGACGACGCCGGCGGTCACCGTGCCGCCGAGCCCGTGAGGGTTGCCGATCGCGACCACGAGCTGGCCGACCCGCAGCCGCCCGGCATCGCCGAGCGCGGCGGGCACCAGGGCGGAGCCGTCGGCCCGGATCAGGGCCAGGTCGGTGAGCGGGTCGCGGCCGACGACCTCGAAGGCGGGCTCGCTGCCGTCGGTGAAGGCGGCGCGGCCGCGCGCGTCCTGCGCGCCGACGACGTGGGCGCACGTCAGCATGAACCCGTCGCCGGAGAGCACGACGGCGCTGCCTCCGCCGATCGCCTCACGCCGGCGGCCGCGCCGGCGCACGCGCAGATTGGCGACCGACGGCGCCAGCCGCTCGGCCACCGACGTGACGATGCGCGAGTACGCGTCCAGCGCATCGTCGTCAGCTGCGAGATCGGCCGCGAGGTCGGCGGGGGGTGTGACGAGCTCGTCCATCGCTCAGTCCTTCACCGGCACGACGTCGATCTCGCGCTCGGCCTCGCCCCGGACGAGCCCGAGTGCGAGCGGCGCGCCCTCGGCCAGGCCGTCCAGAGCCGCGTACAGGTCGTCGACCGACCCGACCGGCCGGCCGCCGGCGGTCACGATCAGATCGCCGGGGGCGACCCCGGCGCCGGCCGCCGCGCCTCCGGCCTGCACCTCGCGCACGAGCAGGCCGTCGCGCTCGCCGAGCCCGACGGCGCGCCGCATCCGCCGGGCCGCCCGGCTGGAAACGACCCCGATCCCGAGGCTGCGGCGCGCGGGCGCCTCGCCCCGGGCCAGCGCCAGCGCGCGTTCGCGCAGATCGGTGTCGGCCGCGAGCGCGAGCACGAGACCGCCGTCCAGGCGCACCGCGTTCAGCCCGTGGAGCGCTCCGTCGGCTGCGACCAGGGGCCCGCCCGCAGACCCGCGCGCCACCGCGGCGGTGTGCTCGAGCGAGCCGGCGATCCGCCGGCCTCTGGGGCCGCGGAACGAGCGGCCGAGCGCCGATACCGCCCCGCTCGTCACGCGCAGGCCGCCGTCACCGAGCCGCGCCAGCGCGAACACGGGCGTCCCCAGCTGCGGCTCGGCGTCCGCCCATGCGACCGCCGGAGCGTCACCGGTCGGCGACCGCGATCACGGCCAGGTCGCCGGCGGCGTCGAGTGCCGCCGGCCGCCCCTGGGCGCGGCGGCCGTCGGCGAACGTGACGGCGACCTCGTCGCCGCGCACGGAGTGGGCGCAGGTCAGCACCCGATCGGTGGCGATGACGACGCCGGATGCGGGTCGCCACCCGAAGCGCAGGCCCACGACCGCCGGCCCGGCGCTTGCGGCGACGTCCGTCGTCGCCTGCTGCAGTTCCTCGAGCACGCTCATCAGTCCCTCTCCAACTCGACTCAATAGTTGATAGCAATCTGCAAGTTACATCGCCGGAGCGCCGGATGCAAGGCGGATACGATGGGCGCATGGACGAGCCTCCGCACACCTCTCCGCTGGCCGAGGCGATGGCCCGTGTCGGCGATCGCTGGACGCTGCCGGTGGTCGAGGCCCTGCTCGAGGGCCCGCGCCGGTTCGGCGAGCTCGTCGAGCGCCTGCCGGGCATCGCCCCCAACATCCTCACCGACCGGCTGCGCAGCCTGGAGCGCGATGCGCTCGTCGTCGCCCGCCCCTATTCGCACCGGCCGCCGCGCTCGACCTACGAGCTCACCGCCGAAGGCCGCGCCCTGGCCGGCGCGGTGCGCCTGCTGAGCGAGTGGGGATCGCGCCGCGAGGGGCAGGAGCCGGCCCGCCACTCGGTCTGCGGCACCCCCCTGGACGTGCGCTGGTACTGCCCGACGTGTGAGCAGGCGGTCGACGAGGACGCCGCCGAAGGGCTGCACTACGCGTGATCGCGATCGCCGACGTCCGCGCCGCGGCCGCCCGCCTGGACGGCGTCGCCCACCGCACGCCGGTGCTGCGCTCGCGCACGCTCGACGCCCGCACCGGCGCGAGCGTCCACCTGAAGGCCGAGTGCCTGCAGCGCGGCGGAGCGTTCAAGTTCCGGGGCGCGTACAACATGATCTCATCGCTGCCCGCCGCGGCCCGGCGCCGCGGCGTGGCCGCCTACTCGTCGGGAAACCACGCCCAGGCGGTGGCGATCGCCGCGGGCATGCTCGAGTCGACCGCCGTCATCCTGATGCCGCAGGACACGCCCGCCGCCAAGCTCGACGCGACCCGGGGCTACGGCGCCGAGGTGGTCACGTATGACCGTTACCGCGAGGACCGTGAGGCCCTCGGAGCGGCCCTGGCCGAGGAACGGGGGCTCACGCTCGTGCCGCCGTACGAGCACCCGGCCGTGATGGCCGGCCAGGGCACCGCCGCCCTGGAGCTGCTCGAGGAGGTGCCCGATCTCGACCTCCTGCTCGCACCTGTCGGCGGCGGCGGGCTGATCGCCGGCTGCGCGACCGCTGCGAAGGCGCTTGCGCCCGGCATCCGCGTCGTGGGCATCGAGCCCGAGGCGGGCGACGACACCCGCCGCTCGCTGGCCGCGGGCCGGCGGGTGCGGATCGAGACGCCGCGCACGATCGCCGACGGCCAGCAGGCGGACATCCCGGGCGAGCTCACGTTCGCCGTGAACACGCGCCTGCTGGACGGCGTCGAGCTCGTCTCCGACGCCGACATCCTGGCGGCGATGGCCTTCCTCTTCGACCGCATGAAGCTCGTGACCGAGCCGAGCGGCGCCTCCGCCGTGGCGGCCCTCCTGGCCGGGCGTGTGCGCGCGCCCGAGGGCCGCATCGGGGTGATCGTCTCCGGCGGGAACGTCGGCGTCGCCCGGTTCTGCGAGCTGCTCGGCCGCCCGGCCGGATGACCGACCCCGGCCGGGACGTGCGCGAGGCCGAGTCCGAGCGCGTCGGCCCCGGCCCGCCGATCGCGCCCGGCGGCGCGCGCCGCCTGCTGCGCCTGGCGACCATCGACATCGGCCCGCTGCGGCGCCGGCGCGACTTCCGCCTGCTCTTCATCGGTCAGGGGGTGTCGTTCTTCGGCTCGATGATCACGTACGTCGCGATCCCCTACCAGGCCTACCAGCTGAGCGGCTCCTCGCTCGTTGTCGGCCTGCTCGGGCTGGCCGAGCTGGTGCCGCTCCTGGCCGCGGCGTTCATCGGCGGAGCGCTGGCCGACGCCTTCGACCGGCGGCGGATGATGCAGCTGACGGAGCTCTCGTTCGCCGCGGCGTCGCTCGTGCTCGTCGGAAACGCCCTCCTGCCGCACCCGCAGCTGTGGGTGCTGTTCGTGATGTCGGCCCTGCTCGCGACGCTCGACGGGCTGCAGCGGCCGTCGCTCGACGCGCTCACTCCCGCGCCTGGTCGAGCGCGACGAGCTCGTGGCCGCCGGGGCGCTCTCGTCGTTTCGGATGACGATCGGCATGATCGCCGGCCCGGCGGTGGGCGGCGTGCTGGTCGCGACCGCCGGCGTGCCGGCGACCTACGCCGTCGACACGGCCACGTTCGCGGTCTCGCTCGTGGCCCTGCGGATGATGCGCGCCGTGCCGCCGCCGCCCGAGGCCGAGCCGCCCAGCCTGCGAGCGCATCGTCGAGGGGCTGCGCTACGCCGGCTCGCGGCCAGGAGCTCATCGGCACCTACGTCGTCGACATCGTGGCCATGTTCTTCGGCATGCCGATGGCGCTCTTCCCGGCCACGGCCAGCCACCTCGGCGGCGCGGGCGTGCTCGGGCTGCTCTACGCCGCACCCGCAGTGGGGTCGCTCCTGGCGACGGTGACGAGCGGGTGGGCGGCCCACGTTCACCGCCACGGCGCCGCGGTCTGCGTCGCCGCGGCGGGGTGGGGCGTCGGCATCATCGGCTTCGGCCTGGCGCCGAACCTGCGCGCTGGCGCTGCTCGGCCTCGTCGTCGCCGGGGCGGCCGACATGCTCTCGGGCATCTTCCGCGGCACGATCTGGAACCAGACGATCCCCGACCACCTGCGCGGCCGGCTGGCGGGGATCGAGCAGGTCAGCTACTCGACCGGGCCGCTGCTCGGCAACGTCGAGTCGGGCGCGGTGGCGTCGCTCGCAGGCGTCCGTGCGTCGATCGTCTCGGGCGGCGTGCTCTGCGTGGCCGGCGTGGTCGTGGCCATCCTGGTGCTGCCGGCCTTCTGGCGCTACGACGCCCGCACCGCCTCGCCGGAAGCGGCCCCGGCCCGCTCTCAGTGATCGATGCGGCCGGTGTCGACCGGCCGCATCCCGACCTGCGGATCGACCTGCGTCCGCGCGTCGGTGATGCGCTCAGGTCGCGGGGGCCGGAGCCGGGGCCGGCTCGCGGTCGATCCCGGCGATGCGGTAGGCGTCGGCCTCGTCCAGCGTCTCGTGCTCGAGCAGCGCCCGGGTGAGCGCCTCGAGCTGGTCGCGGTGGGCCTCGAGCTGGGCCATGGCGGTGCGCTCGCACTCCTCCAGGACGCGGCGCACCTCCTCGTCCACGAGCTCGCGTGTGCGCTCGGACGAGTCGCCCGCGCCGGGGAACAGGGTGGGCTCGTCGTTCGGGCCGGGCAGCACCGACACCGGGCCGATGCGCTCGGACATGCCCCAGCGGCCGGCCATCTGGCGGGCGATGCGGGTGGCCTGCTCGAGGTCGGACTCGGCGCCGGTCGTGATCTCGCCGTAGATGAGCTGCTCGGCGGCGCGGCCGCCCAGCGCGCCGATCATGCGGCCGCGCAGGTACTCGGCGGTGTAGCCGTAGCGATCCGTGCTCGGGCTCTGGAACGTCACGCCCGAGCGCGCGTCCGCGCGGGATGATCGAGATCTTGCGGACGGGGTCGGCGCCGGGCTGCAGCATCCCCAGCAGCGCGTGGCCCGACTCGTGATAGGCGGTGCGCTCGCGCTCCTCGACCGAGAGCACGATGCGCCGCTCGGCCCCGAGCACGATCCGCTCGAGCGAGTCGGTGAAGTCGGCCAGCAGCACCTGATCGTGGTTACGGCGGGCCGCCGTCAGAGCGGCCTCGTTCACGAGGTTGCGCAGGTCGGCGCCCACCATGCCCGGGCGTCGACGAGGCCAGCGAGTCGAGGTCGACGTCCGGCCCGAGCGGCATCCCGCGCGTGTGCACCTCGAGGATCTGCGCGGCGCCCGGTCTGGTCGGGCGGGTTCACGGTCACGCGGCGGTCGAACCGGCCCGGGCGCAGGAGGGCCGGGTCGAGGATCTCGGGGCGGTTCGTCGAGGCGATCACGATCACGCCCTCGGTGCCGGAGAAGCCGTCCATCTCGGTCAGGATCTGGTTCAGCGTCTGCTCGCGCTCGTCGTGGCCGCCGCCGAACGCGTCGCGAGCCGCCGCGCGCACGGCCGATCGCGTCCAGCTCGTCGATGAAGACGATGGCGGGGGCGGCCGCCTTGGCCTGCGTGAAGAGATCGCGGACGCGGCTCGCGCCGACGCCGACGATCGCCTCGATGAACTCGGATGCCGAGATCGAGAAGAACGGCACCGCGGCCTCGCCGGCCACGGCCCGCGCGAGCAGCGTCTTGCCGGTGCCGGGCATGCCCGGAGAGCAGCACCCCCTTCGGCACGCGTCGCGCCGAGGCGGGTGTAGCGGCCGGGGTTGCGGAGGAAGTCGACCACCTCGACCAGCTCCTCCTCGGCCTCGTCGATGCCGGCCACGTCCTCGAACGAGACCCGCTTGGCGGTCGCATCGGGCTCGTACCGCTGCGCGCGCGACCGCCCGAACGCCGCCCAGGCCGCCGCCGGCGCCCATGCGCTGGACCCGGCGGGCGATGAGGATGACGACCCCCACGATGAGCAGGGTCGGGCCGAGGCTGAACAGCGCCTGCTCCCAGAACGGCGTCGCGGTCTCGATCGGGTGGGCGTTGATCACCACCCCCTGCTGCTCGAGCAGCACGAGCAGGCCGTCGCCGCCCACCGCCGGGCGCTCCGTCTGGAAGCGCGTCGACGGATTGCCGCTCGAGTCGGGCGGCTTGACCGCCTTCTTGAAGGTGCCCTGGATCGTGTTCCCGGTGGAGGTGACCTCCGAGACGTTGCCGGCCGTGACCTGCTTGCGGAAGTAGCTGTACGGCACCTGCTCGTGCGACGGGTTGGACGAGATCAGGCCCGCGATGACGTAGTTGAGCGCGAGCAGCACCAGCAGGAACACCCAGAACCGGCGCCCGCCGGGCATGCGCGGCGGCGGCTTGGGCTCCTCCTTGGGGGTGTGCCCCTCGACACGAAAACCGTGCCTGTGCGGCGTCGGGGCCGGAGCGGGTGCGCGAGGATCGGCCATCCGGGTGCGAGTGTACCCCCGGGCCCGGCGACGGGCGGGCACCGACGGGTGCCGCCCGCCGCGGGGCGGGGGGAGCGCGTCCGCGGGTCACGGACGCAGCTGCTGCGGACGGAGTCTGGGCGCGATGCGGCGGGGTGCGCCGGAGGGGCGCTGCTCCCTGCCGGCGGCAGCCTCGGCCTCGAGCCGGCGCGCGGACGCGGCCTCGATCTGCTCCTGGCGGTGCCAGCGGGCCAGCTCGATCCTGATCTGGGGATGCATACCGATCATGATGTTTCACCTCCTTCGCAATGGGTCCGTTGTGACGTAACAGGATGTGTATGCATGCAGCCGCCTCCCGTCCGGGTGGATACGTATCGGAGAACGCCTCGGCCTCGCTCGCGCACGCAGAGAGCGTGCGCTTGGCGCGGCGTCAGGTGGAGCGCGGTGAGCGGCTGAGAATCAGGCCGTGTGAGTGCCGGAGAGGCACCGCACCGCGAGGCTGACCGGCTCGGGGGACGCCGCGAAAGCGAAGCTGAGAGTAGTCGTCTTGTTCATCTTCGCCTCCTTCGGGTCGCAGAGCCAGCACCTACTTGCCGAGCGAGCATACACGCGCGCGCAGCGCCCGTCAAGAAACTCTTACACAATTCGTTATGCAACGCCCGCAAGGGCCAGCTGCTCGACGTCACGCACCTGATCGGGCGAGAGCGCCTGAAGCGGCGCGCGGACGTCACCCGAGATCGGCACGCCGCGAGCGCGCAGCACATGCTTGAGCGCACTCTGGAACGGGTGCCGCTCGACCGCGCCGCGCAGCTCCTCGAGCCGCGAGGCGCCGGCCGCGTCGGGGCTTGCGACGACGCCGGCGACGACCTCGGGGAACGCGGACGCGAGCCCGGACACCGCCCCGGCGGCGCCCGCCGCGAGCGCCTGGGGGATCAGCCGCTCCGCCCCGACGAAGACCGGCAGGCCCACCCCGAGATACGGCGCGACGCGCTCGAACGGGGCCTCGGAGACCTTCAGGCCGGCGATGTTGTCCGCCCGCTCGCGCACGCGCTCGACGACCGCCACGGGCAGCGGGTAGCCGCTGCGGGCGGCGAAGGCGTACAGGTAGAAGGGGGTGGGCGCGCACGCCGCCGCGGCCGCCGAGAAGTGCCCGACGAGCGCGTCCTCGGACAGCGCGTAGTAGGGCGGCGGGATCACGGCCACGCCGTCGGCGCCGATCGAAGCGGCGTGGGCGGCCAGCGCAACGGTGTCGGCCGTGCTCTGGGCGCCGCAGTGCACGATCAGCTTGCCGGCGCGGGCCTCACGGAACCGCCCGGCAACCGCCCGCCGCTCGGCGAGCGAGAGCAGGACGCCCTCACCGGTCGTCCCCAGGGCGAAGACGCCGTCGGCGCCTCCCGCCACCAGGAACCGGGCGAGCGGCTCGATCGCGTCCTCGTCGATACGCGCGCCGCCGTCGCGAAGCGGGGTGACCGAGGCGGCGAGCAGGAGCGGCGACATGCGCCCGCGATCCTAACGGCGCCGCCGATCTAGCGGCGCCAGAGGCCCGCGCGCGCCTGCAGAGGCGGCGTCGAGCTCGGCGGCCGGCGGCGTTCCCGCGGCCGCGGCTGCGGGTCGTACGCCGAGAGCCGGCTGAGGGCCGACTCGTGGTCGGTCTCGGTGAGCTCGGGGGCCGGGGCGGCCTCGGTGCGACCGATGCCGGCGAGGCGGGTGCGAATGCTGGTGCCCATCGTGTACCTCTCTCGTTGGCCGCCAGGCGGCGGCGAAACCTGTTTCCAGTGTCCGCGCGTGGGCCGTCCAGTCAATCCCTCACGCGGGGGAATGGACGCAGATTCAGCCGTCGGCGAGCTCGACCAGGAGCGGCGCGTGGTCGGACGGCTTCGGCCCCTTGCGGAAGTCGCGGTCGATCCCGCACGACCGCAGCCGGGGGGCGAGGCCCGCGCTCACCAGGGCGAGGTCGATGCGCAGGCCGAGGCCGCGATGGAAGTGGCCCTGGCGGTAGTCCCACCACGTGAAGCCCACGTCGTCGGGATGCAGCGCCCGGTAGGCGTCGACGAGGCCGGCGGCGAGCACGCGGCCGAGCCGCTCGCGCTCCTGCGGCGTGACGTGCGTGGATCCGACGAAGGCGGCGGGGTCGTAGACGTCGGCGTCGGTCGGGCAGACGTTCATGTCGCCGGCCACCATCGCGGGGGCGGCCGCGAGCTGCGCCGCCCGCCCAGCCATCGCCTCGAGGAACGCGAGCTTCGCGACGAACGTCGGCGACCCCACCTCGCGGCCGTTCGGCACGTACACGCTGGCCAGGCGGACGCCGGCCACGGTCGCCTCGATCCAGCGCGCCTCGCCGGAGTCGGGCTCGTCCGGGAGGCCCGTGCGCACGTCGGCCAGGCCGAGCTCGGCGCGGGCGGCGATGGCGACGCCGGCCCAGCGGCCGCCGCTGTGGTCGGCGACCCGGTATCCGGCCGCTTCGAGCTCGATGTGGGGGAACGCCCCCGGGTCGGCCTTCGTCTCCTGCATGAGCAGCGCATCCGGGCGGTGCTTCTCGAGGAACTCGACGACGCGGGGCAGACGCACCCGCACGGAGTTGACGTTCCAGGTCGCGAGCAGCACGGGCGCAGGGTATCCCGCCGCCCGCCTCCCGCGTTTCGGCTCCGCTCAAGGCCGCTTGCGAACCTGCCGAAACGCTATGCTGCCGACACCGGATCTCGTCGCGCACGCGTGGGCGCCCCCGCGTGGCGAAGACCGGCACACCTCTCCCGAACGCTCCTGTGAAGACGCTCAGCACCCCTACCCCGAATTCCGTCGTCCTGCGCCTGGCCGCCAGCCAGGGGCTGTCGTACGCCGGCCGCGGAGCGGCGCTGACGGCGCTGATCTGGGCGCTCTACGCCGCCACCGGATCGGCCTGGTGGCTGTCGGCGGCGATGCTCGCCATCTTCGGCGCAGCCACGGCCGTCTCGCCCTTCACCGGCCATGCCGGGGATCGCCACGACCGCCGCTGGGTGATCATCATCTCGGCCGCGCTCGCGGCCTTCGGCTTCGCCGCCTGCGCCCTGCTCGTGTGGCACGGCGACATGCTCGCGACCATCCTCGTCATGGTGGCCGCCGGCTGCACCCAGGGCGCGCTCACGGCCGCCGTCCAGGGGGCGGTGCCGAACCTGGTCGCCGACGAGGAGCTCGCCCGCGCCAACAGCCTGGCCGGAGCCTTCCGAAGCGCCGGCTACATGCTCGGCCCGGGCATCGGCGGTGCGCTCCTCGCCGTGACGAGCGCACCCGGGGTCTTCGTCGTCTCGGCCGCCATGATGGCGGTCTCGGCGCTGCTCATGGCCGGCATCCGGACGCCGTTTCACGCCGAGCGCCAGGAGGAGATCGGCGGGCGCATGGACGGCTACCGCCAGCTCATGGCCGATCGCTGGATGCGGCGGCTGACGCTCGCCTGGGCGCTGATCATGGTCGGCGTCGGCCCCGTGATCGTGGCCGAGGTCGTGCTCGCGCACCACTTCGGCGTGGGCTCGTTGGGGTACGGCCTGATCTCGGTGTTCTGGGACGGCGGCGGCGTGGTCGGGGCCATCCTCGGCGTGCGCCTGGCGCGCCGGTTCGAGCAGGCGGCCGTGGTGGGCGGAAGCGGCGCGATCGCGGCCGGCTTCGCCATCGTCGGCCTCACGCCGATCTTCTGGCCGGTGCTCCTGGGGATGATGGTCGCGGGCGTGTTCGACTCGTTCGGCACGGTGGCGGCGCAGAACATGCTCCAGCGGCGCACACCCGATCGCCTGCGCTCGCGCGTGTCGGCGGCGCTCGACGCCGTCGTGCTCGGAGCGATGGGCGCCTCGTTCGCGCTGGGCGCGCCGCTCGTCACGTGGCTCGGCGCCCAGGGCGTGTACCTGGCCGCCTCGGCGGTGACCGTCGTGGCGACGCTGATGCTCGTGCCGGCGCTGCGGCACATGCCCGAGCCGGTCGTGATCCCCGTGCGGCGATCCCGCCCGGTCGACACCGGCCGCTCCCGCCCGGAGCGGCGCTTCGAGCGCATGCGCCGCCCCGCGTTGCGGCGGCCGCGGCTGCCCCGGCGCCCGCGCCGGACGCGCGAGCGGCTCTAGGTCACGCCGACGCCAGGATGACCTGCTCGTAGAACTCGCCGGCCCGGCGGCCCGTGCGCCGGTTCACGTGGCGCAGGCGCTGCTCGCGGATGCGCATGCCGGCCCGGTCGAGGATGCCGCCGAAGAGGTCGCGCGAGTCGTCGACCACCAGCACCACGGCCGCGCCCGGCGTGAGGAACCGGCGCGCGTTGGCGAACACGGCCGTCATGTCGTCGACGTAGGCGGCGATGGCGGCGCGGCCCGTGCCCCGCCAGGGCGCGCCGATCTCCTCGGCGCGGCGCTCGTCGAGGCCGAGCAGCTCGAAGGCGTAGCGGTGCTGCTCGTGGTAGTCGATCCGGCCCGGGTAGGGCGGCGACGTGATCAGGCCGTCGAGGCGGACGGCATAGTCGGCCGTCCGCGCGTCGCCGTGGATCACCTCGGCGCGCACGTCGGCCCGCAGCGCGGCGTACTCGCGCACGCGCCGGGCCGTGTCCAGGGTGTAGCGGCGCAGGAACTTGGCCGCATCCGCCGTCGGCGCGCACACCCGCGAGTGCTTGCGGCACTCGTACGGCCCGGTCTGCGGTTGGCGGGGGAAGTCGAGCTCGAAGTGCGTCGTCAGGCGGGCCGAGCGGGCGGCCCGGCTGAGCACGATGCGGCCGAGATCGGCGCACTCGGGGGACGCCGCCAGCGCGCCGCGGTAGCGCAGCAGCTGGTCGAGGGCATCGCCGTGGTACCAGGCCCGCAGGTAGTCGCTCGGAGGCACGCCGCCGGGGTCGCCGCGCCAGTCCTCGGCCCGCTGCAGCACGCCCGTCAGGTCGCGCTCGACCACCGCCGGGTCGTAGCGGGCCGTCTTCACGCTCGCGAGCAGGACGTTGAACGCCGAGACATCGACGCCGACGCTGTGCGCCCCGAACGTCGTGCACTCGACGAGCGTCGTGCCGCTGCCGGCGAAGGGGTCGAGGATGCGCTGGCCCGGCCGGAAGTGCCGGCGCAGGAACGTCTCCACGAGCTGGGGGACGAACTTGCCCAGGTAGGGATGCAGCCGGTGGACGTGCTTGGTGCGCAGGCGTTCGGGCAGCTCGTGCTCGGCCCAGGAGAGCTCCGGATCGAAGCTCCGCTCGGCCAGGTCGGCGTAGAGCGCCTGCTGGGTCGGCATGGTCGCGAGGATATCGGCCGGTCAGGACGCCGCCGGGGGCGCCGCCGCCGGCGCGGTGCTCGCGAGCGTCCGCCGCCCGGGCCGCTTGCGCACGGCCGCGAGGCCGCTGCGCCGCAGCGCCCCCCGCGCGCGCACCGCGGCGATCTCGGCCAGCTCGGCGGGGCCGACCGCCGCCTCCTCGGGAGCCGCCGCCGGTAGCCCGCGCAGCCGGGCGCGGCGCAGCTCTGCGCGCAGCTGCGGCCCGCGCACGCTGCCCGGCTCGACCCACACGCCGACGGTGCCGCCCGTGGCCGCCGCCGCCCGGGCGACCGCCGGGGCGAGCGTCATCCCGACCGCACCCACGGCCGCGCCGGCATCGAGCGTCGCCTGCAGGGACGCCAGCACCACGAGCTTGCAGCCGTAGTCGCGCCGGAGCGCCTCGACCATGTGGGCGACGCGGTCGCACACCACCGCTCCCGGCCGGCGCGCGTATGGCGCATAGGCGTGATCGGCGAGCACCACGACGTCTTCGTGGGGCAGCAGCCGCTGCAGGTGATCGGCCACGCGCAGCCCCTCCCAGCCCTCGGCCAGGATCCCGACCGGGGCGTCGGCCACGTCAGCCATTCAGGACCGCGGGCGCGTCTTCTCCGGGTCGTAGATCGGGAAGTTGTCGACGATCGCAGGCACGGTGCGGCCGTCGGCCATCACCACCTCGACCTGGGTCTGGGGCACGGCCAGCTCGGTCTCGATGGACGCGAGCGCGATCAGCCGATCGACGGTCGGCGAGCGCCCGGCCGACGGCGAGGTGAGCCTGCCGACGTGCCGGCCGTTGCGCACCACGGGCGTCGAGTAGTCCGGGGCCTCCTCGCCGGCGATCACGAGCGTGACCATCCGGTGCGTGATCCCGGCGGCGTGCTCGCGCTCGAGCGCGGGACGGCCGACGAAGTCGGTCTTCTCGAGCTTGATCATGCGGTCGAGGTTCACGTGGAACGGGCTCGTGACACCCTGGAAGTAGTCGTAGCCGAGGAAGATCAGGCCGGCCTCGATGCGCAGCGACTCGACCGCCGTCAGCCCGTAGGGGCGGATGCCCAGGTGGGCGCCAGCGTCGAGCAGACCCTGCCAGACGCGCTCGGCGCCGTCGGCGGGGCAGAACACCTCGTAGCCGAGCTCGCCCGAATAGCCGGTGCGCGACACCCAGCAGCCCTCGACGCCGGCCACGGCGACCGGCTCGGGGAAGAACCGGAAGTAGCGCAGCGACGTGACGTCGGCGTCCGTCAGCCCGTCGAGGAGCTCGCGCGAGCGCGGCCCCTGCACCTGCAGGTGGGGAAGCTCGAAGGTGCGCTCGGTGATCTCGAGGTCGAGGTCGGCCGTGACGCGCCGGAAGTGGTCGACGTCGGTGTCGAGCGCGGTGACGACGACGATGTCGTCCTCGGGCCGGCCCCGGTAGACGACGCCGTCGCCGAGCATGCGGCCCTGCTCGTCGCAGAACGGGCCGTACCGGCACTGGCCGACGGCGAGGGCGGCCATGTCGGACGTGAAGATGCGATCCGCAGCGCGCAGCGCGTCGGGCCCGCCGAAGAACCACTTGCGCAGCGGGCTCTCGTCCCAGATCCCGACGGACTCGCGCACGGCGTGGTGCTCGGCGATCGGGTCGCCGAAGTCCGCGATCCAGTCCCACCCCTCCCACTCGGCGAAGGTCCCGCCCAGCCGCCGCTGCACGCGGTCGAACCCCGTCTTCAGGAGCCCGTCCGTGGACGGGTCGGGCGGGGGCGGCTCCGAGATCTCGAGGGTGGCGCCGGCGCCGATGTCAAAAGGGGCTGCCATCGCCTCGATCGGCGGCATCGGCACCTCGACCGGCATGATCACCGTCGGCGTCGCCCGCCGGGTGAGCTCCTGATGGCCCGGCGGCAGCACCTGGGTGACGCCGACGAGGCCGCGCACCTGCGCCGGGCCGGCGACGGTGCGGTAGGACTCGACCGACTGCTTCTCCTCGCGGTCGATGTTGCGGCGCAGCCGCCGCAGCCGGGCCTGGAAGCCGGCGTCGAGGCCGGGCGTCGAGAAGATCGCCTGCTCGACGTAGCTCTCGACGACCCGGTTGCCGACCAGCGTGACGTCGGCGTCGCGGGCGCGGCCGGTGCGCGACGAGTACAGCACCACCGCCCGCACCTGGTCGAGGAAGGTGTTCCAGGTCGAGAGCACGACCTCGCCGCGGCAGCGGGCGCCCGTCTCCGGCACGGCCAGGAGCGTGATGCGGCGGTCGTTGACGGCCTCGATGACCGCCTCGGCGGTCGGCTGCAGGATCGAGATGAACTTGTGCAGCGGCCAGACGTCGAGCTGGTTGAAGTCGCCCGGCTCGCAGCCGACGCCGAACAGGTACACGTCGGAGTAGCGGAAGAAGTTGCCCGTGCCCTTCGTGGCGCGCAGGTGGTCGTAGAACATCGTGATGGTGCCGCAGATCAGGTTGGAGCAGCCGACCGCGTCCATCGGGTTGGCGAGCAGGACGCCGAGCCGGTCGTCGGGCTGCCACCCGTTCGGCCAGAGGGCGGACAGCGGCTCGGAGGTGCCGTCGCGTTCGACGGTGAAGTCGTCGGCGGAGAGCGCGTAAGAGGAATGCATGCCGCTAATCCTAATCGGGCAGCGCGGCGTAGGAGAAGACGCGCTCGGGCACGAGCTCGACGTACGCCGCCGCCCAGGCCGGGTCCGATCCGTGGCGCTCGGCCCATTCGGACGCGAGCGCCGCGGTCGGCTCGTGCAGCCGCACGCCGCCCTCGGCCATGACGACCCGGTGTGCCCCCGCCTCGCCGTCAGACACCACGAGCGAGGCGTACGGCTGCGCGCGCAGGTTGCGCAGGCGGGCGCCGGCGACGGTGGCGAACCAGAATGACCCCCCGCGCACGAGGAAGGAGATCGGCGCCGCCTGCGGCCGGCCATCCGGGCGGGCCGTCGCGAGGACGCCGTAGCGGCGGGCGTCCAGGAACGCGTGCAGCCCCGCGGCGGCCATCGCCTGCTCGCGCGGCCAGGAGCCGCGCAGACCGCGGCCCGCAAGCGCGTAGCTCGCCTCCTGGAGCGCGATCAGCGCGCGCACGTCGGTATCGGCCACCGCCACGTCCCCACCGTACCCGCTCGAGGCGGCCGTGCGGGTATGTATTCCGGATGGAGGCCCGGCCACGCAACGTGACCCTGCTCGCGCTGACGATGGGCGTCTTCCTGGTGACGCTGAACGTCACCGTGGTGACGGTGACGCTGCCCGACATCCAGCGCTCGCTGCACGCCCGCCCCGACGAGCTCGAGTGGGTCATCGACGCCTACAACCTCGTCGGCGCGAGCCTGCTGCTCTCGGCCGGGTTCTTCGCCGACCGCTTCGGGCGCAAGCGCGCGCTCTGCACCGGCTACAGCGTCTTCGCCGGCGGCGCCCTCCTGTGCGCGCTCGCGCCCTCCGCCGGCTGGCTGATCGGCTTCCGCGTCGTCCAGGCCGTCGGCGGCACCGCGCTCACACCGACGAGCCTCGCGATCGTCGCCAACCTCTACCGCGACCCGCTCGAGCGCGCGCGGGCGATCGGCATCTGGGGCGTCGCCTCGGGTGTCGGGCTCGGCGCCGGCCCGATCGTGGGCGGCGCCGTGACCGACTGGATGGGCTGGCGGGCGGTGTTCGTGGTGAACGCGGTCGTCGGCCTCGTCGCGCTCGTGATCGCGATCCGGGTGGTGCCGCGGTCACGCAGCGAGGTCGCCCGCGGCCTCGACGTGCGCGGGCAGGTGCTCGCGATCCTCCTGCTCGCAAGCCTGACCTACGCACTGATCGAGGCGCCGCGCTACGGCTGGGCCTCGCCCCGGATCGCGCTGCTGCTCGCCGCCGACGTCGTGCTGGCGTTCGTGTTCGTCGGCGTCGAGCTGCGCGTGCGCGAGCCGCTGATCGACCTGCGCGTCTTCCGCGACCGCCAGTTCTCGGGGGCGATCTTCATCACGGTCGCGGTGTTCTTCGCCTACGCCGGATTCGTCTACTTCACGGCGCTCTACCTGCAGCAGGTGCGGGGGATGAGCCCGCTCCTGGCCGGGGTCGTGATGCTGCCCGGCGCCCTGCCGGTGCTCGCGCTCGGGCCGATCTCCGGGCGACTGGTGGCCACGCGGGGCGCCCGCGGCGTGCTCTTCGCCGGGACGAGCGTGCTTGCGCTCGGCACGCTGCTCCTCGCCCTGCCGGAGCATGCGGCGCCGCTGTGGCAGATCCTCGTGCCCGCCCTGCTCGTGGGCATCGGCTACGGCCTGATCAACGCGCCGGTCAGCACCGTCGCGGTCGCGACGCTCCCGCGGCAGCAGGCCGGCGTGGCCGCGGCGACGGCGAGCTCGGCCCGCAACGTCGGCCTCGTGCTCGGGATCGCGGTGCTGGGCTCTGTCGTGAACGAGCGGCTGCCCGGTCTGCGTGCGCACGAGTCCTTCGCCGTGGCCTACACGAACGCGATTCACCCGGCCTACGTGGTGGCGGCGGGCGTCGCCCTGGCCGCCGCCGGCGTGGCCCTCTCGACGCTGCGGGCCGAGCCGCCCGGAACGCTGCAGCCCGCCCCCGCGGCGCAGCAACAGACGATCTAGACCCGCTCGGCCAGCGGCGCGGCGACGTCGGCCGCAGCCGGCGCGAGGCCGGCGCGGCGAACCGCGCTCGGGACGAGCACAGCGGCAAGCCCGGCCGCCGTCAGCCCGGCGGACATCACCAGGAAGCTCAGCACGTAGCCGCTCTCGCTCGGGAGCGCGCCGACCACGAGGCCGGACGTGATCACCGAGACCACGACCTGGCTGCCGATGGCGCCGCCGACCGTGCGGATGTTCGCGTTCATCCCGGTGGCGACGCCCGTCTGGGTCGCGGGCACCGCCTGCACGATCAGGTTCGTCATCGCCGAGAACGCAAGCCCCATCCCGAGGCCGGCGAGCGCGAGCGCGAAGTACACCTGCCACTCGGCGCTGTGGGCGACGGCGAGGAACGCGAACGCGAAGCCGCCGATCAGCCCGCCGGCCACCAGCGGGATCTTCGACCCGACCGCTGCGGTGATCGGCCCGATCGCGAACCCGACCAGGATCATCGCGATGGTCGCCGGGAGCATGGCCAGCCCTGCGGCCGTGACCGACGCGCCGAAGCCGTAGCCGGCCTGACGGGGCGCCTCCATGAACTCGGGCAGGACGACCATCATCGAGTACATGCCGAAGCCGAAGAGGAACGCCGACACGTTCGTCCACCACACGATCGGCGTCCGCATCAGCCGCACGTCCACGAGCGGGAAGCGCGCGCGCAGCTCGACCGCCACCCACGCGACGAACACGATCGCGGCGACGACGAAGAGGCCGAGCACGCGGGCCGACGTCCAGCCCCAGTCCGAGCCCATGCTGACGCCGAGGAGCAGCGCCACCAGCCAGCCCGAGAGCAGCGCGGCCGCGCCGAAGTTGACCGTGCCCGCCGTCTTCACCGGCGACTCGGGCACGAACAGGAACGTGGCCACCGTGGCGAGCGCGGTCATGACGAGCGGGATCCAGAACAGCCAGTGGTAGCCGAGGTGGTCGACGATCGGCCCGGCGAGGACGATGCCGAGCCCGCCGCCCACGCCGAGGAGGGTCGAGATGCCGCCGATCGCGCCCGCCACGCGCTCGCGCGGGAACTCGTCGCGGATGATCCCGAAGGCGAGCGGGAAGACCGCGCCGCCGACGCCCTGCAGCACCCGCGCACCGATCATCACCGCGATCGAGCTCGTGAGCGCCGCGATGAGCGACCCCGCCGTGAGCGCGATCAGCACGATCACGAGGATGCGCTCCTTGCCGAACATGTCGCCCAGGCGGCCGAGCACCGGCGTCGCCACCGACGCGCTCAGCAGGTAGGCGGTGAAGATCCACGAGACGGTGCTCTGCGACGTGTGCAGCGAGGCCTGGAGCGTCGGCAGCGCCGGGACGACGAGCGACTGCAGAAGCACGTAGGCCATCGCGCCCGTGCCGAGCGCGGCGAAGGTCGCGTTCGCGCTCTGGCGGGGCTTGGGAGCCGCCCCGTTCAACTCTCCCCCTGCGTGACTCACCACCGGATGATCGCCCTCGGCCCGCCGAACCGCAAGCCGGAACCGCGGCGCGCCCCCGGGCCGGCTCAGGCGGAGATGATCGGGTCGAAGAGCCCGTTCCAGGCGTCGAAGGCGCTGCGGTTGCGGAAGATCGGGTAGTCGCGCGCCTTCGTCGTCATCTGCGGCGTCGGGAACACGAGCGAGCTCCGCGCCACCGAGGGGTCCGACTTCTGGAGGATGGCCTGGGCGTCCGGCACCGGGGTGATGTACTCGACCCAGTCGGCCACCATCGCCGCGATCCGGGGCTGGTAGTAGTAGTTCATCCACGTCATCGCGCTCACGGGGTTGGCCGCGTTCATCGGGATCATCATGGTGTCGGTCCAGTGCATGACGCCTTCGTCGGGAACGACGAAGCGCAGCTCGGGATGGCCCGAGGCGTTGGCCTGGAAGATGTCGCCCGACCACGCCTGGCTGATCCACGTGTCGCCGCGCTCGAGCGCGTCGATGTAGCTCTGGTCGTAGTAGTCGCGCACGAGGCCCTGCTGCGTCCTGAGCACGCCCGCCGCCGCCTGCCAGTCGCGCTCGGTCGACGTGGCCGGCTCGATCCCGAGCTTGAGCAGGCCCGCGGTGCCGAGGTCGGTGTTGTCGCTCATCATGCCGACGCGGCCCCGGAAGGCCGGGTCCCACAGATCCTTGATGCTCGTGATCGGCCGCTTGATCCTGGTCGTGTTGTAGGCGATGCCCGTGAACCCGGACTGCCACGGGATCGTGAAGCGGTTGCCCGGGTCGTAGTGAGGGCTCTTCGCGATCGTGGCGGCGTAGCGGGCGAAGTTCGGGATCAGCCCGTGATCGAGCGGCACGACCCACCCGTTCTGGATCAGCTGGGTCACCTGCCACCCGCTCGTCAGCACGATCAGGTCGTAGCCGAGCGGCTTGCCCGCCGCCAGGCGCGGGGCGATCTTCTGGAAGAACGGCTCGTTGCCCTCGATCACCTCCTCGTAGGTGACCTCGATGCCGGTGTGCCGCGAGAACGAGTTCAGGCTGGGGCGATCCTTGAGCCAGTTCGTGTAGTCGATGTAGAGCGGCCAGTTCGCGAAGGCCAGCTGCCCGGTCGGCCGCTGCCCCTGCCACCAGGCGGTGCTGCCGACAGCGGCGGCACGGGTGGTCTCGCCGCACGCGGCCAGAAGCGACGCGGCCGAGAGCGCGCCGGCCGCCGTGCCGGCCCGCATGAGCAGCTGCCGCCGCGAGAGGCGCCGGGACGTGAGGCCGCGGATGAGGGCGTCGTCGGGCATGGCCTAGCGCAGCACCACGAAGGCGATCACGATGCCGACCCAGCCGAGGGCGATCATCGCCGGCACCACGAGCGCCGAGGAGTTGCGGCTGACCAGCGTCGCCCGGCCGGCCGTCGGGCGCGGCTCGAGCCGCTCGCGCGACATCCGCCTGCCGCTGCGCAGGCCGATCAGAAGCACGAGCAGCCCTGCGAGCGCGGCGCCGGCGGCGAACTCGGCCTTGCGCACCTGGGCGTGACTGAAGCGGCTGACGGTCACGGTCGGCGCCGGAGCGGGTGCCGGCGCGCTGCTGGGCGGGACGGCATGCGTGTCGGGCACCGTCACGAGGCCGGTGCTTCCGATCGTCGTGACGAGCCCCGTCGGGCTGGTGAGAAAGACGGTGTAGCAGTACGCCTTGCCCGCGCTCACGGTGCGATCGATGACATGCAGCGGAGTCACCTCACCCGCGGCGGCTCCGTCGTCGGGACTGCGGGGGCAGGCCGGCTCTCCGCGGCGGACGGTGACCGTGGCGGAGGCCGCGCCGAGCGGCTTGGCCCAGCTCACGAACACCTCGCCGGCGGTGACGACCACGCCGATGTGACCGGCCCGGGGACGAGCCGCCTGGGCCTGTCCGCTCGCGGCGGCGACGGACGCGCCCGCGATCAGCCACGCGAGCGAACATGCCGCAAGCGCTGCGATCACCCGATGTCGAGGCGTGCCACCCATTCCCCTCCAGACATTTCCAAACTACATCCGGTCCAGGGGATGTCAACGGGGCGGCGCGGTCAGCGGCTCGTGCCGCGCTTCTCGCTCTCTCCGAGCAGGTTCAGGACGGCCATCGTGACGGCCGCGGCATCGACGCTCAGCCTCGGGGCGACGTCGCGCTCGAACGCGCGGGCGAGCATGTACCAGGTCATCGTCCACTGCAGCCGGCAGTGGCCGCACTGCAGGGTCACGGAGCGCAGCGACGAGCGGTAGACGCGCGGCTCGGGACGGCTGCAGACCGGGCAGGTGCACAGCCTCCGCGCCAGCCTGGCGCCGTTTCTGACGTTGAACCGATCGCGCTCGGTGAGATCGGCCCGCTGGAGCTCTCCCCGCCTCGGTGCATGGACGTTCATGCACAGAGCCTACCGGTTCTGGCTAGGCGGCGATCAGGGCGGCTCGGAGAAGTGGTACACCGCCAGATCGGCGACCACCTCGGCGAGGGCGTATCGGTCGTACCCGGCCGCGTCGGGCTCGGATCCGCCTCCCTCGGCGGCGGCCGGATCGTCGGTCACGACGACGCCGCCGTCCACGCGCTCAACCCACACCGACCGCCCCGGTGGGTCGGGCCAATCGGCGATCAGCTGCCCGTCCAGATGCCCCCCGTGAAATCGGGCCACCACGTCACAGCCCTCCGTGTTCGGCGCACATGCGCGCAAGCATACGACGCCCGCGGGCGGCCTGGGCATTGCTGCCTTGTAAGATCCGGCGCATGGCCGCGTTCTCCGGCGACCAGATGCGCAAGCTGGCGCTGACCGAGCCGTTCATGACGGGCGCCGACGTGAAGGCCGCACAGCGCGTCCTGCACGACAACCGCTTCAAGATCAACTTCCATCCCGGCAAGCTCGACAGCCAGTACGGGCCGAAAGCCGCGGACGCGACGCGCCTGGCCAAGTTCTTGCTCGGCTACCCCGAGGCCGAGGTCAACGGCGAGTTCGGGCCGAACCTGTACGGCTACCTGGTCGCGAAGGGCACCCCTGGATACAGGCAGCGCCCGAGCGCGTTCGTGGCCCCGAGCGCCGCGCGCCGGCGCCTGTTCAAGCCCAATCACAGCGTCCGCGAGCGGATGGTGAGCTGGTGCCTGTGGGCCGTCAAGAACAGCGACCAGATCCACTACGAGCAGAAGCGGCCGATCCCCGTTCACGACCTGCCGGGCACGCTGCCGCTCACGACCGACTGCTCCGGGTCGACCACCCTCTTCGCCCGCTGGGCGGTCGCGCCGGACCCCAACGGTCGCGAGTACGACGGCGGCGGGAGCACCATGACGATGCTCACGCACCTCAAGCCGATCACCGCCGAGAGGGCGCAGCCCGGCGACCTGGTCGTCTTCGGCGGCGACCCCACCGACCAGCACGTCGTGGTCATCGTCGAGCCCGGCGAGGACCCGACGGTGACGAGCCACGGGAGCGAGGCGGCGCCCTTCAAGCTCAAGCTCTCCGCCGTCGCCGACGGGCACGCCGGCCAGCCCCAGATCTACCTGGCGCTGCTCTAGTCGGAGCCGAAGCGCCGCTCGACCAGGTCGTCGAGCGCCTTCGTCAGCCAGGTCGTGGCGGCGGCGACGGCGACATACCCGACCCATTGCCGGAGGGTGACGCGCTGTCGCTGCTTCTTCGTTTGACGGGCGCGGATCGTCCCGCTCATCGCGGGTCGCATGAGCATTGACGCGGCGGTTGCAGGGCGCAACGTGATCAGCCTCCTTGGGGCCAGGGTGAGTCCGGTGACGTGGCCAATGCCCTCGCACCGCCTGACCGAAACCCCGACCCGGCTCAGCGCACACGACGGCCGCGATGCTGCGTTTTCGGCGCGCGCGGAGTGGGCAAGAGGCCGGCATGGCACGACGACCGTCGCCACCGACCGACCAGCCCGACGGGCACGATCCTGGCCCGGCTGCGCCGCACCGTGAGCCGCCGCGACCCCACCCCGAGCTCGACGAGCCGCGCCTGACCGATCCCGGGCTCGCCGATCTCTCCAAGCGCGATTTCGTCGCCATCACGATCCGCGGCGTCAAGTCCGGGCTTTCCGACAACGCGACGAACCTGGCCGCCGCCGTCGCCTACAACGCGTTCCTCGCGATCCCGTCGGCGCTGCTCGTCGCGCTCGGCGCATTCAGCGTGTTCGCCGGGCCAGGCGCGGTGGACACCATCATGCGCCACCTTTCCTCGGTGATGCCGAAGAGCGCCGTGACGCTGCTCGGACAGACGCTGACACGCACCACCCAGACCCACGGCGGTGGGGTGATCATGATCGTCGTCGGGGTCGTCCTCGCGCTGTGGTCGCTCTCGGGTGCGATGCAGACCGTGATGTGGGCGACCAACATCGCCTACGGGCGCGACGAGACGCGCAACTTCGCCAAGAAGCGCCTGATCGCGCTCGTCATGATCATCTGCGCGGTTGTCGCCTTCGCGCTCGTGTTCTGTCTGCTGATCCTCGGCCCGCACATGACAACGTGGATCGGGTCGGCGATCGGCAACACGACCCTTGTCACGTGGGTGTGGTGGATCGCACAGTGGCCGATCCTGATCCTCGGCCTGCTCGCCGCGTTTGCCGATCACGCTGTATCTGGCGCCGGACGTCACACCGTCCAGATGGACGTTCGTCAGCCCAGGCGCCGTCTTCGCGATCCTGGTGTGGCTGATCGCCTCGGCCGGCTTCGCCTTCTACACCAGCCAGTTCGCGTCCTACAACAAAGCCTGGGGCAGCCTCGCCGCGGTCATCATCATGCTGACCTGGCTGTGGCTGTCGGCGCTGGCGCTCCTGCTCGGCGCCGAGATCAACGCCGAGACCGAGCGCAGCCGCGTGCTGCGCCAGTCCCGGCCCGCAACGGGCGGGCCCGACGCCGGCGGAGGCGAGTTCGACGTGGTGGCGTGGGACAGGACAACCAACCCCGGGGAGGCGAAATGACCAGGACGACCGAAACCCAGCTGGCGAGCTACCTGAGCGATGCACACTCGATCGAGGAGCAGGCCCTGGCGCAGCTCCGGGCCGCGCCGGGCATTGCAGGTGACGACCGCCTGGCGGCGGCGCTCGCCGAGCACCTGGGCGGAGACGGAGATGCATGAGCGCGTCGTCCGCGAACGGCTGGACGCGCTGGGCGAGTCGCCGTCGCGCATGAAGGATCTGATCATGGCGGTCGGCGGAAAGGGCTTCCTCGCCTTCGCGCGCTCACAGCCGGACACGCCCGGCAAGCTCGCTGCGCACGCGTACTCCTACGAGCATCTGGAGATCGCGGCGTACGAGCTCCTCGCCCGGGTGGCCCGGCTCGCGGACGATCCTGAGACCGAGGCGATGGCCAACCGGATCCTGCCGGACGAGCGGCGAATGGCGGAGCGCCTCGAGTCCATCTTCGACGCCACCGTCCGCTCGTCGCTCGCGGCGGTCGGCTCGACGGACGCGAACGAGCAGGTGCCGGCGTACCTCAGCGACGCGCACGCCCTGGAGCAGCAGTCCGTCGGCCTGCTGCGTCGGGCGATCGACGTGTCGACGGCGGCGCAGCTCCAGGACGCCTACCGCGCGCACCTGGCCGAGAGCGACCGGCACGCGGCGCTCCTCGAAGACCGGCTCGCCGAGCTCGGCGGGTCGCACTCGATCGTGAAGGACGCGGCGATGCGTGCGGGCGCCCTGAACTGGGCGACCTTCTTCGAGGCGCATCCCGATACAACCGGCAAGGTCGCGGCATTCGCCTATGCGTTCGAACACCTCGAGATCGCGGGCTACGAGCAGCTGCGGCGGGTGGCCGAGACGGCGGGCGACGCCGAGACCGCGCGCATGGTCGACGGGATCTGCGGCGAGGAGCGCGCGGCCGCGGCGACCATCGCCGCGGAGTGGGACGTCGCCGCCCGGGCGGCGCTCGCAGAGGCGGGCGCGGCGTAGCGCGAGCGCCAGATGAGCGCCGGATTGGGCGATCGGTTGAAGCCGAAAAGCGCCGGGTACTCCAGACGTATGCGCCGCCGGCTGATCGCTCAGAAGTTCTCTGGAGGCCCGTGGGACGGACGGCACTTCGAGCGCTGGGAGCCGTGCGAGAAGGCGTTCGCGGTCGCAGGCGGGAGATACGTCCTCGTCGCGCAGGAGCCCTCGTCGGAACCGATCGCCCAGGCGACGGCTCGCTACGTCTGGACCGACGGCCCGGCCGGCTGACCGCCGCCGCGGCGCAACTCGTCTCCGCTTGACATATGCCGATATCGGAATATGATGTCCGGCATGGCCCGAGCAGCGACGACGGCGGATGTCTTCAACGCGATTGCCGAGCGACAGCGCCGGGAGATCCTGCTGCTGCTGCGGGCGGGCGAGGGGCCGGTGACCGAGCTGGCCCAGGAGCTGGGGATGACCCAGCCGGGGGCGTCCAAACACCTGCGGGTGCTCCGGGAGGTCGGACTGGTGCGGGACCGCAGGGCGGGCAAGCAGCGCCTGTACGGCCTCGACGCCCGCGGGCTGCGACCGGTGCACGAGTGGACCGGCGGGTTCGAGCGGTTCTGGAACCAGAGCTTCGACCGGCTGGACGAGTACCTGCAGGACCTCAAGCAGGCAAGCCAGGAGGACGTAGCTGATGAGCGCCACGGGACGAGGAGCGCCGGCGCGGTCGGCGACGGCCGACCGCGAGATCGTGATCTCCCGGGTCATCGATGCCCCCCGGGAGCTGGTGTTCGAGGCGTTCACCGAGGTGCGGCACCTGTCCCGGTGGTGGGGACCGGAGGGGTTCACCACCACCACGCGGGCGTTCGAGTTCCGCGTCGGCGGGGAGTGGGACTTCGTGATGCACGGACCGGACGGGACGGACTACCAGGAGTGGATCGCCTGGACCGAGATCGCCCCGCCTGACCGGATCGCGCTGCAGCACGGCGAGGCGCGCGGCGACCCGAACGCCTTCGCGTCGGTGCTGACGTTCGCGCCCGCCGGCACGGCGACCCGGATCGAGATGCGCACGCTGTTCCCGACGAAAGCGCTGCGCGACGAGGCGGTCGAGAAGTACCACGCGATCGAGGGCGGCCGGCAGACCCTGAGCAACCTGGCCGCCTACGTCACCGAGATCGTCCGGAAGGGAGTCGAGGACTGATGGCGGGGAAGGTGTTCTTCAGCGTGTCGATGTCGCTGGACGGGTTCATCGCGCCCGAGCAGCGCCTGGACGACCCCGATCTGCAGCGCTGGACGGCGCAGTGGATGGAGCTGCAGCAGTGGATCTACCCGCTTCGGTTCTTCCGGGAGAACCTGAAGCTCGGCGAGGGCGGCGAGGAAGGGCGCGACAACGACATCGCGCGGGAGACGTTCGAGCGCACCGGCGCGAGCGTGATGGGCAAGCGCATGTTCGACCTCGGCGAGCAGGCGTGGCCGGAGGAGGCGCCGTTCCACACGCCGGTCTTCGTCGTGACGCACGAGCGCCGTGACCCCTGGGAGCGGCAGGGCGGGACAACGTTCCACTTCGTGAACGACGGGATCGAGCCCGCGCTCGAGCAGGCCCGCGAGGCCGCCGGCGACCGCGACGTCCGCATCGCGGGCGGCGGCGCCACGATCCTGGAGTACGTGAACGCCGGCCTGATCGACGAGTTCACGATCGCGCTCGCACCCGTGCTGTTCGGCTCCGGAATCCGCCTGTTCGAGGACGTGGACGCGGGCCGCGTGGCCCTGGAGCCGGTCCGGGCCGAGGCGACCCAGCGGGTGACCCACCTGACCTACACGATCCGGGACCGGTGAGAGAGCCGATGGAGGGACGCCTCCATCCGCACGGCTAGGGCGATTCGGCCGCGTCTGGCGCCGCATTGGCGCCTCCCGCCAGAATCCTGGATCGCCTCAAGCGGCCTCAACGCAGCGCGGTCGAGCGCTACACATTCCGGTATTGGTTGTCCTCGTTCGCGCGGCGGGCCTCTCCGGGCGAAAACGCTCCCGATCGCATTGCTTCGGCGTCGGCTTCGCGTCGTTTGCGGCGTCGCTCGGCTCGACGGTCGCGCCAGGCTTGCAGGGTTGCGCTCAGCGACATCCTGCCTCCTCGATTGGGAAGAGTCAGGCTACTGACTTGTGCGGAGAGTTGCAAGCTCGCGCGGCGCGGTCGACCACGGAAGTACACGGGCGCCGGCGCCCATACGCGATGTTGACCTGTCGTGGCGCGGGTGTACCCGCAGTGCGAGAGCCGACGGAGGGACTCGAACCCTCGACCCCCGCTTTACGAGAGCGGTGCTCTGCCAGCTGAGCTACGTCGGCCCGGTGCACCAGTCTATCGCCCGGACACGGACGCCCGGACGGCGGTAGGCTCCGGCGCCATGCGCACCCTGGTCACGGGCGGGACCGGCTACCTCGGCGGCGAGATCGTGCGCGAGCTGCGCCGCCGCGACCGGGAGGTGCGCGTGCTCGTGCGCTCGCCCGCCGCGGCCGCCCGGCTGGAGGGCACGGGCGCCGAGACGGTCGCGGGCGACGTGCTCGACCCGGAGTCGATCGAACGGTCGCTCGACGGCGTCGCGCGCGTGTTCCATCTGGCCGGCGTCGTCGGCCACCGGGCCGCGGACGACGCGAAGCTGCGGTCGGTGAACGTCGACGGCGCCCGCAACGTGCTCGCGGCGTGCACGCGGGCGGGCGTCGAGCGGGTCGTGTTCACGTCGTCGGTGGCGACGATCGGCCCTGCTGGAGGGCCGCGGCATCCCCGCGACGAGGGCGCGTGGCTGCTGGACGGCGACGACGGCCGCGTCGACTTCCGCTACGGACGGGCCAAGGCGGCCGGCGAGCAGGCGGCGCTCGAGGCGGCGGCCGGCGGCCTGCACGTGGTCGTCACGAACCCGGGGTTCGCGATCGGGCCGGGCGACGTCCACCGGGTGTCGTCGTGGCCCGTCGAGGAGTACGCGCGCGGACGGCTGCGGTTCACCGTCGACGGCGGCCTCTCCTACGTCGACGCGCGCGACATCGCCGTCGGCCACCTGCTCGCCGAGGAGCACGGCCGCCCGGGCGAGCGCTACATCCTCACGAACGACGAGGGCAACCTGAGCCACCGCGACTTCTTCGCCCTCGTCGGCCGCGTGACCGGCCGGCCCCGCCGCCAGCTGCACCTCTCGGCCGGGATGCTGCGGCCCGTGCTGCGCGCCGGCTCGGCGCTGCGGCTGCCGCTGCCGCTCGACGACCAGGAGCTCGCCTCGAGCAGCCACTGGTGGTTCTTCACCGCGGCGAAGGCCCGGGCCGAGCTCGGCTTCACCGTGCGCCCGATCGAGGACACGGTCCGCGACACGGCCGAGTGGCTGCGCGCCGACGGATACCACAAGCACTGACTGCTGCAGATCCGCGCGCGAGCGTATGCTTGCACCCGTCGCCACGAGAGGGGGAAACCGATGGCCATCAAGCTCCACCGCTGCAGCGGGACGTTCATCAAGGGGCCGCACCCGTGCTGGAAGGCCCAGAAGGCCCTCGACGACGCCGGCATCGACTACGAGCTCGTGATCCACTCCGCGCTGCGGCCGCGCCGCCCGGAGGTCGAGCAGCTGAGCGGCCAGCGCAAGCTGCCGCTGATCGAGTTCGAGGACGGCACGATCCTGCGCGAGTCATCCGAGATCGCCGCGCGGGCGCGCGCCGGCACCCTGCTTCAAACGCCAGCCCAAGACTGACGGCGGTAACGGCCCGGCCGGGCCGTATCATCTGACTGATGTCACGGACCGCGCTGCACGGCTGCGCGCCGCCTGACGCCCCCGTCCACACCCGCCCATGAACGCCGCAACGGCGCTCCTGGCCACGGCCGTCGTGGTCATCCCGGGCCTGGCGGCGAGCCTGGCACTGTTCCCTGACCGCGACCTCGGACTGGCAACGCGGCTGGCGTCGATATGGGCGTTCGGCTACGCGCTCGTCGCGCTCGTCGCCATCGGCCTGGCGCTCGTTGGCTCCCTCGCGCGCGGCTGGTTCCTGATCGCCTACGCCGTCGTCTGCGCGGGCGCGTGGGCGCTCGCCGCCTGGCGGCGGGGATGGCGGTCGGCCCACCCGTCGCGGCCGGCGCCGCCCGGATGGCCTGCGGTCGCCGGCCTGGCGGGGCTCGGGGTGTTCGCCGTCTACCACTGGAGCCTCTCGCCGTACCTGCAGTTCGGGGTGTCGACGCCGTTTCGCTACTGGGCGGACGGGCTCGAGCTCGCCCAGGCCCACGACATCCCGGCGCGCACGCTGCAGTGGGGGACGCACTACCCGACGACGGTGAGCAAGGTCGCCTTCAACGCCTTCGGCGCCGGACAGAGCCTGATCCTGCAGACGAGCTCGCTGCAGGCCATCGCGGCGCTCACATGGCTCGGCGCCGTCGGGCTCTTCCTGGCCCTGTGGGCGGTCGCCGACCAACTCGGGCTGCGGTGGACCGCGCCGCTTCTGCCGCTGCTGCTCCTGGCCGTTCCCGGCGGCTGGCCGCTCGAGAACGCGATGTCGCAGGACATCGTCCTCTTCCGCGCCGAGAACTTCGGCCGACTGGTGGCGCTGACCGCGTTCGCGCTCGCCGTCTACGGCCTGCGCCGAGGAGCGGCGGCGAAGCTCCAGCTGGCCGCGGCCGGGGCGCTGCTCGGCGTGGCCGCGCTCATCCACCTGATCCCGGTCGTCGTGGTCGCGGCGATGCTGCTGCTCTACGCCGCCGCCGCGGGGCTCGGCAGCCTGCCGGTGCGGAGCGCCGCGGTGCGGTTCGCGGCGATCGGGGGCACGGCCGTCCTGGCCTACGCACTGCTCCTGGCCGCCAGCCGCGGCAGCCTTGGGCTGCAGGGCGCCCAGTCGACGGCCAGCTACACGAGCTATCCCGGCGGCGTCGATCCGACGGCCTATTTCCGCACCGGCCACCCGGTGCTCTTCGCCCCGGGGGCAAGCGCCACGCAGCTCGTCCAGCACTACGCCGAGCGCGGCCTGGCGGCGGGCAGCGGCGAGGTGGGAGCGGCCCTCGCCGCGCTGGGGGTGCTCGTGCTCGCGGCGCTCGCGGCCGTCGTCTTCCTCGAGCGCCGGCTGGCGCCGGTCGTGGTCGCCGCGGTCGGGCTCGCGGTCGTCCTCGTGATCGCGGCGATCGGCTTTGCCCACCACTACACGGTGATGATCCAGTCGACGTTCGGGGAACGGCGGCTGTTCGACTACGCCGGGCTCAGCGTCGCGCTGCTCGTCCTGGTGGTGGCCGAGGCGCTCGCCGTCCGCGCCGGGCGGCTGCAGCCCGTGCTGGCAGCGGCCATGGTCGGCATCGGCGTTGCCGTGCTGCTGGCCACCTCGATCCACACGCCGGCGACGCTCAAGCGCTGGCAGGGCGCGGCCGCGACCGCAGGCGTGACGCGCAACGTGTTCGACCTGGTCAGCCGGCGGGTGCCGTGCGATGCCCGCATCCTGCCCAACTTCCGCAGCGAGGGCGTCTTCGAGGCCGTCACGGGGCGGCGCAGCGTGATGGAGGGGATGTCGCCGTACCTGCGCCCGGCCATGCTCGACCGCGTGCTCGGGCTGGTGAAGCGGACGCGCACGTTCTTCCACGACCCGAACGCCGACCGCGCGTTCGCCGCCGCCGAGCGGGTCGACTACGTGCTCGTGATCCCGCAGGACATGGTGATCGGCGAGGACGGGATCCCCTACCGCCGCCGGCCGCTGCCGCCGGTGCCCTGGCTGCATCTGATCGGCACCGCATCCGGCGCGCGCCTCTATGCCGTCGCCGGTGCGCCGCACGTGGGTGCGGCCGGCGCGGCCCAGCCGGCCACCTGCCGCGTGATCCCCGGGAGCGGGGCGTGAGCGCGCGTGTGCCGCCGCGCGGCCGCCGCCGCTACACGCGCGCGGCGCTGCTTGCAGGCGTGCTCGCCGGCGTCGCGGCGGTGCCGGCGATCCTGCGCGGCCGCTCGAGCGCCCCGCCGAGGCACTTCGACGCCGCCGTGGAGTCGCTCCCCGACGGCAAGGGCTGGCCGCAGCCGTGGGTCGCCCAGCACTACCTGCGCGACATGGACGTGCGCGGCGGCCGGGCCGTCTTCGGCATCCGTGCAGGCCTCGACACGGCCGCCCCCCACCAGCCGATGCCCATCTTCCTGCTCGACCACGTCTGCGGCGCGGCCGGGCACCTGCTGTCGTTCTCGGTCACGAACCCCACCCTGCGCCCCGGGGTGCTGTTCGGAGCGGTCACCGACGTCGACTATCTGGCGGTCACGTGCGAGGGCGGCCGGCTCGTGCTCGCCCGCTACGCCCGGGTCGGCCGCACGGTGATCGCCGAGGCGCCCTGCCCGGCGCTCATCGTCGACACCACGTACCAGCTGCGGCTGCACGTGCGCGGCCGGCTGGTGCGGGCGAAGCTGTGGCAGCAGGGGCAGCCCGAGCCGGCCTGGCAGATCGCGGCGCGGCCGCACGAGGTGGCGCCGGGGACGCCCGGCCTCGTGGTCGTCTACCCGGCCGACTTCGCGGCGGCGGAGCTCACGGTGCGCTCCTACACGATCACGGCGGCCAGCGCATTTGGGCCGACGCCGCCGGTGGCCGCGGCCACGATCACCGGCGTCCCCCGGCTGCGACCGGACGGCCGCTACGACGTGCGCCTGCGCGTCATCTCGGCCTTCCCGGCGAAGGCGACGTTCCACACCTCGACGTCCGCCGGCGCGACGGCCGCCACTACCCACGACGCGTCGGCGCCGCCGTACACCGCGCTGCACATCCTCCAGGTCGAGCCGGGCGAGCGGCTGCGCTGGCACGCCGAGCTCTCCTCGCCGCAGAGCGGGGCGCGCACACGCTCGCCCGAGCAGGAGGTGCTGGCGCCGCACGGCGACGAGCGCCTGGTCCTGCTCGCCACGAGCTGCGAGCAGTTCTCGGGCGTGCCCAGGAGCCGGGCGTACGCGGCGCTCGCCGAGGCGGCCCCGGCGCGACCGGCCGCGATGGTCTTCCAGGGCGACCTCGGCTACGCCAACAACATCTTCCACTCGTGCTACCTGTCGGCCCCGGACTTCTTCGCCGACCGCTTCCGCCGGCTCCTGGCCGGCCGCGACTTCGCCGACCTGCGCGCCCAGGTCGCCACCGGGTTCACGATCGACGACCACGACTACGGGCCGCGCAACAACGCCGACCGCACGACCGCCGCACCCTGGGCGGCGCCGCTCTGGAACCGGATCCACGCCGACCCGGCGGCGGCCGGCTACTTCGACTTCCGCTTCGGCGACGTCCACTGCCTCACGCTCGACGTGCGCCGCTACGCCGACCCGGTGGACACGCCGAACACGCCGCAGAAGACGCGCATCGGCCACGCCCAGTTCGACTGGATGCAGCGGATCCTCGAGACGAGCAACGCCCGCCTCTTCGTCGTCTTCAGCGCGGGCATCTTCGCGTCGCGCCGCCATGTGAACGACACCTGGCTGATCGGCTGGCCGAACGAGTACGACCGGGCGATGCGCCTGTTCCTCGCCGTGCAGCGCCGGGGCGCGCGCGTGCTCATCCTGAGCGGCGACGCCCACGGCATGCGCATCCACCACCACCCCTATCCGAGCCGGATCCCGCCGCAGGGGGCGAGCGTCATCGAGTTCATCTGCTCGGGCGTGCGCCCGCGCATCTGGTCGGGCGCGCAGCTGCCCGACCCCACGCTCGACAAGCGCCGAAACGTGCTCGGCCACTACGGCGGCGGCCTCGTCGACATCGACGCGCCCGCCGCGCCGGAGCGGCGGATCACGCTGCGGGCCGTCTCCGGCGACATCGGCCGCCCCGGCGACCTGTTCCCGCCCCTCGTGCTCCCGTTCGAACCTGTGTGAGCGGCCCGACCGCTAGGCGATCATGGGGACCTGCACCTCGATCACCGGCTCGATGCGCTCGAAGATGTCATCGAGCGTCGGGCCCGTGATCGTGAGGCCGTGGTTCTTGAGGCCGACGACCGTGCGGCCGGGCTCGGGCGAGCGGCGGATGATCTCGGCGACGGCGCCGGCCAGCTCGGCCGTGCCGCACGGATAGTTGAACTCGGTCGCCTCGACGCCCGGGATCCAGGCGTGCACGTGCACGATCGCCCCCACCTCGGGGTGCTCGCGGTAGATCATCCAGTGCTCGATCGCGTCCACGGATGCGCGCCGCGGCTCAATTGCCGGAGGCACGGAGAGGATCATCTGGCCGGCGACGGCATCGAAGTCCTTCACCATGAGCACGTCGCGGCCGATCTCGCGCAGGTTCGACTTGTCCACGCCGGAGGCCGACATCCAGTAGCGCAGGTCGTCCTTGCGCACCGACATGTTGCCGTAGGAGAGGCCGCCGATCCCGTAGACGAGCTTGATCCAGCGCAGGTCGTCTGGGGTAACGAGATCCTCGAGCGGAAACGGGGCCGGCAGGAGCCCCAGGCGGTCGAGCCGCTGGCCGGCCCGGAAGAGCTCCTCGGTCAGCTCGTCGCCGTCCCACAGCTCCGGCTCGAGATCGGTGTCGAAGCGGTTGTCGATCACGAGGCGCGACGTGGCGAGCGGCTCGATCCGATCGAACAGCGCGCGCGCCCAGTCGGCGAGGTTGCCCGGGTCGGGGACGGCGTACACGCCCTGCTCGGGCGTCACGAAGTAGCAGGCGTCGCCCGGCACGACGAGCATCGCCAGGTTCGCGAGCGCGCGCACGAGCATCGGATACTGATGGCGCAGCACGTCGGGGGGCGGCTCCGGCACGGTCTGCACGGCGATGACGTACGTCGAGCGCTGGCGACGGCGGAACGGCTTCGGATCGTCCGGGTTCACGAAGTTGAACACGCATCCCGCGCTCGGGTCCGCGCCCTCCGCGAACTCGTAGCCGCGCCGCACCCACTCGGCCCGCAGTGCCTCCCTGAAATCGCCGAGCGCCGAACCGTCTCCGGCGCCCCAGAAGGCGACATCGCTCATCCCGCCACCTCCACCATCTGATCCAACGTGATCTCCACCATCGTCCTTCCGTCCAGTTCGACGACGCATGCGTCTTTCAGCACCTCGTAGCTGCGGACGATCCCCCTCCCATTGGGTGTCGCCACTGCCCGTCCAACGGCCGGCGCCCGGTCGCGGAACGAGCGGTACAGCGGATGCTCGAATGCGAGACAACAGCGTAGCCGTCCACACAATCCGGTGATGCGGCCTGGGTTCATCGGCAGATCCTGTTCCTTCGCCATCTTGAGCGTGATCGGCTGGTCGTGGCAGGGGTAGCGGGCGCTGCACAGCCGGCCCGTGCCGCACAGCCCCACCTCGCCGCACAGCCGGCCCTGCTCGCGCGGGCCGACCTGGCGCAGCTCGACCCGCCGCTTCAGGCGGGCGCCGAGATCGGTCTGGAGCGCGCGGGTGTCGGGCCGCTCCTCGGACGAGAACGAGAACACGATCCGGCTCTGGTCGAACACGAGCTCGGCCGCGATCGGCTTCAGGTCGAGCTCGTGGCGGCCCGCGAGCTCGCGGAAGAGCAGCATGCCCCGCTTGGCCTCGACCTTGTTGCGCCGGATCTGGTCCTCGTCGGCCGGGCCGGCCCGGCGCACGACCCGCTTCAGCGGGCCGGTCAGCTCCTCGTCCGGAAGGTGGTAGGCGGTCTGCACCACCCGGCCGTACTCGCGCCCGCGCGACGTCTGGCAGATGACGCGCTCGTCCCAGCGCAGCTCGAGCCCGGCGGGATCGAACGAGTACACCTTCGCGCCCGGCTGGAACACGACACCGACGACCGTCGCCATCACGCCCCCAGTGGGTTGGTGGGTTCCCGGACCTGGACGAGGCGGTGGAAGAGCGCCTCGGCGGCCAGCCCCGGATGGACGTTCAGCTCGAGCGACCGGCGCACGTCGGCCACCGTGTCCAGCGCTCGCTGCGCGTGCCCCGCACCGCCGCTCGAGGTGGCTCCGGACAGCCCTCCGGCCATGTCCGAATTCACCACCGCCTCGGGCGCCCCCAGAGCCGTGGCCAGCAGGTCGTGGTACCACAGGCCGATCGTGTCGACGGCCAGCCGCAGCTCGTCCCACTCGGCCCGGCGGGCCTCGCGCTTGGCCCGCTCCTCGTAGCGCTTGCGCAGCGCGCGCTCGTCCTTCGGGTCGTCCACCGACTCGAGCCGCGCGTCGCGCTCGCGGCCCACCGCGTCGGACTCGGCCCGGGCCCGCTGGCCGGAGGCCTCGAGCAGGCGCGCGCCGGCCAGGGCGGGGTCGAAGCCCTCATCCGCGCAGGCGCCGCGGGCCAGGTCGAGGTACACCCGCCGGCGCTCGGCCGCGGCCGGGTCGGTGGCGAGCTCGGTCGCGCGGTCGAGGCTGCCCAGGGCCGCACGCGCCGCCACCGCGTCGCCCGTCACCGCCGCGAGCGCCGCCGCCGGGTAGCGGCGGAAGTCGACCGCCTGCAGCCGCGAGCGGATCGTCGGCAGCATGCGCTCCGCGTGGTCGGAGACGAGGATGAACACGCCGTAGGCGGGCGGCTCCTCGAGCGACTTCAGGAGGGCGTTGGCCGACTCGTCGCGCAGCAGATGGGCGTCGAGGATCAGGTACACCCGCCGGTCGGCCTCGAACGGCCGCAGGTGCAGGTCGCGCCGCAGCCGCCGCGCGCCCTCGATCAGGATGCCCTGGCCCTCCGGCTCGAGCACGAACAGGTCGGGGTGCGTGCGCGACTCGATCCGGTGCGGCGGGCAGTCGAGCAGCGCGGCCGCGAACCGGTCGGCGTAGCGGCGCTTGCCCGATCCGGACGGGCCCGTGAGCAGGTACGCGTGCGCCGGCGCCCCCACCGCGGCCTCGAGCAGGCGCAGCGCGCGCGGCTGCTCGGGCAGGCCGGCGAAGGCGCTCACAGCCCCACCGCCTCGCGCACCCGGCCGGCGACCTGCTCGGGCGTGCCCGAGGCATCGACGACGGCGATGCGATCGGGGAAGCGGCGGGCGGCCGCGTCGAACCCCTCGGCCACACGGCGGTGGAAGCTCGTCCCCTCCGCCTCGATCCGGTCGGGCGCGCCGCGGCGTCCGGCGGCCGCGGCGGTGTCAAGCACGAGGAGCACGGTGCGATCGGGCAGCAGGCCGCTCGTCGCCACCCGGTTCACCGCCAGCACCTCGTCGACGCCGAGCCCGCGGGCGCAGCCCTGGTAGGCCAGCGACGAGTCGACGTACCGGTCGGCGATCACCATCGCCCCGCGCTCGAGCGCCGGCCGGATGACCTCGGCCACGAGCTGTGCCCGGGCGGCCGCATACAGCAGCGCCTCGGCCCAGGGTTCGATCTCGAGGTCCGGATCGAGCAGCAGCGAGCGGATGCGCTCGCCGGGCGCGGTGCCGCCGGGCTCGCGCACGGGCACGACCTCATGGCCGCCGGCGGCGGCAGCCTCGGCCAGGAGCGCGGCCTGGGTGGTCTTGCCGCAGCCGTCGAGGCCTTCGAAGGAGATGAACACCCCTCAGATGCTACCGACCGGTGAAGCGGCAGAGGCGGAGGTGTCTCACGCGGGGGCGAGCTCGGCCACGAGCCGCTCCAGGGCGTCCATCCACGATTCGTAGTAGGGCTGGTCGGGCCGCTCGGCGATGGCGGCCTTGAGCCGGTCGCGGAACTCGTCCCAGGGGACGTCCAGCCGCTCGGCCGCGACCACCGCCATCGCAAACGCCCGCGCCTGCCAGGGCTCCTCGAACGGGTGGTCGTCGGGCCGCGGGATGGTCACGCCGGCGCCCCGACGCGGGGGACGGAGACGCCGATCATGCAGTCGCGGGTGACGAGGCCGGCCAGCTCGTCCTCGCTCATGCCGTCGGTGCCCTCCGGCCGCATCGGCAGGACGATGTAGCGCAGGTCGGCGCTCGAGTCCCACACCCGGATCTCGACGTCGTCGGCCAGCTCGAGGCCGAATTCGGCCAGCACCGCGCGCGGCTCGCGGACGACGCGGGCGCGGTAGGGCGGGCTCTTGTACCAGACCGGCGGGATGCCGAGCACGGGCCACGGATAGCACGAGCACAGGGTGCAGACGATCACGTTGTGCACGTCGGGCGTGTTCTCGACGGCGCGCATGTGGTCGCCCTCGGTGCCGCCGTAGCCGAGCTCGCCGGCCGCGCCCGCAGCGTCGGCGAGCAGCCGGCTGCGATAGCCGGGGTCGACCCACGCCCGCGCCACCATGCGGGCGCCGTTCTGGGGGCCGATCTCGTGCTCGAACGCGTCCACCACCGCGTCGACGGCGTCGGTCGAGGCGAGCCCCTTCTCGATCAGGACCGTCTCGAGCGCCGCGGCGCGGAGCTCCTGCGGCGACTTGGGGCGTGCGTGGCTGTGCTGCTCGCTCATGTGGCCTCCAGATGGCTTTCCCACAGATCGACGAGGACGGTGTGGCCGGGGCCGTCGAGCCGCCAGATGTCGGCCGCCGCGAACGCGACCGTGTACCAGGCCTCGGGCTGCACGCGCCCGTCCTCGTCCTCGAACACGTCCAGAAGCGGCATCGGCGCGTGCACCCGCTCGACGACGCCGGCCGCTCCGCGCAGGTACCCGGGGCAGCGGGTATGGCCTGCCGGAAGCACGCGGATGACCGTCACGCGATCGCCCGCGGCGTGACGCGGCGGCGCCGCCGTGTAGGTGGACCTGGGCCGCGGGCGCAGCGATGCCCGCGCCTGCGCCGCCGCATCGGGATCGAGCCGCCGCGGCACCGGCTCGCCCGAGGCGAGGCGCGCCGCAGCCGCCGCGAGGTCGGCGCGCGTGAACAGGCCGTGCTCGATCCCGCGCGTCTCCATCCCCTGCAGCCAGTGCTCGTAGTAGGACGTCGTCAGGTACGCGACCGCCCCCATGCGCTCGATCGCATACCGGAACCCGGGCCCGAGGTCAGAGGACTCGGACATGCCGTGCACGCGTCCCTCCCAGGCCTCGTGGAAGGGCGGCTCGTCGCTCTCCGCCACGACCGGCCCGAAGCCCTGCCGGCCGCCGAGGTCGTGGATGCCGTCCACGGGGCGAACGCTACCGGATCCGGCCGGGCGTGGGAGTAGCGTCTGCGGCGGATGCCCGGCTGCGTGTGGACCGATCTCGTCGAGCCCGACCGCGATGCGCTCGAGCGCGCGGCCGGCGTGCCCCTGCACGACCGGGCGCTCGACCTCGTGCTCTCGCCGGCGCGGCACGACGACGAGCCGCGGCCGACCTTCGAGGCGCACATCAACTACGTGTTCGGGGTGCTCCTGCGGCCGATGGTCGACAAGGGCACGCACGACCTGTGGTATCAGGAGATCGACCTGATCCTGACGCACGGCCGAGTGGTGACGGTGCGCAAGGCGCCGGACGGGCGCGAGGGGTTCGACGACTCCGAGATCCGCACCGTCGCCACCACGGGCGACGAGGGCGCCGGCATGATCGCCTACCGCCTGATCGACGACGTCGCCGAAGCGTTCCTCGACCTGGTCGACACGCTCGACAGCCACATCGACGACCTCGAGGACCACGTCGAGGAGTGGGCGTCAGACCACATCCGCGCCCGCCTCTCCGACCTGCGCCACAAGCTGCTGCACGTGCGCCAGACGCTCGCGCCGACCCGCGACGCCGTCCGCCGCGTCGTCGACAACCGCATCGACACCGAGGGCGAGGAGCTCTTCTCGCGCGACCTCGAGCTGCGCTTCGGCGACGCCTACGACAAGCTGCTGCGTGCGAGCGAGGGCCTCGACCTGGCCCGCGATCTGGTCGCAAGCGTGCGCGACTATCATCAGGCCAAGGTCGCCAACGACCAGAACGAGGTCATGAAGCGGCTGACCGTCGTCGCGTCGCTCCTGCTCGTGCCGACGTTCATCGTCGGGCTGTACGGCCAGAACCTGCGCGGCGTGCCGGAGTTCCGCTGGCACTTCGGGTATTGGTGGTCCTGGTTCCTGATCATCGTGACGACGATCGGCCAGGTCATCTACTACAAGCGCAAAGGCTGGATCTGACAAAGGCGTTTCTGGTGGCGGGGCTCGTGTGCCTCGCCGCGGCCTGCGGCGGGGGCGCGACGCCGACGCCTGGGTCGCCGGCCCGCGCCGGTCACCCCTGCACGGGCGCCCCCGCCCCGGCCAGGTTCGCGCACGTGATCCTGATCGTCATGGAGAACCACGGCTTCGATCAGGTGGCCGGACACTCGCCGTACCTGAACGCGCTCGCGCGCCGGTGCGGCCTCGCCACCGACTACCACGCCGTCTCCCATCCGTCGCTGCCCAACTACCTTGCGCTCACCTCGGGCTCGACCCAGGGGCTGGACGGAACGGACTGCTCGCCCGGCGCCGGCTGCCGCAGCGGCGGGCCGAGCATCTTCGGCCAGACCCGCTGGCGGGCCTACGCAGAGAGCATGCCCGGCCACTGCGTGCGGTCGAACTCGGGCAACTACGCGCCCCGGCACAACCCCGCGGTCTACTTCACGCGCGAGGCGGCCGCCTGCGCCGCCAACGATGTCCCGCTCACGGCGCTGCCCGGCGACCTGCGCAGCGGGCGCCTGGCGGCCTACACGTTCATCGCGCCGAACCTCTGCAGCGACGAGCACGACTGCCCCGTCGCTCCGGGCGACGCCTGGCTCGCGCGGTGGGTGCCGCGGATCATGTCCACGCCGGCGTACCGGTCGGGGCAGACGGCGCTCTTCATCACCTATGACGAGGACGACCACCAGGAGGGCAACCGCGTCTACACGGTGGTCGCGGCCCGATCGGTGCGCCCGGGCACCGTCTCGCGGCGGCCGTTCACGCACTACTCGCTGCTGCGCACGCAGGAGCAGCTGCTCGGCCTGCCCGCGCTCGGCCGGGCGGCGGCGGCGACCTCGATGGCGAGCGCGTTTCACCTGGCCGGATAGGGCCTCACGGGCACACCAGATCCGGCGGGGGCACCGTGCTACCCTGCCGCCCCGATGGGCAAGACACTCATAGTCGCCGAGAAGCCGTCGGTCGGCCAGGACTACGCGCGCGCCCTCGGCGGCGGCTTCCAGAAGCACGAGGGCTACCTCGAATCGGACGACCGCATCGTGTCGTGGGCGATCGGCCATCTGGTCGAGCTGGCCGAGCCGGAGGACTACGACGAGGCGCTCAAGCGCTGGTCGATCAAGACGCTCCCGGTGCTCCCCGACAAGTTCAAGCTGCGGCCCGACGCCCGCGGGAAGAAGCAGCTCGACGTGCTCAAGCGGCTGATGAAGCGCGCCGACGTGGACGCGATCGTGAACGGCTGCGACGCCGGCCGCGAGGGCGAGCTGATCTTCGCCTACATCATGGACGTCGCCAAGCCCGGCAAACCGGTGCAGCGGCTGTGGGTGTCGTCGATGACCCGGGCCGCCATCGGCGACGGGTTCGAGCATCTGCGCGCCGGCGAGGAGATGCAGAGCCTGCAGGACGCCGCCCGCTCGCGCTCCGAGGCCGACTGGCTGGTGGGCATGAACGCCACCCGGGCCGCCACCGTGCGCGGCCGGGCGCTCGGCGGCGTCGTCTCGCTCGGCCGCGTGCAGACGCCGACGCTCGCGCTGATCGTGCGCCGCGACCTCGAGATCGACGCGTTCGAGCCGGAGACGTACTTCCAGGTCGACGCGCGGTTCGCGCTCGAGGGGCCGCGCACCTACACGGGGCGCTGGTTCGAGGGCAAGGACGACCGCACCCCGGAGCGGGAGCGGGCCGAGGCGGTGGCGGCCGCGGCCGGCGGCGCCCCCGCCACGGTCGAGTCGGTCAAGCGCACCGAGCGCAAGACCCGCCCGCCGCTGCTCTATGACCTGACGAGCCTTCAGCGCGACGCCAACAGCCGCTTCGGCATGTCGGCGTCCCGGACGCTGCAGGCGGCCCAGCGCCTCTACGAAGGCTCGTCGGCCGGGGCGGTCATCACCTACCCACGGACGCGCTCGCAGTTTCTGCCGGCCGACCAGATCGGCGGCCTCAAGGGCATCGCCCGCGGCCTCACCGGGATCCCCAAGGTGCGGGCCGCGGCGCAGTATGTCGCCGGCCTGGACGTGCTCCCGCTCGCCCGCGTCGTCGACGACGCGAAGGTCGACGACCACCACGCGATCATCCCCACCGGCGAGCTGCCGACGAAGGACCTGTCCGGCGACGACGCGCACGTCTACGACCTCGTCGTCCGCCGCTTTCTGGCCGTCTTCCACCCCGAGGCGAAGTTCGAGGACACCGAGATCATCACCGCCTGCGCCGAGCACCGCTTCCGCACCCGCGGCCGCCGCCTGATCGAGGCCGGCTGGCGCGGCGCCGCCTTCGGCGAGGAAGCGGCGGCCGAGGAGCCGCCCCAGGGCGACGAGGACGAGCCCCGCCAGGTGCTGCCCCGCGTGGACGACGGCGAGCGCGGCACCTGCGAGCAGGCGGAGGTGCTCGAGAAGCAGACCAAGCCGCCCGCCCGCTACTCCGAGGCGTCGCTCCTGCGCGACATGGAGACGGCCGGCAAGCAGATCGAGGACGAGGAGCTGCGCCACGCGATGAAGGACGCGGGCCTGGGCACGCCCGCCACCCGCGCGGAGACGATCGAGAAGCTCCTGCGGGTCGGCTACATCGAGCGGCTGGGCCGGTCGCTGCGCGCCACCGCGAAGGGCCGCCAGGCGATCGGCCTGCTCCACGACCACGCGCTCACCTCGGCCGAGCTGACCGGCAACTGGGAGAAGCGGCTGACGGCCATCGAGCGCGGCCAGGAGCAGCGCGACGCCTTCATGGCGGACATCCGCCGCTTCACGACCGAGGTGGTCGAGTACTTCCGCGACCTCACGCCCGAGGAGGTGCGGGCGCAGCGGGCCGAGATCGGGCCGTGCCCCAACGGCGACGGCATCATCCGCGAGAACCGGGCCGCCTACGGGTGCTCGTCGTGGAAGAGCAAGGAGGAGCCGGGCTGCGGCTTCGTGATCTGGAAGCAGCAGAAGGGCCGCTCGATCAGCCCGGCCGAGGCGCGCGACCTGCTGGAGCACGGCCAGACCGAGTTGCTGGACGGGTTCAAGACCCGGCCGAGCCGGGCGCGGCTGGTGCTGGCAGAGGGCAACCAGGTGCAGCTCGTTGCCGACGACGGCACCCGCCTCGACGCGCCGGCCGGCCCCCGCGAGACGATCGCGAAGTGCCCCAAGTGCGACGGCGAGATCCGCGAGAACAGCCGCGCCTACGGCTGCTCATCGTGGAAGAGCCGCAAGGAGCCGGGCTGCGGCTTCGTGATCTGGAAGTCGACCAAGGGCCGCCAGATCTCGGCCGACGAGGCCCGCCAGGTGATCGAGCACGGCGCGTCGGACTGGATGGACTTCAAGGATCGCAAGGGCCCGTTCCGGGGACGGCTCGTGCTCACCCCCGAGAACACCGTCGAGGTGCAGCGCGAGGACGAGCCGGCCGCGACCCAGGCCGCGTGATGCCGATCCGCGCGATCGTCACGGGCGGCGCAGGCTTCATCGGCTCCCACGTCGCCGACGGGCTGCTCGCTCGGGGCGACACCGTGGCGGTGGTGGACGACCTCTCGAGCGGCCGGCGCGAGCGGGTGCCCGCCGCAGCGCAGTTCCACCAGGTCGACATCCGCTCGGGGGCAGAGCTGCGCGCGCTCGCGGCCGAGTTCCGGCCCGACGCGGTCTTCCACCTGGCCGCGCAGGCGGACGTGCGCGTCTCGGTCGAGGATCCCGGGCATGACGCCGACGTGAACGTGCGCGGGACGGCGCATGTGCTCGAGGCGGCCCGGGCGGTCGGCGCGCGGGTCATCTTCTCCTCGACCGGCGGCGCCATCTACGGCGAGGTCGAGACGATCCCCTCGCCCGAGTCGACGCCGTGTGCCGCGATGGCGCCCTACGGCGTCTCCAAGCTGTGCGGCGAGCACTACGTCGAGCTCTACAACCGCCTCTACGGCGAGCGCCACGTCGTGCTGCGCTACGGCAACGTGTACGGGCCGCGCCAGGACCCGCACGGCGAGGCGGGCGTGGTTGCCATCTTCTTCGGCAAGCTGGTGGAGGGCGCGACGCCGCTCGTCTTCGGCGACGGCAGCCAGACGCGCGACTACGTCTACGTCGGCGACGTCGTCGCGGCCAACCTGGCCGCGCTCGGCTACGGCGGCGCGCACGCGATCTTCAACATCGGCACCGCGGCCGAGACGAGCGTGCTCGACCTGCTCGCCGAGTGCCAGCGGGCGGCGGGCACGGACGTCGCGCCGGAGCACCGGCCGGCCCGGCTGGGCGAGCTCGCGCGAAGCGCGCTCGACCCCTCACTGGCCGGGCGCGAGCTCGGCTGGCGGGCGGCGACGAGCCTCGCCGACGGGCTCTCCGCGACGCTGCGCTCGATCGCGGGCTGAGCAGATTTCGCTCCCTGAGCGGGATCCGGCGTCCGTCCGACCGGGCGACGAGAATACATCGCCCCAACCGGTCGTTCCCACTAGATGTAGGGGTTCGGCAGGACTTGGCACACTAGATCTGGAAACAGAGCCGGAGAGCGCACACGCATGAACTGTCCCTACTGCGAACACGGAGAGACGAAGGTCATCGACACGCGCGTCGCCGGCAAGGGCGCGATCAGGCGCCGGCGCGAGTGCCTGCTGTGCGGCCAGCGGATGACCACGTTCGAGCGCGTCGAGCAGGCGGCCCTGCACGTGGTCAAGCGCGACGGCACGCGCCAGCCGTTCGACCGCTCGAAGCTGATGGCCGGGCTCACGCGGGCCTGCGTCAAGCGGCCGGTGCCGCTCGCGCAGATCGAGCAGGCGGCGGTGCGGATCGAGGCCGACCTGCGCAACGGCGTCGGCGACGAGGTCGAGGCGCGCCGGATCGGCGAGCAGGCGCTGCGCGTGCTGCGCGACCTCGACCGGGTGGCATACGTCCGGTTCGCCTCGGTGTACCGCGACTTCCAGGACGTGGACGAGTTCGAGCGCGAGCTGGCACTGCTCGAGGGCCGCAAGAAGCCGGCCAAGCGAGTGGCGAAACGAACAAGTGTTCGGTAGAATTCGACGGATGAGGAGGCGAAGGGCATGGCGATGAGCGAGCTGAAGCGGACCGAGAACTCGGTGCTCGAGGGCAAGGAGGATGTTCGCATCGGCGTGCCCCGATACTTCACGGAGGCGGGCGTCGACCCGTTCGCAGCCGTCGAGTGGGAGACGCGCACCGCGCTCATCCCCGGCAAGGACGGGCCGTCCTTCGAGCAGCGCGACGTCGAGTTCCCGGCGTTCTGGAGCCAGACGGCGACCAACATCGTGGCCCAGAAGTACTTCCGCGGCAAGCTCAACTCACCCGAGCGCGAGCACTCCGTGCGGCAGATGATCGGGCGCGTCGCCGACACCGTCACCGCGTGGGGCACCAAGGACGGCTACTTCACCGACGGCGACGAGGCCGAGACGTTCCGGGCCGAGCTGACCCACCTCCTGCTGCATCAGATGGTGGCGTTCAACTCGCCGGTCTGGTTCAACGTCGGCTTCGAGGAGCACCCGCAGTGCAGCGCCTGCTTCATCCTCTCGGTCGAGGACAACATGGAGTCGATCCTCGACTGGATCCGCAAGGAGGGGCTGGTGTTCCGCGGCGGCTCCGGCTCGGGCATCAACCTGAGCAAGCTGCGCTCGTCGCAGGAGCAGCTGGCCAAGGGCGGCTACGCCTCCGGGCCGGTGTCGTTCATGCGCGGCGCCGACGCGTCGGCCGGCACGATCAAGTCGGGCGGCAAGACGCGCCGGGCGGCCAAGATGGTCGTCCTGAACGTCGACCACCCCGACATCGAGGAGTTCATCTGGTGCAAGCAGCACGAGGAGGAGAAGGCCCGCGTGCTGCAGGCGGCCGGCTACGACATGAGCCTCGACTCGCCCGACTGGGCGTCGATCCAGTACCAGAACGCCAATAACTCGGTGCGGGTGACCGACGAGTTCATGCGCGCCGTGATCGACGACGCCGACTGGGATCTGACCGCGCGCACCGACGGCTCGGTGGTGAAGAGCGTGCGGGCGCGCGACCTGATGCACCAGATCGCCGAGGCGGCCTGGAAGTGCGCCGATCCCGGCATGCACTACGACACGACGATGAACGACTGGCACACGTGCCCGGCCACCGGCCGCATCAACGCCTCGAACCCGTGCTCCGAGTACCTGCACGTCGACAACTCGGCCTGCAACCTCGCCAGCCTGAACCTGATGAAGTTCCGCGACCCGGAGACCGACGAGTTCCAGGTGGAGCGGTTCGAGCGGGCCGTCGACGTCATCTTCATGGCCCAGGAGATCCTCGTCTCGAACTCGAGCTACCCGACCGAGGAGATCACCGAGAACGCGCGCGCGATGCGCCAGCTCGGCCTCGGCTACGCCAACCTGGGCGCCCTGCTGATGGCGCGCGGGCTCGCGTACGACTCCCACGAAGGCCGCGCGTATGCGGCCGCCATCTCGGCGATCATGACCGGGCGCGCGTACCGCAAGTCGGCCGACATGGCCGGGCGCGTCGGCCCGTTCGACGAGTACGCCCGCAACTCCGACGCCATGCTGCGCGTGATCCGCAAGCACCGCGCCGCGGTCGGCAACATCGACTCGAGCGTGGTGCCGGCCGACATGTGCGCGGCTGCCCGCCAGGCGTGGGACGACGCGCTCACGCTGGGTGAGGACAACGGCTACCGCAACGCCCAGGCCGTCGTGATCGCGCCCACGGGCACGATCAGCTTCATGATGGACTGCGACACGACGGGCATCGAGCCCGACTTCTCGCTGGTCAAGTCCAAGCGCCTGGTCGGCGGCGGCGACATCACGATCGTCAACCAGACCGTGCCGATCGCGCTGAAGAAGCTCGGCTACGCCCCGCACGAGATCGACCAGATCGTCGCCCACGTGAACGAGCACAACACCGTCCAGGGCGCGCCCGGGTTCCGGCCCGAGCACCTGTCGGTGTTCGACGTGGCGGTCGGCGAGCGCGCCATCCACCACATGGGCCACGTGAACATGATGGCGGCGGTGCAGCCGTTCATCTCGGGCGCGATCTCGAAGACGGTCAACCTGCCCACCGAGGTCACGGTCGACGACGTCGCCCAGCTGTACATGGACGCGTGGAAGCTCGGCGTGAAGGCGATCGCGATCTACCGCGACGGGTGCAAGGTGGCCCAGCCGCTGCAGACGAAGGCGTCGCAGCCCGAGCTGATCGCGGCCAAGCCCACCCGCCGGGTGATGCCGATCGAGCGGCAGGAGATCGGCCGCAAGTTCCAGGTCGGCGAGTACGAGGGCTACATCCACGTCGGCCTGTTCCCCGAGGGCGACCCCGGCGACATCTTCGTGGACATCGCGAAGGAGGGCACCACGCTCGCCGGGCTCATGAACGCGTTCATGATCGCCGTGTCGGTCGGCATGCAGTACGGCGTGCCGCTCGAGGTGTTCGTGAGCAAGTTCGCCCACATGCGCTTCGAGCCGTCCGGGCTCACCAACGACCCCGACATCCGCGTCGCCAAGTCGATCCCCGACTACATCTTCCGCTGGATGGGCAAGCGCTTCCTCGAGGCCGACACGCAGGCCGAGCTCGGCATCATGAGCGCCGCGGTGCGCGAGAAGCTCGCGGGCGGCAACGGGCACACGCAGGCCGTCCCCTCGGACGAGCCCGCCCCGCAGGCGATCGCCGCCCCGGGCCCCGGCCAGAGGGCGCTGTTCAACGCCTGGGAGGACGCCGTCGAGTGCGCGAAGTGCGGCGGCCGCAAGGTGCGCACCGGAGCGTGCTACACATGCCGGGACTGCGGCGACAACTCAGGGTGCGGCTGATGTGCGGCACAACGGGCTGGACGTGAGTACGACAGCGCGCTGAGCGGTAGCGCGGGCGAAGCGGCGGCTTAGGCGGGCTCGTCGGCAAGCACCGGCTCAACCACCGGGTTTGCCGCGTCGCCGCTCACGGTGAGATAGGCCACGCCCACCGCGATCAGCACCACAAGGACGGCGGCAACCGGCCCGTCCCCCCACCCCAGCGCACCGTTCCGGGTCTTTCCGGTCCAGTCCGCGAACGATGCGCCGAGCGGACGAGTCATGACGTACGCCGCCCAGAAGGCGAGGATCCCGTTGATCCGCACTGCGTAGAACCCGACGCCGGGCAGGACGAACAGGATCGCGAAGAGGATCCCGGCGATGAGGAAGCCGAGCCCCAGGCTGTAGGCGGCCAGATCGCCGAGCGCGGTGCCCATGGCGAAGGTTGCGAGGACGGCCGCCCAGTAAAACAGCTCGCGCCGAACCGTGGTGATGCTGTGGATCGACAGCGTCGGCTCGTGTCGCGACCAGCTCCAGAACACCACCACAAGCGCGGTGGCGAACAGGACGGACGAGGCGACGTACGGGACGTGCCCCGCGACGTGCAACGCGTCGGCGGCCATCGTCCCGAACACCGCGACCATCGCGACGGCGAGCCAGTACACCCACGGCACATAGTGGTCGGTTCGCAGCTGCAGCACCATGGCGACGACGAACACCACCATCCCCGCCAACACCGCCAGATACGGGTTGACGGTGTGGACGAGGTAATCCGAGGTGGACTCGCCCAACGCGGTGGTGAGCAACTTCAGAAGCCAGAACGCGGCGGCGATACGCGCCGGCACCTTCAACGCGGACGGCGTACGGATCAGAGAAACGAGTTTGGACGCCATCGACAAAGCCGCCCGGCACCGTAACGAGAGGAGATGAGAGAACGACTAGAGGCGCGTTCCGAGGGCACGCACGATGGGGGGGCCAGCCGCCGAAGCAAGGCGGGAAATCCCCGATGCCGGCCACTCGCTCGGGCGTATCCTGGCGTCGTGGCCGAGCAACGGCAAACACGACGCGCTCGCTTTGCCGTCTGGATCCTCGGCCCGCTCGCCGGGGTCGGCGCCATCGCTGCGTTGGTTGTCTGCTATCTGGTCGTCCTGCATTTCGTTCGCGGCCCGACGGTTGACGCCGGCCAATCGTTCACCGTCAACGGCACGGAGTACCGCGTCGACGTCGTCGAGAACCACCGCAACGGCCTGGTCGTCGCCATCCACACCAGGAACACCCAGCACAGCCCGCACTCGCCTGGCCAAGCGATTTTCGAGCTCGCCGTTCGTGCAGGCGACCAGAAGGTTGTGAGGGACTGTGAGAAGCTCGGCTGCATGGACGATGTGCTGCAACCGGGCGAGACACACACCTACACCTTCCAGTTCGTCGTCAAACGGCCGGCCGACTCGCTCGAGTTCGTCGACACCACCAACGAGATCTCCGGACGCGTCGCCCTCATCCGGCTACGACCCACGCTGACCTAGGCATTCAGCGAAGGGCGGTGTTGGCGACGCCGACGGCGGCGCAGGCGAGGATGACCGGGATGATTCCGACGCGGTAGCGCCAGACGGCAATGAAGGCGGCGGCGGCGAGTGGAGTCAGTACCGGGTCGGGGTGGCCGTCGGTGATGAGGGCGTGGCGGGCGACGAAGACGGCCAGCGCGGCGATGACGCCGACGACCGAGATGGTGACGCCGTTGAGGCTGTTGGCGAAACTGCCGGTGGCGCGGATGCGGTCGATCAGGGGCGCCCCGCTGATGATGAGTACGAAGCAGGGGACGAACGTGGCAAGGGTGGCGATGGTGGCGCCCAGAACGCCCCACGCGAGGGTGCCTTCGACGTGGTAGGCGGCGACGAAACCGACGAATGTGTTGACCATGATCAGCGGGCCCGGGGTGGATTCGCCCAGGGCGAGCCCGGCGACCATGTCCTTGGACGTGAGCCAGCCGTAGTGGTTGACGGCGGCGTTGGCGACGAACGGCAGCACCGCGTAGGCACCGCCGAAGGTGACCAGGGCGGCAAGCGTGAAGAAGCCGGCGAGCTGGCCGGCCACACCGCCGATGAGGATGAGCACGGAGACAGGGGCGAGCCAGATGACGAGGCCCTTGCCGAAGCGGCGACGGACACTCACGCCCGCGTGTTCAGCCGCCGGGTCATCGTCGTCGGCATCGTCGCCGTGGCTGGTCGGCCGACCGAGCAAGGCGGGGTTGGAGCGACCGGCCAGGTAGCCGATCGCGGCGGCGATCGCGATGATGATCGGGAACGGGACACCGGCGACGATCGCCGCGAACGCCGCGACCGCGAGGCCGATGGCGGTGCGAGTGTGGATGACGCGGCCTCCGACGCGGAGCACCGCGGCTGCCACCAGGGCAACGACGGCGGCGCCGAGGCCGCTGACGATGCCTTCCACCACGGTGACGCTGCCGTACTCGACGTAGATGCCGCTCATCACACAGAGCACGACGAACGACGGCGCGACGAACAGGCCGCCCGAGGTGATCGCGCCGCGCACCCCGTACAGCGAATAGCCGACATAGGAGGCAAGCTGCTGGGCCTCGGGGCCGGGCAGCGCCATGCAGAAGTTGAGCGCGTGCAGGAAGCGCCGCTCCGAGATCCACTTGCGCCGCTCCACCAGCTCCTCGTGCATGAGTGCGATCTGCCCGGCCGGCCCGCCGAAGCTGATGCAGCCGAGCTTGAGCCAGAACCACAGCGCCTCCCGCTCGCTCGGCTTCCCGCCGCCTGCGCCCTCTTCGGGCCTGACCTCGCCGGTGGCCCGTGCCGCGGTCATCGGGCCTGGCTCCAGAGCCGGTAGAGGGCGTCATACAGCGGCCCGGTGAGGGCAATCAGCTCGTCGTCGCCGCCCGCGTGCAGGGAGAGGCCGCGGATCAGCGCGTCCAGGCCGGGTGCTTCCGGCGCGTCGTAGCGCTCATCCGCGATGTCGGCCTCGTGCACGACGCGACCGATCCGGGCAAGCGCCGCGTCACCTGCGAGCTGGTGGTGGAGGAGGATCGTCTCGAAGGAGCAGCGCCCGTCGCGGTGGCCGAGCTCGACGCCGCGCATGTCGAACGGCGTCGCGCCGGCCGGCACCTCATCGGGATCGTCCACGAACACAAACCGGGCGTCGGCATCGACGAAACGACGGATCAACCACGCGCATGCGGTGCGGTCGATATGGACGTGGCGGCGGGTGGCCCAGATCATGCCGCAGCCTCCGTACCCAATCTGGCCAGCGCCTCGACCGCGTCGCGGGCCGCGTCCGCCTCGCCGGTGGGGAAGTACTGGCGGGCACCGACGCGACGTAGCTCGCGCCGAAGCCGCGCCACGGTGCGGCGCCGGTCGACCGGCGAGCGGCGGCGGGCAGCCTGGGCTTCGGCGGCGATGGCGCGGTACTCGACGTCGACCCGCTCGGTCATGGCCCCGGCGAGCGCGCGATGCTCGGCCGCCGTCGCCGGCTCAGACAACCAGATGGTGGCCTCGCCACCCGCCCCGACGACATCCTCTGCGAGCCACTCCAGCTGCTCGCGGTTGTCCCGGCCGGCCGGCAGGGCGACGACGCCGTCCACGATCTGCGCCACGCCGAGGCGGCGTAGCTTGCGCCAGAGCGTGATGCGCGGCGTGGACGGCGTGCGCGGCAGCCGGTAGACCATGATCACCCATTGCGAAGCCACCTGCGGACAATACTGCAACCGTGGTTACACGCCGCCCGTGGTTGCGAATTGCCGACGGTGGGCACTGTGGTGTTGTCGCCGCCGTTGTCCTTGATCACCGCCTCGCGTTGAGCTCATTCGCCCATCGCACTCGTAGGCGCTCATCCGAAGCTCAGAAGGGAGGGTCATGCTCATCGAGATTCTCATAATTCTCGCCATCATCGCGCTCGCGCTGTTCATCTGGCGCAGCTTTGCCGGGCGCCGCGTCTAGCACAGCGGGCTGGCGCGGCGGAAGGCCCGTTCCCGCCGGATTCGGGGCGAGGCCGGCCGACCGCCGCGACCACGCCTGCAGGTGGTGAGGGGATTGCAGGTCGGAAGGCAGAATGGTCGACGTGGCGCGAGCAGCTCGCTATTGGGGGTGGGAGTCCGTGGAGGAGCGCTCCGCTGACGGCGCGATCTCGTCGGCGCAGCGCGCGGTGTTCGCCGAGCCGGTGGCGCCGATGACCGAAGAGGGGGCCCGTATGCTCTCGGGCATGTACTGGCGGGAGGTGGAGCGCACGACAGGGGGCCTGATTCGAGCTCGCATGTCGGCGGACGGCCTCGAGCTGCGGCTCGCCGGGCGGGGGCCGGCACTGCTTCGGTTCGGCCCGGCGTCGGTCAGCGCCGCCCCGTCCGCGATCGCCTGCAGCCACCCGATCGTGGGCGGCCTCCTGGCTCGCCGGCCGTGCGGGCTGATCCGGTTTGAGCAGCGCGCGCAGGGCGGTGACGTGCTCGTCGTCTCGGCGATCTCGGGGTTCCATCCGACGCTCGCCGCCCGGCCGGGGGCGCCGGCATGGACGGGCGAGCTGTACAAGCGCGTGCAGTCGCGCCTGCACGTCGCCGTGGGCCGGCGCTACTTCGCACGCCTCGCCCGAGGGGTGGCGGCATGAAGGTCGCGGTGTTCGGCGCCAGCGGCACGATCGGAGCGGCGCTGGTGGCGCGCCTTGCCGCTGAGCACGACGTGACGGCGGTCTCTCGCCGGCAACGTCCGAACGCCGACGGCGTCCGCTGGGTCGTCGCGGATGTCGGGAATCCGACCGCAGTACGCGAGGCGCTCGACGACATCGAGGTCGTCTACTACCTCGTGCACTCGCTCGGGAGCGCCGACTTCGCCCGTCGCGACCGTCGGGGCGCGAGCATCCTTGCCCGCGCTGCGGAGGGCGCGGGGGTCAGCCAGATCGTCTATCTCGGCGGCCTCGGCGAGGACGGGGCCGATCTCTCCGAGCACCTGCGTAGCCGGCGTGAGACGGAGACGACGCTGCGCTCGGGCACCGTCCCGGTGACCGCCATCGGCGCGGCGGTGGTGATCGGCAGCGGGAGCGCCGCCTTCGAGACGATCGTGGCGCTGGTCGACCGGCTGCCCGCCATGGTGTGCCCGCGCTGGGTCTCCACCCCCACCCAGCCGATCGCGCTCGACGACGTCGTGACCTACCTGGCATCGGTGTGCGGACTCGACGCCGCCCTCGACCAGACCTTCCAGGCCGGCGGCCCCCAGGTGCTGACCTACCGCAGCATGATCGAAGAGATCGCGCGCATTCGCGGCCGCCACCCGCGGATCATCGAGGTGCCGGTGCTCACGCCACGCCTGTCCTCGTACTGGCTCGAGCTCGTCACTCCGGTCAACGCGGCGACCGCGCGACCGCTGATCGACGGCCTGCGCATCCCGACGGTCGTCACCGACACCCGCCTCCAGGAGCTCGTCCCCCTCGATCTCATCCCCTTCGAGGCGGCTGCGCGGAGCGCTCTCACCAGCCGGTGAGCCCGCGCCGAGCCTGCGCCGCTGCGTAGGATGTGCGGATGGGGATCCGGCTCGGAGGGCTGGTGATGGCGGACGCTCTCTCAGAGATCGCCGGCTCCTCGGCGCGCGCGCTCCCGGGCGCCTCCCTGCCGGTGCTGCGCGAGGTGCCGCTGTTCGCGGGGCTCTCCGACCGGCATCTCCGCAAGGTGGGCAAGCTCGCCATGCTCGCGAGCTACCCGGCCGGCGTCGCCATCGTGCGCGAGGGCACCCGCGGCCACGACTTCTTCGTCATCCTCGAGGGCGAGGCCGCGGTCACGCCGCGGGGCGGGCCGGTGGCGAAGCTCGCTGCCGGCGACCACTTCGGCGAGATGGCGCTGCTCGACCGCCGGCCCCGGTCGGCGACGGTCGCGACCGAGACGGCGATGACCGCCCTGCGCATCCCCGGCAGCGCGTTCCAGAAGCTCCTGCGGCGCGAGCCGACGATCGCCCTCGCCCTGCTCGAGACGCTCTCGGTGCGGGTGCGTGACCTGGAAAGCCACCGCAGGTGACGGGTTCTGGAATGATTCCCGTATGGAGGCAGAGCACGAACGGGAGTTGCGGCAGTGGGCGGACGCCCTCGCGGGAGCGGCCGAGGCCGAGCGCCGGGCCATGGGCAAGGCGATCCTGATGCTCCTCGACCGCATCGAGAACCTGCGGGCCGAGCTCGAGCGCACGGCGCACGAACCACCGCCGCAGCCGGCCGAGCCGGCGGCGACCGAGGCGGAGGTGAGCGAGCAGGCCACGGGGGAGCTGCCGGCCGCCGACCAGCCCGGCAAGGACACAACGGTGGCCGGCCTGCGCGAACGGCTCGGCGCCGCCGTGCACCGCGTCCGCGACTAGACGGCGGAGCCGGGTCCCCGGCCGGCCGCCGCGTGTCCGCCCCGCATGAGGGGGTGCCGCCACGCGGGCGGCACCCCCTGGCCGGTTTCAGTCGAGGTCGTGCGAGTGCGGTGCGGTCACCGTCGCGTGAGCGAAGGGCCGCGTCGTGTAGCGCCTGGTGAGGCCGACCAGCTCAGCCCGCTCGGCGTTCATCGCAGCCGCCGAACGATGGAAGTCGAACAGCGACATCAGGTTGCCGATGGCCGGCCCGTTCGTCGGGACGTACGGGTCGGAGCCGGCAACCGGGTTCGGCAGGTTGTCGAGGCTGACCGACGACAGCGGCGCGAGCCCCCAGTTCGCCTCGATGAACTTCAGCACCGAGACGTGGTCCGTGTAGGTGTGGTCGATGTGGCCGGGCTGCACGAACGGCGACACGGCGATCATCGGGACGCGGGTGCCGTCGCCGAAGAAGCTCGTCGGCTGGATGTACCCGGAGTCGTAGTAGCCGCCGCCCTCGTCCATCGTGACGAAGATGGCGGTGTTCTTCCAGAGCGACGGGTTGTTCGCGACGTCACCGATGACCGTGCTCGCGAACGCCTCGAACGCGGCCAGCGTCGAGTAGCCCGCGTGCCCGTCGAACGTGCCCTCGGGCTTCACGATCGAGACCGCCGGCAGGGTGCCGGACTTGGCCTCGGCCTGGAACGCCGAGAGGCCGTGCAGGTGCGCGGCCCGCTGCGCCGGGTGCGTCATGATCGAGGTCGCGTACTGGAACGGATTGCAGATGTTGCAGTACTGCGCGAGGTTGGGGTTGCCGTTGTTCCAGTCCTGGCCGAAGTAGCCCCAGCTGATGCTGCGCTTGGAGAGCTCGTCGCCGATGGTCGGATACGTCTTCTCGCTCTGGGGCGGAACGGCGAACGGGCCGGGATCCTTGCTGCCGTCGGCCAGGTAGCCCGGGTTGTAGTTGTTCAGCATGTAATAGGTATCCGGCGCGCAATGCGACGACGCGCTCGGCCAGTTCTGGTGCAGGTAGGCGATGATCGGCGCGACGCCCGGCGATGACGTATCGGCGCACTTGGAGTACGTGCCGCCGGAGTAGCCGTCCTGCGTGTACCAGTTGTTCGTGCCCGGCTGGGCGTTGGGGTTCTCGATCTGGTTCGCCGGCGGCGTGGTCGGGTTGCCGTTCGCATCCTGATACGACGCGGCCAGGCCGCTGCCGAGCGCCACGTGGTTCGTGCCCGTGCCGCCCATGACGGCCTGGTGGTAGTTGTCGGACATCGAGAAGTGATTCGCCAGGAAGTCGAACACCGGGGCGTCACCCGTCGCGACGTTGTAGAAGCCCATCGACACGGCCCCCTGGAAGGTGTCGCTCGGGGGTGCGCCGTTGGAGTCGCCTGCGGTCTCGGCCGTCCACACCCAGAGCTTGTTCTGGTTGCGCTCGGCCTGCTGATTCATCTGGTAGAACCGATGCAGCGGATCGCCCACGTACGCGCCGTTGTCGCACGCCTTGAACCCGGAGTGGATCTGGTCGTACGGCACGTACCGGGTGATCTGGTACGGCGCGTTGGGCAGGTGCGCCGGGAAGCGCGAGTCAGGCGTGTTCATCGCCTGGCCGCCGTCGCACCGGGGATCGATGTACGTGGTGTTGGGCTGTGGCAGCGACTTGTAGGGCGCCACCAGCTTCGGGTCGTTCGAATAGCCGTCGGCCGACGTGTCGATCGCCGTCCACTGGGCGGCGTGGCCGACATGCGACCCCGGCAAGCCGTTGGCCTTGACGATGCCCTCCGAGCGCAGGTTCTCGACCTTCTGGCCGTGCCGCGGCCTGTACGTCGCGTAGATGTTGTCGAAGGTGTGGTTCTCGCCCACGATCACGATCACGTGCTTGATGGGCGTCCTCGCCGCCGCGCTGTGCGCGCCGGGCTGAGCCGAGGCGCTGCCCGCGCCGAGCACGGCCGCCATCAGCGCAACGGCAGCCGCCGCCGCGACCCGCGGCGTTGGTCGTACAGATCTCATGGTCTCCCCCTCGTCCGTGCTGTCACGGCCACCACGTCCGGCGGCCCGACCGGGAGCCTCGTTCACCCGCGCCGCCGGTTCGGTAAAAGACCCGACAAGATCCGGTGAAGACGCTACCCGGTGATCTCGAGGCAGCGGATACCCCGAAGGTCGACCCGGTATCCGTCGGGCGCCTCGACGAGGCGGATCATCACGGCATCGCAGTGGGCGCACCGGAACACCAGGCCGGGCGCGTGCACGTACAGCACGAGCGCGCCGATCGGCTCCACGGCGCCGCAGCCGTCGCAGCGACCGCGCGCCACGGTCAGCTCGAAGCCGAACACCTCCTGCAGGACGCCGGCGGCGGCGTTTCCGTCCAGCCGCAGATCGCGCTCATCCATCCGGTCCCCCCGTCGGTCCGAAGCGCTCGGTGCGCACCCGGGCGGGCTCGTACCCGAGCTCGACGAGGGCGGTCGCGACCGTCTCGACGAAGCCGGTCGGCCCGCACACGAACGCGAGCGGCCGCCCGGCGGACGGCCACGCAACCCGGCCGAGCATGTCCGGCGTCACCCGGCCGACCTCGCCGTCCCACCCCGGCGGCGCCGAGCGGGTGAGGGTGCGTCACCGCCTCGAACCCGTCGCCGGCCGCCGCCAGCCGGTCGAGCTCGGCGGTGTAGATCGCATCCGCCGTGCGAGCGCCACGAGGCCAGCAGGCGCACGGGCACCGGGCCGCCCAGCGCGGCCCAGTGGCGGATCATGGCCCGCAGGGGCACGATGCCCGACCCGCCGCCGATCAGCATCACCGGCCCTCCGTCGCCGGCCTGCCACACGAAGTAGCCGCCGATCGGCCCGCGCAGCTCGATCCGGTCTCCGGCGCGCACCTCGTCGACCAGGTAGGGCGACACCTCGCCGTCGTCCAGCCGCTCGACCGTCAGCACCACGCCGTCGTCCTCCGGCCCGGACGCGATCGAATAGCTGCGCTGCGCCTGGTAGCCGTCCTCCGCGGTGAGCCGCAGATCGACGTGCTGGCCGGCCAGGTGCCCTGGCCACCCCGGCACGTCGAGGCGCAGGCTGCGCACGGTCGCGTTCTCCATGCCGGCGTCGACGACCTCGGCGACGCGCCAGCTCAGTCGCCCGCGTATCGCTGCTCTCGCCACGGGTCTCCGTACATGTGGTAGCCGAGCGACTCCCAGAACCCGGGCTCGTCCTCGGTGGTGAGGCGCAGGCCGCGCACCCACTTCGCGCTCTTCCACAGGTAGAGGTGGGGGACGAGCAGCCTGGCGGGGCCGCCGTGCTCGGGCTCGAGCGGCTCGCCGCCGTAGCCGGTCGCGATCCACGCCTTGCCGTCCAGGACGTCGTCGAGCGGCAGGTTGGTGGTGTAGCCGCCGTCGCAGAACGCGGTCACGTACTCGGCCTCGGTCACGACGTCGGCGAGCAGCGTGTCGAGCGACACGCCCTCCCACACCGTGTCGAGCTTCGACCACTTGGTCACGCAGTGGATGTCCTTCGTGACCGTCTCGGTGGGCAGGGCGCGGAAGTCGTCCCACGTCCACCGGGGCGGGTCGTCGACCTCGCCGACCACCGAGAAGTCCCAACGGTCGGTGGGCGTGTGCGGCGTCGGGCCGGCCGAGAGCACCGGGAAGCCGTCGACCAGATACTGGCCCGGCGGCACGCGCCCCGGGGGGTTGTCCCGGTGCCGGCCGCGGAACCCTCGCGAGATCAGCGCCATCTCGCGCCGAACACTACGCCGTCACGCCACCGTCCACCACAAGGACGCTGCCGTGTGTGTAGGAGGCCGCATCCGAGGCCAGGAACGCAACGGCGGCCGCGACGTCTGCAACAGTCCCGATCCGGCGGGCGGGCACCGACGCCTCCCACTCGCGCAGCGCATCCGGCCGCGACGTGATCCAGTCCGCCATCGGCGTCTCGATCAGGCCGGGACAGACACAGGCGACCCGCACGCCGTCGCCGCCGTGATCGAGCGCCAGGCTGCGGCTGAGGTTGACAACACCCGCCTTCGCGGCGCAGTAGGCGGCGCGGTTCTGGCCGCCGCGGATGCCGGCGGTCGACGCAATGTTCACGATGCAGCCCGACCCGGCGGCGATCATCGCCGGCAGGAACGTCTTGCACGTCAGGAACGGCCCCTTCAGATTCGTGTCGATGAGCAGGTCCCAGTCGCTCTCGTCGAGCTCCGGGATGCGGTGCTCGAAGAACGCCCCGGCCACGTTCACGAGCAGCCACGGGGCGCCCAGCCGCTGCTCGACCTCGGCCCGCAGACGTTGCACGTCGGCCTCGGAGCGGACGTCGCAGGCGAAGCCGGCCCCGGCCGCGAGGTCGGCCCCGGCGACGCGGAAGCCGTCCTGCTCGAGCCTGCCGGCGACGGCCGCCCCGATTGCGCCGGCAGCCCCTGTGACCACGGCCACGCGCCCGCTCATCGGCACGAACCGGACGCGATCTCGGCGGCGCAGGACACGACCGGCCGATACTAGCGAGCGGGGCCCCCGGCGGCGGCCTTTCCCCGCGCAACGGCCTGGGCTAGGCTAGTCTGTCAACCTCGGGCATCGAGCCGCACCAATTTGGGTCACGAGGAGGTCGGCAGGGCGAAGCTTGCACGGCCACCGCGTGGATCCACGGTGCGTCTCGTCGCGCCGTGTGGAACCGAGGCCCCTCTGAGCATCCGTGTCCTGATAGCCGACGACGAGCCACCGCTGCTGCGAATGGTGGCCGACCTGATCCGCGCCTATGACGGCTTCGAGGTGGCGGCGCTCGCCGCCGACGCCGACGAGGCGGCCGAGCGCGCCGCCGAGACCCGGCCCGACGTCGCCCTGCTCGACGTGCGCATGCCGGGCGGCGGCGTCTCGGCCGCGCGGGCGATCCGGTCACGCTCGCCGCGCACGCATATCGTGGCCCACTCGGCCTATCACGACACGACGCTCGTGCTCGCGATGCTGCGCGCGGGAGCGACCGGCTACGTCGTCAAGGGCGCGCCCCCGAGCGAGCTGATCGCGGCCCTCGAGGGCGCCGCCAGCGGCACGACGATGCTCTCCGGCGAGGCCATCAGCGGGATGGTCGCCGAGCTGTCCGGCCAGCGCCGCGAGAGCCAGCGGACGGCTGCCGAGCGCGGGCGCCTGCGCCGCGAGATCCGGGGCGTGATCGACCGCAGCACGCTCCGGAGCGCCCTGCAGCCGATCTTCGACCTGGAGCGGCTCGAGCCGGTGGGGTACGAGGCGCTCGCCCGGTTCCCCAACCACTCGACCCGGCAGGTGCCGGACTGGTTCTCGGATGCGGCCACCGTCGGCCTGCGGGCCGAGCTCGAGCTGTCGGCGGTGGCGACCGGGATGGGGGCGCTGGGGTCGCTGCCCGAGCACACCTTCCTCGCGGTGAACGCCTCTCCCGAGCTGCTCGGCGAGCGCACGCTGAGCGAGATGCTCTCGGCGGCACCGACGCGGCGGCTGGTGCTCGAGCTCACCGAGCACGCCGAGGTGGCCGACTACGAGGCGCTCGTCGGCTGCCTGCACGAGCTGCGCGCGGCGGGCTGCCGGATCGCCGTCGACGACGCCGGCGCCGGCTACGCCAGCCTGCGCCACATCCTGCGGCTGCGCCCCGACTACATCAAGCTGGACATGACGCTGACGCGGGGAATCGACCACGACCCCGACCGCCGCGCGCTCGCGAGTTCGCTGCTCACGTTCGCCCGCGAGGTGTCGGCGACGGTGATCGCCGAGGGCATCGAGACGGAGGCCGAGCTGGACACGCTGCGCGGCCTGGGCGCCACCCTCGGCCAGGGCTACTACCTGGCCCGGCCGCGCGAGGCGGCGCTGCTCTTTCCGGCCTGATCCACGGTTTTCGGTAGAGGCGCCCTTCTCGGAATTACCCCAAATCGAGGATGCGCGTCGCGCCAATTCGGTGTCGCGCGAACCGGGTCGCAACCCCGAGGATGAGCGGCATGGGGGTTCCACGATGGGGTCTCGTGGTGGCGGTTGTGGCGGCGGTCGTGCTGGCAGGCACGGCGGGCGCCGGCAGCGCCTCCGCGACAACACTGAGGCCGCGCGCCGCACTCCGGCTCGCGATCAACGCCGTGCGCCAGCAGTACGGACTCGGGGCGGTGCTGCCGTCCTCGCAGCTGCACGCGGTGGCGCTGCAGCACTCCGACGACATGATCCTGCGCGACTACTTCTCGCACACGAGCCCATCCGGCCAGACGGTCAAGGACAGGATCATGCGCAGCGGGTTCGTGACCGGCTACTCCTGGATGGGCGGCGAGACGCTGGCCTGGGGCACGGGGACGCTGGCCGGCGCTGTCAGCACCGTCAAGGCATGGATGGGCAGCCCGGAGCACCGCGCGATCCTGCTCTCGCCGCGCTTCACGCGGATCGGCATCAGCCGCGCCTGCGGCCGCTTCCTCGGCCACACCGGCGCGTGCGTGTGGACGGCCGACTGGGTCGAGCGCTGGTAGCCGCTCAGCGGCTGGGGCCCGCCGCCATCTCTGCGGCGGCGGCCTGCACCGCGCGCACGATGCCCTGGTAGCCGGTGCAGCGGCACAGGTTGCCGGAGAGCGCGAGCCGGATCTCGTCGTCGGTCGGCGCGGGATTCTGATCGAGCAGCGCCTTCGCCGAGATGAGCATCCCCGGGGTGCAGAAGCCGCACTGCACGCCGCCCTGCTCCAGGAACTGGCGCTGCAACGGGTGCAGCTCGCCGCCGCTCGTAAGCCCCTCGACGGTGACGATGGCCCGTCCCTGGGCCTGCAGCGCGAGGTAGGAGCACGAGTTCACCGGCCGGCCGTCGAGCAGCATCATGCACGCGCCGCACTCGGAGTCGTCGCACCCCTCCTTGCTGCCGGCCAGGCCGAGCTCGGTGCGCACGACCGAGAGCAGGCTGCGGTCGGGCTCGATCTCCACCGGGTAGTCGGTGCCGTTGACGTTCAGGACAGCGTCGTAGCGCATGCGGCTCGCTCCTCTACTCCGTGGCCCCGTGCAGGGCGGGGCTGGCGGGGATGGGCACGGCGTCGCCGCCGTCGCGGGCACGTGCGAGCGCGGCCGTGATCGCCCGCCGGGCGATCACCGCGGCCATCGCCCGGCGGTAGTCCGCCGACGCGCGCACGTCGGAGATCGGCTTGGCCGCCGCGGCCGCCGCCGCTCCTGCCGCCCCGACGGCCTCGGGGCCGCCGTCGGAACCGGCGAGCGCCGCCTCGGCCGCCGAGACGCGCATGATGCACGGCGTGAGCGCGGTGATCGCCACCCGCGCCGCGGCCACGCGCGAGCCCTCGAGCGTCACGCTGCAGGTCGCGCCGACCACGGCGATCTCCATCTGGCGGCGGTACTCCAGGCGGGCGTAGCAGCTTCCGGTGGCGGCGGCCGGCGCGGGCAGCTCGATCGCCACGAGCAGCTCGTCTGGTCGCGCCGCGGTGCTCCCGGGCCCGGTCAGCAGGGCGTCGAGCCCCAACCGGCGCTCACCGGCCGCCGAGGCCAGCACCGCCTCGGCGCCCATGCACATGAGCGGGCCGCCGGTCTCCATCGCGGGCGACGCGTTCATGACGTTGCCGCCGATCGTGCCGATGTGGCGGGTGGCGTGGCTGCCCACGATGGCCGAGGCGTCGGCGAGAGCCGTGTAGCGGCTGCGCACAGCCGGATGGCTGACGAGATCCGCGTGGCTCGCAAGGGCGCCGATGCGCAGTCCGCCGGCGGGCAGCTCCGTGATCCCGTGCAGCTCGGTCAGCCCGTGGATCGCCACGAGGGCGGCGGGCAGCGCCGCCTTGCCCTGGCGGGCGCCCACGACCAGGTCGGTGCCCCCGGCCACCGGGCGCGAGCCCGCCCGCATGGCGGCAAGCGCGTCCTCGAGCGTGGCCGCGGCCGCATAGGTCGCGCTCATCGCTGCATCGTCTCCCACACGCGCAGCGGCGTCATCGGCAGCTGGTGCACGCGACCCGCGACCTTCGCGATCGCGTTTCCGACCGCCCCCGGCGTGGGCACGCAGGGCGGCTCGGCCACCGCCTTTGCGCCGTTCGGCCCGCCGTTCGGGTCGGGCGCCCCCACCCAGTCGACCTGGATCGACGGCACGTCGGACGCCGTCTGCAGCTTGTAGTCGAGCAGGTAGGCGTTCAGCTGGCGGCCGTCGGCGGACAGCTGCGACCCCTCCGAGAGGGCCATGCCGATGCCCATCGCGACGCCGCCCTCGACCTGCCCGTCGGCCCCCATCCGGTTCAGCACCCGGCCCGAGTCGTGCGCGGCCGCCACCTCGAGCACCCGCACCACACCGGTGGCGCGGTCGACCTTGCACCGGGCCGCGTGGGTGATGAACGTGGGTGCCAGGAACGACTCCATCCCCAGCCGCCCGGTGCAGCCCGACGGGTCGCACTCCGGCAGCGGCGCCGGCGATCCCGATCCGCGCCCCAGCAGCAGCTTGTCGCCCGCGGCCTTCTCGGCCAGCTCGGCGATCTCGACGCCGGTCGTCGGCGAGCCCTTCACCTGCACGCGGCCGCCGACGAGCTCCAGGTCGGCCCTTGCCGCCTCGAGCACCTCCTCGGCCAGCTCGAGCAGCTGGTCGCGCACGTCGACCGCGGCGGCCACGACGGCGCGGCCGTTGTTGAACGTGGTCTGCGAGCCGGACGCGCCCGCGTCCCACGGCCCGGCGTCGGTGTCCTGGTAGACGACCGTGAACTGCTCCGGCCGCATCCCGAGCACCTCGGCCGCCAGGAGCGGCAGCGCCATGACCGATCCGGTGCCGCACTCCTGCGCGCCGGTCACGATCGTGCCCGAGCCGTCGCCGTGCAGCTTCACATGGGCTCCCGAAGGCATCGCGAACGAGGGCCACCAGCCGCAGGCGACGCCGATCGCCTCGTCGTCGGGCAGATCCCGGCCGTAGCCGATCATCTCGACCGCCCGCTCGAGCGTCTCGGCGGCGGCGATCGGGGTGAACACCTGCCGGGTGGCGCTCTCGTCGCCCTCACGCACGATGTTCCTGCGGCGCAGCTCGACCGGGTCCATGCCGATCGCCTCGGCCACCGCGTCCATGTGCTGCTCGAGCGCCCAGCAGGCCTGCGGCGCGGTCGGCGCGCGCACCGACCCCGACGGCGTCGTGTTCGTGTAGGCCAGGTGGGCGTCGACGGACACATGCGGGATCCGGTACGGGCCGACCACCATCATGGCGGCGAGCTGCGGGAAGAACGGGGCGTCGGCCGCGTAGGCGCCGTTGTCGAGCACGAGCCGCGCGCGCCGCGCGACGAGCGTGCCGTCCCGCATCGCCCCGGTCTCGATCTCGACGACCTGGCCCTCGCGGCGATGGTCCGGCGCGATGAACTCCTCGCGGCGGGTGAACACGAGCCGCACGGGGCGCGCGGCCGCCCGGGCCAGCGCCGCCACGTGCGCCTCGAAGTGGAACTCGCACTTGCCGCCGAAGCCGCCGCCCAGGTGCGGCACGATCACGCGGACGTCGGCCTCGGGCAGCTGCAGGGTGGTGGCGATGCCGGAGCGGGCGATGAACGGCACCTGCGTCGATGTCCACACGGTCACCTTGTCGCCCTGCCACTCGGCGACGATCGCCCGCGGCTCGATCGGGACGGCGTGGGACATGTCGGCGACGTAGCGCTCCTGCACGACGACGTCGGCCTCGGCCATGCCGGCCTCGACGTCGCCCTTCGCGATCGTCGAGCGGGAGCAGTCGTTGCCGCTGCGCACGAGATCCTCGTTGGCCTCGTACCCGTCCCAGCCGGCGTGCACCAGGATCGTGCCGTCGCGCAGCGCGTGCTCGGGGTCGGAGACGGCCTCGAGCGGCTCGTAGTCGACCTCGATCAGCTCGACGGCGCGCTGGGCGATCTCGGGCGTGAGCGCGGCGACGGCCGCGACGATCTCGCCCTCGAAGCGCACGACGTCGCGGGCGAACAGGGTGCGATCCTCGACGAACCCGCCGTAGCGGACGTCGGGGACGTCGTCCTGCGTGAGCACGGCGAACACGCCGGCGAGCGCGCGCGCCCGGCTCGTGTCCACGCGCAGCACGCGGGCGTGGGGGTGGTCGGCGTAGCGGAAACGCGCGTGCAGCATCCCCGTGCGGGTCAGGTCGGCCGTGTACCGGCCGAGGCCGGTGACCTTGTCCTTGCCGTCCTGGCGGATGAACGGCTCGCGCCGCTCTTCGACGATCGCCACGGTGCTTCCCCTCCCTGATCGACTGCCGCACCGATACTACTCACCGGCCCGGGGACGAGTCGAGCGCCGGCGGCGAGCAGGCCTTATCTTTCGGCGCCCTCCGGCCGATAACCTGGCCGTGCCGCGTATGAACTCCAAACGGATGCTCGAGACCGCCGTCTCGGTGCTGTCACAGCTCCCCACGGAGCTCGACGTCATGTCGGAGGACGGTGGGGCGATCACGCTCGAGATCACCGGCCACGACGCCGACACCATCCAGGCGATGGCGCCCCTCCAGCGCGTGCGCGTCGGCCTGCGCCTGCGCCTGCGGGAACGCGACGAGCACGGTGCCGGCCACGACATCGACCTGCGCGTGTCCGAGCTCTTCTACGAGTCCGAGCGCGCCGCCACCCTGTATCTGACCGTGGATCGCCTGCGCCGCCGCAGCGGCCGCCGCACCTCGCCGCGGGCCCGCATGAGCGACCTCGCGCTCGTCGGCGTGCTCTACTCGCGGCATGTCGGCACCGAGGCCGAGTTCGATGTCCACCTCGCCGATCTCTCCGCCGACGGCCTCGCCTTCGTCACCGACCAGCCGCTCGCCCAGGGCGATCTGCTCTCCGTGATGCCGACGATCGACCGCCGCCTCGTCCGCCTGCGCGTGCGCGTCCTGCACACGGCACCGGCCCACTACGGCCGCCGCCGGGTCGGCTGCGAGGTCACCTCCGTCGCCGGATCCGAGCGCGCCCGCCTGGCCGTGATGGCGACGATGGCCGCGTCCACGGACTCCGCCGCCGAGCGGATCGCGGCCAAGTCGGCCTGACGCCGGGGCCCGAGCGCCGCGGCGATACGACGATGGCGACCCCCACCCCGCCCATCTGATGCAGGTGGGGTGCGAGATCACCGCGATCACGCAGCCCAACCGCGAGCGGATCGCCCGGGCGGCGGCGCCGGCAGCCGCAGCGGCGCGCTAGCGCACGGGCGCGCCGTCGGCGTCGACCCACTTCGCCACGACCGGCGGCCGCCAGCCGGCCATCGCGTCGAGCAGGGGCTCGGCGGCGGGCGCACGCAGGAGCAGGGCACGGTGCTCGGCCCGCAGGAAGCGCTCCGAGACGGCGTTGTCGAGGAAGCGCAGCAGCAGGTCGAAGTAGCCGAGCGGATCGAGCAGGCCGATCGGCTTTGCGTGCAGTCCCAGCTGCGCCCAGGTGGCGATCTCGGCGAGCTCGTCGAGCGTGCCCAGGCCGCCGGGCAGGGCGATGAACCCGTCGGAGAGCGCCACCATCTCCGCCTTGCGCTCGTGCATCGAGCCGACCACGCGCAGCTCGGTCAGGCCGGGGTGGGCGATCTCGGCGTCCACGAGCGACTGCGGGATGACGCCGATCACCTCACCGCCGGCCGCGAGCACGGCGTCGGCCACGATGCCCATCGTGCCGACCGCCGCGCCGCCGTAGACGACCCGGATGCGGCGGTCGGCCAGCGCGCCGGCCAGCGACCGGGCGACGTCCTGGTATTCGGGCCGGCGGCCGGGGTTGGAGCCGCAGAGGACGCAGATCGTGCGCACGGCCGTAGTATCGGGACGGGCGGCGGGGGCCGCGCCGGCACGCCCGGAGGTAGGCTGGGAGGCCGATGAGCGCCACCCATCCCACCGCCGCCGCCGGGTTCGCCCGCGCCGCGGATGACTACGAGCGCGGCCGCCCCGGCTACCCGCCGGAGGCGATCGCCCACCTCGTTGCCGAGCTCGGGCTGTGGGACGGCACAACGGTGCTCGACCTGGCCGCCGGCACGGGCAAGCTGACGCGGCTGCTGCAGGCGACGGGGGCCACCGTGATCGCCGTCGAGCCCGTGGAGGCGATGCGACGGGTGCTGACCGAAGCGGTGCCCGGAGTCGAGGTGCGCGCCGGCACGGCGGAGGCGATCCCGGCCGCCGCCGGCAGCCTCGACGCCGTCACGGTCGCCCAGGCGTTCCACTGGTTCGATGCCGGGCGCGCGCTTCCCGAGATCCACCGCACGCTGCGGCCCGGCGGCGGCCTCGGCCTGATCTGGAACACCTTCGACACCTCGGTCGACTGGGTGGCCGCGCTGCAGGCGCTCGTGCACGCCCACCAGCGCGGCGAGCCGCAGTACGGGCGCTCGGCGTGGCGCGAGGAGCTCTCGGCATGCGGCCTCTTCGAGCCCCTGTCCGAGCACATCTGCGGACACACGCAGGCGCTCTCGACCGCCGATCTCCTGGCCCGGATCGGCTCCACGAGCTACATCGCGACGCTTCCGGAGGCCGACCGCGACCGGCTCTACGGCGAGATCCGGGCGCTCGTCGCCGACCTCCCCCGCCCCCTGCTCCTGCCCTACCGCACGGACACGTTCGTCACCCGCCGCGCCTGACCGCGGCCCGCGGGACGCGATCGGGCGGCAGCGGCGTAGTACCTTCTCAGGTGAGCATGCACGCGCAGAGCGACGCCGAGCTGGTCGGCCGCGCCCGCGAGGGCTCCCGCGACGCTGCCGCCGAGCTGTTCGCCCGCCACTGGCCGGACGCGTGGCGGGTGGCCCGCGCCGTCACCGGCCGCAGGGACATGGCCGACGATGTCGCGCAGGACGCGTTCGAGCGCGCCTTCGCCGCCCTGGGCCGGTTCGACCGCCGCCGTCCGTTCGCCCCGTGGCTGCACCGGATCGTGGTCAACCGCTCGCTCGACCTGATCCGCAGCGAGCGCCGGCTGGTCGGGCCGGACGCGCTCGAGCGGCTCGAGGGAGCGTGGCGCGACCAGGCCGGCGAGGACCGGCTGCTGCTCGAGGCGGTGGCGGGGCTCTCGCCGCAGCGGCGGGTCGTGATCGTGCTGCGCTACGGCCTCGGCCACTCGCCTGCCGCCATCGCCGAGCTGCTGGAGCTGCCGGTGGGGACGGTGCACTCGCGCCTTGCCCGGGCGCTCGACGACCTGCGTGACCGCGAGAGGGAGCGCGATGCCGGACGACCTCTCTGACCGCCTCGAGCGCGCCCTGCGCGCCGCCCCTCCGCCCGCCGCCGACGCCACCGAGCGGGCGCTGCGGGCGGCGCTCGACGCGCTGCCGGCGACGGCCGACCGCGCAGACGCCGCCGCCGGCGCCTGCTGGTGCCCGCCGTCGCGTGCGCGGTCGCCTTCGTGTTCGGCGGCGTCACGCTGGCCGCAACCGGCGGGCGGCTGCCGCTGGTGAGCCCCGCGCCGCACCACCACCGGCCGCGCCCGCGTCCGGGCCCGTGCGCAGCGCCCGGGCCGATCCTGCCCCGCGGCGCGATCGCCTTCTCGGCCGCGGCCGGCGGCCGCGCCTGGCTCGCGACGAGCAGCGGCGCGGCGCTGCGCGGCCGCCCGCTCTCGGCCCTCGCGATCAGCCCGGGAGCGGTGTGGACGGCTCGAGGGCGGCCGCCGCGGGCTGCACGCCGTCGGCATCCCCGACGGGCGGGCCGGGTTCGCGCGGCCGGTGCCGGGCACACCGCTCGCGGCCGCGTGGGCGCCGGCCGGGATCCGCATCGCCTACGTCGTCCGCGCGCCCGGCGGCGATCGGCTCTACGACATGTACGGGAACGGCACGCCACGCCGTTCCTCGTGGCCGCGCACGCGCTGCCCCAGGCGCCGAGCTGGCGGTGGGACTCGCAGGCGTTCGCCTACATCCGCGCCGACGGCGCGGTGATGATCCACAACGCCATCGACGGGGCGACCGCGCCGCTGCCGCCCGCGTGCGGCCTGCGGCACGCGGCCGCCGTCGCCTTCGCCCCGTACGGCGGCCTGCTGGCCGTCGCCGACCGGGCGGGCCGGGTGCGCGTCGTCGACACGCTCCACCGCGGGCACGGCACGTGCATCGCCGGTGCAGGCGCGGGGCAGCCGAACATCGCGTGGCTCGCCCCGCGCCAGCTCGTCGTCGGAGCGGGCGGGACGATCACGCGCTACGTCGCCGGCCTGGCCGGCGCCGACGTCACCGCCGTGCCCGGCCGCGTGGCCGGGATCGCCGCCTCGCCCAGCGGCCGCCGGATCGCGATCGCGCTGCGCGACGCCTCGGGGAACGTCCGCGTGGTCGAGGCGCGCACGCCGCGCTTCAGCGAAGCCTCACACCCGCTGCGGGTCTACCGCGTCCTGCTCGACCTCGGCCAAGTGGCCGACCCCGTGGCCCTGACCTGGCAGTAGGCCTCAGGCGTGGAACGTGACGCCGCGCGTGAGCGCGACCAGGATCGAGGCCTTGAGCTTGCTGGCGTGGGTGCCGGCGTCGGCCCACCAGCCGGGCAGGACGTCGAACGCCATCTCGCCGGCGGCGATGTAGGCGTTGTTCACGTCGGTGATCTCGAGCTCGCCGCGCTCCGAGGGCTCGAGGCCGGCGACGATGTCGAACACCCGGTCGTCGTACATGTAGCAGCCGGTCACGGCCAGGTCGGTGGCCGGCCGCGCCGGCTTCTCCTCGATCGCGCTCACGCGGTCGCCGTCGATGCTCGCAACGCCGAAGCGGCGGGCGTCCTCGACCTGCTTCAGCAGGATGCGGGCGCCGGCAGGCCGGCGGCGGAAGGCCTCGATGTAGGGGGTCAGGTCGTCCTGGTAGACCTGGTCGCCCAGGATCACGACGAGCGGGCCGCCGGCCACCGCGGCGCGGGCGCGCGCGAGCGCGTCGGCGATGCCCGCCCTCGCCCTCCTGGTGGGCGTAGGCGATCGCGACGCCCAGCTGCGACCCGTCGCCCAGCAGCGTCTGGATCTGATCGCCGTGGCGGCCGACCACCACCACGAGATCGGTCACCCCGGCGCGGGCCAGGCTGCGGATGGGGAAGTGGATCATCGGCTCGTCGAAGAGGTCGAGCACGTGCTTGTTCACGACCGTCGTCATCGGCGCCAGGCGCGTCCCCAGCCCTCCCGCCAGCACCACACCCTTCACCGCTCGTCCTCCAGGTAGCGTCGAACCGACCGGTGCCAGTCTGCCAGAGGCACGCCGAGCGCGCGCGCCCGGTCGAGGTCGAGGACGCTCGAGCGCGGCCGCGGCGCGGCGCGCCCCGAACTCCGCCGATCGAGATCCGCTGCGACCGGGTGGCCGACCACGAGCTCGGCCAGGTCGGCCCAGGTGCACGGCTCGCCGTCGCCGGTGACGTGCACGATCCCGGTCGCGCCCGCCGCGGCGAGATGCGCAAGCGCGCGCGGCCAGGTCGCCGGCGCAGGTCGGCCGGCCGCGCTGGTCGTCGACGACGCGCAGCGGCTTCCCGGCCGCGCTCGGCGGCCAGGATCGAGCGGATGAAGTTGCGCCCGTCGCCGTACACCCACGACGTGCGCACGACCAGGTTCCCGGTGCGGGCGAGCACGGCCCGCTCGGCCTCGAGCTTGGAGCGGCCGTAGACGGAGAGCGGTCCGGTGGCGTCGTCCTCGGCGTAGGCCCCCGCGGCAGCGCCGTCGAAGACGTAGTCGGTCGAGAGCAGGATCGCGCGGGCGCCGGTCGCCGCCACGTTGGCCGCGCCGCCGAGCGTTGACCGCAAAGGCCGTCTCGGGATCGCGCTCGCAGCCGTCGACGTCGGTCATGGCCGCCGCGTGGATGACGACGTCGTCGGATCGCAGGGCCGCCCGCACGGCCGCGGCGTCGCACACGTCGAGGCCGGCGTGATCGAGGAAGACCGCATCCGGCAGGTGGCCGCGCAGGGCGCTGCCCACCTGCCCGCCCGCGCCGGTTACGAGAACGCGGGGATCAGATCCCACTGCAGAGCCGGGTTCCCGGCGTCGCGCTCGCTCAGGAGCGGCGCCGCGTCGAGCTGCCAGTCGATGGCAAGCGTGGGATCGTCCCAGGCGACGCCGTGCTCGTCGGCGGGGTCGTACTCGCTCGTGACCCAGTAGATCAGGTCGATCTCGGTCAGCGCGAGGTAGCCGTGCGCGACGCCGGATGGGACGTAGACCGCGGTCGGCGTCTCGCCGTCGAGCACGAACGTGTGCGTCGTGGGCCGTCCGGCCGGCCGGCGCAGATCCGCGAGGGCGACCTGGGCGCGACCGGACACGAGGTACCACAGGTCGGCCTGATTGCGGTGGTAGTGCAGGCCGCGGAGGACGCCGGCGACCGACCGGGAGTGGTTCGACTGCGCCATCGCCTCGGGGACGGCCGCGCTTCGGAACACCTCGACGAAGCGGCCGCGGGAATCGGCGTGCACCTGCGGCCGCCAGATGCGCACGCCATCGATCGGGCTCTCCACGATCTCAGTCGGCATACAGCCGCTCCGCGTCCGGCACGAGCGTGCTCCACCAGTCGGCGTGGTCGCGGTACCAGGCCACCGTCTCGGCGACGGTGCGCTCGAGCGTGTGGGCCGCGGCCCATCCGAGCGCGCGCGATGCGCTCGACCGAGACGGCGTAGCGGCGGTCGTGCTGGGGCCGGTCGTACTCGCTCAGGTAGACGGCAGCGGCGTCGCCGCCGGCCGCGCGCGCGACCATCCGGGCGATCTCGACGTTCGGCACGCCCTCGGCGGCCGGCCCCAGGTTGTAGGCCGTCCCCGGCTCGCCCCGCTCGGCCAGCACCCGCAGCCCCGACACGGCGTCGGCGACGTACATCCAGTCGCGCACCTGCCTGCCGTCGCCCCACACCGGCAGCCGCTCGCCGCGCAGCGCGCGGGTGGCCCACCGCGGTACCGCCTTCTCGGGATGCTGCCACGGCCCGATGCAGTTCGTCGGCCGCGCGACGACGACGTCCAGACGGTCGGCGTAGGCCAGCGCGAGGTCGTCGGCGAGCGCCTTCGAGCGGGCGTACGGGCTGGTCGCAAGGCCCTCGCCGGGCAGCTTCTGCTCCTCGCGGAACGGGTCGCCGGGGCAGGGGCCGTACACCTCGTCGGTCGAGATGTGCACGAACCGCGGCACTCCGGCGGCCACCGCCGCGTCGAGCACGCCGCGCGTGCCCTCGACGTTCGTGTGGAAGAACGCCTCGGCCGCGCCTTCGCTCCGGGTCACGTGAGTCTCGGCCGCGAAGTGCACGATCCGGGCCGGCCGCTCACGCCGCACCAGCTCGGCGAGCTCGGGCGCCGCGACGTCCATCCGCACGGTCTCGACCAGCCCCGGCGGCGACGCCGGCCAGGCGGCGATCGTCGCCGGCGTAGGTGTCGGCGTCCACGTTCAGGACGGCGACGCCGTCGGCCGCGAGCGCGCGGACGAACGCCGAGCCGATGAACCCGAGCCCTCCCGTCACGAGCACGCGGCCGCTCATGCGGCGGCTCCGCGGTTGTGATCGGCAGCCGCCTCCTCGATCGCCGGCTCGGCGTAGGGAGCGAGGGCGGCGTGGGCGTGAGCGCGGAAACGGGCGGCGTCGGCGCCGTCGTATCCCGGCAGCACGCGGGCGAGGCCGGCCCTGGCCAGGAACGTGGCGGCCGTGAGCGCCTGCACGGCCCGCTCGCCCGTGCGGCCGTGGTGCTTGCGCGCGTAGATGCCGCGGCTGCGGGCGTGCTGGTAGATGCGCCGGCGGGGCACGGATGCGGTGGAGGAGTTCTCGTGATGCACGAGCCCGGCGCGGGGGAAGAAGGCGATCTCCCACCCGCGGTCGCGCAGGCGCCGGCACAGGTCGACGTCCTCGAGGTACATGTAGAAGCCCTCGTCGAGCCCGCCCGCCCCACGCAGCGCGTCCAGCCGCACCATCATCGCCGCGCCGTGGATCCAGTCCACGCGGCGGATGCGGTCGCCGCCCGACATCACCCAGCCCGCCCGCTGCAGCGTGAGCGTCGTCGCCGCCACCCGCGCCGGCGTGGGGAAGTGAAACGCGGACGGCTGCTCGCTGCCGTCGGGGTTGCGCAGGCGCGGCCCGGCCGCGGCGACGGCCGCGTTCAGGTCGAGGAAGCGCCGCAGCCGGTCGATGCAGCCGGGGTCGAGCACGGTGTCGTCGTTCAGGATGAACACGTAGCGGCCGGCGGCGGCGGCGCAGACGAGGTTGTGGTTGGCGCCGAACCCGCGCCGCAGGCCGCCCGCGATCACGCGCACGCCGGGGTGCGACGCCCGCAGCGCCGCCTCGATGCCGACCGCGTTGTCGACGACGATCGTCTCGACGTCGGTGACGCCCGCGGCTGCCGGGACCGAGTCGAGGCAGGCCGCGAGCAGCCCCAGGTCGCCGCTGGAGACGATGGACACCGTCACGTCGGGGGTGTCGGCCACGCCGGGAGGATATGCCTTGTGCTGGAATACGGCCGTGGACGACTGCCTGTTCTGCAAGATCGCCGCGGGCGAGCTGCCCTCCACCCGCGTCTACGAGGACGAGCGCGTGGTCGCGATCATGGACATCTTCCCGGCCACCCGCGGCCACGTGCTGGTGATCCCGCGCGCCCACGCGACCGACCTGCATGACGTCTCCGCGGCCGACCTGACGGCCGCCGCCCTCGCCGCGCAGCGCCTGGCGGGCCGGGCCGTGCGCGGGCTCGGCGCCGCCGGCGTCACGATCCTGCAGTCAAACGGCGCCGCCGCCTGGCAGACGGTCTTCCACTACCACGTGCACGTCATCCCCCGGTACGAGGGCGATCCGCTGGTGCTGCCCTGGCGTCCGGCGACCACTCCGACCGATCCGGCGGAGCTCGCTGACATAAGCCGGTCTTATTTTTCAGATTAGAACGGCTTGGGTACGATGCGGCCTGTGAGCGATCTTCCCGGGCGTGCGGACGTGCTCGTGATCGGCAGTGGCGGCGCCGGTCTGGCCGCCGCGTGGGCGGCCGCGGACGCCGGCGCCGACGTCGTGCTCGTGACCAAGGGCTCGCGCGCGTCGTGTAACACCGGCATGGCCCACGGCGGCATCCAGGCCGCGGTCGGCCCCGACGACTCGACCGAGCGCCACGCCCAGGACGTGCTCGACTCCTCGCACGGCACCGCCGACCCGGAGCTCGTGTCCGTGCTCACCTCGGAGGCCCCCGAAGCGATCGCCTGGCTCGAGTCGATCGGCGTCGAGTTCTCGCGGGACGGCGGCGGCTACCGGCTGGCCCGCTGCGGCGGCGCCGGCGTGCCGCGGCTGCTGCAGGTCGGCGACCGCACCGGCCACGTGATCGCGAAGATGCTGCGGGCCGAGCTCGACCGGCGCGGAGTCGCCATCCACGACCACACCGCGCTCACCGCGCTCGAGCGCCCGAACGGGCACTTCGCCGCCACCCTGCATCGGGGCGACGACGAGCACCGGCTCGACGCGGGCGCCGTCGTGCTGGCCGCGGGCGGGCGCTGCTACGCCGTGGCGCACGCCGCCGGCATCCTCACCACCAACCAGCCGGGCTCGACCGGCGAGGCCACCGCGCTCGCGCGCGCTCTGGGCGCCGAGGTGCGCGACTACGACGCGCTCCAGCACCATCCCACCGGCGGCGCCTGGCCGCCGCCGCTGCAGGGCTTCTCGATCCCGGAGACGTGCCGCAGCTACGGCGCCACCCTGCGCAACGCCGCGGGCGAGCGCTTCTGCGACGAGCTCGCGCCGCGCGACACGGTGGCCGAGGCGATCGTGCGCGAGTGCGAGCAGGGCCGGGGCCTGCAGACGCCGGACGGACGCCCGGCGGTGCAGCTCGACACGACCGTGATCGACCCCGAGGTGGCTGCCGCCGTGATCCCGACCATGCTGCGCCGCTACCGGGCGGCGGGCACCGACCCGCTGGCCGAGCCGATCCTCACGTACCCCGTCCTGCACTACCAGAACGGCGGCCTGCGCATCGATCGCCACGGCAAGACGACGGTCGAGGGCCTCTTCGCCGCCGGCGAGATCACGGGCGGCGTGCATGGGCGCAACCGGATGATGGGCAACTCGCTGCTCGACTGCGTCGTCTTCGGCCGCCGGGCCGGACGGGCGGCGGCGGCATGAGCACCATCGCCGCCACCGACCTGCAGACCGCGGTCGAGGATGCCGCCGCCCACCTGTACGTGTGGGCGCTCAAGGACATCCCCCAGGACCTCCGCGACGCCCTCAAGGAGGCGATGGGGACCGAGACGCACAAGGTCGGGAAGCGCATCCTGGAGACGATCAACACCAACGTCTCGGTCGCCGACAAGAACGGCAACCTGGTCTGCCAGGACACCGGCATCGCGGTCTTCTACGTCCGCGTCGGCGAGCGCTTCCCGCTCCATCCCGTGCGCATCGAGGACGCCCTGCGCGAGGGCACGCGGCGGGCCACCCTGGAGCACCCGCTCCGCTCCAACACGGTCCACACCCTGACGCGCAAGGCCACCGGCGACAACACCGGCCACCGCATCCCGCACATCCACTGGGAGTTCGTCCCCGACTGGGACGGCCTGGACGTGAAGTGCGTGCCGAAGGGGTCGGGCTCCGAGAACATGAGCTTTCTGAAGATGCTCGTCCCGGCCGACGGCGTGAAGGCGATCAAGCGCTTCGTCCTCGACTCGATCGTCGGCGCGGGCGGAAAGCCCTGCCCGCCGGGGATCGTCGGCGTCGGCGTGGGCGGCTCGGCCGACCTGGCGATGCACCTGGCGAAGGAGGCGATCGCCCGCCCCGTCGGCACCCGAAACGCCGATCCGGACGTGGCCGCGCTCGAGGCCGACCTGAAGGCGCTTCTGAACGACACCGGCGTCGGGCCGATGGGCCTCGGCGGCGACACCACGGTGCTGGCGGTGCACGTCGAGCAGGCCCACACGCACATCACGCTGAACCCGGTCGCCGTCAACTACCAGTGCTGGGCGGCCCGCCGGGCGAGCGCGCACATCGCGGCATCCGGCCACGTCGACTTCGACCGGGAGGCGTAGGCGATGGCGCACGTCGAGCTCACCTTCCCCACCGACGAGGCCGCCGTGCGCGCACTGCACGCCGGGGACACCGTCACCATCCAGGGCGAGATCATCGGCATCCGCGACGCCACCCAGATCCGGATCTTCGACCAGGGCCAGGAGCCGCCGTTCTCGCTGCGCGGGGCCGCGCTCCTGCACACGGCGCCCAATGTGCGCAAGCTCGCGGACGGCTCGTACGAGCCGATGTGCATCGGCACGACGACGTCGGCCCGCATGAGCCGGTTCACCGAGGGCCTGATCCGCGACCACGGCGCCCGCGCGATCATGGGCAAGGGCGGCCTCCTGCCCGAGGCGCTCGCGCCGCTGCGCGAGCACGGCGGCGTCTACCTGGCCATCGTCGGCGGGGCCGCGGCGCTCGAGACGACTCAGATCGAGGCCATCGCCCAGGTCGAGTGGGAGGACCTGATGCCGGAGTGCCTGTGGCGCTTCCGCGTGCGCGACTTCGGCCCGCTGATCGTGGGCATGGACAGCCACGGGGAGAGCCTGTACGAGAACGTCCAGGTCGAGGCGCGCAGGCGGCTCGACGAGTCCATCTACGCGAGGTTGTAATCATGGTCGAGGAGTTCCTGGGACTGCCGATGCGCCCTCCCAAGCCGCGCGAGCGGGGCTGGACGCACGTGATCGACAAGGGCATGAGCCTGAACGAGGTCGAGGGCCTGATCGACACGGCCGGCGACTACGTCGACATCGTCAAGATGGGCTGGGGCACGTCGTACGTCACCCGCAACCTGGGCGACAAGATCCGCACCTACCAGGCGGCGGCGATCCCGGTCATGTGCGGCGGCACGCTGCTCGAGGCCGCCATCGCCCGCGGCCGGGTGGACGAGTTCAAGCGCTGGACGCAGAACTTCGGCTTCACCCACGTCGAGGTGTCCGACGGCACGATCCAGATCGAGCGCGACTCCAAGCTCGAGCTGATCGCGTCGCTCGCCGAGGAGTTCGTGGTCCTGTCCGAGGTCGGCTCGAAGGACTCCGAGTGCGTCTTTGCGCCCTACCAGTGGGTGGCCTGGATCAAGGAGGAGCTCGAGGCGGGCGCGGCCAAGGTGATCACCGAGGCGCGCGAGGGCGGCACCGCCGGCATCTTCCGCGGCAGCGGCGAGGTGCGCTCCGGACTGATCGACGAGATCGTGCACGAGGTGCCGGTCGACAACCTGCTCTTCGAGGCGCCGCAGAAGGATCAGCAGGCCTGGTTCATCCGCCATCTGGGTCCCGAGGTCAACCTGGGGAACATCCCGCCCGAGGAGGTCATCCCGCTGGAGACCCTGCGGCTGGGGCTGCGCTCCGACACGATGGCCGAGCTGCTCCTCCGAGACCTGCCGACTCCGAGCGTATGAGCACGGTGCTGCCAATCTCCCCGGCGGAGGCCGAGAGCCTCGCCGCCGAGTTCGAGTCGCGCCCGGCCGAGGACGTGCTGCGGTGGACGGCCGAGCGCTTCGGCCCCCGGGCCGTGCTCACCTGCTCCTGGCAGAAGCAGAGCTCGGTGCTCGTGCACATGCTGGCCGAGGTGGCGCCGCAGCTGCGGGTGGTCGAGTTCGACACGGGGCTGCTGTTCCCCGAGACCTATGAGACGCGCGAGCGGCTGATCGCCCGCTATCCGATCAAGTTCGAGCGGATCGAGCCCGAGCTGTCGGTCGAGCAGCAGGCCGCGGCCCACGGCGAGCGGCTGTGGGAGCGCGATCCGGACGCCTGCTGCGGCATGCGGAAGGTCGCGCCGCTCGAGCAGGCGCTGCGGGGAATGGACGCGTGGGTCACAGGAATTCGCCGCGACCAGTCGACAACTCGCCAAAACGCACGCAAGATCGAGGTGGACGAGCGCCGCGGCGTGGTCAAGATCCAGCCCTTGGCTGACTGGACAAGTCGCGACGTCTGGCGTTATATCTGGAGGCACGGCATTCCGTACAACACCCTGCACGACCACGGGTATCCGTCGATCGGGTGTGTGCCGTGCACCTCGTCGGTGAATGGGGCACAGCCGGACGAACGGGCCGGCCGCTGGCGGGGCACGGGCAAGATCGAGTGCGGCTTGCACGGGCGCTAGCAGCTACTACTACGAAGCAGTGATTCCTCAGAAAGGACTGAGCAGCGTGCACGAGAACACCACAGGCTTCACCCTCTGGTTCACAGGTTTGTCGGGGTCCGGCAAGACGACCATCGCCCGCATCATCGGGCCCGAGATCGAGCGCCGGGGCGTCCTCGTCGACCACCTTGACGGTGACGTCGTGCGCACGCACCTCAGCAAGGGGCTCGGCTTCTCCCGCGAGGACCGCGACGCCAACATCCTGCGCATCGGCTTCGTCTCCAAGCTCCTGACCCGCCACGGCGCGGGCGTCATCGTCGCGGCGATCTCGCCGTACGCCGAGACGCGCGAGCTGGTGCGCGACATGGTCGGCCAGGTCGGCAACTTCGTCGAGGTGTACGTGGCGACGTCGCTCGAGGAGTGCGCGCGGCGCGACGTGAAGGGCCTCTACGCGAAGGCGTTCTCCGGCGAGATCAAGGAGTTCACCGGCGTGAGCGACCCGTACGAGGCGCCCGAGCAGGCCGAGGTCGTCGTCGAGACCGAGGGCCGCTCGCCCGAGGAGTCGGCCGCCTTCGTGCTGTCCGAGCTCGAGCGGCTGAACATCATCCCCCCTGTGCTCGAGGAGGCGGTCGCCTGATGGCCTCCTCCACGGCCGCGCGCAACAGCGGCAGCCTGATCGCACCGCACGGCGGCGAGCTCGTCAACCGCACCGTCACAGGCGACGAGGCCACGGCGCTGCACGAGCAGGCGCTCACCCTCCCGCGTGTGCACATGAGCGAGAAGCAGACCGCCGACCTCGACATGATCGCGTCGGGGGCGCTGTCCCCGCTCACGGGGTTCATGGTGCAGGCCGACTACGACCGGGTCGTGGAGGACATGCACCTGGAGAGCGGCCTGCCCTGGGCGCTGCCCGTGACGCTGTCGGTGCCGGAGCGCCCGACCGCCGACCGGCTCGCGCTCGAGGGCTCCGACGGCGACCTGCTGGCCGTCATCGAGGTCGCCGACGTGTTCGAGGCCGACCGCAGCGAGGAGGCCGCGAAGGTCTTCCGCACCACCGACGACGCCCATCCCGGCGTCGCCCAGGTGTACGCCGAGGGCCGCGTGCTCGTCGGCGGCCCCGTGACCGTGTTCCAGCGGCCGCAGTCCGCCTTCCCGGCGCTGCACAAGGACCCGGCGGACACGCGCGCGGCCTTCGCGGAGCGCGGGTGGAACCGCGTGGTCGGCTTCCAGACCCGCAACCCGGTGCACCGCGCGCACGAGTACATCCAGAAGTGCGCGCTCGAGACGGTCGACGGGCTGCTCCTGCACCCGCTGGTCGGCAAGACGAAGGGCGACGACGTCCCCGCCGAGGTGCGCATGCGCTGCTACGAGGTGCTGCTCGAGAAGTACTACCCGGCCGGGCGCACGATGCTCTCGGCCTTCCCGGCGGCGATGCGCTACGCCGGGCCGCGCGAGGCGGTCTTGCACGCCATCTGCCGCAAGAACTACGGCTGCTCGCACTTCATCGTCGGGCGCGACCACGCCGGCGTGGGCAGCTACTACGGCACCTACGACGCGCAGCTGATCTTCGATCAGTTCGAGCCGCACGAGCTCGACATCGAGCCGATGTTCTTCGACCACACGTTCTTCTGCCGCACCTGCGGCAACATGGCCTCGGCCAAGACCTGCCCGCACCCCTCCGAGGACCACGTGCACCTCTCGGGGACGAAGGTGCGCGAGATGCTCGGCGAGGGCATTGTGCCCCCGGTCGAGTTCAGCCGCCCCGAGGTGGCGCAGGTGCTGATCCAGGCCTACCGCTCCGCCTGACGTACTCCCGGCGGGAGGCGGCGCCCGAGCGCGCCGCCTCCCGCCCGGTTGGGCTTGCATTCCCCACTATCTCGCTTAGACTCGTCGAGAACCCGCAAACCTGGGAGGGTGTGTGACCGGGCTCGAGCTGATCGCTGCCGGTCTGATCGTGGGCATTCTGGTGGGCGCGACGGGCATGGGCGCGGGCTCCCTGATGGCGCCGGTGCTGATCAGCGTCTTCAGCGTCTCGGCGGTCGCGGCGGTGGGCACCGACCTCCTGTACTCGGCGGGCACGAAGCTCGTCGGCGGCGCCCGGCACCTGACGCTGCGCACCGTGAACGTCGAGCTGGCCCTGTGGATGGCGGCGGGGAGCGTGCCCGCGTCCGTGCTCGGGGTGGTCACGCTGAACCGGCTCGCCGCGTCCGAGGGATCGGCGATCCAGAGCGACATGAAGGTCGTGATCGGCGTCGCCCTGATGCTGGTGGCCATCACGGTGGCCGTGCGCACGTTCGTGACCATCCGCGGCCTCTGGGATGCGTCCACGCTGCCCACCGACGCCGCCATCGGCCAACCCCACCGCTACCTGGCCCTGGTGATCGGCGCCGTCTTCGGGTTCATCTTCGGGCTGACGTCGGTCGGCGCCGGCGCGTTCTTCGGCATGGCACTCGTGACCATGTTCCCGCTGTCGGCGCGGCGGGTCGTCGGCACCGACCTGTTCCACGGCGCCCTGGTCACGTGCGCGGCGGCTGCGGCATCGTTCTTCCTGCTGCCCTCGATGCGCTTCTCGAGCATCGCGTTCCTCATGATCGGCTCGATCCCCGGCATCCTGATCGGCTCCCAGCTCACGGTCGCGCTGCCCGAGAAGGCCCTGCGCGGCTCGCTCGCAAGCGTGCTTGCGCTCTCCAGCCTGAAGATGCTCGGCGCGTTCTAGCCAACGCGTCTCATCACCCACTTGCGTTCCCCACTAATTCAGTTATATTGGTAGGGTTTGTGGTGATCATCGGAGGAGGGGAAGGGCAGAGATGAACGTTGGACTGATGTTGGCGGGGCTCACAGTGGGCCTCCTGGTAGGGCTGACCGGGATGGGCGCCGGCTCCCTGATGACGCCGATCCTGATCACGTTTTTCGGGATCCCGGCCAGCACGGCGGTCGGCACCGACCTGGTGTACGCAGCGGTCACGAAGATGTTCGGGGCGGCCCGCCACCACCAGCTCAAGAACGTCAACCCGCAGCTCGCGCTGTGGATGGCGACGGGCAGCGTGCCCGCCGCGTTCCTCGGCACGTACGCGCTCTACAACCTCTTCGGGGACAACGTCAACACCTGGCTGCCCGACGTGATCGGCTACACCCTGATCGCCGTAGGGATCGCGGTGGCCATCCGCACCTTCGTCACGATCCGCGGCCTGTGGGATCACACGAAGCTGCCGGTCGACGGCGAGCTGACCACGAACCACAAGGTGCTCGCGGTCACGATCGGCGCAGTGTTCGGGTTCGTCCTCGGCCTCACCTCGGTCGGCTCGGGCGTGTTCTTCGGCATGGCCCTCGTCACCCTGTTCCCGCTCTCGGCCCGGCGCGTCGTCGGCACCGATCTCTTCCACGCGATGATGGTGACCCTCGCCGCCGCGGCCGGCACGATCATCTGGGGCACGCCCAACTTCGGCTACGTCGGCACGATCCTGATCGGCTCGATCCCGGGCATCCTGATCGGTTCGCACTTCACGGCGAGGATGCCCGCGCGCGCTCTGCGCGGCAGCATCGCCAGCGTGCTCGCGCTCTCCGGCCTGAAGCTCCTGGGCGCGTTCTGATTCGGCAGGGGACTGTCCCCGGTTTCCGGGGACAGTCCCCGTAGCGCCAGCGGCCGCCCAATCCCGCGCCCCTACAATCCGCCGTCGTGCCCAGGAAGCGGACCGGGATCATCGTCATCGGCGTGCTGCTCGCGGCGTCCGGCCTCGCCTTCCTGCGGGCCGAGCAGCTCAAGCTCGAGCGGGCGCCGGTCGGGGGCACGCACCTGCAGAAGTACTTCTCGACGACGTGCAGCCCCGTGCGCGCCGGCACCCGCTGCCGCTCGCACTCGGCCCTCCTGCGGTTCCGCCTACGCACCGCGGGCAGGGTCGCCCTCGCCATCGCGGACGGCTCGGGCCGGATCGTCGCCCACCTCACCCCGGCGTCCGGACGGCTCCTGCCGCGGGGCCCGGTCAGCCTGCGCTGGAACGGCCGGCTCGACGGCGGGGGCACGGCGGCCGACGGCGTCTACCACCTCCGCGTCGCGCTCCTGCACCTGCACCGCGTCATCACCATCCCCGACCCGATCGAGCTCGACAACACCGCCCCGCGGCTGACGCTGCTCAGCCGCCCCGGCAGCCTGCCGATCAGGTACCGCACGAGCGAGGCGGCGGTGGTCTTCGTGCGCGCGATCGGGCTCGGTGCCGACACCGGCCGCTCGACGGTCTTCCACGGCCGGGCCGGGGTCGCGCATTTCCATCACACCGGGCTCACGGGGGCGCACGTGCGGATCACGCTCCTCGCGGTCGACCCGGCCGGGAATGCGTCGGCGCTCGTCGACGCGGGCAGCATCCGCCTGCCGGGGTGAACGGGTTCTCAGTAGAGTGCGCGGCGATGATCGACCGCATGGCCGCCCCGTGATCGCCGCCGGACGCTCCGTGCTCGTGCTCGCGCCACACACGGACGACGGCGAGTTCGGCTGCGGCGGCACGATCGCGCGGCTCGTCGACGCGGGCGCCGAGGTGCGCTACGTCGCCTTCTCCTCGGCGTCGCGGTCGCTGCCCGCCGGGTTCCCCGCGGACACGCTCGTGCACGAGGTGCGGGCCGCGACGGCCACGCTCGGGATCCCGCAGTCGCACCTGACGGTGCACGACTTCGAGGTGCGCACCTTCCCGAGCGTGCGCCAGGACATCCTCGAGATCCTGGTCGCGCTCAACTCCGCGCTCTCGCCCGACCTCGTGCTGACCCCGTCGCTGGGCGACATCCACCAGGATCACGAGACGGTCGCCCGCGAGAGCATGCGCGCGTTCAAGCGCACGACGCTGCTCGGGTACGAGATCCCGTGGAACTGCTTCAACTTCCGCCAGCAGGCCTACGTCGAGCTCGAGCAGGGACAGCTCGACCGCAAGGTGGCGGCCCTGCAGTGCTACCGCAGCCAGGCCCACCGAAACTACGCGAACGAGGAGTACGTCCGCAACGTCGCCCGCACCCGCGGCATCGAGGGCGGCCGCGACCTGGCAGAGGTCTTCGAGGTGTACCGCTGGTTCCTGTAGATGCGACTGACCGAGGGTGACCGCATCGATCCGGCCGAGTACCGGCGCCTGCGCCGATCGGCCGGCTGGGACGATCCGGCCGTGGACGACGACATCCTGGCGGCCGCCCTCGACACGACCTGGAACGTCACGGCCCGCGACGAGCGGGGCGAGCTCATCGGCATGGCCCGCCTGCTCGACGACGGCGCCCTCTACGCGACGGTGTGGGACATGATCGTCGAGCCGCCGCACCAGCACGCGGGCATCGGCCGCGCCATCTTCGACTCGGTGCTCGCCCGCGCCGGAGGGCGGTCGCTGGTCGGCCTCGTGGCGACGGCGGCAGGCGAGCCGATGTACCGCGCCGCCGGCTTCGGCGAGCGCAGCCGCGGCAGCACGGCCCTCTTCCGGAGGGGCTAGCGCGCGGGCCGGCGCGTGCGCGGCCCCGGCCACCAGGGGATGGGGTCGGCGACGTGCCCACGGGCGACGCGCACGCCCTCGGCCCGCAGCCGCTCGGCGTGATCGGCCTCGTGCCCGGGCACGAGCCGCCCGGCGGCGGTGACGACGCGGTGCCACGGCACCCCGTCCAGACTGCGCGCCATCACGCCGCCGACGGCGCGGGCTCCGTCGGGCTGTCCGACCCACTCGGCCACGCGGCCGTAGCTCGCCACCTGCCCCGCCGGGATCCGGCGCACGACCCGCTCGACCCGGCGCTCGAACGGCGTCGCCGGGGTGACCACACGGAAGCCGACGGGGACGCGCTCGTGCCGGGCGTCAGCCACCAGCGTCCAATCCGGCGCACATCCTGCGATCGTACCGGCGCCGCGAGCGCGCCGGGCCGGTGCCCGCCCTCACTACACTGGAGCTCCGTGCGCCTCCTCCTGATCGCGTTCTACTTCCCTCCGGCGGGCGGTGGCGGCGTCCAGCGCACCCTCAAGTTCTGCCGCCACCTGCCCGAGTTCGGCGTCGACGTCGACGTGCTCGCGCCGAGCGATCCGAAGTGGTTTGCGGTCGACGAGCCGCTGCTGGCCGAGATCCCGACCGCGACGACCGTCCACCGCACCCGCTTCCTGGGGCCGCGCTCGTCGTTTCGCGGCGACGCGCTGCGTGGTTCGCGCGGCCTGGGCCGCGCGGCGGTGCACGCCCGCTACGCCTACGAGCGTGCGCTCATCCCCGACAAGGCGGCGCCATGGGCGGCGACCGCCGTCCCGGCCGCCGTGCGGATCGTGCGCCGGCGCCACATCGACGCGATCATGACCACGTCGCCGCCCCCGTCCGTGCACCTGATCGGCGCCGCGGTCGCGGCCGCCACCTCGCGGCCGTGGGTGGCCGACCTGCGCGACTCCTGGCTGGCCCACCCGCACCGCCGTTACGAGAGCCGCGGAGTGCGCGCCAAGCGCGCGGTCGAGCGGACGATGGCACGCACGGTCGCCCGCCGGGCGAGCGCGCTCGTGGCCGTCACCGACGCGATCGCGGCCGAGCTCCGCGAGCTCGACCCGAGCGCGGCCGCAAAGACGCACGTGATCGGCCACGGCGTCGACCTGAGCGACTTCGCCGGCCTCGCCTACGCGCCCGAGGGGCCGTTCACGATCGTGCACACGGGCGCGTTCTTCGGCCAGCGCAGCCCGCGGCCGTTCCTGACCGCGGTGCGCGACCTGCTTGCCCGCCGGCCGGATCTGAGCGGCCAGGTGCGGGTGCGGTTCGTCGGCGACCTGCGCGCGTCCGATCGGGCCTGGGCGCGGGCCCTGCACATCGACGACGCGTGGGAGGAGACCGGGTTCCTGCCGTTTCGCGAGGCGGTCGCCGCGCAGCGCTCGGCCGACGCGCTGCTGCTCCTGATCCCGCATGCGGACGGGCGCGGCGACACCGTCATCTCGGGCAAGGTGTACGAGTACCTCGCCGCCCGCCGGCCGGTGCTCGCGGCGGTGCCGCCGGCCGGCGTCGCGGCCGAGCTCCTGCGCGCGGCGGGGGCGGGCGAGGTCGTCGACTCGGACGATGCGGGCGCCCAGTCGCGCGCGCTCGAGGCCCTGGTCGACAAGCGCCGAAACGGCGGCCTGCCCGACATCGAGCTGCCGGGAGACCTGGCCGAGCGCATGTCCCGGCGGGCGCGGGCGGCCGAGCTCGCAGGCGTCCTGCGGGAGGTGGCGCCGTGAAGCTCACCTGGCTCGACTGGCTGCTCCTGCTGACGCTCTCGGTGCTCACGTTCGAGAAGATCCGCTGGGAGACGTCGCTCGTGACGCTCACCTGGACGAACCTGCTCGCGACCGCCTTCGTCGTCGCGTTCGTGATCGACCGGCTGCGCCGGCGCGACCTGCTCTTCCACCCCGCGGCGATCACCCTCGCGGGATTCATGCTCGCGTTCGGAGCGGTCTACCTGGCCGGGTACTTCGACCTCACCGACCGGGCGGCGCTCTCGTACTGGCTGAAGGGGATGGGCACCTGGGCGATCCACTTCACGTACCTGATCCTGGGGGTCGCCCACATGGTGCGGCGCGGCCGCCCGCTGTTCCTGCGGGCGATCTTCGCCTTCATCGCCGGGCTCGTCGTCAACTGCGTCTACGGCGTCATGCAGCTCACGCTCGCGATCGCCGCGGGCATCAACCTCGACCGGCTGGTGGTCGGTCCGCTCACGGCCGGGCAGGGCGGCGTCGGCGGCATCAACATCTTCGGCACCGTGTCGGGCTCGCAGAACGTCTACCGGATCAACGCCCTGACCGGAGACCCCAACCACCTGGGCGTCATGCTGTGCGTGCCGCTGATGGTGCTCCTGCCCTACTACCTGGGCGACCGGCAGGGCCGCCGCCGCATCGGCGTGCTGCTGCTCTTCATGCTCGTCGTCCAGATCCTCACCCTCTCGCGCTCGGCCGCCCTCGGCGACGTCGCCGGTCTGCTCGTGCTGGCGCCGAGCGCCCGCCGTCACCTGCCGCAGGCGCGGACGATCGGGATCGTCGTCGGCGGCCTGGCGGCGGCGCTCGCCGCGCTGTACCTGTCGTCGCACTTCGTCCGCGCGGTGGTCGCCTCGCGGACGCAGCTGAACGGCGGCAGCACCCAGACCCACCTCCAGTTCTATCAGCTGGTGCCGCCGGCGCTCGATCCCCACCCGCTGTTCGGGATGGGCTTCAACACCTTCGCCGTCTTCTACCAGTTCGTCACCGGCCGCACCGACTTCGGCCCTCACAGCGCCTGGATCGCGATCCTGGTCGAGACGGGCCTCGTCGGCATGGCCCTGTACCTGGTGTACTTCGCCTACCTGCTCGCGAGCGCGGCCGCGATCCGGCATTCGCCCGACGCCGACATCGCGCGGCTCGGCCAGGGTCTGCTGGCGGCCCTCGTCGCGACCGGCGCCGGCAACCTGTTCTACCTGACCATGACGTTCGACTACTTCTACGCGCTGGCGCTGCTGGCGGTCGCGGGGGCGGCGATGTTCGCGCCCGCCCGATCGCGCGTCGCCGCACGCGCGGCCCCGGCGGCCGGGTCCGCCCGGTGATCCTCGCCCTCGAGATCGCCTTCTGGGCCAGCCTGGCGGCGCTCCTGTGGACGCACCTGCTCTACCCGCTCGCGATTGCGCTTCTTGCCCGCGTGCGCCCGCGGCCGGTGGCGGCAGCCGACATCCTCCCCAGCGTGAGCCTGATCATCCCGGCCTACAACGAGGAGGACGTGATCGAGGCAAAGCTCGAGAACGCGCTCGCCCTCGACTATCCGGCCGACCGGCTGGAGATCGTGGTCACGTCGGACGACTCGAGCGACGGCACGCACGCCCTCGTCGAGCGCTTCGCCGCCCGGGGCGTGCGCCTGATCCACTGCGAGCGCGGCGGCAAGGTGGCCGCACAGGACCGGGCCGTGGCCGAGACGAGCGGCGAGATCGTCGCCTTCGGGGACGCCAACGTGCGCTGGGACGCGGACGCGCTGCGGCGCCTGGTGCGGCCCTTCGCCGACGCGCAGGTGGGGATGGCGTGCGGGAATGTGCGCCTCGAGAACCCGGCCGGCGGCACCAACCAGGAGGGCCTCTACTGGCGCTACGAGATGTGGCTGCGCCGGCGCGAGTCGCTCGTGCACTCGATGACGGGATCGAACGGCGCCATCTATGCGGTCAGACGCGAGGCCTACCGCCAGGTCGACCCCCGCTTCGGGCACGACCTGAGCTTCCCGTATCTCATGGTGCAGAACGGCTACCGGGCGGTGTACGAGCCGACGGCGCGGGCGACCGAGAGCATGACCACGGACATCGAGGACGAATTCCGGCGCAAGGTGCGCATGTTCGAGCACTGCTGGCTGATCCTGTTTCGCGGCCGCATGTTCGGCCTGCGCCGGCTCGGGCCGGTCTACTGGGTCGAGATCGTGTCGCACCGCCTGCTGCGCTACTGGAGCGGCCCGCTGCACCTGGTGCTGCTCGCGACCAGCGCGGCGCTCGCGACGCACGGCACCGTCTACGCGGTGGCGCTCCTGGCCCAGCTCATCGGGCTCGCACTGGTGGCGCTCTCGATGCTCCTGCGCGGCCGGGTGCGCGTGCTGCGCGTGCTGCACTACTACCTGCTCGTGACCCTCGCCACGGTCATCGCGCTCGTCGGCTACCTGCGCCGCGGCGTTCCCGCGACGTGGGACAAGGCTGCCGGCTCGCGGCTGTGAACGGCCGGGGCCTGCTCGCGATCATCCCCCCGTGAGCTCGCGGTAGACCGCCTCGGTGCGCTCCGCGACGGAGTCCCAGCTCAGCGGGCCGGCGGCCGCCGCGGCGCTGCGCTCCGCCAGGCGGGCCCGGGCGGCGCGATCGCCCAGGAGCCGGCCGAGCACCGCTGCCAGCTCGACGGTGTCGCCCGGAGGCACGAGCTCGCCCACGCCGTCGCTGCGATGCAGCTCGCCGAAGCCGCCGACGTCGCTCAGCACGAGGGGCGCCCCGAACGCCAGGGCCGCCGCCAGCACCCCGGAGTTGTCGATGCGCCGGTACGGCAGCACGACGACGTCGGCGCGGCGCAGCGTTGCCGCGAGCTCGGCATCGGACAGGTACCGGGGCAGGAACACCACCCCGGGCTGGTCGGTCGCAAGCGCCGCGAGGTCCATCATCGGCCGGCCGGCGACGAGCAGCGTGGCCTCCGGCACCTGCTCGCGCACGTGCGGCCAGGCCCGCAGGAGCACGTCGAGGCCCTTGTAGGGCCGGATCAGCCCGGGCGCCACGGCCAGCGGCCCGGCGGGGACGGCGGGCGGGTCGACGGCGGGGAGATCGCGCAGATAGGCGAACACGCCGTGCGGGATCACCCGCACGCGGCCGGGATCGACGCCGCAGCGGTCGACGAGCGCCGCCCGGCCCCACTCGCTGTGGCACACGACCCGCTCGAACGAGCGCGCCGTGGCCGCCGCCGAGCGGCGGCGGGCCGACCCGCCCACGTTGGGGACGGGATCGTGCGCCGTGAAGACGGACGGGATGCCGGCGGCGTGCAGACGGCGATAGAACTGGCGCTCGACCGGCCGCAGGACGCACCACTGGACGTGCACCATGTCGGGCGGGTCGCGGCGCAGGAGCGCGCCCAGCCGCCCCAGGTCGGCGATGTGCTCGGCCGCCTTCGCCGGCGGCCGCAGCCGGCTCCCCACCGGCAGGCCGTTGCTGCGCCGGTAGAAGTGCTCCCGCACCTCGTAGCCGGCGGGGGCGGGGGCGTCGCCGTGCACGAAGGCCGACGTCCACAGCGTGACCCGGTGGCCGCGGCCGTGCAGGGCACGCGCCAGCTCGTGATCGTACGGGCGTGAGTACCCCGACGGGTCGACCAGCGCCACGCGCAGGGGACGGTTGCCCAAAGCTTGCTCCAATGCCGCTGACTAGACTACCCCTCCGTGTCAGTCACCCAGCCCGTTCAGCCCGCCGGCGAGGTGCGGGTGACCGAATACGTCCGCCGTGCCGCGCGCCGCTGGTATGTGATCGTCTTCGCCATCGTCGCGGCGGTGCTGCTCGTGTTCCTGCACGGCGTGAGCGGCGCGACGAAGCAGTCCGCGGCGACGGCCAGCGTCTACCTGGGCCAGCCCTTCACGCCCAGCGGGGCGGCCGTGCTGAACTCCACGCCGCTCTCGAATCCGTCGATCTCGATCCAGTACGCCACGGCGCCGCAGCAGCTCGCGGCGGCGGCGAAGGCGGCCGGGATCGACAATCGCCGCCTGCGCAGCCACATCAGCGTCCTGGCGTCGGGCGGAGCGGCGTCCTCGGCCGGCAAGGCCGTCACGGGCACCGGCCCGCCGACGATCACGATCACCGCGGAGGGGCCGTGGTCGCGGCTCAAGGTGCAGACGGTCGCAAACACCCTCGCGCAGTCGCTGATCGACTACGCCAACCGGTACACGACGCTCAAGACTGGCCTGATCGCGAGCCGCGTCGCCCTCGAGAAGAGCCAGCTGCAGACGGTGACCCAGGTGCAGAAGCAGGCCCGCGCGAATCTGGCCACCATCGCCCGCTCGAGCGCCGACCCGCTCAGCAAGGTGGCGGCGCAGGCGCCGTTCGTCACCGACCTCTCGACGGCGGCCGACCAGATCGGGACGCTCACCCAGAACCTGACGAACGACCAGGTCGCCCTGGCCGCCACGAAGGACATCGAGTCGGCCCAGTTCATCTCACGGGCGGTCGGGCATGCCGTCAGCGCGACGACGCGGCGCAATTCCCTGGTGATCGCCGCGATGGTCGGTCTCATCGTCGGCACCGGCCTCGCGCTCGCATGGGAAGCACTGAGCGCGCGGCCGAAGCGCGGGCAGGCATAGACTTCACCGGATGGGGATGCGCACCTGCCCGGATTGGCCGGAGCTGCTTGATCGCGCGCCCGACCTCCACTTCAAGCACTACACCGCCGACGAGCTCCAGCTTCCGCACGACATCGTGCTCGCGCTCGGCGCCGTGCGCCTGAGCGAGATCGAGGTGTGCGCGGACACCGCGTACAACGTGTTCAACCCGGCGCACACCGATCCGCGCCTGGCGGACGCGCTGCGATCGAGCTTCTGGACCGACCTCGACGACTGGCGCGGCGGCGCCCGCTGACCCTCCCGCTCCGCGGGGATACCGCATCCGGGGGGCAACGGCCCGCGGCGGGCGTGCCGATACACGTCGCGAACGAGTGACCGCCGAGAGGAGGGCTGAGCCGATGAACGAGCCGAGCACGAGCGCCTGTGAGGGCGAGCAGGCCGGCGCCGACGTCGATCCGGTCGACATCCAGCGGCTGCTCTCGTGGTACTTCGACGTGCAGCACCCGGGCCGCGCCCACATCACCAGCCGCGGCGTCCGCGACCCGCTCCTGGGCTAGGCGGGGCGGGGCGATCGGTCAGCTCGGGTCTACGCCCTTCGCGATGGGGACGTCGACCAGGTTGCCCCACTCCGTCCACGACCCGTCGTAGTTGCGCACGTCGGGATAGCCGAGCAGCTCGCGCAGCAGCCTCGCGGGGCGCCCTCCTGCTCGTATCCCGGCATCGCGATCAGCTCGCCCGAGTACTCCTGCGGGCTGCGCACGTCGACCAGCGTGTGGCTGCCACCGCGGACGACCTCGATCACGGCGTCCCGGCGCATCCGCAACGAGTCGTCGAGCGGCTGCGCCGTGTAGGCCGCCCGGGCCGGGCGCGGCTCGGATCGAGACACGGGCCGGCCCTCGTCGATCCACTTCTGGCGGCCGCCGTCCATGATCCGGGCGTCGGCGTGCCCGTACAGCCTCAGGTACCAGTAGGCGTAGGCCGCGAACCAGTTGTTCCTGTCGCCGTAGAGCACCACGGTCGAGCCGTTTGCGATCCCCTTCGCGGCAAGGCAGCCGCTCGAACTCGGCCGGTCCGATCACGTCGCGGACGACCTGCTGCTGCATCTCCGCCTGCCAGTGCAGCGCCACCGCTCCGGGGATGTGGCCCTCGGCGTAGAGCTCGGTGTTCTCGTCCACCTCGGCGACGACGATGCTCGCATCGTCGTGGTGCCGGGCCACCCAGTCGGTCGTCACGAGCACGTCGTCGGCATATGTCATGCGTCCTCCTGGACTTGCGTCGACCCGAAGTCGGCGGCCAGGCGCACCCGGCACCAGGCCAGGAACGCGTCGGTGAGCCGCCTGCGGCTGCGCGTCGCCAGGCGCACCGAGTAGAAGTCGCGCACCGGGTCGAGGCCCGCCACCTCGGCGGTCGCGAGCGTGCCCAGGCGCAGCTCCTTCGCGACGGCGAGCGACGAGAGGAAGCACACGCCGTGCCCGGCCTCGACCGCCGACTTGGCCGATTCCTGCAGGCCGGCCTCCATCGCCACCTTGAGGTCGCGCACCCGCACGCCGGCCTGACGCAGCTCGTCCTCGATCACCGTGCGCACGCCGGCGCCCGACTGCATCACCACCTGCGGCTCGGCGACGAGCTCGGCGAGCGAGACGACCCGGCCGGCGAACGGATGCCCGGCCGGCACCGCCAGCACCACCCGGTCGCGCAGGAACGGCTCGAACTCGAGCGCACGGTGGCTGCGGCGCGCGCCGACCACGCCGAGCTCGAGGTCGCGGTCGAGCACCCGGTCGATCACCGCGTCGGTCGCGTCCACGCGCAGGGTCACCTCGACCCGCGGGTGCGCCGCCCGGAATCCGCCCAGGAGCCGCGGCAGCACGTGCTCGCCGGGGCCGGTCGACGCGCCGACGATCAGGTGCCCGGTGGGCTGATCGGAGTCCTGGGCCAGCTCCCGCGCGAGCTCGTCACGCAGCGTGAGCATGCGCAGCGCGTAGCGGTGCAGCACCTCCCCGCGATCGGTGGGCGCGGCCCGCCGGCCCGAGCGGTCGATCAGCGCCGCCCCCAGCATGCGCTCGAGCGTCTGGATCTGCTGGCTGACGGCGGGCTGCGTCACGCCGAGAGCGTCGGCCGCGGCCGAGAACGATCCCCGCTCGACGACCTCGACGAACGTCTGCAGCTGGCGCAGGTCCATATCAGCCTGAGCTTATCAGCAGGTATAAGGATGGCCCCGTATGGGGCCTGGCCCCGCTCCTATCGGCGCGCCAGCCCGGTGAGGGCGAGCGCGAGCAGGTGGTCGGGGTCGCGGCGCAGCCGCTCTGCAACGACGCCCGACTTGCGCTCGAGCACGAGATCCTCGGCCGCCTCGAGCGGGCGCAGCCGCCCCTCGGCCACCAGCCGCTCGTCGACGCCGCCGAGACGGCCGGCGAAGGTCGTGTACACGGGCGTCCCCAGCACGACCGCCTCGCGGTTCATCGTGCCGCCCGCGCTCACGACCAGGTCGGCGCCTGCGAGCAGGCTGTGGCCGTCGACGGCGTGCTCGGGCACGACCACGGAGGGCAGGCGCAGGGCGCGGATGCGGTGGCCCTGCTCCGGCGTGCGCGGGAGCACCACGGCGATCACGTCGTCGCGATGGCCGATGCGGTCGAGGACGGCGTCGAACAGCGGGTTTTGGAACCGGTGGTAGAGGGCGACGTCAGCGGGCGGCCGCAGGACGACGCCGATCCGCCTGCCGTCCAGGCCGAGGGCGCGCGGCACCGCGGGGTCGGCCTCGAACCCGGCCAGGTAGTACTCCTCCTTGAGGCCGGGGTAGCGCACAAGCCGCGGCGGGCGCACGCCGAAGCGGCGCAGCCGCGCCGGCGGGATCGCGTCCGGCACCAGCACGCGCGAGGCCAGCCGGCAGTTGAGCGAGTGCTGCAGGGTCGCGAACTCGTAGTCGAACATGGTCGTGTTCGGGACACGCAGCACGCGGCACGCCATCGGCAGGTCGGTCGATCCGTGCGCCAGGGCCACGTCGAAGCGGCCGCGGCGGCCGAAGGCGGTCATCGCCGCCACCCGGCCGGCCGCCGCCCGGGCCTTGCCGGCGCGCGAGCCGCCGCCGTGGTGGCCGATGACGGTGTGCTCGATCCCGTAGAGCTCGAGCAGCTCGAGCGTCTGGGCGAAGGCGCGGGCGGTGACCGCGACGTCCCAGCCGCGGTCGCGCAGACGCCGCACGAGCGGGGCGAAGATGACCGCGTGGGGTGAGTTGGTGAGGTCGATCCAGACGCGCACGGGCGGCGCGCCTGCTCAGGCGGCCGCGAGCGACGCCGCGCGCACAGCCGCCACGACCTCGCGCTGGGCGGACTCGTCGAGCGTCGGGAACATCGGCAACGCCAGCCCCTCGTCGGCCGCGCGCTCGGTCTCGGGCAGGTCGCCGCGGCGGTAGCCGAGATGGGCGAATACCGGCTGGAGATGGAGCGGGACGTCGTAGTACGCGCGGCAGCCGATCCCCGCGGCGGTCAGGCTGCGGGCGAGCTGGTCACGGGCGGGTGCGCGCACGACGTACAGGTGGTACACGTGCTCGGTGCCCGGCACCTCGGCCGGCAGCTCGACCTGGTCGCCGAGGCCGAGCCGGCGGTAGCGGTCGGCGGCCCTGCGGCGGGCGGCGTTCCAGCCGCCGACCTCGGGCAGGAACCGGCGCAGCACGGCAGCCTGGATCTCGTCCATGCGCGAGTTCGTGCCGACGAGCTCGAACCGGCGCTTCTCGCGCGAGCCGTGGAAGCGCAGCAGGCGCACCCGCTCGGCCAGGTCGGCGCTGCCGGAGACGACCATGCCGGCATCGCCCATCGCCGGGAAGTTCTTGGTGGGGAAGAACGAGAACGTCCCCAGGTCGCCGAAGCTGCCGGCGCCGCGGCCATCGACCGTCGCGCCGAAGGCCTGCGCGGCGTCTTCGACCAGCGCGAGGCCGTGGCGGTTGGCCACATCGCGCAGCGCCTGCAGGTCGGCCGGGAGCCCGTAGACGTGCACGGCCACGATCGCGCGCGTGCGCTCCGTGACGGCGGCCTCCGCGGCGGCCGGGTCGAGGTTGAAGGTGCGCGGATCGATGTCTGCGAACACCGGCGTCGCGCCGACACGGGCGATCGCCTCGGCCGTCGCGTAGAACGTGTAGGCGGTCGTGACCACCTCGTCGCCCCGGCCGATGCCGAGCGCCTCGAGGCTGAGGACGAGCGCGTCGGTGCCGTTTGCGACCGCCACGCCGTGCCCGGCGCAGACCGCCGCGGCGACCTCGTCCTCGAGCGCGCGCATGTTCGGGCCGAGGATGAACTTGCCCGAGTCGATCACGTCGCAGACCGCGCGCTTGACCTCGTCCAGGAGATCTGCGTACTGCCCGCGGATGTCCATCAGGGGGACCGGCATCTCGGCCACTTTAGTGGCCGGGTTGCCGCCTCTGACGCAGTAGGAGCCAGGCCGCGGCGGCGACGAACGCGGCGACCACCACGTAGTCGAGATAGCCGAACCGGCGGTGCCACGTGTCCCAGTTGGCGCCGGCGACGTCCCCCACGGCGACGAGCATGATGCACCACGGCAGCGTCCCCAGCACCGTCAGCACCGAGAAGCGCCCGAGCGGCATCCGGGCGACGCCCGCCGGGAGCGAGATGAACGTGCGCACGACCGGCAGAAGCCGGCCGAAGAACACCGCCGGCGTGCCGTAGCGCTCGAACCAGCGGTGCGACTGCTCGATGCGGCGGCGGTTGTGCTCGCTGCGCATGAGCACCGCATCGACGCCGTACGCCCCGGCGGCCCACGCGATCAGCGACCCGACCAGGTTGCCCAGGGTGCCGACGACCACCGCGGCGACGAAGCTCATGCTGCCCTGCGAGACGAGGTAGCCGGCGTAGATCATCGTGACCTCGCTCGGCACCGGGATGCAGGCGCTCTCGAGCACCATCAGCAGGAACACCGCCTGCAGGCCGTGAGCGGCGATGAACGTCTGCAGGTGCTGGGTGAGCGATTGCATCCCGCGGGAGGTTACCGACCGTCGGCGGCCGGGACGAGGCCGTCCGTTGGAGGCGGCAAATGTGCCGTCACCAGATACGCGCCGCAGGCTGCGGTCACGACCGACATGACGACGATCAGGACCTGGTAGTCGACGAAGCCGATCAGCGCTGCGCCGAGCGCGATCGAGACCGTCTGGGGCACGCTGACCACGACGTCGGCGGCGGAGCTCACGCGGCCCTGGAGCGCGGCCGGAGTGCGCAGCTGCACCGCGGTGAAGTACCCGACGACCGCCCATGAGATGCCGGCGCCGGCGACCGCGAAGCCGACCAGCACGACGGCCACGTGCGGCACCAGGAGCCCCGCCTCACCGGCGGCGAAGAGCAGCATCCCGAGGCCGATGACGCGCCCGTCGCCGTGGCGGCGCACCATGCCGCCGGCGGCGATGCCACCGGCGATCGCGCCGAGGCCCTGGGCCGAGCTGAGGACGCCGAAGAACGTCGGTTGGCGGTGCAGACCGTGCTGGATCACCGAGAACACGAGCGTCTCGGAGAAGCCGACGACGAGCAGGACGACGCCGGTGGTCGCAACGATCCGCAGCAGGCCGGCCGAATGGGCGATGTGCCGCACCCCCGCGGCCACCTGCGCCCGCAGGTGATGCTCGGTCGGAACCGGCTGCCGCTCGCGATGGCGGACGAGCGCGAGCGTCGCCGCCGCCACGACGAACGTGGCGGCATCCAGGGCGGCCACCGTCGGGCCGCCGAACGCCGCGAAGAGGCCGGCGCCGACGAGCGGCGCGAAGAGCCGCATGCCCTCGCCGGCCGTCTGCAGCGCCGCGTTGGCGTCACCGAGCAGCTCGGGCGGGAGCAGACGGGTGAGGTAGGCGGACTGGGCCGAGTAGAACAGCCATCCGATCGCCCCGTAGAGCAGCGTGACCAGGTAGATCACCCACAGCTGGCCGCGGCCGTGCACGCCGACGAGCGGGATCAGGACGGCCGCGCCGGCCAGGTTGAGCCCGATCATCAGCGGCCGGGCGCGGGCGCGGTCGACGACGACGCCGAAGACCGGCGAGACGAGCCCGGGGACCGTATAGGCGAAGAACACCAGGCCGGCGGCGGCGCTCGATCCGGTCAGCGTCTTCACCCATACGCCGAGCGCGAGGAACATCGCCCGGTCCCCGAACACCGACAGCGTCTGGCCGGCGAGGAGCAGGCGGGCGTCCCGGTGGGCGAGCAGGCGGCGCACGGCGGCGCGGCGGCGCTACTCGCCGGCCGCGACGAGAGCCGCCAGATTGCGCAGCTGGTCCTCCAGGGCGCTTCGGATCGGCGCCGACGCCATCGCCGCGAGCAGCCGCGACAGCTCGACCTCGGAGGTCAGCGTCACGCGGGTGGCGTGGGCGCCCTCGGGCTCGAGCTCGAACACGGACGTGCCCCCCCGGTGGCCGTCGACCCGCTCGTTCACGAGCCTGCGCGGAGGCTCGGCCTCGACCGTGCGCACCACCATGAACTCGCGCTTGCCCATCGCCACGAGCTCGCAGGCGATGTCGCCGTTCTCGAGCACGTACCGGTCCTGGATCTCGTCGGGGAGCATGCGGATGTGCCGGTGCGGGTCGACGATCCACTCCCAGACGACTTCGGGCGGCGCCGGGCAGGTGGTGGACACCGTGACCTTCACGCCCGGGTCACGCCGCGTGGTCGCGGACGGTGCGGTAGAGCGTGTCGCGCTGGCGGGCGATGTAGCCGGCGTTCGTGATCGTGTGGACGAAGTCCTCGGTCGAGGCGCGATAGGTGGTGCCGGCGGCGGAGACCACGTTCTCCTCGATCATGATCGACCCCATGTCGTCGGCGCCGAACGCGAGCGCCACCTGGCCGATCTTCATCCCCTGGGTCACCCACGACGACTGGATGTGCTCGACGTTGTCGAGGTAGATGCGGGTGACCGCCTGCATCAGCAGGTAGTCGAAGCTCGTCGGCGTCCAGGTCACGTGCGGCGCGAGCGCGGTGTTGTCGGGCTGGAACGTCCACGAGATGAAGGCGCGGAAGCCGTGCAGCTCGTCCTGCAGCTCGCGGATCCGGCGCAGGTGCTCGACCCGCTCCTCGAGCGTCTCGACGTGGCCCAACATCATGGTCGCGGTGGTGCTCATGCCCAGGCGGTGGGCGGCGCGCATGATCTGCAGCCACTCGTCGGACGTGGTCTTCTTCGGCGAGATGATCTTGCGCACGCGGTCGACCAGGATCTCGGCGCCGCCGCCCGGGAGCGAGTCGAGGCCGGCGTCGCGCAGCCGCGAGAGCGTCTCGGACGGCGTCAGCCGAGCCTTGCGGGCGATGTGCTGGATCTCGCTGGGCGAGAGCGCGTGCAGGTGGATCGGGTAGCGGGCCTTGATCGACCGGAACAGGTCCTCGTACCAGTCGATGCCGAGATCGGGGTTGTGGCCGCCCTGCATGAGGACGGCGGTGCCGTCCAGGGCGAGCGTCTCCTCGATCTTCTTGAAGATCACCGCCTTCGGCAGGGTGTAGCCCTCGCGCGTGTCGCCGGGCTTGCGGTAGAAGGCGCAGAACTCGCAATCGGTGTAGCAGACGTTGGTGTAGTTCAGGTTGCGGTCGACGATGAACGTGACCACGCCCGGCTCGGAGCTGCGGTTGCGCAGCTCGTTCGCGACCCGGCCGACGGCGACGAGGTCGCGGGAGCGCAGCAGGGCGCACGCGTCGGCGTCGCTGATGCGCTCGCCCGCAAGGGCCCGTTCGAGCACCGGTGCGACCATGGATGCCTCGGCGGTGACGCTCACGGCGCAAGCGTACCCGACCGCCGCCGCCCACGGTCGCGGCCGCCGCCCGGCGGTTGGCTAGGCTCACCCCGTGGCGACCCACCTCGGAAGCGGCCGGCGGCCGGAATGAGCGTCGTGCTCGCGGTGGTGACCGCAGCGGCCGTGCTGGCCGCCGGGGCGGTCGCGGTGGCCGCCGTGTACCCGCCGGGAGCGGTCTCGCTGCCGACGCGCCTGGCCGCGGTGTTCGGGCTTGGGTACGCGGTCGTGGCGCTGACGCCGACGGTGCTCGTGCTCGCGCACGCCTTCGTGCCCGCCGCGGTCGCCGCGGCGCTCATCGCGGTGGTCGTGGGCCTGGCGGTGGCTGGCCACCGGCGCTCACCCGCGGGCGCGCTCGTGCGCTCCCTGCGGGAGCAGGCCGCGGCCGACCCGGTGCCGCTCGCCGCCGGAGCGCTCGTCGTCGCCGCGATCGGCGTGGCCCGGATCGGGATCCCCTTCAATCCCACCCACGGCGGCTGGCGCTACTGGGCGGACGGGCTCGAGCTGGCCGCCGCCGGCCACATCCCGGCGGCGTCGCTGCAGTGGGGGGTGCTGCACCCGCCCACCGTGTCGAAGCTCGTGGGAAACGCGTTCACCGGCGAGCTCTCGTTCCTGTTCTCGGCCCACGCCCTGGCCGGGATGGCCGTGGCCCTGTGGCTCTCGGCGGCGGCATATGCGGCGGGGTTGTGGGCGCTCGGCTGGGAGCTCGGGCTGCGGTGGACGTCCCCGCTGCTGCCGCTGCTCGGCATCGCCGGGGCGAGCCTGCCCCTCGGCGTGCATCTGAACGCCGACATCATCGGCAAGCTCACGTTCTTCCAGGACGAGGACATGGGCCGGTCGGCGGCGGTGATCGCCGCGGCAATGCTCATCCCGGCCCTGCGCGGAGAGGGCGGCCGCGCCGGCCCGATCGCGGCCGGCGTCGTGCTGGCGGCAGGGGCGCTGACGCACGCCATCCCGGCCGTCGCGGTGCTGGCGCTGCTCGGGCCGTATGCGGCGCTCCTGCTCGTGCGCGGCGAGGATCGCCGCCGGGTGGCGGTCGCGGGCGCGTCCGCGCTCGTGACCGCCGCGGCCGTCACGCTCGTGCTGCTCGCGCCCGCAGGGGGCGCGATCGGCTTCCAGGGCGCGTCGGGGAACGCGGGCTATGTGCTCTTCGCCGGCCGCTACGACCCCACGGCGTACATCGACGGCATCCTGCGCCCGCCGCGCCCGAAGACCGAGTCGCGCTGGTACGAGTCGCCGACGGCCACTGCCCGCGCGCTCTTGGTGAGCGCCACCGGCAAGACCGCTTCCGAGGGCGGCCTGCTCGTCGCAGCCGCCTGCGCGCTCGCCGCCGTCGCCCTGGTCGTGATCTTCGGATCGGCGCAGCTGGGGACGGCGGCGGCCGCGCGCGGCGGCGATGGCGGCGATCCTCCTGCTCGTGGGCCTGGTGTTCTCGTACCGCCAGTCCTTCTACATTCCGGCCACGTTCGGCGACCGCAGACTGTTCGAGTACGCCTCGATCCCGGTGATGGTGATCGCGCTCGCGCTGGCCGAGACCGTGATCGAGCGGCTCGCCCGCCCCGATCCGTGGGCGGCAGGCGTGTGCGTCGTGCTGGTGATCGCGGTGGTGGCCGCGGCCGGGCCCCACGCCCTGCGCGGCGACCTGCAGGGCGCGAGCCCGACAGCCGCCTACATCACCGCCGCGCGCATCGCCACGCCGTGCAACAGCCGCCTGGTCGCGACGGTCAACAGCAAGGGCGCCTTCCAGGCCCTCACCGGCCGCGAGGACATCGTCGAGGGGATGGCGCCGTTCCTGCGCCCCGGGGTCCTGCGCAGCACCGTGCGCCTCGTGCACGAGACCCGCCGGTACCTGCTGCACCCGGTCGCCGACGGCGCGTTCCTGGCCCGGGAGCACGTCGACGACGTGCTCGTCGGGCGGGGGCTGGGAGCCGGCTGGCGCGCCTTCGACAAGGCGCCGACGCTCGCCTTCGTGCGCCAGATCGCCCAGGTGCGCGTGTACCGCTACACCGGGCCGGGCGCGGGCAGCGGGGGCGTGCGCCCCGCCGATGCCCCTGGCTACACCTGCCGCAGGACCCCGTTCCGGTGAGCCGCCCGCCCCGTCGGCTGACCCGGGCGCAGGCGATCGGCGGGGCCGCGGCCGCGGCGGCGGCCGCCGCGCTGGCGGCGCGGGAGCTCGCGAAGGGCAGCACCGCGGGGCCGGCCCTGCATCCGGCCCGGCACACGTACGGCCGCGACTTCACGGCCCGGACGGCGGGCCGGGGATGGGGCGAGGAATGGGCGGCGCTGCACTACGAGCGCGTGTCGGTCGCGGACGGCGCCGCCGTGTTCGCGGTGCCGCGCGGCCTCGCGGGCACGGCCGCAGACCAGCCCATGCCGGTGTTCCTGACCGACCATGACTGCTCCCAGAGCGAGCAGCTGGCAACGTTCGCCATCACCGATCCGTCTCTGCGGCCCGGGCTCCTGCTGCGCCGGACGGGCCCGTTCGAGTACCTGGGCGTAACGGTCGAGCACGGCCGGATGGTCGTCTGCGAGTACGGCCGCGAGCGCCGGCGCGTGCTCGCAGCCGCGACCGTGGCCGGCCCGCCGGCGAGCGCACCGCTGCACCTGCGCGTGCGCGCGCGGGGCGAGCGGCTACACGCGACCGTGTGGCGTTCGGAAGACTCCGAGCCGCGACCGCAGCTGACCGCGCCAGTGCCGGCCGGGTCGGGGGGCTGCGGCGTGCTGCTCGTGCACCCGACATCGCTTCGGCCCTGCCGGCTGCGGCTGTTGCAGTACGCGCTCGGAAGCGACGACGTGTTCGCCGCGACGCCGCCGATGGCGGTGATGACGCTCACCGGCGTCCCCGACGTGGCCGCCGGCGGCGGACGCGCGATCGCGCGGGTATGGAGCGCGCTGCCGGCCCGCGCGGCCATCGAGTGGAGCGAGGATCCCGCGTTCACGAGCCCGCAGACGGGGACGGCCGCCGACCTCACCGAGCCGCCGTACACCCACGCCGAGACGCTGCGGCTCGCGCCCGGCCGGCCCGTGTACTGGCGGGCGGCGCTGCGCTCGGCCACGACCGGCGCCGTGGCCCGCACCGAGCCGCACCGGGTCGAGGCCCACGCTGCCGAACGGCCGCTCGTGCTGCTCGCGGCGAGCTGCGCTCAGTTCACGGGCGCGCCCGCGAACGCGGGCTACGACCGGCTGCTCGAGGCGGCGCCGGCCACCCCCTCGGCGCTGGTCTACCAGGGTGACATCGGCTACCCCAACAACGCCCGCGACGCCTGCTACGCCGCGGCGCCGGACTTCTTCGCCGACCGCTTCGGGCGGCTGCTGAACCAGCCCGAGTTCGGCCGCTTCCGCCGCAGCGTCCCCGTGGGCTTCACGATGGACGACCACGACTACGGCCCGGTCAACAACGCCGACCGCACCACCGTCGAGCCGTGGACGTGGGCCCTCTGGAACCGCATCCACGCCGATCCGGCGCCGCTCGGGTACTTCGACTTCCGCGTCGGCGACGTGCACTGCCTGACCCTCGACGGGCGCCGCTACTGCGATCCGGTGACGGCCCCGAACACCGCCGCGAAGACGAAGCTCGGGCGCGCGCAGTTCGACTGGATGGAGGGCATCCTGCGGTCGAGCGACGCCGCCATGTTCGTCGTCCTCTCGGCCGACATCTTCGCCACGCGCTCGGACCTGCGCACGCACCAGCGCGTGGACGACTGCTTCATCTTCGGCTGGCCGGACGAGTACCGGCGGGCGATGGCGCTCTTCATGGACGTCCAGCTCGGCGGCCGCCGCGTGCTCGTGCTGAGCGGCGATGCGCACGGGCTGCGCGTGCACTACCACCCCGACCCGCGCGCACGGCCGGATGCGGCCCGGCTGGCCGTGGTGGAGCTCGTCTGCGCGGGCCTGCGCGCACGCCTGTGGTCGGGCGCGCAGCCCGGCGACCCCAGCCTCGACCCGCACCGCTACGTGCTCGGCAAGTCGGGTGCCGGGATGCTCGTGATCGATCCGCCGGGCACGGCCGGCCGGTCGATCACCGTGCGCGCGATCGACGTCGACGCGGCGCTTCCGGCCGACGCGTTCCCGCCGCTTCGGATTCGCTTCGCGCCCGGCGACGATCGCCGGGCGGCCGTGGTCTAGCCGGCGACGGGCTCGAGCTCGGCGAAGCGGAGCTCGGGCACCACGTCGAGCTCGCCGGCCAGGTGGGCCAGCTCGAAGAACCGCACGAGCCCCTGCCGTTCCCGCGGCCCGAAGTGGTAGCGCAGCTTCTCGAAGTAGCGGGCCAGGAAGCCGGCCGGCCAGCCGTACTCGTCGGACGCCCTGCGGGCGAGGAGCTCGGGCTCGGAGCGGGCCAGCGCCAGCGAGCGCAGGTGGGCGCGCTCGAGCTCGGCCAGGCCGTCGGTCACGCCCTCCCGGCAGGCCCACACGGCGAACACCATCGGCAGGCCGGTGCGCTCCTGCCACAGGCGGCCGAGGTCGTGGTGGGGGGTCGGGTCCTCGAAGGCGCTGCGCAGCGCCGCGTCGCCGATCAGCATGCGGGCGTCGGCGGGCGCGTCCAGCGGCACGAGCTCGACATCTCCGAGCAGCACCTTCGTCAGCACCACCGACGTGGCGCTCTCGGGCGTGACCGCGACGCTTCGCACCTGCTCGAGCGGCTTGCGCGTGATCAGCTGGATCGAGTCCACCGCGCCCTCGGCCGAGACGCACAGCCGGGGCAGGAGCGTCAGCCGCTCGGCGTTGCGGGCGTACTCGATCGACGAGATCGGGGCGACGTCGATCTCGCCCTCGATCAGCATGCGGTTGAGCTGCGTGGGGACGCCGGTGACCTGCTCGACGCCGACGCCGCCCAGGTCGTAGAAGACCGGGGCCATGTTGGCGTAGGAGATCCGGCCGAGACGGATCAGAAGGTCCTCACGGCGTTGTACAGCGTGTCGCGCTGCACCGGGACGCGGCCGGCCTCGCGGATCAGCGAGACGAGGTCGGCGATGCGCTCCTCCTGCGGCGTGACGGCGCCGGCCGCATGGGCGATCTGCTCCTCCATCACGGTGCCCTGGATGTCGTTCGCGCCGAAGTGCAGGGCGACCTGCGCGAGCGGCGTCGAGATCATGATCCAGTAGGCCTTGATGTTCGGGATGTTGTCGAGCATCAGGCGCGAGACCGCGATCATCTTCAGGTCGTCGTTGCCGGTCGAGAAGCGCCACCCGCGCCGCTGGAACACGGTGTTCTCGGGGTGGAACGGCAGCGGGATGAAGGCCAGGAAGCCGCCCGTCTCGTCCTGGAGGTCGCGCAGCCGCAGCCAGTGGTCGACGCGCTCCTCGTAGGTCTCGACGTGCCCGTAGAGCATCGTGCAGTGCGTGGGGATGCCCATGCCGTGGGCGGCGCGGTGGGTGGCGATCCAGTTGTCGGGGTGCTCCTTGCCCGGCGCCACCAGGCGGCGCACGCGGTCGGCGAACACCTCGGCGCCGCCGCCGGGGAGCGACCCCAGACCGTTGGCCTTGAGGTCGGCCAGCACCTCGGGGTGCGTCTTGCCCGAGAGCTTGGTCATGTGGTGGATCTCGGACGCCGTGAAGAGCTTCAGGTGGACGTCGGGCAGCGCCTCGTGCAGGGCGCGGGTGACGTCGGGGTAGTAGTCGTAGCCGATGTGCGGGTGCTCGCCGCCGACCATGTGGATCTCGCTGTAAGACTCGCGCCCGTACACCTCGACCGCGTGTGCGACCAGGTCGGGGATGTCCCAGGTGTAGGCGCCCTCCTGGCGGCCCGTGCGGGCGAAGGCGCAGAACTTGCACTTGACCCGGCACACGTTGGTGTGGTTCAGGTACAGGTTGTTGATGAAGTAGACCTCGTCGCCGCCGCCGCGCAGCCTGCGGGCGGTGTCGGCCAGCTCGCCCAGGCCGAGCAGGTCCTCGGACTCGAGCAGCGAGACGCCGTCGTCGAAGTCGAGCCGCTCGCCGGCGAGAACCTTCTCGCGGATCGGCGCCAGCGTGTCGAGGTGGGCGGCGATTGCCATCGGCGTCCGGGAGTCTATCGCCACGGCCGCGGCCGTCGCACCGCCCGCCTCAGCGCGTGTAGGCGTAGGCCGGGCGCAATCCGAGCAGCTGCGGCACGGTCACGAGGTGATACCCGCGGCGCGATCAGCGCCGGCACGATGGTCTGCAGCGCAGCGACCGTCTCGCTGCGGTCGCCGCCGCCGTCGTGCATGATCACGATCGCGCCGGGATGGACGGCGGCGAGCACACGCTGGGCGATCACGCCGGCGCCGGGCCGCGCCCAGTCGCTCGGGTCGACGTCCCACTGGATCGTCAGCAGGCCCAGCGAGCGGGCGATGCCGACCACGTCTGGCGGGCGCGGTGCCGTAGGGCGGGCGCAGCAGGCAGGGCCGCACGCCGGTGGCGAGGTGGATCGCCGCCTGCGTGGGACGGATCTGGGCGGCGGTGTTGTGCGCGTCGAGCACCGGGTGCGACCAGGTGTGGTCGCCGATCACGTCGCCGGCGCGGATCACCCGGCGCGACGTGGCCGCGAGCGCGCCCACCTGCTCGCCGATCTCGAAGAACGTGGCGTGGGCGCCGTACCGGTTGAGCACCGCCAGGACCTGCGGGGTGTAGAGCGACGGGCCGTCGTCGAAGGTGAGCGCGATCCGGCGTCCGGCGGACGGCCCGCCGAAGCGCTGCGAAGGGCCGGCGGCGGTGCAGCCGTCCACCACGAACGAGTCGATGCGCCAGGCCGCGAAGCCCCGATCGGGGACGAGGTCGTGGCAGGGGTGCGCGCACGCGGCCCTGCCCTTCCAGGTGCTCATGGCCGACCAGTCGACCCGCTCGGCGCGCAGGCCGATGCGGCTGGCGGTGAAGGTCACCTTCGCACCGCGGCGGATGTGCTGCACCGAGGCCGCGACGAACTTCGGCCGCGGGCCGCCGCGGGCGAGCGGGAGCCGGTAGAGCGCGTGGCGGCCGCCGGCCCCGATCAGGCAGACCCGCTCGCCCCGGGCCGGGTTGCCCGGAGGGACGAGATCGACGCAGACGGTGCGATGGCCGGGGCCAGAGAGCTCCGCGGCCGCGAACCGCTCGTTCACGCGGAATGTCAGCTCGAGCGAGCCGCCGGACTGGGTCAGCCGCACGGAGCGCAGGTCGAGCTTCCCCGGCGTGTCGGCCGGGTCGGTCATCCGCAGGGTCGGCGCCTGGTGGAAGCGCCTTGCAGCAGCTGCCCCTGCGCGGCCGCAGGCGCCGCGGGGGGAACGGTCGCCGCGGCCACGGAGAGGCACGCCACCGCGGCCGCAGCAGGCGAGCCGGTTGGCGATGCGAGTGCCCACGCCCTCACGGTACGGCGCGAGGGTCACGATCCGGTAACGATCCGGCGGCCCTTCGGGATACGATGCGCGGCCGTGAGCCGGCGGGTCGTATTCCAGGGGATCAGCGGCTCCGGCAAGACGACGCTCGGACGGCGGCTCGCGGCCGCGCTGCAGGTGCCATTCGTCGAGACGGACGCGCTCGTGCACGGCCCCGGGTGGACCGAGACCGGCGACGCCGAGCTGCGCGAGTTGCTGCGCCCGACGGTCGACGCCGACTCGTGGGTGCTCGACTCCGACTACCGACGCAAGCTCGGCACGTATGTGATGGAGCGCGCCGACACGGTCGTCTGGCTCGACCTGCCGCTGTGGTTCTGCCTGAACCGGCTGCGGCGGCGCACGCTCGGCCGCATCCGCCGCGGCGAGGAGCTCTGGAACGGCAACCGGGAGTCGTGGCGGGGCGCGTTCGGGGGCTGGGACTCGCTGTTCGTCTTCGCCGTGCGCAAGCACTTCGCCCAGCGCCGCGACCTTCCGCAGCTGCTGAGCCGGCCGGAGCTGGCCCATCTGACCGTCGTGCGGCTGCGCACGCAAGCGGCGGTCGAGGCGTGGCTGGCAGCCATCGCCGCGGGGCCTAAACCCAATTGACATCGGCGCTGGATGTCAATTGGGCGTTGCGAGCCCCCGTGAAAACGGGGTCTCAGGCGTCGCGGTCGACGGCGCCGCGCACGACGGCCCGCAGGGCCGGTGTGTCGAGCTCGCCGTCCAGCGACTCGAGGTGGCCGAGCGCGTCCTCGGCGTGGCGCTCGGCGACCGTGCGGGCTTCGCGGACGGCGCCCGAGCGGGCGACGCGAGCGAGGGTCGGCAGCACGTCCTCGCGGGTCGCCCCGCGCGCGATGACGCCGGCGACGGCCGGGTCGCGGCGCGCGCCCAGGATCAGCGGCAGGGTCACGGTGCCGTCGAGCAGATCGGTGCCGAGCGGCTTTCCGGTGGTGTCGGGGCGGCCGTCGCAGTCGAGGATGTCGTCGGCGATCTGAAACGCCAGGCCGAGCGCGGTCGCGAACTCGCCGAGGCGGGCGACATCGGCGGCGCCCAGGCCCCCGGCCCGGCCGCCCAGCATCGCCGCGGCCGCGAACAGACGGCCGGTCTTGAGCCGGCAGCGCTCGAGGTACTGCTCCGGCGTCGTCTCCGGGTTGCCGGTCTGCTCGCGCTGCAGGACCTCGCCGCGCGCAAGCGCCAGGCAGGCGTCGGAGAGCGTGGTCACCGCCTGCATGTCCCCGGTCGCGACCAGCTCCGCGAAGGCGCGCGCGAACAGGTAGTCGCCGGTCGCGCGGGCGGCCTCGTCCCCGTGCGCCGCCCACACCGTCGGCCGCCCCCGCCGCAGCGGCGCCGCGTCGAGCTGGTCGTCGTGGACGAGCGTCGCCATGTGCACCAGCTCGACCGCACAGCCGGCGGCGACGAGGCCAGGCCGCTCCCGGCCCCGGACGGGCGCCGACAGGTAGACGAGCATCGGCCGCAGCCGCTTGCCGCCCGACCGCAGGGTCTCCCTCCCCGCGCCGGAGACGGCGGAGCCGGCCGCCCAGCCGACGGCCTCTTCGAGCGCGACCTCGACCGCGTCGACGTAGGCCGCAAGCCCCGGGACCTCCAGCACCTCGGCGACGGCGCCCGCTGTCATGCCGGGACCGTACCAACATGCACGGCGACCGCGCCGCCCGAGAGCCGCCGGTAGCGCACGCGGCGCAGGCCGGCCCGGCCCATGATCGCGGCCAGCTCGTCGGCCGGCGGAAAGCGGTGCACGGACGCGGGCAGGTAGCGGTACGCGTCCGCCTCGCGGGCGACGAGGCGGCCCAGCAGCGGCACGGCGCGATCGGTCCAGATGCGCGCGAACGGGGCCGCCCACGCCGGCGGGTCGGTGAGCTCGAGGCAGACGACCCGCCCGCCCGGGGCGACGACACGGCGCAGCTCGCGGAAGCCGCGCAGGTGGTCGGACAGGTTGCGCATGCCAAAGCCGATGGTGGCAGCGGCAAACGCGCCGTCGGCGAACGGCAGCGCCAGCGCATCGCCGCGCACCCACTCGATCTGCGGTTGCTTGCGCACGGCGGCGTCGAGCATCGCCTGGGAGAAGTCCAGGCCGACCACGCGGCCGCCCGGCGAGACCGCCTCCAGGAGCGCGATGGCGAGGTCGCCGGTGCCGCAGCACACATCGAGCGCCGCGTCGCCGGGGGCAAGACCGGTGCAGCGCACGGCCAGGGAACGCCAGCTCCCGTCCATGCCCAGGCTCATGATCCGGTTCATGCGGTCATACGACGGGGTGATGCGGTCGAACATCGCCCGCACCTGGTCGGGAGGCAGGGTCATGTCGCCCCCCACGGGCGCACGAGCGCCGCGTCGATGCCCGCCGCCGCGAGGACGCGCCCGGCCACGAAGTCGACCATGTCGGCGATCGTCTCGGGCAGGCGGTAGAAGCCGGGCATCGCGGGCACGATCGCGGCGCCGGCGCGCTTCAGCCGCAGCAGGTTCTCGAGATGGATCTCCGACAGCGGCGTCTCGCGCGGCACGAGCACCAGCCGGCGGCCCTCCTTGAGCTGCACCGCGGCCGCCCGGTGGATCAGGTTCGACTCGACGCCCGCGGCGATCGAGCCGACGCTCGCCATCGAGCACGGGCAGACGATGACGGCGTCGGTGTGGGCGCTGCCGGAGGCGTAGGGAGCGGAGTAGTCGGACTCGCCCCACACCCGCACGCCGCCGCCGCCGTGATCGGCAACGAGCCGCTCGAGCGCGCCGTCGGGATCCATGTCCTTGTCGCCGTAGCACTCGAGGGCGATCACCTGCCGGCCCGCCCGCGACGCGACGACGCCGACGGCGGCCCCGGCGTCAACCAGGGCGCGCAGCACGCGGGCGGCGTACGGCGCCCCCGAGGCGCCCGTCAGTCCGAGCATCACCTGCACAGCGGCAGACTACTGCTGAAGGGGTACGACCTTGCCGGCCTTGAGCGAGGCGATGACCTGGGCGATCTCGGCGATCTGCTGGGCGGAGTTCGTCTTGCCGAACGCCGGCATCCCGGTGCCGGCGGCATTCGCACCGGCCGACACCCAGGCCTGAATCGCCTTCTGATCGGTGCCGAAGCGTGCCGAGCCGCTGCTCAGACTCGAACCCGGGCCCGGCGCCCCGCCGGTCGGGAACGTGTGGCAGGTCGTGCATCCGTTGTTGACGATCAGCGCCGCGCCGGGAAGCGCGTTGATCTGCGGGTCGGTCGACACGGCCGAGCCGGCAACGACACCCGGGGCGATCGAGCCCGCGATCGTGAGCGCGATCAGGACGGCGGGCACGCACAGGCCGACCGCGACCCCCCACGGCCGCCGCGAGAGGCGCCGGTCGCGGCCACGGTCGAGGAAGGGCCACGCCACGAGCAGGACCATCCAGATCGTCGGGATGATGATGGTCGCGAGGATCAGCTCGGCCGGCTGCTTGAAGATCCGCAGGAGCTCGAACAGGAACAGGAAGTACCACTCCGGCCGCGGCTCGGTCGACTGCACCGCCGGGTTGGCCTTCTGCTCGTAGAGCGCGCCGAGCCAGCCGTTCACGCCGTTCGGGTGCGTGGGGTTGATCGGGCCGGCGGTGACGTGCCAGACGACGGCCATCGCGACGATCAGGAGCACGATGATCAGGTTCACGACCGTGTCGTGGAACATCGCGTAGGGGAAGAACGGGTGCCCCTCGTGCACCTCCGCCTCGTGCTCGGTCTCGTAGCGGACGCGGCGGTTGATGACCTTGCGCGCGCTCACTCGCCGGCCACCGTCTCGGGCAGCCGCGCGCGCGCCGCCGGAGCGACCTCGGCGTCAGGCTCGGGCAGCGGCCGCGACGGCCACGGCGTCACGCCGAGCTTCACGACCAGCCACAGGTGCACGAAAATGAGCGCAGCCATGGCGCCGGGGATCATCAGCATGTGGAGCGCATAGAACCTCGAGATGGTCTGCGCTCCGAACACCGGCCCCGCCAGCAGGAATTTCGAGATGAACGGCCCGAGCACCGGCGCGGTGCCGTTGATGTTGACCGCCACCACCGAGGCCCAGTAGGCGCGCTCGTCCCAGACCAGCAGATAGCCGGTCAGCCCCATCATCATCGTCAGGATGAAGATCAGCGACCCGGTCAGCCAGGTCAGCTCGCGCGGGTACTTGTAGGCGCCGTAGAAGAACACGCGGCCCATGTGCAGGAAGAGCAGGATCACCATCATCGAGGCGCCCCACTTGTGCATGCCCCGGATCAGCCAGCCGAGCGTCTCCTGGTCGGTGATGAAGCGGATCGACTGGTAGGCGCCGTTCGGCGAGGGGTCGTACACCATCGCGAGCAGCATGCCGGTGGTCGCCTGGAGGATGAACACGGTGAGCAGCGAGCTCCCGAGCGTGTGGAACCAGCCGGTGGGCGGCACCTTGCGGAACAGGAACTTGCGCACGAGCGTCGGGAAGCCGGTGCGGTACTCGATCCAGTCCTCGGACTGGAGCACCATCTGCTTGGGATCGGGTGCGGGGATCGGCATCGGCTACACCGGCTTCGGCACGGGGACGGGTGCGGGGACGGGCCCGTGCGTGTACGTGACGTGGGGGTAGAGCACGTTCGCGACCCAGCTCGGCCCGGGCGTGTGCGTTGGCTGGCCCGGCATCTTCACCGGGTAGAAATGCACCTGGCTGTTGTAGATGTCGGTGCTCCAGCGCTGCGTGATCCACAGCTCGTCGGAATTCTTGATCTCCCACTGGAAGCGGTCGAGCGAGCGGATCGGCGGGCCCGCCGTGCGCTCGCCGTTCGAGTCGTACTGGCCGCCGTGGCACGGGCAGGCGAACCCCTGCGGGGTCGCAGCGATCGGGCAGCCCAGGTGCATGCAGCGGTTGGAGAACACGACGAACATGGCGTCCACGGCGTGCCAGTCGGTGTTCTTCTTGCCCGTGTAGTGCACGAAGGCAAGCCCCGGGCTCGTCGCCTCGTTGGACGGGTCCTCGATGTAGACCGCGGGCGTCGGCTTGAACCCCGTCTCGCCGGTGAACTGGTCGAGCTTGCCCAGGAACACCGGCTCGAAGGTGACCTCCTTGGTCACCGGAGCCAGCAGATAGGCGGTCGCGGGGACGCCGATGATGCCGCCGATCATGGCACCGAGCCCGACGGTCGAGAGCGTCAGGAACTCGCCCCGCGTCGCATCAGCCACCTCGCGTCCTCCTCGTAGGTCGTCCGGGCGGCGATTGTAACGGTCGCACCCGGCGGAGTGTATCGATCATGCGCGACGGCGGCCAGAACGTGCGAAACGGCTCGTTTTCGCAGCCTGCGGGGCCCCTCCCCCGCGGCCGTCCAGGGCGTCCAGCCCGTACTCGGACCACCGGCTCGTGACAGCATCGACGACCTCGGCGCTCATCCGGATCTGCTCCGGCCAGCCCCGCATATAGCCGTCGGCCGGGCCCTTCGCCGTCGCGTCGATGCCGATCTTGCCCCCGGTGAACTGGAGGGTGGGGGCGTGGTCGAGATGGTCGAGCGGGCCGTCGGCGAGCACGACGTCGCGGGCCGGGTCGACGTTCGCGCCCACCTGCCACATGACCTGCTCGTAGTCGTGCACGTCGACGTCGGCGTCCACCACCACGACGCCCTTCGTGAGCGCGAGCAGGCCGGTGCCCCAGACGGCGTGCATCACCTTGCGGGCGTGGCCCGGGAAGGCCTTGCGGATCGCGACGATGCACAGGTTGTGGAAGGCGCCCGCGATCGGCAGGTCGTAGTCGACGATCTCGGGCAGGGTCATCCGCAGGGCCGGCAGGAACAGGCGCTCGGTGGCCTTGCCGAGCCAGGCGTCCTCCTGGGGCGGCACGCCCACGATGATCGACGGGTAGATCGCGTCGCGGCGCATGGTCACCGCGGTCACGTGCACGACCGGGAAGGGCTCGGGCGGCGTGTAGTAGCCGGTGTGGTCGCCGAACGGGCCCTCGTCGCGCAGCTCGCCCTTCCGGATGTAGCCCTCGATCACGATCTCGGCCCGGGCCGGCACCTCGAGGTCGACCGTCTTGCAGCGCACGAGCTCGACCGGCCGGCCGCGCAGGAAGCCGGCCAGCATGAGCTCGTCGATGTGCTTGGGCAGCGGGGCCGAGGCCGTGTAGGCGGTGATCGGGTCGAGCCCGAGCACGATCGCGACGTCCATCCGCTCGCCCATGCCCCGCCAGTCGGCGGCGGCGTCCTTGTGGATCTGCCAGTGCATCGCCGTCGTCGTCTCGTCGAACACCTGCACCCGGTACATGCCGACGTTGCGGGTGCCGGAGCGGGGATCGGTCGTGATCACCGCGGGCAGGGTGATGTAGGGGCCCCCGTCGCCGGGCCAGCAGGTCATCACGGGCAGCGAGGCGAGGCTGGGCGGATCGAGCACGACCTCCTGGCAGGGGCCGCTCGAGACGGTCTTCGGGCGCGAGTCGGCGAGCGACCGGAGCTTCTGCAGCGCCCGCACCTTGTCGACGAGCCCCTGGGGCGGCTGCATCTCGAGCACATCGGTGACGCGCCGGCCCAGCTCGTCGAGCTCGTCCACCCCGAAGGCCATGCACATGCGCCGCTCCGTCCCGAACTGGTTGATGAGGAGCGGCAGGCTCGATCCGCGCACGTTCGTGAACAGGAGCGCCGGCCCGCCGGCCTTCGTCACGCGGTCGGTGATCTCGGCGATCTCGAGGTGCGGATCGACCTCGGCGGAGACCTCGACGAGCTCGCCCTGGCGGCGCAGATGGTCGATCCAGTCGCGCAGGTCGGCGAAGGCCATGGCCGCGCGAGTCTAACCGGATGGCAGCTGGTAGCGTCCCAACCTGCGAGATGCGGCCTCCACTCCTCCACGGCGCCCCGCGCTCGCCGGCGCGCACAGCCCTTGCGGCGCTCGCGATGGTGGGGCTGCTCGCCGTCGCGGCGGTGGCGACCCGGGGCGGCAACGGCGACCCGACCGCCCCACCCGGGGCGGGCGCGGCGGCCACCGCCGGCCACCACGTGCTCATCGTGGCGGCGCTCGTGCTGGCCCCGATCCTTGCGATCATCGGGGTGGCGCTCTTCATGTACGCCCAGATCTACCGCCGCCGCGAGCTCGACCCGGAGCTGCGCCGGCGCCGGCGGATCGCGCGCATCCAGGCCGCGATCCTGGCGACGGTGTTTCTGGCCGGCACCGCCTACTACGTGCGGACGGGCCACAACCCGATCGCGTTCCTGCATCTGCGCAACCCGTTCGCCGGCGCGTCCCAGAGCCACGGCCCCGGGCCGCGGCTGCACCGCCCCACCGGGCCGCACGGCTCCGTCACGAGCACCGACTGGCAGATCGCCGTGCTGGTCTGGGTCGCCCTCGCCGCGGCGGGCGTCATGCTGGTCGTGCGCTCACGGGGCCGCCGCCGCGAGCCCGAGCCGTTCGTGCTCTCGGCCGACGTCGAGGACGTCGGCGATTCCGATCTGGACGCATTGCGGCGCGAGCGCAACCCCCGCCGCGCCGTGATCGCCGCCTACGCCGCGATGGAACGGCGCCTGGCCCGGGACGGCATCCCCCGCGAAGTCCACGAGGCGCCGATGGAGTACCTCGGCCGCGTCACCCTTCACGGCCATGAGAAGGTGGCCTGCGTGCATCGCCTGACGAGCCTCTTCCAGTGGGCGAAGTTCAGCCACCGCCCGGTCGACGAGGACATGCGCCGGCGGGCGATCGCAGCGGTGGAGGAGCTCTCCCATGGGGCGGGCGAGCCCGCATGACGCTCGCACAGGCAGTGCTGCTCGGGCTGGGTGCGATCGTGCTCGTGCTGCTCGTGCCGCGGCCGGCCCGGCGGACGCCGCGTGTTGCGCGCCTGCGGCGGCGGTCGCGGCTGCGGCTCACGCGCGCCCCCCGGCGCACCACGCCCGACCTCGCGGCCATCGACCGGCTGCTCGCGCTGTCCGTCTCGAGCGCCGAGGACGAGCACGTGCGCCTGCGGCCGCTCGTCCTCGACATCGCCCGCCAGCGTCTGGCCGATCACACCGGGGTGCGGATCGACGCCGCCCCGGAGGCGGCCGCGGCCGCACTCGGCCCCGAGGTGTGGGAGCTCATCCGGCCCGACCGGCCGCGGCCGATCGACCGCCGGGCGCGGGGCACATCGCCCGACCACCTGCGTGCCGTGGTCGAGTCGCTCGAGCGGATCGGGGCGCCGGCGTGAGCACGACGAGCATCGAGGACACCTACGCCCGCTGCCAGACCGTGCTCGCGCAGGTGGAGCGAGCGGTCATCGGCAAGCGCGAGCCGCTCGAGATGGTGCTGATGGGGATCCTGGCCGACGGCCACGTGCTGATCGAGGACTATCCCGGCCTCGCCAAGACCCTGGTCGCGCGCTCGTTCGCGCAGGTGCTCACGATCGGCTTCGCGCGCGTCCAGTTCACGCCCGACCTGATGCCGTCGGACGTGACCGGCTCGTCGATCTACCGCCAGTCCGATGCGACGTTCGAGTTCCGGCCCGGGCCGGTCTTCACGAACCTGCTCCTGGCCGACGAGATCAACCGCGCCCCACCGAAGACCCAGTCCGCGCTGCTCGAGGCGATGGCCGAGCGGCAGGTGACGATCGAGGGCGAGACGCGTCCGCTGGACTCGCCGTTCCTGGTCATCGCCACCCAGAACCCGATCGAGTACGAGGGCACCTATCCGCTGCCGGAGGCGCAGCTCGACCGCTTCCTGATGCGCCTGGGCATCGGCTACCCCGGCCGCGAGGACGAGTGGGAGGTGCTCGAGCGGCGCATGCAGCGGATGGGCGACGACATCACCCTCGAGCCCGCGTGCACGCGCGAGGAGCTCATCGGCATGCAGCGCGCGGTCGAGACGGTGCACGTCGACCGCAGCGTGGGCCTCTACATGGTCGATCTGGTGGCGGCGACGCGCGGCCACGGCCAGGTGCAGGTCGGGGCCAGCCCACGCGGCACGCTGGCGCTGCTCAAGCTCGCCCGCTGCCGCGCCGTCCTCGACGGGCGCGACTTCGTCTCTCCGGACGACGTGAAGGCGATCGCCGTGCCGGCCCTGGGCCACCGCTTGACGCTGCGGCCCGAGCTGTGGGTGCGGCGGATCTCCGGCGACGACATCATCCGCGAGGTGCTCGAGGCGGTGCCCACGCCGGCCGCCCGGCCGGCGTCCGCGCCGGCCCCGTGACCGCCGTCCCGGCCGCGAAGCTGCGCGGCTATGCCATGCTCACCGCGGCCCTCGTGTGGGGGGCGATCGTGCTGCACCGGCCCGAGCTCGTCGCCGTGGCGGCGCCGTTCGGCCTGCTGCTCGTGATCGGCCTGGCGGCGACCGTGCCGCCGGAGCTGGCCGTCCGTACGCGCGAAGAGGAGATCCGGGCCGTCGAGGGCGACACGATCAGGCTGCACACCGAGCTCGAGGCGGCGGGGCAGCCCATCGGCCGGCTGGCGATCACCACCCACGTGCCGGCGGGCATGGGCTCGACCACGCCCGCGCGGGTGGTGCGCCTTCCGGCGGACACGTGCACGGAGATCACGACCGACCTCGTCTGCGCACGCTGGGGCGGGTACCTGGCCGGCGGCATGTCGCTGCGCGCGCCCGGGCCGCTCGGCCTTGTCCGGTTCGAGCAGACGGTACCCGCGGCGGTGCGAGTGCGCGTGTACCCGCGGCCCGAGAGCGTGCGCGCGCTGCCGCGCCCCGCCGCAACGCACGTCGGCGCCGGCAACTACGTGACGCGCGCACGCGGGGAGGGGCTCGAGTTCGCCGACCTGCGGCCCCACGTGCCGGGCGACCGGCTGCGCCAGGTCAACTGGCGGGTGAGCGCGCGCCGCGGACAGCTGCACGTGAACGACTACCACCCGGAGCGGAACGCGGACGTCGTCCTCTTCCTCGACTCGTTCACGGATACGCGCGACGAGGCCGGGGGCACGATCGACATGACGGTGCGCGCAGCCGCGGCGCTCGCGGCGGCGTACCTGCGCACCCGCGACCGGGTCGGGATCGTGGGCTTCGGCGGGGTGCTGCGCTGGGTGCTCCCGTCGACCGGGCAGACGCAGACCTACCGGATCCTCGACTCGCTGATCGACACCCAGGTCGTGGCCAGCTACGCCTGGCGGGAGGTGGCCGTCATCCCCGCCCGGACGCTGCCGCCGCATGCGCTCGTGGTCGCGCTCACGCCGCTGGCCGATCCCCGCATGCTGGAGGCGCTCGCCGACCTGCGGGCGCGCGGCATCGACCTGGCCGTGATCGATGTGTCGCCGCTGCCGTTCGTCGGCCCGCCTGCAGGCGATCTCGGCGACCTGGCCTACCGCCTGTGGCGGCTCCAGCGCGAGCAGCTCGGATCGCGGTACCGGACGATGGGCGTGCCCGTGGTCGAGTGGCTGCACGGGCAGCCGGTGGACGAGGTGCTGGCCCAGCTGCGGGAGGTGCGGCGATACGCCCGAACCGTACGCATCTAGCGCTGCTCCTGGCGGCGTGGCTCGTCTCGGCCGCGGTGGCCGCCCATACCGCGACCGCCACCAGCGGCCGCGGGCACGGCGCCGTGATCGCCGCGGCCGTGGCGGCGAGCGTGGCCCTCGCCGCCGCGATCGTCGCCCGCTGGGAGGCCGGCGTGGTGTGGGCGATCGCCCTTGCCGCGGCCGCCTATGCCGCGGGCCTCGCGCTCGCGGGCGGCGCCCTCGATCAGTGGGCACCGCTGACGGCCGCCGGCCTGGTCGCCTCCGCAGAGCTCGGCGAGTGGGCGGTCGAGACGGCCCGCCCCGCCCGCATCGACGCCGGGATCATGCGCGCCCGGGCGGCGACCATCGTGGCGCTCGCCGCAGTCGGCGCGGGCGCCGGCTGGCTGCTCCTGCTCGCGTCCAACGCGGGCACCGGCGGCCTCGCGATCACCGCCGCCGGGCTCGTCGCCACGGCGGCCGCGATGCTGCTCGTCTCGCGCCTGGCCCGGGGGACGTAGCCCGGTGATTGGCTAGACTCGCGGCATGCCCCGTCTGCTCGTCTTCGGCGCCCGCGGCCTCGGCCGCGCGATCGCCGAGCATCTGATCCCGCAGGGGTGGGACGCCGTTGGCGTGGCCCGCTCGCAGGACACGGCCTCCGCCTTTCCCGGCCGCGGGGTCGTGGCCGACCTCACCGATGTCGGCCGGATGCGCACCGCTGTTGCGGACGCGGCCCCGTTCGACCTGGCCGTGAACGCCGTCTCGCCCAAGGGCCGCTTCGGCGGCGGCGACCTGACGACGACCGACGACGACGCGATGGCCCCGTACCTGGAGCAGCTCCTGCCCGAGGTGTTCGGCTTCTACCGCACCTGCGGCGCGGCGCTGGCCGAGCGGGGCGGCGGCACGCTCGTGCAGGTCACCGGAGGATCCGCCCGCCGGGCGCTGCCCGGACGGGCGCCGTGGGCGGCCGGCGCGGCCGGCGTGCGTGCGCTCAGCCAGGCCGCCGCGAACGAGCTGAAGCCCCAGGGCGTGCACGCGGCGCTGCTCGTCTGCGACGGGTCGTTCGGCACCCCCGGCGACGATGCCGGCGGCGCCAAGATCGACCCGGTCGAGCTGGCGAAGGCCGTGCAGTACCTGCACGAGCAGGGCCGCAGCGCCTGGACGCACGAGCTGGTCGTGACGCCGGTCGGCGACCGCTGGACTCCCTAGCTGGGGACCGTCCCCGGTTCGTGGGGACTGTCCCCGCATTTCAGCCTGCGAGTGACGCCACGGTCTCGTCCCACAGGGCCGGGTCGGCGGCGCCGGCCCCGTCGGCCTGGTTGCGCGCGCAGCGTGAGATCAAGGTCGCGAGCGCACCGACCGCGTCCAGGTCGCCGGTGGCGCAGATCTCGCGCAGCCCGGCGGCGTACAGGTAGTCCCCGGTCAGGAGCGCCAGGCCGGCGTCGGCCTGGGTGAACAGACGCGAGCGGCTGTAGTGCAGCAGGTAGCCCTCGTAGATCATCTCGACGCCGAGCAGGTAGCGCTCCGGGCAGCTGCCCGCGAAGCGGGCGGCGCCCGAGCGCGCGTCCGGAAGCAGCGCCTGCTCCCACAGCGGGCTGTCGGCGGCGGCCCGGTCGGCCACCTCGTGCAGCACGTTCACCCGGCGAACTCCGCGGCCGCCGCGGCGGTCTGCTCGACCTGGCCGGGGGTGTGGGCGAGCGACGGCATGAGCGCCTCGAACTGCGACGGCGCCAGGTAGATGCCGCGCGCGAGCATGTGGGCGTGGAAGCGGGCAAACCGCTCGGTGTCGCTCCTCGCCGCGTCCGCGAACGAGCGCACCGGCCCGGGGTGGAAGAACGCCGTGAGCATCGCCCCGACCCGGTTCACGGTGACGCCGGGGCCGCTCAGGGCCGTCTGGAGCGCCGCCGCGGTCGCCTCGAGCTGGTCGTAGGCCCCGGGGGCGCGCAGGAGCGCGAGCGTCGCCAGGCCCGCGGCCATCGCGAGCGGATTCCCCGAGAGCGTCCCGGCCTGATACACGTCTCCCTCGGGCGCCAGCCGACCCATCACGTCCGCCCGGCCGCCGAACGCGGCCGCGGGCAGGCCGCCGCCGATGATCTTGCCCAGGCAGGTCAGGTCGGCGCGTACCGCCAGGCGCTCCTGTCCGCCGCCGTAGCCGACCCGGAAGCCGGTGATGACCTCGTCCATCACGAGCAGCGCTCCGGTGCCGTTGCAGACCGTGCGCAGGCCCTCGAGGAAGCCGGGCTCGGCCGGGACGACGCCCATGTTGCCCGCCACCGGCTCGACGATCACCGCGGCCAGGTCGTCGCCGTGCCGCTCGGCGATCGCGCGCACCGCGGCCAGGTCGTTGTACTCGCACACGAGCGTGTCGGCGACGACGGCGGCGGGCACGCCCGGGCTCGAGGGGATGCCGAGCGTCGCCAGGCCCGAGCCCGCCTGTGCCAGCAGCGCGTCGGCGTGACCGTGGTAGCCGCCGGCGAACTTCAGGAGCTTGGCGCGGCCGGTGTGCGCCCGGGCGAGCCGCACGGCGCTCATCACCGCCTCGGTGCCCGACGAGACGAACCGCACCTGCTCCAGCGAGGGCACCGCCGCGCAGGCCGCGCGGGCGAGCGCGAGCTCGAGCTCGGTAGGCGCGCCGAACGACGTGCCCGACCCAGCAGCCGTGGTCACAGCCGCGACCACGTCCGGATGGGCGTGACCGGCGATCAGCGGCCCCCACGACTGCACCCAGTCGACGTACCGGTTGCCGTCGGCGTCCCACACCTCGCCGCCGGCGCCGCGGGCAAGGAAGAGGGGATGGTCGCGGCCGACAGACCGCATCGCCCGCACCGGGCTCGACACGCCGCCGGGCATGAGCCGAACCGCCTCGGCGAACAGCCGCGCCGACTCGGCCGTCGATGGTGCTACGAGAGCCACCCGGCCGCCTCGGCGGCGTAATAGGTGATGACGAGGTCGGCGCCGGCCCGGCGGATCGCCGTCAGCGCCTCGAGCGCCGCCGCCCGCCGGTCGAGCAGGCCCCGCGCCGCCGCCGCCTCGAGCATCGCGTACTCGCCGCTCACCTGGTAGGCGGCGAGCGGGACGAGCGTCTCCGAGCGCAGCCGGCGCAGCACGTCCAGGTAGGGCAGCGCGGGCTTCACCATGATCACGTCGGCGCCCTCCTCGATGTCGAGCAGGGCCTCGCGCACGGCCTCGTTGCCGTTGGCGGGATCCATCTGGTAGCCCTTCCGATCGCCCTCGGATGGCGTCGAATGGGCGGCGTCGCGAAACGGGCCGTAGAAGGCCGAGGCGAACTTCGCGCTGTACGCCAGGATGGCGGTGTCGGTGAGGCCCTCGTTGTCGAGCGACGAGCGGATCGCCGCCACCCGGCCGTCCATCATGTCCGACGGCGCCACCATGTCGGCGCCCGCGGCCGCATGCGAGAGGGCGGTGTCGGCCAGCAGCTCGAGGCTGACGTCGTTGTCGACGACGCCGTCGCGCAGGACGCCGCAGTGGCCGTGGGACGTGTACTGGCACAGGCAGACGTCGGTGATCACGATCAGGTCGGGCAGCTCCGCCTTGATGGCGCGCACGCCGAGCTGCACGATCCCCTCCGGGTCATACGCCTCGCTGCCGGCCTCGTCCTTGCGCGCGGGCAGCCCGAAGAGGAGCACCGCGGGCACCCCGGCCGCGTGCACTCCGGCGGCCGCCTCGACCAGGCCGTCGATGCCGTGATGGTGCTGGCCGGGCATCGACTCGATCGCGTCGGAAGGGCCCCCGCCGTGCCGCACGAAGAGTGGCTGGATCATGTCCGCCGGCCCCAGGTGCGTCTCGCGCAGCATCCGCCGGATGCCGGACGTGCGCCGCAGCCGGCGCAGGCGGGTGGTAGGAAACGGCATGTCCCAGAGTGTAATCCGCGCTTGCCGCGCCACGGCCGGTGGGGTACTCTTGCCAAGAATCGACTGATTCGAGGCTGGGAAGGTCAAGGATGGACGTCTCCGAGATCCACGACGGCGAATACTCGAACGAGGCCCTGCGCAAGCTCGGCTCGCGGGTCAGGCACCTGCGCCGCAAGCGCGGGATGACCCAGCGCGACCTGTCGTTCGACGGCTGCTCGTACAGCTACCTGGCCCGGATCGAGGCCGGCGATCGCCGGCCCAGCCCGCGCGTGCTGATGGAGATCGCCCACCGCCTCGGCGTGAGCACCGAGGAGCTCACCGGCGAGACCTCGCCGCAGCAGCGGCCGCGTTCGCTCGAGCTCCTCGACGCGATGGTGCTCGGCCGCATGGGCCAGCTGCAGGAGTCCGAGGAGCTGCTGCGCGGTGTGCTGCGCGAGGCAGAGGTGAACGGCGACGGCGAGCGCATGAGCGAGGCCTGCGAGGGCCTCGGGATCGTGGCGGCCGACCGGGGCGACGACCGGCTGGCGCGGCGCCTGCTCGAGCAGGCGCTCGAGGTGGGGACCGCGCCCGACCCGGCCCAGCGGGTGCAGCTGTACGGGCGCCTGCAGGAGATGTACCGCCGCTCGGGCGACGTGGCCCGCGCGCTCGCGCTGCTCCAGGACTGCATCGCCAGGCTCGAGCACGACGGCCCCGTCGATCAGGCCAAGCTCGTGCGCTACTCGCTCTGGCTGAGCGAGGCATACGCCGAGGCCGGCGCGTTCGCCCGCTCGGCGAGCGCCCTCGCCACGGCCCTCGAAGGCCGCGATCAGGCCGTCGACCTGGCATCGCGCGCCGCGACGCAGTATGCGATCTCGCGCACGCATGCGGCCGCGGGCGCGCTCGACCAGGCGATCCGGTTCTCCGACCGCGCGCTCGCGCTGTACGAGCTCGCCGACGACAACCGCGCGCTCGGGGAGGCCCACCTCACGTACGCCCAGAGGCTGCTCGACCAGGGCGACACCGACGACGCCGGGACGCACCTGCGCGCCGCCCGCGAGGTCTTCGGCCCCGGCGCCGAGCCGGTCGAGCGCGGCCGGCTGCTGGTCGAGGAGGCCCGGTTCGCCCTCCAGGCCGGAAACGGCGACGCGGCCGTGCGCCACGCCACCGAGGCGGTTGCGGTGCTCGAGGGCGCGGCGGCATCGTCCCGCGTCGGCGACGCCCACCTGGTGCTCGCCCGCGTCCAGGACGAGCTGGGCGAGCTGGAGCGGGCCGACGCCGCCTATGCGGCGGCCATCGCGGCCCTGCAGCGGCAGGCCGACGGCGCGCCGGCGCTGGCCCGGGCCTACCGCCACTACGGCAAGTTCCTGAAGCGGCTCGGCCGCGCGGAGGCGGCGCTCGAGGCCTTCGAGCTCGCCGCCGACCTGGCTCCGTCCAACCAGGACGCCCTCGCGCCGCTGCCGACGGCAGACGTCAGGCTCCCGTCAGACAACTGAGGCGCCTCCGGCCGCCTGCATCTTGACCGACCTCGACGATCCCGCCGCAGTCCCGGCCGCGCAGATCTCCGAGGCGATGATGCTGGTCGCGCTCGACCGGCTGGACGAGGCCGACGAGCTGCTGCGGCGCGGCCTGCGCACGGCCGAGGCGGTGCGCGATGACGAGGGCGCGAGCCGCGCGCTCGAGGGGCTGGGGCTGATCGCCTCCCGCCGGGGCCGGTTCGAGCGGGCCGTCGAGCTCCTGGAGCAGTCGCTCGCCCGGACCGCGGGCGCAGATCCCGAGGAGCGGTTCGAGCTCTACCGCGAGCTGGCGCGGCTGCACGGGGAGGGCACAAACCTGCCCCGCTCGATCGAGCTGCTCGAAGGCTGTCTGGAGGCGATGCGCGCAAAGCCGGAGCGCGACCCCGCCAAGATGGTCGGCTACACGGTCTATCTGAGCTACGCCTACGTCGATCAGGGCGACTACGGGCACGCCACGGCCGTGCTCACCGAGGCGCTGCGCGAGGACGCCGAGGACATCGACCGGGCCACCCGCTCCACGGCCTACCGCGCCCTCTCGCGGCTGTACGCGCTCACCGGCCAGACGCCGCTCGCCCTCGAGTACGCCGGGCGGGGCCTGGAGGCGGCGCTCGAGACGCGCAACGAGTGGGAGCACGCGAACGCGCACCTGTTGCTCGCGCACATCCTGCTCGACGACGGCCAGGCCGACGCCGCCGGCCGCGAGCTCGAGGCGGCCAGGCGCGCCTACGGCGACCGCATGAGCGGCATGGACGAGGGCTTCGTCGCGGTCGAGGAGGCGCGCCGCTCGCTGCAGCAGGGCGATCCCGAAGGGGCGGCCGACCTGGCCCGGGAGGCGATCGAGCTGCTCGGGAACCTGTCGGTGCCGGGGGAGCTCGGCGAGGCGTACCTCGTCCTCGCCCGCAGCTACGACGAGACCGGCAAGAGCGACCGCGCCGAGGCGGCCTACACGACAGCGATCGACGCGTTGCGGCGCCAGAACGGCTGGCACTGCGAGCTCGGGCGGGCCTACCGCTGGTACGGCAAGTTCCTGCGCCAGGCGGGCCGCACCGAGGCGGCGATGGAGGCGTTCGAGCAGGCCTCCGACCTGGCCCCGTCAAACCACGACCGGCCCGATCGCGTCTGACCGTGGCCGCGGCGCTATTCGCCGGCCGCGGGCACCGGCGCGTCGGCCTCGTCGGCCGGCTCGATCTCGACCTCGACCGGGATCGGCCCCCCCTCGCGCCAGGGCTCGAGGCTGATCCGCTCGAGCAGGAACGCGGCCACCTCTCGCCCGATCGCGACCAGGGGCATCGCCAGGAGCACGCCCGCAAGGCCGTAGAGCTCGCCCGCCGCGAGCAGGGCGAAGATCACCACCAGCGGGTGCACCTTGACCGCACCGCCCATGAGCTTCGGCACGATGATGTGGCCCTCGACCTGGTGGATGAAGAGGAACAGGAGCGCGACGGCGATGACGGCCGTGGGCGACTCCGTCGCAGCGACGGCGATCGGCGCGAGCGCCCCCAGCCACGGCCCCAGATAGGGGATGATCTCGACCACGGCGGCCCATGCGCCGAACACGAGCGCGTACTGCGATCCGGCCGGGAACACCCCCGTGACGCCCAGGATCTCCAGGCCGACGCCGGCCGTGATGCCGACCGCGAGCGACACCATGGTCTGGCCGCGGATGTAGGCGAGCAGGGCGCGCTCGACCCGGGTCACCAGGTCGTCCTCCGGCCCGGTGCCGGGGAACACCCGGCGCAGGAAGCGCGACAGCCGTGGCGTGTCGAGCAGCATGTACACCGAGATGACGATCACCAGCACGAGGTTGAACAGGCTCTCGAACACCGTGATCACGAGCGTCTGGACGACGGACACCGCCCGCCCGGAGTACTTCTGCAGGTGGGACACGTCGACGTGGTGCACCAGCCGCTCGCCGGGGCCGATCACGTTCGCCTTCACCGGGCTCGAGCGGTTGATCCAGCGCTGCAGCTCGTGCAGCTTGCGGTCGGCCGGCGTGACGCCGTGGGCGTCGGTGCGGAACTGGTCGTTCACCTGGTTCGCGACCGACTGCACCTCGCGCGCGATCACGGTGCCGGCGATCACGCTGATGCCGACGATCGCGACGGCGAAGCAGAAGTAGACGAGGAACACCGCGATCCCGCGAGGGATGCGCAGCGCGCAGAACGCGCGCACGATCGGGTTCAGCAGGATGGCGATCAGCGCCGCGACCACGAACACGAACACCGCGCCGTTCACGGCGGAAACGAGCAGCCAGGTGCCCACCACGACCAGCGGCAGGCCCACAAGCTGAATCCACCGCGGGATCAGGATCTTCCCCGGGCCGTCTGCCGGCATCGCGGCCATCGTAGCAGCCGTCCCCGAGGGGCATCCTGCGCGGCTCCCGCCGCCGCCGCGCGCGGCCCCTACGCGCTCGTTCCGCCCCGCTATCCGCTACCCTGGCACCCGTGACTTCGAGGCACCGTCGCAGGTATCCGCGCCGTCGCCCCGACCACCGCCGCACCCGGCGCCGCATCGCGCTCGCGGTGGTGCTGCTGGTCGTGGTGACCGTGGTCGCGACGGCGCTGCGGTCGGGATCGTCGTCGAGCACGCCGGCGCTCGCGACCACACCGGCCACCCAGCTCGCCCCCAATGCCCCGCCGGCGCCGCTCGGGCTCGCGACCGCACCCGGCAACCTGGTGCTCGACGTGCCGATCACGCGCCGCCGCATCACCGCGATCGTCTACCACGGCGTCGGCACCTCGCAGGTCGTGCCGCTCGCGCCGCTCGGCAGCCAGCGCAACGCCGGCCTTCTGAACACGATCGCCAAGATGCTGACGGGCGCTCCCGATGGCGGCGGCGGGCCCTCGTACTACGTCGACGGCTCCGGCGAGGGCGCGAGCACCGGCTCGGTCGACGTCGGCGCGGTGGTCGGCACCGCCGTCTACTCGCCGGTCGACGGCAAGGTCGCGAGCATCCGGCCGTACACGATCGACGGCACCGCGCACGGCAGCGTGATCGAGATCCAGCCGACGGCGACGCCGGCGGACGTCGTCACGCTGACGAACCTGAGCGCCGACCCCGCGATCGCAGTCGGCTCGACCGTGACCGCCGCGAAGACCAAGCTCGGGACGGTCGTCGACATGTCCAAGGTGCTGTCGCAGGCGATGGCCAAGTACACCTCGGACGCCGGCAACCACGTGCACATCGAGGTGGGCCCCGCCCCCGCCAACAACGTGTTTCTCTAGACAGAAACCCGTGCGGATCCTCTTCATCGCCGACGCGTTCGCGACTCCCGGGCGGCGGATCATCGAGCAGCAGGTGCCGCGCCTGCGGGCCGAGCGCGATATCGGGTTCGTGGTCGCAAACGGCGAGAACCTGGCCGACGGCACCGGCATCACGAGCCGGCTCGCCCGCCGCCTGCACGGCGCCGGGGTCGACGTGATCACGCTCGGAAACCACGCCTTCCGCCAGCGGGAGGTGTACGAGCATCTGGGCATGGACGGGCGGATCGTGCGGCCCGCCAACTACCCGGCCACCGCGCCGGGCAAGGGCTGGTGCGTCGCCGCTGCCGCCGACGGCACGCCGGTGGCGGTGATCAACCTGATGGGCAAGCTGTTCCTGGACCCGGCCGTGAGCCCGTTCGCGATCGCCGAGGAGCTCGTCGCGAAGGCCCGGGAGCGGGCCGCGATCGTGCTCGTCGACTTCCATGCCGAGGCCACCAGCGAGAAGGTGGCGATGGGCCGCTTCCTGGACGGCCGGGTCACGGCCGTGCTCGGCACCCACACGCACATCCAGACGAACGACGCCCACGTCCTCGCCGGCGGAACGGCCTACATCACGGACGCGGGCATGACGGGCCCGCACGACTCGGTGATCGGCGTGCGCACCGACCTGATCCTGCGCCGCTTCACCACCCAGATGCCGGTGCGGTTCGAGCCGGCCGACGGCGGCGTCCGCCTCGAGGGCGTGCTCCTCGAGTGCGACGGCGACGGCCGGGCGACGTCGATCGAGCCCGTGCGGATCGAGGAGTAGGGGCCGCGGCTACGCCGGCGTGGCCGCGGTGCGCGGGACGAGCAGCGCGATCATCACGGCGGGCAGCCACCAGCAGATGTAGGGGTAGAACCAGTAGCTCGCCCCGACCTGGGCGGCGATCAGGACCGCCCCCGCGAACGCCGCCACCGCGGCCGCGTCCTTGCGCCGCCTGGGGAACACCACGAGGGCGACGATCCCCACGGCCGCGACGATCTGGAAGACGTGCTGGGGGAAGCGCAGGTCCCACCAGCCCGGGTGGTAGAGGCCGAGCGTCCAGATCGACATCGGCGTCACCCGGCCGAGCTGGTAGTCGATCGTGCGGTGCCAGAAGAGCGAGAGCCCGTGCGCGTCGAGCGCGAGCATCGCGAGCAGCAGGAGCGCGGCCACGGCGAACCCGATCAGCGTGGCCAGGCGGCTGCGCAGCGACGCGAAGAGCGGCACCATGGCGAAGGGGGCGAACTTGGTCAGGGCGGCCGCCGCCAGGAGCGCCCCGCGCGCCGCTGGGAACGACAGCACGGCGAGCGTCCACGCCACGAGCGCGCCGACGAGGGCGTCGTTCGAGTTCATGTTCAGCGAGTAGAGCGTGAAGGGGTTGGCCGCCCATGCGAAGGCGAGCGCCACCCCCAGCCGGCGTGACCCCAGCCGCCAGCCGGCCACGAAGAGCCCGGCGACCGCCAGGATGTCGAACGCCGAGGCGGCGACGTGGGCGGCCGGTAGCCGATCCCAGATCCCGCTCCAGCCCATCGCCGCCACGGCCGGGACGTACGCCACGTACACCATCGGCCCATACGTGTCGCCGCTCTCGATCGGCGACTCGCAGCGGCCGTCGGTCTGGATGTAGCCGACCGGGTCGCCGTTGAGATAGCGGCCGTGGCACGGGTGGCCGTCGCGGTTGGGCATGTGGCCGTACGGCAGCACGCCGTCCATCAGCCGCGACGCGCCCGCCACGCCGGCGTAGCCCACGTCGATCACGTTCGAGTCCTGGTTGTTCAGGCCGAGCCGGAAGCCCATGAGCGCGAAGACGAGGCCGATCATGAGCAGCAGCTGGCGGTCGCCGATGTGGAACTCGCGCGGGGTCCGCCGCCAGCCGATCCACACCATGCGGGCGATCAGGTAGATCATCGGCGGGTAGATCAGCGGCGTCGACCAGAAGACGTCGCCCCGGTTGAACGCGTACAGCGAGCCCACGAACGACAGCACCACCGCCAGGTCGAGCGTGCGCATCGAGAGCGGCCGCCGCCAGTCGATCAGGCCGGCCAGGAAGAGCGCGCACATCGGCCAGAGCACGTAGGCGGCGTTGGCCTTGCGGCCGTAGGCCTGGGGCTGGCCGCGCGCCAGCTGCCACGCCACCTGCGGGCCGGTCCAGACCTCGTACGGCTTCTCGGTGTAGTCGGCGATGTGCACCTCGGCCACCTGATCGCCCCCGGCGTAGTAGTTGACCGTCCAGATGCGGTGGTCGCCGAGCGTCGAGGTGTGGCTCACGTTCTTGTACTGCCCGATCCAGGCCCGGATCCGGCGCTGGCGCGACGCGATCACGAACGCCTGCACCGAGTCGAGCCGGGGCTTGCCGAGGCCGGACGTCACGTCGACGTGGGTGACGGCGCCGTTGTGATCGTCGACCGTGAACGCGGCCAGCACGTTGTGCGCGCCGCCCGGCTCGAGCAGCACGATCCAGCTCTGCGCCTTGCGGTCGTAGGAGGCCTCCCAGTGCGAGCCGGGATGGCGCAGGCGCAGCGTCGAGGCCTGCGGCTGGGCCTCGGCGATCACGATCGCCTGGCGCCGGGTCAGGTGGGCGGCGGCGTGCGCGGAGCCGGGGGCCGCCAGGACGGCGACCACCGCCGCCGCCAGCGCGGCGCTACTGAAACGTCCAGAGCTTATTGCCAAGGAAGCTGACCGGCGTGGCGACCAGGATGGCGAGCGCCGCGGCGGACACCTTCGCCATTCCCCCCGCCTCCACCAGGGCGCGCAGCACCGCGAGGTCGAGGCAGAGCGCCATCGCGCTGACGGTGAGGAAGCGCACGTACTGATGGTGGGGCACGCCGTGTCTGACCCGGAACGTCCACGTCCGGTTCCAGACGAAGTTGCTGGTGGCGGCCAGCACGAACGCCAGCGAGAACGCAAGCGTGTAGGTCATCCAGCGGTCGGCGACCAGGAACGCCAGCAGGTTCACCACGTAGCCCGTGCCCCCGACCGCGCAATAGCGCAGCACCTGCATCCAGTTGTCCGGACGGCGGACGGCGAGATGGAATCTGCGGGCGTGTCCTCGGGCGCGAACCGCGGCGGACTCGAGTCGGGCCTGCTCCATACCGGCGGGATGCTATCCGACGTGGGCCAATGCGGACGCCGCCTGCCTCACCGGCACCGGCAGACCGAAGTGCCGGCGGGCGAGCGGAGCCAGATCGGTGATCGACGGCTGGCCGCCGAGCTGGGGCCGCTGCTCGAACCCCGCGGTGATCACCGGGACGATCGAATCCTCCGCCCGCAGCGAGCCGTGGCTGCCGCCGCCGGCGTGGTGGGCGCCGCCCGAGTCGGCGTACTCCCAGCCGGGCGCGGCCGACACGATCACGTCGCCGGCGGTCGGGCACCGTAGCGCTCCCTCGATCCGCTCCAGGGCGTTCGGGTGCAGCTGCGGATGCAGCAGGTCGGCGTCGCCCTCGACCGTGAAGGCGTTGCCGCGGGCGTCCACCGTTCCCGGCCCGCGCCGGAAGCGCAGCTCGCCCTCGCCGCGGCGCACGACCATCCAGCCGTCTCGCACGAACATCGCGAGCTCCGCCTCCGGCCCCTCGAGCATGCGCTCGGCGATGCGCGCCGCCGGCTCCCTGGCCCGGTCGAGCCGGTACACCATCGCGAGCCGGTTGGAGGCGGTCACCGCCAGCTCGCAGCGCTCGGGGTCGGAGCGACGGCTCGAGTGGAAGAGGGTCGAGCCCGCGAGCGGCGCCGCCGCGTCGGCGGCCTGGAGCACGGCGCTCTGGGAGTGGTCGGCGACGACGATCACGGCGTAGCGGTCGAGGAAGCGCTCGAGGCCGCCCGCCGCCTCGACCAGCAGCCCCAGGCCGCGGTCGGCCCCCTCGACCGCTCCCAGCACGTCGCCGGCGGGCCGGTGCTGGGCGGCGTCGGTCTCGTACAGATAGAAGAACAGGAAGTCGAACCCGTCCCGGGTGACGAGCCAGCGGCCGACGGCGCCGCCGTGCCGGTCGATGCCGCCGCCGAAGTTGCGCGGGGCGCCCGTGAGGTCGGTGAAGAACAGGTCGCCGAGGAAGTACCGGCGCGGGCCGTACACCGCATCGACGATGCCGACCCGGCGGGCGAACCGGCGGGCCATCGGCCGCGTGATCGGGTGGCGCACGCGGCCGCGGCACACGTAGGTGTTCACTCCCGCCGTGACGAGGCCGGCGTCCTCCAGCGCCTCGAAGATCGTCGTCGCCCGCGGCGAGAGGTGCACCAGGTTCAGGTTCACGAGGATGTCGTCAACCATCTGCCGGGTGCCCTCGGCAAGCGTGGCGGCAAACGACGAGCCGTATTCGACCATTCGGCGTTCGCCGCGGTGATACCAGCTCATCCCGGGGATGTGCGATCCGGCCGGGTGCTCTCCGGTGAGGAGCGCCGAGAGGCAGACCGGCGTGAGCGACGGGAACGTCGAGACGCAGTCGTCCCTTCGCTCGCCGGCGGCCGCGAGCTCGGCGATCGTGGGCGCGCGGCCGGCGGCGATGGCGCGGTCGAGCAGGTCGGGGCCGAGGCCGTCGACGACGGCCAGGATCATCTTCTTCGCGTCTGCGGGGCCGCTCGCGGCGCTCATCGCAGGACGCGCAGGCCGCGGAACTTCTGGTCGTCGCGCCGGCGCAGGCGCAGGAGCAGCCAGGCCGCTGCGGCCGCCAGCACGTAGCCGGCGAAGGGGATGACCGCGACGGCGGAGGACGCGAGGCCGCCGCCGTCCTCGATCAGCGCCGTGCCGCGCACGTCGCCGCCGGCCTTGACGGCACCGGCCCGGACGCGCCGCATCGCCAGTCCGACGCCGGCGGCAGCGATGGCGCCGACGACCAGCCCGATGTAGGGCACCTGGCCTCCGGCCGCGAGCTCGAACACGAGCCCGCCGGCAACGACCCGCCGGCCCAGGCGCACACCCGCCTGCGCGCCCGGCCACACGCTGTCGGCGATCAGCTCGACCGCGACCAGCACCCATGTGACCGCGACCACGATCGCGTCTCCGGCGAAATGCAGGGGGCTCTCGAGCCAGCCCTGCGTGGCCGCGGTCGAGGCGACGGCCAGCGGTGCGGCCGCCAGCAGGCCGGCTGCCGCCGCCAGGCCGAGGCCCTGACTGATCGCGATGACGAGGTCCATTGGCCGGCGAATGATAAACCCCGCGCGGGCGGGTGCTCACCGAGGCGGGACGAGCACCTCGATCTCGTCAGGCCGGTAGGAGAACTCGACCCGGTCGCGGTGCCCGACGTACTCGCCGTCGAGCTGGAAGGCGGTCGGCTCGTCGCACTCGATCGTGAAGCGGTGCAGATCGTGCAGGTAGCCGACGCGGCGGCTGCCGTGCCGGGCGTGGCGCGGCCAGATGAGGCCGTACACCGGCAGCCGCCACAGGTCGCGGGCGCGCAGCTCGCGGGTGAAGACGACGTCGAGGCCGTGCTCGAAGTCGGCCCGGGGCGCGGCCCGCACCGGGATCGGCCCCAGGAACGTGTACGGATGCTGGTTCGCCACCGCCACATACGAGCAGCGGTGGGACTCGCCGTCCGTGCGCAGGGTCATACGCTCGTGCAGCGCGAAGCCCTCCTTGCGCAGCACCCCGAGGGCCGTCGTCAGCACGCGCAGATCGCCCGGCCGCTCGTTGCCGGGCCGCTCGTGCCGCACCCGGTCGACGATCGCGGTCGCCTCGGCGTCGAGGCCGAGCCCGGCGGCGAACGTGAACATGCGCTCCCCGGCGACGCCGAGGCCGATCCGGCGGGTCGATCTGGCCCGGAGCGCGGCGGCCAGCTCGCCTGCGGCGGCGATCGGATCGGTCGAGAACCCCATGTGGCGGGCAAATACCGAGGACGCCCCGGCCGGCAGGACGCCCATGAGCGTGCCCGGGCGGATCCCGTTTGCGATCTCGTTGTAGGTGCCGTCGCCACCGAGGCCGACGACCGCCCCGCCGGCCACCTCGGCCGCCAGCTCCGTCGCGTGGCCGGCGTGCTTCGTCGTCACCACGTCGAGCTCGGAGACGGCCTCGAGCGAGGCGACGACGGCGGTGAGGACACGGTCGTGGACGCCCGTGGCGACCGCATTGACGATCAGGCGCACCCGCATGGCGCCGCTACCATAACGGCCGATGCGATCCGCGACCGTCCGCACCTGCACCGCAGCGGCCGCCGTCCCCGCCGCGCTCGTCGTCATCGCCCATCTGGCCTACGTGTGGAGGCTGCATCCGGCAAGCGCCGAGCGCCAGTCGGCCGCGTTCGCCCACGGCGTCGGCCTGGCCGCGATCCTCGCGGCGGTGCTGGCCGCGGGCCGCCTCGCCCAGTGGCTCGACGGCGAATCGGGGCGGGTGTGGCCGGGTGTGATCGGGATCGTCGCGACCATCGCCGTCCTGACGCACCTGGCCGACGACTGGAGCGCCGGCACCGACGCCGTGCGCAGCGGCCGCATCCTGCTGGAGCACGCCGCCCTGCTCGTGGCGATCGCCGCCGCGGCCTGGATCGCCGGGCGGCTCGAGCCCCGCAGGCCCGCTCGAGAGTAAATCCCGGGCCAATCCCCCCGGCGTACAACTTGCCTCATGATGGCGTATGTCCGGCAGGGGGTGCTCGTAGCCACGGCCGCAGCCGTCGGCGGCGCGAGCGCCGTCGCGCTCGGCCGCGCGAGCGTCACCGACCGCACGGTCACCACCATCCGCCAGGTCGGGGTGCGGGCGCCCGAGAACGTGGCCTCGACCTCGACCGGCCTGAACGCCGCCGAGATCTACCGCCGCGACGCGGCCGGCGTGGTCGTGGTGACCGCGACCAGCGTGCGCCGGGTGAGCAACCCGTTCGACCCCGGCGCCCCCGGCCAGAAGGAGCAGGCGCGGGCGCTCGGATCGGGATTCGTCATCGACCGCCGCGGCCACATCCTCACGAACGCGCACGTCGTGGCCGGCGCGCGGTCGGTCACGGTCGGGTTCCGCAAGGGCGGCACCTACCGCGCGGACGTCCTCGGCGTCGATCGCATCGACGACGTGGCGGTGCTCGACGCACCGACCGTGCCGCCCTCGCGGCTCGACCCGCTGCCGCTCGGCTCGGTGCGCTCGGTGCAGGTGGGCGACCCGGTGGTCGCGATCGGGAACCCGCTCGGCGAGTACCGCAGCATCACTGAGGGGATCGTCTCGGCCAAGCGCCGCCAGATCAACTCGCTGAAGGCGGGCTACAAGATCTACAACGCGATCCAGACCGACGCCGCGATCAACCACGGCAACTCCGGCGGCCCGCTGATCGACCGATTCGGGAGCGTCGTCGGGATCACCAACCAGATCCTGACCGGGACGAACAACCCCACGAGCGGCAACATCGGCATCGGCTTCGCCGTCCCCATCGACGCTGCCCACGCCGTCGCCCGCCAGATCATCGCCACCGGCCGGGCCGTGCACACGTATCTGGGCATCGCCGGCGCCGAGGTCACCGCGAGCCTCGCTCGCGCGATCAAGCTGCCCGTCGACCGCGGCGTCCTGGTCGGCCTCGTCCGCCCGGGCTCGCCGGCGGCGCATGCCGGCCTGCGCGGCGGATCCTCGACCGCGACGATCGACGGCCAGACCCTGACGGTCGGGGGCGACATCATCGTCTCCATCGACGGCCGCGCCGTCGTCCACTTCTCTGACCTCGCCGAGACCATTGCCGGCCTGCAGCCGGGCACCCGCGTCACCCTCGGGATCGTCCGCGGCGGCGCCCACCTGCAGGTGCCCGTGACGCTGGGAGCGCAATCGGGTTAGGCACAAGGTTCGCGCCTTCGGGCGCGATTCGCCGGGGCCCCACCCCACCTGCCATGGGGCCCCGGCGGCCCTCTTTCCGCGGCCGCTCGGCGGCTCAGTGCACCTCGACGATGACGTCGTCGACCGCGTCGAGCGCGTCGCGGACCGCGTCCTCGACCCGGCTCGCCAGCGCGTGCGCGTCGCGGACGGACGTGCCGGGATCGGCCGGCAGCGACGTCACGACCAGCAGCCGCCCGCCCTGCCGGTAGACGACCACCTCGCCCGCCGTGCCGGCCACCGAGCGCACGGCGGCCTGCGCCCGTCCGCGCACGTCGGGCTCGGTGGCGCTGACGTCGTGCGCCGGCTGGGCGTCGGGCGCCGACGGCTCGACGTGGGCGTACACCCGGGCGATGCCGACCTCGGCCAGGATCTCCCGCTTGAGCCGCTCGACCGCCTGCGCCACCTGGCGCAGGGTGGCGTCCTCGGGCAGGCGCACGTGCAGCGTGACCGCGCGGCCGCCGGCATCCTCGAGCACCGTGATGTTGTGCGCCTCGACCACTCCGGGCACGCGCATCGCCGCCGCCGCGACCCGCTCGTTCGGGCGCTCCTCGGCGAGCGCCGCAGGCTCGACGTGCACTGCACCTGGGCCCGTCCCAGCGTGTCGCGCACCGCCTGCTCGACCCGGTCGGAGGTCTCGTGCATCTTCTCGATCCCGTCGAGGCGCGAGACGCCGATGACGATGTCCGCGAAGCTCTCGCCCCCGGCCTCGCGCACCCGCACCGAGCGCACCTCGGCCACGCCGGCGACGCTACGCACGACCCGCTCCACCAGGCCGGTCAGGCCCGACGGCGCCCGGTCCATGAGCGCGTCGACGTTGCCGCGGCCCAGCCGCACGGCGGCGACCAGCACGATGGCCGCGACGAAGATCGCGGCGACCGAGTCGCCGCCGGGAACGCCCGCCGCGGCCAGGCCGACGCCGACGAGCACGGCCACGGTGCCGGCGAAGTCCGATCCGAAGTGCCACGCGTTGGCGATGAGCGCGGCGTTTCGCTGCTGCCGGCCCGTGCGCAGCGACACCGTCGTGCGGGTCGCGTCGACGACGAGCACGAAAAGGAGAACGACGAACACGTACGGGCGGGGGTTGATCGGAGAGCTGCCCGATTGCAGGCGCAGGACGGCCTCGACCGCGATCCAGACCGCCGCCCCCGAGAGGAAGACCGCCTCGCCGAGCGCCGCCAGATGCTGCGCCTTGCCATGGCCGTAGGGGTGCTCGCGATCGGCCGGGCGCTCGGCCACGCCGACGGCGTACAGGGTCAGGACGGCGGACACGGCATCGATGCCGGAGTGGGCCGCCTCCGCCAGGACGCCGAGGCTGCCGCTGGCGAGCCCGACCACCAGCTTGACCACCACCAGGACGACCGCGGCCGCCAGGGAGACCAGCGCCGTGCGCCGCGCGATCGACATGCGCGGGAGTCTATTGCGCCGCAGTTTCCCTTTTTCATCCGGAAGTGCAATGATTCCCGAGGTCATGGGCGCAAGTGACACCGGCAACGGGCCGTCCGCCGATCGCAGCCAAGTGCGCTGTCTGGTCGTGGATGACCATGCGGCCGTACGCGAGGGGGTCAAGATGATCCTCACCCGCGACCGCGAGATCTCGGTGATCGGCGAGAGCGGATCCGGCGACGGCGCCATCGACATGGCCGACAAGCGCCGTCCCGACGTCGTCGTCATGGACGTGCGCATGGACGGCATGGACGGGTTCGAGGCCACCCGCAAGATCCTGGCCGCGCACCCCGAGATCGCGGTCATCCTCTACACCGCCCACGGCGAGCGTGGCCTTTTGGCAGAGGGACTCGACTGCGGCGCGCGCGGGTACGTCCTCAAGGACGCTCCGCCCGACGACATCGTCCGTGCCGTCAAGCGGGTGGCGGAGGGCGGCGCCTACGTCGACCCGACGCTGGCCTCGGAGCTGGTCGCCCCAAGGCGACCGAGCGGCTGCCGGCGCTGTCCGGCCGCGAGCGCGAGATCCTCGGCCTCCTGGCGAACGGGTACTCGAACCCCGAGATCGCGCAACGGCTGTTCATCAGCCCCGAGACCGTGCGCACACACGTCCGCAACGCGATGACGAAGCTCGAGGCGGACACGCGTACGCAGGCGGTGGCGCTCGCGCTCCGCTATGAGTTCATCGACTGACCGCCTGCTGGCGGCGGTGGTCGCGCTCGCGGCGGCCGCGGTGGCCGTCGCGCTCGTGGTGCTCACGAGCTCGGGCTGGCTGCACGCGGCCCTGATCGTGCTCGCGGTCGGGACGGCCTGGTTCGCGATCGACCGCGCACTGCGAACCACCCACGCGCTGGCCGAGCGCGGGCGCGAGCAGGGCGAGCTGTTCGATCACATGCTGCGCACGATCGACGAGGAGCGCGCGGCCCTGGCCGTACGGCTGCACGACGGGCCGCAGCAGACGATGACGGCCGTAAGGCTGATGTGCGACGTCATCGCCGACGCCGTGCGCAACGGCGACGTGGCCCGCGCGACCGAGGTGCTCGACCGACTCGAGCACGTCGCCTCCGCCGCCGCTGACGACCTGCGTCGCACCGTGGCCCGGCTGCATCCGGTGGTAATGGAGCAACAGGGACTGATCCAGGCGCTCGGCTCGCTGGCCGAGACCGTCCAGGAGGAGTACGGCGTGGACGCGACGTTCACCAGGCCGTCGGCGGCGTGGCAGGCCGAGAACGACCGCGACACCGCCATCTTCCAGATCGCGCGAGAGGCGGCCATCAACGCCGCCCGGCACGGCCGCCCGCCCGTCACGATCAGCCTGGAGCGCGAGAATGGGCGCATCCTGCTCGCAGTCGGCGACGCGGGCGGGACGCTGCCGACGGCGGCGGGCAACGGCATCGGGCTGCGCATGATGCGCGAGCGGGCGACCCAGATCGGGGCGGCGATCACCCTCGACGCCCGGCCGGGCCGGTGGTCGACCGTGCGCGTGGAGGTGCCTGCCGGGACCGGCACGCCGGCGCCTTGAGCATCGGCCTGATCGGGCACACGGTGATCGACACCATCGTCGGCCCCGACGGCGCCGAGACGCAGCGGCTCGGAGGGACGCCGCTCTATGCCCGCCGGGCGCTGCAGGCTGCCGGCGCCGACTGCGTCGTGGTCACACGTGGTGCCGATCCTGGCGACGCGGTGGTCGTGCCGGGCGGGCCGGCATACGAGTCCCGGCTCGATCACCGCGCGGGCACGCGGCAGGTGCTGGCCCGCATCGGTCTGCCCTTCACGCCCGACGAGGTGCGCGAGCACGCCCTGCCCGCCCTGCGCGGCTGCACGTGGCTCCACCTGGGGGCGCAGTCGGCGGGGGAGTTCCCGCCCGAGACGCTGGCGGTGCTCGCCGCCGCCGGTCACCGCCTGTGCCTCGACGGCCAGGGCCCCGCCCGCGGGCCTGACCCGGGCCCGGTCAGGCTGCGGCCGTTCCCGCCGTCGGCGATCGCGGGCGTGAGCATCCTGAAGCTGAACCGGCTCGAGGCCGAGGCGGCGACGGGCGGCCGTCCGGCCGGGGAGGCGCTGCTGCGCCTGGGTGCGCCCGAGGTCGTCGTGACGATGGGGGCCGACGGCGTCGTCGTCGCGACCCCGCAGGGAGTGTGCGAGGTCGCCGGCACCGGAGCGGGCCGGTACGCCGATCCGACCGGGGCCGGCGACTCCTTCACCGCCGCGTACGTGCTCGCCCGGTCGCGCGGCGCCGGGCCCGCGGACGCCGCCGGCGAGGCCGAGCGCGCCACCGATCTGCTGTATCTGTAGGCCGCCACACAACATGCGCGCTGCCGGGTACTCTTTGCGACATGCAGTCCGACGGGATCCGCATCCTGATCGCCGAGGACAACGCCCTCCTGCGGGGCGTGCTGCGCGACGCCCTCGAGGAGGCCGGGATGACGGTGGTCGGCGAGGCCTCCGACGGCGCCGAGGCGGTCACGGTCGCCGAGCGCATGCTGCCCGACGTCGTGGTCATGGACATGCGCATGCCGAACGTCGACGGCATCGAGGCGACCGAGCAGATCGCCGGGGCCGACTGGGCGATGCCGGTGGTCGTGCTCTCGGCCTACGACGAGCCCCAGATGATCGATGCCGCCCTGAACGCCGGCGCCGCGAACTGCCTCAAGAAGGGCGTCGGCCTGGACGAGCTGATCGACGCGATCCGCTCGGCCACCGTCGTTTAGCGCCTCACGCATTCGCCGCCTGCGGCCGATACCACTGTATGCACCCGGGCGGCGCCGACACCATGCGACGCGTGGCGATGCTGTCGTACGACGTCCTTCGCCTCCGTCAGTCCGGCGAGGTCTGGGGTCGGCTCACCGAGTACGCGGCGTCGCTCCTCGATGCTTCCCTGGTCCGCGGGTTCGACCTGGACGGCGGCGGCGCCGCGTCGCTGGTCGTCGAGCACGGTCGCGGCGTGCCGTCCGAGGCGGCGCTCCTGATGGAGACGGCGCTCATCGATCGAGCGCTGCGGCGCGAGCGGTCGCTGATCTCCAACCACCCCGCGCTCGACCACGACCTGGCAGGGCTCGCTCACGTGCTCGGGTGCGAGGGCTCCGTCGTGCACGCCTTTCTGCTGCGGGCCGACCGGCGGACTCACGGGGTCATGGCCGCGCACTGGATCGCCACGCCCCGCCCGGACTTCGAGCGGCGGGCCGGGTTCTACATCTTCGGCGAGAACGCCGCCCTCGCGCTCGGCATCGCACGCGAGCGTGAATCGCTTCAGCGGACAGCATTCGTCGACGCTCTCACGAGCCTCCCGAACCAGCGGGCGCTCGAGGCCGCGCTCGCCCGCCACGCCGACACGCATCCACTCGGGGTGCTCGTGCTCGACTTCGACGGCATGCGGGCGGCGAACGCCGCGTTCGAGAACGACTACGCCCGCGGCGGCGACGTGCTCATCGTCGCGGTGGCGCGCGCGCTGCAGACGTTCGCGGGCGCCGCCGACGTCGCGGCCCGGATGCACACTCGCGGCGACGAGTTCTGCCTGATCATGCCCGGCTGCGACGAGGCCGCCACGGCCCGCCGCTGCCAGGAGCTCCAGCAGCTCCTGGACGGCCTGGCCGTGCCGGAGTCGCACCGCCACGTGTACCGGGGCGCCTCGGTCGGCGGGGCGAGCCGCACCGCCGGCGAGCCCGTGGCCGAGACGCTCGCCCGCGCGTCGCGGGCCATGCACGAGCGCAAGCGCGCTACTCGGTCGAGATGAAGACGCTCTTCAGCTCGGTGTTGTGCGCGAGCGCCTCCATGCCGAGCTCCTTGCCGACGCCCGACTGCTTGTAGCCGCCGAACGGCGCCTGCACGAACACCGACGAGTTGGTGTTCACCCCCAGCACGCCCGTGCGCAGCGCGCGGGCGACGCGCAGCTGGCGGGCGCCGTCGCGCGTCCACAGCGAGCCGGACAGGCCGTACGGGGTGTCGTTCGCGATCCGCACGGCGTCGGCCTCGTCGGAGAACGTGATCACCGAGACCACCGGCCCGAAGATCTCCTCCCGGGCGACGGTCATGTCGTTGCGCACGCCCGTGAGCACCGTCGGGCGGTAGAAGAAGCCCGCCTCGAGATCGCCGCCGGGGCGCTCGCCGCCGGCCGTGAGCGTGGCGCCCTCGTCGAGGCCGAGCGCGACGTAGCGCTCGACCGTCTCGCGCTGGCCCGCCGAGATCAGCGGCCCGATCTCGGTGTCGGGGCTCTCGGGCATCCCCACGCGCAGGTTGCGGGCCGTCTCGGAGTAGCGCTCGACCACCTCGTCGGCCACCGAGTCCTGCACGATCAGGCGGGAGCGGGCGCAGCAGTCCTGGCCGCAGTTCTCGAACACCGCGTACGGCGCCAGCCGTCCCACCTTCTCCAGGTCGGCATCGGCGAAGACGACGCAGGCCGACTTGCCGCCCAGCTCGAGCGTCACCCGCTTCACGGTGGCCGCCGCGCGGCGGGCGATGCCCGCGCCGACCTCGGTCGACCCGGTGAAGCCGATCTTGCCGACGCCCGGATGCTCGACGAGCGCGTTTCCGACCGTCGCGCCCGGGCCGGGGACGACGTTCAGCGCTCCTGCCGGGATGCCCGCCTCGACCGCCAGCTCGGCGTAGCGCAGCACGGAGAGGGGCGTCAGCGACGCCGGCTTCAGCACCACCGTGTTGCCGGCGGCGAGCGCCGGGGCGATCTTCCAGTTGGCGATGTTGAGCGGGAAGTTCCAGGGCGTGATCAGGCCGACGACGCCGATCGGCTCGCGGAACGTCAGCGCCACGCCATCGCGCTCGACCGGGATCGTGTGCCCGAAGAACTTGTCGACTGCGCCGGCGTAGTAGCGGATCACGTCCACGATCATGCCGAGCTGGCCGCGGGCGTCGCCGATCGGCATGCCGACGTTGCGGCACTCGAGCAGCGCCAGCTCGTCCGCGTGCTCCTCCACGAGCGTGGCGAACCGGTGCATGCGCCGGCCCCGCGTGACCGGCGAGAGCGCCCCCCAGACGGCGTAGGCGGCCGTTGCGGCGGCCACCGCCCGGTCGACATCCTCGCTGCCGGCGGCGGCGACGCTCGCCAGGCGCGTACCGGTCGCGGGATTGGTGACGTCGAAGCTCTCGCCCTCGGCCGCCGCCACCCGGTCGCCGCCGATGAAGAGGCCCTCGACCGTCGCGCTCATGCCGCCGCCCGCCGGAACGTGCGTGCCTGGGTGACGAGCTCGCGGAAGAGCGGCGCGCCGCGCACCTCGTCCTCCTCGGGGTGCCACAGCACCCCGACGGCGAACCGGGCCGCCGGCAGCTCGACGGCCTCGACGGTGCCGTCCTCGGCCCGTGCGCTCTGGCGCAGGCCGGTGCCGAGCCGGTCGGGGGCCTGGTGGTGGCAGGAGTGCGTGCGCGTGCCCGCCCCGAGCACCTCGGCCAGACGCGTCCCCGCCTCGACCGTGACCTCGTGAAACGTGTAGCGGCCCGGCGGTCCCTTGTGGGTGGCGCTGCCGAGATGCTGGTGCAGGTCGCCGCCGAGGGCGACGTTCAGAAGCTGCATGCCGCGGCAGATGCCGAGCACGGGCATGTCGCGCCCGAGCGCCTCGCGGATCAGCGCGAGCTCGGCCCGGTCACGGTCGTCGTGGAAGCCCGTGCTCTCGGGGTGAGGCGCCTGGCCGTACATGGCCGGATTGAGGTCGGAGCCGCCCGTGAACACGAGCCCGTCGAGCAGATCGAGCAGCTCGGTCGAGCCGTCGAGCGGCGGAATCGCGACCGGCAGGCCGCCGGCGCGGGCAACGGACGCGGTGTACGCGGCCGGCACGAGGACGCTGCGCACGTCGCTCCAGTGCGAGAACGAGACCGGCAGGTCATAGGCGCTGATGCCGATCACCGGGCGCTTGCGGTCCATACCGGCCGCAGTATATGAATAGCGCATGCCCCTGACGCTGGATGAGCTCCGCGGGGACGTCGAGTCCGGCGCCGTCGACACCGTCCTCCTCGTGATGACCGATATGCAGGGGCGGCTCGCCGGCAAGCGCCTGCATGCCCCCTTCTTCGTCGACGAGGTGGCCGGTCACGGCGCGGAGGGCTGCAACTACCTGCTGGCCGTCGACGTGGACATGAACACCGTCCAGGGCTTCGCCATGTCCTCGTGGGAGACCGGCTACGGCGACTTCGTCTTCCGCCCCGACATGACCAGCCTGCGGCGGGTGCCCTGGCTCGAGCGCACCGCGCTCGTCGTCGCCGACCTCGAGTGGGAGGACGGCTCGCCGGTGGCCGCGTCGCCCCGCCAGATCCTGCGCCGCCAGCTCGACCGCCTGGCCGACCGCGGGTGGCGGGCGAACATCGGCTCCGAGCTCGAGTTCATGCTCTTCCGCGACAGCTACGACCAGGCCCGCGCCAAGCGCTACCACGACCTCACGACCGCGAACGCCTACAACGTCGACTACTCGATCCTGGGGACGACGATGGTCGAGGACGTCCTGCGTCCGATCCGGCTCGGCATGGCCGGCGCCGGCATCTCGGTCGAGGACTCGAAGGGCGAGTGCAACTTCGGCCAGCACGAGGTCAACTTCCGCTACTCCGACGCGCTCGCGATGGCCGACAACCACTCGGTGTACAAGAACGGCGCGAAGGAGATCGCCTACCTGCACGGCTGCGCGCTCTCGTTCATGGCCAAGTACGACGAGCGCGAGGGCAACTCGTGCCACATCCACGTCAGCCTGTGGGACGAGCGCGGCAGCCTGTCACCAGGTGAGGACGGGCACGGCCGCAGCCGCGTGTTCGAGCACTTCATCGCCGGCCAGCTGGCCGTCACGAAGGAGCTCGCCTACTTCTTCGCCCCGAACGTGAACTCGTACAAGCGCTATGCCTGGGGATCGTTCGCGCCCACGACCCTCGTGTGGGGCATCGACAACCGCACCTGCGGCTTCCGCGTGGTCGGACACGGCGCCGGGCTGCGGCTCGAGAGCAGGATCGCGGGCGCCGACGTCAATCCGTACCTGGCCTTCGCCGCCATGATCGCGGCGGGCCTGCACGGCATCGACAACGAGCTCGAGCTCGAGCCCGCCTACCCGGGGAATGCCTACGACGCGGTCGACAGGCCGCGGCTGCCGGGCAGCCTGCACGAGGCGATCGCGCTGCTCGAGGGCTCGAGCATGGCGCGCGCGGCCTTCGGCGACGACGTCATCGACCACTACCTGCACTACGCGCGCACGGAACAGCGCGCGTTCGAGGCCGCGGTCACCGACTGGGAGCGCTTCCGGAGCTTCGAGCGGATGTGATCGGCCGGCGCCCGGCTGAGCCGGGCGCCAACCTCTCAGGCCAGGACGGAGGACTTGCCGTGCGGGCGGCCGGTGAACCGGGCGATCACGCGCGCACGCCGCTCGCGGCGGCGCTGGTCACGCAGGTTGCGGGCCATCCGCATGAAGTACTCGTGCTCGGTCTCGGGGTGAGGCTGAGCGAACTGGCGCTCTGAATAGATAGCGAACATGCTGGTCATACTCCTATTGTAGCGTGGGCGTATGACCGATCGTCACTCTATTCGTTCAGCACGATCCCCATTTGGGTGAAGAATTGTTGCGTTTTGTGGTAGGCGGCGTTCAGGCGAGGGTGATCTCGTCGGAGAGATACACGTCCTGGATGGCGTGCAGGAGGTCGATCCCCTCGGACATGGGCCGCTGGAAGGCCTTGCGGCCGCTGATCATGCCCATCCCGCCGGCCCGCTTGTTGACGACGGCCGTGAACACGGCGTCGTGCATGTCGCTCTCGCCCGAGGCCCCGCCCGAGTTGATCAGGCCCGAGCGGCCCATGTAGCAGCCGGCCACCTGATACCGGGTCATGTCGATCGGATGCTCGGTCAGAAGCTCGGAGTAGACGCGCTTGTCGGTCTTGCCGAAGTTCAGGTCGAGGTAGCCCGGCCGGGCGGTCTCGGGCGCCTTCTGCTTGATGATGTCGGCCTCGATGGTGACGCCCAGGTGGTTGGCCTGCGTCGTCAGGTCGGCGGCGGTGTGGTAGTCGGGGCCGCCGTCCTTCGCCGAGAAGGCCGAGTTGCGCAGGTAGCACCAGAGCACGGTCGCCAAGCCCAGCTCGTGCGCGGCCGCAAACGCCGTCGTCACCTCCTGGATCTGGCGACGCGACTCGGCCGAGCCGAAGTAGATGGTGGCGCCGACCGCGACGCAGCCCTGCTCGCGGGCCTGGCGCACCGACGCGAACATGGTCTGGTCGTAGGTGTTCGGATAGGACAGGATCTCGTTGTGGTTCAGCTTGAGCAGGAACGGGATCCTGTGGGCGTAGCGGCGGGCGGTCGCCCCGAGCGCACCGAGCGTCGTCGCCACCGCGTTGCAGCCGCCCTCGATCGCGAGCTCGACGATGCGGCCCGGATCGAAGTAGTCGGGGTTCTTGGCGAAGGAGGCGCCGGCCGAGTGCTCGATGCCCTGGTCGACCGGCAGGATCGACAGATACCCGGTTCCCGCGAGCCGGCCGTTGTCGTAGAGCGACTGCAGCGACCGCAGCACCGGCGTCGGCCGGTCGGACAGGGCCACCACCCGATCGACGAAGTCGGGCCCCGGGAGGTGCAGCCGCTCGCTCGAGATGGTGTTGCAGGTGTGCCCCAGCAGGGACTCGGCGTCGTCCCCCAGGATCGACTCGATCTGGGCGATGTCCGATGCGGGTGCGATGGCCATGCTGGCTCCTCTCTGCTCGCCCGTGCAGGCGCGAAGTCGGGTCTCGTCTCTAGCCGAAGCTTGCCACGCTCAGTCGCCCCCTGCGGGGACCTCGATGTGGCCGCCGAACTGCTTGCGCATCGCCGAGAGCACCTTGTTGGCGTACGTGCCCTCGCCGCGCGAGCTGAACCGCTCGTACACGGCCGCCGTCAGCACATAGGCGGGGATGCCCTCCTCGATCGCGGCGATCGACGTCCACCGGCCCTCGCCGGAGTCCGACACGCGGCCGGAGAACTCCTCCAGGCCGGGCGACTCGTGCAGCGCCGTGGCCGTCAGGTCGAGCAGCCACGATCCGACGACGCTGCCGCGCCGCCACACCTCTGCGACCGCGGCCGTGTCGATCGCGTAGCGGTAGAACTCGGGGTGGTCGAGCGGCGCCGTCTCGGCGTCGTGCACCTGATCGCGGAGGCCGACGTCGGCGTTCTTCAGGATGTCGAGGCCCTCCGCGTAGGCGGCCATGATGCCGTACTCGATGCCGTTGTGCACCATCTTCACGAAGTGCCCGGCGCCGTTGGGCCCGCAGTGCAGGTACCCGTTCTCGGCCATGTCCGGCGCGCCCGTGCGCCCGGGCGTGCGGGCCGCGGCGTCGACGCCGGGGGCGATCGTGGCGAAGATCGGCTCGAGCCGGGAGACGACCTCGTCCTCGCCGCCGATCATCAGGCAGTAGCCGCGATCGAGCCCGAAGACGCCGCCGGACGTGCCCACGTCGACGTAGTGGATGCCCTGTGTGCGCAGCTCGGCGGCCCGCGCGATGTCGTCGCGGTAGTACGAGTTGCCGCCGTCGATGATCGTGTCGCCGGAGTCGAGGAGCGCGGCCACGTCGCTCACCACCTGCCCGGTGACGGCGGCCGGCACCATGATCCAGACCGCCCGGGGCCGCTCGAGCTTCGCGACCAGGTCGGCGGGCGTCTCGGCGCCGACGGCGCCCTCGGCGGCGAGCGTCGCGATCGGCGCCGGATCCCGGTTCCACACCACCATCTGGTGGCCGTCGCGCATCAGCCGGCGGCTGAGGTTGGCGCCCATCCGGCCCAGGCCGATCATTCCGAGTTGCATGCTGCCCTCCGTTTCGCGGCGGTCAGGCGTCACGATAGCGCCGAGGGATAGCATCGCCGGGCGATGACCACGATCCGCCCGGCCCTGCCCGAGGACGCTGCCGCGGTCACGGCCTGTGTCCGGGCGGCGTACGCCGTCTACGTCGACCGGATCGGGCGCGAGCCCGCGCCGATGGCGGCCGACTACGCGGCGCTGATCGCCGCCGGAGCGGTGTGGGTGGCGGCCGACGGGGGCGCCGTCTCGGGCGTGCTCGTCCTGCACGAGCAGCCGCCGGCGCATGCTCGTCGAGAACGTGGCGGTGCTGCCCGAGCGGCAGGGGCACGGCCTGGGCCGGGAGCTGCTCGAGTTCGCCGAGGGCCGTGCCCGCCGGGCGGGCCTGGCCGAGCTCGTGCTCTACACGAACGAGCGCATGACCGAGAACCTGAGCTTCTATCCGGCCCTGGGCTACGTCGAGACCGGCCGGGGCATGCAGGACGGGTTCGCCCGCGTCTTCTATCGCAAAACCCTGCGGTGATCCCGGTGTCGGCTACCATCACCCAGCGGCCGTCGGCGACACCCCTCCGTTGCCCCGGCCGGACCGATAGTGCCTTCGCCGGCGTGCTGTAGGAGCCCACCCTCACAGGGCCGGCGAATGGGGGTCGGTCGGGGAGGCCGCGATGATCTCGCGGCCTCCTCGCGGTCCGGCCCGGCGCCGCCTCAGGTGATCGGCGAGAGCAGCGCGGCGTCGAGCGCCATCGCCACGAAGAGCAGCGCCAGGTAGAGCAGCGAGTAGTGGAAGAGGGCGCCGGCCCGGGCCGGGACGGGATCGCGCAGCAGGCTGCGGGCAAGGCGCAGGAACTGCCCGCCGAGGATCACGGCGGCGGCCACGTACGCCCACCCCGAGATGCCGATCGCGGCGGGCAGCAGGGTCACGGCGACCATGAGGAACGAGTAGCGCAGGATCTGGCGGGTGGCCTCCTGGTCGCCCCGCACCACCGGCAGCATCGGCACACCGGCCGCCTGGTACTCGCGCTTGATCAGGATGGCGAGCGCCCAGAAGTGCGGCGGCGTCCACACGAACACGATCAGGAACAGGGCCAGCGCCGGCAGCGTGAGGTTCCCGGTCGCCGCCGCCCACCCGACCAGCGGGGGCACCGCCCCGGCCGCCCCGCCGATCACGATGTTCTGCGGCGTGGAGCGCTTCAGCCAGCGCGTGTAGACGAACACGTAGAACAGGTTTCCGACGAGCGCGAGCAGGGCCGCCGGCACGTTCACCGTCACGCCGAGCAGCACGAACGACGCGGCCGAGAGCGCGAGGCCGAACTCGAGCGCCCGCGGGGGCGAGACGCGCCCGGACGCCACCGGCCGGTGGTCGGTGCGCGCCATCGTGCGGTCGATGTCGCGATCGATCAGGTGGTTGAGGGCGCTCGCCCCTCCGCAGGCGAGCGCGAGGCCGACCATGGTGGCGGCGAACAGCCCGGGCGAGGGGAACCCGCCGGCACCGACGACCATCCCGCATGCGCCCGTCAGGAGCAGGAGCGACATGATCCGGGGCTTGGTGAGGGTCACGTAGTCGCGCCAAACCACGCGCCCGGGCGAGCGCTCGCGGAACGTGGCCGCGGCCGACACGAGCGCGGCTGCGAGCGCCGCGGCGGCGACCGCGACGTGCAGGGCGACCGCCCACGACGGCCGGCCGGTCAGGGACGCCACGCCGCCCGCCGCGATCTCCGCCAGGAACAGCCCGACGGCCGTCAGCGCCGCGGGCCGCAGCCGTGGCTGGGCCACGACCGAGGCCACGGCGACGGCGACGAGCGGAGGCAGCGCGGCGGCGGCGAGCAGGCGGTGGGCGAGATCGAGGTGCAGCGCGGCGACCGCGACGACCAGCGCGGTGGCCGCAGCGCCCGCGAGCGCGGTCAGCCGCAGCCAGGGCCCGGGACCGTCCGCGAACTCCGCGGTCACGGCACCCGGTGGCGCATCGCCCAGCCGCAGGCGAGCACGATCAGCAGGAATCCGACAGGGATCACCAGCGTAAGATACCCGCCGGCGCTCGAGTCGTTCACGGCCAGGCTGATCAACTGCATGCGTCCCTCCCGGTCGGTCGGATCACGTCCTCATACCAGGTAGAAGAGGACGGAGAAGATCGCAAGGACGACCGCCAGGAACCACCAGTAGAGCAGGCACGGCGGGACGGAGCCCCGCAGGATGTCGCTCGGCCGCTGCACGATCTGCGTCTCCAGCCAGTAGACGCCGCCGATCAGATGCAGGAAGTAGAAGGCGATGAAGCCGATGAACACGGTGCCGAAGGCGCCCGCGTGGCTGGGGGAGAAGCCGGGCCGGAACAGCTGCGAGCCGGCCAGCACGGTCGCCGCGAGGGCCGCCGCGAGCGCGGCCGCGGCGGGCGCCCGGAAGGCGGCCGGGCCGGCCGCGGCCATCCGGCCGGAGGCGACGTGGAGGAGCGCGGCGGCGACCACGACCAGGAGGAGCACCACGGCGCCCATCGTCCCCGACGGGTTCTGGCCGTGCGGATTCCAGAGGTTGTTGTTGTTGAGGGCGCGCAGATACAGGTAGGCGAACAGGAAGCCGAGGAACAGGAACGAGTCGGCGGCCACGAAGAGCCGCCCTGCGGTCGACTGGTTGCGGGCCTCGAGGTCGGCGGTGTCGGCGGCGGTCGGGGTGATGTCGGTCATCGCGTCAGTCCCCCGCCGCCACGATCGGCGGACCGAGCTCCATCACGGGCGGCGCCGCCGGGTTGCCGTACTCGTACGGTCCGGAGAGGATGCGCACCGGGCCGTCGAAGTCCCACACCGGCACCGGCGTCGGCAGCTGCCACTCGAGCGAGCGTGCCATCCACGGGTTGGCAGCCGCGGGGATGCGCGCGACAGCAGCGACCAGACGAAGTTGGCCAGGAAGACCAGCATCGAGGCGCCGAGCAGGAACGCCGAGATCGACACCCAGTCGTTCAGGAACTGCAGGTGCGGGGCGTACGTGGCCGTGCGCCGCGGCATGCCCAGCATGCCGACCGCGAACAGCGGCAGGAACGTCGAGTTGAAGAACACGAACGTCGTCCAGAAGTGGATCTTGCCGAGCCTCTCGTTCAGCTCGACGCCCGCCATCTTCGGCAGCCAGTAGTAGATGCCGGCGAAGAACGCGAACACGAGGCCGCCCATGATCGTGTAGTGGAAGTGGGCCATGACGAAGAAGCTCCCGTGCAGGCTCACGTCGCTCGGCACGTCGGACAGGTACACGCCCGAGAGGCCGCCGATCAGGAAGTTGAAGAAGAACGCGAGCGCGAACAGCATCGGCACCGTGTAGCGGATCTTGGCCCGCCACAGCGTCCCGATCCCGACCAGGAAGATGAACCCGGTCGGCACCGAGATCAGCTCGGTCGTGAACATGTAGAACGGGCGCAGGCTCGAGTTGATGCCGCTCACGAACAGGTGGTGCTGCCACACCATGAACGAGAGCAGCGTCACTCCCAGCATCCCCGCGATCCCCAGGCGCTGGCCCCACAGCGGCTTGCGGGCGAACACCGGCAGGATCTCGAGCACGATCCCGAACCCGGGCAGGGCGAGGATGTACACCTCCGGGTGGCCGAAGAACCAGAACAGGTTCTCCCACAGGAACGGGCTGCCGCCGCTGGGCGACGAGAAGAAGTTCGTGCCGGAGGTGCGGTCGAGGATCTCCATTCCCACGGCCGCGAGCAGCATCGGCGGCCCGAGCAGCATCAGCACCGAGGTCGTGAGCATGCTCCAGACGAAGATCGGCAGGCGCGACCAGGTCATGCCCGGGGCGCGGTGGTTGAAGACCGTCACCAGCATGTTCAGCGCGTTCAGGATCATGCCGACGCCGACGAGCGCGAAGGCGACCAGGTACCCGTCCATGCCGGAGTCGGCCTGGCTCGCGAGCGAGGGGTAGCCGGTCCAGCCGGTCGGGAAGCCGCCGTAGGCGATGGTGCTCATGAGCACGATGCCGGACAGGGGCAGCAGCCAGAACGAGAGCGCCTCGAGGCGCGGGAATGCCATCCGCCGGCTGCCGATCATGAGCGGCACGAAGAAGTGCCCGAACGGCCCGAGGATGATGCTCGAGACCATCATGATCATCATTGCGCCGTGCAGGCCGACGATCGTGAGGTACTGGCCGGGCGAGAACGTGGGCGAGTTCGGGTGCAGGAGCTCGGTGCGGATCAGCATCGCGTTCAGGCCGCCGATGAAGAAGAAGATCCCGATCCCGATCAGGTACTGGTTGCCGATCACCTTGTGATCGGTGCTGGCGCGCGCGTACCGGCCCCAGCCGGTGCCGGTCTTGGCGAGGTCTCCGCCGGAGCGGCCGAACATGCGCGCGATCGGGTGGTTGAGGATCCCCAGGCCGAACAGGTAGCCGACCGTCCCCAGCGCGTAGCCGAGCAGGATGGCGATGTCGTTGTAGTCGATCTCGGCCACCCAGTCGAAGCGCGAGCCCATGCGGTGGCCGATCCACAGGCCGATCGCGTAGCCGACGACGAGCCCGACGAGGCCCCAGAGCACGTTGAACGTGAAGATCCCGCTGCGGCCGGCCGCAGGCGTCGCGGGTGCGGGTGTCTCGGTCTGGCTCATCCACCCCTCTGTAGCGGTAGCGGGTAGTAGACGTGGGCGTACTTCGGCAGGTAGTGCGTGGCGGGGGCGTTCGCGACCTGGGCGTGCGCGATCCACTTCGCGAACCCCGCCGCGGGGAAGACGTGCCCGCGGGAGTACATGTAGCCGTGCCAGAGGCCGCACAGCTCGGCGCAGCGCACCTCGAACAGGCCCACGTGCTCGGGCGTCGTGAAGGCGACGTTGTCGGCACCGGGCACGGCGTCGGCCTTGACGCCGAGCTGGTAGGCCCAGAAGGAGTGGATTACGTCCAGCGAGGTGACGTGGAACTCGACGGTGCGCCCGACCGGCAGCGCGAGCGAGAAGGTCTCCACCCCGCCGTACTGCGGATAGCGGTAGGTGAACTGCCACTGCTGGGCGATCACCTGCACCTCCAGCGGGTTACCGCTCGGCTGCGAGATCACCGAGGCGCCCTGGCCGCCGCCCGCGCCGGCGCCGGAGGCGCTGTTCGGCGACTGCAGGAGCTCGATCGTGCCGACGATGGCGAGCACGATCACGATCGTCGTGGTCACGCCGACCCAGCCGATCTGCATGCGGGCGTCGCCCCGCATCGGCGGGCCGTCCTCGAGCGGGCCGGCGGGCTGGCGGAACGACACGAGCGCGTAGACGAAGAATGTGACGACGCCGAGACCGATCGGGGTCAGGATGAGCGCCAGGATGTTGTTGATCTCGGTCTGGTCGGACGCCGTGTTCGAGAAGTGCCCGGGCGGCATGTGCGGGGCGAGCAGGAAGCCGATCAGGAGGTCGGCGACGATGGCCAGCACGACCCAGACGATGACCGCCCGCGTGATGTCGGTGCGTGAGTCCATCGGTCAGACGACCTTGATGAACCCGTCCATCCAGCCGACCGTCTGCATCGGGCCGCCGAATCCGTACAGCCAGCCCGCGGCGCACGGGACGAAGCACTGCCAGCGGTGCAGGCCGGGCTTGCCGCGTCTGGAACTCGAACGTGATGGTGTTGTGCGCCTGCGCCAGCGTGCACGGCGTCACCGCGCACTGGTTCTTGGCGTCGTCGGCGATGCCCACGAGCGGAACGCTGACGCCCAGGTCGGGGATCGTGAACGTATGCGAGGCCTCGTCCGGATTGAGCACCTTGAGCGGCTTTCCGTTCACCGTCATCGTGCCGCCGACGATCCCGCGCGGCTGACCGAGGAACGGGTTGCGCAGGCCGCTCTGGCCGTCGTACTGGAGCACGGTCACCCGGACGATCGAGTTGGCCGGCACCTTCCAGATGGTGCTGTGCACCCACCGGCCCTGCTCGTTCTTGACGAGGTAGGACACCCAGTCCGGATGCGGCTGGTGGCCGTAGGAGGCGACCGTCTGCACCGTCACGTTGGTGACGCCTGCGGCGGATGCCTGGGGCACCGTCGGCGGCAGCGAGATCACATAGCCGACGACGTACCACGCCACCAGCAAAACCACGATCACCGTGCCTGCGAGGGCGCAGGCGATTCGGGCGGAGCGACTGATCGAACCCTCCTTTCGACCGAGCGGCTGCATGCTCTGCCCCGCCCGGTCCGGCGTCAAGCGCATGTCATGTCCCTGTCATGTCCACGGAACGACGACGGGCGTATGCTTGGGAGGTCGTGCGGATCTTGCTGGTCGAGGACGAGCCGCTGATCGCGAGCTTCGTCAGCCGGGGGTTGCGAGCCGAGGGGTACTCGACCTCGATCGCGGCCAGTGGCGACGAGGCGGTGTCCGACCTGCGGGATCGCGAGTGGGACCTCGTCATCCTCGATCTGATGCTGCCCGGCCTGGACGGGTTCGCGGTGCTGGCCGAGGCGCTCGAGATCGACCCGCAGCTGCCGGTGCTCGTCCTCTCGGCCCAGAACGGCGTGGCCACCAAGGTCGCGGCGCTCGACTGCGGCGCGCGCGACTATCTGGGCAAGCCGTTCTCGTTCGACGAGCTGCTCGCGCGCGTGCGCGTGTGCCTGCGCCGCCAGCCGGGCGCCGGGCCGCCCGAGCCGGCCGAGCAGCTGCTCAACCTCGACGCGCGCAACCGCCGCATCACCCGTCGCGACGGCCAGCCGGTGCAGCTCTCCGAGCGCGAGTGCGCGCTGCTCGAATACCTCCTGCGCACGCCCCAGGAGGTGGTCTCCCGGGAGCGCATCCTGAACGCGGTCTGGGACTACCAGTTCGACCCGCGCTCGAACGTGGTCGACGTCTACGTGGCCCGGCTACGGCGCAAACTCGAGGCCGAGGCCGTGATCGAGACCGTCCGCGGGGGCGGCTACCGGCTCGTCCCCTGCTGAGCGCAGCCGGGGCAGGATGAGCTCGAACGTGCTGCCCTCGCCGGGCCGGCTCGCCACCGACACCCGGCCGCCGTTGGCCTCGACGATCGCCTTCACGATCGCGAGACCGAGGCCGACGCCGCCGTGCTGGCGGTTGCGCGACCCGTCGACCCGGTAGAAGCGGTCGAAGACGCGCGCCTGGGCCGCCTCGGGGATGCCGTCGCCGCCGTCCCGCACCCCGATGCGCAGCGTGCCCTCGACCGCCGCCGCGCCGATCGCGATCGGCTGGCCGGGACGCGTGTGCTGGACGGCGTTCTCGACCAGGGCGTCGAGGGCGAGCGTGAGCTGGTCGACGTCGACCGCGACGGCGCCCGCGGGGGTGTCGCCGAGCTGCCAGTCGCGGTCGGCCGTGCCCCGCCAGCGCTGGAACGTCTGGGTGACGAGGTCCGCCGCGGCGACCTGCTCGACCGCGCGCGGGCCGGCCGCGTCGGCCGACTCGAGCAGCAGGAGCCGGTTGATCACCCGCTCCATGCGGCCGAGCTCTCCCAGCACCACCTCGCATGCCTCATCCACCTCGGCGGGATCGGGCCGGTGGTCGCGCCGCAGGAGCTCGAGATGGCCGCGGCCGATGGTGATCGGCGTCAGCAGCTCGTGCGAGGCGTCGGAGAGGAACACCGACTTGCGCTCGAGGTCGCGCTCGCGGTCGGCGGCGAGCGCCTCGGCCACCGCCTGCGCCTGCTGGCGCCGGCGCACGTGGTAGACCATCGCCACGAACATGAGCGACATCAGCGGCACCTCGGTGAACTCGGGCGGCGACTCCCAGTTGCGGTGGATGCCGAAGGCGGTCACGGCCCCCGTCGAGATGGTGACGAACGCGATCCCGAGGAAGGTCACCCGGCCCTGCCAGGCCCGGAAGCCGTAGAGGAGCGTGAACGACACGTAGATGAAGTGGAACGGGACGGTCTCCCAGCCCTGCCCGAACCGGATCTCGATGATCGCGAGCATCGCCGCCAGGTTCAGCAGTGCGAACGCGACCCACGCGTACTCGAGGCGGGTTCCCGACTCGATCCATCTGAGCGCCGGCCGGGCCACTGCCGCGACCATAACACGCGCCCGCCGCCCGCGATGGCCTTACGAGCCGGGCGAGACGATCCCGAGCACGACCGTCAGGATCAGCAGGAGGCCGAGCACGGTGCCCATGATGCCCGTGGCCAGGCCCCAGCCGGCCGCATCGCGCCCGTGCAGACCCGGGTTGCGCGCGATCTCGCGCCGCGCCCGCACGGCCATGATGATCGCCGGGACCGAGAACACGATCGGCATGACCGCGAGCCCGATCAGCCCCAGGACGAGCGCGCTGCGGGCGGCCTGCGACGTCGCCCCGCCGCGCACGTCCGTGTTGCACCGCGGACACACGTCCGTCCCGGGCGCGAGCGGCTCGCCGCAGCAGGTGCACAGCTGGAGCGGGGCCGAGGCCGCGCCCGGCGGCCGCGGCGTGCTGACGCTGCCGCGCTCAGCCATGCGCCGACCCCGCGCCCTCGAGGTAGGCCGAGACCACCGTGCGGGCCGTCGAATCGAGGTCGGCGCCCCGGCGCACGATCTGCTGCAGGCCGGCCTGGATCAGGCCGACGAACATGTCCTCGAGCCAGGTGGGCGAGCACTCCCCGCGCAACAGGCCCTCGGCCTGGCCGCGGGCGAGCACCCCCCGGATCGGGTCGCGCACGAGCTCGTCGGCGACGCTGCGGGGAACGGGCACCTGCTCGCGCACGACCACGGCGTAGGCGTGCCCGACCGAGAGCACGACGCGCACGGCCGCCTCGAGTGCAGCGGGGACGGCGAGCGTCTCCAGATCGGCCGACCGCAATCCCTCGCCGACATCCTCCACCGCCACCCGCTGCAGCTCTGCGAGCAGCACCTCGCGGGTCGGGAAATGCCGGTAGAGCGTCGCCCGGCCGACCCCCGAGCGGGCGGCGATCTCGGTCATGCTGACCGCCGAGCCGCGCTCGGCGAACGTCCGGGCGACGGAGTCGAGGATCGCACGGGCGGTCGGCGACAGCCGCTCGCCGCTGCTCGACACCTCGGCAGTGCGCGGGGGCCCCATCTCGCGGCGAAGTCTACCCCCGCGGGCGTGCCCGAAAATGCGAGCGAGCGCCGCTAGGGAGCGATGTCCGACGGAAGCAGCAGGTTGAACCCGGGCTCGCGGTGGGGGATCGCGGTCGCCTCCGGCGCAACCCGCGTGACCGCGCCGTGCCGGAACGGCGCCAGGTCGCGCTCGGCGGTGGCCGGATCGGTGTGGCACACGATCATCGCGGCGAGCTTCATGCCAGAGCCGTCGGGCGCGTGGACAACGCCCGCAAACACGGTCAGCTCGTCGGGGCACGCGGCGGCCGCGTCGCGGTAGAACCGCAGCAGTCCCGGGCCGCGGCGAACGGGTGCGCGATCAGGCCGCCGACCACCATCGGCTGCGGCCGCAGCCGGTATTCGAGCGACGCGGCCACGCCGAAGTTCCCGCCGCCGCCACGCAGCGCCCACATCAGATCGGGATCCGAGTCGTCGGTCACGTCGAGCACCTCGGCGGCCGCGGTGACGAGCTCGACGCCGATCAGGTTGTAGCGCCGAGGCCCTGCGTGGACATCAGCCAGCCGAGCCCGCCCCCGAGCGTGTAGCCGGCGATCCCGGTGCTCGAGATCGCGCCGCCCGTCACGGCGAGCCCGTGCCCGGCCGCCTCGCGGTTGAGCTCGCTCCAGGTCACGCCGCCCTGCGGCCGCACCGTCGAGCGGGCGGCGTCGACGTGGATGCCGCGCATCCGGGCCAGGTCGATCATCACGCCGCCCTCGGCGACCGCCCTGCCGGCGACGTTGTGTCCGCCCTCCGCGGACCGAGATCTCGAGCCCCGCCGCGCGAGCGAAGCGCACGGCGGCGGCGATGCGGCCGTGCCGGCGCAGCGCGCGATGAGCGCCGGGCGCCGGTCGAGGAGGCCGTTGTGGACGCGCCGGGCGGCGTGTAGCCCTCGTCGCCCGGGCGCAGCAGCTCGCCGCCGACGTCCGCGGCCAGCGGCTCGAATCCGCGCGCCAGGTGTCACGTGACCGCGGCGGGAGGCGGTGCGGGAGTGCCCTCGGCAGGATTCGAACCTGCGACGCCGGCCTTAGGAGAGCCGCGCTCTATCCCCTGAGCTACGAGGGCTCCGGGTGAAGGATCACCCGCGGCCATCGTACCGGCTTGCGGCGTGTCTCCTAGTAGAGTTGCCGGCGGATGGCGGCGGCCTCATGATCGCGTCGGCGCTCGGGACGCTGGTCGTGCTGCTGGCGGTCGCCTGGGCGGGCGGGTCGGCGATCGCCCCGCGCGCGCCCGCGTCCGAGCGCCTGGCCTTCGGCGTCCTGGGCCTGGTCGGGCTGGCGTGGGCGACGATGCTGCAGGGGCCCGCCCACCTGGGTCTGCTGGGGCGGCCCTGGGCGCTGCGCGGGATCGCGGTTGCGCTCGTGGCCGGCCTGCTCGTGTGGCGGCGGCCGTCGCTTCGCCCCGGCCCGATCGCCTGGACGCCGGTGGCCGTCGCCGCCGCCACCACCGCCCTCGTGGCGTGGCCGGGGCTCTTCGCAGCCACGCCGCAGCTGTGGCCGTCGCACGGCGACATGCTCTGGCACCAGGGCTGGATCCGGCAGCTGGCGGCGGGTGTCGCCGCCCCCGGGGGCGTGTACGCGGGCGAGCCCAACTCGTATCCGTGGCTCTACCACTCGATCGCCGCCTGGGTCATGTCGACGCTGCCAGGAGACCTGAACGCGGCACTGCTCGCCCTCGGCATCGCCGGGGTCGCGGCCGGCTGGCTCGGCCTGTGGCTGCTCGCCCGCGAGCTCGCCGCCCCGCCCGCCGCCGCCACATGGGCCGCCGGGCTGTTCACGGCGGCGGCCGGCTTCGGCTGGATCTGGCAGCACACCCCGGCCGCGCTCATGCATCAGAACGGCGTCAACCTGGGCCCCTACCACGGCGACCTCGTGCTCTTCAACGTGTTCATGCCGTCGCTCGGCGACGTGCCCCCGCTGATCCCCCGCGAGCTCTCGGTGTGCCTCGCGCCCCTGGCGCTGTGGCTGCTCGTGCGCGGCCTGCGCGCCGGCGGCAGCAGCCTGCTCTGGGCCGCGGGCGCGGCCATCGGGTTCGTGTTCCTGATCGGCCCGGTGGCGGGCGGGTTCTGTGCCGCCTGGGGGCTCGTGTGGGCGATCCGGCAGCGCAACCCGGCCGTCTGGCGGGCGCTCGTGGCCGCCGCAGCGGTCGCGGCGGTGTGGATCGTGCCGCTCGGCGTCGCCTACCACCGCTACGGCGGGTTCGTCTCGATCACCCACCTGACGCCGGTCAACCCCTCCCCCGGCCAGACCGTGATCGCGCTCGGCATCCTGCTGCCCCTCGGCCTGGCCGGGCTGGTCGCGATCGCCAGGCGGCCGTGCGGCATGGCGCGGGCGATGATCGTGCTGCTCGTCGCGGTGCCGGCGATCGCCTGCGCGGGCGGGGCGCTGCTCGGCCACGGCACCAGCGTCCTCGGAACGCCCGCACTCCTGCGCTGGGCGCGGTACCTGCCCCTGCTCGCCCTGGCGCTCGCGGTGCCGGCCGGTGTCGCCGCCGACCGGCTGGTGCGGCTGGTCGCCGCCTCCCGGCACGCCGCCGGCGTGGCGGTGGCAATCGGGATCGTGGCCGTCGCCGTGCCGTCCACGGTGCTCGCCACGGGCGCGGTCGTGCGCCACGCCTATCCGGTCCCGTTCACCTGCACGCGGCTGCCGCCGGCGAGCGCGCTCACGGCCGTCTCGATGCGCCAGCCGGCCGCCGACAACGTGGCGATGGACCTGTTCGCAAGCACCGGCGCCCCGTCGGTCTTCCTGAAGATCGTGCACTCGAAGGTGCGGTTCCGGACGTGGCTTCACCGCCACCCCACCCAGCAGCAGCGCAAAGCGTGGGACCGGGCGCTCTTCCTGCACGGCGTCGTCCCGCCCGGCGTCACGTGGGTGGTGGCAAGCCGCGCGGCCGCGCCGCTGGGCGATGCCGGATTCGTGCCGGCCGGCACCTGCCGGCTGGGGCCCCGCACCTACCGCGTGCTGCACCGCCCCTGACGGGCGAGGTGGCTCAGCAGGGGGGCATGACGAGCGTCTGGGTCGCGGGCGCCGACACGCCGCCGCTCGCGTCGACGCTCTTCACCATGAACGTGTGGGTCGTCGCGCACGCAAGCCCCGACACGGTGTAGGCCAGGGCGGGCGTGGTCGTGATCAGGCGGTCGTTGGAGAACACCTCGTAGGAGAGCCCGGCCGCCGGCGCCGACCACGCGAGCGCCACCGAGTGCGTCTGCGGCGTCGCGGTCAGCCCGAGCGGAGCGCCCGGGCATGCCGTCGTGCGCACCTGCAAGAGGTGCTTCGGCGACAGGTTCGACACCATGTCGAGCGCGCGCACGGAGACGGTGTGGACGACGCCGCACACGAGGCCGGTGACCGCCAGCGTGCGGCCCCCGCCCTGAGAGCGCAGCGCGGAGTCGACCACGACGCGGTAGCCGCCGACGCCGATGTTGTCGCCGCCCTTCGTCCAGCTCAGGTCGATCCCGGTCTCGCCCGCGCGCACCGTGACCACGGGAGCGGTGGGAGGCACCGGGTCGGACTGCTCGACCAGCCTGAAGGCGTCGGCGACGATCGTGCCCCGGGCGCGGGATGCCGAGCTCACCTGCAGCCGCCAGGCGGTGCCGGCCGGCAGGTCGTAGCTGCCCACGTAGCGGAACTTGCCGCAGCCGCGCGACTCGTTGACCGTGGCGGTGCGGGTGCCGCGCGTCGTGGCGACGGCGATCGCGGCCCGGGCCGAGTCCGCGCCGCACGGCCAGCGCATCTCGAGGTCGTAGCGGTCGCTGGCGGGCACCGCCAGCCGGAACCGCACCGGGCTGTCGGTGCTGTGCGGGGCCGCGGCCAGGTAGCTGGCCCCGTAGCGGCCGGGCTGCGCGGAGGCGACGTGCCACACGGCCGGGTCGTAGCGGACACCGGCGGCGGCGTTGTCGACCACCTGCTGCGGGGTGTCCTGCGCGTCCGCCCGCAGATAGGCCATGTACAGCGGCCAGTTCCACGTGCGGCCGGGATCGGTGTGATGGTCGACGCCGCCCCACTGGCCGGGATGGTTCGGATCCGGCACCTGCGAGTGGCCGATCACGTGGGAGCGGTCGGGCGCGATCAGGAAGGTGTCGGCGATCCAGGCCGCCAGCCTGGCCGATCCCCGGTACTCGGCGTCGGAGAAGCGGGTGACGTTCGTGAAGCCGGCGTGCTCGATCCCGATCGAGGACTCGTTGTAGACCCAGTTGCCGGCGTGCCAGGCGATGTCACGGTCGGGCACCATCTGCGCCACGCGGCCGGTCGAGGAGACGACGTAGTTGGCGGACGCCTGGGCGCGCGCGTTGCGGAACCAGTCGTACGTCGAGGCCCACCCGCCCTCGGCGACATGGATGACGATCCGCGTGACCGGGTTCGTCGCCGGCCGGTCGGCGACCGTGAAGTTGGCCGGGCTGGCGGGCTCCCAGACCGCGGCCGGATAGTCGGGGGCGGTCTGGCCGAAGACGTGCATCACGTGGCCGAGCAGCGAGTGCGGGGGCGCGGCGATTCCGGCGGACTGGAGCGGCGAACCGGATTGGCCGCCGGCGAGCGTCGATGCCGGCGCCGCCATGCACGCCGCGATCACCGCGGCTGCGGCGATCACCCAGGCCCGGGGCCGCTGTTGCCTGCTCCCAGACACCCGTGCATGATCGGCACAACCGGCGCCCGGCCTGAGCGTGCCTCGGAAATGTTTACGATTGCCTCACCAGGAAGGCACGAGGCGATGGGCAACGTAGGTGAAAGCGTGATCCGACTCACGATCCGAGCAATGGCGGCCGCCGCCGTGCTGGCGCTCCTCGCGGCGGCTCCGGCCACGGCGGCGACCCTGCGCGGGAACGGCCTGATCGCATTTGACCGCCACCGGTCGGGCAACTGGGACATCTACGTCAAGCGGGCCGCGACGGGCAGCCGCGTGGGCCGGGTGACGACGAGCCTTGCCGCCGACTTCGCGCCCGTGTTCTCGCCCAACGGCAGCCGCATCGCCTTCACCAGCAACCGCGGCGGCAACTACGACATCTACACGATCGACCTCACCGGCCACGACCTGCGCCGGATCACCACGAACCCCGCCCCGGACGCCTTCCCGAGCTGGTCGCCCGACGGCCGCCGGCTGGCGTTTGCGAGCGACCGCACCGGCGACTGGGAGATCTACACCACGGCCGCCAACGGATCGGGTGGGCTCGTCCAGGTCACCCACCACGCCGGCGTCGACAGCCTGCCGGTGTGGTCGCCCGACGGCACGCGGCTCGCGTTCGACTCCCCGCGCGGCGGCCACTACCAGATCTGCGTGGTCCCGTCCGGGGGCGGCCAGGAGACGGCCCTGACCGCCAATACGGCCCGCAACGTGCAGCCCGCCTGGTCGCCGGACGGATCGGCGATCGCCTTCGCCAGCAACCGCTCGGGGTCGTTCGACCTGTACGTGTACACGCTCGCGTCCGGCAACGTCCGCCGCCTGACGACCGACTCCGCCGCCGAATACCAGCCGGCGTGGTCGCCGGACGGCCGCCGCATCCTGTTCGCCAGGGCGACCGCCGCCGGCCACACGATCGACGTGATGCCGGCCGCGGGCGGCCCCGCCACCGCCCTGACGGGCGTGCGCGGCAACGAGCTCCCGAGCTGGCAGGCGGTCGCTCCCACGTCGGTCACGGGCGTCTCACCGGCACAGGGCGCGACGGGCGGCGCGACCAGCGTCACGATCACCGGCACGAACTTCGCCGCCGGTGCGAGCGTCGTGTTCGGCTCGGCCCCGGCGACGAACGTCGTCGTGGTCTCGTCCACCAGGATCACGGCCACGACCCCCGCCGGCTCCGGCACGGTCGACGTGGTCGTGACGACGTCGCGCGGATCGTCGGCCGTCACGCCGGCCGACCGCTTCACCTACCAGTAGGCGGCGCGACGCGCAGCGAGGCCAGCACCTGGCTCACCCCGGCGGCCAGGTCGGCCGCATGCGCCGCCGAGCCGACGACGACGTAGAGGCACATCGCCCGCCCGGAAGCGGTGAAGAACCGCTGCAGGCCGCGCTGGCCGGGGCGGCGGTGCAGCAGGGTGGCCGGCGAGAGCTCGCCGGGATCGACACGGGCCGGGGCGGCGGCGGCGTAGAGCGGCGTGCCGGCCAGGGCCGCGCCGTAGTCGACGAGCACGACCACGACGCCGGTGGCCGGCAGGTGCGCCGTCGCCCCGGTGGCGAAGTCGCCGTCGCTGGCCGGCAGAGCGACGTTGGCCGCGTGGAGGACCGGCCCTCCCCCCGGCCGCGACCACACGCGCCCGTCCCAGCCGGGGGGCAGGTCGAGGGCGATGCCGTGCGCCTCGAGCTTCATGCCGAGAGCCCCAGGACCGTTGCCGCGATGACGAGCCCAGCCTCGGCGGCGAGGGTGGCCAGCCGGGCCGGCCGCTCCCACGCATGCAGGCGCCGGTCGAGCGCGGCCAGCGCCCGCGGCTCGCGCACCCGTCCGCCCGCAAGCAGGGTGGCGGCTCGGGCGGCGCCGAACGCCGCTCCCACCGCGGCCCCGGCCGTCGCCGTCCCGGCGAGGACGGCGGCCGCGGCCGTGGCGTAGACCGCCGCCGTCGACACGATCGTGGTCACGCCCAGCCCGAGCTGGAGCCCGAACCCCGCCCCGTAGGCCCAGCCGCGGTAGCGGTGCAGCCATTCCTCGTTCACCTGTCGACGCGGCCCCGGCGGGTGCACGCCGGGGACGATGTCGACGACGAGCGCCGCCGCGACGGCGACCCCGAGCAGCCAGGCCCGCGTCCCCGCGTGCGCCCCGGCGAGGCCGCCGGCCGCTCCCAGCACCGCCCCGGCCACGGCCCCCGCGGCGATCGCGGCCAGGGTGAAGGCCGTCACCGTCACCCCCCATCGCCTTCCCCGGCTCCGCTCGCCGAGCGGAGTGATGCTCCCGAGCATCGACTCGCCTCAGGGCGACCACAGCGAGCGCAGGCCGGCCACGATCGCAAGCGGCACGGCGACCGCGAGCTCAGCCGGCACCGTTGCCGCCCCGCTCGCCGCCCACGTACAGGCTGGGATGGTCGGGGCCGATCCCGGCCGCCTCGAGCTCGCGCTCGACGCGCAGGGCCCGCTCGGGCGATCCCCGCCGGTCGGCATCGGCGGCGTCGGACACGGCGTCTGCGAGCAGCGAGAGCACCTGGTCGAAGCGCTGGGCCGTGCCCTCGCCGGCCAGCTCGCCGCCCGCGTCCACGTGCACGAAGTACGGGCTTGCGGGCACGTCGTAGTCGACCCACGCGGCACTCGACATCACCACCCGCACTCCCGGCGCGGCCAGGTCGCGCAGCCGGGCGGGGCTCTCATGGCTCGCGTCCTTCGTCACGACGACGAGCTGCACGCCCGCCGGCAGCGGTGCTCCCGCGGCGAAGGCCTCCCAGAAGCCCTGGCAGGTGCTGCAGCCCGACGTGAGGAACGCGAGCAGCCTCGCCTGCCCGGGCCGGGTCACGCCCAGGTGCAGGGCGTCGCCCGCCAGGGTCACGCCGGAGACGTCATGCGCAGCCGCAGACGCCCGGGCGGGGGCCGCCGTCGCCGATCCGGCCGGCTGGAGCTCGTCCAGCCGCCTGAGGATCTCGGCGTGGCTGCGCAGGAGGCCGCCGACGAGCAGCGCCATCAGCGCCAGGAGCAGCGTCTCGACCACGACGACCGCCGTCACGACGCGGCCCTAGCCAATCTTGCCGCCCCCTCCGCCCAGCCCGGTGTACGGCGGGTCGACGGCGTTGGGCACGAGGCACGCCGCCTCGTGGTGGCACGTGAGGTTGTCGGTGAGGACATGGCAGGAGCACTCCGACGGGAACAGGTGGCACGGGTTCGTGCAGGTGATCATCCGGCACACGACCTGGGTCACCTGGTGCACCTGGGTGTTGCACTGGCCGTAGCGGAACACGTTGCAGCAGGTCGAGCGGTGGCCGCACGAGCCCTCCGCGCACGAGCAGCCGTGGGGGCACGTGTGTCCGGGCAGCCGGTTGCAGTCGACGTAGTAGCGCACCCCCTGCGAGGCGCACAGCTTCGTGCCCGTGTAGTTCGTGCACTTCCACCAGCCGCCCATGAACGTGTACGGCGGGCACGTGTTGCTGCCGCCGTTGATCGTGCAGCAGAACTCGGTCCAGCCGTCGCAGCAGAGCGCGCCCGGGTGGCAGTTGCGGCACGTGATCACCGCGAGGGCGCTGCCCGGCCGCAGCAGGTAGCGCAGCGGAGCGACCGCGAGCGCCGAGCCGCCGATCGCGATCCTGATCAGGACGCCGCGCCGCGACGTGCGCCGCTCGAGCAGCCGCGAGGCCGTCGCCACGAGGCGGTCGGTCACGCCGCCCGCCGTCCGGGGCGGTAGGCCAGGGCGGCCGCGGGCAGGTACGTGAGGACGAGCGACACGGCGTACGCCGCCGCCGCGCACCCGGCCACGAGGCCGACGCCGGCGAGCGGCGCGCGCGCGGCCAGCTGCGGCAGGCCCGGCGGCGGGCCGGCGACGGCCAGGGCGGCGATGCGCCGCCGCCGCGACGTCGAAGACGGCGTGCAGAGGCGACGGCGGCGCGTCGGCGCCGAAGCAGCCGCACGCGGCGACCGGCGCGGCCGTCCGCAGCAACCGCACCGCGAAGCCGGCCAGCACCGCATAGAGGGCGGCCATCGCGCCGAGCGACAGGGCCGAGGGCAGGGCGAGCGCGGTCACACCGACGAGCACCTCGAGCGCTCCGGCCAGGCGCGCGTAGCGGCGGCCGGAGGGCAGTCCGGCGGCGCGCAGAGCGTCCGCCGCGGCGGCGGGAGCGCGCAGCTTCCCCATCCCTGCCACCACCAGCACCGCCGCCAGCACTGACACCAGCGGCGCGGTTACCGACGTGCCGACCACGGCCAAAGGGTAGCGACCACGCCCGCGGGCAGCACCAGGGCGGGCGCCGTCGTGACGATGGTCACGCCGGCTGCTCGGTCACGTGCGGGGCGCGCGGGACGACGCGCAGCGCCACCTCGCCGCGCAGCAGCCGCAGCAGCGACTCGCCGGCCAGCTCGCGCCGCCAGCCGTGCAGCAACGGGTGCATGCCGTCGCCGCCCATGGCCTGGCCGGCGATCAGCGACTCGAGCTCGGCCCGGGTGGCGACGAGCTCCGAGGCCACCCCGGCCTCACCGCAGCGCGCCTGCAGCACGGCGCTTGCCAGCGGGAGCACGACGCGCACCCGCCGCCGCACCTCGCCCGGCAGGTCGCCCTCGGGCGCGCCCGCGGGCGGCACCGTCGAGGCGGCCGCAACGGCCGCCAGCATGCCGTCGAGCTGGGCGCCCTTGCGCAGCTGCAGGCCCCGGATCGACTCGGCGTCGCGGGCCGTGCGCGGGCGCCGGCGGGCGACCTCGATCAGGGTCGCGTCCTTGATCAGCCACGACGCGGGCAGGTCGCGGCGGCGGGCCTCGCGCTCCCGCCAGGCCGCGACCGCGGCCAGTGCCGACACCTGCTCTCCCCGCAGGCGGCCGCGGCCGCTGACGCGCCTCCAGGCCAGCTCGGGGTCCTGCACGAGCGTCGCGTCCTCGCCGTAGCGCTGCTGCATCTCCTCATCGACCCAGGCCTCGCGGCCCTGGCGGGCCAGCCGCTGGCGCAGCGCCGCGGCGGCCGCAAGCAGATGGCGCACGTCGTCGGCGGCGTATTCGATCTGCACGGGCGTGAGCGGGCGCCGCGCCCAGTCGGTGAACCCCTCGTCGTGGCGCAGCTTCACGTTCACGGCCTGCTCGAGCAGCCGTTCGAGCGAGGGCGATCCGCCGTAGCCGGCGAACCCGGCGGCCAGCTGGGTGTCGAAGACGTTGCGCGGCCGCACGTCGTGGTGGAGCACGAAGGCGGCCAGGTCGCCGGACGGCGCGTGCATCACCTTCTCGACCGCCGCGTCGGCCATGAGCGCCGCCACGGGCTCGAGCGGCGCGCCGGCCAGAGGATCGATCACGGCGAGCCGGGTCGCGGTGGCAAGCTGCACCAGGCACAGCGCCGGCGCGTACGTGCGCTCCCAGACGAACTCCGTGTCGACGGCGCAGGTGCCCTCGGCGCGCGCATCGGCGAGCAGCCCGCCGAGCGCCGCAGCCGTGGTGATCTGCTCGAGTTGCATGGACAAGGTGCAGTATTGCGCACTACTCTTGACATACATGGACGCCTGGGTGATCTGGGTGGTGGTGGCGGTGGTGCTGCTCATCGCCGAGGCGACCACATCCGCGTTTGTCGCCATCTACTTCGGGCTGGCCGCCATCGCCGCCGCGGCCGTCGCCGCGATCGGTCTCGGCGTCCCGTTTCAGCTGATCGCCTTCGCGGCGCTCTCGGTGGGCGCGCTCACCCTCACGCGGCCCGCGCTCAAGCGCGCTGCCGGGCATGGCCAGGTGTTCCGGACGGGGGTCGATGCCATGCAGGGCCGGATCGGGGTCGTCACCCTCCCGATCGCCGAGCTCGAGCCGGGCCAGGTCAAGATCGGCGGCGAGATGTGGACGGCGCGCTGCTTCTACGACGAGGAGCCGATCGCCGCCGGCAGCCGCGTCGAGGTCGTCAAGATCGAAGGGGTGACCGCCCTCGTGATCCCGGCTCCGTCAGGCCGGGAAGAACCCACGCCCGAACCGGAGGAGCCCCATGCCTGAGTTGATTGCGCTGATCGCCCTGGTGATCCTGGCGCTGGTCGTGGTCGGACGGGCGGTGCGGGTCATCCAGCAGAGCACGGTCGGAGTCGTGCAGCGGATGGGGCGCTACCAGCGCACGATCGGCCCGGGCGTCCATCTCCTCGTGCCGATGCTCGACCGCATCCGGGTGACGGTCGACATGAAGGAGACGGTGCAGGCGTTCCCGCCGCAGCCCGTGATCACCCAGGACAACGTCACGATCGGGGTCGACACGGTCGTCTACTACCAGGTCACCGACGCGGTCAAGGCCACGTACGAGGTGCTCAACATGCTGCAGGCGATGGAGCAGCTCACCGTGACCACGCTGCGCAACGTGGTCGGGTCGATGACGCTCGAGGAGACGCTGACGAGCCGCGACCAGATCAACTCGCAGCTGCGTATCGTCCTCGACGAGGCGACCGAGAAGTGGGGCGTGCGGGTGACGCGGGTCGAGCTCAAGAGCATCGATCCGCCCCGCACGATCCAGGAGGCGATGGAGCAGCAGATGCGGGCCGACCGGGCCAAGCGGGCTGCGATCCTGATGGCGGAGGGCGAGAAGCAGGCGGCGATCCTGCGCGCCGAGGGCCTGCGCCAGGCGGCGATCCTGAACGCCGAGGCCGACCAGCAGGCCAACGTCCTGCGCGCCGAGGGCGAGAAGCAGGCGCGGGCGCTGCGCGCCGACGGCGAGGCCCAGGCGCTCGCGAGGGTGTTCGATACCGTCCGCTCGGCCGGGATCGCCCCTGCCGACATGCTCGGCTACAAGTACATCGAGGCGCTGCCCGCGGTCGCCGCAGGCGATGCGAACAAGCTGCTGCTCCTGCCCACGGGCGCGGCCGACGCCATGGGCGCGGTCGCCGGCCTGGGGGCGGCGTTCAGCGAGGGCGCGGCTCCCGCGCGCGACAAGGAGCCGCCGCGGCGGCCGGCGCCGCCGACCCCGCCGACCCCGCGGGAGGGCTCCTGAGCGGGCGCGCGCGGTCGTTCGGCCGGGTGGGCCGAGATCGCTTGTAGAATGCGCCGCGTCCCGTGAAGGTGCCCATGCTCCGACTGCGCCCGTTAGCCCTGGCCGCGTTCACGGCGGTGACGTTGCCGGCATTCTGGGCTGCGCCCGCGCTGGCGGACACCGCGACGTTCCAGCAGCCCGCGGGGCCGGCCGCAAGCGCCATGGATCACGTCTACCGGGCGGTGCTCGGGGTGACGGTGACGATCTTCGTGCTCGTCGGCGGATGGCTCTTGTACTCGGCCCTGCGCTTCCGGGTGCGGCGGGGCGAGACCTACGTCGAGCCGCCGCAGGTGCACGGCTCGACCCGGCTCGAGCTGGCCTGGACGATCGCGCCGGTGCTCGTGCTGGTCGCGCTCTCGGCCTACACGCTGGATCACGTCAACACCGTCGAGGACGCTCCCGCGAACTCGATGCTCGTGAACGTCTCGGCGCAGCAGTTCTCGTTCTCGTACGTCTACGGCAGGAACTCGGGCGCTCTCGGCAAGACGCCCAGCAACCCCTCGACGCTGGTGGTGCCCGAGAACACCCCGGTCAAGCTCGAGGTGCGCTCGAAGGACGTCAACCACGACTGGTGGGTGCCGGCGCTCGGGCACAAGATCGACGCGATTCCCGGCCAGACGAACACGACCTGGTTCAAGGCCACCCGCACCGGCACCTTCCGCGGGCAGTGCGCGGAGTTCTGCGGCCTCGGCCACGCCACGATGGTGATCACCGTGAAGGTGGTCTCGCAGTCCGACTGGAATGCCTACACCGCCAAGCTGAAGAAGGCCTGACCACATGGCGACCGAAGTCACCACCCCCGTCGTACCTCCCGCCGCGATCCGGCCCGCCACCGGCCTGTGGTCGTGGGTGACCACGGTCGACCACAAGCGGATCGGCATCCTCTACCTGTACACCACCTTCTTCTTCTTCGCGGTGGGCGGGCTGATGGCGCTCGTGATCCGGCTCCAGCTCGAGCACGCGAACAACACGGTGGTGTCGGCGGAGTCCTACGACCGCCTGTTCACGATGCACGGCACGACGATGATCTTCCTGTTCGTCGTGCCCGTCATGGCGGCGTTCGGCAACTACCTCGTGCCGCTGCAGATCGGCGCGCGCGACATGGCCTTCCCGCGGCTGAACGCGGCCTCGTTCTGGCTGCTCCTGTTCGGCGGGCTCGTGATGTACTCGAGCTTCGTGTGGGGCGGCGGCGCCGCCGACGCGGGCTGGACGGCCTATCCGCCGCTGTCGGTGATCTCGCCCGGCCACGGGCTCGACCTCTGGATCGTGGGGCTGCACATCCTCGGCATCTCGTCGCTCATCGGCGCGATCAACTTCATCTGCACGATCCACAACATGCGGGCGCCGGGCATGCGGCTCACCCGCATGCCGCTGTTCACGTGGGCGATCGACATCTACGCCGTGATGATCGTCCTGGCCGGCCCGGTGCTCGCCGGGGCGCTGACGATGCTGCTCATGGACCGGAACTACGGCACGAGCTTCTACCAGGCGTCCACCCACGGGCCGATCCTGTACCAGCACCTGTTCTGGTTCTACTCCCACCCGGTCGTGTACGTGATGGCCCTGCCGGGCTTCGGCATGATCTCCGAGATCGTGCCGGTGTTCTCGCGCAAGCCGCTGTTCGGCTACCGGGCGCTCGTCTACTCGATCGTCGCGATCGCCTTCCTCGGCTTCCTCGTCTGGGGCCACCACATGTTCGCCGTCGGCTTCTCGACGCCGCTCTCGATCTGGTTCATGATCGCGTCGATGGCGATCGCGGTGCCGACAGGCGTCAAGATCTTCAACTGGATCGGCACGATGTGGATGGGCAGGATCCGATTCGAGCCGCCCATGCTGTACGCCGTCGGCGTTCATCGGCCTGTTCATGATCGGCGGCCTGTCGGGCATCTTGCTGGCCGTCTTCCCGATCGACCTGTACGTCACCGACAGCTACTTCGTCGTCGCCCACTTCCACTACGTGCTCGGCACGGTGCCCGTGTTCGCGGTGCTTGGCGGCGTGCACTTCTGGTTCCCGAAGATGAGCGGCCGCATGCTCGACCGCGCGCTCGCCATCCGCGCCTTCTGGATCATCTTCGTCGGCTTCAACATGACCTTCTTCCCGATGCACGACCTGGGCCTCTCGGGGATGCCGCGCCGCGTCAGCACCTACACGAACCACGCGTGGGACACGGCCAACCTGATCTCGACGATCGGCGCGTTCGTGCTCGCGACCGGCGTCCTGATGGTGCTCTGGAACTGCATCCACTCGCTGCGGGTGGGCCGGATCGCCCCCGCCGACCCGTGGGGGGCGAACAGCCTCGAGTGGTACACCTCCTCGCCGCCGCCGCCGCACAACTTCGACGAGCTGCCGCCGATCCGCAGCGAGCGGCCGCTGTACGATCTGCGCCGCGAGGCGGCCGCGACCGCCGCCGGGGACTGACCGAGACATGCTCGACAAGCCGACCGCCCACCGAAACCTCGTCCTCGCCCTCAAGCTGGGCCTGTTCGCGCTCCTGCTCTTCGCCGCGACCCTGCTGATCGGCGTCCTGGTGCGCTATGGCTGACCCCGGCGAAGGCTCGGGCGGCTTCCACCTGCCGTCCCCCTCGGCGCTGCCGTTCGCGACGTCGGCCGGCATCGCCATCGTCCTCGCGGGGCTCGTCCCCGATGCCCGCATCTGGCGGCTTGCCCTGGTATCGCTCGGCGCGACGATCACGATCATCTTCGGCGCACAGTGGGTGCGCGACGCGATCGCCGAGTACAACGACCTGCCGGAGTAGCTCGCTAGAGCAGGTAGACGACGGTGTAGAGCACGATCCACACCACGTCGACGAAGTGCCAGTAGAGCCCGGTCACCTCGAGACCGATGTGCTGGCCCGCCGAGTAGTGGCCGCGGAGCGAGCGCAGGAGAGCCATCGCGAGCAGCGACGCGCCGACGAACACGTGGAAGCCGTGCAGGCCGGTGAGCGAGAAGAACCCGGACGTGAACGCGTCGTTGGACGGCGTGAAGCCCAGGTGCAGGTACTCGTGGATCTGCAGGGCGAGGAAGGTGAGCCCCAGAAGCAGCGTCAGCCCGAGGCCGCAGATCAGCCCGAAGCGGCGGTTGCGCTTGATCGAGACGAGCGCCCAGTGCATCGTGAACGACGAGGAGATCAGGATGGCCGTGTTCACGCCCGTGGGCTTCTTGGGCACGTCGATCCCGGTCGGCGGCCACGGGTGGTGGGTGAAGCGCAGGTAGAAGAAGATCGTGAAGAACGACCCGAACAGCATGATCTCCGAGCCCAGGAACATGACCATGCCCAGGAACAGCGGCGACCGCAGGAGGCTGTCGTGGTACGCCGAGACCGGGGCCGTCTCGCCCCCGCCGTGCCCGTCGATGGTGGCCGCGGTGGCGGTCACGCCCGCGTCGACTCCGAGGGCTCGTCGACGACCACGTGCTCGACCGGCAGGCTCGTGCGATCGCGCAGGCGCTCGACCAGGTCACGCCGCATCCAGCCCGAGCGCGTGCGGGGCAGGGTCGAGATGATGATCTCGGCCGGCGGGTCGGACTCGACCACGTCCAGCACCGCCGTGTACGGGTCGCGGTCGACGATGTAGCCCGAGGCCTCGATGCCGGCGCCCCGCAGCGCCGCCAGGGTGGCGTCGAGCCGGGCGCGGGTGGCCGCCTCGACGGCCGCCTCATCGACGACCCAGGTGTCCGACGGGTCGTTCTGCGGGCAGATCACGGTCACGCGAATCGGGTCGGCCGCCGCGCGGGTGCGCACGGCCGCGATCAGGCGCTCACCGGCGACCGTCTGGTTGGCGACCACCAGGATGTGCTTGAGGGCGCTCATGATCGCCTCTCTCTGGGTCGGGGTGGCCTGGGCGAGGGCGACCGGGACGGGGATCTCCTCGGGCTGCGGCGGGACGTGCACGGTCACGATCGCGTGGCGCGCGCCGGGGACGCCGTACGCGTACGGGCTGCCGACGACCTGCGGCGGCTCGTCGAAGTTGAAGATCGGCGGCGGGGACGTGACCTGCCACTCGAGCGTGAGCGCCCGCCAGGGGTTGGCCGGCGCCGGCGCGCCCTTCCACCAGCTGTGGGCCATGTTGTAGATGAACACGAGGGTGGAGGCGCCGAGGACGAACGCGCAGATCGAGATGATGAAGTTGAGGTCGGCCCACTTGGACGGGTAGTCGGCGATCCGCCGCATCATCCCCTCCATCCCCAGCCAGTGCATGGGCATGAAGGTGGCGTTGAAGAACACGAACGTGAGCCAGAAGTGCAGCTTGCCGAGGCCCTCGTCGTACATCTTGCCGGTCATCTTCGGGAACCAGTGGTAGACGCCCGCGTAGATCGTGAAGACGGAGCCGCCGAAGAGCACGTAGTGGATGTGGGCGACGACGAAGTACGTGTCGGTGAGGTTGATGTCGACCGGGATCACGGCCAGGAAGATCCCCGACAGGCCGCCGATCACGAACGTGAACAGGAAGCCGCACGCAAACAACATGGGCGTCGTCAGATGGATGACGCCCCTCCACAGCGTCGCCACCCACGAGAAGATCTTGATCCCGGTCGGGACCGCGATCGCCATCGTCGTGAACATCATGGGCACGCGCAGCCACGGCGCCATGCCCGACGTGAACATGTGGTGCGCCCAGACCGTGAAGCCGAGCACGCCGATCGCCACCGTGGAGATGGCGATCAGCTTGTAGCCGAAGATCGGCTTGCGCGAGTGGATCGCCAGCACCTCGGAGATGATCCCGAACCCGGGCAGCATCATGATGTAGACGGCCGGGTGCGAGTAGAACCAGAAGATGTGCTGGTAGACGACCACGTTGCCGCCGTGCGTCGGGTCGAAGAAGTGCGTCCCCATGATCCGGTCGAACAGCACCATGAACTGCGAGCCGGCGATGAAGGGCGTCCCCAGCACGACCAGCGTCGAGGTGGCCAGGTTGGCCCACACCAGCAGCGGCATGCGCCAGAAGCCCATCCCCGGCGCCCGCATCGTCACGATGGTGACCAGGAAGTTGACGGCGGTCGCGATCGACGAGAAGCCGGCGAACTGCACGCCCATCACCCAGAACGTCTGCCCGGGAGGCCCGTGCACCGAGAGGGTGGCGTAGTTCGTCCAGCCGGCGTCGAACGGGCCGACCAGGAACGACGAGACCATGCACATGCCCGCGACCGGCAGCATCCAGTAGGAGAGCGCGTTCAGGCGCGGGAACGCCATGTCCTGGGCACCGATCATGATCGGGATCACGAAGTTGCCGAGGCCGGCGAAGGCGGGGATGACGAACAGGAAGATCATCAGCGCCGCGTGCACCGAGAAGAGCGCGTTGTACGTCGCGGGCGAGAAGTACTGCAGGCCCGGCGTCGCCAGCTCGGCGCGCACGCCCTCGGCCAGCATGCCGCCGATGATGAAGAAGATGAACGTCGTCACCAGGTACTGGACGCCGATCACCTTGTGGTCGGTGTTGACCTTGAAGTAGTCCTTCCACCCCCGCGCGCCGTGGCTCGAGTGGTCCTCGTGGGCAGGCGTGGGCCGGCCGATGATGTAGCCCCACCAGTAGTCGAAGCAGCCGATGCCGACGGTGAAGCCGATGCCGGCGAACAGGAGCAGGAACGTCTGCACCACGCCTTCGGAGTAGGCCACCCGCCCGGTCTCGTACCGGATCAGCATCACGAGGCCGGCGGCGCCGAGGCCCAGCACGGCCGAGAGCCAGGCCGCGCGCACCCAGCTGCCACGCAGCCACACGCTCCGTTTGCGACCGCCGCCGTGGTCGTCGTGGAGCTCGTGGGCGTGAAGCTCGGGGGCGTGTGCAACCATCAGCCGCCGCCTTTCAGAAGGTAGGACACCAGCGCATCGATCTGAGCGGACGTGAGGGACGTGCCGAACGTGGCCGGCATGATGCCGTTGGCATACCCGGTGACGACCACCTTACTTGGGTCGGTGATCGACTCGCGCACGTATTGCGCGGCCGTCTCGCCGCCGCCGTACTTGGTCGCGTCCGCCGTCAAATTGTTCAGATTGGGGCCGATCGTGCCGTTCGATCCGGCCGGGGTGAAGGTGTGGCAGCCGCTGCACCCGGCGCTCTTGAAGGTCGCCGCCGCATCGCTTGTCCCGCCGGAAGACGGCGGCGGCGCGGCCGCGAGCTTCTTCTGCGCGACGAGCCACTTGGCGAAGTCGGCGGGCTTCATCACGACCAGGATGTTGCGCATCTGGCTGTGGCCGATGCCGCACAGCTCGGCGCACACGATCGCGTAGGTCCCCAGCCGGGTGGGGGTGGCGACGAGGGTCGTCGGGGTGCCGGGGACGACGTCCTCGCCGAGCCGAAGCGCCGGGATCTTGAAGCTGTGGATCACGTCGGTGGGCGGCGCGTGCAGGCGGAACTCGACCTGGCGGCCCTGCGGCAGCACCAGGATGCCCGTGTGCAGGTGGCCGCGCTTGGGATAGGTGAACGACCAGGCGAACTGCTTGCCGGTGACGTTCACGACCATGTGCCCGTGCTTGAGCGACTCGTTGCGGTTGAGGACGACCGTGGCCGCCACCGCGAAGCTGAGCACGATCACGATGGGGACGATCGTCCAGATGATCTCGAGGCCCGTGTGGCCGTGGATGGGCGCCCCGTCGGACATGTCGCCGGGGCGGGCCCGGAACTTCCACATCGAGTACCCGAGGAACGACACGACGACCGCGAAGATGATCGAGCTCGTGACGAGCAGCCACAGGTACAGGGTGTCCTGGCGGTGCGCCTGGACCCCGGCAGCCGGCGGCAGCCAGTCGGGCAACCACAGCCACGCGCCGATCCCTCCGATCACGCCCAAGATCAGCGCGATGAGCCCGACTTTCGCAAACGCCGACACCGGCCGCATCTTATGGGAGCCGGGGGACGGGGGCAAAGGGAACCACTCCGCGCGTCACTCCCATACGGGCGGCCCGGATCGCAGTCGCAGCGGCGTGCCGAGGCCGCGGGCACGGGCCACGCGCAGCACATGCCAGGCCGCGGCGACGTCGTCCATCGCCAGCCCGACGGGCGTCACCACGACCCGCTGTGCGGCCTCGGTGCGCCCGGGACGGGCGCCGGCCACCACGTCAGCGAGCTCGACCGCCTGCGACCCGTCTGCGGCCACGAGCCCCGCGGCCACCAGCCGCTCGGCGTAGCGGCCGGGGTGGGTGGACTCGTGCTCCCAGTCGTCCACGACCAGCAGGTCGGTCGCCGCCTGCAGGTCGAGCGGCGCGTCCAGGCTCGAGACGAGCACCACGGTCGCGCCCGGATCGATCCACCCGGCGGCGAAGCTCGGCTCGACCGCCATCGTCGCCGGCACCACCACCTGGGCGCCGCGCACCGCCGTCTCCGCCGTCTCCGCCGGCTGCACGTCGGCCCCGCCGGCTGCGCGGGCCCTGGCGCAGAACCGGCTGCAGCGCTCGGCCGCGGGGTCGAACACCCGCACCTCGCGCAGCCGCGGCAGCACCGCGCGCAGCGCGGCGAGCTGGGTGTGGGCGAGGACGCCCGCGCCGAGCAGGCAGGCCACCTCGGCGTCCGGGTCGGCCAGATGGCGCACGGCCACGCCGGTGACCGCGCCCGTCCGCATCGCCGAGACCACCGTCCCGTCCATCACCGCGAGCGGCAGGCCGGTGCCGGGGTCGGTCAGCAGGACGAGCGCGTTCGCCCGCGGCAGGCCGTTGCGGGAGGGATTGTCCGGGACGCTCGGGATCCATTTCAAGCCGGCGACGCCGAACTCGCCGCCGACGTAGGCCGGCATCGCCATGATGCGGCCGTGCCGCTCCTCGGTGCCCGGCTCGTCCGTCCAGGTGATCATGACCTTCGGCGGCATGCGCACCTCGCCGGCCGCCTTCACCCGGAACGCGCGCTCGATCACGTCCACCATCGCCGGCATGTCCGTGCCGCCGGCGGCGACGACGTCCTCCTGCGAGAGGTAGACGAAGTCGCTCACGGCTCGACGAACACCACGTGGACGTCCTTCGGCCCGTGCACGCCCCGGATCAGGGTCTGCTCGATGTCGGCGGTACGGCTGGGGCCGGTCACGAAGGTCACGGCCGATGCGGTCGCGAGCTCGGGGCCGACCCGCTCGAGCGCCGCCGCCAGGTCGGGGACGAGCTGGTCGGCGCGGGCCTCGATCACGTGCACGGGGTCGACGAGGCCGTTGCGGCGCCCGCCCGAGAGCCGTGACGAGACGATCGCCGTGCCGGTGTCGGCGATCAGCGCCAGGCAGGGGGTGACCGCGACGCCATCGCCGCGCAGGGCATCGAGGGCCGCGCGGCCGTGGTGCACGTGTCCGCCGACGGCCTCGAGCTCGGCCTGGAAGCGCTCGATCACCGCTTCACCCGCACGTCGCGCGTGCGCGCCCACCGTTTGAGCAGCGGCACATGCGTGAACGGGGCCTGGCCCCGGATGTGGACGTGACGGGCGGCCCGGGTCGTCAGGCGGTAGAGCCAGGGATGGCTCCAGGCGGTGCTCCAGGCCCGGAACGCCAGCCGCTCCAGCCGGCCGGCCGAGGTCGCCGCCCGGTCGCGGCGCAGGCCCAGGAGCAGCTCGTGCAGCGGGATCCGCACCGGGCAGACGTCGTCGCAGGCGGCGCACAGAGAGGATGCCTGGCCGAGCTCGTCGAGCCCGTCCTGCGGGTGCAGGAGCGGCGTCAGCACCGCCCCGATCGGCCCGCCGTACACCCACCCGTAGGCGGTGCCGCCGACCTGCCGGTAGACCGGGCAGACGTTCTGGCAGGCGCCGCAGCGGATGCAGTGAAGGACGCTGCGGTAGGCCGACTCGCGCACACCCGAGCGGCCGTTGTCCAGGATGACGAGGTGCACCTCGTCGGGCCCGTCGGCCTCCTCGCCGCGGCGGGGGCCGCCCACGAGCGAGACGTAGGAGGTGATCTTCTGGCCGGTGCCGGACCGGATCAGGAGCGGCAGGAGCGTGGCCAGGTCGGCCATCCTCGCCACCAGCCGCTCCATGCCCATGATCGCGATGTGCACGCGCGGCAGGCCCGAGCACATGCGCCCGTTGCCCTCGTTCTCGACCAGGACGAGCGTGCCCGTCTCGGCCACGCCGAAGTTCACCCCGGTGATGCCGACGGGTGCGCGCAGGAAGCGCTCGCGCAGGTGCGCGCGGGCGAACGCCGTGAGGTCGGCCGGATCGTCGCCGATCGGCGCGCCGGCCAGCGGCTCGAGCAGCTCGCGCACGTCGGCGCGGCTCTTGTGGATCGCGGGGATGATGATGTGCTCGGGGGCTTCCCCGGCCGTCTGCACGATGAACTCGCCGAGGTCGGTCTCGGCCACGTCCACCCCGGCCGCCTGCAGGCGCTCGTTCAGGCCGATCTCCTCGGACGCCATCGACTTGCCCTTGACCACCTCCGTCCCGTGCCGCAGCACCACGCCGGTGATGTAGGCGGAGGCGTCCGCGCCCGTCGCCGCGCGGTGCACCACGACGCCGTTTCGCTCGAGGTTTGCCTGAAACTGGTCGAGCAGCGCGGGCAGGTCGGCGACCGCCTCCGACCGGATCCGCTCCCCCTCCGCGCGCAGCGCCTCGAAGTCGATGCTCTGCACCGAGGCGGTGCGGTTGTCGTGGGCGCGCTCGGTGAAGCGGTGCACGTTCTGCACCCGGACGGGATCGTCAAGCGCGGCCGCAGCCCGCCGCTCGAACCCGGTCACAGCGCCTCGGCGAGGATCGTCGCCAGATGCACCACGCGGACGTCCGCACCCGTGCGGGCCGCCCGCCCCTCGACGTGCATGATGCACCCGGGGTCGGCGCTCACGACGGTCCCGGCGCCGGACGCCGCCGCCGAGGCGAGCTTGTCGTCGGCCATCGCGGTGGCGACGCCGGGGTAGCGCACGGAGAACGTCCCGCCGAATCCGCAGCAGCGCTCGCCGCGCGGCAGCTCGCGCAGGTCGGCCACCGCGCGCAGGAGCCTGCGCGGCTGCTCGGCCAGGCGCAGCTCGCGCAGCATGTGGCACGAGTCGTGGTAGGTGACGGTGCGGTGCAGCGGCGTCCCCAGCGCCTCGGCGCCCACCTCGTCGACCAGGTACTGGGAGAGCTCGAAGATGCGGCCGCTCGTGCGCTCCGCGAGCGCCTGGTCGCGATCCCCGTGGAAGAGGTGGCGCCAGTGCAGCCGCATCATGGCGGTGCACGATCCCGACGGCACGACGACCGCGTCCAGATCGGCCATCGCGCGCAGCGTGCGCCGCGCCACCCGGCGCGCGTCGGCGGCAAAGCCGCTGTTCCAGGCCGGCTGGCCGCAGCACGTCGCCCCCGGGATCGGCACCGTCTCGACACCCGCCGCCCGCAGCACCCGTTCCGCGTCTCGCACCACCTGCGGATGGACGGCATCGCCCAGGCAGGTGGGGAAGAGCCCGATCATCGCGGGCATGATACGGGAGTGACCCTGCACGTCTCGGCCGTGGCGCTGTCGTTCGGAGCGGACGAGGTCCTGACCGACGTCTCGGCCATCGTGCGGCCCCGCGACCGGGTCGCGCTGGTGGGCCGAAACGGCGCCGGCAAGACCTCGCTGCTGCGCATTCTGGCCGGCGAGCTCGCCCCTGATCGCGGCGAGATCTCGCTCCCGGCCGGCACCCGCGTCGCGCTGCACGACCAGCGCCCGCCGCTCACCGGCGACCTCACCCTGGGCGCCTACGTCGGCGCCGGTGCGGCCGACGCCCGCCGGCTCGAGGCCGAGCTCGCCGAGCTCGAGCGGCGGATGGCCGAAGGCGAGGCCGGTGCCGCGGTGATGCGCCGCTACGACGCCGCCCAGCGCGCGTTCGAGCGCGCCGGCGGCTACGGCTGGAAGGCGCGGCTGGAGGCGGTCGCGCGCGGCCTGGGGTTCTCGCCGGCCGACCTCGACCGGCAGCTCGTGACGTTCTCCGGCGGCGAGCTGACCCGGGCGTCGCTCACCCGTGCGCTCGCCGCCGAGCCCGACCTGCTGCTCCTGGACGAGCCCACCAACCACCTCGACACCGGGGCGATCGAGTGGCTCGAGGAGCACCTCGACGGCCTCGACGCCGCGGTGGTGTTCGTGTCGCACGACCGCTGGTTCCTGGAGTCGGTCGCGACCGGCGTGCTCGAGATCGAGCGCGGCCAGGGCCGCTTCGACAAGGGCAGCTACTCGCACTGGCGGCGGCTGAAGGCCGAGCGGCTGGCGGCGCAGGCCGACGCGTTCGAGCGCCAGCAGGGCGAGCTCGCGCACCTGCAGCGGTTCGTCGACCGCTTCCGGTACGGCACGAAGGCGCGTCAGGCCCAGAGCAAGCTGAAGGCGATGGCGCGAATCGAGCGGCTCGACCGCCCTGCGCAGCAGCGCGCTCTCGGGTTTCGCTTCCCCGCACCCGCGCGCAGCGGCCGGGTGGTGCTGGAGGCGGAAGGGCTCGACGTCGCCGTCGCCGGGCGCACGCTGATCGCGGGCGCGGACTTCGCGATCGAGCGCGGCCAGCGCGTCGCGCTGATCGGCCCCAACGGCGCGGGCAAGACCACGCTCATCGAGACGCTGCTCGGCCGCCGCCCCGCCGCGGCGGGTCGCATCCGGCTCGGCCACGGGACCATCCCCGGCTACTACTCGCAGCAGTCGCTCGAGCTGCCCGACGCCTACCGGGCGCTCGACGCGATCACGTCGGGCACCGGCCTCACCGGCCCGGCCGCGCGCGACCTGCTCGGCCTGTTCCTGTTCTCCGGCGACGATGTCGAGAAGCCGGTGGCGGCCCTCTCGGGCGGCGAGCGGCGGCGGCTCGCGCTGGCTCGCACGGTCGTCTCGGGGGCGAACTTCCTGGTCCTCGACGAGCCCACGAACCACCTCGACATCGAGAGCCGCGAGGCGCTCGAGGACGCGCTCCTGGGCTTCCCCGGCACGGTCCTGCTCGTCTCGCACGACCGCGCGCTGATCGAGGCGCTGGCCACGCGCACGCTGGCGATCGAGGACGGCCGCCTGATCGCCCGCGAGGGCGCGTTCGGCGACTACGCCCGCGCCCACGAGGGCAGCCCCCCGGCGCGGCCCGTGGCCGCACCCGCGGCGGCGCCCAAGCGGGCCAAGCCGTCCGAGCCGCGCAAGCCCGCGGCGGCCGCCGCGACCCGGCGGCGGGCCTCACAGCGGGCCGCGCGCGAGGCCGCGCGGCTCGAGCGCGAGATCGCCGCCGCCGAGGCTCGCCTCGGGGCGATCGAGGCCCGCCTGTCGCAGCCCGACGCCTACGCGGACGACGCCGCGCTCGTCTCGGACAGCCGCGACCACCAGCTCGTGCAGGAGGAGCTCGCCTACCTCTACCGCGAGTGGGAGCGGCACGCCGTCGAGGCGTCGTGACCGGGATCAGTCGCTTTGGCTCGAGCGGGCAACCTCGGCCAGCTCCTCGCGGCTCCAGGTGAGCGTCCCTCCGCGCAGATCGGCGATCACCGCGTCCAGCCAGCCGAGCTCGGCCGCCACGACGGCGCGCTGATATTCGGTCTCGAGCACTGTCACACGCGGCAGATGGTCGAGCGCGCCCCCAAGCTCGTGCTCGAACCGCGCGAGCTGCTCGCGCAGCGGAGTCGCGCGGCGCTCGAGCAGCGCCAGCAGGTCGGCCGGCGCGAGCAGCATCGCGAACGAGAGCGCGGCCGGGAACTCGGGAAACTCGTTGCGCGGGACGGAGAGCATCGCCGTCAGCCACTCCCGGGCCCGGCTGCGGCCGGCATCGGTCAGCTCGTAGACGGTGCGCTCGGGGAAGCGGTGGTCGCGCTCGGTATGGCCCACCGCGATCAGACCCGCCTTCTGCAGCCGCTCGATCGTCTTGTAGAGCGTGGCCCGCTGACCCACGTTGATCACCTGGTCCTTGCCCCAGAGCTTGATCAGCCGCTGCAGGCCGTAGGGGTGCAGCGGCCCCACCTCGAGCAGGCAGAGCACGGCAAGTGCGACCGGGGATGGGGCGGTGCGTGAGGCCATCTCTCTGAACAGACTACTGGTTCCTTCGCAGATAGTTGCAAGATAACTAGTCTCTGAGCTACTATGGCCTCGTACCGAGCACCGAAGGGAGACCCATGACCACCGAGAACATCCGCGCCCACAACGCCTCCGTCCGCAGGACGGGGCCGTGGACGACCGCGCGCAGCTTCGATGTCCGCGCCTCCCGCGGGAGCGTCGTCCTCGACCTGCTCCTGCCGCGCATCGAGCCCGGCGACATCGAGATCCAGCTCGACATCGACCACTCGATGGTGAAGCTGCTCGTGCCGGACGGGGCGAACATCGAAAGCGACGACCTGCGCCGCATCGGCCGGGGCCGCGTGAAGGACTGGACCGGCACCGGCCGGCCCGGCGGCCGCACCATCCGGCTGCTCGGCGAGATGCGAAACGGCGAGGTGCGCGTGCACCGCGGCGGGGTCGCGATCGCCGGGATGATGCTCTCCGGCAGGAGCCGGGGGCAGGTGCGCGAGGCACACCGCGAGGGACGCCTGGAAGGCACGCTCGCGGGCTAGATCGAGCACCTACGGCAGCCGCCGCTCCATCCACACCGTGGCGTGCGGGTTGCCGTTGTAGTCAGCGATCGGGACGTATCCGGAGCTGCCGTAGAGGCCGACCGCCTCGTTCAGCGTGGCGGCCGTGTCGAGCCTCGCGCGATCGCAGCCGAGCTCGGCCGCGGCGTCCTCGAGCGCCGCAAGCAGCGTCCGCCCCAGGCCCCTCCCGCGGGCCTGGGGCGCGACGTACATGCGCTTGATCTCGGCGATCCCGGCCCCGATCACCCGCACCGCGCCGCAGGCCACCGGCCGGTCGTCCACGTACCCCACGAGCAGCCGGCCCGCCGGCGGCTCGAGCTCCTCCGGGGCCGCGTCGACGTACCGCGAGCGGTCGAACCCCGGGCCCATCCGGCCGGCGATCTCGTCGAGATACTCCGCCATCAGGAGGCGGGCCGCCGCCGCGTCGGCCCGCGCCGGTCGCACGTCCATCGGCAGATGCTAGATCAGGAGCCGAGCGACTCGGCGACGGCGTCGATCAGGGCCGCGGTCACGTCGGGATCGAAGTGCGTGCCGGCACACCGGCGCAGCTCGGCGATCGCGTCTGCGACCGGCATGGCCGCCCGGTAGACGCGGTCGGACGTCATCGCGTGGAACGCGTCACAGGCCAGGATGACCCGGGCGCCGAGGGGGATGTCGCCGCCGGCGAGACCGCGCGGGTAGCCGCTGCCGTCCCAGTGCTCATGGCACGCCAGCACGAGCCGGCGGGCGCCGTCGAGCGCGGGCACCGGCTCCATGATCTTGGCGCCCAGCTCGGGGTGGCGGCGCATGACCGTCCACTCCTCGACGGTGAGCGGCCCCGGCTTGGCCAGGATCGCGGCGGGGACGCCGATCTTGCCGACATCGTGCAGGGCGGCCGCGACGGTGATGTCGCGCAGCTCCGGCCCCGCCAGCGCCAGGCGGCGAGCGACGTTCGTGGTCAGGCCGACGAGCGCCTGGGCGTGGTCGCTCGTGTACTCGTCCTTCGTCCCGAGGGCGGTGCCGAGCGCGGCGACCGTCGCCAGGAACGACTCCTCGAGCTCTGCGTAGAGGCCGCGGTTGACCATTGCCAGAAGCGCCTGGTCGGCGATCCCGAGCAGCATCTGCTCGTCGCGGTGGTCGGGGGCGCCGCGGCGCTGGCCGCGCTGGACGACGATCGCCGCCCGGTTGGCCGCCCGCTCGCCGACGGGCACGACCGCGAAGGTCGTCCCCGCCGCCACCGTCTCGAGGTGCCGCACGAGCGCCTCGGAGCGCTGGGGTGTGCACACCGCGAGCGTGCGCGACTCGAGATTGCCCGCAAACGGCGCCTCGGTGACGGCCACCGGCGCGGCGGACAGGCGCTGCACCTCGACCGGCGTGTAGCCGGCATGTGCGGCCAGGGTCATGTGATCGCCGGCGCGCAGCCATACCGAGATCGCCGCCGACTCGACCAGGCGGTCGACCGCACGGGCGAGCATCTCGGCCACGGCGTCGACGCTGCCCTGCAGCGCCAGGGCCGCCCCGAGCTCGATCAGCGCCTCGGAGATCTCGGCCGCATCCCGCATGCTGGCGTAGAGACGGACGTTCTCGCATGCGGCGGCGGCCTTGCCGGCCACGACCTCGAGCACGTGCAGGTCGGTGTCGTCGAACTCGTCGATGCCGAGCTTGGAGAGCACGATCGCGCCGATCGGCTCGCCGCCGATCAGCATCGGCGCCACCATCATCGACTCGTCGATCGGGTCGCTGCCCGGCACGTCGACCGCGTAGGAGTCGGCGGCCGCGTCGGGGATGCGGCGGGCACGCCCGTCCACCACCGCCCGGCCCGCGACACCCTCGCCGACGCGGCAGACCAGATCGGCGGTGCGGTCGTCCTCGTACTCGGCGATGACGCCGTCGTGGGCGACGGGCACGACCACCTCGGCGTCCTCGGACAGCAGGTAGAAACGGCAGGCGTGATGGTCGATCAGCGTCGTCAGCTCGGTCACGACCGCCTGCCCGACCTCGGGCTCGCTCCGGGCCCGGGCCACGCGCAGCGAGAGCGAGTGCAGCATCTCGAGATGCTCGAGCGGCCGCATCGCCGCGCCGTTCGGCCGCGGCGGCGGCGCAACCACGGGAGTTGCGATCGCGGCGGCCGCGCCGGCGGCGATCAGCTCGGCGGCGTCGAGCTCGGCCGGCCCGAACTCGTGGGCGGAGCGCACCGAGCCGACCAGCGTGCCGAGCCGCTCGCCGGCCGCCTCGACGGGCGCGACGATGACGGCGTAGCGGCCGTCTCGCCATCCGGTGCACCCGTGCGGGCAGTCGGCCAGGATCGACGCGAGCCGGGCGGCGCCCAGCCGGTGCGGGCGCACGCCGTCACGCGACCACCGCGCCAGCACGGCCGGCCGCAGGCCGTCGCCGGCCAGGATCCAGGTGGCATCGAGTCCGAGCAGCTCCCCGAGCACCCGGCAGGACGTCGTGAGGCCGCCGGCCGGCGCCGCATCCGTCTCCGTCTGCTCGACGCCCATCGAGTCGTGACGCGCAGCCGCCAGCGCGATCGTCAAGGAGGTGCCCACTTCGCCCATGCGGGGGACAGCCTAATCGCTGCGTGGCGTTCGCCACCATCCCCGCAACGCGGTATTCGGATCTCCCACTTTCTGGAGATCCGCGGGCCGCGCGAGCGGCTGCTAGAAGGCTGCGTTCAGCAGCTCGTAGATACCGGCCGCCAGGAGGCCGGCCGCCGGGATCGTCAGCACCCACGCCATGACCATGTCGGCGGCGACGCCCCAGCGGACGGCCGAGATCCGCGTCGTCGCCCCGGCGCCCATCACCGACCCCGAGATGACATGGGTGGTCGACACCGGGAACCCGTACTTGGTCGCCACCGTCCACAGGACCGCGCTGGCCGTCACCTGCGAGGCGAAGCCCTGCGGGGGCCGCAGCTTGAAGATGCGCGTGCCCATCGTGCGCATGATCCGCCAGCCGCCGCTGTACGTCCCGAGCGCCATCGAGAGCGCCGCCGCGCCGATCACCCAGTCGGGGATTGTGGTTGGCGAGGACGTGCGGTGCGATGCGTACAGCGCGAGGGCCATCACTCCCATCGTCTTCTGCGCGTCGTTCGTCCCGTGGGCGAAGGCGAGGAAGCTCCCTGACAGGATCTGCGACAGGCGAAAGCCGCGGTTGAGCGGAGTCGGTCGCACCCGCCGGAACCCCCACAGGATCAGCACCATGAGCAGGCCCGCCAGCAGGAACCCGATCACCGGGCTTGTGAGGCCCGGCCACACGACCTTGTTCCAGAGGCCTCCCCAGTCGACCGGGTCGGGGCCTCCGCGCGCGAGCGCCGCCCCGATCAGCCCGCCGACGAGCGCATGCGACGACGACGAGGGCAGGCCGAGGCGCCACGTGAGCAGGTTCCATCCGATCGCCCCGGTCAGCGCCGCCAGCAGCAAGTGGGCGTTGACGAATCCGGGGGTGGTGTTGATCAGCCCGCCGCCCACCGTCTGCGCCACCTTCGTCGACGAGAATGCGCCCAGGAAGTTCATGATCGCCGCGATCAGGACGGCCGTGCGTGGGCTGAGCGCACGGGTCGAGACCGACGTGGCGACGGCGTTGGCCGTGTCGTGGAAGCCGTTCGTGAAGTCGAACGCGAGCGCAATCGCGATGACGACGACCAGCTGGGTGGTGCTCAACGGTTCTTCAGGTAGATGCTCTCGAGGACGTGCGCCGAGCGCTCGCAGCTGTCGACGGCCTGCTCCAGGTGCTCGTGGATGTCCTTCCAGCGGATCACCACGAGGGGGTCGAGACCGTCGCGGAACAGGCGCGCGGTGGCCGCGCGCACGATCCGGTCGCCCTCGTCCTCGAGCGTGTGGATGTCGACGAGGAGGCCGCTGATGTCCTTCAGCCCCTCGAGGCGCGCGATCGCATCGGCGAGCTTGCCGACCGCCTTCAGGATCACGCCCGCCTGCTCGATCGCCTCCCGCGGCACCTCGTCGACGCCGTAGAGGTTGAGCTCGTCGGCGACCTGGTCCATGAAGTCGCACACGTCGTCGAGGGACGTCGCCAGGTCGTAGATGTCCTCGCCGTCGATCGGCGTCACGAACGTCTTGTTCACGAGCTGGACGATGTCGTGCGTGACGCTGTCGCCCTCGTGCTCGCGGTCCTTGATCTGCTCGACCAGGTCGCGGCGGTCGGGATAGTGCTCGAGCAGGTCGAGCAGAAGCTGCGAGGTGGACACGAGATTCTGGGCCGAGCGGTCGAACAGCGTGTAGAACTCGCGCGTCTGCGGGATCAAGCGGATCTTGGCCATCAGGGCGGACGGTACCGGATCGCCCCCGTCCGCGGACGACTGGCGGCGAAATCAGGCGCGGGCGGCGGGTCTACAGGTGCGGCAGGTCCCGCTCCACCGCGCCCTCGCACGGGGCGTAGCCACGGCGGTTGTAGAACTCGCGCGCCGGTCGGTTGCCGGGCTCGACCGCGATCCGCACCCGGCGCAGGCCGCGGCTCACGCCGTAGCCCTCGAGCCAGTCGAGCAGGCGGTGGCCGACGTGGCGGCCGCGATCGGCCGGCGCGACCATCACGCGATCGACGACGAGCACGGCCCCGTCGACCCGCGCGGCGGCGTACCCGGCGGGGTGGCCGGCGAGCTCGGCGACGAACACCACGTCGCCGGCGGGCGCGGGCGCGGGCGGCTCCACATCCGCGGCAGGCTCGCCGATCGCCTCGGCGAGCAGGCGGCGCAGCGCCGGCTCGTCCTCGCCGCGGCGCTCGCGGACGACGACCTCGCTCACGCCGCTACCTCACGACGTGGTGGCCTGCTCCAGCGCCCGCATCTCCTCGGGCGAGAGCTCCACATCGCTGAGCCCGTCGCGGACCTCCTTGACGTAGATGCGAGCGTAGTCGCGCCCCTGGATCGCAGACAGGATGAGGCCCGAGCGGGAGGCATCCATCAGCGCGATGGTGACCGATTGTCTGCCGCCCGCGCCCTCGATGGCATCGTATCGCAGCATCGAGCGCCGCTCCAGGCAGCGGTCGACGCGGCGGCCGACGGCAGCCGCGGCGGCCTCGACGGCGTCGGCGCGGCCCTCGACCTGCTCCACCCGGGCGAGCAGCGACATGGCGTACTCGACCAGGTCGTGGCTGTCGGTGCCGACCACGAGCCGCTGGGAGCGCCGGATCCGTCGCAGCGTCACCGCCAGGTAGGCGACGACGAGCAGCAGAACCCCGGCCGCGACGGCCGCGCCGATCGCGATGTCGCGTGCCTCCGTCGCAGTCGTCACGACGCGATTTCGAACTGCACGGTGTAGTTGGCGGAGTTGTTGCTCGTGTTCTTCTCGCCCGGCACCTTCAGGGACGTGACGGTGAGCGTGTAGGGCACGGTGTAGGCGGGCTGTGTCTGCGTCGACTTGAAGAGGCCCTCGAACTTCACCTGCTTGGTCTCACCCGGGGCGATGTTGGGGATGTGCGCCGTCATCACGATCGGCTTCTGGGACGAGCCGGTGCGCTTGAGCTTGAGCTGGACGCCCACGCCGACCTCGGTGAACTTGCCGCTGTTCTTCACCGAGACGACGAAGGCGAGCGAGCTCTGGCCCTTGACCTGGTTCTGCGTGCCGGGCTGGAGCGTGAGGCCCTGCGGCGTCGCGACGACCGTCCCGAGCTCGGTGCCGTGGATGCCCTTTACGGCGCCGGGGTGCAGCCGCTGCAGCGCCAGGCCGATGCCGGCCGGCGTGACCAGGTTGACGTCGGAGGCCGACAGGAACTGCGACGTGGGCACTCCGGCGGCTCCGACCTGCTTGAGGGCGGCGTTGGCGCCGTTTGCGAACAGCTCGGCGTAGACGTAGTCGGATGCGTACAGCTCGCCGACGCACGTCGAGAGCTGCGCCCCGGCCACGAGCGGCTTCTTCACGGCCCACGCCGCCGCGAGCCGCTCCGAGAAGCACTGCAGGCCGGTGATCCGGAACTGGAGCGCGTCCAGGAGGCCCGACTGGTACGGCGCGAGCTGCTTGGTGGGCTTGAGCGCGACCGCGTTCTCCCGCACCTTGCGCATGGCGGCCACCTGGCCCGCGACCCGCTGCTTGAGCTGGGCGAGGTGGGCGCGGGGCAGGTCAAGCATGTTGTGGAAGCCCCGTGCGACCGCGTCGGAGGGCTTGAGCACCTGCGTCGTCAGGTTGGCGACGTACGTCTCGTTCGCGCCCTTCGCCGACGAGCCGGAGCAGCCGCGCGCGAGCAGCACGAGCACGATGACCACGAGGAGGATGCCGGCGCCCAGCGCCGCCAGCCGCCGGTACTCGAGCGGAGGCAGCGTCGCGTCGCCGCCCGAGACGCCCGGGATCTTCGGCATCTTGGGCATCTTGGGCATCTGCGGCCCGCGCCGCTGCGGCTTGCGCCGCGGCTGCGGGCGAGGGGTGCGCTTCGGCGGCCCTTGCGGCGGCGGCTGCGCACCTGCGCGCGGCCGCTCCACGGGCTCGCCGGCAGGACGGCCGATGGCCGTGTCCTGCGTTCTGCTCGGCTCCTCCCAGTCGTCGTCGAAGAAGTCGTCGGGCGGCACGAACGGACCCTACCACCGGGTGCGGATGCGGAAATGGAGGAATCCAGGCAGTTCCGGCCAATCTGTCCGCCGTGGCCCAACCGGCGCAAACCACCGTCCCCGCGACGCTCGAAGGGCGCATCGTCGCCGGCCGCTACCGATTGGCCGAGGTGCTGGGCCGGGGCGGCTTCGGTGCCGTCTACACCGGCCACGACAGCGCGTCGGGGGCTGCGGTGGCGGTCAAGGTGTTCGACCGCGCCGAGGGGCTCGCTCCCCGCGCCGACCGCGAGGCCCGCACCGCCCAGAAGCTCGACCACCCCAACATCCACGAGGTCGTCGGCGTGGCCCACGACGAGGAGCACGCCTATCTGATCTCCCAGCTCGTCGTCGGCGAGCGGTTCGACCGCAGCGGCCTGACCGACGACCAGGCGGTGCGAGCGATCGCCGCCGTCTGCGACGCCCTGGCGCACGCCCACGAGCGTGGCGTCGTGCATCGCGACGTCAAGCCCGCCAACATCCTCGTGTCGACCGACGGCACCGTGCACCTGACCGACTTCGGCATCGCCCGGGACGAGGACGCCCGCGAGCCGACCGTCGACGAGCGGCTGCTGGGGACGCTGTCCTACATGGCGCCCGAGCAGGCGTCGGGCCAGCGCGCCACCGGCGCCACGGACGTGTGGTCGGCCGGCCTCACGCTGTACGCCACGCTGACCGGCAAGAACCCGTTCCGCGCGCGCAGCCTGTCCGAGCTGCTCGAGAACCTCGGCCATCGGGCGCCGCCGCTTCAGCGTGTGCGCCCCGAGCTGCCGCACGACCTCTCCCGCGCACTCGAGCGCGCAATGCATCCCGACCCGGGCCGCCGCCCAACGGCCGCCGGGCTGCGCGACCTGCTGCTTGCGGCCATCGCCGAGCCGGCCGTTGCGGCCGCGCCCGGGTGGGCGCCGCAAGCAGCACCCGCAGTCCGGCGGGCACGGGCGCTGCCGGGCGCGGTGCGCGACCTGGCCCGGCCCGCGGCCACCTCGGCGCTCGTGGCCGGGACGGCCGTGTGGACGCTGACCGCCTTCCCCATGTATCCGCCGGCATGGACGCTCCCGATCGCGGGCCTGCTCGCGGTGCTGGCCTGGCGCCGGCCGCGCGCCGCCGCGGCCGCCGGCGCCGTGCTGGCCGTGCCCGCGTTCTGGAACTTCGCCCAGGCCGCCGGCCTCCTCTGGATCGCCCTCGCAGCCGCATGGGCCTGGGCAACGCCCCGCACGGGCGGCGGCCGGCAGCGCTGCCTGGTGCCGCTCTGGGCCGGCCCGCTGGCGCTGATCGGGCTCGGCCCGGCGTTCGTCATCATCGCGGCGACCGCGCCGACGAAGGCCCGGCGGGCGGTCGAGGCCGCGGCGGGAGCCGTCGTCGCCGTTGTCTGCGGCGGCTGGGCCGGGCCGCTGCTCTCGCGCACGCTGGCCGGGGCGGACAGCCCGCTCGTCTATGTGCGCGTCGTGGGGCACGACCCGGCGCTTGCGGCCACGGCCGGGGCGATGGTGGTCTTCGCCGTGCTGCTGCATCCCGCCTGGCGGGCGCAGCGGCGAGTGCAGGCGCTCTCGCTGTGGGGGATCGGATTCGGCCTTGCGGCCGTGGGCATTCCGCAGCTCCTGCACGGCGGTGGGAGAGGGGTTGGTGCGGAGGCCGCCGCGGTCGTCACGGCTATAATCCCCGCCGCCTGGGCAGTTGCCAGACCAGACCGGAAACCCGCCAACTGACCCGTCCCAGCCCCGTCCCGGCTCCCCACCGTTGAGCGTCTTTCGCGATATCGAACGTAGGATCGGGGGCCTTGTGGAAGGCCTCTTCGGACGCACGTTCCGATCGTCCGTCCAGCCCGTCGAGCTGGCGCGCAAGCTCGCCAAGGAGATGGACGATCACCGCACGATCTCGATCCACCGGGTGTACGTCCCGAACACCTACACGGTGTATCTGAACCCCGCCGATCGCGAGCAGTTCGCGGCCTACGAGACGCAGATGTGCAACGAGCTCGCCGAGTACCTGGTCGAGCACGCCCGCCGCGAGGGCTACAGCACCGCCACCCGGCCGGTCGTCCGCCTCGAATCCGAGCCCGACCTGACGGTGGGGATGTTCGGGATCGCGGTCGGCGGCGACGACGGCAGCAGCGGCGGCGACGACCGTCCCGGGCCGTCGGCGACGGTCGCCGTGCCGGAGGTGCCCCCGGTGCCGGTGCCGCCCGTGCCGGCCGAGCCGATGCTGCCCCCGCTGCCCGACGACATCCCGGTCGGCGCCACCATGGTCTACGCGGCCGAACCTCGAGCCGGAGCCGGAGCCCACGCCGGCGCCGGCGCCGCAGCGCGAGCGGGCAGTGCTCATCTGGGACGGCCGCGACGTCTCGCTCGAGCAGGCGGTCACGGTGATCGGGCGATCGAGCGGCTGCGACATCGTGGTGGACGATCCCAACGTGTCCCGCCGGCACGCGGAGGTGCGCCGCCTGGGCGATGGCTACTCGCTCGTCGACCTGGGGTCGACGAACGGCACCGAGGTGAACGGCCAGCGGGTGGGCGAGACGTCGCTCATGAACGGAGACGTGATCGGCGTGGGCACAACCAGGCTCACGTTCGAGCGTCGCATTGGTTAAACAGCTCCTGCTGCTCCTCCAGGTGGGCTTCGTCGTCCTCCTGTACCTGTTCATCTGGCGCGTGATCCGGGTGGCGTCCAGGGACATGACGGTGGGTCAGGAGAGCATGGTGCTGCGCCCGGTGCGCCCGGCGGCGGCCGTGGCGGAGCGCGCGAACGGCCGGCTGGTGGTGATGCAGAGCCCGGAGCTGGCCGAGGGCACGTCCATCGAGATCGGGCGCGACCTGGTGGCGGGGCGCGACGAGCACCTCGAGATCCCGCTGGGGGCGGATGGATACGCTTCCGGCCGGCATGCCCGCTTCGCCCGCGGGCAGGAGGGAGACGTGGTGGAGGATCTGCACTCCACGAACGGCACATACGTGAACGGCGACCGCGTGACCGGCGTGCGCCGGCTGGTCGCGGGTGATGTCGTCACGATCGGCCAGACCCAGCTCACCTACCGGGCCGGCGCGTGAGCCTGGGCATCGTCGACGAGGCGGGCGTCTCCCAGACCGGCAACGTGCGCCGCTCCAACGAGGACTCCTACCTCATGCGCGCACCGCTCTTCATGGTCGCCGACGGCATGGGCGGCGCCCAGGCCGGCGAGATCGCGTCGCGGATGTGTGCCGAGGCGTTCGCGGAGGTCGACATCATCCACACGCCGCCGGCCGACGCGCTGCGAACGACGATCCGCACCGCCAACGCGCGCATCCTCGAGCGATCGCGCAGCGACCCCGACGCCGCCGGGATGGGGACGACGGTGACCGCGGCCCTGATGGACGACGAGGGCACGATCACCTTCGCCCACGTCGGCGACAGCCGCGCGTACCTGCTCCGCGACGGCAGCCTGCAGCGGCTCTCCGACGACCACTCCCTGGTGGGAGAGCTCGTCCGCGCGGGCGAGCTCTCCGAGGTCGAGGCGGAGCACCACCCGCAGCGCAGCGTCATCACCCGCGCGCTCGGCACCGACGATGCGGTCGAGGTGGACACGTTCACGGTGCGCGCGAAGGACGGCGATGTCGTGCTCCTGTGCAGCGACGGCCTGAACACGATGGTGCCCGAGGGGACGATCGCCGACGTGCTGGCAGCTGCCGAGCCCGCCGCGACGATCGCGCGCAACCTCGTGCGGGCGGCGCTGGCCGGCGGCGGCGAGGACAACGTGACGGCGATCGTCTTCCGCGTCGGCAAGGTGGCCGACCGAGCCGGGGACGCGGCGGCCGAGACCGGTCACATCCTGCCGGCGGACCTGGCCGACCAGGACGACGGCGACGGCCTGGGGCTGCGGTTCGTGGTGGCGGTGATCGGCGCCGTCGTGCTGGCCCTCGTCCTGGCGGCCGCGACCCTCGTCGGGCTGCGCGAGAGCCACTTCATCGGGGCCGACACCGGCACCGGCCGCGTGGCGATCTTCCAGGGCGTGCCGTTCGACCTGCCCTTCGGCGTGCACCTCTACCACGTCGTGTACGAGTCGACCGTGACCTACGCGTCGCTGACCGCGCGCGAGCGCCAGACGCTGTTCGATCACACGCTGCGCAGCGACTCCGGCGCCCTTGCGACCCTGCACCCGTACGAGGTCGCAAGCCCGTGAGGTCGCTGCGGCTGCGGGAGCTGGTCAACCTGGTGATGGTGGGTGTGCTGACGGCGGTCGGCTTCGCGTCGGTGTACACGGCCCGCGAGAACCAGATCTCGAGCACGTCGCTGATCTACGCCGGCTTCTTCCTGGCCCTCTTCGCCGTCGCCCACATCGGCGTGCGCGCGGGCATGCCGAACGCCGACCCGTGGCTGCTGCCGCTCGCGGCGCTCCTGTGCGCGCTCGGCCTGACCGAGATCTACCGGCTGCAGCCGACCCTCGCCCGCGACCAGTCGGTGTGGATCGTCGTCGGCCTGATCGGGTTCCTCGCGCTCGTGTTCGTGCTCGGCGACCACCGCCGCCTGGAGCCGTACAAGTACTCGCTGGCGACGGTCGCCGTCGGCCTGCTGCTCTTCACGATGGTGGCCGGGACCACCGTGAACGGCGCCCGCCTGTGGATCCGCATCGGCGGCATCCAGGTGCAGCCGGGCGAGTTCGTGAAGCTCCTGCTCGTGATCTCGCTCGCCGGCTACCTGCGCGAGAACCGGGAGGTGCTGACGTACGCCCGCCGGCGGGTGCTCGGAGTCGACATCCCGGCCGCCCGCCATCTGGGCCCGCTGGCGCTGATGGCGGCGATCTCGCTCGGCGTGCTCGCCGTGATGAACGACCTCGGCTCCGCACTGCTCCTGTTCGGCATCTTCCTGGCGATGATCTACGTCGCCACCGGCCGCCATCTCTACACGGTGCTCGGCCTCGGCTTCTTCGCCGCCGGCTCGCTCTTCATCTACAAGGCGGTGCCGCACGTGCGCGAGCGCTTCTCGATCTGGATCGACCCCTGGGCGCACGCCCACAGCACCGGCTACCAGGTGGTGCAGTCGGTCGAGTCGATCGCCGACGGCGGCATCTTCGGCACGGGCCTCGGCCGCAGCCTGCAGGTGATCGGGCACGGCCAGACGATCATCCCCGCGGTGCAGACCGACGGCATCTACGCGGCCTGGTCGGACGAGACCGGCCTCGCCGGCGCGGCCGGCCTGCTGCTGATCTATCTGCTGTTCGCCTACCGCGGATTCAAGATCGCCACGCTTGCCGACGACAGCTTCTCGAAGCTCCTGGCCTGCGGGCTCACGTTCTCGTTCACGCTGCAGGCGTTCTTGATCGTCGGCGGGATCACGCGCCTGATCCCGCTCACGGGCGTCACGCTGCCGTTCGTCAGCTACGGCGGCTCGTCGATCGTCTCGAACTTCCTCATGCTGGCGCTGCTCCTGATGATCTCCGACCGGGCCGCCGCGCGGCGGCTGACGTGAACCGCCAGATCACCACCCTGTTCCGGATGGCGGCGGTCGGGATCGCGCTCCTGATCACGATGACCGCCTACTGGCAGATCTGGGCCGCCTCGTCGCTGGCCGGCCGGCGCGACAACGCCCGGCTGGTCTACCGCCAGCTGCAGATCCGCCGCGGCCTGATCCTGGCCTCGAACGGACGCACGGTGCTCGCCAAGAACCGGGCGGTGCGCCGTGACGGTCTCACCCTCTACACCCGCCGCTACCCGTTCGGCCCGCTGTTCGCGCATGCGGTCGGATACAACACCGTCGGCGACGGGCGCACCGCGCTGGAGCTGGCCGAGAACCCGTACCTGACGGCCTCGAACTCCAACCTCGCCACCGTCATCTCAAACCTCGACTCGACCCTGCGCGGCGAGACCGTCACGGGCGACAACGTCGTCACGAGCCTGTCGGTGGCCGCCCAGAGGGCGGCGCAAAAGGGCCTCGCCGGCCTCACAGGGGCAGTCGTGGCGATCGAGCCGAGCACCGGGCGGGTGGTGGCGATGTACTCCACGCCGAGCTTCAACCCGACCAAGGTCGAGCAGAACTTCCCCCACCTGAGCACGCGGCCCGGCGCGCCGCTCCTGAACCGCGCCACCCAGGGCCTGTACGCGCCGGGCTCGACGTTCAAGATCGTGACCGCCGCGAGCGCGCTCGACGCCGGCATGACGCCCAGCCAGCTCACCATCGACGCCGGCGGCCACTGCATCACCGTCGAGGCCCACCGGCTCTGCAACGCCGGCACCGAGAGCTTCGGCACGATCCCGCTCAGCACGGCGATCACGAACTCGGTGAACACCTACTTCGCCCAGCTCGGCGAGAAGCTCGGACAGAAGCGGCTCGAGGCCACGATGCAGAAGTTCGGCTTCTTCCAGCTGCCCCCGTTCACGTACCCCACCGACGAGATGAACGCGAGCGGCCTCTACGCCAACGGCCGCCTGATCGGGCCGAACGCACCGGTCGACGTCGGCCGCGTCGCGATCGGCCAGGAGCGGCTGGCCGTGACGCCGCTGCAGATGGCCGCAGGTGGCGGCGACGGTCGCAAACGACGGCGTGCGCATGGCGCCGACCCTGGTGGACAAGGTCGTCACCAAGTCCGGGCACACGGTCTACACGGGCAAGCCGCAGGAGGTCGAGCGGGTGATGTCGCCCCAGTCTGCCGCCGAGCTCAATGCCGACATGCGCAACGTCGTCGACGAGGGCACCGGGACGGCCGCGAACGTCCTCGGGCTGAACGTCGCCGGCAAGACCGGCACGGCCGAGACCGGGGTGGCGGGGCTGAACACCGCGTGGTTCATCGCGTTTGCCCCAGCCGACCATCCCAAGATCGCCGTCGCGGTGGTCGTGGAGCACACGCCGCTCTTCGGCGGGCAGGTCGCAGCGCCCATCGCGGCCAAGGTGATCGAGGCGTACCTGGGCTCAGGCGTGGCAAAGTAGCGGCTTCGTGAGCACCTTCTCCCTCATCGGCCAGCTCTACGACGGCCGCTACCTGATCGAGAGCCAGCTCGGATCGGGCGGCATGGCCGACGTGTACCTGGCCACCGACCAGTCGCTCGGGCGCAAGGTGGCGATCAAGATCCTGTCCGACCGCTACGCCCGCGACGCCGGCTTCGTCGAGCGCTTCCGGCGCGAGGCGGCCGCGGCCGCCGGCCTGCGCCATCCCAACATCGTCACGGTCTATGACCGCGGCGAGGCGATGGGCACGTCCTACATCGCGATGGAGTACCTGGACGGCCCGACGCTCAAGGAGGAGATCACCCGGCGGGCCCCGCTGCCCGAGCCCGAGGCGATCAACTACGCCACCCAGGCGCTGGCCGCTCTCGACGCCGCCCACCGCCAGGGCGTGGTGCACCGCGACATCAAGCCCCACAACATGGTGCTGACCGACGAGGGCCGGCTCAAGGTCACCGACTTCGGCATCGCCCGGGCGGCCAACACCCAGCAGATGACCGAGGTGGGGTCGATCGTCGGCACCGCCCAGTACCTCTCGCCGGAGCAGGCCCGCGGCCTGCCGGTGGGGCCGCAGTCGGACATCTACTCGATGGGGGTCGTGCTCTACGAGATGCTCTGCGGCGACCTGCCGTTCACGGGCGACTCGGCCGTCGACATCGCCATGAAGCAGGTGTCCGACCCGCCGCCGCCGCTGCACGACAAGAACCGGCTCGTGTCGCCCGCGATGGAGCAGGTCGTGATGCGCGCATTGGCGAAGGACCCGGCCCTGCGCTTCCAGTCGGCCCGGCAGATGGCCGAGGAGCTCGCCCGGGTCGGCCGTGGCCAGTCGGCCTCGAGCGACACGCAGCAGGCGACCCGCGTGATCGCTGCCGACCAGACCCGCGTGATTCCGCCGCTGCCGCCCGTCGAGGGCGCCACGAACGTCCTGCGGCCGCCGCCGCCGCCGGAGCGGCCCGCGCCGCGGCGAAGCGCGCTGCCCTGGCTGCTCGTTGCCGTCCTGCTCATCCTCGCGGCCGTGGCCGGGTTCGTCGTCTACAGGATGCTCAACTCGAACGACCAGTCGGTGCCGCAGAGCCTCATCGGCCAGACCTGCAAGCAGGGCCTCGCGACGCTCCAGGCCGACGGGCTCAAGGGCACGTGCTCCGGCGTCAAGTCGAACGTCGCCGACGTGGGCAAGATCGTGACCACCGATCCCAAGCCGGGATCCGGGGTGTCCAAGGGCTCCCTGGTGACGCTCAGGGTCGGGAAGGGGCCGACGTCGATCAACGTGCCGCACGTCAAGGGGCTGTCGCTCATCGACGCCTCGAACCTGCTCCAGGCCGACCACTTCGTCGTCGGGCAGCTGGCCGTCGATTCGCCGAAGGCCAAGCAGAACTTCGTCGTCGGCAGCACGCCGAAGGAGGGTACTGCGGCCAAGCCCGGCTCGACCGTCACCCTGAAGTACGCGAGCGGCTTTGTGAACGTGCCGTCGATCGCCGGGATGTCGTGCGACGACGCCAAGAAGGCGCTCACCAAGCTCACGTTGCGGCCGACCTGCCAGAACCGGCCCAGCCAGTCGCAGCCGAAGGGCAAGGCCTTCGCGACCAGCCTCGGCTCCGTCACCCGGGTTGCGCAGGACACGCAGCTCACGGTGTTCATCTCGTCGGGCCCCAACCTGGTGGCGCTGCCCAACGTGGTCAGTGAGCCGGCCGGCCAGGCCAAGCACGACCTGAAGAACGCCGGCTTCGTCGTCGCAGTCACCCAGCAGATCGAGTGCACCGACCCGACGCAGAATCACATCGTCCAGTCGCAGAACCCGTCCGGGCCGACGGCTCCGCGCGGCTCCACCGTTGAGATCACGGTGTCGATCTACCGGCCGAGCGACCCGAGCTGCGTGGGCCCACCGGGATCGACGTGACCGAGGTCGTCCGCCTGCGGGTGGCCGTCCTCTCCGGCGGCCGCAGCTCGGAGCACGAGGTGTCGCTCGCCTCGGGCGCGTCGGTCGCGGCCGCGCTCGACCCCGATCGCTACGACGTCGTCGGCGTCACCATCGAGAAGGACGGCTCCTGGCAGCTCGACGCACCGGCGGCCGAGGGCGAGCGGCTCGCGCTCGACCCGGGCTCGAACTCGCGCAGCGTCATCCCCCGCGCCGGCGGCACGCTCAGCCAGGCCAGGGCGGTGGGCCAGATCGACGTCGTCGTGCCCATGCTGCACGGCCCCTACGGCGAAGACGGCAGCCTGCAGGGCATGCTGGAGATGCTGGGCGTCCCGTACGTCGGCTCCGGCGTGCTGGCGTCGGCCCTGACGATGGACAAGGCGATGGTGAAGGTGGTGCTGGGCGCAAACGGCATCGCCACCGCGCGCAGCGTGACCCTCGAGGCGCACACGGTGCTCGACACCGACGTCGAGGCGATGCTCGCAGCGGCCGAGATCTCGCTGCCCTGCTTCGTCAAGCCGGCCCGGCTGGGGTCGAGCGTCGGGATCAGCAAGGTGACCGACATCGACGGCCTCGCCCCCGCGCTCGACCTGGCGTTCCAGCACGACTCGAAGGTGCTGATCGAGGCGATGGTGCATGGCATGGAGATCGAGTGCGGCGTGCTCGGCACCCGCGACCCGCTCGTGAGCGTGCCCGGGCGGCTGCACGTGAACTCCGACTGGTACGACTACGCCGCCAAGTACGAGCCCGGCGGCATGGATCTCGAGGCGCCGGCCGACATCGAGCCGGAGATGGCCGCCGAGGTGCAGCGGGTGGCCCTGGACGCATTCCTGGCCTGCGGGTGCGAGGGCATGGCCCGCATCGACATGTTCATCTCCGACGCCGGCGACGTCGTCGTGAACGAGATCAACACCATTCCCGGCTTCACCGAGACGAGCGTCTACGCCAAGCTCTTCGAGGCCACCGGCGTCACCTACGCGCAGCTACTCGACCGCCTGATCGAGGTCGCGCTCGAGCGCCACCGCGAGCAGCAGCACCTGCGGCACTAGAAGTCGAACGGGGTGATGGCGTCGGCGTCCAGGGCCGCGCGGAAGCGCTCCAGGTGCTCGGCCATGTTCGCGCGCGTCAGCCGGTCGAGCTCCTCCGTCAGGTCGCCCGCGTCGGCCAGGAGCACGTCGTCGTAGCGCTCGACCTCGGGCTGCTCGTAGACGTCGCCGCCCGTCCAGCGGCAATCCGGGCAGCGTACGTCGAGCTCCCAGCGCAGGTCCTCGACCTCGCGCCAGTCGAGCGGATGCACCCGATCCGACCCGCACTGCGGGCAGAGCTCGATCCGGCGAAGACCGACCCGCTCGGACGCGTCGGCGGGGGCGGTGGCGGCCGGCGCCTCCCACCCTGCCTGCAGGTAGACGAGCTCCACCACCTTGCCGCTGGGGAGCTCGATCCGCTTGATGTGAAACTCTGCCATGTTTGCCTTGTGTTATGAAAAAGCTGCGATTGTCCTCCCGTGTATCGACCGTTTCCGGCCGCAGTTGAGCACCGCCCCTGCCTCGGCGGCACTGGAAAACACTCGGCGATCCCGCGGAGGGGGCTAGCCGCCGAAGTCTGAGGTCACGTACGTGGCCGGTCGGCCGGAGTACGTGCCCGGCGCGGCGCCGATCCCGACTGCCGCGAAGTGCCCGTTCAGCAGGTTGGCGCGATGCGGAGGGCTTGCCTTCCACATGGCCATGACCGTTCGGGCGGTGACGTTGCCGACGGCGAGGTTCTCGCCGATCCAGGAGCCTCTGTAGCCCCAGTAGCGGATGCGGGCCACCCAGCTGGCGCCGGCGGAGCCCGTGTGCGAGAAGTCGTGGTGCTCCGCCATGTCGCCGCTATGGGCCTGCGCCGAGCGCTCGAGCCTCAGGTTCAGGTGGATCGGCCCCCTGCCGTACTCGGCGCGGAAGTTGTTGATCCGCCGCTGCAGAGACGCCCGGAAGGCCGGCACCGAGGTGAAGGCCCCGGCGGTAGCGGGGAGCGCGAGCGCCAGTACGAGCACGAGCATCACCCCTGCCACACGAAACCTCAACGGACCCCTCCCTTCGCGCCTCGAGTGGGGAGACCGTACTCCTGCGCCCGCCGGAAGGGCACCCTGTTAACGGAACCCTTCCCGAGTCTTAAGCCCGGCTGTTTATCTTTACAATTGTCCGGGAACCCCGGCGGGGCGCTCAGCCCGCCGTGGTAGCCAGATGCGGGGCGCCGACGGCCTGCTCGATGGCGCTTTCGAAGATGTCGAGCGCCTCGGCGATCTGGTCGTCGCTGGCGACGAGCGAGACGAGCACGCGCACGCAGTTGCCGTAGACGCCCGCCTTCAGCAGCAGCAGGCCGGACTGCACGGCGTTCTCGTGAACGGCGGTCGCGATGTCCGCGGCGGGCGTCTTGCTCGCACGGTCGGTGACGAACTCGAGGGCGAGCATCGGCCCCAGCCCGCGAACATCGCCGATGTTCTCGAACCGCGCCGCCCACTCGTCGAAGCGCGCGCGGATGCGCTCGCCGATCTCGGTGCCGCGCCGCAGCAGGTCGCGGCTCTCGATCTCGTCCAGCACTGCCAGGCCGGCGACGCAGCCGAGCGGCGAGCCGACGTAGGTGCCGCCGATCGCGCTGTCGGGGGCGGCGTCCATCAGCTCCGCGCGCCCGAACACGCCCGACATCGGCACGCCCGCCGCCATCGACTTGGCGATCGTGATCAGGTCGGGCTCGACGCCGAAGTGCTCGATGGCAAAGAGCTTGCCGGTGCGCCCGTACCCGGACTGCACCTCGTCCGCGATCAGGACGATGCCGTGCTCCGAGGCCAGGTCGCGCAGCCCGCGCACCCACTCGACCGGGGGCACCACGAAGCCGCCCTCGCCCTGAACGGGCTCGAAGACGATCGCCGCGACGTCCTCGGCGGCCACGTGCGTGACGAGCATGCCGCGCAGCGCCTCGAGCGCCTCGCCGGCCGGGTCGTCGCCGTCCCACCGGTAGGGGTTCGGGAACGGCGCCCGGTACACCTCGGGGGCGAACGGGCCCATGCCGGCCTTGTAGGGGTGCTGCTTGGACGTGAGCGACATCGCCATCAGGGTGCGGCCGTGGAAGGCGCCCTCGAACGCGATGACGGCCGACCGGCCGGTCGCATGCCGGGCGATCTTGACCGCGTTCTCGACGGCCTCGGCGCCCGAGTTGAAGAACGCGACCTTGTTCGCGCCAGAGATCGGGCTCTTGGCCAGCAGGCGCTCGGCCAGCTCGACGTAGGGCTCGTAGGGGACGACGGTGAAGTCGGTATGCAGGAAGCGATCGATCTGGCTGTGCAGCGCCTCGGAGACCGCGGCGTTCGTGTGGCCGACGTTCAGGCAGCCGATCCCGCCCGACCAGTCGAGGAAGGTGTTGCCGTCGACGTCGGTGACGACGCAGCCGTGGCCGCTCGCGATCACGAACGGCGCCAGCAGGCTCTTGGCGTCGGCGACGACCCGCTCCTTGCGCGCGATGATCGCGCGAGACTTGGGTCCAGGAATCTCCGTGCGCAGATCGACCGTCTTTGGCATTCTCACCCTCCCCCGATGGTGCGGTACATGTACGGGGACTGGCGGTCTCGCCGGTCGCCGCTCTCTCAGGCAAAAATAGCAGACGGCACTGGTTACAATCCCGCGGATGGTGCTGTCTGACCGGTCGATCCGCGAGGAGGTGGCGGCGGGGCGGATCGTGATCGACCCGTTCGACGACGGCATGGTGCAGCCGGGCAGCATCGACGTGCGGGTCGGAAACGCCTTCCGCGTCTTCCGCAACTCGCGCTACGCCTACATCGACGTCAAGCGGCCGATGGACGATCTCACCGAGCTCGTCACCGTCGAGGGCGACGAGCCGTTCATCCTTCACCCGGGCGAGTTCGTGCTGGCCGTGGTGGCCGAGCGCATCGCGCTTCCGGCCGACATCGTGGCCGCCCTCGACGGCAAGAGCTCGCTCGGCCGGCTCGGCCTCGTGGTGCACCAGACCGCGGGCATCATCGACGCCGGCTTCGACGGCCACATCACGCTCGAGCTGGCGAACATGGCCAACCTCCCGATCACGGTGTACCCGGGGATGCGCATCGCCCAGCTGTCCTTCCTCACCCTCACGACGCCGGCCGACCACCCGTACGGCTCGGGCCGCCTGGGGAGCAAGTACCAGGGCCAGGCCGAGCCGACCCCGAGCCGCTACTACCTGAACTTCGAGCCGGGGCACAAGCCGTGAGGGTGCTCGTCACGGGAGCCAGTGGGTACATCGGCAGCAAGGTCGTCGAGCGGCTCGAGGCCGACGGGCACACGGTGGTGCCGTTCTCGCGCCGCACGGGCGGCGACGTCACCGACCCGGCGGCGCTCGAGCGGGCGGCGCAGGGCGCCGACGCCGTCGCGCACCTGGTCGCGATCCTGGACGGCAGCGACGCCCAGCTCGAGGCCGTGAACGCGCAGGGCCCGGCCAACGCGGTCGCCGCGGCCCGGGCCGCCGGCGCGCGCCGGTTCCTGCACATGAGCGCCCTCGGCGTCACCGCCGAGCACGCGCCCCTGGCGGGCTACTGGCGCAGCAAGTGGGCCGGCAAGCAGGCGGTGACCACGAGCGACCTGGACTGGACCGTGTTCGAGCCGAGCTTCGTGTTCGCACGCGGCGGGGGCGCGTTCGCCGAGTTCGAGCGCCTGGTGCGGATGCCGGTCACGCCGGTGATCGGGGACGGCCGCTACCGCCACCAGCCGGTGTGGGTGGGCGACGTGGCGGAGGCCTTCGCACAGGCGCTCGCGCGGCCGGAGACGATCGGCAAGCGCTACGAGCTCGGCGGCCCGCAGGCCTTCGAGTTCAATGACCTGCTGGACGAGATCGCCCGCGTCACCGGCCGGCGGCCGCATCCCAAGGTGCACGTCCCCGTCGGCCTGATGCGCATGCAGGCACGGCTGCTGCTGCGCCACCTGCCGCCGCCGCTGCGCGTCACCCCCGACCAGATCACGATGCTGGTCGCGGGCACCGAGTGCGACGTCACGCCGATGCGGGCCGAGCTCGGGATCGACCCGGCCTCGATGGCCGAGGCCTACACCCGCTGAGCCCGCAGCGGCCGCAGCGCGGCCTCGACGCGGACGAGCTCATCCAGGAGCTCCGTCGCGGCCTTCGCGGTTGCCTCGCTGGGCGTGAAGCGGCCGTCGGCGATCTGACCGGCCACGAACGGGATGTAGACCGCCTCGTACACCGGCAGCATCTTCACCGACGAGACGATCTGCTTCGTCATCTGCACCGCGCGCGTGCCCGCCGAGATGCCGCCATAGCTCACGAATCCGACCGGCTTGTGGTGCCACTCCGAGTGCAGGTAGTCGATCGCGTTCTTGAGCGGCGCGTTGATGCCGAAGTTGTACTCCGGCATCACGAACACGAATGCGTCGGACGCCTCCACGGTCGCGCTCCAGGCGCGGGTGTGCTCGTGCGAGTACTCGTGGAACCGCGGATGCTTGGGCTCGTCCATGAACGGCAGGCCGAGCTCGGCGAGGTCGGTCACCTCGACGTCGAACCCGCCGTGCGCCCGCGCGACCGGGACGAACCAGTTGGCGACAGGCAGCCCGGCGCGGCCCGGCCGGGTGCTGGCGATGATGATCCGCAGGCACGGCACGGCATCACCTTAGCCCGTAGCCGAGCCGCTCGGTACGCTGGTCGGCGATGGGCCGCGACCCCCAGCCGATGGTCAGCGAGAAGCGCCGCTACGGCGTGCTGACCACCGACGAGGCGAAGGCGGTCGCCGGCGTCGAGCTCGCCGCCTGGGGCATCCTGGGCCAGGTGGAGTACGGGCTGCCGGAGGTGGACGACCGCTACCACATCTGGCGGGTGCCGCTCGTGCGGCCCGGCAGCACCGAGAAGGTCGGCGAGGTGGTGGTCGACGCCAGATCCGCGCGCGTGCAGGCCCGCCGCAGCTCGGATCCAGCCGTCGTCAGGGCGCGGCTGGCCGGGAGCGGGAACGGCGCGGTGACGCTCGCTCCGCCGCCACCGGCCGAGACGGCCGCCCGACCCGCGCTCGCCGAACACGATCCTGCTCGGCGACTCGGAGGAGACGCTGGCCGAGCTGCCCGCGGGCGCGATCGACCTCGTGTTCACCTCGCCGCCCTACTTCAACGCCCGCCCCGACTACATGGACTACCTCGGGTACGAGGACTACCTGCTGAAGATCCGCAGCGATCATCCAGCAGGCCCACCGGCTGCTCGGGGAGGGCCGCTTCTGCGTCATGAACGTGGCCCCCGTGCTCGTGCGGCGGGCCAGCCGCAGCCAGGCGTCGCGCCGCATCGCCGTCCCCTTCGACATGCACCGGCTCTTCGTCGAGGAGGGGTTCGACTTCATCGACGACATCATCTGGGCGAAGCCGGAGGGGGCCGGGTGGGCGACCGGCCGCGGCCGCCGGTTCGCGGCCGATCGCAACCCGCTGCAGTACAAGGCCGTCCCGGTCACGGAGTACGTGCTCGTCTACCGCAGGCACAGCGACCGGCTGATCGACTGGAACATCCGCACGCACCCCGATCAGGAGGCCGTGCGCCGCTCGCGCGTGCAGGACGGCTACGAGCGCACGAACGTCTGGCGGATCGCGCCGACCTCGTCGCGCCTGCACCCGGCCGTCTTCCCGGTCGAGCTGGCCGAGCGGGTCATCCGCTACTACTCGTTCGAGGGCGACATCGTGCTCGATCCGTTCGCGGGCATCGGCACGGTCGGCGAGGCCGCGGTCAGGCTGAAGCGGCGCTTCGCGCTCGCCGAGCAGGACCCGGAATACGTCGAGGCGATGCGCCGGGCCGCGGTGCGCTGGCTCGGCCGTGAGGCCGCCGGCGTCCGCTGCGTGAACTGCGCTCCGATCGACGGGCGTGGAGTGCCCTGAGCCTCTTGGCGACGTCGCCGGCAGTTGCTAGCATGTCGTCACCGCGGAAAGGAGGTGGTCCGACTTGTTAGACGGTTCAAGACGGGCGAGTGGAGGTGCTCGCGGGTAGGGGCGAATCCCTGGACCCACGGGGAATCGCTGCAGCCGGCGTTGGGATAGCCTCCGCCACCTCATGAGGTGAGCGGGGTCGGCAATCGCCGCTACCCACTCCAAGCGATATCACCGAAGACGGGGCGTACTCGGCAGCTTGCCGGTGCGCCCCGTCCGCATTTAACCGCGCGTCACATGCCCCAGCGCGTCGGGCCGAGCAGCTGCAGCTCGGCGCCGGCCTCGGCCACATCGGACACGGGCCCGTCGCCCCGGCTCTCGACGATCACGGACACGGTGCGCGCCAGCCGGTCGTCGACCTCGAGCGTGGTGCCGGCCGCGATGTCGACGAGGTCGGTGACCGCCTCGTCGCCGTGGCCGCGGCGGTCGGCCACGCGGTAGCGCCGCCCGGGCTCGACGCCGCGCTGCTTCAGGTAGTGCAGCATCTCCTCGGCCTCGTTCTCGAGCCGCAGCACCACGAGCTCGCTTCCGACCGGGACGGCCGGGATCGCCTCGCCGGGCTCGCGCGGGTAGTCGCCGATGGGATGCCCGTGGGGGCAGGTGCGCACCTCGCCGATCATCTCGAGCATCTTCGACTCGAGCCGCGGCGAGATCGAGTGCTCCATCGCGTGGGCCTCCTCGTGCACCTCGTCCCACGGGATCCCCATCACCTTGACCAGGTACGCCTCGACGGTGCGGTGGCGGGCGACGATGCGGGCGGCCACGTCGCGGCCGCGCTCGGTGAACTGGATCAGCTTGTGCTCGTCCCGGCTCACGAGCCCGTCGTCGCTCAGCCGTCGCAGCATCTCGCTGGCCGAGGGCTGCGACACCTGCAGCGCCCGGGCCAGGTTGGCCTGAGTGCGCTCGATCCCCGCCTCGTACAGCCAGTAGATGCTCTCGAGGTACTCCTGCGTCGCCTCGGAAAGCGCCTCCATACCGGGCAGTCTATGCGAGGACAAAGGCTTCGCCGTCGCGCACGACGACGGGGAAGGACTCCACATCCTCGGTGGCGGGCAGCGAGAGCACCGCCCCCGTGCGCAGGTCGAATTTGGCCCCGTGGCGAGGACAGATCACGCAGAACCCCTCGCGCTCGCCCTCGCACAGCGGCCCGTCGTCGTGGCTGCAGCGATCCTCGATCGCGTACAGGTCCGCGCCGATGCGGTAGACGCCGACGAAGAGCGACCCGGACTGGACGATCTTGACCCCCCCGTCGGGGATCGCGTCGACCGGGCCTACTCCGATCTCCACTGAATCTCGCGGTCTTCTCCCGGCGTCCGCCCGAGGGCGACCTTGAGCACGCTCACCGAGAGCAGGGCGCACTTGAGCCGGATCGGGGTGAGCGGGATGCCCAGCTCTTCGAGCACGTCGTCGCGGCCGAGCGCGGCCACCTCGTCGACCGTCTTGCCCTTGACGACGTCGGAGATCATCGACGCCGCGGCCTGGCTGATCGCACAGCCGCGGCCGTTGAAGCGGACGTCGCGGACGATGCCCTCGTCGACGTCGAGCTCGACCCGCAGCTCGTCCCCGCAGAGCGGGTTCACGCCCTCGGCGGTCGCCGTCGGCGCATCCAGATGCCCGTGGTTGCGCGGATTGCGGTAGTGATCGAGGATGTTCTCGCGGTAGAAGTCGTCCATGGTTCCTGCCGGAAGTGTAACGACCACCGGTCGGGGTCTGACCCCGGTCCGGCGGCGTCAGACGCCGAAGGTGCGCTTGACCCGCTCGATGCCTTCGGCCAGCCGGTCGAGGTCGGCGGTCGTGTTGTAGAGGTACACGCTCGCCCGGGTCGTGGCCGCCACGCCGAAGTGGTCGACGACGGGCTGGGCGCAGTGGTGGCCCGCGCGCACGCAGATGGCGTCGGCGTCGAGCACCTGGGCGACGTCGTGCGGGTGGATGTCCGCGACGTTGAACGTCAGGATGCCGGCGCGCCGCTCCGGCGGCGGCCCGAACAGCGTGACCCCGGGGATCGACCCCAGCAGGTCGTGGCCGTAGCGCACGAGCATCTGCTCGTGGGCCTCGATCGCCTCCATGCCGACGGACTGCAGGTAGTCGACGGCGGCGCCGAGGCCGATGCACTCGGCGATCGCGGGCGTCCCGGCCTCGAACTTCCAGGGGATCTCGTTCCAGGTGGTGCGCTCGAGCGACACGCTCGAGATCATCTCGCCGCCGGTCAGGAACGGCTGCATCTGCTCGAGCAGCTCGGCCCGCCCCCACAGCGCGCCCGCACCCGGCCCGCACATCTTGTGGCCCGAGATGGCGTAGAAGTCGCACCCGAGCGCCTGCACGTCCACCGGCCGGTGCGGCGCCGCCTGGGCACCGTCGACCACGAGCACGGCGCCGCGGTCGTGCGCCCATCGCGCCAGGCCGGAGACGTCGTTCAGCGTCCCGAGGGCGTTCGACACCTCGGCGACGGCGACGATCTTGACCTGCTCGAGGTGCGCCAGCGCCTCGAGCGACTCCGGGTCGAGCTCGCCCTGGTCGGTGATGCGCAGGTAGTGGATCGAGGCGCCGGTGGACTGCGCCAGGTACCACCAGGGCACGAGGTTGGAGTGATGCTCGAGCTCGGTCGTGACGATGTGATCGCCCGGGCCGACGTGCGCACGGCCGTAGGCGTATGCGACCAGGTTGAGCGCCTCGGTGGCCTGCCGCGTGAAGACCACCTCGCGCCGGGAGGGCGCGTTCAGGAAGGCCGCCACCTTGTCCCGGGCGCCCTCGTAGGCGTCGGTGGCGACGACGCCGAGGTGGTAGACGCCGCGATGCACGTTGGCGTAGCCCGACTCGTACACCTCGCTGATGCGGTCGATGACGGCCCGCGGCTTCTGCGCCGAGTTGGCCGAGTCGAGGTAGACGAGCGGCTTGCCGTAGACCGGCTTGCCCAGAATGGGGAAGTCGAGCTTGACCTTCGCCGCGTCGAGCGGCGTGCGTACCTCTACTGCCATGCGATCAGTGTAGGTGAGTGGTTCGGGGACTGTCCCCTGAGGCTCAGCCGATCCGCGACTCGAGCGCCACGGCGAGGCGCTCGCGCGCCTGGGCCGAGCCGATCCGCTCGAGCACCGGCTCGAAGAAGCCGCGGACGATCATCCGCTGGGCCTCGGTGCGGGAAAGGCCGCGCGCCATCAGGTAGAAGAGCTGGCCGCTGTCGACCTGGCCGACGGTCGCGCCGTGGGTGCAGCGCACGTCGTTGGCCTCGATCTCGAGGCCCGGGATCGGTGTCGCCTGGGCGTCGGTCGACAGGAGCAGGTTGCGGTTCTCCTGGTAGGCGTCGGTCTTCTGCGCGCCCTTGTCGACCCGGATCACGCCCCGCCACACGGCCCGGGCGCGATCGTCCAGCACGCCCTTGAACGCCAGGTCGGAGCTCGTGTCCGGCGCAGCGTGCTCCTGCGTCGTGTCGTAGTCGATGTGCTCGGTGCCGTTCAGATAGTAGGCGCCGGTCACCTTGACCCGCGCGCCGGGGCCGGCCAGCAGGCTCTCCATGCGCGACTTGGCCCGGGTCCCGCCGAGCGCCGCGGCCACCCAGTCGAGCTCGGCATCGCGGCCGACCGTGGCGCGGTGGGTGCCGAACTGGCGCGTCTCCGGGTGGTGGTGCTGGATCGTGACGTACTCGAGGTGGGCCTCGTCGGCGACGATCAGCTCGACCACCACGTTCAGGTACCCGGGCACGCCCGAGCGGAACTCCTCGACGAACGTCGCCTGCGCCCCCCGCTCGAGCACGACGAGCACGCGGTGCTGGAGCGCCGAGCCCTCCTCGGTCAGCTCAACGACCGAGCGCAGGGGCGCGTCGACGGACACGCCGGCGGGGACGTGCACGAGCACGCCGTCGCGCCAGAGCGCGGCGTTTGCGGCGGCGAACTTCTCGCCGGCGGGGACGACCGTGCCCAGATACCGCTCGACGAGCTGCGGGTGGGTCTCGACCGCCCGTGCCAGCGTCGTGAAGATGGCGCCGCCCGCGTCGCCGTCGAGCTCGAGCGTCCCGGGATGGGCCGGGAAGACGTCCGGGTCGAAGCCGCGCAGGTTCGTGAACCGCCAGGCCTCGTCGCGGTTGCTCGGCACGGGCAGCGCCGTATAGGTCTCAAGCGCAGCCGCACGCTTCCCCGCGAGCCAGGCGGGCTCGGACACCGTCGCCTGCCCCATCAGCCTACGGAGCCTTCCATCTGCGGCTCCACGCGGGGGAGGCAGGCCTCCCCCGCGGGCCCCCTCCTTCTTGCAGGGAGCCCCATCAACCCACCGAGCCTTCCATCTGCAGCTGGATCAGCCGGTTCATCTCGACCGCGTACTCCAGCGGGAGCTCCTTCGTGATCGGCTCGATGAAGCCGGAGACCACCATCGCCGAGGCCTCGGCCTCGGACAGGCCGCGGCTCATCAGGTAGAAGAGCTGCTCGTCGCCGATCTTGGAGACGGTTGCCTCGTGGCCGATGTCGACCGCGTTCTCCTTGATGTCGATGTACGGATAGGTGTCCGTACGGCTCGCGTCGTCCAGGATGAGCGCGTCGCACACGACCTTCGAGCGTGATCCGACCGCCCCGTCGTTCACCTGCAGGAGGCCGCGGTAGGAGCTGCGGCCGCCGTCCTTCGAGATCGACTTGGACGTGATCACCGACGAGGTGTTCGGCGCCATGTGGGTGATCTTGCCGCCCGCGTCCTGGTGCTGGCCCTTGCCGGCGAACGCGATCGACAGCACCTCGCCGTGAGCGCCCTCACCCTTCAGGAGCACCGCCGGGTACTTCATGGTGAGCTGCGAGCCGAGGTTGCCGTCGACCCACTCCATCGTGGCGTTCTTCTCGGCCACGGCGCGCTTGGTGACCAGGTTGTAGACGTTGGTCGACCAGTTCTGGATGGTGGTGTAGCGGCACCGCCCGCCCTCGCGGACGATGATCTCGACGACCGCCGAGTGCAGCGAGTCGGACGAGTAGATCGGGGCGGTGCAGCCCTCGACGTAGTGCACGTAGGCGTCGCGGTCGACCACGATCAGCGTGCGCTCGAACTGGCCCATGTTCTCGGCGTTGATGCGGAAGTAGGCCTGCAGCGGCAGCTCGACCTTGACTCCCGGCGGCACGTAGATGAACGACCCGCCCGACCACACGGCCGAGTTCAGCGCCGCGAACTTGTTGTCGTTGTAGGGGATGACGGTGCCGAAGAGCTCGCGGAACAGCTCGGGGTGCTCGCGCAGGCCGCTGTCGGTGTCCAGGAAGAGGACGCCCTGGTCGGCCAGGTCCTTCTGCAGGTTGTGGTAGACGACCTCGGACTCGTACTGGGCGCCGACGCCGGCCAGGTACTTCTTCTCGGCCTCGGGGATGCCCAGCTTGTCCCACGTCTCCCGCATGCCGTCGGGCAGGTCGTCCCAGCTATTGGCCTGCTCCTCGACGGGCTTCAGGTAGTAGAAGATGTTGTCGAAGTCGATCCGGCCGAGATCGCCGCCCCAGGTGGGCAGCTCGCGCTCGACGAAGTGGCGGTACGCCTTGACCCGGAAGTCGGTCATCCACTCGGGTTCGGACTTGTACGCCGAGATCTCGCGCACGATCTCCTCGTTCAGGCCGCGCTGAGTGCGGAAGAACGGCACCATGTCGTCGTGGAAGCCGAACTTGTACTCGCCGATCGCGGTGGCCTGAGCCTCCTCGCGGGTGAGTTCGGTCTTAGCCAACGGGAACCGCCTCCTCATCGATGCCATAGGGTGCGTAGCCGTCGCGCTCGAGCTCGTCTGCGAGCTCGGGACCGCCGGTGCGCACGATGCGCCCGTCCACGAGGACGTGGATCACGTCGGGCTTGATGTAGCGCAGCAGGCGCGCGTAGTGGGTGATCACCAGCACGCCCATCTCGGGGCCGGAGAGCCGGTTGACCCCGTCGGAGACGATCCGCAGAGCGTCGATGTCGAGGCCGGAGTCGGTCTCGTCCATGATCGCCAGCTGGGGCTTCAGGATCGCCATCTGCAGGATCTCGACCCGCTTCTTCTCGCCGCCCGAGAACCCGTCGTTGATGTAGCGGGAGGTCATCGAGCGGTCGATCTTGAGGAGCTCCATGTTCTCCTGCAGGAGCTTGCGGAACTCGGGGATGCGAATCGGGTTCTCCTCGCCGTCCTCGCCGCGGCGATGCGCGTTGACCGCCATGCGCAGGAAGTTGGCGACGGTGACGCCGGGGATCGCGCTCGGGTATTGGAAGGCCAGGAAGATGCCGAGCCGGGAGCGCTCGTCGGGCTCGAGGTCGAGCACGTCCGTGCCGCGGAAGGTGACCGAGCCCTCGGTCACCTCGTAGGCCGGATGGCCCATGAGGACGTTGGCGAGCGTCGACTTGCCGGAGCCGTTCGGGCCCATGATCGCGTGAACGCTGCCGCGGTCGAGCTCGAGGTCGATTCCGCGCAGGATCTCCGACCCGTCGATCGTGGCGTGCAGATTGGTGATGCTGAGGTCTGGCATGCAGTCCTTGATGTCGGGGAAACGCGGCATTCAAACCGAATTGGCCGCAGGTTCGAAGTGTAGCCAACGGGGGTTTTCCCCGATCCGCAGGTCTGATACCCTGGAGGCACGATGCCGTTCCAACTCGGTCTACCCGAAGTCATTCTCGTCCTTGTGGTCGCGCTGCTGTTCCTCGGCCCCAAGCGGCTGCCCGAAGCGGGCCGCTCGCTCGGCCGCGGAATCCGTGAGTTCAAGGACGGGATCACAGGCAACGACGACGGCCCTGGCACCACCACGCAGGCGACGGCGCTCAACCCGCCGCAGCCGAACTACACGCCGCCGCAGTCGTACACGCCGCCCCCGGCGTACGCCCCGCCCGACCAGACGCCCCGCGCGAGCGAGTAACCGCGATGCCGCGCATCGGTGGCGCCGAGCCGGACGCTGAGGCTCCCGTCCGGCTGCCCGCATGCCGGCCCGTGAGGGCGGGCTGATGGCCCGGATCAAGCGCGCCAAGCCCGACGACGAGCTGACGCTCGTCGAGCACCTCGACGAGCTGCGCACGCGGCTGATCGTGTCGATCTCCGTGCTCGTGATCGCCGTGTCGGCCTGCTACTACGAGTACGGGCGCATCTTCCAGCTGCTCACGGACCCGATCCACCACCGCCGGCTCTACAGCTTCTCGCCGGGAGAGGCGTTCTTCACCACGCTCGGCGTCTCCATCTACGCAGGGCTGCTCATCAGCCTGCCGGTGCTGAGCTACCAGTTCTACGCCTACATCATCCCGGCGTTCTCCGAGGAGTCGCTGCGCACCATCAGGCCGATGCTGTGGCTGACGCCGATCCTGTTCGTGATCGGAGTCGTGTTCGGCTGGTACCTCGTCGTCCCCGCGGCCCTGCACTTCCTGGTCGGCTACAACAGCCAGAACATCCATTACCTGCCGCGGGCGAACGACTACATCCACTTCATCGTGATGACGCTGCTCGCGATGGGGGTGGTGTTCGAGCTGCCCGTCGTGATGATGATGCTCGGACGGGTCGGCATCCTGCGCTCGGCGTTCATGCGCAAGCGCTGGCGCGAGGCGATCGTCGTCCTCGCGGTCATCGCCGCCCTGCTGCCCGGCACCGATCCGGTCACGATGACCGCCGAGTACGTGCCGATGCTGCTGCTGTACTGGCTCTCGTACTTCCTGGTCAAGGCCGTCGAGCCCAAGCGTGGGCTGACCGACTTCCTGTCCGAGCCCAGCGCGTGATCCTGCGGGCCGACTGGGTCGTCCCGATGGACGGCCCGCCGATCGCCGACGGCGTGGTGGAGATCGCGGACGGCCGCATCGCCGCCGTCGGGCCGGCGAACGGCGGTGAGGACGCCCGCTACCGCGACGCCGTGATCCTGCCCGGGCTCGTGAACGCGCACACCCACCTGGAGTACACCGCGATGGCCGGCTTCGGCGACGGGCTGCCGTTCACGCCCTGGATCGCCGACCACATCCGCCGCAAGGACACGCAGGATCACGCCGACCTGCTGGCTCAGGCCCGGGCCGGGGCGGCGGCCTGCCTCGCCGGCGGCGTGACGACCATCGCCGACTGCTGCTACGCGGGGACGGTCGCGCAGGCGGCCGGAGAAGCCGGCCTGCGCGCGATCGTGTACCTCGAGGGCTTCAGCAACTGGGAGGGCCTCGAAGCCCGCATCGAGGCCGCCCTCGACGCGCTGCCGGTCTCGGCGCTCGTCACGGCCGGCGTCTCGCCGCATGCCCCCTTCACGGTCACGCACGCCGACTACGCGATGCTCGTCGGCCTCGCCCGCCGCCGCGGCCTGCCGGTCGCCACCCACCTGCTCGAGTCGACCCGCGAGACGGAGCACCTGGACGCGTTCGCCGACGTGCTCGGCCCCGACACCGTCGCCATCCACGCCGTGCTCGTGAACGCAGCCGACATCGCGCTCCTGGCCGAGCGGGACGTGCCGGTGGCGCACTGCCCGCGGTCAAACGCGCTGCTCGGCTGCGGCATCGCGCCGCTCACCGAGCTGCTGGAAGCGGGCGTCCGCGTCGGCCTCGGCACCGATTCCCCGTCCTCGGCGATCGACTTCGACATGTGGGCCGAGATCCGTACCGCGGTCATGCTCCAGCGGGCCCGCACCGGCCGCGCCGACGCCCTGTCGGCCCAGACGGCGCTCGAGCTCGCGACCACGCGCGCAGCGGCGGCCCTCGGTCTGGACGACTCGGTGGGCGCGCTCACACCGGGGAAGGCGGCCGACCTGATCGTGCTCGACCTCGCCGGATCGGCGTTCCTGCCGTGGGACGACCCGGTCACCGCCGCGGTCTACGGAGGCTCGCCCGAACGGGTGGCACTTACCGTCGTTGCAGGCGAGATACGCTACAGGCGTGGCGAGCGGACCCCTCCGAGCGCCGCGGCCGCCCGGGCGAAGATGATCCAGGCTCCACAAGGCTGACCCAGTGCTCTTCGAACGCATCCGCCGCACCCAGAAGCCCGTCTTCATCTTCCTGGCCGTCATGTTCGGGCTCGGGTTCGTCGCCCTCGGCGTCGGCCAGGGCGCAAACAGCATCGACATCGGCAGCCTGTTCAGCTCCGGCGGCGGCAGCGGCGGCACGTCGATCTCGAGCCTCGAGGCGCGCGTGCACTCCCATCCGAAGGATGCGGGAGCGTGGCTGCAGCTCGCAAACGCCTACCAGGCTGCCAGCCAGACGAACCAGGCGATCTCGAGCCTCCAGACCTATCTGGCGCTCAAGCCGAAGAACCAGGGCGCGCTCTCGACCACGGCGACGCTCCTGGAGCAGCGCGGCCAGACAAACGCCGCGAAGGTGCAGCAGGCCCAGGCGGCCGCCGCCCAGTACACCCAGGTCGAAGGCGCCACCGCCGCGAGCTCGCTCAAGCTCGGAGCCGCGTTCACCCATCCGCTCCTGAACTCGCTCGCCCAGCCGGCCCAGACGCTCGCCTCGACGCTCGAGACGAGCGCGATCACCGACTTCGCCCAGGCCATGGGGCTGCGCCAGAAGCTCGTGAAGCTCGCGCCGAAGAACGCCGCGTACCAGCTGGCCCTGGCCCGCGACGCCAACGCCACCCAGAGCTATGCGACCGTCGCCACGTCGCTCCAGGCCTACCTGACGCTCTCGCCCACGCTGCCGAAGGCCACGAAGAAGCAGATCCAGCAGGAGATCGCGCAGTTCAAGGCGCTCGCGAAGACGGCGCCGGGCGGCGGCACGACGCCCACCTCGCCCGGCGGCTGACGCCGGCGCGAACGTTCTGGGGCGCTGCGGCGTCTCACGTTCACATGGTTCGCAGCGGGCAAGACCAGTTCCTGGCCGGCGCCGATCCGGAGCGGGTGTCGCGGCGGCCCTGGCCTGCCCTCGTCGTGGTGATGGCCGTGCTCCTGGCGGGTGCCATCGTCGGCGTGCGCGACCTCGGCCCGGGGCCGATCCCCGACCAGCCGCCGGGCGCGGTGCGCGATTCCTTCGGCTACGTGCTGGGATCGGTCGGCGTGGGCGTTTCGCCGCCTGGTCTGCACTACGTGCTTCCGCAGCTCTCGAGCCTGGCGTTCGCGTCGGCCGCCGACGGCTGGGCGGTCGGGTCGCTGCACGGCCCGTTCGCCTGGCACTGGTCGAGCAGCGGCTGGCACACGGCGGCGATGCCGCAGGTCGGCGCCTTTGCGGCGCTCTCGGCGGTCACGGCCGTGAACCGCGACGACGCCTGGGCGGTCGGCTCGCAGAGCCCACCCTCCCAGCAGATCGACGCCACCCGGCCGCTGGTCGTGCACTGGAATGGATCGGCGTGGCGCGTCGCGCCACCGCCTCAGGCCGGCGCCGCCTCCCTGTACGGCGTCTCGGCGGACGCTGCTGACGACGTCTGGGCGGTGGGTGGCCATGAGCCGCAGACCACGCCGCGCGACCGGGAGGAGACGGCGCTGCGTCCCGTGGTCGTCCACTGGGACGGCGCCCGCTGGCGCACGCTCCCGGACCCGGCGCGCCGCCTCGGCGAGCTCGACCACGTCGTCGCTCTCGCCCCCGACGACGTGTGGGTGGCAAGCGGCGAGAACCGCTACGGGCGGCCGATCGTGGCCCACTGGAACGGCTCGGCCTGGACACGCATCGTGGCACCGTTCGGCCCGCGCGATCCGATCGCGGGGTTCGCGGCCACGTCGGCGAGCGATGCATGGGCGGTCGGCGGCTATCGCCGGGCCGGTCGCACGCACACGCTCGCCGCCCATTGGAACGGGCATTCCTGGGCGATCGTGCCGACGCCCGACCGAAACGACGATTCGGCCCTGTCAGACGTTGCTGCCGTCTCGCCGGACGACGTGTGGGCGCTCGGCCAGAGCGCAGCGGCCAACTCGCTGCCGGTCGCGCTCTACGAGCACTGGAACGGCTTCCGCTGGTCGATCGCGGCCGGGGTGCCGGCGGGGATGTGGGAGGGTCCGACGGCCATCGGCGCCAGCCGCGACGGCGGCGTGTGGGCAGTCGGAAGCTGCTACTTCGAGAACGTCGCCACCCGCTGGGACGGGCACCGGTGGACGGTCACGCGTCACCCGCCGGACACGTACGGGCTCTCGCCGCTGCGCCGCTCCCATGCCGGGAGCTGTACGCGGTAACCGCCGGGCGGCCGTCTAGATTCGGGCGGTGATCAAGTTCCTGGGCTCGAAGCGCACGCTCGTGCCGGCGATCGGCGCGGCCGCGTCGGCGCTCGGCGTGCGCTCGGCGGTCGATCTGTTCGCCGGGACGACCCGGGTGGGGCAGGAGCTGCGCCGCCGCGGCCTGCACGTGACCTCGAACGACATCACCGCGTTCTCCACGGCGTTCGGCCAGGCCTACATCGCGGCCGGGCCGGCCGTCGACCGCGCCCGGCTGCGCCGGTTGCTGGCCGAGCTCTCCGCACTGGCGCCGCAGGACGGCTACGTGACCGAGACCTTCTGCCGGCGGTCGCGCTACTTCCAGCCCCAGAACGGCATGCGCATCGACGCCGCACGGGCCGGGATCGACCGGCTCGACCTCGACCCGGTCGAGCGCGGACTCCTGCTCACGAGCCTCGTGGAGGCGGCCGATCGGGTCGACTCCACCTGCGGTGTGCAGATGGCCTACCTGAAGCGGTGGGCGGCCCGGGCGGCCAACCCGCTCGTGCTGCGCGAGCCCGCCGCCGTCGCCGGCCCGGCCGGCGCTGTCACCGGCGAGGATGCCAACGACCTCGCGGCCGCCGTGCACGGGATCGACCTGGCCTACGTCGACCCGCCCTACAACCAGCACTCCTACCTCGGCAACTACCACGTGTGGGAGACGCTCGTGCGCGGCGACCGGCCCGAGCACTACGGCGTGGCCTGCAAGCGGGCCGACTGCCGCACCCGCAAGAGCGCCTACAACTCGCGCAGGGCGGCCTGGACGGCCCTCTCCGACCTGCTCGACCGCCTGGCCACCCCGTGGGTGATCGTGTCGGTGTCCGACGAGGGGTTCCACGACCCCGCCGACGTCCAGCGGCAGCTGCGTGACCGCGGCCACGTGGGCGCGATCCCGGTCGACTTCAAGCGCTACGTGGGCGCCCAGATCGGGATCCACAACCCGGCCGGCGAGCGCGTCGGCACGGTCTCGCACCTGCGCAACACCGAGTGGCTCTTCGTGTGCGGGCCGGATCGCGCTGCGGTCGATCGGGCGGTCGCCGCCGCATCCGGGAACTCCCGGCGCCTGCTCGCGGTCTGATCTTCAGGCGACTGCGGAGGGGAAGCGATGCGCGCGATGCGGCGGACGGCGGGGACGATTTCGGCGGTGGTGGTGCTCTCGGGGCTCGTCGGGGGCGCGGCCGGGTGTGCCGGCGGCTCGTCGTCCGAAGGCGGCGGCGCGAGCGCCGCGAGCGGGTCGGGCGGGGGCGGCGTCGCCCAGAAGTCGGCCGCCCCGGCGCCTCTCGGCGTGGCATCCGGATCCGCCGTCGCGGGCGGGGCGGCCGGCGACGGCACCCACGCCGTGGCGGTGCTGCGAAGCGTGCCCGCCGTTCGCTCGGCGGTGATCAAGACGGCCAGCCTCGACCTGCGCGTCCCGCACGGCCGGTTCGGCGCCGTCATGGACGCCGCCGGCAGCATCGCCACGCGCTTCGGTGGGTTCGTCAGCCGCAGCTCGTCGTCCGGCACCCACGTCCACGACGGCGAGCTCGTCATGCGCGTGCCGGTGCGGCAGTTCCAGCCGGCGCTCCTGGCGGTCGAGCACCTCGGCCGGCCGACCGGCGAGAGCGTCGTCGGCCAGGACGTGACCCAGCAGTTCGTGAACCTCGATGCCCGCCTGGGCAACCTGCAGTCCCAGCAGCGCGCGCTGCGCCAGCTGATGCGACGCGCCCAGACCGTGCCCGACACGATCCGCGTCCAGAGCGTGCTGCAGAACGTCGAGCTGCAGATGGAGGAGATCCAGGGCCAGCTGATCTACCTGCAAAACCGCACATCCCTGGCCACGATCTCGATCGCCGTCCACGAGGCCGGCCGCCGCCCCGTTGCCGCCCGCCCATGCGAGCGCGCTGTGGAAGGCGGGAGCGCGGTCGCTGGATGCCGCGACGGCGGTGGTCAGCGGCGTGATCGTCGCCGCGGGCCTCGTGATCCCGATCGCCATCCTCGCCCTGCTGGCCCTGCTGATCGGCCGGCTCGCGGCGCCGTGGGCGGCTCCCCTCGCCGCCCGCAGGCGCGGCCCGGCCAGGACCCCGCCCGACTAGGGGCGGGGTCCGGCCGCGGCCGGGGCGGATCAGAACACCGGCAGGGTCAGCGTGCCGGTCTGGAGACCGGACTTCGTAGCTGTGAAGGTGACCTTGCCGCCGGCCTTCTTGGGCTTCACCTTGAAGGTGACCTTGCCCGAGACGGACTTCTTCGACGTGGCCGTGACACCGTCCCCGGACACCTTCACGGTGACGCCGTTGATGGCGTGGCCCTTCGAGTCCTTCGTCGTGACAGTGACGGTCGTCGTCTGCCCGTGGGCCAGGTAGGACGCCGTGCTCGCGACGACGATCCTCGCCGGCAGGGTGAACGACTGCATCGTGCTGTAGGCGCCGAGGTTGTCGCCCCCGTCCCTTGCGGCGACGTGCCAGTAGAGCGTGCCGCCGTTGGTATACGCGTTCGGGGTGACCAGCAGGTTCATGATCCTCGGCGCCGCGTTCGCCGTGTAGGTCGCGATCGACTCGACCGTGGTTGCGAACGAGCCGTCGGAGTTCGTGGCCGTGGAGGTCGATACCTCGACCTTGTAGGCCTTCATACCGCTCACGGGCGACCACGCCATCGAGAATGTGTGCGCACCCGTGGCGACCGAGGAGAGGCCCGTCGGTGCCGGGATCGTGTTGGTGTAGTTCTGCTGCGCCGTGTAGTTGCCCGGGACGGCCTGCCCCGGCGTGCCGAACTGCACGGTCGGGAAGTCGGCCCGTACCTGCCACTGCAGCGGCTGCGTGCCTGTGGACGCCGTCATCACGGCCGCCGTGGTGTCGAAGTTGCCGTCGCTGCAGCTCGCCCCCTGGGCGCAGGTCAGGTGCACGTCGTAGGACTCGGCGCCCGAAACGGGATTCCACTGCCACACGGGGATGGTGTTGCCCGAGTTGGCGTTCTGGAAGAGTGTCGGCGTTGTGAAGCTCGGCACTCCGAGCGTCGTCGAGAACGTGCCCCGCTGCGAGCGCCCCAGGCCGATCTTGGCTCCCAGGCTGCCGGAGGCCTCCGCCTCGACGCGCCAGTAGATGGTCTTGTTGGCCGGAAGCGTCGATCCCGTGGTGTAGGACGTCTCATCGACGTGCTGATCGATGCCGTCCGGCGGGGAGAGCTTGCTGAAGTCGCTCGTGTCCGAGATCTGGACGTGGTAGTCCAGGGCACCCTGGACGGCGCTCCACTGCAGGACCGGCCCGAGACCCGAGATCGTGACCGGCGAGAGCGTCGGCGCGCTGGCCTGCTTCACGAACGACTCGGCCGGCGCCTGCGAAGGATCGGCCGAGACGCCGGTGCCGTCGGCGTTCGTCGCCGGGAGCACGGCCCAGTAGTACGTGCCGCTGGGGTAATTGGTGACGCCGGTCAGGCCGGCCCGGGGCGCATACGCGGGCACCTTCGTGAACGCGTAGTCGACGATGTTCGTGAACGACTGGTCGGTCGCCACGACGACGTAGTAGCTGCTCGCCCCCTGGATGGGATCCCAGGTGAAGACGGGCATGTCGGTGCTGGAGGCGCCGACCTGCGGCTCGAGGTAGTCGGCCGAGCCGAGATAGCCACCCGTGCACGCCTGGCAGGGGTTCCCGGCCGGATAGCCGGTGAAGTTGAACGACGGGTGCGTCGCGCCGTCGCCCACGTACGCCCACGCGCCGTAGACCGAGTTGTGGCCGGTGTCCTCGTCGCGGTGGGGCTTCACGCGCGCGCAGTAGGAGCCGGAGAGCGCCGGCAGGTCTGACGCCAGGTTGGCCTGGCTTTGCGGCACCGGGTCGGCGACCGCATTGTGCCCGTCGCCGAGCGGCGTCCACGCCGTCGTCACCGTGTCCACGTCCCACGTCTTCGTCGCCCAGTCGCAGGCGCCCGCGGTGTAGGGCGAGACCTGCACCTCGTAGTACGCGGCTCCGGGGACGTCGCTCCAGCCCACGATCGGCGTCGTGGTGTTCACGCCGGCCTGCGTCCACGGGATCACACCGAAGCTCGAATCGCGCATGGTCGGGTCGGGCATCGTGTTGGCGCCCGTGTCGAAGGTGATGGTGAAGGTCTGCGGGTCGCTGTTCTGGTCTGACCAAACGGTCGCGCTGCCGGCCTGGTTGGACGCGTCGTACGGCGTCACCCGCCAGTAGTAGCGCGTCGAGGAGGGCAGGAGCGTGGTCGGCGTCATCGACGTCGCGACCGTCTCGCCGTCGCAGCACACGATCGAGCCACTGGGGAAGTCGGGGTCAGAGCTGACGTCGACCTTGTAGTAGACCGCTCCGGGCACAGGATCCCAGGAGAACTGGGGGTCGAAGACGCCGGGGTCGCTGCTCAGGTTCGTCAGCGTGAGGTTGGTGTCGGTCGGCCAGGAGTACGTGAACTGGAACACCTGCGACGGCGTGCCGTCGTGGCCCTCGGCGTCGATCGGCGTGACGCCCCAGTAGTACGTGGTGCCGCCGACGTCGGCCGGCAGCCGCGACTGCAGCGCGTAGGCGCTGGCCTGGGTCGTGACCGGCGTGCCGCCGACCGGTGAGCTCAGGTCCGGGTTGGAGGCGACGGTCAGGCGGTAGGTCTGGGCGCCCGGGACCGCGCTCCAGTTCAGGAGCAGCGGGTCGGGGTAGGTGATCGACGCGTTGTCCGCCGGGGTGGTGGGGTTGGCCGTGCCCGTCCACGCCATCACCATGCTGCGGGCCAGCGACCAGGTGCCGCCGGCCCCGGAGGCCGTCATCGCCCGCACGCGCCAGTAGTAGGTCTTGTTCTGCAGCAGGTCGCTCAGCGTCGCGCGCGTGTTCTGCGTGTCGATCGAGTAGAGCGCCGGGCTGAACGTGTTCGTGGCCGCGATCTGGAACTGGTAGTGGTCGGCGCCGGTCACCGCGTTCCAGGTGAAGACGGGGACGGAGCTGACGCTCAGGCCGCTGCCGGGCCCGGTCAGGGTCGGCGCGGTCAGCGCGCCGTAGCTCGGTGCGACGAACACGAGCAGGGCGAGGATTCCGGCGAGCAGGACTCCAGGGCGGGGATGTCGGGACAGGCGGTGAATCGGGTGCTCCTTGGCGGCGACGACACGAGTGAGTACGGAGAACGACGTATCTCACTATCGTCTAAACCAAAGAGCAATTACGATCACCCGAACGAGGGCCTTGACAACGTGCGCCGGGACCGTAGGTGTCCCGGCGCGCGCTGAGGCCTTCTCCGCCGGCTCAGCTGGGCGGGCAGTCGAGCTTGGTGGCGCTGGTGCCCGCCATGCTCGTGCTGTTGCCCGCGGCGTCGGTGACCGTGACGTTCACCGCGATCGTGCCTGCGGAGAGCGCACTTGCGTCGATGCAGCCGATGTGAACGTTGCCGTCTCCGGCCGCGGCCGAGCCCTGGACGCTCGTGTTCTCGTCAGACAGGGTCACCGTGACCATGTCGGACGGGTCGGGCGCCTGGTTGAACAGGACGGTGACGTTGACGCAGGCCGCTCCGCTGTGCGTGATCGTGTTCGGCGGCGGGCCGTCGACAGAGGCGGTGAACGGCGCGAGCGGAGCCTGGGTGTCCTTGATCAGCGTGCCGGAGAAGGTCGTCGTGACACCGCTCGGGTCGGTGATCGTGCCGTCGATCGGCAGCGTGCCGTCGGGCAAGCTGCTCAGGTCGGCGGTGAAGACCGCCTGGGCGCTGCCGCCGGACTGCGGTGCGAGGGCCAGGCCGCCGACCGTGAGCGCGATCTGGTCGGCCGGATCGGTCGGCCCGGCGAAGGTCGCCACGATCGTCGCCGCGGTCTGCGTGGCCGCGTTCACGTAGCCGGCCGGGTTGTTCGGGCCCGCGGGGACGCCGACGCCCGTGGCCGCCTCGGGGCCGCTGACGTCCTTCGTGAAGTGCGAGAAGGTCTTCGTGATATTGCCGTCGGAGTCGGTCTCGACGAGGCCGACGTGGTAGACGCCGTCCTGCAGCCCCGACATGTCGATGGCGGGCAGGGTGATCGTCGTGCCCTGTCCGTCGGGCTGCACCGTGTACTTCGTGCCCGCGACCCAGAAGGCGAGCGTGTCGGTGGCCGGCGGCGGCTGGTCGAAGGTCGCCTGGACGATGACCGCGTTCTGCGACGCCGCTGTGACGACGTTCACCGGGTTGTCCGGACCGGCGGCGACTCCGATGAACGTCGGCGCCGGGGAACCGCTCGTGTCCTTCACCATCGTGGCCGACGCCTGCGGGGAGGTGTTTCCGGCCGCGTTGGTGACCGTGGCGGTCAGGCTCAGATCGTTTCCGTCATCCAGGGCGGTCGCGTCGAGGGTCAGCGCGATCGACGTATCGCCGGCGGACTCGGTGCCCTTCGCTGTGGCTGTGTGCGACCCGTCAGAGAGCTGGATGGCGACCTGGTCGCCTGCGCTCGCCGGACTGGTGAGAACCGTGATCGGCACGTCGGCCAGGTTCGCGTCCGTGATCTTCGGCAGCGTGTCGAAGCTCGGAACATCCGGCGCGGCCGTGTTCTTCTGCAGGCTCGCCGAGAAGGCCTGGCTGGTGTTGCCGACGCTGTCGGTGGCCGTGGCCGAGACCGTGATTTTTCCGTCGCTCAGATTGGTCGTATCGAAGCGGAGGGTGAAGCTGCCATCGCCGCGCCGCCTGGGTCTGGGTGAGCGTGTTGGTGCCGTCGGTCGACGCGTCACCGTGATGGTGTCACTCGCCTGGGAGCTGGGCGGAAGCTGCACTCCCACCGGCACGCTCGTGAAGTTGCCCGTTGATGAAGTCCGGCAGGTGCCAACCCGGACGGCGGCGCGGGCGCCGACGAGTCCGAAGTCGCGGATGCGGCCGGCCCGGGCGCGCTCTCGGGGGCGGCGCTGCCGGTGGCGACGGCGACGACCTCGTAGGAGTAGGTGCCGTCGGTGGGCGTCTGATCGACGAACGTCGTCGCATGTCGTGAGCGGGCTGATCGGCTGGAGCGTGCCGCCCGGCCGCGCCGCGCTCGACGATGTAGCCGGCGACACCGCTCACGGATCCCGACGGCGCCCATGACAGGTCGACCGCCCCTTTGGCAACCGGAGTGGCGGTGACTGCGCCCGGTGCAAGCGGCGCCTGGGAGCCCGAGATGGGAACCATCAGCGACTGCAGACCCTTTGCCGAGATCTCGAGACTGCCGCTGATCGAACCGGCGTACAGGGGGTTGCTGACGAGGCTGATCGTGGCCTGCGCCCCCGGGGCGACCTTCATGCTGGTGAGTCCGGTCTGCTGGAACGTCGCGCGGACGCCCTGCGCACCGTGCACCCGCACCTGCAGCGCGAGGGCGGCGGAAGACTTGTTGGTGAAGCTGAACGCGCTATGCCCCGCACCGCCGGCCACCGGTGCGAAGCTGATCGGGCTGAAGTCTGCGAGCACGCCGGGGCTCGCGTTGGCCGCGGCTCCGGGCGGGCGTCAGGAGGCTGGCGACCTTCGGCTGCGACCAGCCGAGACCGCTGACCAGCGGCGCGACGCCCGGGAGGCTCCCCAGGAACGACGGCGCCGACGCGGTCAGGGACAGCACTGCCACACTGGCGTAGGTTGCCAGTACGGCGACGACGAGAGAACTCGCCGCAAACATGCCCCGACTCCGCGTCAACGGGGGTACCTTCTTAGGTTCTCCCCACCGCATTTACTGCTGACCCCCTCCTCATAGCTGCAGCACTGTATCGGCATTCGTGTCGATAACGCATCCCCCTTTTTGGGGAGCGTTCGGGCCGCTCCACTAAGGTGCCCCGAGCACACGGCACGAACTGCAGAAACCCCTGCTACCGGGGCGGCGGCGGGTCAGCGCGGAGGACGGCGATCCGGCTCCGGGGGCAGGCTTCCGGGGACGAGCGGCGCCCCCGGCCGCGGGTGTTCCGCGGCGGGGCCGCGCACCCACTGACGGGACGCATCCACGTAGGGCTGGTGATCCCATGGCGCGTAGGTACCCCGCCCGAGCGCGGCGCTCACCACGCGCCGCTCGGCCTGGCTGCGCAGCACCCGTTCCCGCAGTGCGGCCAGATCCCAGCGGTCGTCGGCGTCGGCCCGCAGCGCGGCGAGCGCGCCGGCATGGGCCGGATCGGCCGTCAGGTCGGTCAGCTCGTGCGGGTCGGCAACGACGTCGTAGAGCAGATCGGGGTCGCCCGGGCAGCGGATGTACTTGTGGCGGCCGCGGCGCAGCATCACCGCCGGCGCGGTCACCCCCTCCGCCAGATACTCCGACACGACCGTGCCCGCCTCCAGACCGGCGCCTGCGAGCGCCGCAGCGAGGCTTCTGCCCTCGAAGTCCGCCTCGCCGGGCGCCAGGCCGGCCAGATCGGCCAGCGTCGGAGCCAGATCGAGGTGCGAGACCGGCTCTGCGACTGCGCTCTGGGCGATGCCCGGGCCGGCGAAGAGCAGCGGCACCCGGGCCGAGCCCTCGTGGAAGGACATCTTGAACCACAGGCCGCGCTCGCCGCCCATCTCGCCATGGTCGGCCGTGAACGCCACGATCGTCTCCCCGTCGAGGCCGTGCTGCCGCAGCGCGCCGAGCACCTCGCCCACCCGCTCGTCCAGCGAGCTCACCGCGGCGTAGTAGGCCCGCCGTGCATGCGCCACCTGAGGTGCGGTGAGCGGGTGCTCGTCCATGCCGGACATGTCGCGCAGGCGCAGGCTGTGGGGATCGGCCTCGGAGCGCGGGATCGGCGGCACGGCGGGAGGGTCGATCGGGCGGTCGCGGTAGAGCTCCCAGTGGCGGGCGCGCACCTCCCAGGGGTCGTGGGGGTTCGTGAACGAGACCACCAGGAAGAACGGGCGCCGATCCGGCCGCTGTGCGAGCTCGCGGATGCGCTCGACCGCCCGGAAGCACACCTCGTCGTCGTAGGCGGTCTGCATCGCCGCCTCGCGCACGCCTGCGTCCAGGACGCCGGACATGTTGTGGTACCAGGGCAAACGTTCGCCCGACGGCAGCCGCCAGTCCGGTGTCCAGTCAAACCCGGCGGGATACACGTCGGTCGTCAGCCGCTCCTCGAAGCCGTGCAGCTGATCGGGCCCGACGAAGTGCATCTTGCCGGCAAGGACGGTGTGATACCCGCCCGAGCGCAGCAGATGGGCGATGGTCGGCACCGCGGCGGGCAGCTCGGCGGCGTTGTCGTAGACCCCGAGCGCCGACGCGCGCCGGCCGGCCAGCATGGCCGAGCGCGACGGCGCGCACAGCGGCGAGGCGCAGTAGGCGCTTGCAAAGGTCGTGCCGGAGCGGGCCAGCGCCGTCAGGTGCGGGGCGTGCACCACCGGATGCCCGTAGGCGGGCAGAAACGCCGCCGCCAGCTGGTCGGCCATCACAACGGTTATGTTGGGTCGCCGGGGCCCGCTCATACCCGCACCGCCGCATGCAGCGCCGCGAGCACGGAGGCGGCGCGGCGGTCGGCATCCTGCGAGCGCAGATCCGCGGTCAGGAACGAGAATCCGGTGCGCAGCGCCGGCCACGCCCCGTGGGAGCCGCCGCCTGCGCCCGTGTGGCCGAAGGCGTCGGCCGCCGGGCCGAGCTCGCTGGGAGTGCCGTGCAGCTCATACCCGGTCGGGCCGTAGCGCAGCGGCCGGCCGGTGAGCGCGTCGGGGCCCGCGCGCGCCACCTCGCGGCCGCGCCTCACCGTCTCGGGCGCGAGCACGCCGCCACCGGCGATCCGCCCGTACAGAAGCGCCATCGCCCGGGCCGTCGCGACCCCGTTCACCGCGGGCGCCTCGATCGCGAGCAGATCGGCGTCGCACCACGAATCGATTGCAAGCGGCGGGTTCGCATAGACGAGCGTCAGGCGCGGATCGGGTGCGTCGGCCATGAACGCCGAGAGACGGTATCCGGCCGCCGGGCGCGTCCGCAACAGGCTCCGGGCCGCCGGGTCGCCCGGTCGCAGGCCGATCCCGAGCTCGAGGCCGAGCGGCTCGGCCAGCCGCTCGCGCACGATCGTGCCGAGGGTGCGGCCCGTGGCCCGCAGGACGAGCTCGGCCGCGAGCCAGCCCCACGTGACGGCGTGGTAGGCCACCGCCCCGGCCGGCAGCATGGGCGCCTGGGCGGCCAGCGCGGCCGCGAGCTGCGCCTGCTCGCCCAGATCCTCGCGCCGCAGGGGCCGCTCGACCGCGGGCAGGCCCGCGGCGTGCGCGAGCACGTCGGTGACGGTGAGCGCGGACTTGCCGGAGGCCGCGAACTCCGGCCACAGACGGCACACGGGCGCCTCCAGGTCGAGCTCGCCGCGCTCGACGAGCGTGAGCAACGCGGTCGCCGCGACGCCCTTCGTGCCGGAGTAGAGCACCGTCGTCGTCGCGGCTTCCCAGCCCGCGCCCGCCCACAGGTCGGCCACGAGCGCACCGTCGACGACGGCCGCAAAGGCGCACGGGGCGGCGCCGGCCGCCTGCAGGAACGCCGCGCGGACGGCCTCGAACCCCGGCGCGACGCTGCCGCCGGCACCGGCCTCCACCGCCGTCACGCGGGCGCGGACTCGAGCGCCGGCGTGTCGGCGAGCAGCCGGCGGGTGTACTCGTCGGTCGGCGCGTTCAGGACGTGATCGACGCCGCCGAGCTCGACGATCCGGCCCCGGCTCATCACGGCCACCCGCTGAGCGATCGACCGCACGAGCGGCAGGTTGTGGGTGACGAACAGCATGCTCAGGCCGAAATCGCGCTGGAGCGAGCCCAAAAGGTCGACGATCGCCGCCTGAACGCTCACGTCGAGCGCCGAGGTGACCTCGTCGCAGACGAGCACCTGTGGCTCGCACACGAGCGCGCGTGCGATCGCGACCCGCTGGCGCTCGCCGCCGGAGAGCTGGTCGGGATACTGGCCGGCGTAGCGCGAGCTCAGCGAGACGCGCTCGAGCATCTCGTCCACGCGCCGGTCGACGTCGCGGCCGGTGACCGTGCCGAAGAGCTCGAGCGGCTGGCGCACGATCTGGCCGATCGTCCGGCGCGGGTTGAGCGAGCCGTACGGATTCTGGAACACGTACTGGATCGAGCGGCGCACGTCCCGCGGGCGGCTCCGCGCCGCCTGGGCGAGCGGGGTGCCCTGGAGCAGGATCTCGCCGCTGCGCTCGCGATGCAGGCCGGCGATCGAGCGGGCGAGGGTCGTCTTGCCCGATCCCGATTCGCCCACCAGTGCCAGGCACTCTCTGGGAGCGATCGCGAGGTTCACATCGTGGACGACCGTGAACCCGAGGTACCCGGCGTTCACGCCGACCAGGGCGAGCACGGCGTCGGCCGGCGGCGCCACCGCCAGCTCGGGGGCCGCGCCGGCGTTCGCCGATGCCTGCGTGCGCACCTCCTCGGCCCGCACGCAGCGGACGCTGTGATGGTCGGCCACCGGCCGCAGCTCCGGCAGCGCGGTGGTGCAGCGGTCCTCGACCATCGTGCAGCGGGGCGCGAAGAAGCAGCCGACCGGGCGGTGTCCCGGCGACGGCGCCCGGCCCGGGATCCCCACCAGCTCGCGCCGCCCGGCCAGGTGCGGCACGGCGGCAAGCAGCCTGCGGGTGTACGGGTGGGCCGCGGCGCGGAACAGCTCGTCGGCCGGGCCGAGCTCGACGACCCGGCCGGCGTACATCACCGCGACCCGGGCGGCCAGCGTGCCGACGACCGCAAGGTCGTGGCTCACGTACAGGGCGGCGACGCTGTGCGCCGCGGCGAGGTCGCGCACCGTCTCGAGCACGTGCGCCTGCGTGGTCACATCGAGGCCCGTCGTGGGCTCGTCCAGCACGATCACCCGCGGCCGGCAGGCGAAGGCCATCGCCAGGCCGATGCGCTGCTGCTGGCCGCCGGAGAGCTCGTGCGCGTAGCGGCGCAGGAACCGGGGGTCGTCGGGCAGCGCGACCTCGCGCATCATCTCGGCGACGCGCTCGCGCCGCTCGCCGCCGCCCGACCCGATCCCGTGCACCTCGAGCGCCTCCATGAGCTGGGTGCCGACGCGCAGCGCCGGGTTGAGGGCGGCGGCCGGGTCCTGCGGCACGTACGAGATCACCCGGCCGCGCAGCCGCCGGCGCGCGGACCGGTCGAGCGCGATCACGTCGGCGTCGCCGATCCGCACCGAGCCGCCGGCGATGCGTGCGCCCCGGCGGGTGTGGCCCATGAGCGCGAGCGCCGCCGTGGTCTTGCCCGACCCCGACTCGCCCACCAGGCCGAGCACCTCGCCCGGGTTCACGGCGAACGTGACGTCGTCGACGATGTCCTGGCCGGTGCTTTCGACGACGACCTTCAGCCCCTCGACGACGACTGCGGGCTCGACGATGCTCACTCCGCCGCCTTCCCGCGGTCGATCCCGGCCGCCGCGCGGGCGAGGCCGTCGCCGACCAGGCCGGTGCCGACGGTGAGCAGCGCGATCGCAAGCATCGGCAGCACGACGCCCCACGGCTGATTCGTGCCCAGCGCGAGCTGGTTCTCCTGGATCATCAGACCCCAGTCGGCCCCGTTGGGGTTGGGGGTGAAGCCGAGGAAGGCCAGCGAGGCGATGATCCCGATCGAGTACGTCAGGCGCAGGTTTGCCTCCACGAGCAGCGGCGAGAGGATGTTGGGGAGCACCTCGCGCAGCAGGATCCGCGCACGAGGGACGCCCAGCGCCTCGGCGGAGGCGACGAAGTCGCGCTCGACGATCGGCTGGGCGGCTCCGCGGGTCACGCGGGCGACGCGCGGCATCGTCGTCAGCCCGACGGCGGCCACGAGCAGCCACGCCTTGGGGCCGACCGTGGCGATCACGACCAGCGCGAGCATGATCTGGGGGAAGGCCAGGATCACGTCCATCGCCCGCATCAGCACGTCGTCGAGGGCGTTTCGGGCATAGGCGGCGGTGAGGCCGATCGCCGAGCCGAGCACGAGCCCGATGGCCGTCGCGAGCACGGCCATGACCAGGATCTCGCGCCCGCCCCACAGGAACCGGCTCCACACGTCCTGGCCGATGTGGTCGGTGCCGAAGAGCGCCTTGCCGCCCGGGGGCGAGTTCGGCGCGACGCCGACGAAGTCGGTCGGGCTGAACGGCGCGAAGAGCGGCCCCACGATCGCCACGAGCACCAGCAGCAGCACCAGCAGGAGCCCGATGCGGGTGCGCCACATGCGCAGCGCCGTGCGGAAGACCGCCCCGGCCGGCGCCCGGGCGACGACGACGTCCGGCTCGGGGCTGAACGCAGCGACTTCTGCGACGCTCACAGGCGCGTCCGCAGCTTCGGCGTCACGAGGATCGTGGCGATGTCCGCCAGGAGGTTCAGGACGACGTAGAGGGCGGCGATCAGCATCGCCAGCGCCTGCACGACCGGCAGGTCCTGGGTCGAGACGGCATCCTGGAGCGCCCGCCCGATCCCGGCGTAGTTGAAGACGTACTCGACGACGATCACGCCCCCGGCCAGGTACGCCAGGTTGATGGCGATCACCTGGAACGTCGGGCCGAGGGCGTTCGGCAGCGCGTGGCGGGTGATCACGAGCCGCTCGGGGACACCCTTGAGCCGCGCCATCTCGACGTAGTCGGACTCGAGCACCTCGATCATCGAGGCGCGCATGATCCGGGCCACGTAGGGCGTCACCGCCAGCACAAGCGTCAGCGTGGGCAGGATCATCTCCTCCATGTGGTCCCACGGCCGGGCCCCGGGCGCGAGGTAGCGACACGCCCGGCAGCAGGTGCGGGAACACGGTCGTCGCGAACACGACCACCAGCGTGACGCCGAGCACGAACTCGGGCAGGGCGGCGAGCAGGAGCGTCCCCACCGAGCTCGAGACGTCGAACGCCCCGTCGCGGCGCAGCGCGGCATACGCCCCGATCGCGATCGAGATCGGAATCGAGATGATGCCGGCGAGGAACACCAGGAACGCCGAGTTGATCAGGCGGTCGTGCAGGTAGGTCGCGACCGGCTCGCGCGCCGCCAGCGACGTGCCGAGATCGCCGTGCAGGAGCCCGGTGAGCCAGTCGGTGTACTGCTGGATGACCGGCTTGTTCAGGCCGAGCTGCTCGCGCAGGGCCTTCAGGCTGGCCGGCGTCGCCGTGCGCCCGAGGATCGATCGGGCGGGATCGGTCGGCAGCGCCTGCGTGGCGGCGAACACGAGCACCGACACGAGGACGAGCACGAGCACCCCGAGCGCGAGGCGGCGCAGGATGAACCAGAACAGGGCCCCCGAGGACCCGCTCGCCTGACTAGTTGAACCAGATAGTGCGGTATCCATGCCCGAACCCGTTCAGGTTCTGGGTCGACCGCCCGGCAACGAACCCGGACACCTTCGTGCTGTAGGAGTCGACGAGGTTGTTGAAGAAGGGGATGATGTAGCCCCCGTAGTTGTATTCGAGCGTCTGCATCTCGTGGATGATGTCGCACTTCTTGCCGGGGTCCGTCTCGGCGCGAGCCTGCTGGTAGAGGCTGATGTAGTTCGATCCCGGGCCCGACTTGGGCGGCCAGTGCGTCTCGTTGAACGGCGCGCTGAACGGCGGCGTTGCCGGCAGCATGCTGTTCGACACCTGCGGCAGGTAGTTGCGGGTGCCCCAGAAGTCGACCGAGAACGGCAGGTGCAGGTACTGCTTGCCGTAGTAGTTGGGGTCGTTGTGGACGTTGACCGTGATGCCAGCGGCCTTGGCCTGGGAGGCGAACACCGTGGCCGAGTCGACCATGCCCGCCGCGCCGTTGGTCGTGTGCAGGTCGAAGGTGGCGCCGTCCATGCCCGCCGCCTTGAGCAGCGACTTGGCCTTGCCGATGTCCTGCTCGCGCTGCGGCAGCGAAGACGTGAAACAGGCGTCGAAGGGCGAGAACAGGTCGTTGGCCACGTGGCCGTAGCCCGACAGCACCTGCTCGAGCATCGCCGGCCGGTCGGCGATCAGGCGCATGGCCTGGCGGACGCGGTTGTCGGTGAACGGGGCCATGTCGATGGCCATGCACAGCGGCAGCCAGCCGCCGCCCTGGGTGACGAGGACGGCGAGGCCGCCGTTCGTCTTGACGACGTTCACCTGGGCGAACGGGACGTCGGTGATGGCGTCGAGCTGGCCGCCGAGGAAGGCGTTCACCTGCGCCGTCGCGCCGGTGGTCGGGAAGTCGACCACGGTCACCTGGTCGAAGTACGGCTGGCCGGTGCGCCAGTAGTTGGCATAGCGGGTGTGGACGCTCTGCTGGCCCGGGCTGAAGCTCTTCGTGACGAACGGGCCCGTCCCCACCCACTTGAGCGGGCCGGTGCGGTCGTAGCCCTCGGGCACCATCCCGTTGTAGTACTGGCCGAACTGCTCGGCGATGGTCGAGTCGGCCACGGTGAGCGGGATGCGCACCGTCAGGTTGTCCATCTTCTTCAGGTTCTTGGCGTCGATCGAGGCGAGGCCGGCGGCTCCGAACAGCCCGGCCTTCGGATCGAGGATGCGGTTGATCGAGTAGATGACGTCGTCGGCCGAGAGCGTCTTGCCGTTGTTGAACTCGATCCCCTGGCGCAGGCGCACGGTCCACTGCTTGGGCGAGTCCTGGGTGAGCTCGTCGGCCAGGCCGCCCTGGTTGCCGCCGATCTGGAGCTTGTACTGGTCGTCGTAGGCGACGAGCGTCTCCCAGCTCGCGGCCAGGCGGGCCTGGTCGGGCTTCGTGACGATGCTCTGGCCGTCGATGATGTCGCTCGCGCCACCGCCGGTCACCCCGAGGCGGAAGTTCCCGCCGCGCTTGGGCGTGCCGGCCGCGGTCGAGCCGCTGCCTCCGGACGACGCCGACGACGACGAGCCGCCGCCGCACGCCGCGAGGCCGCCGGCGAGCACGACGGTGCCCGCCCCCACCAGGAGGTCGCGGCGGGAGAGGCCCCCGCCGCCTCCATCGGGACGGTCGCTGGACTTGTCCACCATCGTCGTCTCCTTCCTGGGGGCGGGTGCGGAGCGGCGCTTCGAGCCGCAGCGCGGCCCCGATGATCCATCGCCGCCCGCGGCGTGTCAAACCGCGCGTCCATACGCTGATCGCCGTTCACAATCCGAACAGGTGGTCCGGATCGTGCACGGCGCGGCGATACTAGAACGGTGGCCAAGTCGTTGTCAAGCGGTTCGACCACGCCCTTTCTCCGCCGGGTGACGACCGGTATAGTGCGGCCGCGTCGGCACGGCTCGACGAGGCAGCTCGTTCACCATGCGAACAACCCACTCGGATCGGGAAGGCACTCCTGCAGGCGGCCGTGAGCGCTCCCGCGTGCAGTCGGTCGACCGCGCGGTGATGCTCCTGCGGGCGATCTCGGCGAGCGCGCAGCCGCCGACGGCCTGGGAGCTCGCCCGCACCTGCGGCATCAACCGCTCGACGGCCTGGCGGCTGCTGCAGACGCTCGAGCACCACGGGCTCGTCGAGCGCGACGCCACCACCCAGCGCTACGGCATCGGCTACACCGCGCTCGAGGTGGCCGCGGCGGCCGGGTACGACGGGCTGGCGCGGCGGGCGCGGCCGATCCTGCAGCGCGTGGCCCAGGATGCCGGCGAGAGCGTGATGCTCGCGGCCGCGCGCACCTTCAGCCTGGTGTACGTCGACCAGGTCGATCCGCCGGCGATCCCGACCCCGAACTGGCTCGGCCGGCAGCTTCCGCTGCACGCGACATCGGCCGGGAAGGTCTTCCTCGCGTGGCTGCCCGAGGACGAGCGCGAAGCGCTCCTGCCGTCGGCGCTCGAGCGCTACACGGCGCACACGATCACCGACCGGGCGCGGCTCTTCGCCTCGCTCGCGGACGTCCGCCGGGACGGCTACAGCGCGTGCCTGGGCGAGTTCGAGGAGTTCTCGAACGGCGTCTCCGCGGCCGTGCTCGACCACCGGGCGCGGCCCGCGGTCATCCTGAACATCTGGGGGCCGAGCCAGCGGGTCACCGAGCGCCGGCTGGCGACGCTCGGGCGGATGGCGCTGCACGCCGCGCACGAGATCTCGCTCGTCATGGAGTGACGCCGAGCACCCGCGCCATCACGGCCTCGTCGACCCCGTCCACCAGCTCGTCGGCCGCCGCCAGCCGGTGCGGCGGCAGCGTGCCGGTCACGGCGATGCAGCGCATGCCGGCGGCCTTTGCCGAGGCCACCCCCGCCTCGGTGTCCTCGAACGCCGTCACCTCGCCGGCGCCCAGCCCGGCAACGCGGCGCCCGAGCAGCCCGAGCGCGACCTCGTAGCCCTCGGGATGCGGCTTGCCGTTGGTCACATGGTCCGACGTGACAACGGCTGTGAAGACCTCGGTCAGGCCCGCGGCTGCGATCACCGGGTCGATCTCGGCCGCCGCCGCCCCGGAGACGATCGCCACCGGCACCCGCGCGGCGGCGAAACCGACGGCGCGGCGCACCGCGGGGCCGATCGTGGAGCCGTCGGCGACCGCCGCCCGGTAGCGGGTCACGCGCTGGTGCACGACCGCCTCGGCGTCGTCGCGGCGGCCGAGCCAGCGGTGCACGATCTCAGGGTCGGACAGCCCCGCGAGCTGGGCGTAGTAGTCGGCCTCCGGGAGCGGCCGGCCATGCTCGGCGAAGAGGGCGGCGTAGATCGCGTACAGGATCGGCTCGTCCGCGGACAGGGTGCCGTTGAAGTCGAAGATGACCGCCCGGCATGCCACGGCGGCGAAGCCTAGCGACCCCGCCGTCGTGACACCGATGGGGGCTGTCCCCGGATCGGGACCGTCCCCGCTTCTCGCCGGCTACTCCTCGTCCGCGCCCGCGGCCACCTTCGCGGAGATGTCGGCCATCACCACCGGGTCGCGCAGCGTCGTCACATCGCCGAGCTCGCGGCCGTCGGCCACGTCGCGCAGCAGGCGGCGCATGATCTTGCCCGAGCGGGTCTTGGGCAGGTCGTCCGCCCAGATGATGCGCTTGGGGCGGGCCAGCTTGCCGATCCGGGCGGCGACGTGGGCACGGATGTCCTCGCGCATCGCCTCGTCACCGTCGCCGCCGCCGACCAGGGTCACGAAGGCGACGATCGCCTGGCCCGTGAGCTCGTCAGCCTGGCCGACCACGGCGGCCTCGGCCACCCGCTCGTGCGACACGATGGCCGACTCGACCTCGGCCGTCGAGAGCCGGTGGGCCGAGACGTTGATGACGTCGTCGATGCGGCCGAGGATCCACAGATAGCCGTCCGCATCCCGGCGGGCGGCGTCGCCGACCAGGTACGTCCGCTCCCCGAAGCGCTTCCAGTACACCTCCTTGAAGCGCTCGTCGTCGCGGTAGAGGGTGCGCAGCATGCCCGGCCACGGCTGGCGCAGGACGAGCAGCCCGGTGCCCTCCTGCAGGGTCTCCCCCTCGGCGGTCACGACGTCGGCCGAGATGCCCGGGAACGGGCGGGTGGCGGAGCCGGGCTTTGCCGCGGTGATGCCCGGGAGCGGGGTGACCATGATGTGGCCGGTCTCGGTCTGCCACCAGGTGTCGACGACCGGGCAGCGGCCGCCGCCGACGACGCGGTGATACCACAGCCAGGCCTTCGGATTGATGGGCTCCCCGACGGTGCCCAGCAGCCGCAGCGACGTCAGGTCGTGCTTGTTCGGCTCCTCGGCGCCCCACTTCATGCATGCGCGAATGGCGGTCGGGGCGGTGTAGAGGATCGTCACGCCGTAGCGCTCGACGATGTCCCACCACACGTCCTTCGCCGGGTAGTCGGGCGCGCCCTCGTACATGACGCTGGTCGTGCCGTTGGCGAGCGGGCCGTAGACGATGTAGGAGTGGCCGGTGACCCAGCCGACGTCGGCGGCGCACCAGTACACGTCGCGGTCGGGCTTCAGGTCGAACACGTACTTGTGGGTGCAGACGACGCCGGTCAGGTAGCCGCCGGTGGTGTGCAGGATGCCCTTCGGCTTGGCCGTCGACCCCGACGTGTACAGCACGTACAGCGGGTGCTCGGCATCGAACGGCTCGGCCGGGCAGTCCGGATCCGCCGCCGCCATCGCCTCGTCGTACCAGATATCGCGCCCGGACTGCATCGGCACGTCCTCGCCGGTGTGGCGGACGACGACCACGGTCTGCAGGTGCTCCAGGCCGCCGATGACGGCGTCGACGGCCGGCTTGATCGCGGCGGTCGTGCCCTTGCGGCGGGCGGCGTCGACGGTGATCAGCGCCCTCGCCTCGGAGAACTCCATCCGCTCACGCACGGCCTCGGGCGAGAAGCCGCCGAACACGACGTTGTGGGGGGCGCCGATGCGGGCGCAGGCCAGCATCGCGACGACGACCTCCGGGATCATCGGCAGGTAGATGCCGACGACGTCCCCGGCCTTGATCCCGCGCTCGAGCAGCACGTTCGCCAGCCGCTGGGTGTCGCGCAGGAGGTCGGCGTAGGTGATGTCGCGCCGCTCGCCCTCCTCGCCGTGCCAGTGGTAGGCGACCCGGTTTCCCAGCCCTGCCTCGACGTGCCTGTCGAGGCAGTTGTGGCACGCGTTCAGGCGCCCGCCGACGAACCACTTCGCAAACGGCGGCCGCGACCAGTCGAGCACCTGCGTCCACGGCTGCGACCACTCGAGCGCCCCGGCCTGCTCGGCCCACCAGGCCTCGGGGTCGGCAGCGGCCCGCTCGTAGACGGCGGGATCGTTCAGGAGCGCGTCGTGCCGGAAGTCGTCGGGCGGCTCGAAGCGCTCGATGTCGAGCATGCGCTCGAGCTCGTGCTCGAGCTCCGCTCCGGCCAGGGGTGATGTGACGTCCGCCATTTTCCGATCCCTCCGATGCGTGTGGTTCGTGGTCGCGCCGTCCCGCCCCCGAAGGAGAGGGGCGGGACGGGGCGCAGTGGTGCGGCGACCCGGGGGGTTACCGCTTCAGCGGCACGATCGGCAGGACCGTGCGGCCGAACGTGGAGTTGGTCACTGCCGCAAACGACGCGTACCAGGCGGCGATCGCCGTGGCCAGGCCGAACCAGCCGCCCGCCTTGATCAGCGTGTCGCTGGCGCGGGCGTTGCCGATCCCGAGCAGGAAGAACGTGACCGCAAGCAGGATGAAGACGGTCGCGATCGCCCCGGTCGTGCGCAGGGACGCGATGAACATGTACGCGGTGAAGATGCCCCACGCGATCAGGTACAGGCCCACGGCGTGGCCGGCGTCGGCAGCCGGGACGCTGGAGGCGTAGAACTGCACGAACGCCCAGTACGAGAGCCAGAACGCCCCGTACGAGGTGAACGCGACGGCGCCGAACGTGTTGCCGGTGCGGAACTCCCACATGCCGGCGAGCAGCTGCGCGAGGCCGCCGTAGGAGAGCGCGAGGCCGAAGGTGACGGCCTCACCCGAGCGCGACACGAGGTCGGCGTTGAACATGCTGAGCACGAACGTGGTCAGCGCGAACGCGGCCAGACCGAGCGGCCCCGGATCGGCGATCTTGATCCCGCCCGCCGAGCGCGCGTCCACCGTCTCGGGCGACCTGGCCGCCTCGCGGCTGATCGCGCCCGTGGCGGTGGGATTCTGAACCGACATGTTCCCTCCTTGTCGATGTGTGATCCGCCACATGAAGCTATGCCCGCGGCCGCTCGTCCGCTATCGGACATCGACGAACGGCGCCTGCGGCGCGCCGGACGGCGGTCTCCGGACGCCGGGCGGAAACCGCCCGGCGCGGGTCTATGCTGTCTCGCTGGGAGGACACTCGCGCCGCAATGGATGTGCTTCTGGGATTCGTCGTCGGTCTCGGCTTCGCAGCCTCGAGCGTGGCGGCGGTGCGGCTCTTGCGAACGCCGAAGCGGGTGCTCTCGCCGGAGGGTCAGGCGATGCAGGCCGCGCTCCACGCCGCCGCCGCCACCCTCCCGCATCTGCGCCGTGGGCTGACCGCCGAGAGCGCGTCCCGGGCGGCGCCGCACCTGCTCGAGCTCACCCAGGCGGCGGCGATCGCGCTTGCCGACTCCGAGCGCGTGCTCGCCTTCGTCGGTGAGGGCGACCGCCGGCATGCCGCCGGCGACGCCGTCGAGACGCTCCGGGCCGGCGGCGGCGCCGACCGGGTGCACGTCGAGCCGCAGCTTGACTGCGGCCATCCCGACTGCCCGCTGCGCGCCGCGGTCGTCGTGCCGGTGGTCGTCCAGACGAGCGTCGTCGGCAGCCTGTACGCGTTCTACACCAGCCCGGGCCGGATCCGGCCCGAGGACATGCGGGTGGTGCAGGAGGCGGCCAGCCTGGTCGGCGCCCAGGTCGCCCTCGCCGCGCTCGAGACCCAGGGCGAGCTGCTCGCACGGGCCGAGCTGCGGGCGCTGCGCGCCCAGATCTCCCCGCACTTCGTCTACAACGCGCTCACCGCGGTCGCAAACTCGATCCACACGAGCCCCGACGAGGCCCGCGAGCTTCTGACCGAGTTCTCGGAGTTCATCCGCTACGCCTTCGCCCGCGAGCGCCCGTACGTCACGCTCGCGGACGAGCTGCAGTACGTCGAGAAGTACCTCCGGCTCGAGCGGGCCCGCTTCGGCGACCGCCTGCAGGTGCGCGTGCAGGTGGCGCCGGAGGTGCTGCACACCCGCATCCCCGCCCTCTCCGTGCAGCCGCTGGTCGAAAACGCGATTCGGCACGGCCTGGAGATGGGTATCGGTGGAAGTGTGCAGATCGTGGCCTCCGACTTCGACCGCGAGGTGGAGCTGCGCGTCTCGGACGACGGCGCCGGGATGCCGCCCGAGCGGGCCGCGGCGGCGCTCGAGGGGCGCACCGACGGCATCGGCCTCGCCAACGTCCACCGGCGCCTGCAGACGACCTTCGGCGAGCAGTACGGCCTCGAGATCGAGTCGCGGCCGGACGCCGGCACAACCGTTGTGATGACTCTTCCCAAGGGCCGCGCCGGGGTGAGGGTGGCATGAGCGAAGGCCTTTCCCTGCTCGCCGTCGACGACGAGCTGCCCGCGCTCCACGACCTCGCGCGGATGCTGCGCGCCTCCGCCTCGGTCGCCCACGTCGACGCATCGGCGAGCGGCGAGGACGCCCTCGGCAAGCTGGCGCGCCGCCGCTACGACGGCGTGTTCCTCGATGTGCGCATGCCCGGCGTCGACGGCCTCGAGCTGGCGGGCGTGGTGCGCCGGTTCGGGGATCCCCCCGGCGTCGTGTTCGTGAGCGCGTACGAGAACGCCGCCGTCGAGGCGTTCGAGCTGCACGTGCTCGACTACCTCGTGAAGCCGGTCAGCCGCCAGCGGATCGAGGAGGCGATCCGGCGGGTGGTCGCAGAGAGCGGCCGCAGGGCCGCGACCGACGCCGACGGCGCGGGCGAGCCGGCGGCGGATGCGGGCCTGATCCCGGTGTCCAACCTGCGCGGCGGCGGCACCCGGCTCCTGCCGCGCTCGGAGGTGCTCTACCTCGAGGCGCAGGGAGACTTCGTCCGCATCGTCAGCGCCGACGGCGGCCGCTACCTGCTGCGCAGCAGCCTGGGGGATCTGGCCTCGCGCTGGAGCGCGCACGCGTTCGTGCGGGTGCATCGCCGCTACGTCGTCAACCTGCGCCGCGCCGTCGAGGTGCGCCCGCAGCTGAACGGCACGGCCGCGCTCGTGCTGTCCGACGGCAGCGAGGTGCCGGTCGCCCGCCGCAACCTGCCCGATCTGCTGCGCAGGCTGCGCGTGTGAGCGACGCGCGGCCGTGGTCGCGCACCCCCGGCGACGAGCTCGCCGACGCGACCGCGCACGGGGGCGTGTACCTGCGCCGGCTGGTGCGGGCGCAGCTCGCCCTGTCGCTCGTGGCCCTGGTCGCCTTCGGCGGCCTGCTCGGATCGCTGCCGCTCGTGCTGCTGCTCGTGGGCCGCCTGCAGCACATCACGCTCGCCGGGATCCCGCTCGCCGACCTGCTCGTCGCCGTGCCGCCGTTCCCGCTCTTCGTCGTGATCGGCTGGATCTACCGCCGCCGGGCCGACGCGATCGACGACGCGTTTCGAACGCTGGTGCGCGGCGAATGATCGCCCTGGCGATGGTCGCCGCCGTGGTGGTCGTCGCGGTGCGACTGAGCGTCACCGGCGTGCGGGTGGCGCGCACCCCGTCCGACCTCTTCGTCGCCTCGCGGGCCGTCTCGACCTGGTGGAACGCCGGCGCCATCTCGGGCGAGTACCTGTCGGCGGCGAGCTTCCTCGGCATCGCCGGCCTGACGCTCAAGGTGGGCGCGGGCGCGCTGTGGCAGGCGGTCGGGTTCGCGGCGGGATACCTCGCGCTGCTCCTGTTCGTGGCGGCGCCCCTGCGCCGGTACGGGTCGTACACCATCGCCGACTTCGCCGAGGCCCGGCTGGGCAGCCCGGCGCTGCGGCTCCTGTCCTCCGCGGTGGTGCTGGTGATCAGCGGCTTCTACCTCGTGCCGCAGCTGAAGGGCGCGGGCATCGCCCTCGACGAGCTGACGAACCTGCCCTACTGGGTCGGAGTCGTGGTCGTCGGCGCGATCGTGCCGCTCGGGGTCGCCCTCGGCGGGATGCGCGGGATCACCTACGTCCAGGCCTTCCAGTTCTGGGTCAAGCTGACGGCGATCGCCGTGCCGGCGGTGCTGATCGTGATCCATCTGGGCGGCCTGCCCACCGGCCCGGCCATCTTCGGGCACTCCTTTCCGCGCGCTCCCGCAGACGGCCTGACCGTGACGCTGCCCGCACCGACGCGGGTGCGGTTCCCCGCCGCCTCGGGGTACGCGAGCAGCTCCGGCCGGCACCGGGTCGCCGCCGGCGGCGAGCGCACGCTGCCGGCGGGCCGGGTGCGATTCGCCGGCGGCGCGGTGCTGCCCGCCGGCCCCGACGTGACCGCCCAGCGCGGGATCGAGTGGGCCCGACCCGTGTCCTCGAGCGGCGATTCCTCGCCGCTCTTCCTGTACTCGCTGCTCCTGGCGACGTTTCTGGGCACGATGGGCCTGCCCCACATCCTCGTGCGCTTCTACACCAGTCCCGACGGCCCGGCGGCGCGGCGCACCACCGTGAGCGTGCTCAGCCTGCTCGGGCTCTTCTATCTGTTCCCGGGCATCTACGGCCTGCTCGGCCGGGCGGTGACGCCGGGGCTGTACGTGACCGGACAGACCGACGCCGTCGTGCTGACGGTGCCGCAGGCGGCGTGGCCGGGCCTGCCCGGCGAGCTGCTCGGCGGAGTCGTCGCCGCGGGCGCGTTCGCCGCCTTCATGTCGACCTCCTCCGGCCTTCTCGTCTCGATCGCGGGCACGCTCTCCTACGACGTGTGGCCGCGCCTGCGGCCGCAGCACACGATCGGCGCCCGCGCCCGCCAGGCCCACTTCCGCATCGCCGCGCCGCTCGGGATCGTCATCCCCGTGGCGCTGGCCCTGGTCGCCGAGAACCTGGACATCAGCCTGCTCGTCGGCTGGGCCTTCGCCCTCGCCGCGAGCACGTTCTGCCCGCTGTTTCTGCTCGGCATCTGGTGGAACCGCCTGACCGCCCCGGGCGCGGTGGCCGGGATCGTGCTCGGCGGCACGCTCGCGACCACGGCGATCTTCCTCGACCTCGCCCACGTGGGCGGCTCGGGCGCGGCCGGCGCGCTGCTGGCCCAGCCGGCCGTCGTGACGGTGCCGGTCGCATTCTCGACGATGGTGGCGGTGTCGCTGCTGCGCCCGGACCGGGGCGAGGGCACCGACCGGCACCTGCTCGCCCTGCACGCTCCCGAGGAGCTCGGATTCGACGTCACGATGCGCGACCAGAACGCCCCGGTGGGGGTCGCGGCCCGCTAGGCGCGCGGCTAGGTGTCGCCGCCGGCCTTCACCGGGCGGTGCCACTCGAAGGTCTGGTTGAGGACGCGAGGTGCCGAGACCAGCCCGGTCATCTTGAGGACGTGGGCGAAGAGGGCGCGCGACGCCGCCATGCGCTCGAGCTGCGTGAAGGCTCCCGGGCCGCTGAACAGGAACACGACGTCGGAGTCGCCCAGGAACACCTCGTGGCGCTCGAAGCCCTCGTCCGCGAGGTCGAACGGCGGCCCCTTCTCGAGCAGCCGCTCGAGCTCGTCTCGCTTGCCCGGGCGGATCTGGGCGATCACAGAGATCTTGTCAGTCATCGTGACACCTCCCACCGGAGCGATCGAACAGCGTGCTGCGAGTGCAGCATCGAGCCTGCAGAGGCGCGCGGCATCGGTGCCGCCACCGAACCGCGCGCGGGGAAACTACGGCTAGCGCGTCTCGAGCAGGCCGGTGTCGATGGCATAGCGAACCAGGTCGGCCCGGGTCGAGAGCCGCAGCTTCGTGAGGATGTGCGCCCGATGTGCCTCCACCGTGCGCACGCTCACGACCAGGCGGTCGGCGATCTCCTGGTTGGTGTGGCCGAGCGCCAGCAGCGAGAGCACCTCGCGCTCGCGCTCGGACAGCGGATCGTCCGCCTGCCTGGCCGAGCCGGCATCGGCGACCAGCTTCGCGCCCAAGGCCGGATGGACGTACTGCTCGCCGGCCGCGACCCGGCGGATCGCCGTGACGAGCTCCGCGTCGGCGGCCTCCTTGAGGACGTAGCCGATGGCGCCGTTCGTGAACGCCTGCCGCACGTACGACGGATCGTCCTGCATCGAGAGCATCAGGATGCGCGCGGACGGCAGCACGTGGCGGATCTCGGCGGCGGCGTCGACCCCTGTGGCGCCCGGCATGACGACGTCCATGAGCACGACGTCGGGCTCGAGCTTCTGCGCCATCTGCACGGCTGCGTGCGCGTCGCCAGCCTCGCCGACCGGGTCCATGTCCTCCTCACGGTCGAGCAGCAGCCGCAGCCCGGCGCGCACGACCGCATGATCGTCGACGATCAGTACTCGGATCACAGTGGCACCTCGACCGCGATGGTAGTCCCTCCGCCAGGACGCGACTCGACCCGGACCGTACCTGACACGAGCTCCGCGCGCTCCCGCATCGACGTCAGACCCAGGCCTGGGGTGGCCGTGGCAGGGTCGAATCCGGCGCCGTCGTCCTCGACGACCGTCGACACCACCCGCGCCCGGCGGTGCACGGTGACGCTCGCCGTGGTGGCTCCGGCGTGCTTGGCGACGTTCGTCAGGCTCTCCTGGATGATGCGGTAGAGGGCCGTCTCGATGTCCTCCGGCAGGCGGTCGGACAGCCCGGCCACGTGCACGTCGACGACGATCCCGGTCCGGCGCGAATAGGTGTCGGCCAGCCGCTCGATGGCCGCTCCCAGGCCGAAGTCGTCGAGGGCCTTCGGGCGCAGGTCGACGGCGAGGGCACGCAGCTCCTGGATCGCCGAGGTGATCGTCTCGCGCAGCTCCGACACGGCGGCGCGCACATCGGGGCTCACCTCCTCGATCAGGCGCAGACCGAGCAGGACCGAGGTGAGCGCCTGGCCGGTCTCGTCGTGCAGCTCCCGTGCGATCCGGCGGCGCTCGTGCTCCTGCGCGTCGACGACCCGGCGGAGGGTCTCGCGGCGGCCCGCCTCACGCAGCTCCGACGCGCGCAGGCGCCCTTCGGCCTCCAGCCGCTCCCGCTCCGCCGAGAGCACCCGCGCGATCACGATCGCGAGCACCGCCCGGGTGGCGTACGTCTCCAGGATCCGGCGATCGGCGGCGGTCAGCACGCGGCCCTCGCGCACGTCGCCGGCCGTGATCGCGCCCAGGGCCTGGGAGCGGTGCACGAGCGGCACGATCACCTGGCTCCGGATGCCCAGAAGCGCGACGGTCGGCTGATGCGCGTCCGGATCGGCGGCGAGGTCGTCGACGATGACGCTGCGGCGGGCCCGGATCGCCGTGCCGATCTTGGATGCGCCGGCCGGAAGCTCGATGCCCACGAGCCGATCCGCCCCCGCCCCCGCCGCTGCGACAACGGTGAGCGTCCCCGCTCCCGCCCCCGGCGTGGCGATGTACACCTGACTGCATCCCAGAGCGGCCTGCGCGCGCTCGGCCACCAGCCGGAGCGTGTCCTCTCGCGGATCGCCGGCCAGGACGGCATCGGCGATGTCGTGGATCGACGAGAGCTCCCGTACGGCCTCCTCGAGCTCCCGCGCGCGGTCGCGGGCCTGCTCGTACAGGCGCGCGTTCTCGACCGCGACCCCGGCCTGGGCGGCCAGGGTGACGATCAGCCGCTCGTCCTCGGCGGTGAAGTCGCCGCCGGCCTTGTCGGTCATGTACAGGTTGCCGAAGACGGCCCCGCCGGCGACGACCGGCACGCCGAGGAACGACCGCATCGGCGGATGCCCGGCCGGGAAGCCGGTCGCGCGCGGATCCACGGTCAGATCGGCGAGCCGCAGCGGCCGGGGATCGGTGATGAGTGCCCCGAGGATGCCGAGGCCGACCGGGGGCGCTCCGATCGCCGCCCGCTCGGCGGCGGACAGGCCGGCGGTGACGAAGCGCTCGATCCGCGATCCCGAGGGATTGAGGACGCCCACGGCGGCATAGCGGGCTCCGGTCAGGGCGCGGGCGAAGTCGAGCAGCCGTGCGAGCACCGCGTCGAGGTCGAGGCCGCTCGCGATGACCGTGCCGGCCTCGATCAGCGCCGCGAGACGGGCGTCGCTCGGCGGCTCAGGTGGGGTGGTCGCCATGGGATCGCGCAGCGCTCAGCCGGCCCGAGCGCGAACGCATGCCCGCCCCCCGAGAGGCGGACATGCGTGGCGTTCCGAGACGTCAGCCGGCAGCGACCTGCTCGGCCTGCTTCGACGAGTGGCCATGCGAGCCGTGCGGGGGCGGGATGACCAGCACGGGGCAGGGCGCCACGTGCAGCAGCCGCTGAGCGACGCTGCCGACGATCACACCTGCGAGCGCGGTGTGGCCGCGCGTGCCGGTCACGATGACGTCGGCGTTCTCGCGCGTTGCCGCATCGGCGATCAGCGGTGCGGGGCCGCCCGTCATGGTGGAGTGCATCTCGAGCGTGACGGCCACCCCTGCGTCGGTGAGGTCCTGCGCCTGCTTGCGGATCTTCACCTGCACGTCTTCCTCGTCCACATGGACGGGGCCGGCGAAGCGGCCGGCGATCAGCTCCTTGATGTGAACGGCCACGATCCGGCCGCCCGACTGCTTGGCGAGCTCGCCGGCAAACGTCATCGCACGATCCGACGACTCGGAGCCGTCAACGGCGAGCACAATGGTCTTGAACACGGTGCCACCTCCTACCTATTCGGGTTTACGGCGACAGTGTCTCCCACGACCCCAGCCGCGACATCGGGGTCGACGCGGATCATACGCACGGGAAACCCGGCGCGCTGGCCGGCCGCGGATGCGTAGTCCGCCGGGGGCATCACCGGTGCGACGGCTCCGCGTTCTGACCCGCGTCGGCGGCGATGCCGGCGAGGTACGGACCGAGGAAGCGTCCCGGGATCTTGACGGGCGGCCACCAGCCCGGGTCGGAGTCGACCTCGGAGACGGCGCCGGGCCCGCCGGCGAGGTCCACGCTCAGGAACCGCTCGCCGTCCCCGGTCAGGAGCAGGCCGCGCAGATGCGGGCGGAACGGGCGCGGCGTGACCGCCGCGCCGGCGTCGGCCGCGATCACCTCGGCGACGACGTCGGCCTGCTGGGTCGCGATGCCACCCTGCTTGACGGGGAAGTCCGTCATGTCGCCCGCGGCGTAGGTGTCCGGCAGGTCGGCGACGCGCCCGTAGGCGTCCGTGCGCAGGAATCCATCCGCGTTGACCGGGAGGCCGTCGATGCGGACGCCGCGGAGCCTCGGCAGCGCGACCACGCGATCGGCGCGGACGCTGCCGCCCGGGCTCGTGCGCAGCACGCCGCCGTGCACCTCGACCGGCGTGCGCAGGCCGTGGAAGGCGATCTCGCGCTCCATCAGCAGCCTGCGCACCTCGGCGCTCGCCGCCGCGCCGAACGCCGCGAGCGGCGAGCGCTCGGGGGTGACGATTGCGATCTGCGCCGGATCGCCGGACGCGGTGCGCAGATGCGCCGCCGCGAGCAGCGCGAGCTCGTAGGCCGGCAGCGTCCAGGCGGTCTCGCCCGGGATCGCGACCACGAGGCGCGTGGCGCCGCTCGTGGCGAGCTCGGCGATCAGCGCCTGGACGACGGGCACGTCCTTCGGCCCGGCGAATGTGATCGCGCCGGGGACGGCACCGATCGGGATCGCCCCGGCGGCGAGCACGAGCGCGTCGTAGGGGACGGGGCGCCAGCCGTCCACCAGGAGCCGGCGCTGGTCGGCCTCGACCGCGGAGGCGGTGCCGCGAAGCAGCTCGGCTCCCACCGAGCGGGCCACCTCGGCCAGGTCGAAGCGACGCACGGCAGAGACGCCGAACGGCTCGCCCACCGCCGCCGGCTTGAACTCGAAGTCCGGCTCCGGCGCGACCATCACGAGCTCGACGCGGTCACCGGCGAGCGCCTGCAGGCCGAGGCACACCTCGAGGGCGGCGACTCCGCCGCCCACCACCACAACCCGCAGTGGCCTCATGACGTAGCCGGTGCTCATGACTGCATCGTCCTCCTGCTCGTGGGCGTTCGCATCCGTGTGTGTGCGGATCCGGGGCTGCGGGATCTCCGCAACGCCCGGTTCACGCCTCGGAGGCGACCGCCACAGCGGCCGTCTCGCGCGGCTGGAGCGCAGTCCCCCCGGAGGGATCACCAGCACCGGGACGTCCGACACGTGCAGCAGTCGCTGCGTCACGGAGCCGAGCACGGTGCCGACGAACGGCGAGCGGCCGCGGCCGGCGATCACGACCAGGTCGGCGGCGTGGTCGTGGGCGATCTGCGCGATCGCGTCGGCCTCGCGCCCCTCGATGGTCGCGGGGGCGACGGCCACGTCCGCCGGCACACCGGCGGCACGCAGATCGGCGACCTGGCGGTCGAGCCGGCTGCGGATGGCGGTCTCGAGCGCCCGCGTCTGGGCATGGGCGATGATCACATGGGCGCCGTCCCGGCGCGCCAGGTCGGCGGCGACGGGGATGGCTCGATCGGCTCCCTCGGAGCCGTCGAGGGCGAGGATGATGGTGTGGTACACGAGAACCCTCCTTCGCGAGGTCGGGCGCGCGGGATTCCGCGCGCCCTCACACAGCGACCGCGGCCGGGCCCTCGGCGCCCGGGACGATCCGGGTCCCCGACTCGCCCCGAACAACCGCCTCGGCCTCGGCCAGCGATCCGATCGCGGCCGTGCCGCCCGTCGCCTCGACGAACCGGCACGCCGCCTCCACCTTCGGCCCCATCGATCCCGACGCGAACCGCAGCGCCCGCATCCCGCCCGTGTCGATCGTGCCGATCGGCTGCGCGGCGGGCGTGCCCCAGTCGCGTTCCACGGCGGCCACGTCGGTAAGCATCACGAGCAGCGACGCCCCCAGGCGCTCGGCCAGAAGCGCGGCGGAGAGGTCCTTGTCGATCACGGCCTCGACACCGTGCAGGCTGCCGACCGCGTCGGCCACGACCGGGACGCCGCCGCCGCCGGCGCAGATCACGGTCACCCCTGCGTCCAGCAGCAGCCGGATGGTGGAGAGCTCGACGATCTCGAGCGGCTGCGGCGACGCGACGACGCGGCGGAAGCTGGTGCCGTCCGGCGCGACCGTCCAGCCGCGCTCGGCGGCGAGACGCCGGGCCTCGGCCTCGGCGTAGATGGGCCCGATCGGCTTCGTCGGCGCCCCGAACGCCGGGTCGGCCGCCGAGACGAGCACCTGGGTCAGGAGCGTCGCCACCGGACGGCCCGGCAACCGGTTGCCGAGGGCCTGCTCGATCAGGTATCCGATCATGCCCTCGGTCTCGGCTCCAAGCACGTCGAGCGGCGAGGGCGTGCTGGATGCCTCGGACTGCAGCGCGAGCACGCCGACCTGGGGGCCGTTGCCGTGGGTGATCACAAGCCGGCGGTCGCGGGCAACGGCGGCGAGCGCCGCCGCGGCCCCCTCCACATTGCGCCGCTGGCGGGCCACGTCGGGAGACTCGCCCCGCCGGAGCAGCGCGTTGCCGCCGAGCGCGACGACGACCGGGCGGCCGGATGGGCCGGTCACGACCGGCCCCATCCACCCGTGATCAGCGCGTAGACGATCGCCTGCTCGGTGGGCAGGCGATTGGCCGCCTCGCGCCACACGACCGACGCGGGACCATCGATCACCTCGGCGGTCACCTCCTCCTCGCGATGTGCGGGGAGGCAGTGCATGAACACGGCGTCGGGTGCCGCGGCGGCCATCAGCTCGGACGTCACCTGGTAGGGCGCGAGCTCGACCCGGCGCCGCTCGGCGTCCGCCTCGGCGCCCATCGAGACCCACACGTCGGTGTAGACCGCATGTGCGCCCGCCACGGCCTCGCGCGGATCATCCATCAGGGTCACGTGGCCGTGGTGGGAGGCCACGAACTCGATCACCTGGCGCCGATCGGCCGCCTCCGGCTGATACGCCGGCGGGGATGCCACGACCACCTCGACGCCGGAGAGCGCACCCGCCTCGATCAGCGAGCGGGCGACGTTGTCGCTGTCGCCGATGTACGCCAGCCGCAGGCCCTCGAGGTGGCCGAACACCTCTCGCAGTGTGAGGAAGTCGGCGAGCGCCTGGCAGGGGTGATGCTCGTCCGTGAGCGCGTTGATGACCGGGACGCTCGAGTGCTGGGCGAGCTCGGCGACCGTGGCCTGCGCGAACGTGCGGATGACGATTGCGGCGCAGAACCCGGCGAGCGTGCGGGCGGTATCGGCGACGGTCTCGCCGCGACCCAGCTGCAGCTCGTCGGGCCGCAGCACCAGCGGCAGCATGCCCAGGCGATGCGCCGCGGCCGCGAACGAGACGCGCGTACGGGTGGACGGCTTCTCGAAGAAGCACGCCAGCGTCTCGGCCGGGAGCGCATCGAGGAAGCCCGCGGGAGCCTGCTTCATCTCCGCGGCCAGGTCGAGCGCGGCCGCGAACTGGGCCTCGTCGAGATCGCTGACCGCCAGGAAGTCAGAGGGAACGGTGAGGGTGGAGAGCTGAGGATTCATGGAACGTCACTCCTCGTGGTCTTCGGGTGTCTCTGCGGGCTCGCGCACGATCGGGCACGACATGCACCGGGGGCCTCCACGACCCCGCCCCAGCTCCGCGCCGGGGATGGTGATGACCTCGATGCCACGCCGCCGCAGCCGGGTGTTCGTGTCGACGTTGCGCTCGTAGGCGATGACGACGCCGGGCGCGACGGCGAGCACGTTGTTGCCGTCGTCCCACTGCTCGCGCTCCGCCTCGTAGCGGTCACCGCCGGTCTCGATCAGCCGCAGCTGATCGACGTCCAGAGCAGCCGCGATGGCGTCGAACACGTTCACGGCCGGGTGCACGGCCAGGCCCTCGCCGTCCGGCGAGAGCACGTACCCGGACAGGCCCTCGCGCAGCTCGGGGTAGATCGTGAACGCGTCCCAGTCGACCATGGTCATCACGGTGTCGAGATGCATCGCCGATCGCCGCTTGGGCAGGACGACGGCGATCACCTTGCGGGCGGCGCCGGCGGTGAAGAGGCCCTGGGCCAGCTCCTCGACGGCGGCCGGGCGGGTGCGCTCGCCCATCCCGATCAGGACGCAGCCGTTGCCGATGACGAGGACGTCGCCGCCTTCGAGCATGGCCGGCGAGCCCAGCCAGTCGCTCCAGATCGGGAACGCGTACTCGGCGAACAGCGGATGCGAGCGGTACACGATGTCGACGTTCACGGCCTCACGGGCGCGCGCCTGCTTGGCCATCGAGTTCACGCTGACCCCCGCGTAGATCCACGCCGACGTGTCACGGGTGAACAGGTGGTTCGGGAGGGGCGACAGCAGAAAGTCCCCCGGCATGGCCGTCTGCATCGGCAGCGACCGGCTGTGGAACGGCAGCTCGTCGAACGCGACGCCGGCGATGGCCACCTCGGCCAGCTCACGGGCCGACATCGATGCGAGCCACGCCTCGACCTCGCCGGTCAGGCGCGGCCCGAGCGGTGAGGTTGCAAGCGTGCGCTCGATGAGGGCAGCGTGGGCGGGCGCCTGCTCGAGCGTCTCTGCGAGCAGGTCCTGGAGATAGAGCACGTCCACGCCGCGGTCGGCGAGGGTGTCTGCGAACACGTCGTGCTCCTGGCGTGCGCGCTTGACCCACAGTACATCGTCGAAGAGCAGCTCATCCTTGTTGGTCGGCGTGAGCCGCTTGAGCTCGACGCCGGGCCGGTGCAGCAGCACCCGGCGCAGCCTGCCGACCTCGGAATGCACCCCCGTGAGGGGAGCGCGCTGGGCGCTCCCCTCCGAGGTGCTGGGGGCGTGTGTGAACAGGTGATTCACTTGGCCCTGCTTCCGAAGGCGCCATGGTGGATGGCGATCGCGGGCCGCGCGGCCGGGCGCTGCGCCTCGACCGGCGACTCGGCGTGCACCGCCTGGCGCCACTTCAGATAGACGTAGACCGGGATCCCCGCCAGCAGGAGCAGGAAGCCCTGGGCGATGTACTCCTGGCCCGCGCCGTAGATCATCCAGAACGAGTAGCCAAACGCCAGAATCGCGACGACCGCGTCGACCACGAGGCGCCGGCCGCTGAACCGCGCCGGCTCCTTGAACATGAGCATCAGCTGGGCCGCCGCTGCGAATGCGTACGGCACGAGCGTCGTGATCGTCGCCAGGATGATGATCTTCGTGAACGTCCCGGTCAGCGACGACTGGTAGTTCATGCCCATGAGCAGGCTCAGGAGCACGGACGAGGCAACCAGCCCCACCACCGGGGTCTTGCGAGATCCGCTCACCTGCGCAAATGCGCGCGGGAAGAGCCCGTCCTCGGCGGCTGCCAGGGGCACGCGACCCTGGATCAGGATCCACCCGTTGAGCGCTCCGAACGTCGAGATCATCGCGACCGCGGCGATCAGCTTCGCGGGCGAGACGCCCAGCACCGACGCGCCGAACATCTGGCGGGCGGCATCGGCGAACGGGGCGTTCGAGTGCGCGAGCGTCGCGGCCGGGATCACACCCATGATGGCGACGGTGGCCAGCACGTACATCGCGGTCGTCACGACAGTGCCGAAGATGGTCGCCCGCGGCAGGGTGCGCTCGGGATCCTTGACCTCTTCCGCCGGGACGGTCGCCGACTCGAGGCCGATGAACGCCCACAGCGTCAGCGTGGCCGCGAACGAGATCGCGTGCCAGTGCCCGACCAGCGAGGCGTGGTTGGGATCGATCGGCGTGAAGTTGGCCGAGTGCATGTAGAAGAGCCCGATCAGGCCGATCAGGACGAGCGGCACGAACTTGAGGACGGTCGTCGCCAGCTGCATCACGCCCGATTCGCGGGCGCCCATGATGTTGACCAGGGTCAGAAGCCAGATGACCGAGAGCCCGAGGCCGAACGCGAGCGCGTTGTCGGTGCCCAGCCGAGGCCAGAACACGCTGGCGTAGCTCACGAAGATCGTCGCGATGGCGGCGTTGCCGGCCCAGGCGGCGATCCAGTATCCCCATGCCGTCCAGAACCCGGCGAAGTCACCGAACGCCCGCCGCGCGTAGGCGTAGGGCCCCCCGGTCTGCGGGTATGCCCGGCCCAGGTTGGCGAACACGAGCGCGAGCAGGATCGCGCCGGCGCCGGTGAACACCCACGCAAGCAGCGAGATCGGCCCGGTCGACGCAAGCGCCGACGGAAGCCCGAAGACTCCCGAGCCGACCATGTTCCCGATCACGAGCGCCGTCGCCATCGACAGTCCCAGCGAGCGCTTCAACTTGGGCCGCCCCACGGCCCTCTCCTGCGTTGCCATGACAAGCTCCTTTCCGATCACGGCAGAAACGTCTTCTGGCTAATTGCAGTCCTCTTGAGGTAGGTGCCGCATCGGGGATTCGCCTGCACCGGGCCGGGAAAAGTACGCACCTGCGGTCGCCGCCGACCGCGGCCGCACGCGCCGGGCGCAAAGATGGCGCCCGGCGCGGGCGAGCGGGCTACGCGGTCGCGGGCGGCGTGGGGCGGCCGGCGAGCATATGGCGAACGGCCGAGCCTGCCCACAGCGCGACGAAGGCCGCCACGGCCAGCGTGAGCACCGGCAGCGATCCCGTGACGATGGTGATCACGACCAGGCCGAGACTGACGGCGCCGAGCGCGCCGAGCGCCCAGGCGCCGGTGCCCGACCGGGCGGAGCCGAGCGAGCAGGCCGCCATCCCGAGCAGCAGCACGGCGACGGCCGCCCACCGGTGGCTCGCCCCGACGAGCGGCACGCTCCACCCTCGATCCGTGGCCGCCAGCACCCCGACCGCGAGCGCGGTCAGGGCGAGCGCCCCGACGTCCTTCCAGACACGCATCACGTCCCTCACCTCCTCTCAGGATCGGGTCCACCTGGATGGTCGCACCACCGCCTCCCGCCCGCATCCGTGCGCCCGCGTATGCGGTTTTCGGGGAACCCGCAGCCGCCCTCGTGACGACGCGGTAGGGTGTCCCGGTGGCGCTGATCGTGGTCGGAGTGGACGGGTCTCCCGGAGCGCGCACGGCGCTCGAATGGGCCGCGGCCGAGGCCCGCCTGCGCGGCTCCCGGCTGCGCGTGGTACACGCCTGGCACCTGCCGGCTGCGGCCTACGGCAGCGGCGGCTTCGTGCCGCCGGTCGGCATCAACTGGGAGGACGACCTCGAGCAGGCCGCCAGGGCCGGGCTCGCGCAGGCGCTCGACGACACGGGCGCCCTCCTGGACGGGATCGAGGTCGAGCGCCACGTCGACGAGGGCTCGGCCGCGGTCGTGCTCACCGAGGCGGCCGCCGACGCCGACCTGCTCGTCGTCGGGTCGCGCGGCCTCGGTGGCTTCAAGGAGCTCCTGCTCGGGTCGGTCGGCCACCAGTGCGCCCAGCACGCGCCGTGCCCGGTCGTGATCGTGCGCGGCGCCTGACCGCCCCCGTCATGCGGAGACGGCGGCGAGGAGACCGTTGGGGTCATCCTTGAGGACGTAGCCGTCGGCGCCCTCGTGGAGCGCGGCGCGCTGATAGGCGGGCTCGTCGTGCAGCGAGTACACGACCACCCGCCCGGCGGGGTGCAGATGCTTCAGCCTGGGCAGCGCATCGAGACCGCCCTCGCCCGGCATCGAGAGGTCGAGCAGCGTCACCGCCGGGTGCAGCTTCTCGACGATCGCGGCGGCCTCGCCGACGGTGCCGGCCACTCCCACCACGCGGATGCCGGGCTGGGCCTGGAGCAGGCGGCAGAGCGCCGCCCGGACGGCGGGGTGGTCGTCGACCACCAGCACGGTGGTGGCATCGCCTGGGCGTGTGTCGGGCTCGGGATGCACGAACTCAGCCTGCCTCGGCGGCAGCGGGGCGGCATCGGGGAAACCTCGCAACCAGAGCCGGAGGACTACGGCACGAGCGGCAGCTCGGCCGTGACGGTCGTGCCGTGCCCAGGCGCCGACTCGATCCGCAGGTGGCCGTTGAAGAGGCTCGCGCGCTCCCGCATCCCGGCGAGGCCGAGTCGCCCGGCCGTGACCGCCGCCGGGTCGAACCCGCGGCCATCGTCCTCGATCGACGCGATCACCGCGTCCGGCCGGGTCACGACCGTGACGTCGACCCGCCCGGCCCCGCCGTGGCGCACGGCGTTGGCCGCCGCCTCCTGCACGATCCGGTAGACGGCGGTCTCGATCTCGGCCGGCAGGCGGTGGGCGGCGGTGAGCGTCGTCGTCACCGAGATGGCCGTGCTGCTGCCGTCGCCGATCGTGCTCGCCAGCCGTTCGAGCGCCGCGCCCAGGCCGAGCTCGTCGAGCGCTGCCGGCCGCAGCCGCACGGCGATGCTGCGCACGTCGGCGAGCGCCTCCCGCACCAGCGCATCCAGGTCCGTGAGCGACGACTGGGCGGTCGCGAGCGTGTCGGCGCGGCGCGCGGCGTTCAGGCCGAGCAGCAGGGCCGCGAGCGCCTGGCCGGTCTGGTCGTGGAGGTCGCGCGAGAGCCGGGAGCGCTCGAGCTCCTGGGCCTGGAGCATCGAGCGGACGGTGTCGCGGCTCACCCGCCGCGTGAGCTCGACGGCACCGGCCGCGCGCGAGCCGAACGCCTCCGCCAGCCGCAGGTCCTCGTCCGAGAAGCGCGGGTCGCGGCCGACCTTGTCGGCCGCGGTGATGACCCCGATCGCCTCACCACGCACGACGAGCGGCACCCACAGCCCGGCCTGCACATCGAGCATCTGCGCCTCGCCCTCGGGGTGGATCTCGGGATCCTCGAGCGCCGAGTCGACCCGCTCGCTGCGCATCCGCCGCAGCACGTGGTGGCTCTTCGACCCGTCCGGGCTGACCGTGCCGACCAGACGGCCGGCGCCCTCGCCCGAGGCGCCCTCCACACGCAGGCTGCCGTCGGGCAGGCGCAGGTCGATGATCACCACGCGCGCGCCGAGCAGCTCGCGCAGCCGATCGGCGACGACCTCGAGCAGCCGGTCGAGGTCGAGCTCGGCGACGAGGGCGGTGCCGAGCTCGTTCAGCGAGTCGAGCTGCCGCGTCCAGCGCCGCGCGGTGTCGTAGAGGCGCGCGTTCTCGATGGCGACGGCCGCCTGGGACGCCAGCAGCGCGACGACCTCCTGGTCCTGATCGGTGAAGTCGCCCTCCTCCTTCTCGGTCAGGTACAGGTTCCCGAACGCGTGCCCGCGGAGCATGATCGGCACGCCCAGGAAGCTCCCCATCGGCGGATGGCCCGGCGGGAATCCCACGGAGCGGGGGTCCTCGCTCATGTCGTGCAGGCGCAGGGGCGTCGCGTCGCGGATCAGCACCCCCAGGATGCCCTGGCCGCGGGGCAGATCGCCGATCCGGGATCGGGTCAGATCGTCGATCCCGATCGTGATGAACTGCTCGAGATAGGTCCCGGTCGGGTCGATGACGCCGAGCGCCGCGTAGCGCGCGCCGACGAGCTCGGCCGCGCGCTCGACCACCTCGCGCAGGAGCGCGTCGAGCGACCGGGCGCGATGAATCCCGCGTGCGGCCTCGATCACACGGCGCAGCTGGGCCTCGCCGACGCCTTCGGTAGCGGCGACGCCGCCCGAGGTATCGCCGGAGGTGTGCTCGTCGGATCCCGTCATCGAGGCGGAGCGCTGCATGACCGGCCCACGGCCGCTGCTCGGCGCGAGCGCAGTCTACCCCCGGCGACACGGTAGGATCGCGCGGACGCCAATTCCGTGGGCGCCAGACGACCCTGGGGGGACCAGATGCCATCACCAACCGAGGTTCACGACTGGCACGAGCTCGACGTCGTGTCGGACGATGGGCAGCACGTCGGAAAGCTCGTGGACGTGTACGTCAGCAAGGCCACCGGCGAGCCCGAGTTCCTGCTCGTGTCAAGCGGCTTTCTGGGCCACCACCTGGCCCTCGTGCCGGCCGCGGGCGCGAGCCGCTCGGAGGAGCGCGTCCAGGTCGCGGTCACGAAGTCGGCGATCGACGGCGCGCCGACTGTCCACGCCGACAACGAGCTCAGCACGGACGAGGAGAAGCGCCTGTTCGAGCACTACGGCCGCGACTACGCCGCGCACCCCGACGGCGTCGTGGTCATGAGCCGCTTCGTGCTCGTCCAGCGCCGCTGAGCCGGCGGGCCGCTAGGGAGCGACCTCGAGCAGCGCCTCGCGGAAGGACTCGAGGTGGCCGACGTCGTCGGTGCGCGCCGACGTGAACGCGTCGGCGGCGCCGGTGTCGCCCGCGGCGGCGGCATGCTCGGCGAAGGACGGGTACATGATCTCGATCGCGTAGGACTCGGCCTCGATGGCGGCCCGCAGGTTGTCGGCGTCGCCGCCGATCAGGCCGGCCTCCTTCGCCAGCCGGGCGAAGTGGCCATGGAGCTCGGTCTGCGCCGAGGCCTCGAAGAGATCGGCCACCTCCTTGCGGCCCTCTGCGCGCGCGGTCGCCGCATAGAGCATGTAGGCCGCATACGCGAACGCCTCGCTTCGCATCGCGGTCAGGAGGTCCTCGCGCGTCGCGGATCTGATGCCGTTGGGTGCGTCTGCCATTCGAGGCTCCTGTGGTCGAGGACCGGACCGCACCGGCCCGTTGTGCCGAAGGCTGCCCGCCCGGACGCAGCCGCGCATCCGGGGATCGGCTGCATCGATACACGAAGTTGCCACGCGGGGCAACACGTAGTTCCTACGCTTGCAGCGTCCGCCACATACGGCTAGGGTCGCCGCCATGTCCAGCGGACAGGATGCCGGGGATCGGTCGAGCGGCGGTGCCGCGGTCGGGATCGCAGCGGCGGCGATCGCCTTTGTCATCGTGGCGGTCGCGCTCACGGGCTGGCTCGTCGGGCGCGACAGCGCCTCGAGCAAGACGACGACCGTCCGGGTCTCCACGCCCGCGACGACGACACCGGCCAAGACGACCGTGTCCACTACGGTCGCCGCCGGCGCGCACGACTTCGTCCAGTTCGCCTGCGCCCAGTGCCACGGCATCGGCGGCGTCGGCGGTGTGTCGGCGGACGTCCCGTCGCTGAACGGGCTCGGCACCGCCTTCACGGAGCAGCAGCTGACGACGATCATCAACCACGGTCTGGGCGCGAGCGCCAATCCCAAGAAGCCGTACATGCCGGTCTGGCACGGGATCGTCTCGCCGCGGCAGGTGTCCGAGCTCGTCGCCTACATCCGGGCCGGGCTCCCGGCGGTGCCGGGGGCGACGCCGCCCGTCGTGCCCACCGACCAGGGGTCCGCGGTGCAGGGGTCGGTGCTCTACGTCCGCGACGGGTGCATCAACTGCCACGGGCCCAACGGCCTGGGCGGCGTCCCCAACCCGCAGTCGCCGGACAAGACCGTGCCACCGCTCTCCGGAGCCGACTTCAAGGGCCAGTTCAACACCCCGGCCAAGATCGCGGACGTGATCCGCTCGGGCAGCGTGATCGGGCGGGCGCCGATCGTGAGCATGCCGCACTGGGGCGGCATCCTCTCGCAGGCCGACATGAACGCGCTCATCGCGTACCTGGGCACGCTGCAGTAGTCCGCCGCATCAGGATCCGGGCCGGCCCCGATGCCGTCCGCCCGACGCTCGGTCAGAGTGGAGGCGCCGCGGCCGTCGGCCCGGTGAGAGAACCCTCACATCCACTCGCGAGAATTGGGATCGATGAAGATCCTCGTCGTCGAGGACGAAACGCTGATTCTGGCGTTTCTCGAGCGCGGTCTGACCGCGGAGGGCCACGCTGTGGACACCGCCTCCCGCGGCGAGGAGGGGCTCGACCGCGTCCGTGACGGGCGGCCGGACGTCGTCGTCCTCGACGTCATGCTGCCCGGCATCGACGGGTTCGACGTCCTCGCCGCGATCCGGGCGATGGATCCGGCCCTGCCCGTGATCATGCTGACCGCCCGCGGCGAGATCGCCGACCGCGTGCGGGGGCTCGATCTGGGCGCAACGGACTACCTGGTCAAGCCGTTCGCCTTCGCGGAGCTGGCCGCGCGCATCCGCGCGCACACACGCCGGCCGGACGACCAGCAGCGCGGGGCGGCGGCGATCGAGGTCGGAGCGCTGACGCTCGACCTGCTCGCCCGCGAGGCCGAGATCGGCGGCACCCGCGTGCCGCTCTCGGCGCGCGAGTTCGCCCTGCTGGCATACCTGATGCGGCATCCGGGGCAGGTGCTCTCGCGCCAGCAGATCCTGGACGGCGTGTGGGGATACACCTTCGACCCCCGCTCCAACCTGGTGGACGTGTACGTCGGCTACCTGCGCCGCAAGCTCGCGATGAACGGCGACTCGCCCATCGAGACCGTGCGGGGGATGGGCTACCGGCTTCTGCGCAGGCAAGCGGCATGAGGTTGCCGATCCCGATCCGCCTGCGCCTCGCCCTCGTCAGCGCGGCGCTTGCGGCCGCGGTGCTCGCCGCCGGCCTGCTCACGGTCTATCTGATCGAGGCCCACCAGGTGCACCAGTCGCTCGTTGCCGACGCACGTGCCGCCGCACGCGACCTGGCCCTCGCCGGGGAGCACACGGGCGCGAGCCGCAAGCCGAAGTCCCCGCGGCACCACACACCGGCTGTGACGCCGACGAAGACGCACAGGCAGAAGCCGGCGGGCGGGGCAGCGACGGGCGTGATCGTGCCGCCGCCCGTGACAGGTGCGAGCGACTCCTCCCAGACCGGCGGGACGACGACCTGGACGCCGCCGGCCTCCGGCGGCGGTGAGAGCGGCGACGGCGGCGGGAGCGGCTGGGGCGGTCAGGGCGGCGGCGAGAGCGGCGACTCGCTGGCGGGCCCGGGCGCCGGCCGCGCCGACGTCGCGTTCCAGATCCCCGCAGCGCCTGCATCGCCGGCGGCGACCGAGGCGGACGATGCGACCGAGACGCAGGCGCTCGAGACCTACCTCGGCGCCCGCAGCGGCTCCGACCAGCTGCTCCTCTACATCCCGGCGCACGGCAGGACCCTGGGGAACAGCCACGCGGCCACGCGGCTGGCCCCGCTGGCGAGCCCCATCCCCGGGAGCGTCCGCACCGTCACCATCGACGGCGATGGGTACGTGGTCGCGACGGCCGCGCGCGGAACCGGGATCGTGATGGCCGGCCTCCCGGTGGCGGAAGCGGACGCGGCCGTGGGGCGGCTGCTCGACGCGATGCTGATCGTCGGCCTGATCGGCCTGGTCCCGGCCACAGCGCTCGCCTGGCTGATCGCCCGCCGCGCCCTCTCGCCGCTCTCGCGGATCGCGCAGCGGGCGTCGCGGGTGACGGCGGGCGACCTGTCCGTGCGCATGGGGCCGGTGACGACGCGGGACGAGATCGGCGAGGTGGCAACCGCCATCGACGCCATGCTCGACCGGCTCGAGGTCGCCTTCGCCGCGCAGCGCCAGTTCGTCCATGACGCGTCCCACGAGCTGCGCACCCCGCTCACGATCGCCCGCGGCCATCTCGAGGTCGCGCTCCCCGGCGACGGCGGCTCGCCCGAGCTGCGCCAGGCGGTCGCGGTCGCGATCGGCGAGCTCGACCGGATGGGCCAGCTCGTGGACAGCCTGCTGCGCCTGGCCCGTGCGGGGGTGCGGGAGCGCAGCGATCGCACGGCGGTCGACGTCTCGGCCCTGGCCCGGACGACGGTCGACCGCTGCCGGGTGCTGGGGGAGCGCACGTGGCGGCTGCAGACGACGCCCGGTGCCTACGTGGACGGCGACGAGGGCGCGCTCGAGCAGGTGCTGCTGAACCTGCTCTCGAACGCCGTCCGCCACACGGTGGCGGGCGACTCGATCGGCGTGTCTGCGATCGCCGCCGGCGATCGCGTCCGCATCGAGGTGGCCGATACCGGGGAGGGCATCGACCCCGGGCTGCTCCCGGCATTGTTCGACCGCTTCACGCGCGCGGACACCGCCCGCAGCCGTGACACCGGCGGCGCCGGGCTCGGCCTGGCCATCTGTCACGCGATCGTGGAGGCGCACGGCGGCACGATCGCCGCCGAGAGCCCTCCCGGCGAGGGCGCGCGCTTCGTCGTCGACCTCCCGCGGGCGCACCCACAGCAGGAAGACGGCGACGTGAGAGCTGTCTCACCGCCGCTTCACGTCTAGCTCAGACGCCCCTCCTACCGTGGGTATCGGGGGCTGCCGCTCCCCGAGTCCGAACCCCAAGGAGGACCGTTGTGATCACCCATCCGTCCGTCGCCGGCGCCGCAGTGCTCGCCGGCCTGCTCGTGGCGGGGGGCAGCTACGCCGCCCGGCACGACGTGGGACTGGGCAGCGCCCTGCCGGCGTCCGCCGACGCCCGCATGCGCCTGGAGCGCGAGCTCACGGCCGGATACGCCCGGCACGAGCGCCGGCCGCACGTCCTGGCCTGGCACGCGCCCCACGTCCCCAGGATCCACGTGCCCCGGCCGCCCGCTCCGGTCGCGGTCGTGACCGCCGTCCCGGCCGCTCCTGTGGCGGTGGCCGCCACCGCTCCCGTCCCGGTCGCCACCTCGGCGCCGGTCACGCGCACGAGCCCGGTCGGCGGCGGAGACGACGGAGGCGGCGATGACTAACACCGCCCTGCGCATCTACACCACGGTGATCGCCCTCATCTGCGGCGGCGCCGTGGCCTGGTCGATCCACCAGAGCTCGATCACCACCGCCTGGCAGGCGGACGCCCGGTCGTGGCACGCGCTCGCCGCCCAGGCGGTGGCGCACGATCGCCTGACCACCCGCAGCATGCACGCGATGGTCGTGCGCTACGACCGCCTCGTCGTGCGCACGCGCCGCTCGCAGCACAAGCTGCTCGTCAGCATCCGCAAGGCCCAGCGGGTGGGGGCCGCCGCCACCGCGAGCGTCCCCACCACCTCCTACACGCCCTCGCTGGTGTCGGCGCCGGCCGTGTCGGCTCCGGCCCCCGTCGCCGTGGCCCCGGCACCGGCTCCGACCACGCACACGAGCCCGGCCCCGTGATGGGCACCCTCACGCAGCCCACGAGCGCGGCCTGGGAGTGGAAGGCGACCGGCACCACCTGGCGGATCCACCACAGCGGCGGCGTGTCCGAGGCCGTCGCCGCCGCCGTCGCGGCGGCCGTCGAGCACGACGAGGCCCGCTGGTCGCGGTTCCGGCGCGAGAGCGAGGTGAGCCGCATCAACGCGGCCGGCGGAGCGGCCGTGGCCGTCTCGGCGGACACGCTGGCGATGCTCGAGGCGTGCTCGGCCTGGACCGAGCGCACGGACGGCGTGTTCCAGCCCCTCGTCGGCGGCGCGCTGATCGCCTGGGGCTACCACCGCAGCCTGCTCGCCACCGAGGCGTTCGCCGTCACGAGCCCGCCGCCGCGGCGGCTCGGCGGCCGGATCGAGGTCGAGCGCCGGCACGGCACGGTCCGCATCCCGCGGGGCACCCGGCTCGACCTGGGCGGCATCGCCAAGAGCTGGATGGCCGGGCGCGCGGCCGCCCTCGTGTGCGCGCGCTCGAGCGACCCGGCCGTGATCGTGGACGCCGGCGGCGACCTGGTCGCGGCCCGCGGCGATCACATCGTCGCGGTCGAGGCCGGAGGGCCCGACGACCTGCGCCGGGAGGCCGCCGCCCACCCGCCCGTGCTCGCCCACGTCGTCGTGCGCGCCGGCCAGGGCATCGCGACATCGGGCTACGGCCGCCGCCGATGGCGCAACGGCGACGGCCGCGAGGCCCATCACCTGATCGACCCCGACACCGGCGCGCCCGGGCCGGCCACGCACGCGACCGTCGTCAGCGACGACCCGGTCGCCGCCGACGTGCTGGCCAAGGTGCTGTCGCTGCGGCCCGAGCGGATCTCCGCGACGACGGCGGCCGCCCTGGTGGCGGTCGCCGGCGACGTCCGCACGACGGCCGCCTGGGAGCGGGTGGTGCGGCGATGATCCTGTGGGACGTCGCCAGGGCGAGCGCCTTCGTTGCCTTCGGCTGCTACACGCTCGTGGTCGCGTGGGGGATCGGGCTCTCCGCCCGCGCATGGAGGCCGCCGGCCGCGGCCCTGGGCTTCCATCGCTTCCTGGGCTCGCTCGGCCTGGTGGCGCTCGCGATCCACATCACGACGCTGATGCTCGACCGCTGGGCCAGGGTGACGGTCGCGTCCCTGGTCGGGCTCGACCCGCGCCCCGGCGTCGTCGTCGGCGCGGCCGCGCTCTGGCTCGCCGTCGCCCTGCCGCTGTCGTTCCGGCTCAAGCAGGCCCGGTGGATGTCCCAGCGCGCCTGGCGCTCGCTGCACTACTTCGGCTACGCGATGTGGGGCGCGGCGCTCGTCCACGGCGTGATGTCGGGCACCGACGCCCGCTCGCCGTGGGGGCTCGCGATGTACGCAGGCTCCGCGGCGATCGTCGCCGGCGCCGCCTGGTACCGGTGGATGGAGCGGCCGATCGCGCCGCCGCGCCGGGCGCCGGCGCAGCTTCCGGCGCGCAGGCCGCAGGCGATCCCCGTCATCGAGTCCGAGGGGAGCGAGCGATGACGCGGCCGGGAGCGGTCACGGTCGTCGGAAACGGCGTCGCCGGATACGCATGTGCAACGCATCTGGCGGCCCGCGGCGCCGCCGTCACGCTGATCGGCCCCGGGTTGCCCTGCGACCGGCCGCCGCTCTCCAAGCGCGCGCTCCACCGCGGCACCGTGCCCTACCTCACCGACGCGGCACGGCTGGCGGCCGCCGGGATCGGCCATCTCGACGGCTGGGCGACGGAGCTCGACGTCAACCGCCGCAGCCTGGTCGTGCGCGATCGCCGCTCCGGCATCGGGCGGCGGGTCGAGTTCGAACGGCTGGTCTGGGCGACGGGCCTGCGCATCGCCCGGCCTCCGTTACCCGGCATCGAGCTGGCCGACCAGAACGTCGACGGGGCATCGGTCGCGGCCGTGCTGCCACGGCTCGCGCCGGCCGGCCGCCATGTCGTCGTGGTCGGCGCCGGCCTGATCGGGTGCGAGACCGCCGCGACCCTGGCCCGCCGCCACCGCGTCACGCTCGTGGAGCAGGCTGCGCAGCCGCTCGCGCGCCAGCATGCGCCGGTGCGCGCCGCGGCCGAGCGGGTGCTCACCGGGCTCGGCGTGCGCGTGCTCGGCGGGTGTGCGATCACGCGCATCGACCGTGCCGGCGCAGGCCGCGTCGTGCGCACCGCCGCCCACGGCGACCTGGCGGCGGACGTCGTGCTGGTGGCCGCCGGGGTCGAGGCCACGCTCCCGCCGGCGCTCGGCGGCGGCCGCACGGTCGACACCGACGAGTGCCTGGCGGTGCCCGGCGCCGAAGGGATCTGGGCGTGCGGGGACGTCGCGGCGTTCCCCCACCCGCGCTTCGGCCGCATCGCCATCCCCCACTGGGACAACGCCCGGGCGGCGGGCGCACACGCCGCGGCCGCCGCCCTGGGTGCAACTGCGCCGTACATGCGCGACCCCTACTGGTTCTCGGACATCGGGCCGCTGCGCATCCAGCAGGTCGGCTTTGCCCCGGCAGCCTGCGAGTGGTCGCACCGAGACGGGCTGCACATCGGCCGCGGCAGCGACGGAAACCCGGCCTGCATCGTCCTGCTCGACTCCCCGCAGCGCCTGAACGACGCCCGCCGGCTGCTGGCGGCATGACCCATCAACCACGAGCCAAACGAGAGGACCCACCCATGCAGATGCGACTGATCATCGATGCCGACACATGCGTCGGCTACGGCGAGTGCGTGGCGCAGGACGCCGAGGCCGTCGAGCTCGACGAGACCGGCTGTGCCCGTGCGCGAACGGCCACGCTCGCCGCCGACCGCGCCGAGGGGATCTGCGCGGCGTGCCCCGTGGGGGCCATCACGCTCGAGCCGGCAGCCTGAGCCTGTGCGCACCGTGGAAACCCGAAGCACGCTACGCGGATCCACCGTTGCGGGGCGGCCACGGCCCCGGGCACGATGTGAGCGGGCGCCGTGATTGACGGCATAGGGGCTGCCAACGCGCGCGCCGCATCCGCCTGAGGAGGTCATCATGAAGGCTGCCGTCGTACACGAATTCGGATCGCCGCTCGAGATCGAGGAGCGGGCCGTTCCGGAGCCCGGGCATGGGCAGGTGCTCGTCAAGATCGAGGCCTCCGGCCTGTGCCACACCGACATCCACGCGGCCAACGGCGACTGGCCCGTGAAGCCCAGCCCGCCGTTCGTGCCCGGCCACGAGGGCGTCGGCCGGATCGTCGCAACCGGCGCCGGCGTCAGCCGGGTCGGCGAGGGCGACCGGGTCGCGATCCCGTGGCTCGGCTGGGCCTGCGGCGCCTGCGAGTACTGCGCGTCCGGCTGGGAGACGCTGTGCACACACCAGCAGAACAGCGGCTACAGCGTCGACGGCGGCTGGGCCGAGTACGCCCTGGCAAGCGCCGACTACGTGGGGCTCGTCCCCGACTCCATCGACCCGTTCGTGGCCGCGCCGCTGACCTGCGCCGGCGTGACCACGTACAAGGCCGTGAAGGTCTCCGGCGCGCGGCCGTCCGATCTCGTGGCGATCTACGGCGTGGGCGGCCTCGGCCATCTCGCACTGCAGTACGCCCTGATCGCCGGCGCCGAGGTGGTCGCGGTCGACCTGATCGACGAGAAGCTCGAGATGGCGCAGAAGCTGGGCGCGAAGCACGTCATCAACGCCGCCGACAGCGATCCGGTGGCGGCGATCCAGGCGCTCGGAGGCGCGGACGCCGCGATCTCGCTGGCCGCGTCGGCCAGGCCGCTCGGCCAGGCGTACGCCTCGCTGCGGCGCGGTGGAACGCTCGTGCTGGTCGGGCTGCCGGCGGACAACACCATGACGCTCCCCATCTTCGAGACGGTCCTGAACGGCACCAAGGTCGTCGGCTCGATCGTGGGCACCAGGCTCGACCTGCAGGAGGTGTTCGAGCTGCATGCGGCGGGCCGCACCGAGGTGGTCTACGAGAAGCGCCGGCTCGAGCAGGTGAACGACGCGATCGGCGAGGTGCTCGAAGGCGACGTCCCGGCCAGGCTGGTGTTCGACCTGACCTGAGCTTTCGGATTAGGTGCGGCGCGTCTAGAGTCCCGCTCGGTAGTTGCCCGTAGCGTGCATTTAGGCGAACCCACCGATGTCCGAGGTCGCCATCGGCGCCTAGCCTCTCGTCCATGTCGAGTCCCCCCGGCTCACCGATCGTGTCGCACGTCCGTGACGTCATCCTCCGGCACGGCCGGACGCTGCGGCTGCGGCCGCCGCTGCCCGACGACGCCGAGGCGGTGCTCGACTTCTTCCGCAGGCTCGACGACCAGAGCCTGTACATGCGCTTCCACGGCACGCGCCGGATCGGCCAGGACATCCTGGACGGCCTGCTCGATCCCGACTGGAGCGTGCGCGGGGCGCTGATCGGCATCCTGCGCGGGGACACCGGCGAAGAGGTCGTCGCCGTCGCGAGCTATGCCCGCCTGCGCGACCCGCGCCTGGCCGAGGCGGCCTTCGCCGTGGCCACCGACCTGCAGGGAATGGGCGTCGGCACGCGGCTCGTGGAGCAGCTCGCCGAGGCCGCCGTCCAGGAGGGCATCGGGACGTTCGTGGCCGACGTCATGGCCGAGAACGACGCCATGCTGCAGGTGTTCGCCGATACGGGCTACGACGTCGAGCGCACGTTCGAGTCCGGCGAGATCCAGGTGCGCCTGCGGATCGCCGCGAGCGATCGCTTCCTGGCCGCCGTCGACCGCCGCGACCACACCGCGGTCGACCGGTCGCTCGAGTCGTTCTTCCGGCCGCAGACGGTGGCCGTGATCGGGGCGTCGGCGCGTCCCGGCGCGATCGGCGGGGCCGTCTTCCGCAACATCGTCGAAGGCGGGTTCGCCGGACGGGCGTTCCCGGTCAACCGCTCCGGGGAGCCCGTCGCCGGGGTGGCGGCGGTGCGCAGCATCGAGGAGCTCTCGGAGCCCGTCGACCTGGTGGTCATCTGCGTGCCCGCCTCCGCGGTCTACCCGGCCGTCGAGTCGGCGCTGGCCGCCGGCGTGAGGGCCGTGTGCGTGATCACCGCCGGATTCGCCGAGACCGGCCCCGAGGGCGCCCGGGCCGAGCGGGAGCTGCTGGCGCTCGTGCGCAGCTACGGCGCCCGCATGATCGGCCCGAACTGCCTCGGCCTCGCCTCGAGCGAGGTGCGCATGAACGCGACGTTCTCTCCGGCCGGCTTCGCGCCGGGATCGGTGGCGGTCTCGTCGCAGAGCGGCGCCGTCGGCCTGGCGGTGCTCGAGGGGCTCGAGCGCAGAGGGCTCGGCGTCTCGTCGTTCGTCTCGGTCGGCAACAAGGCCGACGTCTCCACGAACGACCTGCTCGAGCACTGGGAGGACGACCCCTCCACGGACACGATCGCGCTCTACCTGGAGTCGTTCGGCAACCCCCGCCGGTTCGGCCGCATCGCCCGCCGGGTCGCGCGCCGCAAGCCCGTGATCGCGCTCAAGGGCGGCAGCACCGCCATCGGCTCGCGCGCCGCCCAGTCGCACACGGCCGCGCTCGCGGGATCCGACGCCGCCGTCGAGGCCCTGTTCCGCCAGTCGGGCGTGCTGCGCGCGGCCACCCTCGAGGAGCTCCTCGACCTGACCGACGTCCTGGCCTCGCAGCCGCTGCCGCACGGACGCAGGACGGCCATCCTGACCAACGCCGGCGGGCTCGGCATCCTGTGCGGCGATGCCTGCTCGAACGCCGGACTCGAGCTGGCGGAGCTCGCCGAGCACACCCGTGAGCACATCGCCCAGCTCGTGCCCGGCGAGGCGACCGTGCTGAACCCGGTCGACATCATCGGATCGGCCACGCCGGACATGTTCGCGGCGGTCACGCCGTTCGTGCTCGCCGACGCAGACGTCGACGCGCTGATCGTGCTCGTCACGGCGACGGCCGTCGCCGACCCCGACGCCGTGATCGCCGCGATCGCGAAGGCGGCGACGGAGGCGCAGGTCGAGAAGCCCGTGCTGATCGTGGTCACCGGCGGAGTGCGCACGCAGACGGGAAACGGGCTGCCGTGCTTCGCCTATCCCGAGACCGCGGCCCGCGTGCTCGGTCGGGTGGCCGAGCGGGCCGAGTGGCTGCGCCGGCCGATCGGCCGCATGCAGGAGGCGGCGGTCGAGCGGGCCACGGCCGACATGATCGTCACCGAGGCGCTCGGGGCGGAAGGCAACGGCTGGCTCGACCCCGACCAGGTCGAGCGCCTGCTCGCCGCCTACGGGATCCCCACCGCGGCCCAGCGGCTCACGCACACCGGCTCGCAGGCGCTCGCCGCCGCCGAGGCGCTCGGCTTCCCCGTCGTGGTGAAGGCCGGCGGGGCCGGGGTGCACAAGACGGAGAAGGGCGGCGTCGTGCTCGATGTCCGCACGCCGGCCGAGCTCGCCGCCGCGACGTCGACCGTCGGGTTCCCTGCCGTGATCCAGCCGATGGTGCGCGGCGGCGTCGAGGTGATGGCGGGGGCGATGCAGGATCCCGTGTTCGGGCCGGTCGTCGCGTTCGGCATGGGCGGCACGATGGCCGAGCTCCTGGGCGAGATTCGGTTCGCGCCGGCGCCCCTGACCGATGTCGACGCCGACGAACTCGTCGCCGCCGGCAAGGCGGGCGCGCTGCTCGCCGGGATGCGGGGAGCGGCGCCCGCCGACTCCGTGGCACTGGCCGATCTGCTGCGCCGGCTCGGACAGCTCGCCGCCGACTTCCATCAGATCGTGGAGCTCGATCTGAACCCGGTGATGGCGCGGCCCAACGGCTGCCTGGCGGTCGACGCCCGCATCCGCGTCGAGGACTCCGCCGCGCTGACGGCGCTCAAGACCTGGTGAATGAGAGGGGACGACGCATGGATACCGACTCGACACCCGATCCGGCCGTCCCCGGGTCGGCCTCGATCTTCACGCGCATCGTGTGCGGCGTGGACGGCACCGACGAGAGCCGTGAAGCGGTCGCACAGGTGGCCCGGCTCGCACCGGAGACGGCCCGCGTCGTCCTCTGCAGCATCTGGAACACCGGCGCCTCGGTCGCGGTCGGCTGGTCGCCGCCGCTCGCCCGCACCGCGTCGTTTCCCAGGGAGGAGCTGAAGGCGGCGGTCGATGCCTCGCGGCCGCTCCTGCCGGCGTCGCTCGTGGTGGAGACGAGCGTGGTGGAGGGCCCGCCCGGGCCGATGATGCTGGCCGAGATCGGCCGCCAGGAGGCGACGCTCGTCGCCGTCGGGTCGCACGACCACCGCCGCCTCTCGGGCATCCTGCTCGGGAGCGTCGCCACGCAGCTCCTGCACGATGCACCCTGCGCGGTGCTGATGGCGCGGGCTCCGCAGAACGCGGGGTTTCCGGCGACGGTCATGGTGGCCGCGGACGGCTCACCCGAGTCGGCCCGGGCGATCCATGCCGCCGCCGACGTCGCCCACCGGCTGGGAGCCGAGCTCGAGGCGATCGTCGCCACCGGCGGCCAGACCGACGTCAACATCGGGGCCGTGCGCTCCATGCTGGACGCCGCCGGCGGGCCCGAGATCCCGCTGCGCGAGGACCCCCAGCCGCCCGTCGACGCGCTGACCCGGCTCGCGCCGGACATGCTCGTGATCGGCAGCCGCGGTCTGCAGGGCGTACGCTCGCTCGGGAGCGTCAGCGAGCGCGTCGCCCACGAGGCGCGCTGCTCGGTGCTGGTCGTGCGATGAGCGCCCTCCAGCTCGCCCGGCTGCAGTTCGGCGACGTCACCATCTACCACTTCATCTTCGTCCCGATCACGATCGGGATCACCTGGCTCGTCGCCGTCTTCCAGACGCTCTGGTACCGCAGCGGCGAGGCCGCCTACCTGCGCCTGACCCGGTTCTTCGGCAGGCTGATGCTGATCAACTTCGCGATCGGTGTCGTCACCGGCATCGTCCAGGAGTTCCAGTTCGGCATGAACTGGTCGACGTACTCGCGCTACGTCGGCGACGTGTTCGGCGCCCCTCTGGCGATGGAGGGCCTGGCGGCGTTCTTCCTCGAGTCCACCTTCCTCGGCCTGTGGATCTTCGGCTGGGGCCGGCTGAGCAGGCGCGTGCACCTGGCCACGATCTACACGGTCGCCATCGGGACGAACCTGTCGGCCTTCTTCATCCTCGCCGCCAACTCGTGGATGCAGCACCCCGTGGGCTACAGGATCGACCCGGCCACGGGTCACGCCCACCTGACGAGCATCCTCGAGGTGCTGACCAACTCGACCGTGCTCTACGCCTTCCCGCACACGATCGGGGCGGCCGTCATGACCGCCGGGATGCTGGTGGCCGGAGTGTCCGCGTGGCACCTGGCCCGCGGCTCGGACACCGAGATGTTCGGCCGCGCCATCCGGATCGCGCTGCCGGTCGTGCTGGTGGCAACGCTCTTCACGACGGTTGTCGGTCACGGTCAGGCGCAGCTCATGACCCAGCAGCAGCCGATGAAGATGGCCGCCGCCGAGGCGCTCTACGACACGACGTCGCACGCCTCGCTGTCCGCGTTTGCGGTGGCGCCGTTCGAGGCTCACCCGAGCCGCTCGTCGTTCGACGTCCGCGTTCCCGACCTGCTCTCGATCCTGGCGACCAACTCGCTCGGGGGCACGGTGGAGGGGATCAACACCCTCCAGGCGAAGTACCAGGCCAAGTACGGACCGGGCGACTACCGGCCGGTCATCGGGGTGACCTACTGGTCGTTCCGGGTCATGGCCGGGATCGGCATCCTGCTGATCGTGCTCACGGGCTACGGGATGTGGCTCCTGTGGCGGGGGACGCTCGAGCGGTCGCGCTGGTTCCTGCGGCTGACCACGTGGGCGATCGCGCTGCCGATCCTCGCCAACACCGCCGGCTGGCTCTTCACCGAGATGGGCCGCCAGCCCTGGGTGGTGCAGGGGCTGCTCCTGACCCGCAACGCCGTGTCCCCCAGCGTGCCCGCCTGGGAGGTCGCAACCACGTTGATCGGCTTCACCGTCCTGTACGGCGTGCTCGCGGTCGTGGACGGCTGGCTCATGTTCCGGTACGCGAAGGCGGTACCGCCGCAGACGCCTGAAGACGAGCATCTCGAGACCGGCGACCTCGCAATGGCGTACTGACGGGAGGCGACGAGATGCCCACCGGATACTGGCACCTGCAAACCCTCTGGTTCAGCCTGATCGCCGTCCTGTGGATCGGCTACTTCATCCTCGAAGGGTTCGACTTCGGCGTCGGCACGCTGCTGCCGTTCCTCGGGCGCGACAACTCCGAGCGGCACACGATCATCGACACCATCGGCCCGGTCTGGGACGGCAACGAGGTGTGGCTGCTCGTGGCCGGCGGCGCCACCTTCGCGGCGTTCCCCGGCTGGTACGCGACCCTGTTCTCGGGCTTCTACCTCGCCCTGTTCGTGATCCTGTTTGCCCTGATCATCCGCGGCGTCGCGTTCGAGTACCGCGGCAGGCACGACTCGCCGCGCTGGCGGGCGTGGTGGGACCGGGCGATCTTCCTCGGCTCCGCGCTGCCGGCGCTCCTGTGGGGGGTGGCGTTTGCCAACATCGTCCAGGGCGTGCCGATCGACCGGTCGGGCGAGTACACCGGCGACTTCTTCACGCTGCTCAACCCCTACGCGCTCTTCGCCGGGATCACCTCGCTCGCCCTGTTCACCCTCCACGGGGCCGTGTTCCTCAGCATCCGCACGAAGGGCGATCTGGTCGAGCGCTCCCGCGACGCCGCCCGCAAGCTCTCGCTCGCGACGGCGGTGCTCGTCTTCGCGTTCCTCGCGTGGACGTACGTCAATGCCGTCTCGGCGCACGACAAGGGCATCGTGCCCGGCGTGATCCCGCTCTCCGCGGTGGGGCTCGTGGTCGCGGTGCCGTTCATCGTCCGGGCCGGGCGCGACGGCCTCGCCTTCACGGCGACGACGCTCACGATCGGCCTCATGACGGCCACGATCTTCCTCAACCTGTACCCGCGCGTGATGGTGTCGAGCACGAGCAAGGCCTTCGACCTGACCGTGTGGAACAGCTCGTCGAGCCACTACACGCTGGCCGTGATGACCGTGGTCGCGCTGACGCTGACGCCGGTCGTCCTGGTGTATCAGGGCTGGACGTACTACGTGTTCCGCCACCGCGTCGGCGGCGACGACCTGGGACCGATCAAGAGCCCGATCGACCTCCTGAGCGGGAACGGGGAGACCTCGGCGGGCGCGCCCTCGGGCGACTGACGGATGCGGGCGGTCGATCCGCGCCTGGTCCGGGCGGCTCCGGCCGTGCGCCGATTCCTGGCCGCCTGCGGACTGCTCGCGGCGGCGACCGCCGCGACGGTGATCCTCCAGGCGACGCTGGTCGGAGACATCGTCGCGCGCGTCTTCCTCGGGCATCGCGATCTGGCGGCGGTGGCAGGCCCGCTGGCGCTGCTCGCCGTTGCCGCGCTCGCACGCGGCCTGTGGGCCTGGGCGTTCGAGGCAGGAGGCCACCTGACGGCGGCGGTGACGACGCGCGAGCTGCGCCGGCAGCTGGTCGCGGGCGTGCTTCACGCCGGCGCCGAGGGCCGCTCGAGCGCGGCCGTCACGACCGCCGCCATCGACGGCGTCGACGCCCTCGACCCCTACTTCGCCCGCTACCTGCCCCAGCTCGCCCTGGCCGCGATCGTCCCTGTCGCCATCCTGGCCTGGGTGGCCGTGATCGACCTCGAGTCGGCCGTGATCATGGCCGCGACGCTCCCGCTGATCCCGGTTTTCGGGATCCTCGTCGGCCGGGAGGCCGGCCGCCGCGCCCGGGCGCGCCACACCGCCCTCGCCGAACTCGGCGGGCATTTCCTGAGCGTCGTGCGCGGCCTGCCCACCCTGCGGGCGTTCAACCGCGGCGCTGCCCAGGTCGGCCGGATCGCCGAGACGTCCGAGGCATACCGCCGCGAGACGATGGCGACGTTGCGGATCGCGTTCCTCTCGGCCTTCGTGCTCGAGCTCGCGGCGACGCTCGGCACCGCCGTCGTCGCGGTCGAGATCGGCATCCGCCTGGACCACGGCGGCATCGCGCTCGCGCCGGCGTTCACGGTGCTCGTGCTGGCGCCGGAGCTGTACCTGCCGGTGCGAAATGCAGCCGCCCAGTTCCACGCAAGCGCCGACGGGATGGCGGCGGCCGAGCGCGTGTTCGCCGAGCTCGCCGCACTGCCGCCGCATGCGGTGGACGCGCCCGCACCCGCATCTCGGCCGGACGCGCCCGTGCGGCTCGAGCGGGCGAGCTTCACCTACCCCGGCCGCACCGCACCGGCGCTTGCCGACATCGACCTGACCTTCTCCCCCGGGGAGCGAGTGGCCGTCGTCGGGCCATCGGGCGCCGGCAAGACCACGCTCGCGCGCCTGCTCCTGCGCTTTGACCGGCCGCAGAGCGGCCGGCTGCTCCACGGCGACACGGACGTCGCCGGCGTGGACGTCGACCTGTGGCGGCAACGCGTGGCGTGGCTGCCCCAGCGCCCGCACCTGCCCGCGGCGACGATCGCCGAGGCGATCCGGCTCGGCCGCCCGGAGGCGAGCGACGCCGACGTCGCCGCGGCGGCCGCCCACGCCGCCGCCGCCGACTTCATCCGCGACCTCCCGGAGGGGTACGCGACCCGGGTCGGCGACGGCGGCGCCGGCCTCTCGGCCGGGCAGACGCGGCGCCTCGCGCTGGCGCGGGCGCTGCTGCGCGATGCGCCGATCCTGCTGCTCGACGAGCCGACCACGAACCTCGATCCCGCCACGGCCGACCAGATCGCGAGCGCGCTCGAGCGCATCCCGCGCGACCGCACGCTCGTCCTGATCACCCACGACGAGGCCCTGGCCGCGCGCGTCGCCGACCGCACGGTCAGGCTCGCAGGCGGGCGAGTGCTGGCCGCAGAGCTCTCGGGAGAGCGCACGTGAGCGCGAGCGCCACGCGTCCGGCCGTGCTCAGGATCGCGGCGCTGTCGCGCCCGCATGCAGCCCGACTCGCCACGGCCGCCGTGCTCGGGGCGCTGGCGGTCGCGGCCGGCATCGGCCTGCTGGCGACGTCCGGCTACCTGATCTCGCGGGCGGCCCAGCAGCCGCCGATCCTCGAGCTCTCGGTCGCGATCGTGGCGGTCCGGGCGTTCGGCGTCTCCCGCGCCGTCCTGCGCTATCTCGAGCGCCTGGCGGGGCACGACGCCACCCTGCGGGCGCTCGGCAGCATGCGCGCGGGGTTGTTCGCGCGGCTCGAGCCGCTCGTCCCGGGCGGCCTGCCCGGCGTGCGCACGGGCGACCTGCTCTCGCGGTTCGTGGCCGACGTCGACGAGCTCCAGAACCTGTGGCTGCGAGCCGCCGGCCCGATGGCCGTGGCCCTGTTGGCGGGAACGCTCGCGGTGGGCATCGCCGCGTTCGCGCTGCCGGCCGCCGCCCTCGTCCTGGCCGCCGCGCTCCTGGCCGCCGGCGTCGTCCTGCCCGCCGCGGGTTTGCTCGCGGCCCGCTCCGGCTCCCGCCGCGAGGCGCCGGCGCGGGCGCGGCTCTCGGCCGAGCTGGTCGAGGCGCTCGCGTGCGCCCCCGAGCTGGCCGCCTACGGCGCGGCCACGGCCGCGGCGGAGCGAGTCGATGCGTGCGACCGCGCGCTCCAGCGCCATCGCCGCCGCACGGCGCTCGTGTCCGCGGGCGCCGAGGGTGCGGTGACCGCACTCGCCGGGCTCGCCGTCGCCGGAGTGCTGCTCGTGGCGGTGCCGGCGGTCTCGGACGGCCGCCTCTCGGGCGTGCTCCTGGGGATGTTGGCGCTGCTCGCGCTCGGGGCGTTCGAGGCGGTGCGGCCGCTGCCCGCGGCGGCTGCGCACCTCGCGGGGACAGCCCAGGCCGCCCGGCGGGTGCTCGACCTGACCGACCGCACGCCGCCGGTCACCGACCCGCCCTCTCCGCTCGCCGCCGCGGCCGTCGGCGGCCTGCGCGTGCGCGGCGTGCGCGCCCGCTACGGGGACGGGCCGTGGGTGCTCGACGGGGTCGACCTGGAGGTGCGCCCCGGGCGGATCGTCGCCCTGACCGGGCCGAGCGGCGCGGGCAAGACGACGCTCGCGAACCTGCTGGTGCGCTTCCGCGATCCGGACGAGGGCACGATCGAGCTCGACGGCCACGACCTGCGCCGCTACGCCCAGGCGGACGTCCGCCGGGTCGTCGGCCTGGCCGGCCAGGAGGCGCACGTGTTCCCGACGAGCATCCGCGAGAACCTGCGCATCGCGCGGCCCGGCGCGAGCGACGCGGAGCTCACCGACGCGCTGCGGCGTGCGCACAGCGACGGCTGGGTGGCCGGGCTCCCGGACGGCCTCGACACGCGGCTCGGTGAGGGCGGCAGCGGCGTCTCCGGCGGCCAGCGCCAGCGGCTCGCGCTGGCACGGGCGCTGCTGGCCGACGTACGCGTGCTGGTGCTCGACGAGCCGGCCGCCCACCTCGACGCGCACGCCGGTGCCGAGCTCACCCGCGAGCTGCTCGACACGGCGCGCGCCGCGGGCGTCGGCGTGATCCTGATCACGCACCGCCGCGGCGGCCTGGAGGCGGCCGACGAGGTGCTCGAGCTGCGCGACGGCCGCATCGGCGCCGCACCCGCCGGCGCGGTCAGCCCTTGACGGCCTTGACTGTGACGGCGATCGAGAACTTCGCGCCCTGACAGGCGTTCGCGACCGACCTCGGCATCATCACCGTCAGGAGGAGCTTGCCGGTCTTCTTCCTGGCGATGGTGAGCGTCTTCTTGGCATGCGTGACGACGAGGTTCAGGGTCGTGCCCAGGCACCCGGCGCGCGTCGTCTTGGCCGCGACCTTGGTCTTCACGGTCGGCACCTTGATCGTGAACGCGTTCAGGTTCTTGACCGTCACCGTGAGCGGCTTCGATGCGCCCGGGTAGAGGCCGGACACCGGCAGCCCCTTCACCGTGACGGTCTTGCCCGCCGCCGCCAGCAGCTCGAGCGGCCCGGTCTTTGCGGGCGGCTGGTGGGCCGCCGACGCGGCGGCGACGCCTGCGGCGGTGGCGAGGACGACGGCTGTCGTGAGCAGGAATCGCATCGGGCTAGGGCTTGAAGGTGAACGTGGTCGAGGTCGTCGCGGTGTTCGCGGCACCGTCGGTGGCGACGGCGCGGATCGTGTAGGCGCTGTTCGTCGTGAACCAGGCAGCGGCCGCGGGGAACGTCCAGCTGGGCAGCGCCAGGGTTGAGGACATCAGCACCTCGGTCGACGACGAGAACAGGCCCGCGATCGGGTTCCAGTACATGTTCGGCGAGGCGGCCTGGCGCAGGCTCACCTGCACGCCCGAGAGGCCGCTGGTCGCGTCGCTGACCGTCCCGCAGATGTCGGCCGTGGCCGGAGTGCTGCAGCCGGCCGACCAGCCGCCGCTGTAGGCGGCGGTCGGGAAGGTGATCGCAACCGTCGGAGCGGTGTTGTCGACGGTGACCGTCGGCGAGGCGCTCGTGGCGTTGCCCGCCTGGTCGGTGACGGTGATGGTGTAGGACTTGCTGCCCGCCGAGATGCTGGCATTGCCGGTCTCGGTGGGGCTCTTGTACCCGTACGTGGTCGCGCCGGCGGTGCACGCGGACGCGCAGACCGGCATTGCGACGGCCGTCGCCCCGGTGGTCAGGTTCTTCACGTTGGCGCTCACCGAATAGACCCCGCTCGTGTCGGCGGCGTTCGCGTAGACGAGGTAGGTGTGGCCCTGGCTGAGAAATCCGGGGACGCCGGTCGCAGTCGTCGCCACGGTCTCGGCGGAGAGCGTCGGTGCGGTGTTGTCGACCGTGACCGAGCCGTTGGCGACGGTGGGGTTCGAGAGGCCGTCCGTGGCGGTCACGGTGAAGGCGATGGCGCCGGCGGCGAGCGTCGACCCGGCGGTCTTCGTGGCGCTCTTGTAGGCGTAGGTGACCCCGCCGACGGTGCACGACGTCGAGCACGCCGCGAGCGAGAGCGCGGTCTGGCCGCTCGTGATCGATCCGACGTTGGCCTTGACCGACCCGATCCCGGTGGGGTCGGTCGCATTGGCGTAGACGGCGTAGGTGCCGCTCTTCTTCAGCAGCCCGACGGCGCTCGTCGTGGTGTTCGCGATGGCCACGCCCGAGACGGTCGGGCCGGTCGCGTCCACGGTGACCGAGTACGACCCGGTGGTGGTGTTCGCGGCCTTGTCGGTCGCCGTCACCGAGAAGGCCGTCGCGCCCTGGGCGATGGCGGCGCCGGCGGTCTGCGAGCTGCTCTTGTAGGCGTAGGTGACGCCGCCCTGGGTGCAGCCCGACGCGCACGCCGAGAGCGTGAGCGCCGTCTGGCCCGAGGTCAGGTTTGCGACGTTCGCCGTGACCGTCGCCATGTTCGTGTCGGCCGCGTTCGCGTAGACGACGTAGGCCGCGCTCGGCTTCGTGTAGCCCACGTAGCTCGGAGAGGTGTTCACGACGACCGCGGCCGTGACCGTCGGCGCCGTGCTGTCGGCGGTGGCCGTAGAGCTCGACGTGATCGAGTTCAACGCAGCGTCGGTGGCGGTGACCGAGAAGCTCTTGCTGCCGTCGGCGAGCGAGCTCGCGGTGAGCGCGGCGCTCTTGTAGGTGTAGGTGACGCCGCCGACCGTGCACGAGGTGGTGCAGGTCGGGAGGGCGACGGCCGTCTGCCCCGTGGTGACGGTCGAGACGTTCGCGGTCAGCGTCGTGATGCCGCTCGCCGGCGATCCGCCGTCGGTCGCCTTTGCGTACACCGCGTAGGCGCCGGCCGAGCGCACGAAGCCGGCCGTCGCCGGCGCGGCGGCCGCGACGACTGCGGCCGAGATGGTCGGCTTGGTCGAGTCGACGATGACGGAGCGGCTGACCGTGGCACCGAGGTTGCCGGCGTGATCCTGGGCCCAGACGCCGAAGCTCTGGGTGCCCTGGGCGAGGCCGGCGTTGGCGGTCTGCGCAGCGGACGACCAGCCATACGTCGTCCCGGCGATCGTGCAGCCGGAGCTGCAGGGCGAGAGCGCGACGGCCGTGGCGCCGGTCTCGACGCTGGAGACGTTCGTCTTCACCCAGGCGATCCCGGACACGCCGACGTCGACCACGTTGGCGTAGACGACAAACTGGCCGCCGGGGGCGATCGCCCCGCCGGCGGCCGTTGCCCCGGCCGGCGCGATGGCCTGCGCGGTCACGATCGGGGCGTGGAAGTCGACGCTGGCCTGCGCGACGCCCGCCCCGGCCCCGGGCATGTGCCACGACGCGGACGCCGTGACCGCACCGGCCATGAGGACGGCGCAGGCCACGAGTCCGCATCGAGCGCGAGACATGCCCCGGAGACGGGCGAACATCGCGAGCGACCTACTGAGTCGCTGCGGCGGCAGTCAGGTACACGGTGAACGTCGCGCCCTGACAGGAGTCGTTGGCGGCGCCGCTCATCGCGATGGAGTTGGCAGCGTCGATGTCGAGCGACGAGTTCGCCGGGATGTCCCAGCCGGCGTTGCCGTTGTTCGCCGTCGTGAAGGACAGCGAGCCCAGGTTGCAGCCGGAATGGCCCGCGTCGACGGAGAAGCCGTTCGAGCCCTGCGTCGTGTCGAGCGCCACGCTCGAGACGTGCACCGGGAACGGGTTCTGGTTCTGGGCGGACGTGTCGACATCGGCGGAGGCGCCCGGATAGAGCGAGCTCTGCGGCGTGCCGCCCGAAAGCGTCAGGGCCACGGCACTGGTCGCCGAGGCGGTGCCGGAGCCGCTGCCGTTCACCGTCCAGGCCGCATATGCGGCACCGCCGGCGATGAGAAGGCCAACGGCGGCCGAAGCGGTCCACCGCACAAGTCGTTTGCGATTCATCGGTTCCTCTTCTGAAGGGGGGAAGGACAACCGGTCCATCGCAGGCGGCGACGGAGGCTACCTTTACAATTCGACCGCCGACGGTGAGCCGCGCATACCGAGAAGGGGGGATCCCCCGGGCCCCGGATCTGCCTGATCCAGGGAAGGCAGCGCTACATCAGGATCGTGATCAGAAGCTGGACGGCGACGATCTTCGCGATCATCACCAGCGGATAGACGGTCGCATACCCGACCAGGACCTCGTCCTCCTCGGCCGAATGCGCGCAGGCATAGGCGAGCACGGCCGGCTGGGTCGAGACCCCGGCGACCATCCCCGCGAGCTGCGAGCCCGGCAGCCGCAGCAGCCGGCCGCCGGCGAGCACGGTCACCGCCACCATGACGATGGTGACGGCCGCTCCGGCGAGGACGATGGAGACGGCCGCGGGCGACGTGACGGTGTGCGAGAACGACTGGCCGGCCTTCGTGCCGATGCCCGCGAGCAGGAGCACCGTGCCGAACTGGCGCAGGGTCAGGTTGGCGGCATGCGGGAGCTGCCACACGAGCCGGCCCGTGCGCTCGCGGGCGCCGAGCAGCAGGCCCATGATCAGAGGGCCGCCGGCGAATCCGAGCGTGAACACCCCGCCGCCGGGCAGCGGCAGCGGCACGAGCCCGAGCAGCATGCCGGCCGCGATGCCGAGCGAGAACGTGAGCACGTCGAGCTCGCGCAGGCTGCGGTAGGAGTCTCCGAACAGCACCTTCACCTGCGCCAGGCGCTCGCGCGGGGCGACGACGCGAACGTGGTCGCCGAGCTCGAGGACGAAGTCGGGGCGGGCGACGTGGTCGGAGTCGCCGCGGCGGATGCGGGTGACGGTCGCGTCCAGGTGATCCAGGCCGACCTCGTCGACGCGCTTGCCGGCGAGATCGGAGTTGGACACGAGCACCCGGCGGAAGTCGAGGTCGGAGCGATCGTCGGCGAGCTCGGTCGAGATCCGCGCGCCCACGAGGCTCACGGCGGTGGCAACGTCCTGCTCCGTGCCCACCACGGTCACCAGGTCGCCGCGGTGCACGGACATGCCCGGCTCGGCGGCCTGCACGGTGCCGTCGTGGAGCACGCGGCCGAACGCGACCCGGTTCTCGAGCTCCGCCGCGAGCTCGGCGACGGTCACGTTCTCGACGTCCTCGATGCGGGCGGTGTGCTCGACCAGCTTGGGGCGGTGGTGGGAGCGGCCGCGCTTGAGGATGATGTGGGTGGAGACGAGCGGGATGAGCACGCCGACCGGGTAGCACAGCGAGTATCCGACGATCGGCGCGGCGCCGAGCCGGGCGAAGGCCGCTGCGCTCGAGTGCTGCTGCAGGTAGCCGATGGCCGCCGCCAGCGCGGGCGTGCTCGTGACGGCTCCTGCGAAGATGCCGCTGCCGACGGCGCCGCTCACGTGGATCGCCGCGGTCGCGATCGCGACGGCGGCGGCGGCCAGGCCGACGGCGAGGAGCGCGCTCGCGTTCAGGGGCAGGCCGCGGCGGCGGATGGCGGCGACGAAGCTCGGTCCGGAGGCGAGGCCCGTGGTGTAGACGAACGTGGCGAGGCCCAGCACCCACACGTCCTCCGGCAGCACCCAGCTCGCGCTGACGGCGCCGGCGCCGATCCCGACGAAGAGCACCGCGGCGACGCCGAGCGAGAACCCTCCGAAGGACACGCGCCCGACCAGGAACCCGACCGCACACACTCCGAAGAGGAGGAGCACCGGATTCTGGGCGACGAGGGAGACCACCTCCCGGTGTTCGGCGAATTGCGCCGCCGATGAAGGCCCGCGACCGGCCGGCACACGCGGGCGCCCGCCCCCCTGGCGGCTGCCGGAGGGCGGGCGCGCGCCGGGGGTCAGGCGGTCGTGGGGGCCGGGTCGGGGCGCACGACGACGGTGTCGGCGATCGCGATCACCTCGTCGGCGGGCAGGTCGGCGCGCGAGGCGTGCTCGCGGATCGCCTCGGGGCTCGTGCCCTCGTAGATGCAGATGGTGCCGACGGATCCGCCGCCCTCGTCGAGGACGTAGCTCCGGATCCAGCGCACGTCGTCCGGCATCTCCTCGTTGCCGACGCGCGTCGAGCGGGCGGCCGCCTCCTGGAGCTCGTCCGCCGAGCTCCAGCCGCTCCGCCGCAGGATTGCGTACAGCTGCATTCGTCGTCTCCTTCACGTCGATTGGCCGTGTCTGCAGGTACGCGGCCGCCGGCCGCCTGCCTGCCTTCCACCTGACGCGCGCCGGCCCGAGCGTCTTCCCGAGCGCATGGTGACCGCCGTCACGGCGGGGTAAGGATCCGGCAATCCGGCCGCGCTACCTTCGACCTGTGAAGCGAGCCGTCCTCGTGCTGTCGCTGCTGACAGCGGTCACCGTCGCGACGGTGACCTCCGGCGTCGCCTCGGCCGGCGCATCCGCCTCCTGCGGCTCGCGCGCCCACCAGCGTCCGGTCGTGCGCCATGTGATCGTCGTCCTGATGGAGAACCATTCCTACTCCGCGATCATCGGCCACGCGCCGTACATCACCGCGCTCGCGCGCCGCTGCGGCCTGGCGACGAACTACCACGCGATCACCCACCCCAGTCTCCCGAACTACCTGGCGCTGACGAGCGGCTCGACGCACGGCCAGACGAGCGACTGCACGCCGAGCGAGTGCCCCATCCGCGGCAGGAGCATCTTCTCGCAGGTGACCGCCCACCACCTCGGCTGGCGCAGCTACGCCGAGTCGATGCCGACCGCATGCGCGACGGGCACCGGCGGCCTGTACGCCGCCCGGCACGTCCCCGCCGTCTACTACCTGAAGGTGCGATCGATCTGCCGCACGCACGTGCGCCGGCTCGGGTCGCTCGGCGGCGGGCTCCTGCACGCTGCGTTGAACGGCGGCCACGCACCCGCCTACATGTTCGTGACACCGAACCTGTGCAACGACATGCACAGCTGCTCGGTCGCGACCGGCGACCGGTGGGCGTCACGCTGGATCCCGATGATGCGGCGAAGCCGCGCCTACCAGGCCGGGCACACCGCCATCCTCCTGGTGTGGGATGAGGGCTCGGGCGACAATCAGGTGCCGCTTGTCGTCACCAGCCCGTACACGCCCGCGGGCACGCTCACCAGCCGGAACCTGAACCACTACTCGCTCCTGCGCGCGTCCGAGCATCTGCTTGGCATCCGCCGCTTCCTCGGCGCCGCGCGCGTCTTCTCCGGACTCGGCCGGGCCTTCCACCTCTGACCGGGTACCGCCGGCCGTTCGCCGAAGCACCACCGCGATGGGCCGTGAAGGGATCGAACCTTCGACCTTGGGATTAAGAGTCCCCTGCTCTACCAGCTGAGCTAACGGCCCCGGGTCGGCCAGTCTACCAACGCGCCGCCGCCAGACCCGCTACCCTTTCGCGCCGATGAGGGCAGCATCCGACACCTTCTTCCGCGACCTCCTGGCCGCGGCCGGCCCGGCCGGCGACGAGCGCCTGGCCGCGCGCGTCTGGCGCGACTACGCGGCCGGCTTCGCCGAGGTGCGCGGCGACGCGCTCGGATCGGCGTTTGCATCGGTGAACCCGGCCGGGCCGCGCTCGGTCGTGGTGATGGGCCACATCGACGAGATCGGCTTCGTCGTCACCCACATCGACGACGAGGGCTACCTGTGGTTCGCGGGGGTGGGCGGGTGGACGCCCTCCGTCGTCGTCGCCCAGCGCATCCGCATCCTGGCGAAGGACGGCCCGATCGTCGGCGTCGTCGGCCAGAAGGCGCCCCACCTGGCCGAGCCCGAGGACAAGGACAAGCAGCTGCGCCTCGACCACCTCTGGATCGACATCGGCGCCGCCGACGGGGCCGAGGCCCGGTCGGTGGTGCGCACCGGCGACCTGGCCGTGGTCGAGCAGCCGATCGTCGACCTGCGCGGAGGCCGCCTCGCCAGCCGGGCGGTCGACAACCGCGCGGGCGCCTTCGTCGCGGCCGAGTCGGCCCGCCTCTACGCCGAGCAGCCGGGGACGTGGGAGCTCGTGGGGGTGGCCTCGGTCTCGGAGGAGACGAGCTTTGCGGGTGCCTACACGGCCGCGTTCGGGCTCGACCCCGACGCGGCCATCGTCATCGACGTCACCCACACGTCCGACCAGCCGAACGTGCCCAAGCGCAAGGTGGGCGAGATCGCCCTGGGCAAGGGGCCGGTGATCGAGCGCGGCTCCGGTGTGCACCCGGCGATGTTCGAGCTGATCGGCGAGGTGGCCGAGCAGGAGGGCATCCCCCACCAGTTCGGGGCCTCGGCCGGCTCCACCTGGACCGACGCCGACGCCGTCAAGCTCACCCGCGCCGGCATCCCGGTCGGCGTCGTCAGCGTCCCCAACCGCTACATGCACTCTCCGAACGAGATCGTCGACCTGGGCGACCTCGAGCAGACCGCAGCGCTGGTGGCCGCCGTGGCCAGACGGCTCGACGCCGCCCTCGGGCTCGACTAGAAGGCGTACCATTGTGGCCGTGCGCAGGCTGCTCACCATCGCGGCCGTGGTCGCGGGGACGGTCGCCGTCGCCGGGGTGGTCGTCTACGGCCGCATGCACGCGTCGCTGCTGGCGGCTCCGAAGGCGACGCCGATCCACGCCGCCGACCGCAAACCCGCGCCCGCGCTCGCCGGCCCGACGCTCGCCGGTGCGCCCGTCAACCTGCACGCCTACGCCGGCAAGCCCGTCGTCGTGAACTTCTTCGCCAGCTGGTGCGCCCCCTGCCGCACCGAGGCACCGCAGCTGACGCGGGTGGCGCGCAGGTTCGGCAACCGCGTGCAGGTGCTCGCCGTCGCCAACAACGACACCCGCACGGGCGCGACCCGGTTCATCCACAAATACGGCTGGACGTGGCCGATCGTGTGGGACGAGTCGAACGACCTCGCCGACCGCTACGGCCTGATCGGCCAGCCGGACACGTTCGTGATCGATCAGCAGGGCCGGATCGCATGGTCGCACCAGGGCCGGGTGGCGAGCGGTGCGCTCGCCGACGTCCTGAACTCGCTGCTCGGGGCCTGACCGCCCGTCGCGCCGGTAGGCTGGCGGGCCATGAAGGTCGTCTCGGTGGTCGGCAACCGGCCGCAGTTCATCAAGGCGGCGCCGCTCTCCGCCGCGCTTCGCGCCGTCAGCGATCACGTGCTCGTCCACACCGGCCAGCACTACGACGCCGAGCTCTCGCAGATCTTCTTCGACGAGCTCGCGCTGGCGCCGCCGGATCACGAGATCGCGGCCGGCTCGGGCAGCCACGCCGTGCAGACCGCCGCCATGCTGGTCGGCCTCGAGCCCGTTCTGGCCGGCGAGGCGCCCGACCTCGTCCTGGTCTACGGCGACACCAACTCGACGCTGGCCGGATCGCTCGTGGCGGCCAAGCTCAGGCTGCCCCTCGGCCACGTCGAGTCGGGCCTGCGCTCCTTCGACCGGGCGATGCCGGAGGAATGCAACCGCGTCGTCGCAGACGTCCTCTCCGACCTGCGCTTCTGCCCCAGCCCGACGGCCGTCCAAAACCTCGCCGCCGAGGGCATCTCGGCCGGCGTGCACATGGTCGGCGACGTGATGGTCGACGTGGCCCGCACGTTCGCGCCCGCGGCCGCCCGCTCGCGGGTGCTGGAGCGGCTGGGCGTGGCCCGCGACGGCTACGCGCTCGTCACCGTCCACCGCCAGTCGAACACGGGCGAGGAATCGATGCCGGCCCTCGTCGCGGTGCTCGAGGCGCTCGACCGGCCGGCGGTGTTCCCGATCCACCCCCGCACGCGGGCCGCCCTGGAGCGCACGGGCCTGGCCGGGCGGGCCGAGGCGGCCGCGATCCTCACCCCGCCGCTCGGCTACCTCGACTTCACGGCGCTCCTGATGGCGGCGGGCGTGTGCCTGACCGACTCCGGCGGCGTGCAGAAGGAGGCATACCTGCACCGGGTGCCGTGCATCACCCTGCGCGACACGAGCGAGTGGGTCGAGACGATCGCGCTCGGATGGAACCGGCTGGCGGGCGGCCTCGACGCCGCCGCGGTCACGGCGGCGCTGCGCGACCTCGAGCGGCCGGCGGCCCACCCGCCGCTCTACGGCGAGGGCGACGCGGCCACCCGCATCGCCGCGGTTGTCGCGTCCGCCGGCGAGCGGCACCGATAGCATCCTGGCGGCCATGACCGCACCCATCGCCATCGTCGGCGCCGGCTACGTGGGGCTGCCGCTCGCCGTCGAGTTCGCCCGCGCCGGCCGCACCGTGGTGTGCGTCGAAGCGGACACGCGCAAGGTCGAGGCGATCGGCCGCGGCGAGAGCTACATCGAGGACGTGCCGGGGCCGCTGCTGGCGGAGCTCGTCACCGCGGGCCGGCTGCAGGCCACCGCCGACTACGCGGCCATCGCCGCCGCCGAGGCCGTGCTGATCTGCCTGCCGACGCCGCTTTCGCGCAACCGCGAGCCCGACCTCGGCATCCTCACGGACGCCACCCGCCGGATCGCCCCCCACGTGCACGCCGGGCAGCTCGTCGTGCTCGAGTCGACCACCTACCCGGGCACGACCCGCGAGGTGCTGCGGCCGCTCCTCGAGCGCGACGGCCTGGTCGCGGGGCGCGACTTCCACCTGGCGATGTCGCCGGAGCGGATCGACCCGGGCCGCACCGACTTCACCGTCCGCACGACGCCGAAGGTCGTCGGCGGGCTCACGCCCGCCTGCCTCGAGCGGGCCCTGGCGCTCTACGGGCAGTGCATCGAGCACCTCGTCCCGGTCAGCTCGTGCGACGCGGCCGAGCTGACCAAGCTGCTCGAGAACATCTTCCGCTCGGTCAACATCGCGCTCGTGAACGAGCTCGCGATGCTGTGCGACCGCATGGGGCTGAACGTGTGGGAGGTGGTTGCGGCCGCGGCGTCGAAGCCCTACGGGTTCATGCCGTTCCAGCCGGGCCCCGGCCTGGGTGGGCACTGCCTGCCGATCGACCCGTTCTACCTGGCCTGGAAGGCGCGCGAGCTCGACTTCCCGACCGAGTTCATCGAGCTGGCCGGAAAGGTGAACCAGCACATGCCCTATTACTGCGCCGAGCGCATCGCGCGGGCCCTGAACGGCCACCGCAAGGCGGTCGCCGGGAGCACCGTGCTCGTGCTGGGCGTGGCGTACAAGGGCGACGTCGGCGACCTGCGCGAGTCGCCGGCGCTCAAGCTGATCGGGCTTCTGCGCGACCGCGGCGCCGACGTGGCCTATCACGACCCGTTCGTGCCCACGCTGGCCGAGGAGGAGCTCGACCTCACCTCCTCGCCGCTCACCGACGAGCTCCTGGAGGCGGCCGACATCGTGTGCGTGGTGACCGCCCACTCCGGCCTCGACTACGCCCGGGTGGCCGAGCGGGCGCCAGCTCGTGATCGACTTCCGAAACGCGGTGCCCGCCGCCGACGGCAAGGTGGTGAAGCTGTGAGCGAGCGCGTGACCGTCGGCATGGTCGGCCTGGGCGGGTGGGGCAAGAACCTGCTGCGCAACTTCGGCACGCTGCCCGAATCCGACCTGCGCTGGTGCTGCGACGCCGACCCCGAGACCCGCGCGGCGTACGCGGCCGCCTATCCGCAGGCCCGGTTCACGGCGAGCTACGACGACGTGCTGGCCGACCCCGACGTGCGCGCCGTGGTGCTGGCGACGCCCGTGCCGACGCACTTCGAGCTCGCCCGGCGGGCGATCCTGGCCGGCAAGCACGTCATGGTCGAGAAGCCGATGACCTGGACGGCCGCCGAGGCCCACGAGCTGCGCGACCTCGTGTCGCGGCAGCGGCCTCGTGCTGATGGTCGGCCACCTGCTGCGCTTCCATCCCGGCATCGAGAAGCTGCGCGACCTGATCGACTCCGGCGAGCTGGGCGAGGTGCGCTACGTGTACGGCAACCGGCTCAACCTCGGCACGATCCGCCCGGACGAGAACGTGCTCTGGTCGCTCGGCGTGCACGACATCTCGGTGATCCTGCACCTGGTCGATGCGGACCCGGTCGAGGTCTCGGCCCGGGGCGAGTGCTACGTCCAGCCGGGCGTCGAGGACGTCGTCTTCGGCTACATCCGCTTCGCGACCGGCCAGATCGGGCACCTGCACCTGTCCTGGCTCGACCCGCACAAGATGCGCAAGATGACCGTCATCGGCTCGCGCAGGATGGCGGTCTTCGACGACATGGAGCCCGACCGCAAGGTGACCGTCTTCGACAAGGGCGACTGGCAGACGCCGGCCGGCCGGATCTCGACGCACACCGGCGACATCTGGGTGCCCCGGATCGACATGCGCGAGCCGCTGCAGCTCGAGTGCAGCCACTTCCTGCGCTCGGTGGCAGCGGGCTCGACAACGCGCGCCGGCGTCGACGAGGGCGTGCGCGTGGTCGAGGTGCTCGAGGCGCTGCAGACGTCGCTCGACCAGGGCGGGGAGACGATCGCGCTGGGAGCGGCCGCGCGGTGATGTGGACGGCGGCCGACGCGCCCGGCCTCGTGCTGGGCGAGGGCGCCGCGATCGGCGCCGACGTCCAGTTCGGCGCGCACGTGACCGTCCACGAGGGCACGGTCATCGGCGACGGCTGCAGCATCGGCGACAACGCCGTGCTCGGGCGCCGGCCGGTGCTCTCGGCCCGCTCGACCGCCCGCCGCGGCGACGCTGCCGCCGTTGCGGCTCGGAGCCGAGACGCGCGTGTCCGCCGGAGCGGTGATCTCGGCCGGGACGACGCTCGGCGCGGGCTGCGTGGTGGGCGACCTCGCGACGGTGCGCGAGCGCTGCACGATCGGCGACGACGTCGTCATCGGCCGCGGCGTGTGCGTCGAGAACGACACGACGATCGGCGCGCACACGAAGATCCAGACGAACGCCTACATCACGGCGTACTGCACGCTCGAGGAGCACGTCTTCATCGCCCCGTGCGTCGTCACGACGAACGACAACTTCATGGGCCGCACCGAGCGCCGCCACGCCCTGATCAAGGGGCGCGACCATCCGCCGCGGAGCGCGCGTCGGCGGCGGGGCGACGCTGCTTCCGGGGATCGAGGTCGGCCCGGAGGCGTTCGTCGGCGCGGGCGCCGTGGTCGTCCGCGACGTGCCGGCCGGCGTGATCGTGGTGGGCGTGCCGGCGCGGGTGCTGCGCGACGTGCCGGCCGACGAGCGGCTCGAAGCTACGGAACGGTGATCGCCGCGGAGTGGCCGCGCAGGTGGGTGGCGTCGCCGACGTAGTGGACGCGCCAGGTGCCGGTGGACGGCAGGGTCGTGAAGAGCACGTTTCCGTGCGGCCCGGTCGTGCCCGACTCGCCGAGCACCCAGCCGGAGGGCGTCCGCCTCGAGAGCATGAGCGTCTCGCCCGGCAGGGCCGGGTACATGGTCGCCCGGAAGCGGCCGCCGCTGACCACGAGGGTGAGCGCCGGCTGCACCGCCACGGTGACGTGCGGCGACACCGCCTTGCCGGCCGACACCAGCCGGTAGGTGCGGTCCGCCGCCGGGTGCAGCGCCACCGAGAAGTTGCCGTTGGCCCCCACCGCCAGGTGGGGGATGGCGACCTGCCAGGCGGTGCCGGGCGCACCCCGCCGCTCGAGTGAGACGCCGCCCCCGGGCACGGGCCACGCCCGGCCGGTGAGCTGAAACGTCTGCCCGGCGACCGAGGTGGACGGCCCCGAGAGCGAGCGCTCGAGCAGGCGGAAGTACGTCGATCGCAGCCCCATCCGCACCTGCACCTGCACGCCGGTCAGCGTCGTCGTTCCGCCCGACGCGGTCACGGCCAGCTTCAGCATCCGCTGTGAGGGCGGGTCGATCGTCCCGGCGAGCGAGGTCACCGTCCCGGAGACGCCGAGCGCCCGCGCCAGGCTCGTGGGCGAGTAGGTCTGCGTCGGCCAGGTGTGGTACGGGTTGGCGCCTCCGGCGCTGTCGTAGCGGTCGCGCACGGGTACGAGGTACGGCTGGCCGCTGGTGGTGTCCCACGCCGCCTGCTCGGACGACGTGAGCCCGCCCGAGCTCGACGAGAAGAACGTGGTTGCGACCGTGCCTCGGTAGTAGACGACCCGGTGGACGGTGGCGGCCACCGCGGCGGTCGAGGCGGCCGATTCGTGCTCGATCGGGCCGTACACCTGGCTGCGGGTGTCGGCATAGGCGTCGAAGTCGCCGGACGGGTTCCTCGTGGCGACCGCGTAGGAGCGGGCGGCGACGGCCTGGCTCTTGAGCGCCGGCAGCGGCCACGAGGCCGGCATCTCGCTCGGCACCACTCCGCGCAGGTACTTCTCGAGGCCGACGACGTCGACGCAGAGCAGGCTCGAGCCGGACTCGATCACCCGGAACGAGCCGTGCCAGTGGTCGTGGGCAAAGCCGATCCCGGCCGAGTTGTCGAGCTCGAGCGGCTGCGAGCGCGGGGTGATCTGCACCGGGGCGACGAGGGCCTTCGTGACGCCGCCGGTCGTCCGGTTCACGAGCTGCAGGTGGCCGTGCGTCCCGCCCGGCTGGAGCCGGTAGGAGCCCTTCGTCAGCGCCTTCGCGTGGCCGGCGGCGTCCCTGAGCGTCATCCCCGACGCGGCGCCGAAGCTCACGGACGAGCCCGACGACAGGAGCACCCGCTCGAGCACCGAGCGCGGCAGCGGGGCGACGTGGGTGCCGGTGAAGTAGTGGTCGAGGATCTGGGCGTAGCCCCAGCCGTGCTGCGCGTAGCCGAGCGCCCCGTACTGGGACATGCCGATGCCGTGCCCCCAGCCGTGCCCGGTGAGCGTGAAGGTCGTCGCCCCCTGGGCCGACACCGGAAGGACGAGTGCGAGCGCCGCCGCAACACACGTCGCGAATCTTCGCGTCATGCGGACTCCATCGGCAGGAGGGTACCGGTCCTGGAGTTATGCGCGGGTAAAGATCGCGGCGGCGTGAGCACGGCCACGATCGCGCGCCTCCCACCTACAGCGACCCACACCCGCGGTCGATAACCTGCGCGACATGGGCCTCCTCTCCGCGCTGCCAAAGCCGGTTCGAACCGTGGTCGAAACGGCGATCACGCTCGTCGTCGCGCTCGGCATCGCCTATCTCGGCCAGGCGTTCGTGGTCAAGCCGTACAAGGTGCCGACCCCGAGCATGGTGCCGACGCTCGAGCCCGGCGACCGGGTGCTGGCCGACCGCCTCAGCCTCGACTTCGAGAACCCCGGCCGCGGCCAGATCGTCGTCTTCCACCCGCCGCACTGCAGGTCCGGCTTCGACGACGCGAGCGGCGTCTGCACCACGCCCCGGCTGTCGCTGCGGCAGGGGCTCGCGTCGACCACGTTCGTGAAGCGCGTGATCGGCCTGCCCGGCGAGACGGTGTGGGCGAAGGGCGGCCACGTGTTCATCAAGGACAAGGGCAAGCCCGCCTTCCAGCTGAAGGAGCCCTACACGCACGGCAAGCCGACCAACGATCTCCCCCGCCAGAAGATCCCGTCCGGCTACTACCTCATGCTCGGCGACAGCCGGGTCATCTCCGACGACTCGCGCACATGGGGCCTGGAGCCGCGTGGCGGCATGATCGGCATCGCCCGCGTCCGCTACTGGCCGCTCGGCCGCATAGGATTGCTCTGAGGCTTCGGCAGCACCCGCGCCGATAGACTGCGGCTCCCCGAGACGAGGAGCCGCCCCGTGAGGTTGCGCCGTTCCTGCCTGGCGGTGCCGGGCTCATCCGAGAAGATGCTGGCGAAGGCGGCGACGCTGCCCGCCGACCAGGTCTTCCTCGATCTCGAGGACGCCGTCTCGCCGCTCGAGAAGGAGGACTCGCGCGCCCTGGTCGTGCAGGCGCTGCGGACGCACGACTACTCGGGCAAGACGCGCGTCGTGCGGGTGAACGGGGTCACGACGCAGTGGTGCCTGGGCGACATCGTCGAGGTCGTCGGCGGCGCCGGCGCGCAGCTCGACTGCCTGATGATCCCGAAGGTCGAGGACGCCTCGCAGCTGCACTTCGTCGACCATCTCCTGACCCAGCTCGAGACGCAGCACGGGATCGGCCACCGGATCGGCATCGAGGCCCAGATCGAGAACGCCCGCGGCACCGTCAACCTGCGCGAGATCGCCACGGCCACCGACCGGATCGAGACGATCATCTTCGGCCCGGGCGACTACGCGGCCTCGATCGGGGTGGCCCAGCTCGTCATCGGGTCGATCGACCCGGACTACCCCGGCGACCAGTGGCACTACGTGCTCTCGAAGATCGTCACCACCGCCCGCGCGTACGGGCTGCAGGCGATCGACGGGCCGTACACGGACATCAAGAACGTCGACGAGTACCGCCGCCTGTGCCACCGCGCCCGGCTCGTCGGCTTCGACGGCAAGTGGGTGCTGCACCCGAGCCAGGTGGACGTCGCCAACGAGGTGTTCATGCCGACGGAGGATCAGTTCGAGTCCGCCCGGCGGCTGCTCGACGCCTACCACCACGCCACCACGGTCGAGCGCAAGGGCGCGGTGATGCACGAGGGCCAGATGATCGACGAGGCGTCGCGCAAGATCGCCGAGGCCGTCGTCGCCCGGGGCGAGGCCGCCGGCATGGGCGGGCGGGTGCCGGCGTGAGCACGACGCTCGACGGGCTCTCGGAGGACCAGCGCGAGATCGTCGGGCTGGTGCGCCAGTTCACCGACGAGCAGATCATCCCGGTCGCCTCGCAGCTCGAGCGCGAGGACGCGTTCCCCGACGAGATCGTGGCGGGCCTGCGCGAGCTCGGCATCTTCGGCTTCACCATCCCGGAGCGCTACGGCGGGCTCGGCCTCGACCTGACCACCTACGCCCTGGCCGTGTGCGAGCTCTCCCGCGGCTGGATGAGCGTCTCGGGCATCGTCAACACCCACTTCATCGTCGCCGACATGCTGGTGCGCGACGGCACCGAGGAGCAGCGCGAGCGCTTCCTGCCCCGGATGGCCACGGGCGAGCTGCGCTGCGCCTTCTCGATGACGGAGCCCGAGTGCGGCTCCGACGTCCAGGCGATCCGCTCGCGGGCGGTGCGCGATGGCAGCGACTACATCGTGAACGGCCAGAAGATGTGGGTCACGAACGGCCTGCGGTCCGGCATGGTGGCGACGCTCGTGAAGACCGACCCGGATGCCCGGCCGGCCCACCGCGGCATGAGCTGCCTGCTGGTGGAGAAGGAGGCCGGCGCGCCCGTGCATGGGGGCCTCACCATCCCGCCGCAGCTGGAGAAGCTCGGCTACAAGGGCGTCGAGACGACCGAGCTCGTCTTCGCCGATCACCCCGTGCCGGTCGAGAACCTGCTCGGCGGCGAGGAGGGGCGCGGGTTCCAGCAGATGATGTCCGGCATCGAGGTCGGCCGCGTGAACGTGGCCGCCCGCGGCGTCGGCGTCGCCCAGCGCGCGTTCGACATCGCGATCCGCTACGCCCAGGAGCGGGAGGCGTTCGGCCGCCCGATCGCCAAGCACCAGGGCATCCAGTTCAAGCTGGCCGAGATGGGCACGAAGATCGAGGCGGCCCGCCTGCTCATGCTCTCGGCCGCCCGCAAGAAGGACGCCGGCGAGCGCTCCGACGTCGAGGCGGGGATGGCGAAGCTGTTTGCGACCGAGATCTGCAACGAGGTGGTCGAGGAGTCGCTGCGCATCCACGGCGGCTACGGCTACTCGAAGGAGTACGAGATCGAGCGCCTCTACCGCGACGCGCCGCTGCTCCTGATCGGCGAGGGCACGTCCGAGATCCAGAAGCTCATCATCGCCCGCGGCCTGCTCGCGAGGAACCCGCTGTGAGCGACGGCCGCGTGATCGACGCCCGCGAGACCCGCTTCGGCCGCTACCTGGAGGACTTCCAGGTGGGCGACGTCTACAAGCACTGGCCCGGCAAGACGATCACCGAGGCCGACGACCACCTGTTCTGCATGATCACGATGAACCACCACCCGCTGCACACCGACGCCCACTACGCCGAGACGGAGACCCAGTTCAAGAAGAACGTCGTCGTCGGCAACCTGGTCTACTCGCTCGTGCTCGGGATGAGCGTCCCGGACGTCTCCGGCAAGGCGATCGCAAACCTCGAGGTGGAGTCGCTCAAGCACGCGCAGCCCACCTTCCACGGCGACACGATCTACGCGCGCACCACCGTGGTCGACGTCGTCCCGTCGCGCTCCAAGCCCGACCGCGGCGTGGTCACGGTGGACACGGTCGGCGAGAACCAGCGCGGCGAGATCGTGTGCGAGTTCCGGCGCAAGGTGCTCATCCCGAAGCGGCCGCAGCGCTGAGCTCGGCCAGCCGCCGCTCGAGCAGGCGCCGCTCGGCGTCGTCGTGCACGAGGTCGAGCGCCCGCCGGTAGGCCTCGCGGGCCTCCTCCGTGCGGCCGAGCCGGCCGCAGCAGCTCGCCGCGCGTGGCGTGCAGGTAGCGGTAGTCGTCGAGCGCGAGGCCGTCGACGATGGCGAGGCCGGCCTCGGCCCCCTCGGCCTCGGCGACCGCGACGGCCCGGTTGAGCTCGACGACCGGCGAGCCGGTGAGGCGGGAGAGCTCGCCGTAGAGGGCGGCGATCTGGGGCCAGTCGCGCGGCTCGTCGGCGTGCAGCGAGGCGATCGCCGCCTGCACGACGTAGGGGCCGCGGCCGTGCAGGGCGAGGGCGCGGTCGAGCACGGCCCGCCCTGCGGCGATCTGCGCGGTGTCCCAGAGCGCCGGTCCTGGTCGGCCAGCAGCACCAGCTCGCCGTCGCGGAACCGGGCCTCGCGCCGGGCGTCGTGCAGCAGCATCAGCGCCAGCAGGCCGTGCACCTCGGGCTCGTCGGGCATGAGCTCGGCAGCGCCCGCCCGAGCCGCAGCGCCTCGGCCGCCAGGTCGCCGCGGCCGCCGTAGCCCTCGTTGAAGATCAGGTAGACGACCGCGAGCACGGCGGCGAGCCGGTCGGGCAGCAGGTGGTCGGGCGGCACCCGGAACGGGATCCCGGCCGCCTTGATCTTGCGCTTCGCCCGCACGAGCCGCTGGGCCATCGTCGCCTCGGGCACGAGGAAGGCGCGGGCGATCTCGGCCGTCGTGCAGGCCGCCGAGCGTCCGCAGGGTGAGCGCCACCTGCGCGTCGACGGCGAGCGCCGGGTGACAGCAGGTGAAGATGAGCTCGAGCCGCTCGTCGGGAAACCCGTCTCGTCGTCCACGTCGTCCTCCACGCCCTCGGGCACGTCGAGCAGGCGGGTCTTCGCGGCCAGCGTGCGATCGCGGCGAATGCGGTCGATGGCCCGGTTGCGGGCCGTCGTGATCAGCCAGGCCCCGGGGTTGCGGGGCACGCCGTCGCGCGGCCAGCGCTCGGCGGCGATCGCGAACGCCTCCTGCGCGGCCTCCTCGGCGAGGTCGAAGTCGCCGAGGAAGCCGATCAGCGCAGCGAGGACGCGGCCCCACTGCGTCGCGGAAGACCTGGTCGAGGATCGCTCACCACTCCACCATCGGGCGCACCTCGACCGCGCCGCCCATGCTCGCGGCCGGGATCTGCGCCGCCAGCTCGATCGCCGCGTCGAGGTCGTCGGCCTCGAAGAAGCAGTAGCCGCCGACCGCCTCCTTGATCTCGACGAACGGGCCGTCGGTGGTCAGGGTCTTGCCGTCCTGCGACGCGCACGGTGGTGCGCCGTCTCGGGCGGCTGCATCTGCTCGCCGGGCGTGACGCCCGGGCGTCTCGTTGATCGCCTGGTAGGCGGCGTAGACCGCCTTCTGCTCGTCCTGGCTGAGCTGTCGCCCACTCGTCCGAGCCCGGCAGCGGGGTCGTGCCCTGATGGATCAGCAGCATGTACTTCATCGTCTCCTCCTGGGTGGATGGTCGCTCGTACGACAAACGGGGAGCGCCGAAATCGACAGGTCGCAGTATGAACCGGACCCGGGCCGGTCATCGCGGCTGCGGCGCTACGCTTGCGCGCTGATGGATGCTGCCATCTCGGTCGACGGGCTGACCAAGCGCTACGGCGCCCACACCGCCGTCGACGGGGTCACGTTCCGGGTCGAGCAGGGCGAGTCGTTCGGCATCCTCGGCCCCAACGGCGCCGGCAAGACCACCACGCTCGAGATGATCGAGGGCCTGCGCAAGCCCGACGCCGGCGAGATCACGCTGCTCGGCCAGCCGGTGTGGCCGGACCCGCGCCGGATCCAGGCCCGGATCGGCGTGCAGCTGCAGTCGACCTCGCTCTTCGACATGCTGACGGCGCGTGAGCTGCTCGAGCTCTTCGCCCGCTTCTACCTGCGCACCGACGCGGCCGACCGCGCCACCACCGCGCTCGCGCTGGTCGGGCTCGAGACGAAGGCCGACGACTACGCCAAGCGCCTCTCCGGCGGCCAGCAGCAGCGCCTTGCGATCGCGCTCGCGCTCGTCCACGACCCCGAGATCGTCTTCCTCGACGAGCCCACCACGGGCCTCGACCCGCAGGCCCGGCACAACCTGTGGGACGTGATCCGGTCGATCAACACCGACCAGGGCAAGACGGTGGTGCTGACGACGCACTACCTGGAGGAGGCCGAGGAGCTGTGCGACCGGGTGGCGATCATGGACGAGTCCAGGATCGTGGCGCTCGACACCCCGTCCGGCCTGATCGCGGCGCTCGACGCCGACGCCCGCGTGTCCTACACCGACGCCGCCGGCGATCACACGGTGTACGTCAAGGACGTGCAGACGACCGTCCTCGAGGTGCTCGAGCACGCCCGCAGCAGCGGCGACGCGGTGCACAACCTGGCCGTGAAGGGCGCCGACCTCGAAGACGTGTTCATGCAGCTGACCGGCAGGGAGTACCGCGAGTGAGCTTCGGGCGCTTCATCGCCACGACGCGGGCGCAGCTGCAGATGACGTTCCGGCGCCGGATCACGCTCTTCTGGTCGCTGCTCTTCCCGATGATCCTGATGACGCTGCTCGGCCTGCTCTTCGGCCGGTCGATCAACGCGGGCACGATCGCCGTCGTGCCCGTCCACGCTCAGGGGCCGGTGGCGGTTACGAAGGTGCTCGAGCACACGAAGGGCGTGACCGTGAAGACCGCGCCGTCCGCGGCCACGGCCATCCACCAGGTCAGGAACGGCGACCGCGACGCGGCCATCGTGTTCGCCCCCGGCGGCGGCGGGTCATACGTCCTGCGGCTGTACACGTCGAACACCTCGGCCGACCAGGCCGGGATCATCAGGGGGATCGTCGCCGGAGCATCCGACGGCGTCTCGGTGGCCGCCACCGGCCGGTCGCCGGCGGTGCGGTTCACATCGCTCTCGGTGGACTCCTCGTCGCTCACCTACATCGACTTCCTGCTGCCGGGCATCCTGGCCCTGTCGATCATGATCTCGGCGGTGATCGGGCTCTCGACGGTGCTGGTGGACTGGCGCCAGCGCGGCATCCTGCGCCGGATCAAGCTCACGCCCATCCCGCTCGCCGAGTTCTTCGCGGCGCGCATCACCGCGTCGCTCGTCGTCGCCGTCATGCAGGTCGTCGTGCTGCTCGCGTTCGGCCGCATCGTCTTCGGGGTGCACATCTCCTCGACGGCCTGGGCGGCCATCCCGGTGGCGCTCGCCGGGTGCCTGTGCTTCCTGGCGATGGGCTTTGCGATCGGATCGGTCGTGTCCAACCCCGAGACGGGCGACGCCGTCTCGAACGTGATCACGAACCCGATGATGTTCCTCTCCGGCGTCTTCTTCCCGGTGGCGGCGATGCCGGTGTTCGTGCAGTCGATCGCGCGCGCCCTGCCGCTCTACTACATGGCGAACGGCCTGCGCGACACGACCGTGAGGGGGCTCTCGCTCACGCATGTGGCCGGAGACATCGGGGTACTGTTGGCCGTGACGGCAGTCCTGTCTCTGGTCGCGCTGCGGTCGTTCCGGTGGGAGCCTTCGACTTAGGGGGAATGCGGTGCGCTACGAAAACGTGATCGTCGGCGGTGGCCTGGCAGGGGGAATGGTCGCCCAGGAGTACCGCGAGCAGGGTGGGGACGGCTCCGTGCTCATCATCGCCCGCGAGGCGCATGTGCCGTATCACCGGCCGCCGCTCACCAAGGAGTTCCTGCGCGGCGAGAAGCCGATCGCCGAGGTCTACATGCACCCCGGCGAGTGGTGGGGGGAGCAGAACGTCGAGGTGCGCACCGGCACCGATGTGACCGCGATCGACACCGCCGCCCACACCGTGACGCTCGCCGGCGGCGAGACCATCGGGTACGGCCGGCTCGTGCTGGCGACGGGCGCGACCCCGCGCACGCTTCCCGGCACCACCAGCATCCGCACGATCGACGACTCGCAGGCGCTGGCCAAGCAGCTTGACGGCGGATCGGGTCATCTCGGCGTGATCGGCGGCGGCTTCATCGGCGTCGAGGCGGCCGCGAGCGCGCGCATGAAGGGCTGGGACGTGACGATGGCCGTCCCCGAGGACGTGGTGTGGGAGCACCTGTTCGGCGCCGAGGTGGGGGCCTACTTCCAGCGCCACCTGGAGCAGCACGGCGTACGCGTGCACACGGGCACGAAGGAGCTCCCGGCGGGCGACTACGACGTGCGCCTGGCCGGCATCGGCGTCACCCCGAACACCGATCTGGCGCAGGCCGCGGGGCTCGAGGTGGAAAACGGCGTCCACCTCGACGAGCACCTGCGGGCCGGCGCCGACGTCTGGGCCGTGGGCGACATCGCCAACTACCAGAGCGTCGTTCACGGGAAGCGCATGCGGATCGAGCACTGGGACGTCGCCCTCAACCAGGGCGCCTACGTCGGCCGCACCCTGGCCGGCAAGGAGGACGCGCCCTACGCAGTCGTGCCGTACTTCTTCTCCGACCTGGGCGACTGGACCTGGTTCGAGTACGTCGGCCCGGGGAGCGGCCGGGTGGACGTGCGCGGCTCGATGGACTCCGACGACTTCGTCGCCTACTACCTCGACGACTCGGGCCGGGTCACGGCCTGTCTGGGCGTGAACCGCAGCGACGACGTCGAGGCGGCGAAGGCCCTGATCACCGAGCACTCCGCCGCGCCGAGCGCCTAGCACGGCTATGATCCTGCGCTCGTGAGCGCCGTCCCCGACATGCCCGGCGAGCTCGGTCGCGCGCTCCGACAGTTGCAGGCGGGCGGGATGGTCGTCGTGTGCGACGACCCCGACCGCGAGGACGAGGGCGACCTGTGCATGGCGGCCGAGTTCGTCACCGCCCAGGCCATCGCGTTCATGGCCTGCCAGGCGCGCGGGCTGATCTGCCTGGCGCTGCCCGAGGAGCGCTGCGACGAGCTCGACCTGCCGCTGATGGTGCCTGCGAACCAGGGCTCGGATGCCACCGGGTTCACCGTCTCGATCGAGGCGGCGACCGGCGTCACGACAGGGATCTCGGCCGCCGACAGGGCGCGCACGATCCAGGTCGCGGTCGATCCGGCCACGCGGTCGTCCGACCTGGTGCGGCCCGGCCACGTCTTCCCGCTCCGCGCCCGCACCCGCGGCGTGCTCGCGCGGCGCGGCCAGACCGAGGCCGCGGTCGACCTCACCCGCCTTGCCGGGCTGACTCCCGGCGGCGTGCTGTGCGAGGTGATCAACGAGGACGGCACGATGGCGCGCGGCCCGCAGCTCCAGGCGTTCTGCCACGCCAACAACCTGCCGATCGTGACCGTCGAGCACATCGCCGGCTACGTGCGCAGCCTCGAGCCGGCCGTCAGCGCGGTCTAGGCTCGGTCTAGATCTGCGCGGCCGAGGCCGGCCGGTACGCGCCGAACACCGCGCGCAGCGCCGCGCAGATCTCGCCCAGCGTCGCCTCGGCCCGCACCGCGGCGATGATCGCCGGCATCAGGTTCACGTCGCCGGCAGCGTCGGCCGAAAGCCGCCCGAGCGCCGCCTGTACCGCCGCGCCGTCGCGCGCGGCCCGCAGCTGCTCGAGCCGGCGGCGCTGGTCGCCCGCGAGCTGCGGCGGCACATCGAAGCGCTCCGGCAGCGCCACGGTGTCGTCGACGTAGGCGTTCACGCCGACGACGATGTCCTCGCCCGCGGCCACCCGCCGCTCCCGCTCGTACGCCTCGTCGGAGATGACCCGCTGATAGAAGCCGGCCTCGATCGCGGCCACCGCGCCGCCGAGCGAGTCGATGTGGTCGATCAGCTCCCGGGCCTCGCGCTCGAGCCGGTCGGTCAGCTCCTCGACGTGCCACGACCCGCCCAGCGGATCGGCCACGTCGGTGATGCCGAACTCGTGCTGGAGCATCTGCTGCGTGCGCACCGCCAGGGTCTGCGCATGCTGGGTGGGGATGGCGATCGCCTCGTCGAAGCACGAGAGCGCCATCGACTGCACGCCGCCGAGCGCCGCCGCGAGCGCCTGCACGGCCGCGCGCACGATGTTGTTCTCGGGCTGCTGCAGCGTCAGCGCGGAGCCGGCGGTCTGGGTATGGGTGCGGAGCATCATCGAGCGCGGATCCTGCGCGCCGAACCGGTCGCGCATGACGTGCGCCCACAGCCGCCGCAGCGCCCGGTACTTGGCGATCTCCTCGAAGAAGTTCATGTGCGTGTTGAAGATCCACGAGAGCCGCGGCGCGAACGCGTCGACGGCGATGCCGCGCTCGGTGACGGCGGAGACGTAGGCGATCGCGTTGGCGATGCCGAAGGCCATCTCCTGCGCGGCTGTGCAGCCCGCCTCGCGCATGTGGTACCCCGAGAGCGAGATCGCGTTGAAGCGGGGCGCGGCCGTGGCCGCCCACTCGATCACGTCGGCGGCGAGCCGCAGCGACGGCCGCGGCGGGTAGATGTAGGTGCCGCGCGAGACGTACTCCTTGAGCACGTCGTTCTGGGCCGTGCCGCGGATCAGCGCCGGGTCGCGGCCCTGGCGCTCGCAGGCGACGAAGTACATCGCCACGAGCACCGCCGCCGGGTGCGTTGATGGTCATCGACGTCGACACCTCGTCGAGCGGGATGCCGGCGAACATCGCCTCCATGTCCCCGACGGCGTTGATCGCGACGCCGACGCGGCCCACCTCGCCCGCAGCCAGCGGATCGTCGGCGTCCATCCCCATCTGCGTCGGCAGGTCGAAGGCGGTCGAGAGCGCCGACTGGCCCTGCTCGATCAGGAAGCGGAAGCGGCGGTTCGTCTCCTCGGCGGTGCCGAAGCCCGCGTATTGGCGGATCGACCACGGCCGGCCGGCGTACATGTCGCGGTGGATGCCGCGCGTGAACGGGAACTCGCCGGGATCACCCAGGTCGCGCTGGTAGTCGAGGTCTGTGTCCTCGGGGCGGGCGAAGCGGCGCTCGGTCATTCCCGCCGGCCCTCGCCCTCGCGCTCGGCGCCGACCAGGACGACCATCTTGCCGACGTGCTGATTCTCCTTCATCATCTGGTGCGGCACCGGGCACTCGGCCCACGGGAACACGCGGGAGAGCACCGGCCTGATCTTGCCCTCCGCGATCAGCTGGTTCGCGCGCTGGCACTCGTAGGCGTTCGCGAAGTGGCTGCCGAGGATCGACTTCTGCCGCATCCACAGGTAGCGCACGTCGAAGTCGAGCTGGAACCCCGACGTCGCCCCGCAGATCACGATCGTGCCGAACGTGCGGCACACGAACACGCTCGTGAAGAAGGTGGCCGCCCCAACGTGCTCGAAGACGACATCGCAGTCCACGCCGCCCGTCAGCTCGCGGATGGCCCCGCCGAAGCGCTTGATCTCGTCCAGGTTGCGCTCGCCGGTGTCGGGGTCGGCCAGCGCGAACTCGCGCCGGTCGAGCACGGCCGCCGCGCCCAGCTCCCGCACCAGGTCGATCTTGTCGTCGGAGGAGACGACGGCGATGGCGTTGGCGCCGTGCAGCGCGCACAGCTGCACCGCAAAGGTGCCGAGGCCGCCGCCCGCCCCCCACACGAGCACGTTGTCGCCCGGCCGGACGCGGGCCCGGTCGACCAGCATCCGGTACGCCGTGAAGTAGGTGAGGCCGTAGGACGCCGCCTCCTCCCAGGTCAGCCGGGGCGGCTTGGGCAAAAGCTGCTGGGCCTGCACCAGGCAGTGCTCGGCGAAGCTGCCCCAGTTGGACTCGTACGCCCAGATCCGCTGCCGCGAGCAGGCCATCGGGTCGTGGCCGTTGCACTCGGCGCACTCGCCGCAGCTCTGGTTGCAGTGGATCACGACCTCGTCGCCGGCCTTCCAGCGCGTCACCCCCGGGCCGACCCGGTCGACGATGCCGGAGGCGTCCGACCCGGCGATGTGGAAGTCGTAGCCGGTGTAGCGGAAGATCGAGACGGGCAGGCCCGCCGCCGCCCACACGCCGTTGTAGTTCACGCCGGCGGCCATCACCCGCACGCGCACCTCGCCTGGACCCGGCTCGGGCACCTCGATCCGCTCGAGCTGCATGGCCTGCACGGGGTCGCCCAGCCGGTCGGGCCGGATCACCCACGCTGCCATCGTGTCCGCAGGAGACATGGCTTATCGTACCGCCGCGCGGCGCAGCTCCCGGCGCCGGGCGGCCGCGCCGGCCACGGCCAGCTGGCCGCAGGCGGCCTCGATGTCGCCGCCGTGCGAGCGCCGGTAGCTCGTCTCGACGCCCCGGCGGCGCAGCTCTGCGGCGAATGCGGCGACCCGGGCGGGCGGAGAGGCGACGTAGCCGGCCGCGGTCGGGTTGTATGCGATCAGGTTGACGTGGAAGCCGTCGCGGCCGAGCAGGTGGGCGAGCGCCGTCGCGTTTCCCGTCGCGTCGTTCACCCCGTCGAGCAGCAGGTACTCGACGAACACGCGCCGGCCGGTGCGCGCGCGGTAGTCGCGGCAGGCGCCCATCACCTGCGCGAGCGGGAAGCGCTTGGTCACGGGCATCAGGGTGGTGCGCAGCTCGTCGGTCGGGGCGTGCAGCGAGAGCGCGAGCTTCACCTGCAGCGGCTCGGCGGCCAGCCGCTCGATGCCCGGCACCCACCCGGCCGTCGAGATGGCGATGTGGCGGGCGCCCAGCCCGTATCCAGCCGGATCGGTGATGGTGCGGCAGGCGGCGAGCACGGCGTCGTAGTTCAGGAACGGCTCGCCCATACCCATCATGACGACGTTCCCGATCCGGCCGCCGTCGTCGTCGCGCACGAGCCTCGCGAGCACGAGCAGCTGCTCGACGATCTCGCCCTCGGTGAGGTTGCGGCCGAGGCCCATCGCGCCGGTGGCGCAGAAGGTGCACGCGAGCGGGCAGCCCGACTGCGACGAGAGGCAGGCGGTGCGGCGGTTGCGGTGGCGCATGATCACCGCCTCGAGCGGGAACCCATCGGGCGTGACCAGGCCGAGCTTGATCGTGCCGTCGTCCGACCGGCGGGTGTCAGCGACTGCCAGCTCCCGCAGCGGCGCCTCGGCGGCCAGCCGCTCGCGCAGCCCGGCGGGGAGCGCGGTCAGCTCGGCGTACTCGTCCGCGAGGCCGCGCGTGGCCCCCTCGTACACCTGCCGGAAGCGGTACGCGGGCTCGCCCCATTCGGCGAGGATCGTGCGGATCTTTTCAAAATGCACAGTGGTAGTGTGACCGCAAACCCCCACCCGGAGGTGCACCCATGCCGACCAAGATGCGTACCGACAAAGTTGCCGAATCGATCTCGCCCCTGGTGACCCGCGTCACCCAGGACGACGAGCTGCGCGCGCACGCCAAGACCGCGCTCGACTCGGCCAAGTCCATCTACGTCAAGATCCAGGCCGACGGCCCGCGCAAGGCCGCGACCAACAAGGCCGTGACCGACGAGGTCATGCGGGCCGCCTCGGAGATCCGGGCGACCGCCGAGCACCTCACCGGCAAGACGAAGCGCAAGAGCCACAAGCTGCGCACGCTCATCCTGGGGGCAATGATCGCCGGCGCCGCCGCGGTGGGCCTGAAGAAGGTCCTGCACCGCGACGAGGACGAGTTCGACTACGAGTCGTAGGCGATGAGCGAGGCGACTCGCGAGGCGGCCGAGGCCGCCATCGATGTCCTGCTGCAGGAGAAGCGCGAGTTCCTGCCCTCATCCGAGTTCGTCCGCACCGCTGTGGTCAGCGACGCATCGGTCTACGACCGGGCCGACCGCGAGCTGGACGCCTTCTGGCTCGAGCGCGCGAACGAGTTCCTGTCGTGGGCGACGCCGCCCACGCAGGGCCTGGAGTGGGACGCGCCGCACTGCACGTGGTTCGCCGACGGCGCGCTCAACGTCAGCTACAACTGCCTCGACCGCCATGTCGAGGCCGGTCACGGCGACAAGGTCGCGTTCCACTACGTCTCCGAGCCCGTCGACGAGGACGACCGCGCGATCACCTACTCCGACCTGCTCGGCGACGTGTGCCGGTTCGCGAACGGGCTGCGCGCGCTCGGCATCGGCAAGGGCGACGTCGTCGGCCTCTACATGGGCATGGTGCCCGAGCTGGCCGTGGCCATGCTCGCGTGCGCCCGCATCGGCGCCCCGCACGTCGTCGTGTTCGGCGGCTTCTCGGCAGAGGCGCTCGGCGAGCGGCTGGAGTCGACCGGCGCAAAGCTCGTGGTCACGCAGGACGAGGCGTGGCGCAAGGGTGGCCGCGTCCCGCTGAAGGTGACCGCGGACGCCGCCGCGAAGCTGGCCCCGACGGTGCAGCACATGGTCGTGCTGCGGCGCACCGGAGCCGACGTGCCCATGCAGGCCGGCCGCGACCACGAGTGGAGCGAGTTCGTCTCGGCACAGCCCGACACGTGCCCGGCCGAGCCGATGGAGGCCGAGCACATGCTGTTTGCCCTGCACACGTCGGGCACGACCGCCAAGCCGAAGGCGGTGGTGCACACCTCGGGTGGGTATCTGACGTATGTCGCGGTCACCCACCGCTGGATCTTCGACATCCACGCGGACGACGTGTACTGGTGCGCGGCCGACATCGGCTGGGTGACCGGCCACAGCTACATCGTGTACGGGCCGCTCGCCAACTGCACGACGAGCGTGCTCTACGAGGGCGATCCGATGCACCCCGGCCCCGAGCGGCACTGGCAGATCATCGAGCGCTACGGCGTCACCCAGTACTACACGGCGCCGACGCTGATCCGGGCGTTCATCAAGGCCGGCCCGCAGCATCCGGCCGCACATGACCTGCGGTCACTGCGCCTGCTGGGGTCGGTGGGCGAGCCGATCAACCCCGAGGCATGGGTGTGGTACTGGAAGTTCATCGGCGGCGAGCGCTGCCCCATCGTCGACACGTGGTGGCAGACCGAGACCGGGGGCATCCTGATCACACCGCTGCCGGGGCTCGTGACGACCAAGCCCGGGTCGGCGACACGGCCGTTCCCCGGCATCCGCGCGGCGGTCGTCGACGATCACGGCGATCCGGTCGCGCCGGGAAGCGGCGGCTACCTCGTCATCACCCGGCCGTGGCCGGGGATCTTCCGCACCCTCTACAAGGATGACGAGCGCTACGTCTCGACGTACTTCTCCCGGTTCGGCCGCCACGTCTACTTCCCCGGCGACGGCGCCCGCCAGGACGCCGAGGGCTACTTCTGGCTGCTCGGCCGCGTCGACGACGTCATGAACGTGTCCGGCCACCGGCTCTCGACGATCGAGCTCGAGTCCACCCTCGTCGAGCATCCCGCCGTCGCCGAGGCGGCCGCCACCGCGGCACCGGACCCGCTCACGGGGCAGACGCCACTCTGCTTCGTGCTGCTGCGGGCCGGCCACGAGCCGACCGACGCCCTGGCGGCGGAGCTGCGCGAGTGGATCGGCCAGAAGATCGGCAAGATCGCCCGGCCGAAGGCCGTGATCATCGTCGACGACCTGCCCAAGACGCGCTCGGGCAAGATCATGCGCCGGCTGCTGAAGGATGTCGCCGAGGGCCACGAGCTGGGCGACACGACGACCCTGCGCGACCCGGCCGTGGTCGAGGATCTGAAGCGCAAGGCCGACGCGGTGCTGCACCCGAGCGCCTGAATCTCGGGGCCAGGCCCCGTCTATTCGCCGGCCACCCGCTCGCCGCGCAGCGACCGCAGGGCGAGCTGGACGGCGACGACCACGAGGACGAACGCGAACAGGCGCTTGAGCACGTCGTTTGGGAGCGAGTCGGCCACCACCTCGCCCAGCTTCGCCGTCGGCACGGAGGCGATCCCGATCACGAGCGCGTCGTGCCAGCGCACGGTGCCGTAGCGGGTCTGCCGCCACGAGCCCATCAGGATCACGGGCACCATCGCGGCCAGCGACGTCGCGACCGCCACGCGGGCGGAGTTGCCGAGGAAGATCAGCGTCGGCACGAAGATGATCCCGCCGCCCACGCCGAAGAGCGCCGAGAGCACGCCCGCGAGCAGCCCGAGCACCACCGCGATGACCTCGTGCGTCACAGCGCCAGCTTCGCGGCCGTCAGGAGCAGGAACACCGAGAACGCCAGCACGACCCGGCGGGGCGCGACCCGCTGGTGCAGCCAGGCCCCGCCGACGGCCCCGGCGGTCGCGGGCAGGCCGATCAGCGCCGCGTCGCTCCAGTTGACGTTCCCGGCCTGGGCGTGCGAGCCGGCGGCGGCAACCGCGGTGAACAGGATGGCCGCAAGCGACGTGGCCATCGCGGGCTTCGCCGGATAGCCGACGAGGGCGACGAGCAGCGGCACGATGACGATCCCACCGCCCACGCCGAGCACCCCCGAGAAGAACCCTGCCACCAGTCCGATGCCCACCAGGGCGAGGGTTCGGCGCGACACGGCCGGTATTGTAAGTCCCGTGGACGGCAGCCTGGCCCGCCTGGTGGCCCCCCTCCGGGCCCACCCGAGCCGGGGGGCGGTGTTGTGCGACATCGACGGCACACTCGCCCCGATCGTCGCGATGCCCGAGGAGGCACGAGTCCTGCCGGCCGCCTTGGCCGCGCTCGAGCGGCTGACCGGCCGCTACGCGCTCGTGGCCTGCGTGACCGGCCGCCCGGCGGCCGAGGCACGGATGCTCGTGCCCATCGACGCGGTCGCGATCTCGGGCAACCACGGCCTCGAGGTGTGGCGCGCCGGCGAGGTGCACCTGGCCCCGCAGGCGGCCAAGTACCTGACGGCGATCCACGAGGCGCTGCAGGTTGTGCGCAACGACGGCCTCCTGCCCGAGCTCGGCTGCCACGTCGAGGACAAGGGCATCACGTTCACGATCCACTACCGCAACTCGCCGCGCGCCGACCACGCCCGCCGCTACCTCGAGACCCAGATCGCGCCGCAGCTCGAACGGGCCGGCCTCGCCTACAACTTCGGGCGCATGGTGCTCGAGGTGCGCCCACCGGTCGCCGTGGACAAGGGCGCCGCCGTCAAGCGCCTGCGCGGCCGCCACCGCATCGACGAGCTTCTGTTCGTCGGCGACGACCGCAGCGATCTGGACGCGTTCCGCGAGGCGACGATCCGGATCGCGGTCAACTCGGCCGAGGCCCCCCGGCAGCTGATCGAGGCCGCCGACGCCGTCGTGTCGGGCCCCGACGCGGTGGTCGAGCTCCTGAACTACCTGGCCGACGACGACTGAGACAGGCGCCCGCGGCCGTTGCCCGGCGGCAGAAGCTCCCGTACGCTCGAAGGGATGCGAACGGACGCGATCATGGTGGAGGTCCTGCCGGAGGAGCTGGCGGAGACCTCTCCGGGCGTGGTCGACGTCTTCGCCGCGCTCGGGCGCCAGTTCTTCTGGGCGGACGTCGTGATGGTGACCGCCCGCGACCTCGAGACCGACGTGCTCGACGGCGAGATCGTCGACCCCGGCTAGCGCCCCCGCCGGCTACTTGAGGAGCTTGCGCAGCTCCGGCCACGACCGCGTGTTGACGACGGCCGCGGGCCCTGTCCAGCCGCGGCGGGCGTTCATCACGCCGAAGGGCAGGTAGTCGAGCGCCGCCACCGAGTGCGCGTCGGTGTCGATCGCGATCAGGGCGCCCGCCTCGACGGCCAGGCGCAGGTGCACGTCGCTCAGGTCGAGCCGGTGCGGCTGGCTGCTCGCCTCGAGCGCCGTCCCCGTCTCGACGGCCTTCGCCACCACGGCCTCGATGTCGAGCGGGTTCGGCCGGCGCCGCCCGATCAGCCGGCCGGTGGGGTGGCCGAGGACGTGCACGTGCGGGTTCTCGAGGGCCGCGCACACCCGCTTGGTCTGGTCGGCTGCCGACAGCCGGTGTGACGCATGCACGCTCGCCACCACGACGTCGAGCTGGGCCAGGAGCTCGTCGGAGTAGTCCAGCGAGCCGTCGCGGAGGATGTCCACCTCGGCCCCGGCGAGCAGTGTGAATCCCGGCTCGAGCGTCTCCGCCAGCGCGCGCACGCGCTCGATCTGCGCGTGCAGGCGACCGGCGTCGAGCCCCATCCCGAACCCCACGGCGGGCGAGTGGTCGGTGACGTTCAGGTACTCGTAGCCGCGCGCCTGGGCGGCGGCGACCATCTGCTCGAGCGTCGCCTTGCCGTCGCTCCAGTCCGTGTGCGTGTGCAGGTCGCCGCGGATGTCGGCGACGGCGACGAGCTCGGGCAGCTTGCCGGCCCGGGCGGCCTCGAGCTCGCCGCGGCCCTCGCGCAGCTCGGGCGCGATCCACGGCAGGCCCAGGTGGGCGTAGACCTCGGCCTCGTCGTCGGAGCTCCACACCTCGCCGGTCTCGGTGTGCTCGATGCCGTACTCGCTCACCGAGAGCTTCCTGCGCACGGCGGCCTCGCGCAGCGCCACGTTGTGCGCCTTCGCGCCCGTCAGGTGCTGCAGCAGGTTGCCGTAGCAGCCGGGCGGCACCATGCGCAGCTCGACCAGGGTGCCGTCGTGAGCGCGGGCCGCGACCCGGCTGTCGCCGCGCGACTCGACCTCGGCCACCCACTCCCCCGCGGCGAAGGCCTCGGCGGCGGCCAGCCGGTCGGACACCGCCGCCACGATGTCGACGTCCTTGGCCGTCTCGCGGAAGCGGCGCACGCTCCCGGCGGCCTCGCAGCGGACGACGCCGTCGCACCGGGCGAGCGCGGCCACGACCTGATCGGCCAGAGCACGCGCCCGGGCGACGGAGCGGCGCGGCGCCGCGGCGGCGCCGTCGCCGTCGGCCAGCCCGGCCAGGATCGTCGCCTCGGTCTTCTCGCCGAGGCCGGAGAGGCCGCGGATGCGGCCGGCCTTCGCCGCCTCGCGCACATCGTCGACCGTCTGCAGACCGAGCTCCGAGAAGATGCGGCGGGCGGTCTTCGGCCCGACGCCCTGGAGCCGCATCACCTGCACGGCCCCCGGCGGATTGCGGTCGACAAGCCGCTGGAGCGCGGCGATCTGACCGGTCGCAAGCAGCTCCGCAACCTTGTCGGCGATCGTCTGGCCGACGCCCGCCAGGGACGTCAGCCGCGACTCGGCCGAGAGCCGCGCCACCGACTCGGCGGTCTCGCGCAGCGTCTGGGCGGCCCGGCGGTATGCGAGCACCCGGTAGACCACCGCTCCCTCCAGCTCGAGCAGGTCGGCCAGCAGGTCAAATCTCTCTGCAATGGCCGCGTTTGTGAGCGGCGGGGATTCCACGGGGCCAATGATAGGGTGGCCGCGTGCCCGACCGGTTCGTGATCGTCCTGCCGACCTACAACGAGCGCGACAACCTGGAACGGGTGGTGGAGGCGATCGCCGAGGCGCGGGGCCGGACGCCGTTTCCCGGCGACGTGCTGATCGCCGACGACGCCTCTCCCGACGGCACCGGCGCCCTCGCCGACGAGCTCGCCCGCCGGCACGAGTGGGTGCACGTGCTGCACCGCCCGGCCAAGCAGGGCCTCGGCCAGGCCTACGTGGACGGATTCCGGTGGGCGCTCGCGCGCGACTACACCCACATCCTGGAGATGGACGCCGATCTGTCCCACCCGCCCGACGCACTGCCGCGCCTGCTCGAGGCCGCGGCCGGCGCCGACCTCGTGCTCGGCTCCCGCTACGTCGCCGGAGGCGGCGTGTCCGGCTGGCCGGCGCACCGCCGCCTGATCTCGCGGGCCGGGTCGCTGTATGCGCGCACCCTGCTCGGAGTCGGCGTCCGCGACCTCACGGGCGGCTACAAGTGCTTCCACCGGCGGGTGCTCGAGGCAGCCGACCTCGACTCGGTGCACGGGCAGGGGTACGTGTTCCAGATCGAGCTCACCTACCGCACGCTGCGGATGGGCGGCCGCGTCGTCGAGGTGCCGATCACGTTCTGCGACCGCACCGCCGGGGCGAGCAAGATGACCCCGGCGATCGTGGCCGAGGCGGTCTGGAAGGTGCCGGTGCTGCGGCTGCGGGCCTGGCGCGCGCCGCTCGACGGACGGCTGCGCGCGGGCAGCGTCGCATCCCTGGTCGCGTCACGCCCACCGCTATAGTGAAACCTCTGATTCGAGGACAGGAGAACCGGTCGTGAGCGAACGCATGGTCGAGGTCACCGACGCCACCTGGGAGGACGAGGTGGTCGGGTCGAGCGAGCCCGTCGTGGTGGATTTCTGGGCGCCCTGGTGCGGCCCCTGCCGGGTGATGGATCCGATCCTGGACGAGCTTGCAGAGGCTCACGCCGGCCGCGTCAAGTTCACCAAGCTGAACGTCGACGACAACCTGCAGACGGCGACGCGCTACGACATCCTCTCCATCCCGACGCTGATGGTGTTCCAGGGCGGCGAGATGCAGAAGAAGCTGATCGGCGCGATCCCCCGGCGGCGGCTCGAGGACGAGCTGTCGGCGTGGCTGCCGGCGCAGGCGTAGCGCTCACGCCCGCAGCGCCGCGAGCGCGCTGACGCCGACCACGATCACGGTCGCCCCCGCGATCTGGCGCGGGCCGATGCGCTCGCCGAAGACGATGAACGACCCGATCGTCGCGACGGCCGCAAACTGGGAGCCGAGCACCGCCGGGATGGCGACGCCGTGGTGGGAGCCGACCACGTAGCAGGTGAACCCGACCACCTCCGCGGTGGCCGAGAAGAGCACCATCCACCAGGCCGCCCCCGGCAGCCGCAGCGAGCCGCGCAGGAGCAGCGGCAGCACGATGAGGATCATGCCGACGATGCGGGCGACGAAGATGGTCCACACCGCCCCGAGCGCGTCTCCGGCGTGGGCGCTCGCGACCAGGTTCACGCCGAACAGGCACGCCGCCCCGAGCGCGAACAGCGACGGCCGCAGGTGGACGTCGGACGCCCGCCCGCGCAGCGTCACCAGCACGACGCCGCCGGCGACCACGATCAGGCAGGCGGCGACGCCGAGCGTCAGCTGCTCACCGAGGCCGATCGAGATCACCGCCGCGATGGCGCCCTCGGTGGATGCGATCGGAGCGACCACGCCCACCTTGCCGCCGCGCAGCGCCCGGTACATCAGCGAGAGCCCGGCCGCCGAGCCCGCGCCCGCGAGCACGGCCCACGCCCACGGGTGCGTCCCCGCGTGCGCCGGCACTCCGGTCAGCGCCGCGATCACGGCGAGCGCGACGAAGCCGAGCAGCATCACGTAGGCGAGCGCCTGCTGGGATCCGATCAGGCGCGTCGAGCGCGACGCCACGACCGTCGAGCACCCCCAGCACAGGGCTGCGCCGAGCCCCCCGAGAATCGGGATCACGCGAAGTGGTCCCAGCCATGCAGCGCGCGCGGCACTCCGCCCGCGTCCACGAGCGCGACCGCGCCCGCGTCGGTGAGACGACCGACGACCGTGACGGCGACCGGAGCCGCCACGTCGGCCGGGACGGCGGCCAGGAGCTCGTAGTCCTCCCCGCCGGTCGCGGCCTGCTCGATGGTCGCGCCGGGGGCGAGCGGCAGGCGCTCGAGCTCGACGACGGCCCCGGTGCCCGAGGCCGCGGCCAGCCGGCGCACGTCGGTGGCGATGCCGTCGGAGAGGTCGAGCATCGCGGTGGCGACGGCCGCCAGAGCGCGGCCCTCGGCCAGCCGCGGCGTGACCCGGGCCGTGTAGCCGCTCGCGGCCTGGCCGCCCAGCGTCCCCGTCACGACGAGCAGGTCGCCGGGGCGGCCGCCCGACCGCAGCACCGGCCGCTCGGCCCGGCCGAGCGCGGTCACCGACACGACCAGGGCCGGGCTGCGGCACAGGTCGCCGCCGGCGAGCACGACTCCGTGCTCGGCCATCCCGGCTGCCAGGTCGGCCACGGCCGCGTAGCCGGCGGGGACGCCGAAGGAGGCGAGCAGGCAGACCGGCTCGGCGCCCATCGCCGCCATGTCGGACAGGCTGGCGGCGGCCGCCCGATGGCCGATGTCGGCGGCGGACATGCGGGCGGCGTCGAAATGGACGCCGTCGACGAGCATGTCGGTCGAGGCCACGAGCCCGCCGGCGAGGACACAGGCGTCGTCGCCGATCCCGACCTCGACGCCGCGTCGCGCCTCCCCGGCGACCGCCGCGATCGCGGCCACCAGGTCGTCCTCTGATAGCATGGCGCGCAATGTACCGCGAGCAGTTCGCCTTCCTGTTTACCACCCCGCCGGGAGGCGTCTGAACGCACGCAGGATCACGTCCGTGCCGTTCTGGAGCCTCCGCAAATTGCGGGGGCTTTTTTCGTTGAGGAGCCTCGATGCCGATAACCGTTGCCTACCCCGGTGAGGAGGGCGCCTACGCCGCCGAGGCGGGCGCGCGCCTGTATCCGGACGCCGAGCTGCGATCGTGCAAGTCGTGGGCCGACGTGGTGCGCGCCGTCGGCCGCGGCGAGGCCGGCTACGGCGTCCTGCCGATCGAGAACTCGCTGGCGGGGGCGATCCCCGAGACCTACGACCTGCTCGCCCACGCGCCGCTTGCGATCGTGGCCGAGACGGTGCTGCCGGTGCCGCACTGCCTGGTCGGCCTGCCCGAGACGAACATCGACGCCCTGGCCCGGGTGCACTCCCACCCGGCCGCGCTGGCCCAGTGCCGCCGCTTCCTCTCGTCGCTGCCCGACACGCTGCCGGAGGTGGCGCCGTCGACCGCGACCGCGGCCCGCCGCGTCGCCGAGGCGGGCGACCCCGGCCAGGCCGCCATCTCGTCGCGGCGGGCGGCCGCCCGGTTCGGGCTCACCGTGCTCCTGAACGACGTCTCCGACCACGCCGAGAACTACACCCGCTTCGTCAGCGTCGCCACTCACACCCGCATCGACCGCGACGACGGGCGCCTGTGGCACACCTCGGTGCGGTTCGTCACCCACCACCATCCCGGCGCACTCCTCTCGGCCATCGAGCCGCTCGCGCGCTACGGCGTGAACATGGCCGCGCTGCAGTCGCGCCCGATCGCCGGCAAGCCGTGGAACTACCAGTTCTACGCCGACCTCGAGGGCCACCCGCTCGACGCCGCGGTGGCGACGGCCCTGCGCGTCCTCGAGGAGAACGTGGCCGAGATCGGCTACCTCGGCTGCTATCCCGCCTTCGAGCGGTCCGAGTAGGGCCGCTACCCGCGCAGCCGGCGCAGGAGCCGGGCGACGGCGTCGGCCGGATCGGCGGCACACTCCACCCCGCGCACCTCCCAGCCGGCCAGCGCGACCACCGGCCGGCCGAGCTTGCCGGCGAGGGCGATCTCCGACAACGTGCCCCACTCGCCGCCGACGGCGATCATGCCGTCGCAGGTGGCGGCCACCGCCAGGTTGCGGGCCTGCCCGGCCCCGGTCGCGACCACGGCGGTCGCGTGGGCGGTGGCGCCGGCGCGCGACTCGCCCGGCACGATCGCGATCACCTGACCGCCGGCCGCGGCCGCTCCGCGGGAGGCCGCCTCCATCACCCCGCCCAGCCCGCCGGTGACGACGACCGCCCCGGCCCCGGCCAGCAGCCGCCCCACCTCCTCGGCCAGCCGCTCGACCTCGGCCGCCGCCCGCCCCGCCCCTGCCACCGCGACATACACGAGCCCACGCTAGCGCAGCGGTGGTACACTCGGCGCCCCGCGGGCGGTCAAGGGAAGCCGGTGCGATTCCGGCGCGGTCCCGCCGCTGTGAGGGCGTCCGTCCGGCGCACCCTTGGGTGGCCACTGGCCGAGAGGCCGGGAAGGTCAGCCGGACGGCCCGGAGATCCCGGGAGACGCGCCCGAGCCAGAAGACCTGCCGCTCGCCGAACGACGACGCCTCTCGAGGAAGGAGGACACGTTGGCGAGAATTCGCCTCACATCACCTGGTCACCGCGGTTGTCCTATGGGCCGCGCTCGGCCTGGGAGCCGCCCAGGCCGCGTCCGCGGCCGTCCACGTCAAGGTGCGGGTGGAAGGCCCGGCCGCGACCGTCACCCAGTCCCACCCGGTGCCGATCACCGGCACGTTCGTCGGCCATCCGCTGGCGACGCCGACCGCCCTGGGCGGACTGCTCGCCGCCGGCCGCCAGCACCACTTCCCGGTCGGCTTGCAGTGGTTTGACTGCTGCGGGTTCTTCGTGAACTCGATCGCGGGAGTGCCCGGCGACGCGACCCACTTCTGGGCGTTCAAGGTCGGGCACACGCTGTCATCGATCGGCGCGGGCTCGATCAAGGCCACCCCGGGGCTGAGCGTGCTCTTCTACTACACCACCTTCAACGCGACGACGGGCGCGACGGAGCCGACGCTCGGGCTCGACGGTGCGAGGGACGTCGCGCAGAACGGAGCGGTGACGTTCACGGTCACGTCGTGGAACGATGCCGGCCACGGCGCAGCGGCCGGCGGGGCGTGGGTGAGCGTGGGCGGGATCGCCGTCCATGCGGACGCCACCGGCCACCTCACCGTCCGGTTCACGCACACCGGCACCTTCCCGGTGCGGGCGACGCTCGCCGGCACGATCCGGTCGCGCACCATATGGGTGCACGTACACTCGCCGGCCTCGTCCTGACGGCCGCGACGGTCGCGGCCTGCGGCTCCTCGGTGGCGGCGCCGCCGAGCGGGCCGCGGGCTGCGATCGTCAAGGTCACCCGCGGGTTCGGGCAGCAGACGCTGTCCACCGACCGGGCGGCCCCCGGCCAGTCGGCGCTGACGGCGCTGCGCCGGGCCGCCCACATCTCGACGATGTACAGCGGCCGCTTCGTGCAGGCGATCGACGGCCTCGCGGGCGACCAGTCGCACGGAATGGCGTGGCTGTACTTCATCAACGGCATCCAGGCCAACGTCGGCGCGGCCGACTACACGCTGCACCCGGGCGACACCGAATGGTGGGACTACCGCTACTGGAACGACCTGATCCAGGTGCCCGTCGCGATCGGCGCCTGGCCGGACCCGTTCGTGCACGGCTACGACGGCAAGCGCCCGGCGGTCAGCGTCACCGGCCCGCCCTGCGCGCAGAAGCTCGCGGCGGCTCTGCGGGCGGCCGGCGCGCACGTCGGCGGCCGAGCCTCGCCGTTCTCGGTACGGGTGGAGACGTTCGCGCGCGCCGCCGCCGCGCTCGCCTCGAGTGTCTGGCAGGGCCGCGGCCTGACCGTGTCGCTCGCCCACGGCCGGGTGATCGTCTACCGCGGCCGGGCCGGCCAGCAGCCCGATCCGGCCGCGCACGCGGTGATCGCCGCCTACCAGCCGGGCGCCGCCACCGGCACGTCGGCCGCGCTCATCGTCGCCGGCGACACGACGGCCGCGGCGTGCGCGGCCGCGAGCACCCTGGCCGGGCGGCCGGCCAGCGTGCACGATGCCTACGCGGTGGCACTGGACGGCTCGGGCAACGTGATCGCCTACGGTGGGCGGCCATGAGGCCGCTGCCCGCAGCCCTCGTCTGCGCCGCCCCGCTGCTCGTCGCCGTCGGCGCGTGGAACCCGCTCTGGCTGGCGGCCGCCACCGTCGGCGCGGGCCTGCTGCTGCTGGCCGCGCCGCCGCCGCGGCGGCTCTACGCGCTCACCGCGATCAGCTCGGGCGTGGTCGTGTTCGTCCTGAACCCGTTCGTGTCCGTCCAGGGCCTGACCGTGCTCTGGCAGGGGCCGCACATCCCGATCCTGGACACCCAGGTGACCGCCGAGGAGCTCGCCTACGGCGCCGGCGCCGGGATGCGCGTGGCGGCGTCGGCCCTGGCGGTGGCCGCCTTCGTGCGCCTGGCCGACGCCGACCTCCTGCTGCGCGCCGTGGCCCGGATCGCACCGCGGTCGGCCATGATCGCCGCCCTCGCGACCCGGATGGTGCCCGCGCTCGAGCGCGACGCGGCCGGGATGGTGACCGCGGCGCGCACGCGGGCCGCCCGGATGAGCTCGCCGCGCACCGCGGCGGGCCTGCTCGGGCCGCTGCTCGCCACCGCGCTCGAGCGCTCGCTCGGCGTGGCCGAGGCGATGGAGGCGCGCGGCTACGGCGGGCCGGGCCGGACGCGGGCCCCCGAGCGGCCGCCGGGCCGGCGCGACTGGGCGCTCGTGGCGGTCGGCGCCGTGGCCACCGGGCTCGTCGCCGCCGCGCTCGCGGCCGGTGCGACGGCGTATCGCTACTACGACACGCTGGGCGACCCGCTGCAGCCCGGAGCCGTTGCGGGGGCGACTGCGCTTGCCGCGCTGATGGCCGCCACGGCCGGGATGGTGCGATGGCTGCGCTGAGCTTCGAGGGCGTCTCCTACCGCTACCCCGGCGCCGCGGCGCCGGCCCTGGACGGCATCGACCTGCGCATCGACTCCGGTCAGCTCGTGCTGCTGGTCGGCGGCTCCGGTTCGGGCAAGTCGACGCTCTTGCGCGCTGCCCTCGGCCTCGTGCCGCACTTTCACGGCGGCGAGCTGCACGGGCGCGTCACCGCCGCCGGCCTCGACACGCGCGACCACCGCCCGGGCGAGCTCGCCCGGCATGTCGGGCTCGTCTTCCAGGACCCCGAGGCGCAGCTCGTGATGGGCCGGCCCGATCGCGAGGCGGCGTTCGGTCTCGAGAACCTGGGCCACGACCCGCAGGCGATCGGCATCCGCGCCCGCGAGGCGCTGGCCGCGGTCGGCGCGTCCGCGATCGCCCACCGGCCCACTTCCGTGCTGTCGGGCGGAGAGCAGCAGCGGGTGGCGATCGCGTCGGTGCTGGCGATGGGCCAGCCGATCCTGCTGCTCGACGAGCCCACGAGCCAGCTCGACCCGGTCGTCGCCGAGGAGCTGCTGGGACTCGTCGTGCGGATCAACCGCGACCGCGGCGTGACGGTGGTCCTGGCCGAGCACCGCACCGGCCGCCTGTTCGCGGAGGCCGACCGCGTGATCGCGATGCAGGACGGGCGCATCACCGCCGACGCCTCCCCGGCGGTGGCGGCGCGGGCGCTGGCGGGTCGGGCCGCCTGGCTGCTTCCGCCGGTGACGCAGGCGTTCGCGCGCTCGGGCCGCGCGGAGCTGCCGCTCACCGTGCGCGATGCCCGCGCGCTGGCGCCGCCGCGGCCGCCGGCCGAGACGGCCACGCCGCCGGAGGCGCCGGTGGTGACCGCGATCGTCTCCGGCCACAAGCAGCTCGGCGACGTCGCGGCGCTCGCCGGCGTGACGACCGGGTTCGGGGCGGGCCGGGTGACGGCGCTGATCGGCGAGAACGGCGCCGGCAAGACGACGCTCGCCCGCGTCGCCTGCGGCCTGCTCACGCTCGACCGCGGGCGTCTGCGGCCGGCGGCGCGCCGCGCCGGCTACGTCGGCCAGGATCCCGCCCACTATCTCGTCCACGACACCGTCGCCGACGAGGTGGCCTACGCGCTTCGCAACCTCGGTGTGGCGGCGCAGGAACGCGAGCGGCGGGTCGGCGCGACGCTCGATCAGCTCGAGCTCACGGCGTTTCGCGGCCGGCATCCGCGCGACCTCTCAAGCGGCGAGCGCCAGCGGCTCGCGATCGCATCCGTGGTCGTGATGGAGCCCGAGCTGCTGGTGCTGGACGAGCCGACGCGCGGCGTCGACGGCCTGCGCAAGGCTCGCCTTGTCGAGCTCGTGCGGATGCTGGCGGCGCAGGGGACGGCCGTGGTGGTCGTCACCCACGACATGGACTTCGCCGCCGAGGCGGCCGACGTCGTCACGAGCATGGCGGCCGGGCGGGTGCTGGCCGACCGCGCGCTCGCGCGAATCGCTCGCCTCCGGCATCTTCTTCGTCTCCCAGCTCGGGCTCGCGCTTGGGCGGGCGTCGCTCGCCGACGCCGTCGCGCTGCTCACCGAGCCCCGCCAGGCCGCCCATGTCTAGCGACACCGTCGCCCTGGCGCTGCTCGCCGCGGTCACGCTCGGCCTCGTCGCGGTCGAGACGGGCGAGCATCGCAGCCGCGAGCTGGCCCTGATCGCCGCCCTGGCCGCCGCCGCCGCGGGCGGTCGGGTGCTGTTCGCCGCCATCCCCAACGTTCAGCCGGTGACGATGGTCGTCGCCGTCACGGGGGTGACGCTGGGCGCGCGCGCAGGCCTCGCCACCGGCGCCGCGGCCGCCCTGGCGTCGAACGCGTTCCTCGGCCAGGGCCCGTGGACGCCGTGGCAGATGACCGGATGGGGCATGGTCGGCGTGACCGCGGCGATGGCCGCGCCGCTGCTGCGCAACCGGCTCGGCCTGGCCCTCTTCGGCCTCGCCTGGGGATTCCTGTTCGACTGGCTGATGGACGTGTGGGCCTGGAGCTCGCTGGGCGGCGGCGCCACCTCCTTCATCGCCCTCGCGTCCACCGGCATCTGGTTCGACGTCGCCCACGCCGCCGGAAACGTGCTGCTGGCGCTCGCCGCCGGCCCCACCCTGATCCGCATGCTCGACCGCTACGCCCGCAAGCTGCACGGCACCTTCGTCCCATTGGAGCAGACATGAAGCTCACCGCACCCCTGATCGCCATCGCCGTTCTCCTCGCCGCCGCACCGGCCGCCTCCGCCGCCGACGGCGTCCATTACCTGCTCTCGCGCCAGACGACCTCCGGCGGCTTCGCCGAGGCCGGCAGCGGCACGCCGAGCGTCGTCGTCACCGAGTGGACGGTCATGGGCCTACGGGCGGCGGGCGAGCCCGCCGGCAGCGTCCATCGAAGCGGCGGCCGCACGGCGACGGCGTACCTGGCGGCGCACGCCGCATCGTGGAGCAACGCCTACGACCTCGCCCGCGGCGTCCTCGCGGTGGTCGCCGCCGGGCACAATCCGGGGAGCTTCGCCGGCCGCAACCTGGTGGCGGCGCTCCGCGCCAAGACCGGCAGCCACGGCGGGATCGGCCCGGCGGCGAACTCGACCTACTGGGGCGTGCTGGCCCTGCGCGCCGCGGGCGCGTCCGTGCCGGCCAGAACCCTGCGCTACATCCGCGCGCGGCAGCACCGAAACGGCGGCTACGGCTGGTCGCCGAGCGCCGCGCCCGACTCCAACGACACGGCGGCCGCCGTGCTCGCCCTGCACGCCGCGGGCGGGGCTTGCGGCAGCCGCGCGATCACGCACGCCATCGGCTACCTCACCTCCGCGCAGGCGCCGTCGCACGGCTTCGCCCTGATCCCGGGCGGCGCGGCCGACACCCAGTCGACGTCGTGGGCGATCCAGGCCCGGCACGCCTGCGGGCTGCGCAACCGCCGCTCACGGGCGTGGATGCTCGCCCGCCAGCTCCCGAGCGGGGCGTTCAACTACCAGCCCGGCACGACGATCACACCCGCCTTCGTGACGGCCCAGGTGCTGCCCGCGGTGCACGGCAAGTGGTATCCGATCCGCTGACGCGAGCCTGCTCTCAGCGCAGCCAGACTGCCACCGCGACGATCAGGTAGATCGTGAGCAGCTGCAGGCCCTCGAGCCAGTTGGTCTCACCGCCGCGCGCGATCAGGGTCGAGCCCAGCGCCGCGGCCGCGAGCGCTGCGAGCTGCAGCGGGTCGAACACGAGCGTGAGGTCGCTGCCGACGATCATGCCGGTGAACACCGCCACCGCCGAGGCGACGAGCACGATCTGGATGCCCGAGCCGTACGCGATCCCCATCGCGAAGTCCACCCGGTTGCGATACGCCAGGCGCACGGCCGAGAAGTGCTCGGCGACGTTGCCGACGAACGGCACGACCACGAGCCCCACGAAGGCGCGGGGAACGCCGAGCGACGCCACCGCCGGCCGGATCGAGTCGACCAGCACCTCGGACACGATCCCGGTCGCAAGCGCCGTGAGCGCGAGCGCGGCGATCGCCTGGCGCCGCGTCCAGTGCGTCCCGCCGGGCCGGCCCGCATCGCGCAGCGCGGGCATGTGGAAGCTGTAGTAGAGATACGCGGCGTAGACGACGACGAGCGCGATCCCGGTCCAGCGCGAGAGCAGCTCCGCCGCGTTCGGATCGTGCTCGAGCGCCGCGAAGAGCGTGGGCAGCCCCAGGCCGGCGACGCCCAGGATCAGCATCGAGGAGTTGGTCGCCGCCACCCGTTCGGTGAACGTCTGCGTCCCGTTCTTCCAGCCGCCCACGACCAGCGACAGCCCCAGGATCAGAAGCACGTTTCCGATCACCGAGCCGATGATCGACGCGCGCGCGATGTCGTCGAGGCCCGCCCGGATCGCGAGCACGACGATGACGACCTCCGGCAGGTTGCCGAAGGTCGCGTTCAGGAGCGCCGAGGCGCGCGGTCCGGCGCTCTCGCCCGCCTGGTCGGTGGCCTGGGCGAGTGCCCAGGCCAGCGCCGCCAGGGCGACCGCGGCGATCAGGAACACGATCTGGCCGCCGACCGAGGCGGCATGCAGGCCGACGGCCAGTGCCGCCACGGCGAACACGACCCCGAGCTCGCACAGCTCGCGCCGGCTCACAGGTACCAGAATGCGGTCGCGATGATCACGTACACGGCCATCAGCTGCGCCCCCTCGAGCCAGTTCGACTCGCCGTCGATCGCGATCAGGGCCGTGATGGTGACGGCCGCGGCCAGCGCGATGACCTGGATCACGGGGAACACCAGGTCGAAGTGGTGCGGGGTCAGAAGCGACAGGAACACGAGCAGCGGCGCGACGCCGAGCGCCACCTGCAGCGACGACCCGAGCGACACGAGCATCGAGAAGTCCATCTGGTTCTGATAGGCGATCTTGATGCCCACGATGTTCTCGGCGATGTTGCCGACGATCGGCACGATCACCAGGCCGAGGAAGGCCGCCGAGATGCCGAGGTCTGCGATCACCCCCACCAGGGTGCCCACGAACACGTCGGAGATCACGGCGACCCCCGCCGTGGAGGCGACCAGGAGCACGATCGCAAACCGCGCCGACCAGTGCGGCTGGCCCGTCGCCGGGTGGGCGCCGGTGCCGTTGCGGAAGTAGTAGAGCAGGCTGAGCCCGTAGAGCACGATCAGCACGAGGGCGGTCACGTCGGAGATGTGCTGGACGTCGGCGCCGGTGCCGCGGGCGGCCGCAAACGCGGTCGGCAGGCCGAGGCCGATCACTGCCAGCGCGAGCATGGACGCGTTCATGCCGGCGACGCGGCGGTCGAACGTCTGCGTGCCGTGGCGGACTCCGCCGATCACAAACGACGCGCCCAGCACGAGCAGCGTGTTGCCGAGGATCGAGCCGGTGATCGACGCCGTGGCCACCTCGAGCTGGCCCGCGCGGATCGCGAAGATGGTGATGATGAGCTCGGCGGCGTTGCCGAACGTGGCGTTCAGGACGCCGCCGATCTTCGGGCCGCTGCTCTCACCGAGCTGCTCGGTGGCGACGCCGACGATCCAGGCCAGCGCCACCAGCGCCAGGGCGGCCGCAAGGAACACCGCGGTGTTCGGTGCCGCCGCGAGGTCGAGCCCTCCCGCGAGGACGCTGAGGAGCGCGGCGGCGCCGACCGACCCCGCCTCGAACCTGTTCAGGCGTCGCGTCACCGGGGCAGCCTACCGGCCACCAACGGGCTACTCCCTGTAGGCGCCCATGCCGCGGAACTTGGCCCGGCGGCCGGCCCGCCGCTGCGTCGGCGGGACCGCCGCCACCACCTCGAGCTCGAGCTGGATCGCGTCGGCCAGGAGCTCTGCGGCCCGGGCGTGGTCGCGATGGGCGCCCCCGGACGGCTCCGGCACGATCACGTCGACGACGCCGAGGGTGAGGCACGCCTCGGCCGTCGGGCGCAGCGCCGCCGCCGCCCGCTTGGCCTCACCGGCGTCCTTCCACAGGATCGCGGCGCAGCCCTCCGGCGAGATCACGGTGTAGACGGCGTTCTGCTGCATCAGCACCCGGTCGGCGACGCCGATCGCCAGGGCGCCGCCCGAGGAGCCCTCTCCGATCACGCACGCCACCACCGGCACCGGCAGGCGCATGAGCGTGAGCTGGGAGCGGGCGATCGCACCGGACTGGCCGCGCTGCTCCGCGCCGACGCCGGGAGCAGCGCCGGGCGTATCGATCAGCGTCACGACAGGGAACCCGAGCCGCCCGGCCAGGGCGAACACCCGCATCGCCTTGCGATAGCCCTCGGGGCTCGGCATGCCGAAGTTGCGATAGGTGCGCTGCTTGAGGTCGCGGCCCTTCTGGTGCCCGACGAAGGCCACCGACTGGCCCCGGAACGAGCCGATCCCGGCCACGATGGCGGGATCGTCGCCCTGGGCGCGGTCGCCGTGGAGCTCGATGAAGTCGTCGCAGATCCGGCCGAGGTAGTCGAGCGTGTAGGGCCGGTCCTCGTGCCGGGCGAGCTGCACCGCATGCCAGGCGTCGCGCTCGACGCCGCGGCGGCGGAAGAAGCCGAACCGCTCCGGCCGCTCAGTCGCCGACATCGGAGCCTCCGTTGCGGAACGGGTTCACGCCGCTCACGCGCCGGCGCATGCCCGAGAGCGCCCGCCCGATCGCGCCGACCGGGTCGATGTCGCCGACGAGCGAGGGCGGCCGGTACGGGGTGCCGCCGGCGAGCAGCGCGACCACGCGCGCGATCGTGTCGCGCAGCTCGGGCCGGGGCACGATCAGGTCGACGTGGCCGTGGCGGAAGTTCGACTCGGCCAGGCCGAAGTCGTCGGGCAGGCTCTCGCGCGTCGTCTGCTTCACCACCCGCGGGCCGGAGAACGACAGCAGCGCGCCAGGCTCCGCGATGATCACGTCGCCGAGCGCGGCGAAGCTGGCGGCGACGCCGCCGGTGGTCGGGTGCACGAGCACCGAGATGAAGGGCCGGCCGGCCTCCTGCAGCTCGTCGACGGCCGCGACCGTCTTCGCCATCTGCATCAGCGCGAGCACGCCCTCCTGCATGCGGGCTCCGCCCGAGGCCGCCACCGAGACCAGCGGCAGCCGCCGGTCGAGCGCGAGGTCGGCCGCCCGCGTGAACTTCTCGCCGACCACCGATCCCATCGACCCGCCGAGGAACGAGAAGTCCATCACCGAGAGCGATACGGGCGTGCCGCCGATCACGGCTCCGCCGACCACGGCGGCGTCGCGCAGGCCGGTCGCCCGCATCGCCGCCTCGACCCGCTCGGGATACGGGCGGGAGTCGACGAACTCGAGCGGGTCGGAGGACTCCAGGCCGGCCGCCAGCTCGGCGAACGTGCCCTCGTCGACGAGCTGCACGATCCGCTCGCGCGCCGTGACGGGGAAGTGGTGGCCGCAGTTGGTGCACACCCGCAGGTTGCGCACCATCTCGTCCTCGCGGTAGTGCGAGGCGCACGTGGGGCACGTGTTGCGCGTGCGCTGCGGGGGCTCCTGAGGGGCGCCCGCGTCGCCGGAGCGGCTGATGTCGACGTCGATGTTGTTGGCCACGGCTTCGCCCGCCACTTCCCTCAGTCGCCCGCATCCCATCGCCGGAGCACGAGCACCGCATTGTGCCCGCCGAACCCGAACGAGTTGGACACGGCCACCCGCACGTCCGCCTCGCGGCCGACGTTGGGGATGTAGTCGAGGTCGCACTCGGGATCGGGATCGGTGAGGTTGATCGTCGGCGGCAGGAACCCGTCGCGCATCGCCAGGGTCGTCACCGCCACCTCGAGCGCCCCGGTGGCACCCAGCAGGTGGCCGGTCTCGCTCTTGGTCGACGAGATCGGCACTCGCGCGGCGTGCTCGTCCCCGAGGGCGAGCTTCAGCGCACGCGTCTCGGCCGAGTCGCCGGCCGGCGTCGACGTGCCGTGCGCGTTGACGTAGCCGACCTCGTCGGGCGTGACGCCCGCGTCGGCCATCGCCATCGTCATCGCCCGGGCCGGATTCGTCCCGACCGGGTCGGGCTCGGTGACGTGATGCGCGTCGCTCGACATTCCGTACCCGAGCACTTCGGCGTAGATCCTGGCGCCACGCGCCCGGGCGCGCTCGAGCTCCTCGAGCACCACCACGGCGGAGCCCTCCGAGAGGATGAAGCCGTCGCGGCCCGAGTCGAACGGCCGGCTCGCGCCCTCCGGGTCGTCCAGCCGCCGCGACAGCGCCCGCATGGTGCCGAACCCGCCCAGCGCCAGCGGCGCGATCGGGGCCTCGACACCGCCTGCGAGCATCGCGTCCGCCATGCCGGCGCGGATGTAGAGCGTGGCGTTTCCGAGCGACATGCCCGACGCCGCGCAGGCGGTGCACTCGGTCGTGAGCGGGCCGCGCGTGCCGAGCGCCATCGACACCTCGGCGGCGCCCATGTTGGCGATCAGCGCGGTCACCCAGAACGGGCTCAGGCGGTCGGGACCGGCCTCGAAGAGCTTCGCGTGGGCGATCTCCTGCGTCTTCAGCCCGCCGATGCCGGTGCCGATCGAGCAGCCGATCCGGGCCGCGTCGGCGGCGATGTCGAGATCGGCGTCGGCGACCGCCTGCGTGGCCGCCGCGACGGACAGATGCGCGAAGCGGTCGGTCTTGCGCACCGTGCGCTTGTCCATGTACTCGGCCGGGTCGAAGCCGCGCACCTGACCGGCGATGTTCACGGTGCCCTCAGGCATCTCGAAGCCCTCGATGCGGGACACGCCCGACCGGCCGGCGCGGATCGCCGCCCAGGTGTCCGCCATGTTCAACCCGTTCGGCGTCACGGCCCCCATGCCGGTGATCACCACTCGCCGCCTGCCATTGGCGTTCATATCCCCAACCCTCCGTCCACCGCCAGTACGTCTCCGGTCACAAATGCCGCCGCGTCCGACACGAGGAACCGCACCGTCCGGGCGACGTCGGCGGGATCGCCGAGGCGGCCGAGCGGCGTCTGCTGCAGGATCGCCTCGCGGGCGGGCTGCGGCAGCGCATCTGTGAGCGCGGTGGAGATGTACCCCGGCGCCACGGCGTTCACGCGGATGCCACGGCTGCCGAGCTCCTTCGCCAGCGACTTCGTCAGGCCGATCAGCCCCGCCTTCGAGGCGGCGTAGTTCGTCTGGCCGGCGTTCCCGTGCACGCCGACGACCGAGCTCACGGTCACGATCGCACCGGCGCGGCGCTTCAGCATCGGCCGCGCCACCGCCCGGCAGGTGAAGAACGCCCCGCCCAGGTTGGTGTCGATCACGGCCCGCCAGTCGTCGTCTGTGAGCTTCATGATCAGGTTGTCGCGGGTGATCCCGGCGTTGCAGACGAGGATCGCGATCGGCCCGATCTCGGATTCCACCTGCGTGACCAGGCCGGCGGCGCCCTCGGCGCTCGCCACGTCGCCCGCAACGGCATGCGCCGTGCCGCCCGCCGCGCGCACGCTCGCGCACACCTGCTCGGCCGCGTCCGCGGAGGTCGCATAGTTGACGACGACCTCGGCGCCCGCGGCGGCGAGCTCCGCGCACACCGCCGCGCCGATGCCGCGCGAGCCGCCCGTCACCAGGGCGACCCGGCCCTCGAGCTCACGATCGGGCAATGCTCGCCTCCGCCGCCCGCAGCTCATCCGGCGTGCCGACCGAGATCGCCGTCACCGACTTGTCGATCCGCTTGACGAGGCCGGAGAGCACGCCGCCGGGGCCGACCTCGACGAAGGTGCGCACGCCGTCGGAGACGAGCGACTGCACCGACTGCGTGAAGCGCACGGGCGCGGTGATCTGCTCGACCAGCAGGCCCGGCACCCGATCGACCGTCTCGAGCCGGCTCGAGACCGTGGACATGAACCGGGTGCGCAGCTCGCCGAAGTGAGCGGCGCGCAGCGCCGGCTCGAGCCGGTGCGCGGCGTCCTCGACCAGCGGGCTGTGGAACGCGCCGGACACGCGCAACCGCACCACCTTCGCGCCCAGGTCGCGCGCCTTCTCGCCGACGCCGGCGACGCCGGCCTCCCGGCCCGAGATCACGAGCTGCCCCGGGCAGTTGTAGTTGGCCGGCCACACGTCGCCGGTCTCGGCGCAGAGCCGCTCGACCTCCTCGTCGGCCAGGCCGAGCACCGCCGCCATCGCCCCGCGCGCCTTCGACGCCGCCATCGCCAGGCCGCGCTCGCGCACGAGCCGGGTGACCAGGCCGACGCCGACGCTGTCCGCCGCGGCGATGGCCGCGTACTCGCCGACGCTGTGGCCGACGACGACGTCGGCGGTCAGGCCGAGCCGCTCCTGGATCGCGCGCAGCGCGGCGAGCGACGTCGCGACGAGGGCCGGCTGGGTCACCTCGGTCTCGGACAGTTCCTCGATCGGGCCCTCGAAGCACACCCGCCGCAGGTCGAAGTCGAGCTCGTCCGACGCTTCGTCGAAGACCGCCGCCGCCTCGGGGAACTGCGCCACCAGGTCCCGCCCCATGCCCACCCGCTGGCTTCCCTGCCCCGGGAAACAGAACGCAACCTTGCTCATCCTCGCTCCTTGTGAGGGATTGACCATTCCATCACGCACGAACCCCACGAGAGGCCGCCGCCGAATCCGACCATCAGCACGATGTCCCCGGCCCGGATCCGGCCCGAACGGTACGCCTCGTCGAGGCAGATGGGAATCGACGCCGCCGAGGTGTTGCCGTACCGGTCGACGTTCGAGACCACCTTCTCGGCCGGGATCCCCAGGCGCCGCGCCGCATGCTCGATGATCCTCAGGTTGGCCTGGTGGGGCACGAAGACGTCGACGTCGGCCACCGAGAGGCCGATCGCGTCGAGCACCCGCGCGGCCGACTCCACGCTCACCGTCGTCGCAAACTTGTACACCTGGGGCCCGTCCATCGTCAGGTACGGCCCGGCGCCGGGGCTGCGCGAGTGGCCGGCCGCGGCCACCGTGAGCAGGGCGCCGCCCTCGCCGTTGGAGCCCAGCTCGAATCCCAGCAGGCCGCTGTTGGAGCCGTTGCTGCGCAGAACGACCGCGCCGGCGCCGTCGCCGAAGAGCACGCAGGTCGAGCGGTCGTCCCAGTCGAGCAGCCGCGAGTACACCTCGGCGCCGATCACGAGGGCCGTGTCGGTCAGCCCGGCCGCCACCTGCCCGTAGGCCTGCGCCAGCGCGAACACGAACCCGGTGCACGCCGCGGACAGGTCGTAGCCGGCCACGCCCGCCGCTCCCAGGCGCTCGCCGATCAGCGTCGCCGTGGCCGGGAAGTAGAAGTCGGGGCTCGCGGTCGCGACGACGATCAGGCCGAGGTCGGAGACGTCCAGGCCCGCCATGTCGAGCGCGCGCCGGGCGGCCTCGTACCCGAGCGTCGCCGCCGACTCCTCGTCGGCCGCGATCCGGCGCTCGTGGATGCCGGTGCGCGATGCGATCCACTCGTCGCTCGTGTCGACGCGCAGCGCCAGCTCGTCGTTGGTGACGACCCGCTCGGGGGTGAACGCGCCGACGCCGATCATCTCGACGCCGCGGCGGCAGGCGGTGATCACGCGGGCGCCTCGATGGCCGTGAGCGCGAAGGTGAGGGTCGCCCGGCAGGCCAGCTCCCCGCCGACGTGCGCGCTCGCATCCGCCTTGCCGATCGGCCCGCGCAGGCGCGTGATCGCGCACTCCAGGTCGAGCACGTCGCCGGGGCGGACGATGCGCTTGAAGCGGACGTCGTCGATGCCGGCGAAGAGCGCGAGCTTGCCGGCGAAGTCCGGGTGGCTGAGCCCGCACACCGATCCCAGCTGCGCCAGCGCCTCGACCTGCAGGACACCCGGCATGATCGGGTTGCCCGGGAAGTGCCCGGCCAGATACCAGTCGTCGGGCTTCACCAGGTAGCGGCCGGTCGCCCGCACGCCCGGCTCGAGCGCCGTCACCTCGTCCAGAAGCAGGAACGGCTCGCGGTGGGGGATGATCGCGCTGATGCCGTCCCGGTCGAGCGGGGCCGTCACAGACCCGCCGCCCGCAACCCGGGCGCCATGGCGTCGCGCATGCGCAGGCGGCCGCGGTGGGCGTGACACTTGACCGTGCCGACGGGCATGCTCATGTCGGCGGCGATCTGCTCGTAGGAGAGCTGGAGCACATCCTTCATGACCAGCACCCGGCGCTGATCCTCGGAGAGGTTCGCCATGCACGCGGCGAGCTCGGCCCGCTGCTCCCGCTGCACCGCCACGTCCTCGGGCACCTCGGTCGCCGGGGCCTCCGCGACCGCGTCCAGCGGCTGGTGGCGGCGGCGGCGCTGGCGGTCGGCCATGTCGCGGCAGGTGTTCGCGACCAGGCTGTGCAGCCACGTCTGGAACCGGGCCTCCCCCCTGAACTGTCCGATCCGTGTGCACAGCTTGGCGAGCGCCTCCTGCGCGGCGTCCTCCGCATCCTGGGTGTCGGCGAGCAGATACGCGGTCAACCGGCGCACGCCCGGTGCGTGCCGTTCGACCAGCGCCTCGAGCGCGCGCTGGTCGCCGTCCTTGGCCCGCACGGCGAGCACGAGATCTGACAGGGAGTCGTACGCCGGCCGGTCACGTACCCGATCACGGACCTTCAGACGCGCTTCAGCGCGTTTGGGTTGCGGGAACATGAGCGCAGTATTCTAGTGGTGACGTGGAGAACACGCTCCGGCCCGAGGCCGTCTCACCGCTGTTTCGGGGCCGGTTCGGACATCCCTACATCTACCGGCCCAGCTGCCCCAGCACCCAGGAGCTCGTGCGCGGCCTGGGCGAGGGGGCCGTCGGCGCCTGCGAGCAGCAGACGGCCGGGCGCGGCCGCATGGGCCGGCGCTGGGTCAGCCCGTGGGGGGCGGGGGTGCTGTTCTCGGTCGCGCTCGCGCCGCGCACGCCGGCCGACCGGCTGCCGCCGCTCGGCCTCGTCGTGGCCGAGGCGGTGTGCGAGGCGACCTGGCCGCAGGCCCGCGTGCGCTGGCCGAACGACGTCGTCGTGGACGGCCGCAAGCTCGCGGGGGTGCTGGCGGAGCTGCGCGAGGGCCGGCTGGTGATCGGCGTCGGCGTGAACGCGAACCTGACCGCGGCGGAGCTCCCCAGCGACGCGCGCGTGCCGGCGACCTCGCTGCGCATCCTGCGCGGCGCACCGGTCGACCGCCCGCAGCTGCTGGCCGACCTGATCGCCGCGATCGAGGCCCGCTACCGCCACTTCGAGGCGCACGGCTTCATGGGCATCGAGCGCGACGAGCTGCGCGGACAGCGGGTCGAGCTGCACGGAGGCGCGACGGGATATTGCGAAGGGGTGGACGACAGCGGGCGGCTGGTCGTCGACGGCGTCGCGCACACGTCGGCGGAGGTAACCACCGTCCTCGTGGGCGCAGAGCGCGGGCATTACACTGCGGTTGACGGGGAGACCGAGTGCCCAGACGGATCCTGATCATGATGCTCGTGGGGCTGGCCGCGCTCACCGCGGGATCGAGCGCGGCGCCGGCCGCGGCGGCGGGATCGCAGCCGCTCGTCCTGGCGATGCGCTTGAACACCGAGATCAACCCGGTCTCGGCGAGCTTCGTCAAGGATTCGATCAGCCGCGCCCAGAGCGACCACGCCGCGGCGCTCGTGATCCTGATGGACACGCCCGGCGGCGACTCGACCTCGATGAACGACATCATCCAGGCCATCCTCCACTCGCCGGTGGCGGTGATCGTCTACGTCAGCCCCGAGGGCGCCCGGGCGGCGTCGGCCGGCGCGTTCATCACGATGGCGTCCGACGTCGCCGCGATGGCGCCCACCACCCACATCGGCGCGGCCACGCCGATCGATGCGTCCGGGCAGAACCTGGGCTCCGACCTGCGCCGCAAGGTGCTGCACGACTCGGTGGCCCAGATCGAGAGCCTGGCCACCTCGCACGGCCGAAACGCGCAGGCCGCCCGCCTGATCGTGACCAACGCGAACGAATACACCGCCCCGCAGGCGCTCGACCAGAACCTGATCGAGCACGTCGCCCGCAGCCTGCCGGTGCTGCTCGGCCAGGTCGACGGCACCACCACGACCTACACCCAGAAGCCGATCGTCCTGCATACGGCCAACGCCCACATCGAGACGATCGACATGCCGTGGACGCTCGAGCTCTTGAACATCCTGATCGATCCGAACCTGCTCTACCTGCTGTTCCTGGCGGGCATCATCGGGATCGCCTGGGAGGTGTTCCACCCCGGCGTCATCCTGCCCGGCACGCTCGGGGCCGTGGCGCTGATCCTGGCGCTCTTCGGGTTCTCGGTCGTGTCGATCAACCTGGCCGGCGTCGTGCTGATGCTGTTCGGCGTGGCGCTGCTCGGCCTGGAGGCGTGGGTGTCGGCCCACGGCCTCATGGGCATCTCGGGCGTGATCGCGATCGCAGCCGGCGGGCTCATGCTCTTCCGCACCCCGGGCGAGGGCGTGAGCCCCCTGCTCGTGATCGGCATGAGCATCGCAGCGGGGACGCTGCTCGCCGTCGTGGCGACGAAGGTGGTCGAGGCGCGGCACCGGCCGGTGGCCATCGGCTCGGGTGTGAACGACATGGTCGGCCGCACGGCCGTCGTCAGGACGCGGCTGCAGCCGCGCGGGCAGGTGTACCTGCACGGCGAGCTGTGGCAGGCCGAGGCGACCTCGGGTGACATCGCCGCGGGCGGCGAGGTGGTGGTCGAGGGAGTCGAGGGGCTGACCCTCCGGGTCGCCCCGGTGCATGCGCATTCAACCGAAGGAGTCACCACGTGATCGTGCTCGTCTCGCTCGCCCCCATCATCGTCGTGGCGGTGCTCGCCGCCTTCGCGATCGCCCTGCTCGCGAGCTCGGTGCGAGTGCTGCGCGAATACCAGCGCGGCGTGGTGTTCCGGCTCGGCCGGCTGCTCGGCGCGCCCAAGGGGCCGGGTCTCTTCCTGCTCATCCCGATCATCGACCGGATGGTGCAGGTGGAGCTGCGCACGATCACTCACGTCGTTCCCCCGCAGGAGGTCATCACCCGCGACAACGTCCCGGTGCGGGTGAACGCCGTCGCCTACTTCCGCGTCGTCGACCCGACGGCGGCCATCGTCGAGGTGGCCGACTTCGGCCTCGCGACGTCGCAGATCTCGCAGACCACGCTGCGCAGCGTGCTGGGCCAGCACACGCTCGACGAGCTGCTCTCGGAGCGCGACAAGATCAACCAGATCCTGCAGAAGATCATCGACGAGCAGACGGCGCCGTGGGGCGTCAAGGTGAGCGTGGTCGAGGTGAAGGACGTCGAGATCCCGAGCGGGATGCAACGGGCGATGGCGCGCCAGGCCGAGGCCGAGCGCGAGCGCCGCGCCAAGGTGATCGCCGCCGAGGGCGAGTTCCAGGCCTCGGCCAAGCTGGCGGACGCCGCCGCCGTGATCGGCGAGCACCCGATCGCGCTGCAGCTGCGCTACCTGCAGACGCTGATCGAGATCTCCGGAACCAACAACTCCACCACGGTGCTGCCGATCCCCATCGATCTCCTCAGCGCGCTCGCGGGGACACTGCGACCCCCCGAGTAGGCCTCGTGGACATTCGCCGCAGCCCGCTGACCGGCGTGCCGGTCGTCGTCGCGCCCGGCCGCTCGGCCCGGCCCGGCGCCCTCGGCCGCACAACCCGGATCGCCGACGCCGCCACGTGCCCCTTCTGCGAGGGCCACGAGGGCATGACCCCGCCCGAGGTGCTCGCGCTGGGACGGCCCGGCGCCGCCCCGGACACGCCGGGCTGGACCGTGCGGGTCGTGCCCAACAAGTTCCCGGCGATCCCCGGCCAGGAGGTGGTCATCCACGGGCCGGCGCACGTCACCGCCTTCGCCGAGCTGCCCGAGGCCGTCGTCCGCGAGGCGCTGCACGCCTGGAGCCTGCGCCGCGAGCCACCACCGCGCGGCGGGCGCCGCCTACCTCCTGGCGGCGATCAACGAGGGGCCCGCGGCCGGGGCCTCGCTCGACCACTCCCACTCCCAGCTCGTGCCGTTCGACCACGTGCCGCCGGCCGCCGCCGCGGAGATGCCGGCGTTCGCGGCGCCGTGCGCGCTCTGCGCGGCCGTCGCGCAGGAGGACGCGCGCACCATCCGGCGCGCGGACGGGCTGCGCACGTTCGCGCCCGCCTGGAGCCGGTTCGCCTACGAGCTCTGGATCGTGCCCGACGAGCACACCGGCGCGGTCGCAGCGCCGGAGCTGCTCGCGCCCGCGCTGCTCGACGCGACCGGCCGGCTGCGGGCGGTGCTCGGCGAGAGCCTGGCGTGGAACGCCGTCCTGCACGCTCCGCCGCTTCGGGGCGACGACCCCTACCACTGGCACATCGAGATCTGGCCGCGGCTCGCGGTGGCGGCGTCGGTGGAGCTCGGCGCCGGCATCTGGGTGAACATCGTCGACCCGGACGTGGCTGCGCGCGAGCTGCGCTCGGTCTGAGCGCAAACCGGGGACAGTCCCCATCCGGGGACAGTCCCCCGCCTACTCAGACAGCTCCGTCGCCGCTGCCGTCGGGCTCGGGCTCGGAACTCGGCTCTCGGGCTTCGTCCTCCGGCTCCGGCTGGGGCTCGGTCACGCGAGCGAGGCTGCCGACCGTGTCGTCGCCGCGCAGGTTCATCAGCCGCACTCCCTGGGTGGAGCGGCTCATGCGCGAGATGCCGTCGACCGCGGTGCGGATGATCGTGCCGTCCCGGCTGATCAGCATCACCTCGTAGCCGTCGCGCACGATCATGGCGCCGGCCAGGCGGCCGCGGGCCTCGGTGTAGCGGATCGTGAGCACGCCCATCGTGCCGCGGCCCTTGGTCGGGTACTCCGCGACGCGCGTGCGCTTGCCGAACCCGTTCTTGGTCACGACCAGCAGGTCCTGGTCGTCGCGGGCGATCTCAACCGCAATCACCTCGTCGCCGGGGCGCAGCTTCATGCCGGCGACGCCGGTGGCGTCGCGGCCCATCGCGCGCACATCCTTCTCGTTGAAGCGCACGGCCTGGCCGTTGCGCGACACCATGAGCACGTCGTCCTCGCCGTCGGTCAGCCGCACCCCGACGAGCTCGTCGCCCTCGCGGATCTTGAGCGCGATGATGCCGTCGGCGCGCAGGATCGTGTCGTACGCCTTGAACTCGGTCTTCTTGACCACGCCCTTGCGGGTGGCGAAGAGCAGGTACTTGCCCTCGCCGTAGTCGCGCGTGTCGATCACGGCCCGCACCTTCTCGTCCTGCCGCAGCGGCAGCACGTTCACGAGGGCGCGGCCCTTCGACTGGCGATTGCCCGTGGGCAGCTCGTGGACCTTGATCCGGTACACCTTGCCGACGGTCGTGAAGAAGAGCAGGTAGTCGTGCGTGGAGGCGACGAACAGGTGCTCGATGTAGTCGTCCTCCTTCGTGTCCATCCCCATCACGCCGACCCCGCCGCGGCCCTGCACGCGATACGCGTTGAGCGCCAGCCGCTTGATGTAGCCGGAGCGCGTGATCGAGATGACCATGTCCTCCTCGGCGATCAGCTGCTCGAGGTCGATCTCGCCCTCGGCCGGCAGGATCTCGGTGCGGCGATCGTCGCGGAACTGGTCGCGGATCTCCTCGAGCTCCTCGCGGATGAGCGCCATCAGCCGGGCCTCGTCGGCGAGGATGGCGCGCAGCTCGGCGATCCGCTCGATCAGGTCGGCGTGCTCGTCGGTGACGCGCTTGCGCTCGAGGCCGGTCAGCGCCCGCAGGCGCATGTCGAGGATCGCCTGGGCCTGGATCTCGCTCAGCTTGAACTGCTCCATCAGGCCGGCGCGCGCGGCATCGGCGTCGTCGGCGGCGCGGATCAGGGCGATGACCGCGTCGAGGTTGTCCAGCGCGATCAGGTAGCCCTCGAGCACGTGCGCCCGGCGCTCGGCGCGGTCGAGCTCGAACTTGGTGCGCCGGGTGATGACCTCCTTCTGATGGTCGAGGTAGTGCACGAGCATCTGCCGCAGCGAGAGCGTGCGCGGGATGCCGTCGACCAGGGCGACCATGTTCACGCCGAAGGTGCTCTGCAGCGGCGTGTGCTTGAAGAGCTTGTTCAGCACCACCTTGGGGATGGCGTCGCGCTTGAGCTCGATCGTGAGCCGCGTGCCGGTGCGGTCGGAGTGGTTGTTGACGTCGGAGATCTCGGGGATCACCTTGTCGGTCACGAGCTCGGCGATCTTCTTGACCAGGCCGTCGTCGCCGTCGCGCTTCACCTGGTAGGGCACCTCGGTCACGATCAGCGCGTTTCTGCCGCCCTTCAGCTCCTCGTGATGCACACGCGCCCGCATGACGACCCGGCCGCGGCCGGTCTCGTAGGCCTCGCGGATCCCGGCCATGCCCATGATGGTCGCTCCGGTCGGGAAGTCCGGCCCCTTGATATGCGTCATCAGGTCGTCGACCGTCGCGTCGGGGTTGTCGATCAGCTCGATGCAGGCGTCGATCGTCTCGGCCAGGTTATGGGGCGGGATGTTGGTCGCCATCCCGACGGCGATCCCGGCCGAGCCGTTCACGAGCAGGTTGGGGAACCGGGCGGGCAGCACGGTTGGCTCGCGCTGGCGGCCGTCGTAGTTCGGCGCGAAGTCGATCGTGTTGGCGTCGATGTCGCGCAGGAGCTCCACGGCCAGCCGGCCGAGCCGGCACTCGGTGTAGCGCATCGCCGCGGCGCCGTAGCCGTCCTGGTTTCCGAAGTTGCCCTGCCCGTCCACGAGCGGGTAGCGCAGCGCGAACCACTGCGCCATGCGCACAAGCGCGTCGTAGGCGGCAGTGTCGCTGTGGGGGTGGTACTTGCCGAGCACGTCGCCGACCACGCGCGAGCACTTGGAGTACGGCCGGCCCGGCTGCAGCCCGGCTTCGTTCATCGAGTGCAGCACGCGCCGGTGGACGGGCTTGAGGCCGTCGCGGACATCGGGCAGCGCCCGGGACACGATCACGCTCATGGCGTAATCGAGATAGCTCGTCCGCATCTCCTCCGCGAGGTCCTGCGGCTCGATCCTGCCGCCGCCGAGGGTGTCGATCGCCACGGTTCAGACCCTCGCTAGATGTCCAGGAACTTCACGTCGCGGGCGTTGCGCTCGATGAACTCACGGCGCGGCTCGACCCGGTCGCCCATGAGCGTCGTGAACATCAGGTCGGCGGCGGCGCCGTCGTCGACCGAGACCTTCTTCAGCACCCGGTTCTCGGGATTCATGGTCGTCTCCCAGAGCTGCTCCGGGTTCATCTCGCCGAGGCCCTTGAACCGCTGCAGGTTGAGGCCCTCCTTCGCCATCTCCAGGATGACGGGCCGCAGCGACTCGAACGTGTGCACCGTCTCGTCGAGCTTGCCCATCCGCACGGTGAACGGCGGTGGGCCGGTGAGCTCGACCAGCCGGGCGTGGATGGCCTTGAGGCTCTGGTACCCGGAGCTGCGGAAGAGCTCGACGGGGACGACGCTGACAAGCGCCGCGCCGGTGGCCTTCTCGATGATGCGCACCTTGAGCCCGGCGTCCTCCGGGCCGACCACCTCGACGCGGTGCGGCTCCTCGTCGGGCACCTGCGTCTCGAAGTAGGTCTGAAGGTCGGCGACGGTTGCGATCTCGTGCTCGATCAGGCGGTGGTCCTTCGCGTAGATGACCGCGGCCGGCCCGAACTGCTCCTTGAGCTTGGACGCCCAGCCCTCGTACTCCTTGACGGCACGCTGCAGGCGCTGGAGGCGCGACTCGGTCAAACGGCCGGACTCGCCTGTGCGATCGGTCACCTCGACCTTGCTCAGCCGCTCGCGCATGAGCCACTCCTCGAGCTGCAGCTCCTTCTCGAAGTAGCGGTCGTCGGAGCCGACCTTGAGCTTGTACAGCGGCGGCTGGGCGATGTAGACGTACCCGGCCTCGATCAGCTCGGTCATGTGCCGGAACAGGAAGGTGAGGATGAGCGTGCGGATGTGCGCGCCGTCGACGTCGGCATCGCAGGTGACCACCACCTTGTGGTAGCGGGCGCCTTCGATGTTGAACTCCTCGCCGATGCCGGTGCCGATGGCCGTGATCATGGCCTGGATCTCGTTGTTCGAGAGCACCTTGTTGATGCGCGCCTTCTCGACGTTGATGATCTTGCCGCGCAGGGGCAGGATGGCCTGGAAGCTGCGGTCGCGCGCCTCGACGGCGCTGCCGCCGGCGCTGTCGCCCTCGACCAGGTAGAGCTCGGCCGCGCCCGGGTCGGACAGCGAGCAGTCGGCCAGCTTCCCGGGCAGGCCGCCGCCGCCGAGCGCCGTCTTGCGACGGATGAGCTCCCGCGCCTTGCGCGCGGCCTGGCGGGCGCGGCTGGCGGCGATCAGCTTGTTCACGATCGCCCGGGCCTCGCCGGGATGCTCGTGCAGGTACTCGCCGAGCTTGGCGTTGCAGGCCGACTCGACGATGCCGCGGATCGAGGGGTTGCCGAGCTTCGTCTTCGTCTGGCCCTCGAACTGCGGCTCGCGCAGCTTCACCGACACGATCGCGGCCAGGCCCTCGCGGCAGTCGTCGCCGGTGAGCGGCTCCTCCTTGTCCTTCAGGAGGCCGTTGGCGCGGGCGTAGTCGTTGAGGGTGCGGGTCAACGACGCCTTGAACCCCGACAGATGGGTGCCCCCCTCGTGGGTGTTGATGTTGTTCGCGAACGAGAACGTCGACTCGACGTACGAGTTGTTCCACTGCATCGCGACCTCGACCTCGCCGTCGTCGGTCTGCGTGTCGAAGTAGATGACGTCCTTGTGCACCGTGTCCTTGCTCGCGTTCACGTAGGCGATGAAGTCGCGGATGCCGCCCTCGTACATGAAGTCGGCCCGCTCGCCCTCGGCCCGCTCGTCGATCAGCTCGATGCGCAGACCGCGGTTCAGGAACGCCATCTCGCGCAGCCGCTGGCTGAGCGTCTCGAAGTTGAAGTCGGTCTCCTCGAAGATGTCGCCGTCGGGCAAAAACGTGATCGTCGTGCCCGTCTCGGCGCTCGTCAGGCGCTCGCCCTTCTCCAGCGGCGTCTTCGGCTCACCGCGCTCGAAGCGCTGGCGCCAGACGTGGCCGTCACGGCGCACCTCGAGCTCGAGCGACTCGGACAGCGCGTTCACGACCGAGATGCCGACGCCGTGCAGGCCGCCCGAGACCTTGTATCCGCCACCGCCGAACTTGCCGCCCGCATGCAGCTTCGTCATGACGACCTCTGCAGCGGACAGGCCGAGCTCCGGCATCACCGCGACGGGGATGCCGCTGCCGTTGTCCTCGACGGTGACGCGGCCGTCTGGGGACAGAAGGGCGCGGATGTGATCGCACCGCCCCTGGAGGGCTTCGTCGACGCTGTTGTCCACCACCTCGTAGACGAGATGGTGAAGGCCTCGGGGCCCCGTGGAGCCGATGTACATGCCTGGGCGCAGGCGAACGGCTTCGAGGCCCTCGAGAACGGTGATGTCTTTGGCGTCGTACCCGGATTCGGTCAAACGAAACCCGCTTGAATAGGCGGAAAATGGACTACAGGAAGTGTACCAGAGGCAGGGGTCGGATCCCCCCGCGCGGACGGCCTCGGAAGCGTCACAAATCAGCCGCGCAGCGTGCGTGCGATCGCGCGCTCGAGGCTCGCCCGCAGCTCGTCCGAACCGACGTCGGCCGCGATCCGGGCGGCTGCCTCGGCAGCGCCCGCCGCAGGGGGTGGCGGAGGCGCGCGCGGCGGCTCGGGCGCGGCCGGCAGCTCGCCCACCTCGAAGCGCAGCTCGAGGTCGCGGCCGAGCTCCACCTGCAGGCGCCCGGCGATCGTCGGTGCGAGCATCGCGAGCTCCGACGACCAGGCCGCGCTCGAGCACGCCACCACCAGCGCCCCGGCCGAGAGCCGGGCCGGGACGGCGTGCCGAGCGACGGCGTCGCCGACGACGCCGGCCCAGCACTCGCGCACAGCGGTCACGACCGGGTCCGGCACCGGCGCGCGCCGGCCGAGCACCGCCTCCGTGCGGATCCGCTGCAGGTCGCTCACGTCCGCACCCGGCCGCCGGCCACCCGCACGACCGCGGCCACCCCCGCGCCGAGGTCGGCCTCGTCGGTGGTGGTCACGATGGCCTGGTCGAAGCGCGCAACGGCGTCGAGCAGCAGACCGCGCCGCTCGGCATCGAACTCGCCGGTGACGTCGTCGAGCAGCAGGACGGGCTGCTCGCCCCGCTCGGCCGTCAGCAGGTCGGCCTCGGCCAGGATCAGCGCCAGGAGCGCGCGCCGCTGCTCGCCCTGGGATCCGAACCGGCGCAGATCCCGGCCCGACTCCCGGAGCTCGACGTCGTCGAGGTGCGGCCCCGCGCCCGTGACAGCCCGCTCGATGTCGCGTCTGCGGCGCTCGCGCAGAACGCCGGCGAGCGCCGGCCCGTCCGTGTTGGCCGCCAGCCGCAGCGGCGCCTCGCCCGGACTGCCGCCGAGCTGCTCGAGCCGCGCGGCGAACGCCGGCCCCAGGCGCGTGCACAGACGCTCGCGAGCGGCCGAGAGCGCGGCGCCGGCGCGGGCGGTGACGTCGTCCCAGCCGACGAGCGCCTCCTCGCCGGCCCTGCCGGCGCGCAGCCGCCGCAGGAGATGGTTGCGCTGGGCGAGCGCCCGGGCATAGGCCGCCGGGATGTCGGCCAGCGCGGGCCAGAGCCGCACGAGCGCGCGATCGAGATACGTGCGCCGAAGCGCCGGGCCGCCCTGCACGAGCCGGATGCGGTCGGGCGTGAACACGAGCACCGGGAAGCGGCCCAGGAGCCCCGCCGCCGACCGCTCGGCGACGCCGTCGACGACGACCCGCTTCGGCTCGCCAGGCCGGAAGCCGACCTGCACCCGGGCCGGGCCGGCAGCCAGGCGGGCGTCGACCTCGACCCGCGTGAAGTCCTGGCCGAACGCGATCACCTGGGCTTCGGTGGACGTCCGCGGCGAGTACGCGAGCGCACCGAAGTGGATCATCTCGACGAGGCTCGTCTTGCCGGCGCCGTTGGGGCCGACGATACCCACGAGGCCCGGGGCGAATCCCACCTCGAGACGCTCGTAGCAGCGAAACCAGCTGCCCCGAACGGCGGTGACCAGCACAAAGAGCTCAGGTCGAGAGCCTGATCGGCATGATCAGGTACGAGAAGCTGCCGTCGTCTCCCTGGACGAGGCCGGGGCGCAGCGGGCTGATCAGCTTCAGCCGCACGGTGTCGCCCTCGACGCTCTCGATGCCGTCGCGGAGGAACTCGGCGTTGAACCCGATCTCGAGCGGCTCGCCGTGGAAGTCGACCGGCAGCGACTCGCGGGCCTCGCCGACGTCCTGGGTCTGAGCGCTGATCGTGAGCTTGCCCTGGTCGAACGCGAGCCGCAGCGGCAGCGTGCGCTGCGCCATCAGCGACGTCCGCCGCACCACGTCGAGCAGCTCGTCACGGGCGGCCGGGATCTCGTGCTCGAACGCCTGCGGCAGGAGCTGGCGGTAGTTGGGGAACTGGCCGTCGATACGGCGGGCCGAGAGCCACACGCCGTCCATGCCGAACAGGATCTGGTTCTCGCCCACCGCGACCTGGATCGTGTCCGCGTCCAGGGCCGCCGCGATCCGGGAGAGCTCGACGAGCGCGCGCGCCGGCACGATCGCCTGGGCGTCCCCGCCGGCTCCCGGCACCACCGCCTCCTTGACGCTCAGGCGATAGCTGTCGGTCGCCGCCATCGTCACCCGGCCGTCGCCGAACTCGACCAGGATGCCCGTGAGCACCGGTCGCGACTCGTCCCGCGACGCCGCCCGGGCCACGTGGTTGATCGTGGCGACGAACGACTGCCGCTCGACCGCGAACGCCGGCCCCGACGGCTCCGGCAGGTGCGGGAAGTCCTCGGCGCCCTGCGCATGCAGCGAGTACTCGCTCGACCCGCACTGGATGCGCACGGCGCCGGTGCCGGGGGTCTGCTCGATGGTGACGTCGGCCTGGGGCAGCGCCCGCACGATCTCGAGCAGGAGCCGGCCGGGGAGCACGGTCGAGCCGGGCTCGTGCACCTGCGCCGGGACGGTGACGCGCACCGAGAGCTCCATGTCGGTGGCGGCGAGCTCGACTGGCCCGTCGGCCTGGGCGCGCAGAAGGACGCCGGAGAGGATCTGAACGGTCGATCGCTGGGAGACGCCTCGCGTTGCGATCTGCAGGCGGCCGAGCAGGTCATCCTGGGAGCAGACGATTTTCATGCGCTGACACTTACCTCCCGTTCGTACGGGCTCTAGAGGAATTCAAATCAGAGGTTATAGCTGTAGGGGCTGGGGACGGTGGGGAAAAGGTACGCAGGCCCGCTGCGGATGGGCGATCGCGGTGTGGAGGGAGGTGCGGACGGTGACACGAGCGCTGTCCCCCGGTCCCCCCGTTCCTGCCGGGGAAGGTGGCCGGCGGTCGCCACCCTGGGGGACCATGCGGGTGGGCGCACAGGCTGTCCACATGGATTGCCCCCGGTTGTTCACCGGCCCCGCTTGATCCGGGCGGTGAGCTCCTGCACGACGTTGAAGACGTCGCGGTCCTCCCGGATCAGGTCGCCGATGCGGCGCACGCCGTGCATGACCGTGGAGTGGTCGCGGCCGCCGAACTTGGCGCCGATCTTGGGCAGCGACTGATCGGTCAGCTCCCGGCACAGGTACATGGCGATGTGGCGGGGGTAGGCGATCGACTGGGGCCGCTTGTCGCCGCGCAGGTCGGCCTGGCTCAGGCCGAACCACTCGCAGACGGCAGCCTGCACCTGCTCGATGGTGATGGCGCGGGCGCTGCCGCCGGGGAAGAGATCCTTGAGCACCTCGTCCGCGACCGCGACCGAGATCGGCCGCCCCGTGAGCGAGGCATAGGCGATCACACGTGTGAGCGCGCCCTCGAGCTCGCGGATGTTGCTGGTGACGCGGTCGGCGATGAAGGTGAGGACATCCTTGTCGGCGACGTCGATGCGATCCGTGGCCACGCGCTTGCGCAGGATGGCGATGCGGGTCTCGAGATCGGGGGGCTGGATGTCGGTGATGAGGCCCCACTCGAAGCGCGATTTCAGCCTGGCCTCCAGCGTTGCCAGCTCGCGTGGCTGTCGATCCGACGAGATGATGATCTGTTTGCCGGCCTCGTAGAGACTGTTGAAGGTGTGGAAAAACTCCTCTTGGAGCGTGTCCTTGCCTTCAATAAACTGGATGTCGTCGACTAGGAGAACGTCGTACGTCCTATACCGTATTTTGAATCCGGCCGTATTTTTGTCCCGCAAAGCGTCGACAAATTCGTTCAGAACGGTCTCGGTCGTCACGTACCGAACGGTGAGATTGCGATGCTGCTGCACCACGTACTGCCCGACGGCCTGCAGCAGGTGTGTTTTCCCCAGGCCGGTGGATCCATAGATGAACAGCGGGTTGTAGGCCTGTGCCGGCGACTCGGCCACGGCGAGCGCCGCTGCGTGCGCGAAGCGGTTGCTGGGGCCGATCACGAAGAGGTCGAAGGTGTAGCGCGGGTTGAGCCCGCGCAGGCTCGCCGGCGCCGCCTCGGAGCTCTCGTCGGCGGGCTCGGCGGGCGCGACGGGGTCCTTGCGGGCGGCCACGGCCTCGGACACCGCGACGCGCAGCTCGAGCACGAGCTCCTGCTCGGCGGCGGCGGCGTTCAGCAGGCTGCCGAAATGGCCCTCGATCCAGGTCTTCGTGAACTCGTTCGGCACGGCGACGACCAGGCGGTCGCCATCCTGCTCGACCGGCGTCGCAGCTCCGAACCAGTTTGCGAAGGTGCTGGCGTTGAGCGACTCACGCAGGCGCTGCGAGATGGTCTCCCAGGTCTGGGAGGCGGCGGCCGGCTCGGAGGGCATGAGCGTGCGAGTCTACGCTCTGGCCGGGCGGGCGGCAACCGGGTACGGCGACCGCCGGGGTGCGAGAAATACCGCATTTTGCAGGGATTTCGTGGATACCCACAGGAGTGTCCACAGCTGTGGACAGATCCGGAGCGGCCGGTTTTCGAGACTAAAACGTCGCTGTTTGCGCGGGGTTTGCGGTCCCGGGCGGTCACCCGGTGGCGACAGGCTTTCCACAGCACCACCGGTGGGTCGGGTTGGACGGCGGGCGATCCGGGGGGCTGCCTTATACTGCCGGGCACACATGAAGCGCACCTATCAGCCAAATACCCGCAAGCGTGCCAAGACGCACGGCTTCCGCAAGCGGATGAGCACCCGGGCCGGGCGCGCGGTGCTCAAGCGGCGGCGGGCACGCGGCCGAAAGCGCCTGTCCGCATAGACGGCCTGTGACCTCCGACGCCCCGTTCCCGCCGAGCCGGCGCGGCCGCCTGTCCCGCGCAGGAGAGTTCGACGCGGTCACACAGCTCGGCCGGGCGGTCGGCGGCAGGTACCTGACGCTGCGCTACCGCCACCGCGACGACGACGGCGAGCCGCGGGTCGGCTACGCGGTGCCGCGGCGGGTGGGCGGGGCCGTCGACCGAAACGGCGTCAAGCGCCGGCTGCGCGAGGCGATCGGGCGTCAGGGCGCGCTGCTTCGCCCCGCCACCGACTACGTGCTCATCGCGCGGCCCGGGATCGCCGCGACGGTCGACGCACGCGGCTTCGACTGGCTGTGCGGCCAGGTCGAGGAGCTGCTGCGCTCCGCCGGGGCGCAGCCGTGATCTCGCGGGCCCTGATCGTCGTCCTGCGCATGCTGCGGCTCTCGCTCACGCCCTTTGAGTCGATGACGTCGATCACGCCGCGCCTGTGCAAGTACGAGCCCACCTGCTCGCACTACGCCGAGCAGGCCATCCGCACACACGGCCCGGTCAAGGGCCTTGCGCTCGCGATCTGGCGGGTGCTGCGCTGCAACCCGTGGTCGCGGGGCGGATATGACCCGGTGGTGCGGCCGTGATCTTCGGCGACATCATCATCTGGACGCAGATCGAGAACGCCCTCGTCTGGCTGCTCAACCACTACCACGACGCGCTCAATTCGTGGGGCCTTGCGATCGTCCTGCTCACCTTCACGATCCGCCTGGCGATGCTGCCGCTGACGATCCGGCAGTTCCGGTCGATGGCGGCGATGCAGGTCGTGCAGCCGAAGGTGAAACAGCTGCAGAACCGGTACAAGGGCAAGACCGGGCGCGAGGACCGGGCCAAGATGCAGCAGGAGCTCATGGAGCTCTACAAGGAGCACAACGTCAACCCGTTCGGGTCGTGCCTGCCGCTCCTGATCCAGGCGCCGGTCTTCATCGCGCTGAACGCGGTGCTGCGCTACCACATCCATCCGACCGGCGACCAGAGCTTCCTCGGCATCTCGGACATCTTCGTGCCCCTGAATCATCTCAGCACGGTCCAGGAGTACACGCTCATCGCGCTCTACGTCGGCTCGATGCTCGGGTCGACGCTCCTGTTCTCGTTCGTCACCGATCGCCAGCAGAAGTACATGCTGGCGGCGATGCCGATCGTCTTCGTGCCGTTCGTGCTGCACTTCAGCACGGGCGTCATGATCTACTGGATCACGTCGAACTTCTGGACGATCGGGCAGCAGGGCATGATCAAGCGCACCATGGGCCACCGCTTCCCGCAGCCGGCTCCGAAGGGCGGATCGTCCGGCAAGGGCGGCGACAAGGGCGGCGGGTCGTCCGGGAAGGGCGCCGAGAAGACCGGCGGCACGGGCGGCAAGGGCGGCGGCAAGCCCTCCGAGCCGACCAGCACGCCGCGCCCCCCGCGCGGCAGCGGCCGGCGCACGTCGCAACAGCCCGGGCGGCGCTCCGGCCAGCGCCGCGGCGGGCGCAAGCGGTGACCGAGCCGGCCGCCCGGGTCGAGGCCACGGGCGAGACGGTGGGTGAGGCCCGGTGGGCGGCGCTGCATGAGCTCGAGCGGCGGTATCCGGCGCTCGATCGCGACCAGGTCGAGTTCGTCGTGCTCTCCGAGGGCCAGCGCGGGCTCCTCGGGGTCGGCTACGAGCCGGCGCGCGTCATCGCCGCGCTCGCGACCGAGCCGCCGGCCGCGCCGGTGCCGGCACCGGGCCCGGCGCCCGCGCCCGATCCCGCCGACTCCGAGGCCGCCGCCCTCGTCCGCGACCTGCTCATCCGGGTCGTGGACGGCCTGGGGATCGACGCCGACATCGACATCGACGAGATCGAGGGCCAGATCACGGGCACCGTCTCCGGCGGCGACCTCGGCCTGCTGATCGGGCGGCACGGCCAGACCATCGACGCGATCCAGTACCTGGCGAATGCCATCGTCCACCGCCGGCAGCCGGATCCGGTGGAGGTGGTGATCGACGCCGAGGGGTATCGGGAGCGGCGCCGCCGGGCACTGTGCGGGGTCGCCGACCGGGCCGTCGTGGATGTGCGCCGCGATGGCCGGCCGGTGCCGCTCGAGCCGATGACATCGGTCGAGCGCAAGATCGTGCATCTGCACCTGAAAGAGGTTGCCGGCGTGGCGACCTCGAGCGAGGGCGTCGAGCCCAACCGGCACGTGGTCGTCCTCCCAGAGGGCGATTCCGCCGAGGTGTAAAACGTGAAACACCCAGATCCGAGGCTGCGAGCCTACTGCGATCTGCTCGCGGCGGCGCCCGTCTCGGTCACGTCGATCCGCGATCCGGCCCGGCTCTGGGATGTGCATGTCGAAGACGCACTGACGGCGCTTCCACTCGTGCGCCGGCTGGCGCCGGCCACGGTCGTCGATGTCGGCTCCGGTGGCGGCAGCCCGGGCCTGCCGATCGCGCTGGTCGCCGGTGTCGCGGTGACGCTGCTCGAGGCCACCGGCTCGAAGTGTGGGTTTCTGCGCGACACGGTCGCCGCCGTGCAAGCGGGCTGCCCCGTCGTCCACGACCGGTCGGAGCACTACGGCCGCGGGGAGGGTCGCGAGGCCTTCGATCTGGCGCTGGCGCGGGCGCTTGCGCCGCCGCCGGCCGCCGCCGAGCTGTGCCTGCCGCTCGTCCGCACGGGCGGGCACGTGCTCCTGTGGACTGCGGAAACGGACATCGACGCGCTCGGGGCTGTGGCGGGGCAGGTGGGCGGCGCCGTGACCGAGACGGTGGTGGTGGCCTCGAACCGCCGCCTGATCCTGCTTGCGAAGACGCAGCGGACGCCGGAAACGTTCCCCAGGCGCCCGGGAATGGCAAACACGCGTCCGCTTCTGCGGGTACGATCTCGCACATGAGCGCTCGCGTCTATGCCCTTGCCAACCAGAAAGGCGGCGTCGGCAAGACGACAACGGCGATCAACATGGCCGCGTGCGTCGCCCAGGCGGGCACGCCCGTGCTGTTGATCGACCTCGATCCCCAGGCAAACGCCACAACGGGGCTCGGATTCCGGCCGGAGCAGCTTGCGGCGAGCACGTACGACCTGCTTCACGGCCGGCCTCTGGACGAGGTGGTCGTCCAGACCTCGGTCCCCAACCTCTCGCTCGTCCCGTCGCACCCCGACCTGGCCGCTGCGCAGGTCGAGCTGCCGACCCGCGCCGAGCACGGGACGCTCCTGCGCGACCTGCTCGTCGGCACGGAGGAGCGGTTCCCGTACGTGTTCGTCGACTGCCCGCCGTCGCTCGGCCTCCTCACCGTGAACGCGCTTGCGGCGGCGAACCGGCTGATCGTGCCCGTCCAGTGTGAGTACTACGCCCTCGAGGGTCTCGCCCAGCTGCTGCAGAGCGTCGAGCTGGTGCGCACGCGCATCAATCCGCGGCTGGGGGTCACCGGCGTCCTGCTGACGATGTACGACGCCCGCACGCGGCTGGCGAGCGACGTCGCGAGCGAGGTGCGCAGCCACTTCGGCCCGCTCGTGTTCGACACCGTCGTCCCGCGCAGCATCCGCCTGGCCGAGGCGCCGAGCCACGGCCTCCCCATCACCACGTACGACGCGTCGTCCGCCGGCGCCGACGCGTATTACCGCGCCGCCCTCGAGGTGGTCGAGCGTGGCTGAGTCGGCCCGTCCGCGCGGACTCGGCCGGGGGCTCGCGGCGCTTGTCGCCGAGTTTCCGACCGGCCAGGCCTCGATGGTCGAGCTCGAGATCTCCCAGGTGCGCCCGAATCCGCGCCAGCCCCGGCGCGTCTTCGACGACGAGGCGATCCAGCGGCTGGCCGACTCGGTGCGGGCAGACGGCATCGTCCAGCCGATCATCGTGCGCGACGTCGCCGACGGCTACGAGATCATCGCCGGCGAGCGCCGTTGGCGGGCGGCGCGGCTGGCCGGCCTGCGCACGATCCCCGCGCTCGTGCGGTCGGCGGACGAGCGCGAGCTCCTGATCCTGGCGCTCGCCGAGAACGTCGCCCGCGAGGATCTGAACCCGGTCGACCAGGCCCGCGCGTACGCCGTCCTGGCGGACGAGCTCGATCTCAGCCAGACCGAGATCGCCCGCCGCGTCGGCAAGAGCCGCCCGGCGGTGGCCAACACGATGCGATTGCTGGAGCTGCCCGACGAGGTGCTCGACATCGTGTCGGCGGGGAGGCTCTCGGAGGGCCACGGCCGCGCGCTCCTGCAGGCGTCCGGCCAGGACGAGCGCGTCGACCTCGCCAGGACGGCCGTGAGCCGCGGCTGGTCGGTGCGCGACTGCGAGGTTGCGGCCAAGCGTGTCGGCAAGGCCAAGCCGGCCGCCAAGCGGGCGCCGGGCGCGATGGACGACGAGCTGGCCCACCTCGCCGTCGATGCCGCGTGGCAGTCGCTCGGGCTGCGCGCCTCGGTGCGCCGCGGCCCCCGCGGTGGCCGCGTCGAGATCCATTTCTCGAGCCCCGCCGAGCTCGGCCGCATTGTCGACCAGCTGCGCGCCGAACGCGTCTCCTGGGCTGACTGAGGCGGACTGTTCCCGGGTGGGGACTGTCCCCGGTTCTGCGCGGGGCGGTAATATCCGTCACCCCGGGCGATTAGCTCAGTCGGTTAGAGCGCCGCTCTGATAAGGCGGAGGTCCCTGGTTCGAATCCAGGATCGCCCACTGGCAGCTCCGGAGGACACCCGCCCGCGCTGTGCCTGGGTCCCGGCCGGGGATCCGCTGTACGTCGCCTACCACGACGAGGAGTGGGGCGTGCCGTCCCACGACGACCGCCACCTCTTCGAGATGCTCGTGCTCGAGGGGGCGCAGGCTGGGCTCTCGTGGTCGACGATCCTGCACAAGCGCGCCGGCTACCGCGCCGCCTTCGCCGGATTCGATGCCGCGGCGGTCGTCCGCTTCGGGCCCGCCGACGTCGAGCGCCTGCTCGCCGACCCCGGCATCGTCCGCAACCGGCTCAAGGTCGAGTCCGCGATCGCAAACGCCGCCGCGGTGCTGCGCGCCCGCGAGGAGCACGGCAGCCTCGACGCGTTCCTCTGGGGTCTGGTGCCGACACCGCCGAAGCGGCGCGAGCGCACGCCGGCCGGCACGGTGCCGGCCGAGACCGCCGAGTCGCGCGCGCTCAGCAAGGAGCTGAAACGCAGCGGCTTCCGGTTCGTCGGGCCGACGGTCTGCTACGCGTTCATGCAGGCCGTCGGGATGGTCGACGATCACGCCCCGACGTGCTTCCGCTACGCCGGATAGCGGTCAGGGGAGCCTGGCTATACTGGACCGGAGGATGCAGGAGATGAGCATCTACGGGGTGTCCTTCGACATGGTCGGCAAGCAGCCGATCGTGCTCCTTCGGACGCTCGACGGCAGCAAGTTCCTGCCCATCTGGATCGGCCATCCCGAGGCGGCCGCCATCCTGATGAAGCTGCAGGGCACGCCGACGCCCCGCCCGATGACGCACGACCTGGTGACCTCCATGCTGGGCGAGCTGAACGCGAAGGTCGAGAAGATCGCCGTGACCGAGCTGCGCGACAACACCTTCTACGCGTCGATCACGCTGCGCATCGACGGGTCGGAGATCGAGATCGACTCGCGCCCGTCCGACGCGCTCGCGCTGGCCGTGCGGGCCGAGGCCAAGATCTACGTCGCCGACCAGGTGATCGACGACTCGGCGATCGAGTTCGGCCAGGAGCCGGAGGAGGCGGGCGAGGTCGTCGAGGAGTTCAAGAAGTTCCTCGAGAACGTCAGCCCCGAGGACTTCGGGAACTAGCCGCGCGCGGCGGCCATCCGGGCGAGCTCGCGGCCGATCACGAGCCGCTGGATCTCGGCCGTTCCGTCGACCACCTGCAGCATCTTCGCCAGGCTGATGAACCGCGGTAGCGGCGTGTCCTCCAGCCAGCCGTACGCGCCGAGTGCCTCGCTGCAGGCAATCGCCGCGCGCAGCGCCGCGTCCGGGCAGAACCGCTTCGCATGTGCGGTGGCGATCGTCCCCGCCGGCGTTCCGAGCAGGGCCGCCGCCCGGGCGTAGAGCAGCCGGCCCGCCTCGAGGTCGGTGAGCACGTCGGCCAGGGTGAACCGCATGGTGTCGAGGTCGAGCAGCGGCCGCCCGAACGCATGGCGCGTCCGCGCGTGGTCCAGGGCGAGGTCGAGCGACTCGGCGTGCAGGCCGCAGGCGATGGCGGCGATGTCGCAGCGGGCGACGTCGATCGCCCCGAGGGCCGCGCGCATGCCCGCTCCGGGCTGGGCCACCAGCGTCCCGGGCGTGTCGGCGAGCGTCATCTCGCCGATGGGCAGGAAGGCGGCCGTCGCGGTGCGGTAGCGCACCGGGAAGCCGACACCCGGCGCGGTTGCGTCCACGGCGAGGAGCGCGATGTCGGCATGGCCGGCCGCGGTCGTCGTCTTGCAGACGACCAGGAAGACGTCGGCCTCGCCGGCCAGCGACACCCACGCCTTGCGCCCGGTGATGCTCCAGCCGTCGCCCGACCGAGTGGCGAGGGTGGTGATCGCGGTGGCGTCCGAGCCGGCCTGCGGCTCGGTCAGCGAGAACCCGCCCAGCGCCCTTCCGGCCGCCAGGTCGGCGCCCCAGCGCGAGCGCAGCTCCGCGTCCTCGCAGCCGGCCACCGCGGCCGCCACGGCGTTGTGCATCGAGAGCGAGAATGCGAGTGCAGCGTCGCCGCGGCCGAGCTCCTCGAACACCTCCATCCCGGCGGGGAACCCAAGCCCGCTGCCGCCGAGGTCGGAGGGGCAGAAGAGGCCGGTGAGACCGGATGCGGCGACGGCCGCCCGGGGGTAGTGGCCGTCGGCCTCCCAGGCCGCCACGCCGGGCTTCACCGTATCGCGCACGAACGCGGAAGCGGTGGCTCGCATCGGGGCGATCATACCGCCGGGGTTTGCCGCTTCGGCCCCCGTCGCCCTAGACTACGGCTCCGCCCTGACGACTGGAGGCTGGGATGCAACACAACGGCAGTGGCGCCCAGTGGTTCGCCGAGCGATCGATCCGGGGTGTGGGCGACGACGGCGCCGCCGAGGTCGTCACCATCTGGATCGAGCGCAAGCCGGGAGCCGTGTGGGCGGTGGGCCGGGCGGTCGATCTTGCGCAGCGCGCCGACGGGCTGGTGCGGCCTGACGACTATGTGTTCGAGGGCTTCGAGATGGGCGACGCGCTCGAGGCCGCGAACGCTGCGATCGACGCCGATCTCGATGTGTCGGCCGAGGAGGGCAAGCCGCAGGAGGTCGAGCCGTTCACCGACGCCGAGCTCCTGGTGCCGCTCGAGCGGTGGTTCTTCGGGCACTCACCACGGGCCGAGCGCCCGGCACATTGAGGTCCGTCTAAACCGAGGTTTCGGTGCCGGCAACACGACTGCGCGGCTGCGCGGGTGAGGTTCCCGGCCCGAGCACACGCAGCGGCGGCGTCCCCTCCGGGAGGGCGCCTGCGGCGGCGGCGGTACGCTCGAGCGTCCCGAGCGCGGCCTCGCCGTCGTTCCCCAGATCGACGGTGTGGCCGGTGACGTACAGGTCGACGTAGGGCCAGATCACGTCCTCGCCCAGCTCCTGGGCATGCCGGCGGATCGTGACCAGGACGTCGTCCTTGTGCGCCCATGCGTAGGCGATCGAGTCGCGCAGGACGGCGGTGAACCGGTCGATCACGTCCTCGGGCAGCGTCAGCCGGGCGAGGATTCCGCCGAGCGGCACGGGGGCGTGCGCGAGCCGTTCGAACGACTCGCCCAGGTCCTCCACCAATACGAGCCCGTCGCGGCGGTAGGTGAGCCGGCCCTCGTGGATCAGCACGCCCAGGTCCGCGTCGCCGCGCTGGAGCGCCGGGCCGATGTCCGAGAACACGGCGTGGTCGATCTCGCCCTGGCCCGGGTGCAGGCAGCGGTAGAGCAGGGTGGCGGTGGTCGTCGCTCCGGGGCAGAGCACCCGCGCGGCCGTCTCCGGGCGCGCGTCGGGCCGGGCGGCGACGATCAGCGGGCCGACCCCGAAGCCGAGCGCGGAGCCGACGCGCAGGACGCCGTAGTCGCGGGCGAGCAGGAGGGCGGCGTAGAAGCTCGCCTTCGAGATGTCGTAGCGGCCGGCGAAGAGCCCGTCGTTCAGCTGCTGCACATCGAGCAGCTCGGCGTCGAACTCGAGCCCGCGCAGGTCGATCCGGCGCTCGAGGATCGCGTGGAACGCGAAGGTGTCGTTGGGGCAGGTCGAGAGCCCGAGGCGCAGCTTCATCCCACGGCCTCCAGCACGAGCCCCGCGGCCCGGTCGAGCGCGTCGTGCATCCGCCAGCGCGAGCGGTCGCGCTCGCCGGCGACGTTGGAGAAGCCGCGCACGATCGTGAGGCCGACCCCGCACAGCCGGGCGGCGACGGCCACCGCGTAGCCCTCCATCTCCTCGCCGGCGGCGCCGGGATGGCCCGCGCGCCGTTCTCCGGCCTCCGCCGGCGACCCGGCTGCGGCCGCCACCGACAGGAGCTCGGCGCCGTCGCCGAGCTCGATCACGTCGGAATCGGCGAACCCGAGCTCGGCCGCCGAGCGGTGGGCCGCGCCGGCCCCGGCGCCGATGCCGACGCACCGGATGCGCCCGGCGACGACGGCCGAGCCGACCGGGTGCCGGTCGGGGTCATACGTCCCTGCGGCGCCGACCAGCACGACCCCGTCGGAGGCGGCGCTCGGGTTGGCCGCGATCGCGTGTGCCGCGCCCGCCCCGGCGTTCGCGAGGCCGAACCCGCACAGGGCGATCCGCCCGGGCGAGCCGTTCGGGAAGAGCAGATCTGACTCGAGCGCCGTCGGCACCAGGATCAGCACCATCTAGACGATCTCGACCATGCGCGTGATGGCGCCGCGGGCGCGGGCGGCGACGTCCGGATCGACGGTGACCACGTGCCGCATGTCGCGCAGGGCGTCGCGCAGCTTCGGCAGCGTGATCATCTTCATGTACCGGCACACCGCCCGCTCGGACATGGCGTAGAAGCGCTTGTCCGGGGCCTCGCGCGTCAGCCGGTGCAGGATGCCGGTCTCGGTCGCGACCACGAAATCGCGTTTGGGCGAGCGCAGCGCGTGACCCACCATGCCCTCGGTCGAGAGCACCTGCGTGCGCCGGCCGATGGCGTCGTCGTGCGCCGCCGCGTACATGCACTGGCTGGCGCAGCCGCACTCGGGGTGGATGAGCAGGTCGGCCGCGGGGTGGTCGGCGAGCATGCGGGTGACGTCCTCGCTGCGGATGCCCGCGTGCACGTGGCACTCGCCCGGCCAGATCTTCATCTTGCGGCCGGTGACCCGCTCGAGGTAGGCGCCCAGGAACATATCGGGGAGAAACAGGATGTCGCGGTCGGCCGGCACGGCCTCGATCACCGCTCGCGCGTTGCCCGACGTGCAGCAGTAGTCGCTCTCGGCCTTCACCTCGGCGGTCGTGTTCACGTAGCTCACGACGACCGCGCCGGGGTTCTCGGCCTTCCAGGCGCGCAGCGCGTCCGCGTCGATCGTGGCCGCGAGCGAGCAGCCCGCCTCCAGGTCGGGGATCAGGACGGTGCGCTGCGGCGAGAGGATGGCCGCCGTCTCGGCCATGAAGTGCACGCCGCAGAAGGCGATCACGTCGGCGTCGGTGCCGGCCGCCGCCTGGGAGAGGCCGAGCGAGTCGCCCACCAGGTCGGCCACGTCCTGCACCTCGGGAAGCTGGTAGTTGTGGGCGAGGATGACGGCGTTTCGCTCGGCCGCGAGCGCCCGCACCTGCTCCTGCAGGGTGGCGACGTCGGTTTCGGTCAGCGTGGGCACGGATGCACCTCCAGCGAGATGTCGAGCGCACGCACCGAGTGGGTGAGTGCGCCGATCGAGATCGCGTCGACGCCGGTCTCGGCGATCGCGCGGACGGTTTCGAGGGTGATGCCGCCGGATGCCTCGAGCCGGATCCGGCCGGCGGCGCGGCCGACGGCTGTGCGCAGGTCGGCGGTGCTCATGTTGTCGAGCAGGACGCTGTCGGCGCCCGCTGCGATCGCGGCGTCGAGCTGGTCGAGGGTGTCCGCCTCGGCCTGCACATGCAGGTGCGGATAGGCGGCGCGGGCGGCACGGACGGCGGGGTCGACCCCGCCAGCGACGGCGACGTGGTTGTCCTTGATCAGGATGGCGGCGGCCAGGTCGGCGCGGTGATTGGTGCCGCCGCCGCATGCGACGGCGAGCTTGTCCAGCCGGCGCAGCCCGGGCGCGGTCTTGCGCGTGTCGAGGATCTCGGCGCCCGTCCCGGCGACCGCGCCCACGTACCCGCGGGTGGCGGTCGCGATCCCGGACATGCGCTGCAGGACGTTGACGGCGGTGCGCTCGGCGGTGAGCAGCGCCCGCGCCGATCCCTCGATCCGGGCGACCGTCTTGGGCGCCTCCGCGACGGCGCCGCCGTCGGCGACGAGCACCTCCATCTCGGCGTGCGGGTCGAGCCGCAGCACCACCTCGTGGGCGATCTGGAGGCCGCACACGACGCCCGGCTCGCGGACGACGACATCGGCGACCGCCATGAGCTCCGCCGGCACCGTGGCGGCGGTCGTCGGGTCGCCGCGGCCGGCGTCCTCCTCCAGAGCCCGGTCGATCACACCATCGAGTGAAGCGGTGGACATGCGCTGCTCCTGGCCTGGGCCGGGTCGGTGTCGGGGAAGTCTCTGCGCAGGTGCGCCCCGCGGCTCTCGGTGCGGCGCAGGGCGCCGCCGGCGATCAGCCCGGCCACCAGCATCGGGTTCGAGCGCGGCTGGTCGGCGATCCAGGCGGCGAGGCTCTGCAGGCCCTCCTCGTCGCGTACCGGCCCCGCCCCCGCCCACATGCGCCGCGCCAGCTCGGGCAGCGGCGCCCGCGCTTGCGGCCGGCCGGGGGGCGGGCCGGCGTCGGCGCCCTCGGCGGCGGTCGCGGCGTCCAGGCCGGCCGCGGCGGCGCGATGGGCGAAGACGAAGCACTCGAGCAGCGAGTTGGACGCAAGCCGATTCGCGCCGTGCACGCCGGTCGCCGCGCACTCGCCGGCGGCGTACAGGCCGGGGATGGTCGTGGCCGCGTCGAGGTCGGTGGCGACTCCGCCCATCAGGTAGTGGGCGGCGGGGGCGACCGGGATGGGATCGGAGCACAGGTCGAGCCCCGCCTCGGCGCACCCGGCGGCGATGTTGCCGAAGCGGCGCAGCACCCGCTCGCGATCGAGATGGCGCAGCGTCAGGTACGCGCGCCCACCCTCCGCGAGCAGCGCCTCGATCGACCGTGTGACGACGTCGCGGGGTGCGAGCTCGGCGTCGGGATGGGCTGCCGTCATGAACCGGCGCCCGCCGGCGTCGACGAGCCACGCACCCTCGCCGCGGACGGCCTCGGAGATCAGGAAGGCGCGGCCGCTTCCGGCCAGCGCTGTCGGGTGGAACTGGACGAACTCCATGTCGCGAACGGCCGCGCCGGCGCGGTGGGCGAGCGCGATCCCGTCGCCCGTCGCCCCGGGCGGGTTGGTGGTGCGCGCATACAGCGCGCAGGCGCCGCCGGTGGCGAGCAGGGTCATGCGCGCGCGGACCAGGCCGAGCTCGTCGTGGCCGAGCACCCACGCGCCGACGCAGGCGTCGCGGCCGCCCGCGAGCGCGAGTGCGGCCGTGTGCTCCATGACGGCGATGTCCGGATCCGCCGCGACGCGCGCGATCAGCGCCTCCGCGATCGCGGCCCCGGTGGCGGCGCCGCCCGCGTGCAGGATCCGGCGGCGGCCGTGGCCGCCCTCCCGCCCGAGCCGGTAGGCCCCGTCGTCGCCGCGGTCGAAGCGCACACCCATGCGCTCGAGGTCACGGATGCGGTCGATGCCCTCCTCGGCCAGCAGGCGCACCGCGGCGGGGTCGCCCAGGCCGCGGCCGACCGCAAGGGTGTCGGCCGCGTGCTGCTCGAACGAGTCGCCGGGGCCGACCGCCGCCGCCACTCCGCCCTGGGCCATGTACGAGTTGGATGCCTGCAGCGAGCCCTTGGTGACCAGGGTCACCCGGGCGCCCAGCTCGGATGCGCGCAGGGCCCCGTAGAGGCCCGCAAGGCCCGCACCCAGCACGAGCACGTCGGTGCGGACGGGGGTGGCGGAGGCCATCGCCCGGCATATTAGCTCAAGTGACTAAAACCCGTCGGGAATGGCCCGCCGCTGTGCGGCGTTAGTCACGAGGCATGCTGCTTGTGGCTGATACTCTCGCGGAGATGGTGCCCTCCGATCCGCCCCCCGGCGTCGTCGCGGCGTCCGAGGCCCGCGAGCGCGCCTCCTTCGAGGAAGAGGCGCTCACTCACGCCGAGCAGCTCTACCGGATCGCCGTCCGCCTGACCGGTGGCCGCCAGGTCGCGGAGGACCTGGTGCAGGAGACCTACCTGCGCGCGTTTCGGGCCTGGCGCAGCTACCGCCCGGGGACGAACCTGGCGGCGTGGCTCGCGACGATCATGCGCAACGCCAACCTCGACGAGCTGCGCCGGCAGAGCCGCCGCCCTGTGCAGGAGCCGCTCGACGACGACGGCGACTACTACCTGTACAACCGCCTGGCCCAGGCCAGCCCCCAACCCCAGGACGAGGTGCTCGCCCGGCTCTCCGGCACCGCCATCGTCTCGGCGCTCGCCGATCTGCCGCCGAACTTCCGCGAGGTGGTGGTGCTGGTCGATGTCGGCGATTTCAGCTACGCCGATGCGGCCGGGATCCTGGGCATCCCCATCGGCACAGTGATGTCGCGGCTCTACCGCGGCCGGCGGCTGCTGAAGCGGGCCCTGGCCGATCGCGCCGGCAGCGAGGACGCCGCATGAGCGCCGATCCCTGTCGCGGTGCCGAGAGCATGCTCCAGCCGTATCTGGACCGGGTGCTGACCGAGTCCGAGGTGGCCCGCATCGACGGCCACCTGCGCGATTGCAGCTACTGCAGCGACCGCTATGTGTTCGAGCGCAGCCTGCGCTCGGTCGTCAAGGAGTGCTGCTGCGACGAGCCGGTGCCGGCGGGGTTCGTCGAGCGGCTGCGGCGGCGCTGCTCGGATCAGGCGTAGTCGACGTCGCCCGGCGGGGTGAGGTCGTGGCAGTCGACCGCGTCGGCCGGGAGCCCGCGCACGGGCCGCTCGCCGCGGTCGGGGATGTCGCCCCAGCGGGCGCGCGGGATCAGCACCGGGTGCGAGCGGCCGCCTCCGTAGTCCGCGGCCAGGATCGTCTCGCCGGCGGACTCTGACGCCGCCGTCATCCGGTCAAGCGCGGCCGGATCGAGGTGCGGGCCGTCGCCGAGCACGACGAGCGCCCAGTCCGTGTCGTCGGGCAGGGCCGCGAGCCCGGTGAGCAGCGACGCCGCCTGGCCGGCGTCCCAGCGGTCGCACACGACGGGCTGGGCACCGTGCAGGTCGATCCGCTCGATGATCGTCCCCGCCCGCGCGCCGAGCACCACCACCCGATGCTCGGGGCCGGTGCGGGCGAGCGTCCGCAGCACCTGCTCGAGCATGGGCCGGCCGTCCACCGGGTGCAGCTGCTTCAGCCCGCCGTAGCGCCGGCCCTCGCCGGCGGCCAGCACGACGGCGGCGATCACACGTCCTGGACGAGCGCGTCCGCGATCTGGAGCAGGCGCATCGCCGATCGTGTGTACGTCCACGCCGCCGCCTCGTCCTCGAGCGCGAGCCCCTGCGCCCACAGCTCCTGCACGCCCTCGAGCAGCTCGGCGACGTCGGCCAGCTCGTTGGCCCCGTCGGTGTCGCATGCCCGCAGGGCGAGCCCGAGCGCCCCCGGCCGGTCGCCCATGCGCGACCACATCAGCGTCTGGGTCATGACCAGGTAGTCGTGGATGCGCAGGCGCTGCAGCGGCATGGTGCGCTCTCGCGTCATCAGCGGCGGCGAGAGCGCCGGGGCGTGCTCTCCGCGGGCCGCCCGCTCGGCGTTCCCCCAGAACATGGCCCGGATCTGCTCGTCGCTTGCGCCCGCCCGCCGCAGCACCAGCAGGAGCGCCAGCCGGGCCGTCGCCGGCATGCCGTAGGGGGCGTCGCTCGCAAAGACGATCTGCTCGGGCGACGCCGAGGCGAGCAGCGTCCGCAGGTCGGTCGTGCTCCACACCGACGTGTCGTAGAGCACGTTCGGATGGTCGACGAGCGTGCGGGCGATGTGCTCGAGGTCGGCGATTGCGGCATGCGCCAGGATCAGCTGCGCGTCGGGATTGCGCTCGACCAGGTGGCGGAGGTCGTCGGCGATGGCCGGCAGGCCGCGGCCCGCGTGGATCAGGACCGGCACGCGCCGCTCGGAGGCGAGCTGGAACACCGGGTTCAGCCCGGCCTCGCCGAAGTCGAAGGCCTGGGCGCGGGGATGCAGCTTGATCCCGGCGGCGCCGGCGTCGAGGCAGCGGGCCGCCTCCTCGATCGGGCCTGCGGTCATGTCGAGCCGGCAGAACGGCACGAGCGCTCCGCCCGACGCCGCCGCCCACGCCATGACGCGGTCGTTGGGCACGCGGTAGGCCGGGTGGCGGTCGGGATCGTTCAGCGGAAAGGTGAACGCGCGCTCGACCCCCTGCGTGCGCATCAGCTCGAGGAGCTCCTCGGGCGACTGCGTGAACCCGTCCTCGTCGACGCCGAGATGGGTGTGGGCGTCCCACACTCGCAGGCCCGGCGGGTACAGCGGGCCGGTCGGGTCGAGGTGGCGGTGCAGCAGCTCGTCGAATCGGTCGGTGGGCACGGCCGAACGCTACCAGCGGCCCCCCGGGCACGTGGTACGTTGCCGGGCATGCCAACCTCACACCTGATCTTCGCCGACTCCGTCCGCGATCCCGACCTCTTCGTCGCCACCGGGATCACCATCGGGGACCCGTTCGCCTACGTCGAGACCGACGGCAAACGGATCATCGTCACGTCCGAGCTCGAGGCCGACGTCGCCCGGCGCACGTCCACCGCGACCGAGGTCTGGACCGGATCCGAGTTCGGCTCCCGCGAGCTGGTCAAGGGCGGGATGAGCTACCACGAGGTCGAGCTCGAGATCGTCCGGCGCGCCCTCGAGCGGCTCTCGGTCACCGACGTCGTCGTGCCGCCGAGCTTCCCCGTGGAGCTGGCCGATTACCTGCGCGGGCGCGGCGTCTCCGTCTCCGTCGACCGCTCGGGCTACGAGCTGCGCCGCCGGGTCAAGGACGAGCGCGCGCTGGACGGGATCCGCCTGGCGCAGCGCGCGACCGAGGCGGCCTTCGCCCGCGTCGTGGAGGTGCTCGGGGCGTCGTCGCCAGGCGGTCAGGGCCTGCTCTTCGAGGGCGAGACGCTCACCGCCGCGTGGATGACCGACGAGATCGAGCGGGTGCTGCGCGAGCACGGCGCCGAGGGCGAGCGGCCGCTGGTCGGCAACGGGCCGACGGGGGCGAACGTGCACGAGCGGGGCACGGGGCCGATCCAGCCGGGCGAGTCGATCATCGTCGACATCTTCCCGCGGCACCTCAAGAGTCGCTACCACTCCGACATGACGCGGACGTTCTGCTTCGGCGACGCGCCGGAGCAGCTGCGGCAGATGCACGCGGTCGTCTACGACGCGCTGCGCGTGAGCGAGGAGCGGATCGCGGCCGGCGTGAACGGCAAGGTGGTGTGGGAGGCCGCCTGCGACGTGATCGAGGCCGGGGGCTACCGCACGACGCGCGGTCTCGGCGAGGGCGAGACGCTCGACGAGGACTTCTTCCACGGCCTCGGCCACGGCGTCGGGGTCGAGGTGCACGAGGCGCCCAACCTGGGGCTCTCCGGCGACGACCTGCTCCCCGGCGACATCGTCACGATCGAGCCGGGCGTCTACCGCAAGGGCTTCGGCGGCGTGCGCCTGGAGGACATCGCGGTCGTCCGCGACGGCGGCTGCGAGGTGCTCACCAACTTCCCGTACACGCTGGAAGTCCACCCGTAGGGAATCGGGGCCAGGCCCCGTCCGCGGCCAGGCCCCAGGGTTCTCGTCACCCGTCGTAGGTGAGGATGCCGTCGACGCGCGGGTGCGCGGACACCCTCCGCACCCAGGCATCGACGCGCGGGTAGTCGCCGTCGAGGGCGAGGTTGCGCGCCAGGATCTGGTGGAAGCGCTCGTCGTCGGAGGCCTGGATCCACAGTCCGTACTTCAGGAACGGGAAGGCCGCGCAGTCGGCGGCGGTGAGCGCGTCCGACATCAGGTAGTCGCGGCCGTCGAGCATCGCCTCGAAGACGTCGAGCGTCGAGCGCAGCTCGTGCTCGAGCGCGGCGACGCGGATGTGGTCGGGCTGCGCCCGGGCGAGCTCGGCGTCGATCGCGTTCGGCGGCACCTTCCACACCCGGTTGAACCAGTCGATGAAGACGTCCATCTCGGCGCGCCGGGCCGGGTCGGCCGGGTAGAGCGGCGGGTCGGGAAAGCGCCGCTCGAGGTGCTGGATGATGCGGGTGGAGTCGGTGACGACGAAGCCGTCGTCGTCGAGCACGGGGACGAGATCCTGGCCGCTGTGGTCGCGGATGCCCGAGCGGTCGGCCGGGTCGCACATGATCACCGCGGCCGCGACCCCCTTGTGGCCGAGCGCAAGCGCGACCCGCTCGACGTTCGTCGAGTACGGGATCGCGTACAGGCGCAGCCCCGCCGGCGTCACACCGTCAGGAGCTCGAGGAAGCGAGCGTCGTCGTCGAACGGCCCGACGAGCCCGAAGTTGAGCCCCTGATCGACGATGACCTCGCCTGCGAGCCGCTGGATGTCGGCCGCCGTCACCGCCTCGACGCCGTCCAGCACCTCCTCGGGCTCCGCCAGCTTGTTCTCGAGCACCTCGCGGCGCAGGCCGAAGGTGAGCAGTCCGCGCGGATCCTCGAGCTGCAGCACCATGCGCCCCTTCAGGTAGTTCTTCGTCCGCCGCAGCTCGACCTCGTCGACCGGGTCGCGCACGAGCTTGCCGAATTCACGCACGATCGTCTCGACGGCCAGGTCGATGCGCTTGATGTCGACGCCCGACTGCGAGAACAGCGTGCCGGTGTCGTCGTAGGACTGGTGGTGGCAGAACACGTAGTAGGCGAGGCCCAGCCGCTCGCGCACCTCGGTGAAGAGCCGCGACGACATGCCGCCGCCCAGGATCGCCCCCATCACCTGCATCACGTAGCGGTCGCGATGGGTCGTCGGGATGCCGCGCACGCCCAGGCGCAGGTGGGCCTGGTCGGAGTCGCGCGTCTCGAGCTGCACCCGCGGAGCGTCCTGGTCGATCTGCGTGGGCGCCGGCGACCCGGTCGCGCGGTCGTCCAGGTGGCCGAACTGGCGCTCGACCTCGGCCGCGAACTCGCCGTCGACGGCGCCGGCCGCGCCGACCACCATCCGCCGCGGCGCGTACCAGGCGTCCAGGTAGTCGAGGAAGGTCTGGCGGCCCGCGGCGCGGATCGTGTCCTTCGTGCCGATGATGTCCCAGCCGAGCGGCTGGTCGCCGAAGAGCAGCTGGTCGTAGACGCTGTCGACGTGGTCCCGGGGGGTGTCCACGTACATGTTCAGCTCCTCGATGATCACGCCCTTCTCCCGCTCGACCTCGTCGGGATCGAACTTCGAGTTCAGGAGCTGATCGGCCAGCACGTCGAGCGCGAGCGCGCGGTGCTCGGCGGCGCACTTGATGTAGTAGCCGGTGTACTCCTTGCTCGTGAAGGCGTTGAACTCGCCGCCGATCCCGTCGACCTCGGCCGAGATGTCCTTGGCGGTCGGCCGGCGCTCGGTGCCCTTGAAGAACATGTGCTCGGCGAAGTGGGCGATGCCGTTCGTGGGCGGCGTCTCGTAGCGGCTGCCGGCGGCGAGCATCACCATCACCGCGACCGACTTGGCGGCGGGCATGGGTGCGGTCACCACGCGCAGGCCGTTGGGGAGAGTGGTCTTCTGGAACATGGCGCGTATCGTAGTGTGCGGCTCCTAGCGGCCGTACACCGAGACGTGCAGCGTCGAGGCGGACGTGAACGGCTCACGCTCGAAGCCGCCGAAGCGCTCCTTCAGGCGCAGCCCGGCGATCCGGGCCATCAGGTCGAGCTCGGCCGGCCAGGCGTAGCGGGTGACGATCGGGTAGAGCTGCACCCCAGCGCCGGTCAGGCGTACGTGCGTCTCGTCGAGCCGCTGCGCGACCGCATCGTGGCGGCCGACGTCGAGCCACACCTCGTCGGTGCCGACCGCCTCGGCATCGACGTACTGGCCGTCGCGCAGGCGGTGCAGGTAGCCGGGGGTGAAGGCCTCGACGACGAAGGCGCCGTCGGCGGTCAGGTGCGCGGCAACGTTTTCGAAGCAGCGCACCTGCTGCTCCTGGGAGAGCAGGTTGAAGAGGGTGTTGTAGACGATGTAGATCAGCCGGTAGCTGCCGGCGACGGCGACCTCGGCGAAGTCGCCCATCGTGACCGCGATCGCCTCGCCGCCGGGCTTTTGGCGCAGCTTCGCGACCATCTCCGGCGAGAGGTCGATGCCGTCGACCCGTACGCCGCGGGCCGCCAGCGGAAGCGCGATCCGGCCGGTGCCGATCGCGAGCTCGAGCGCCGGGCCGGTGCCGGCCAGTCCCTCGAGAAAGGCCACCGCCGCCGCCTCGTCGCCGCGCGGGGCGTCGTCGTAGATCTCGGCCGACTCGCGGCCGAAGCTCATCATCGGCTCGTAGTCGTCCACGCCCCGATCCTAGTCTGCCCCGTCGCCACAGCGGACCACGCGCACCTCCGTCACACGTGCGTCGCGAGCACTTCGGAGAGTCGCTCGGCGATCATGACCGTCGGTATGTGAGGGAAGCCGGAGATGGCGTCAGGCATGATCGATGCGTCGATGACAGTGAGGCCCTCCGTCCCGTGGACGCGGCCGCCGGCGTCGACCACCGCGCCGGCCTGCGGCCGCGGCCCCATCGCACAGGTGCCGGTCGTGTGGGGCACCGAATATCGCTCAGCGGCGACTGCAGCTCGCGCGTCGTTGGCAGTGGGAATCGGCGCCGAGGGCCCAGACGTGAGCCGCGCCACTGCGGCGCTGCGCGCCAGGCTCTGTGCCCGCTGGTAGCCCTCGGCCAGGCGGGCGACGTCGGACGGGTCGTCCAAGCCTGGGAGAGTGATCGCCGGGGCTTGGGTCGGGTCGGCCGACCGCAGCCTGACGTGCCCGCGCGAGCGTGGTTTGAGCAGGACAGCGGTGATCTCGAACGCGGCGGGCTCTCCCTCCGGGTCGGCGAACCACACCATCAGGTCAGGCGCATCATTGGGGTTGCAGCTCGAGCTGCGGAAGGTGCCGAGCACGTGCAGGATCGGCGACCTCCGAGCCTGTCCGCGGTACGTGCCGCACTCGACGTCGACGGACGGGTGGTCGGCGAGGTTGGCCCCGACACCGGGAAGGTCGACGCGAACCGGGATGGCCATGGACCGCAGGTGGCCGGCCGGCCCGATGCCGGAACGCAGCAAGATCGCGGGGCTGCCGTAGACGCCTGCGCAGAGCGCCACCCAGCCGGCTTCGATCACGGTGCCATCCACCAGCCGGACTCCGCACGCGCGGGTCCCGTCGAACACGATGTCCGACACCTCTGCGCCGGCCTGGATCGTCAAGCCCGCCAGGCTCGCGCCGGCCGCCAGGTACGCGTCTGCCGTTGTCACCCTGACACCGCCGCGAGAGCTCATCGGCATCCGGCCGCCGCCCACCGCGCCGGGTTGATTCTGATCCTCGATGAGTGGAATGCCCAGGGACGGGAGCGCCTCCAACCCGGCGGCCGTCACGTCGGCGAGCTCGAAGCCGGGGTAGCGGGTGCAGGGCATCGGGCCGTGGTCCCCGTGCCATGGCCGGTCGCCGAACTCCGCGTCGCTCTCGAGGCGAGTGAAGAATGGGAGCACGTCGTCGAAGCTCCATCCCGGATTACCGAGCGCGGCCCAGCCGTCGTAGTCGGCTGGCGATCCTCGTAGTGCGAACCGTGTAAGCCACGACGTGCCCCCGAGCAGCTTCGTCCTGCGAAGGTTCTGCACCTCGCCGCGGGGGTCGGGCTCGGATGAGTATCCCCACTCGAACTGGCGGGGAAGGCCCCAGGCGTCCAGGAACTCGGCGGGCAGCTTCCCGCGCCGGTCGGGCCCCGCCTCGAGCAGCAGCACCGACCGCGTGCCGACCGCTGCGAGCCGGGCTGCGACGCTGCACCCGGCAGCCCCCGCACCGATCACGATGAGATCGAAGGCAGCTCCGCCACGGGACGCAGGCACCCGCGTATTCTGACGCTTCATGAGGATCCTCGTCGCCCGCTGCGAGATCGCCTACCACGGCCGTGCCACGACTCGCCTGGGCGCCGGCGACCGCGTGATTCTGCTCAAGGACGACGGCAGCCTGTGCGTGCACACCGACGGTGGGTTCAAGCCGCTCAACTACATGTCCGGGCCGACCTCGGTGACGCAGGACGGCGACGTGATCCGCGTGTACCGGCCGGCGTCGAACGAGACGCTCGTGATCGTCCTGCACGAGGTGTTCCAGGACTCCGCCCTCGCGCTCGCGGACGACGCCGTGCTCGAGCGCGAGGACGCCGAGCTGCAGATCCACCGCCTGCTCGAGCGCGCGCCGGAGACGATCGAGCCGGGGCTGGTCGTGCTCGACCGGGAGCGGTTCACCGACACCGGCCCAATCGATTTGTTCTGCCGGGATACCGACGGGCGCACCGTCGTGGTTGAGGTGAAGCGCACGCGGGCCGTGGCCGCCCACGTCGAGCAGCTGACCCGCTACTGCGAGCGGGTCGACCTCGACCCCGCCCACAGGCCGTGCCGCGGCATCCTGGTGGCGCCGGAGATCGCGCCGCAGGCGCGGGTCCTGTGCCAGGCGCGCGGGTATGCGTTCGTCGAGCTCGACTTCGACGTGCTCAAGGGCGAGGCCGCGCCCGAGCTGACCCTGTTCGACTGACCGAAGCGAAAGGACCACCATGCCCATCGTCGACCTGTCCGACCAGCCCGTCACCGCAACCGCCTACGGCCGCTGGCAGGCGCTGAACGCGCCGCTCGGCGTGACCGCGTTCGGCATCAATGCGATCGTGTGCGACCCGGGCGAGGAGATCGACACCCACCACGACGAGACCGACTCCGGGCAGCACGAGGTCTACATCGTCGTGGCCGGCCGGATCGAGTTCCAGCTCGGCGACGAGGTGCGCGAGGTCGGTCCGGGCGCGATCGTGGCGGCTCCAGATCCGGCCACTCCCCGCGGGTTCCGCGCGGTCGAGCCCGGCACGCGGGTCGTCTGCGTCGGCGCCGTGCCGGCCGCCGACGTGCCCGCCTTCGGAGAATGGATCGGCCAGGCCGCCTCGTAAACTGAGCTGATGCTCATCTGCCCCGCCTGCGGCGAGGAGAACCCGCCACGGTTTCGCCTGTGCGGATTCTGCGGCACGCCGCTGCAGCAGGCGGCGGCCCCGGTCGAGGTGCGCAAGACCGTGACGGTGCTCTTCAGCGACGTGGCCGGATCGACGGCTCTCGGCGAACGGCTCGATCCCGAGTCGCTGCGCGAGGTGATGGGGCGCTACTTCGACGTCATGCGGGCCGCGATCGAGCGCCACGGCGGCACGGTCGAGAAGTTCATCGGCGACGCCGTCATGGCCGTGTTCGGGCTGCCGCAGGCGCACGAGGACGACGCGCTGCGGGCCGTGCGGGCGGCGCTCGACATGCGCGCCGGGCTCGACGAGCTGAACGTCGCGCTCGACCGCGACTACGGCGTGACGATGGCCAACCGCACCGGCGTCAACACCGGCGAGGTCGTCACCGACGAAGCCGCCGGCAACCAGCGGCTCGCGACCGGCGATGCCGTGAACGTGGCCGCCCGGCTCGAGCAGGCGGCGCCGGCGATGGAGACCCTCCTCGGAGCGCTCACGCACGCGCTCGTGCGCGACGCGGTCTCGGCCGAGCCGGTGGAGCCGCTCGAGCTGAAGGGCAAGGCCGAGCGCGTCCCCGCCTTCCGGCTGCTCGGCCTCGCCCGGCAGGAGCGGGCAAGCACGTCGCCGTTCGTCGGCCGCGACGCCGAGCTCGGACGGCTGCGGGCGGAGCTCGATGCCGCCGTCGTGGCCGGGGGCGGCCGGGCGGTGACGGTGGTCGGCGAGGCTGGGGTCGGCAAGTCGCGGCTTCTGCGGGAGCTCACGGCGGGCCTCGACGGCGCGGCCGTGGTCGTGCGCGGTCGCTGCCTCCCCTACGGCGAGGGCATCACGTTCTGGCCGCTCGCCGAGGCGGTGCGAAGCGCCGCGGGCATCGTCGAGGACGACCCGCCCGATCGGGCCATGCAGAAGGTCGTGCAGCTCGCCGGCGGCGACGGCGAGGTGGCCGACCGCGTCGCTTCGGCCATCGGCCTCGCATCTGCCGTGTACGCCGTGGAGGAGATGTTCTGGGGCGTGCGCCGGCTGTTCGACTCCCTGGCGGCCGAGCGGCCACTGGTCGCCGTCATCGACGACACCCACTGGGCCGAGCGGACGCTGCTCGATCTCATCGACCATGTCGTTGCGGGCGTGCAGCGGCCGTGCCTCATCGTCTGCACGGCCCGGCCGGAGGTGCTCGACCGGCCCGAGGCAAGTGCACAGGGTGCCCAGATCCTGCTCGAGCGGCTGCCCGCCGACGCTGCGGCGGCGATGGCCGAGCGGCTGCTGGCGGGGCGCGGCGTGGCGGCCGCCACCGTCGAGCGGATCGTGACCGCCTCCGACGGCAACCCGCTGTTCGTCGAGCAGATGGCGGCGATGCTGGACGAGGCGGAGCCCGGTGGCGGGCTCGACGTCCCGCCGACGATCCTGGCGCTCCTTGCCGCCCGGCTCGACCGGCTCGCCCAGGCCGAGCGGGCGGTGCTCGAGCCGGCGGCGGTGGCGGGCCTCGTCTTCCCGTCGGCCGCCGTTGTCGAGCTCGTGCCGGAGGCCGATCGCGCCGCCGTCCCGGAGCGCCTGAGCGTCGTCGAGCGGCGCCGCTTCATCCGCTCCCACGCGCCGGTGATGGGGTACGACTCGGCCTACCAGTTCGAGCACATCCTCGTCCGCGACGCCGTCTACCGGCGGCTGCTCAAGCGCACGCGGGCGCAGCTGCATGAGCAGTTCGTGGCGTGGGCCGACCTTGTGAACGGCGACCGCGCGCCCGAGTACATCGAGATCACCGCGTACCACCTGGAGCAGGCGCACGCCTACCTCGCCGAGCTGGGGCCGCTCGACGACCGCGGCCGCGAGCTCGGCCGGCGGGCCGGCGAGCGGCTGGCCGGCGCCGGCCAGCGCGCGTTCGCCCGCGGCGACATGGCGGCGGCGGCCACGCTCCTGCGCCGCGCCGTCGGCCTGATGCCCGCGCTCGACGGCGACCGCCTGGGGCTCCTGCCCGACCTGGCCGAGGCGCTCATGGACGTGGGGGAATTCGCCGAGTCAGAGCGCGTCTGCCGCGAGGCGATGGCGGGGGCGGAGGCGATCGGTGACCACCGCCTGCGCGCCGAGGCCGGCCTCGGCCTGCTGCTCGTGCAGCTGCACGGCAACGAGGACGCGTGGGGGAGGCGGGCGCTGCGCGAGGCCCAGCGGGCAATCCGCGTGTTCGAGCTCGTCGGCGACGAGCTGGGGCTGGCAAAGGCGTGGCGCATCATCGGTTCCGTCCATGCCACGGCCCTTCGCTACGGCGCCGCCACCGAGGCCGTCGAGCGGGCGGTCGAGTGCGCGCACCGGGCCGGCGCGACGCTGAACGAGCGCCGCAACATGGGCGCCTACACGATCGCCTGTGTGCAGGGGCCGATGCCGGCCGCCGAGGCGATCGAGCGCTGCCGTGAGATCGAGCGCCGCTGCGGCGGCGACCACCGCACGCAGGGCCTCGCCCTGTGCGGCGCCGCCCAGCTCGAGGCGATGCGCGGGAACTTCGACCGCGCCCGCGAGCTCTACACGCGGGCGCGGGCGGTGCTGTCGGAGGTCGGCGGCAGCGTGCTCGCCGCCTCGACGGCGCTCGAGTCGAGCACGGTTGAGCTGCTCGCCGGCGACCCGGCCGCCGCCGAGCGTGAGCTGGTGCGCGACGGTGAGCTGCTGGAGGCGATGGGTGAGCGCTACCTGCTCTCCACGATGGAGGCCATCCGGGCGCAGGCCCTGCTCGCCCAGGGCCGGGCCGACGACGCCGAAGCCGCCTGCGCGAAGGCCGAGCAGGCCTCGGCGGACGACGACATCGAGACGCTGGCGCTCGTCCGCGGCGTGCGTGCCGAGCTGCACCTGCTGGCCGGCCGGCTCGACTGGGCGGCGGCGTCCGCGGATTCGGCCGCCGAGCTTCTGCGGGGAGCCGAGGCGCCGAACATCGTGGCCGACTCGGCCGTCGTGTCGGCCCGCGTGGCCGCTGCCAGGGGCGACCGGGAGACGGCCCAGCGCGAGCTCGCCCGCGCGGCGGCGCTCTACCGCGAGAAGGGCAACCTCGTGTCCGAGCAGCGCACGGCGGAGGTGCGAGCCGCGCTCGGGCTCGGCTCGGTCACCGCCTGATCAGGTGCGCCAGCGGCCGTTCGTGGTCGAGAGCACGTCGAACTCGACCGTGAACTGGCCCTTCTTGCAGTGCTTCGGCCGGATCAGCTTGCGCGCGGCCACGCACGACGGCGGCGAGGCGATGCCCGGCCCGCCGGTGCAGTCCGGCACGTTGACGCCGTCGTGGAACAGCGGGATGTCGTCCAGGTCGGGGTGGCGCTGCTGGCTCTTGGGCAGCTCGCTGGAATCGATCAGGAACGTCAGGTGCAGCGGGTCGTTCGCCGGGAACGTTGGCGCGGCGACCGTGACGACCGAGATCTGGCCGAAGCACTGCACGCCCGGGCCGCACGCATCCTGCGGGCCTGCGGCGTTGATCTCGGAGATGATCGTGGCGGCACCCGTGGGCGTCGACGGCACGTCCACGCCCGTCGACTGCGGGTTCGCGGCGCTCGTGGTCTCGCCGGTGTTGAGCTCGCCGCCGGCCGGCAGGATGTACGCCGAGACCGCGTTCAGCGAGGGCGCCTGCACGGTCACCGTCGTGGACGCCGTGACGGTGAGGTCGTCGTCGTCCTGGTCGCCGTCGCTCGTCGTCCACGTGACCGCCGAGCCGACCGAGCCCGGCGACGACGGCACGCTCATGATCACCGTGGCCGCTGCCGTCGCGCCCTGTGCGAGCGTCCCGAACTGGCACGTGGCGTTGCTTGCCGACGTCGTGCATGAGCCGGCCGAGACGACCGAGACGACGCTGAATCCGGCCGGCGCCGGTGCGTCGAGGGTGGTGTTCTGCAGCGACTTCGACGTGCTGTTCGTGAACGTCGTCTGGTAGGCGACGGTGCCGCCGGCGGTCACCGGGTTCGGCGTGCCCGTGAGGCTCGCGGTGGCGGTGCCGCTCGTGTGGGCCGAGGCAGAGGCTGCCCCGGCGAGGACGGCGAGGAGCGCGCAGAGCGCGGTCAAAGTACGGCCCATGCAGGCACCTTTGCATAAACGGTGAAGTCGTGTCAAGCCTGAACCGCTCAGCCCACCGCGGCGACCGCGTCCAGGAACGTGTCGATCTCGGCCGGCGTGTTGTAGTGCACCGCCCCCACCCGCACCGCGCCGCCGGAGCCCTCGAGCCCCAGCCGCTGCATCAGCTCGAGCGCGTAGTAGTTGCCGTCCCAGACGAAGATGTCGCGCTTGGCGAGCGCGGCCGCGACCTCCGCCGGTCCGTGCCCGGCGACGTTGAATGCGGCGGTCGGCACCCGCCGGTCGAGGTCGGGCGTCCCGTAGACGGTCACCCCGTCGATCGCCTCGAGGCCCTTCAGGAGGCGCTCGGCCAGGCCGCGCTCGAATGCGGCGACGGCGTCCATGCCGAGGGTCTGCAGATACGCGATCGCCGCAGCGGTGCCCGCGATCCCCTCGAGGTTGACGGTGCCCGTCTCCCAGGAGTGCGGTGGCTCGTCCGGCGCCGGCCGCACCTTGTACGGGCGATGGCGCTCGAGCAGCTCCGCCCGGCCGAACAGGATGCCGACGTGCGGGCCGAAGAACTTGTACGCCGAGCAGACGAGGAAGTCGCACCCGACCGCGGCGACGTCGATCGGCCCGTGCGGGGCGTAGTGCACGGCGTCGACGTACGACAGCGCGCCCGCCTCACGGCAGAGTGCGCACAGCGTGGCGACGTCGTTCACGGTGCCGGCGCCGTTCGACGCCCACCCGAATGCGGCCACACGGGTGCGGTCGCTGAGCAGGCCGGCGAAGACGTTCGGGTCGACCACGCACACCTCGGGGTCGATCCCGACCTGGCGCACGGTGACGCCACGATCCTCGGCGGCCAGGAGCCACGGCGCGACGTTCGCGTCGTGATCCAGGCCCGTCACGAGCACCTCGTCGCCCGGCCCGAGCTCGCGGAAGAGCGTGCGCGAGGCGTGCATCGTGAGCGTGGTCATGTTCGCGCCGAACACGATCTCGTCCGCCTGCGCGCCCAGGAATCCCGCGGCCTGCGCGCGGGCGTCGGCGAGCATGCGATCGGAGGCGACGGACGTCGCAAACGGCCCGCCCAGGTTGGCGTTCTGGTCGCGCCAGTAGTCGGCGACCGCCTCGTAGACGGAGGCGTGCACCTGGGTGCCGCCGGGGTTGTCGAGGAAGACACGGCCGTCGCGCAGCGACGGGAACCCGGACCGGATCACGGCCGGGTCGAGCAGGGTGGCGATCTCGTTCATGGTGCGGAGTCTACGATGTCGCGCATGAGGCTCGTCATCCTGGGCGGCGGACCGGCGGGCTACGCCGCGGCCACCACCGCCGCGCACCTGGGCGCCGACGTGACGCTCGTCGAGGACATGTCCCTGGGCGGGAACTGCACGATGACGGACGCGATCCCGTCCAAGACGCTGCTCACGACCGCCGACGCGGTGCTCGAGGTGGCGCGGGCCGAGGAGGACGGCCTCGACTTCGCCCACGGATATCCGTCGGTCAACCTGCGGCGGACGCTCGCCCGGGCGCGGGCGGTCGCCCTGCACCAGAGCCGGGGCGTGCGCGAGCGCATGGACGGCGTGAACGTGCGCGTGCTCCCGGGCTGGGGCCGCGTCACCGGTCCGAACGAGCTCGTCGCGCGCGTCGACGACCGCGACCACACGATCGAGTTCGACGCCCTGCTCGTGTGCACCGGCGCCTCGCCGTTCGTGCCGCCGTTCGCGCAGCCCGACGCCCGCCGCGTGCTGACCACGCGCCAGGTGTTCGACCTGCGCGAGATGCCCGAGCACCTCGTCGTGCTCGGCGCCGGCCCGACCGGCTGCGAGTTCGCCGACTTCTTCTCGCGCTGCGGGTCGCACGTGACGCTCGTCTCGGCGCGCGAGCAGATCCTGCCCAACGACGACCCCGACCTGTCCGAGGTGCTCGAGGAGGTGTTCCTGCGCCGCGGCCTCGACGTGGTCAAGAACGGCCGGGCGGCGGCGGTGGACTGCGAGGACTCCTCCGAGGTGCGGCTGGTGCTCGAGGACGGCCGCGACCTCACCTGCTCGCACCTGCTCCTCTGCATCGGCATGCGCCCGAACACGTCCGGCCTGGGGCTGGCCGAGGCGGGGGTGCAGCTGGGCGAGCGCGGCACGCTTCCGGCCGACGAGTTCTGCCGCACGAACGTCCCCCACATCTACGCGTGCGGCGACGTCACCGGCCGGATCATGCTGGCCAACACGGCGTCCGTGCAGGGGCGCACGGCCGCCCTGCACGCCCTCGGCGTCGACGTGGAGCCGGTCGCCTACACCGGAGTCGCCTGGTGCGTGTTCACCCGGCCCGAGATCGCGAAGGCGGGCATCTCGGAGCGGCAGGCGCGGCTGGACGGCATGCACGTGCGGGTGACCAAGCACCTGGTGCGGGCCAACCCGCGGGCGGTCATGGAGGGCGAGACCGACGGCCTGATCAAGCTCATCTCCGACCCCGACGACGGCACCATCCTCGGCGGCGCCATGGTCGGTCTGCGCGCGTCCGAGGTGATCACGACGGTGGCCCTGGCGGTGCACGCCCGGCTCTCGGTGCAGGTGCTGGCGGAGACCGCGGCGGTGAACCCCTCGATGTCGGAGAGCCTGCAGCGCGCGGCCGAGAAGGCGGCCGAGGGCATGCTCGGCATCTCGCGCGTGACGCTGTCCGGGTGAGGCGAACAGCGGGACAGTCCCCATGCGGGGACAGTCCCCTTAAAGCTCGATGGTGAGCTGGGGGCCGGCGATGTCGATCGGGCCTGCGTACTCGGAGCGGGCCATCTCGAGCACCCGGTCGGCGCCGATCTCGGCCGGCACGTGGGCGAGCAGCAGGCGGGCGACGCCGGCCCGGGTCGCCTCGCGGCCCGCCTCGGCCGCGTCCATGTGCCCGCGCTCGCCGACGTCGTCGGTGGCGGCGTCCGCGAGCGCCGCCTCGCACACGAACAGGTCGGCGCCGTGGGCGAAGCGGGCGAGCCGCTCGGTGGGGGCGGTGTCGGCCGAGTAGGCGATGGTGGCCTGCGGCGCGTCGATCTTGATCGCGTAGCACGTGGTGTAGTGCTTGGTCGGCGAGAACGAGAGCCGCAGGTCGCCCACCCGCAGGTCGGCCTGCGGGTCGTACTCCTCGATCGCCCACGCCGCCTCGAACGTCTCCACCGACCCGTCCCAGACCGACGCCACCGTGTCGAGCACGGCCCGGCCGCCCGGCGGCAGGTGCAGGGTGGCTCGCGGCCGGTCGCTCCAGGAGCCGAACCGGTGCGCGTAGTGCAGGGGCACGAGGTCGAACCAGTGGTCGGCGTGGAAGTGGCTGATGACGATGTCGGTGAGCGGCCCCGGGTCGTGGGCGCGCAGCTCGGTGGCGATGCCCGAGCCGCAGTCGAGCAGCATGCGCACCCGGTCGGTCTCGATCAGGTAGCCGCTCGCCGCCTGGCCCGGATTCGGCCAGGCGGGGCTTCCGCCCAGGACGGTGAACCGCAGCAACGCCCTTCAGATACCCATCGCGTGGTAGCCGGAATCGACGTAGAGCACCGTGCCGGTGACCCGCGGCGACATCGGGCTGCACAGGTAGAGGGCGGCCTGGCCGGCGTCGCCGGCCTCGATGTTCTGGCGCAGCGGGGTGCGCTGCTCGATGATCTGCTCCATGTCCTTGAAGCCCGCGATGCCGGCCGACGCCAGCGTCCGCACCGGCCCGGCCGAGACCGCGTTCACGCGAATGCCGCTCGGCCCGAGCTCGTACGCCAGGTAGCGCACCGCGCACTCGAGCGCCGCCTTTGCGCTCGCCATGATGTTGTAGCCGGGGAACGCCCGCTCGCTGGCCATGTACGTCATCGTCACGATCGCCCCGCCGCCGCGCTCCGCCATCAGCGGCTCCGCGCGCTTGGCCATCGCGATCAGCGAGTAGGCCGACACGTCGTGGGCGATCCGGAACGCCTCCCGGGATGTGTCGACATAGCGCTCGGTGAACGTCTCCTGCGGTGCGTAGGCGATCGAGTGCACCAGGATGTCCAGCCCCCCGCCGGCGGCGACGGCCGCGAACGCCCGGTCGATGCTCGCGTCGTCGGAGGCGTCGCACTCGACCACATCCTGCGAGCCCACCTCGGCCGCGAGCTTGCGCACCGATCCCTCGAGCCGCTCGCCCTGGTAGGTGAACGCGAGCTCGGCGCCGGCGCCGTGCAGCGCCTGGGCGATCGCCCAGGCGATCGAGCGCTTGTTCGCCACCCCGGCGACCAGCGCGCGCTTGCCCTCCAGCAGCCTCTCGGTCACATGCCCCTCCCAGCGTCGACGGCGTGCGAGCCTAGCATGCGCCCGGCCTCATCTCGCGTCCGCCACCTGGGCGAGCACGGCCGGGTCCTCGAGCGACGAGGTGTCGCCGAGGTCGTCGCCGAGCGCCGCGGCCCGCACCGCGCGGCGCACGATCTTGGCCGACCGCGTCTTCGGAAGCGCGGTCACGAAGCCGATCCGGGCGGGGGCGAAGGCCTTGCCGAGCACGCCGGTGACGGCGGCGCGCACATCGGCCCGCAGCTCGTCGCCGGGCTCGACCCCGGGGCGCAGCACGCAGAAGAGCCAGGCCACCTCGCCCTTGACCGGATCGGGCATCCCCACCGCGCAGGCCTCGGCGACGGCGGGATGGGCGACCGCGGCCGACTCGAACTCGGCCGGCCCGATGCGCTTGCCGGCGATGTTCAGGGTGTCGTCGGAGCGGCCGTGCAGGTACCAGCAGCCGTCCTCGTCGACCGACGCCCAGTCGCCGTGCGCCCACACGCCCGGCCAGCGCGACCAGTACGCCTGCAGGTAGCGCTCGGGGTCGCCCCAGACGCCCCTGGTCATGCTCGGCCAGGGCTTGCGGCACACGAGCTCGCCCACGGCCCCGGCGGGCAGGTGCTCCCCGTCCGGCCCCACGACGTCCATCGCCATGCCGAGCGCCGGCGCGCCCAGCGTGCACTCCTTGAGCGGCATGACCGGCATCGGCGAGAGGAAGCACGCGCCCACCTCGGTGCCGCCCGAGAGGTTGATGATCGGCAGCCGGCCCTCGCCGGCGACCCGGTGCAGCCACCGGTAGGGATCCGGGTTCCACGGCTCCCCGGTCGAGGCGAGCACGCGCAGCGACGAGCGGTCGTGGCTGGTGACGGCCTCGTCGCCGTGGGGCTCGAGCGCCCGGATCAGCGTCGGCGACACGCCGAGCACGCTGATGCGATGGCGCTCGACCATGTCCCACAGCCGGTCGGGGCCGGGGTAGTCGGGCGCGCCCTCGCTGATCACGAGCGTCGCGCCCAGCGCGCCCGCGCCGACCACCTCGAGCGGCCCCATGATCCACCCCATGTCGGTCACCCACATGAAGCGGTCGTCCGGGCCGATGTCGAGCTGGAAGGCGCACTCCTCGGCGATCTTCACGAGGAAGCCGCCGTGCACGTGCACGGCTCCCTTCGGCCGTCCCGTCGTGCCCGACGTGTAGATCACCATCATCGGCGTCTCGGGATCGAGCGCCGGCGCCGCGAGCTCCGGGCTCTGCCGGGCGACGAGCTCGTCCCAGCGATGGTCGCGGCCAGGCTGCAGCGGCGGGTCGGTGCCGAGCCGCGCCCACACGACGACCGCGCGCACCGACGGCACCTCGGCGACCGCGGCGTCGGCGATGGCCTTCATCGCGACGGGCCGTCCCCGCCGGGGGACGGCGTCGGCCGTCAGCAACGCGACGGCGCCGGCGTCGGCCAGCCGGGCGGCCACCGCCGGAGCGGCGAAGCCGGAGAAGATCGGCACGACGATCGCGCCGATCTTGGCGATCGCGAAGAACCCCGCCACGACCTGGATCGACATCGGCAGGTAGAGGCCGACCGCGTCGCCGCGGCCCACCCCCAGCTCGAGCAGCGCGTTTGCGAGCCGGTTCACCTCGGCGCCGAGCTCGGCGTAGGTGACCGTCTCGGTGTGGCCGTCCTCGCTCTCCCACACCACCGCCGGCCGCTGCGGGGCGCTCGCCGCATGCCGGTCGACGCAGTTCGCGGTCAGGTTGATCGCACCGCCGGTGAACCAGCGCGGCCAGGCCGGGCCCTGCGAGGCGTCGAGCACCTGCGTGTACGGCGCCGAGAACTCGATCCCGAGGTGGTGCACGACCGCGTCCCAGAACCATTCGATGTCGTCCTGGCTGCGCTCGATGAGCTCGCGCCAGCCGGCGATGCCGTGCTCGCGCATGAACGCCGTCGCCCGGGCGCGCTGCACCACGTCGGCGGAGGGCTCCCAGATGTAACGTGCGTCGCCGATGGCGAGGATGCTAATGGGTGCCGGTGAGCGGGGATGTCCGTGCGCATCGTGATCGCCCCCGACAAGCTCGCCGGCACCTACACCGCCGCCGAGGCGGCGACAGCCCTGGCCGGCGGATGGCTGCAGGTGCGGCCCGGCGATGCGGCGGCGGCGGTGCCGCTTGCCGACGGCGGGGAGGGCACGGCCGAGGCCCTGCTGGCCGCTCGCGGCGGCGAGTGGCGCCCCTGCACCGTGCGTGATGCGCTGGGCCGCCCGCGCCGGGCCCGCTTCGCGCTTCTGCCGGAGGGCGAGGCGGCCCTCGACGTCGCCGAGGCGTGCGGCCGCCAGACCGTCGCCGACCTGCCGCCCGATCCGCTGGGGGCGAGCTCGTTCGGGGCCGGTCAGCTGATCGCGGCCGCCATCGCCGCCGGCGCCTCCAGGGTGATCGTCGGCGTGGGCGGTACCGCGAGCACCGACGGCGGCGAGGGCCTGCGCCAGGCGCTCGCGGGCGCGGCCGACGGGGTCGAGCTCGTGGCCGCGCTCGACGTGCGCAACCCGCTGCTCGGCCCCGACGGGGCGGCGGCGGTGTTCGGCCCCCAGAAGGGCGCCTCGCCGGCGCAGGTGGCGGTGCTCGAGCAGCGCCTGGCGGCGCTCGCGCTGCCGACCGCCGCGATGCCCGGCGCCGGGGCGGGCGGCGGCATCGGCGCGATGCTGATGGCGCTCGGCGCGCGCACCACGGCCGGGGCCGAGCTCGTCGCCGAGGCCGCCGGCCTGGACGACCTGATCGCGGCCGCCGGCCTGTGCATCACCGCCGAGGGCCGGATCGATCGCGGCACCCTCGGCGGCAAGGTCGTGGCGACGGTGGCAGACAAATGCGCCCGCGCGAGCGTCACATGCATTGCGGTCGGCGGCATCGTCGACCCGGACGCGGCCAGGGAGCTCGAGCGGCGCGGATGCGAGACGTACGAGTGCGGGGACATGCGGCGGGCGGGGTCGCAGCTTGCGGCGCGGCGCTGGCCGCGCTCCTGATCGGCGCGGGCTGCGCCGGCCACGCGGCCGCGCACACCGCCTCCGCCGGCCTGCCGGCCGTCTGCGCACACCGGCAGCCCTACCCGCCGCCGGCCGCCTCCCGTCCGCGCTACCGGCTGACCGTGCGCGTCCCTCGCCGCGGGCCGGTGCAGGGGACGCTCGCCGTCGCGTTCACGCCGGACATCGCCACCGGCCGGCTGGTGTTCCGGCTGTGGCCGAACGGGCCGCTCCAGGCCCGCGAGGGAGCCCATCTGGCCGTCAGCGACGTGCGCCTCGGCGGCCGGCCGGTCGCGGCGGGCCTGCCCGATCCGACCACGCTCGTGATCCGCTCCGGCGGCGGCTTCGCGGCCGGGCGCACGGTGCACGCGGCGATGCGCTTCCGGCTGCGCCTCCCCGGCGCGGTGGCCGATCGCCTGGCCCGGGTCGGAAGCGCGCTGCGCCTGGGCTCGTTCTTCCCGATCCTGCCGTGGGAGCCGGGCGTCGGCTGGGACACCGATCCGCCCACCACGAGCCTGGCCGAGACCTCGTCGTCGCCGACCGCCGACTTCGCCGTGCGCGTGCGCGTGCCGGCCGGCCTCGAGGCGCTCGCGACCGGGGTCGCCTCGCCGGACGGGGAGTGGCGGGCGCGGGCGGTGCGCGACTTCGCCCTTGCCGTCGGGCGGTTCCGGACGGCGACCGCCGTCGCCCATGCGCCCGGCCCGGTGCGGGTGGTGGTCGGCGTGGCGCAGGGCGTGGGCGTCTCGCCGGCCGCCGTCGCGGCCGAGGTGGCGGCCGACCTGGGAACGCTGTCGCGCCGCTTCGGGCCGTACCCCTGGCCCGATCTGCACGTCGCGGTCATGCCCGCCCAGAGCCGGCTCGGGATCGAGTACCCGACCATGATCTTCCTCGGCGCCGGGACGGCCGGCGCCCTGACGACGCACGAGGTGGCCCACCAGTGGTTCTACAGCCTGGTGGGGAACGATCAGGCCCGCGACCCGGTGCTCGACGAGGGCCTGGCGACGTACGCGATGGGCACGTTCTTCGCAGGCGTCCCGGTGGTCGCGCGGCTGCTGCGGCGCACGGGCGAGCCGATGCGCTTCTGGGACCGGCTGCCCTACCGCGACTATCAGCTCGGGGTGTACGTCGACGGCGCCCGCGCGGTGCGCTCGCTCGGGCCGTCGCGGCTGGTCGACTGCGCCCTGCGCGTCTACGTGACCCGCACCGCCTACGGGATCGCCACCCAGGCCGGACTGGTGGCCGCGCTGCGGACGGTGATCCCGTCCGCCCCGGCCCGGCTGCGCCGCTTCGGGATCCCGCACACGCGCGGGTGAAGAGGTGGTGGCCCGGGTACAGGGTCGCCATACCCCCGGTGGTAACGTGCGGCTGAGCTCGCGGGCGGGCCTCGATCCGTGGGGCCGACGGTCAAGGAGGAGTACCTCATGACGAACACGTTGAAGCAGCTTCTCGCCGCGGGCACCAGCCCGTGGCTCGACAACATCAGGCGCGGCTGGCTGCAGTCCGGCGAGTTCCGGCGCATGGTCGACGAGGGGGTCGTGGGCGTCACATCGAACCCCACGATCTTCCAGAAGGCGATCGCCGACTCGAACGACTACGACAGCGCCGTCGCGGCGCTGCAGTCCGCGGGCCTCGACCCCACCGCCGCCTTCTTCGAGCTCGCGATCGCGGACGTGCGCGAGGCCGCCGACCAGATCCGGCATGTGTACGACGAGAGCGGCCATCTCGACGGCTTCGTCTCGTTCGAGCTGCCGCCGGGGATGGCGAACGACACCGCCGCGTCGGTCGCGGCCGCACCGGACTTCTTCCGCCGCATCGACCGGCCCAACATCTTCATCAAGATCCCCGGCACCGCCGAGGGCGTGCCGGCGATCGAGGAGACGATCGCGGCGGGGATCAACGTCAACGTCACGCTGCTCTTCTCGCTCTCCAAGTACGAGGACATCCACGAGGCCTACATCCGCGGCCTCGAGCGGCGGGTGGCGGCCGGCGAGCCGATCTCAGACGTGCACTCCGTGGCGAGCTTCTTCGTCAGCCGGGTCGACACCGCGGTGGATGCGCAGCTGCCCGAGGACTCCCCGCTGCGCGGGCGGGCGGCGGTGGCGAACGCCAAGCTCGCCTACCAGCGCTTCGGCGAGATCGTCGCCTCCGACCGCTGGCGGGCGCTGGCCGAGAAGGGCGCCACCGTGCAGCGGCCGCTGTGGGCGTCGACGGGCACGAAGAACGCCGCCTACTCCGACGTGCTGTACGTCGACGAGCTGATCGGGCCCGACTGCGTGAACACGATGCCCGAGGGCACGATCGCGGCCTTCCTCGACCACGGCACGGTTCGCCGCACGGTCGACGCCGACGTCGACGGGGCGCGGCGGCTGCTCGAGCAGGTGCAGGCCGCGGGTGTCAGCATCGACGCGGTGACGGCCAAGCTCGAGACCGACGGCGTCAGGTCGTTCTCGGAGTCGTTCGACTCGCTGATCGCCACCCTCGCCGAGAGCATGGAGGCCTTGCGTGCCCGCGGTGCAGCCTGAGCTCGGCGAGGCGGTCGCCGCCGCCGAGGCCGAGCTCGAGGAGGCCGACTTCCTCGGCCGCATCCGGGCGGGCGATCCGTCGCTCTGGCGCGGCGACCAGGCGGCGATCCGCGATCGGCTCGGCTGGCTGCCCGTCGTCGGGACGATGCGCCCGCAGGCGGTGGAGCTGAACGAGTGGGCGGCCGACGTGCGGGGGACGCTGCCGCACTCGGTGCTCCTGGGGATGGGCGGCTCCTCACTCGGCCCCGAGGTGCTGCGCCAGACGTTCGACACCGACCGGCCCGACGTCACCGACACGACCTATCCGGCCGCCGTCCGCGCCTCCGAGCACCGCGACGCCCTCTACCTGGTCTCGTCGAAGTCGGGCGGGACGCTCGAGACGCGCTCGCACGAGGCCTATTTCTGGGAGCGCACGGGCGGCGATCCGTCCCGGTTTGCCGTCGTCACCGATCCCGGCACCGATCTCGAGCGCACCGCGCGCGAGCGCGGCTACCGGCGGGTGTTCCAGAATCCCGCCGACATCGGCGGCCGCTACTCGGTGCTCTCCTACTTCGGCCTGGTCGCGGCGGCGCTCGCGGGGATCGACGTGGCGGCGCTCCTGGACACGATCACACCCGGCGAGCAGGGCCCGGAGATCTACGCCGGCGCGGCGCTCGGGGCGGCCCTCGGCGGCCTCGCCCGCAAGGGCCGCAACAAGGTCACCATCGTGGCCGAGGGCCGGTTTGCGAGCTTCGGCCTGTGGGCCGAGCAGCTGCTGGCGGAGTCGACGGGCAAGGAGGGCACAGGCCTCATCCCGGTCGCCGGCGAGGAGCTCGGCGACCCGGAGGTGTACGGCTCCGACCGCGTGTTCGTGCACCTGCGCAGCGACGGCTCCCACGACCGGGCGATGCACCGTCTGGCCGAGGAGGGCCACCCGGTGCTGACCCGCGCGATCTCCGACCCGCACGAGCTCGGCAACGAGTTCCTGCAGTGGGAGGTGGCGACGGCGGCGGCGGGGATGCTGCTCGGCATCGACCCCTTCGACCAGCCGAACGTGGCCGAGTCGAAGGCGAACACCGACCGCGTGCTCGAGGAGTGGGAGCGCACCGGCGAGCTGCCCGATCCCGGGTCGGACTCGCTCGACGACGTGTTCCGCGCGATCGAGCCCGGCGGCTACGTCGCCATCATGGCCTACGTCGATCCCACCGAGCCGAACGAGCAGCGCTTCCGGCCCGTGCGCACCGGCATCCGCGACCGCCACCAGGTGGCGACGACGTTCGGGTTCGGCCCGCGGTTCCTGCACTCGACCGGCCAGCTGCACAAGGGCGGGCCCCAGGTCGGCTGCTTCATCCAGGTGGTCGACCCCGACCCCGGCGATCTGCCCATCCCGGGCAAGAAGTTCGGGTTCGGCACGCTCATCCGCGCCCAGGCGATCGGCGACCTGCAGGCCCTGCGCGGCCGCGGCCGGCCGGTGGCGCGGGTGACCCCGGACGAGCTCGAGTCGCTCGCGAATGGTCATCGGTAGGGACATGGCCCAGGTCATCAGCGACCCCTCGGCCAATCCGCTGCGCGCCGGGCTGCGCGCCGGCGGCGCCACCGTCCCGGCCGTGTTCGTCATCTTCGGCGCCACCGGCGACCTGGCCCACCGAAAGCTCCTGCCCGCGATCTACAACCTGGGCGTGCGCGGCCTGCTGCCGAACCGCTTCGCGGTCGTCGGCTATGCCCGCCGCGAGATGTCCGACGACGACTACCGCGAGCTTGCCCGCACGTCGCTCGAGCGCTTCTCGCGCACGCCGATCGACGAGGCGTACTGGACCGCCTTCGCCGACGCGCTGCACTACCAGAGCGGCGGCTTCGACGATCCCGAGCACTTCCGCGCGCTCGGGCGCAGGCTCGAGCGCATCGACGCCGGCCACGGCACCGAGGGCAACCGCGTGTTCTACCTGTCGACGCCGGCGAGCTTCTTCCCGGTGATCGTCGACCACATGGGCGAGGCCGGCCTGAACGAGCCGCCCGGGTTCGCCAGGGTCGTGATCGAGAAGCCGTTCGGGCACGACCTGCAGACGTCGAAGGACCTGGCCGAGACGGTGCACCGCTCGTTCGAGGAGCGCCAGATCTACCGCATCGACCACTACCTGGGCAAGGAGACCGTCCAGAACATCTTCGTGTTCCGGTTCGCCAACGCCATCTTCGAGCCGGTGTGGACGAACCGCTACGTCGATCACGTCCAGATCACCGTGGCGGAGTCGCTCGGCGTCGAGCACCGGGCGGCGTTCTACGAGGAGACGGGCGTCGTCCGCGACATCGTCCAGAACCACCTCCTGCAGGTGCTCGCGCTCGTGGCGATGGAGCCGCCGGCGGCGTTCGAGGCGGATGCGGTGCGCGACGAGAAGACGAAGGTGCTGCGGGCGACGCGGCCGCTCTCGTTCGAAAACACCGTGCGCGGCCAGTACGGGCGCGGGTTCGTCGCGGGCGAGGAGGTGGTCGCCTACAGCGAGGAGGAGGATGTTCCGCCCGACTCGAACACGCCGACCTTCATCGCGGCGAAGCTCGAGATCGACAACTGGCGCTGGGCCGGGACGCCGTTCTACATCCGCACCGGCAAGCGCCTGCCCAAGCGCGTCACCGAGGTGGCCGTGCAGTTCAAGCGCGTGCCGCACCTGCCGTTCAGCATGGGCGCCGCCGAGCACCTCGAGGCGAACTCGCTCGTGCTGCGGATCCAGCCGGACGAGGGCATCTCGCTGCGGTTCGGGGCAAAGGCGCCCTCGCCGACCGTCGCGATCAGCACGGTGAACATGGACTTCCTGTACGGCTCGGCGTTCCTGCACGACGTCCCGGAGGCCTACGAGACGCTGATCCTCGACGCGATCCGGGGCGACCGCACGCTGTTCACCCCGCAGGACGGCGTCGAGCGCTCGTGGGAGATCTGCGATCCCCTGCTCGCGCAGTGGCGGTCGGGGACGCCGCAGGTGTACGAGTCGGGGTCGTGGGGGCCCGAGCTTGCGTTCGAGCTGATCACGCGCGACGGGCGGCGCTGGCGGCGGCCGTGATCGCCCACCCGCCCGTCGAGGTGACCGACCTCTCCCAGGTCGAGCACGCTCTGGCGGCCAGCCGCGAGGGCGGCGCGGGCGCGGTGCGCGCCACCACCCTGAACCTGGTCGTGTACGCGCCGACGCCCGAGGACGTCGCCTACACCCAGCGGGCGCTCGAGCGCATCGGCGGCAGCCGGCCGCTGCGGGCGATCGTCGCCGGCGCCGGCGCCGACGGCGTGCGCGCCAGCGTCTCGACCTCGTGCTGGCTCGGCGGCGGGATGCAGCAGGTCTGCTCCGAGCAGATCTTCCTGACCGCGCGCCGCGACGCGCTGCCGAGCGCGGTGCTGTCGCTGCTCGTCACCGACCTGCCGACGTTCGTGTGGTGGCAGGGGCCGATCCCGCCCGGGCTCGAGGTGCTGTCGGACCTGGCCCGGCTGGCCACGTCGACCGTGGTCGACTCGAACGTGTCGTCGCTCGAGGGCGTGGCCGCGGTGGGCCGGCTCGAGCCGGCCGTGACCGATCTGGCCTGGCTGCGGCTCGAGCCCTGGCGCGGCGCGATCGCGTCGCTGTTCGACCCGCCCCCGGCCGCCGCGGCCCTGCCGGGCCTGCACACCGTCGACGTCCAGGGGCCGATCAACGAGGCCCGCCTGCTGGCCGGCTGGCTCGGCTCGCGCCTTGACCGCACGATCACGCTCGAGCACCGCGAGCGGCCCCACGTCGAGCGCGTCGCGATGCGCTGCGCCGAATCGGAGTTCGTCATCGAGCGCCGCGCCCGCGTGCACGTCGGCCGGGCATACGGCATGGGCGCCACCGAGCACCCGGTCGTCCTGCCGATGCTCGACGCCTCGACGCTGCTCGGGCGGGCGCTCGACGTCCGCGACGACGATGTCGTGTTCGAGGCGGCGCTCGCCGCCGCGCCGGGCCGGGCAGCGTGAACGTCACGGTGCTGCCCGATCCGGTCGCCGTCGCCCGGCAGGCCGCCGAGGCGTTCGTCGAGGCGGTCGCGGAGGCCGGCGAGCGGCCGGCGGTGTGCCTGTCGGGAGGTTCGACGCCGCATGCCGCCCATACGCTGCTGGCCTCGCCCGAGTTCTCCGAGCGCGTCGACTGGGGCCGCCTGCACGTCTTCTTCGGCGACGAGCGCCAGGTGCCGCTCGACGATCCCCGCTCGAACTACCGCGCGGCGTGCGAGGCCCTGCTCGACCACGTCCCGGTGGCGCCGCAGAACGTGCATCCGCTCACCGATGCCGACCAGTACGAGGCGCTCCTGCGCGCCTTCTTCGGCGATCGGCCCCGGTTCGACCTGCTCTTCCTCGGCATGGGCGACGACGGGCACACGGCATCGCTCTTCCCCGGCTCGATCTCGCTGCTCGAGCAGGAGCGGTGGGTGATCGACCCGCCGGACGTCGTCGCCGGGATGGCCCGGCACACCCTGACCTTGCCCGCGCTCGGCGCAGCGGCACGCACGCTCTTCCTCGTCACCGGCGCCGCCAAGGCGCCGGCGCTTGCGCGCATCCGCGGCGGCGAGCCGCTCCCTGCGGGCATGGTGCCGGGCGCCCAGTGGCTCGTCGACGTCGCCGCGGTCAGCAGCTAGGCCGCGTCAGTGGATGGCGGCGTCGGGGCGCAGGTGCGGGTGGTTTGCCCACACGAACTCGGCCGCGGTGCCGATTCCCATCAGGTGCGGCGCCATCCGCCGCAGGCCGGGGTGCTGCTCGACGTGGTCGAGGAGCAGGTCGACCCGATCCTGCAGCCGGGCGAGCCCGGCGATGTCGGGCCGGGCGAATACCCCCAGCGCGGCCGCAAGCGCCCGTGCGACCACGTCGAGCGCCTCATGGCCGACGTCGCGGTCGTCCAGTGAGACGTCGATCGCGTGCAGATGGCCCGCCACCTTGCGCAGCGCCCGCGCCCGGTCGTGATCGCGGCTCTCGGGCCCCTTCGCCGCCCGGTCGGCCAGGCGGCCCGCTCCGCGGGCGATGCCGGCGCCGGCGTCCTGGGGCGACGGCACGTAGCAGCCCGCGGCGCGCGCGGCGATCGCCGTCTCGATCGCCCGGCCGTAGTGCATCACCTCGTCGTCGAGCCGGTCGAGCCGCTCACCGAGCGACTCCGCCCCCTCCGTGTGTGTTCGTGTTCGCATGCCACCAGTGTGGTCCGGGGCGGCTGCCGGTGGGGTGTCGGTGCGGTGAAGGTGCGGCGCGCATCCGGTGAACGCGCGTTCGCTGCGGCCGCTCAGTCGATGTCGACGAGCACCTTGCCCACGGCGCCCGCCTCGACCGCCTCGTGGGCCGCCGCGATCTCGTCGAGGCTGAATCTGTGCGCGGGAAGCTCGGTCAGCTCGCCTGCCTCGAGAGCCGCCGTCACGTCGGTGACCGCGGTGCGCAGGTCGGCCTCCGAGACGCCGTAGATGAGGACGAACCGCAGGGTGGCATTGCGGCCCATCAGCGGCCGCACCGGCGCTGTCAGGTCGCCGTCGGAGGCGTAGGCGCTCACGACGGCGTGGGGCGCGAGCACCTCGAGGTCGAGCGCGAGGTTCGCCGCCGGAGCGACCTCGATCACACGGTCGATGCCGTCCGGTGCGGCGGCGCGGATGTCGGCGGCCGCGTCCTCGGAGCGATAGTTCACGACGGCGGCCGCGCCGGCCGCGCGGGCGAGCGCGGCCTTCTCGTCGGAGCTGACGGTGGCGACGATGCGGGCGCCGGCGCGGCGGCCGAGCTCGATCGCGAAGTGGCCGACCGCGCCCGCGCCGCCGGCAACGAGCACGGTGCGACCGTCGACCGGCCCGTCGGCGAAGAGGCAGCGGTGGGCGGTGAGCGCCGGGATGCCCAGGCTCGCGCCCAGGTCGATCGACGCCCCGTCGGGCAGGGGCACGGCCTGATGCTGCGGCAGGCACACCCATTGCGCGGCCGATCCGTGCTGGCGGTTGTGCGCGGCGAAGTACACCCACACGCGGCGGCCGACGAGCGCGTCCGGGACGCCGGCGCCGACGGCGTCGATCGCGCCGGCCCCGTCCTGATTCGGCACCATGTAGGGGAACGGCGGCGCGCTGCCCTGCGAGCCGCTGCGCACCCGCCAGTCGGTCGGGTTGACGCCCGACACCCGCATGCGCACGCGCACCTCGCCCGGTCCCGGAAGCGGCCGCTCGATCGCGGCCACCCGCAGCACCTCGCCGGCCGGCCCGTAGCGGTCGTACACAGCTGCTCGCATCGTCTCGCTCATCCGCCGAACCGTACCCGGACGTGCTTTCATCCCGGTGCATGAGCGTCGCCGACCTGCATCACCTGTTCGAGGGCCCGGCGGCCGCCGACGTCTGCGTGCTCTCGAACTCGCTCGGCACGACCCTGCGCATGTGGGATCCCCAGGCCGCCGCCCTTGCCCGCGACGCGCGGGTGCTGCGCTACGACATGCGCGGTCACGGCCGCTCGCCGGTGCCCCCGCCGCCGTACACCCTGGCGGATCTCGGGGCCGACCTGCTCGCCCTGCTCGACCGGCACGGGATCGAGCGGGCGTCGCTCTGCGGCGTGTCGCTCGGCGGGATGGTGTCGATGTGGGTGGCCGCGCACGCGCCCGAGCGGGTGGGGCGGCTGGTGCTGTGCTCGACCTCGGCGCTGATGCCGCCGCCCGAGGCCTGGACGGAGCGGGCGGCGCTCGTGCGTCGCTCGGGCACCGAGGCGGTCGCAGACACCGTGGTCGCGCGCTGGTTCACGCCCGCATTTGCGGCCGCACGGCCCGACGTGGTCGCGCCGATCCGGGCCGACCTGGCGGCGACGCCTCCCGCCGGCTACGCGGCCTGCTGCGAGGTCGTCGGGGCGATGGACCTGCGCGCCGATCTCGGCTCGATCCGGGCGGCGACGCTCGTGATCGGCGCGGCCGACGACCCCTCCACGCCGCCCGAGCACGCCCGCGCGATCGCGGCCGGCATCCCCGGCGCCCGCCTCGTCGTGCTCCCGCAGGGCGCGCACCTGGTGAACCTCGAGACGCCGGAGGTGGTCACGGCGCTCATCGCCGGGCACCTGGCGTAGCGACGATCAGGCCGCGTGGCCGGGCGGGGTTCGCAGCGTCGTCGACGCGGGTGAGATGGGCCGGTGCGTCCGAGCGCAGGCAGGCGACCACCCCGGCCGCCGTCTGCGCGCAGGGCAGGAGCGTCTTCCACGTCGTCACGTGCTCGGCCCGGTGGACGTCGCCGCAGGCGACGCTCGGCAGCCGCTCGCGCGCCACCCACGCGAAGACGGTGTGACGGTTGACGAGCTCGTACCGGTCGACCAGGTCGCGCATGTGCGCGGGGTCGGCGTAGACGCCGCGCGTGGTCCGGCCCGGCGTCGGGTCGCGCTCCTCGGCATGCGGATGGGCGGCGATGATGGCGGCGCCCGCAGCGCGGGCCTCCGCCATCGCCGCCCGCGGCCCTCCGTCGACCCCGACGAACCGGCGCAGCCCCACCGCGACGGCATGCACGGCCTGGTCGGCGTCCATGTCGGAGTAGGTCAGCTCGAGCCCTGGCAGCACCAGCAGCCCGTGGTCGCGCAGCGCCCGCTCGGCCACCGTGTCGATGGCGTCGAGGTACGCGGCGTGGGTGCGCGCGTCGACCGCGTGGGAGGTCGGGTCGGACGCGCGGACCACATGGTCGGTGATGCAGAGCACGTCGAATCCCCGCGCGCCGTGGAGGTCGACCAGCTCGTCGAGGTCGAGCTCACCGTCGCTCCAGGTGGTGTGCGCGTGCAGCTCGCACAGGAGCGGGCGGCGGCGGGGTGGCCGGGATCTGGTGGGCATGCCTGAAGCGTGGCAGGTGCAGGGTGAAACCGCGGGGAAGGGGTGGAGACGATCCGGTTATGGTAAAACCATTCGAATGATCCCCGACTACCAGCTCTTCATCGGCGGCGAGTGGGTCGACGCCCTCTCCGGCGAGTCCTTCGAGACGGTCGACCCGGCCACCGGCGCCGCCTGGGCGCGTGTGCCCGAGGCGGGCGCGGAGGACGTCGATGCCGCGGTGCGCGCCGCCCGCGCAGCGCTGGCCGATCCCGCCTGGGCGGACCTGACTCCGGCCGCGCGCGGCCGGCTGCTGCGCCGCCTGGCCGACATCCTGCGCCGCGACGCCGAGGAGCTCGCCGTCCTCGAGAGCACCGACAACGGCAAGCTCCTGCGCGAGACGCGCGCCCAGTGCGCGGCGATCGCCGACCACATCGAGTACTTCGCCGGCGCCGCCGACAAGGTCGAGGGCAGCGTGATCCCGTCCGGGAAGGCGAACTTCCTCGTCTACACGCAGGCCGTCCCGGTGGGCGTGGTCGGCCTGCTCCTGCCCTGGAACTCGCCCCTCTTCCTGACCATGTTCAAGCTCGCCCCGGCGCTTGCCGCCGGCTGCACCGTGGTGATCAAGCCGTCCGAGGCGACCCCGGTGACGGCGCTCGAGCTCGGCCGCCGGATCGCCGAGGCGGGCTTCCCGGCGGGCGTCGTGAACGTCGTCACCGGCAGCGGCCCCGCCCCCGGCCAGGCGCTCACCGCGCATCCCGGCGTCGACAAGATCTCGTTCACGGGATCGACGCGCACCGGCATCGCCGTCGCCAAGAGCGCGATCGAGCACCTGGCGCCGACCGACCTCGAGCTGGGCGGCAAGTCGGCCAACGTCGTCTTCGCCGACGCCGACCTCGAGGCGGCGGCCAACGGCGTCGTCGCCGGCATCTTCGCCGCCACCGGGCAGACCTGCATCGCCGGGTCGCGCCTGGTCGTGCACGAGGACGTCCGCGAGGAGCTGCTCGAGCGGCTGGTCGCCCGGGCGCGCACGATCAGGCTCGGCGATCCGAAGCACCCGGACACCGAGATGGGCCCGATCGCGACGGCGGCCCAGCACGAGAAGATCGGGGCGATGATCGGCGCCGCGGTCGACGCCGGGGCGCACGTGCTCGTGGGCGCCGGCCAGGGCATCACGCTGCCCGAGCAGGGCCGCTTCGCCGCGCCGACCATCCTCGTCGACGTCGCCCCCGAGGCCACGATCGCGCAGGAGGAGGTGTTCGGGCCGGTGCTCGTCGTGCAGCCGTTCCGGGACGAGGACGAGGCCGTGAGCCTTGCCAACGGCACCGCCTACGGCCTGGCCGCGGGCGTATGGACGCAGGACGTGCGCCGGGCGCATCGCGTCGCCGCCCGGCTGCGCGCCGGAACGGTGTGGGTGAACAGCTACCGGGTGCTCTCCTACGCGGTGCCGTTCGGAGGCTTCGGCTGGAGCGGCATCGGCCGCGAGAACGGCATCGAGGCGATCAGGTCGTTCACCGAGACGAAGTCGATCTGGATCGAGCTCACCGGCGCGACCAGAGACCCGTTCGTCCTGGGGTGAACTTCACCCGCGACGTGGTGGCCGCGGCGCCGCCGGACGCGCTTGCCCTGATCGAGCTGCGCCGCGACGGCGGCCGGCGCGAGTGGACGTTCGCGGAGGTCGGCGATGCGGCCGCCCGGCTGGCGGGCCGGCTCCTGGCCGAGGGCGTGGAGGCCGGCGACGTCGTCATGACGCTCGTGGGCAACCGCTCCGAGTGGGCGCTCGCCATGCTCGCCTGCTTCCGCATCGGCGCGGTCGTGCTGCCCTGCACCGAGCAGCTGCGGGCCGCCGACCTGCAGGCCCGGCTCGATCTCACCCGGCCCAGGGTGGTGATCGCCGACGAGCGCAACCTGGGTGAGCTGGGCGGCACCGACGCCGCCGATCGGGCGACGGTCATCGTCATCCCCGATCCGGGCATCTTCGCCGCCGAGCCGGCCGCGGCCGCCGACCTGCACCCCGAGGCCCCCGCGCTGATCGTCTTCACGAGCGGCACCACCGGCCGGGCGCGGGCGGCCGTGCACCCCCAGCGCTACCTGCCCGGCCAGCGGCTGATGGCCTCGGTCTGGCTCGGCGCCGAGCCAGGCGACATCGTGTGGTGCACCGCCTCGTCGGGCTGGTCGAAGAGCGCCCGAAACGCGTTCGTCGCCCCGTGGCTCGCCGGCGCGGCCGCCGTGCTCCACGACGCCCGCTTCGACGCGGACGAGCGGCTGGCGGTGGTCGCCCGCGAGCGGGTCAGCGTCCTGTGCATGGCGCCGACCGAATATCGCCTGATCGCCGGCAGAGCCACGCTCACGGCGCCACCGGCGCTGCGCCGGCTGCTCGCTGCCGGCGAGGCCCTCGACGCGGAGACGCTCGAGCGCTGGCGGGCCGCGACCGGCCTCGTCATCCTGGACGGGTACGGCCAGACCGAGACCGGGCACCTGACGGCGCCGCCGTCGCCGGGCGCGGCCCGGCCGGGATCGATGGGGCGGCCGCTGCCGGGAATGCGCATGTGGGTGGCCGACGGGGAGCTCGTGGTCGACCCGGCCACCGTCCCCACGTTCTTCACCGGCTACCTGGGCGCGGACCCGGTCGACCGCACGCAGCCCTGGCGCACCGGCGACCGGGTGCGCCAGGACGACGACGGCTACCTGTACTTCGAGAGCCGGATCGACGACGTGATCATCTCGGCGGGGTACCGCATCGGCCCGTTCGAGGTCGAGTCGGTGCTGCTCACCCACCCGGCGCTGGCCGAGGTCGCCGTGATCGGCCTGCCCGACCCCGACCGCGGCGAGATCGTGGCCGCCGTCTGCGTGCTGGCGCCCGGGTTCGCGGCCACCGACGAGCTGCGGCGCGAGCTCCAGGAGCACGTCAAGCGGCTGACCGCCCCCTACAAGCATCCCCGCCGGCTCGACTTCGTCGCCGAGCTCCCGCGCACGGCCAGCGGCAAGCTCCGCCGCGCCCAGCTGCGCCGTGACGCGCAATGGTCTGGCCGCTAACCTGCCGCAATGGTCACGAACGCCCGCGCCGACGTCCTCGAACAGCTGCGTGAGGCCATCCTCTCGGGTCGCATCCGGCCCGGCGACCGGCTGCCGGGCGAGCGGCAGCTGTGCGAGAGCTTCGGCGTCGGCCGGCCCACCCTGCGCGAGGCGCTGCGCTCGCTCGAGGCGATCGGGATGATCGAGGTGCGCCCGGGGAAGGGCGGCGGGTCGTACGCGGTCACGCCGTCGGAGTCGACCGTCGGCGACGCGCTCTCGGCCCTGCTCAGCCTGCGTGGCGCCTCGCCCGAGGACCTGGCCGAGTTCCGCGTCGACTTCGAGGGCGAGAACGCCGCGTGGGCCGCTCGCTGCGCGGATGCAGCCGACATCTCGGCGCTGCAGGCGATCGTCGCCGAGGCGGGCGCGCTCGCCGACGATCCGGCGGGGCGGGGCCGGCTCGCGCGCATCGACGTGCGCTGGCACGAGGCGCTCGCCCGCGCGACCAAGAACCGGCTGCGCATCGGCATCGCCCTGGGCATCCACGACGCCGTCCTGCGCCGGCACGAGGCGCTCGTGCGCCCGGCCGCCGCCGACGAGCACCTGGGCACGATCCCGGCCGACATCGCCGGGATCACCGCGGCGATCGCGGCCGGCGACGCCGAGACTGCGCGGCTGCTGATGCGCGACCACATCGAGGCCTGGAACCGCCGCACCATCGGCTAGCTGTTATGGTATTACCGCAAACCGGTATCCGCCCGCTCGAGGAGCCACATTGACGTCCGCGCCCGCCCTGTTCGCCCTGCCCGCCACCCGCAACGAGCTGCCGCTCGACTACGCCCCGGGCTCGCCGGAGCGCGCGGCCGTCGACGCCGAGCTCGCCCGCATCGGCGGCCAGACGCCGGAGCTGCCGCTGCGCATCGGCGGCCGCGACGTCACCACCGGCCGGCTGCACCCGGTCGCGGTCCCGCACGACCACGGCCGCCACCTGGCCCAGGCGCACTGGGCCGGACAGGACGAGGTCTCCGCGGCGATCGCCGCCGCGGCCGAGGCGTGGGAGGACTGGTCGCGGATGGCGTGGGAGGACCGGGCGGCGATCTTCCTGCGCGCGTCCGAGCTCGCGCGGGGCCCGTGGCGGGCGCGGCTGAACGCGGTCACCATGCTCAACCTCTCGAAGACCGTGCGCGAGGCCGAGATCGACGCCGCCTGCGAGACGGCCGACTACCTGCAGTTCAACGTGCGCTACATGCGCGAGATGTACCAGATGCAGCCGGAGTCGCTGCCGGGCACGTGGAACCGGCTCGAGTACCGCCCGCTCGAGGGGTTCGTGCTCGCGATCACGCCGTTCAACTTCCTGTGCCTCGCCAACCTGGCCTACGCCCCGGCGATGATGGGCAACGTCGTGCTCTGGAAGCCGGCCGAGCAGGCCGAGCTGTGCGCCTGGGCGGTGCTCGAGATGCTGGAGGAGGCGGGCCTGCCGCCCGGGGTGATCAACCTGGTCTTCGGCGACGGCGCCGAGGTCGGGCGGGTCGCGCTCACGCATCGCGACCTCGCCGGCGTGCACTTCACCGGCTCCACCGAGACGTTCCAGGAGATCTGGCGCACGATCGGGGCCAACATCGCCGGCTATCGCAACTACCCCCGGATCGTCGGCGAGACCGGCGGCAAGGACTTCATCGTCGCCCATGCGAGCGCCGATCCGGAGGCGCTCGCCACGTCCGTCGTGCGGGGCGCGTTCGAGTTCCAGGGCCAGAAGTGCTCGGCGCCGTCGCGCATGTACGTGCCGGAGAGCCGCTGGCCGGGTCTGCGCGACCGCCTGCAGGCCGAGGTGCCCCGGCTGCGCGTCGGCGATCCCACCGACCCGAGCGTCTTCGTCGGCGCGGTCATCGACGGCGACGCGTTCGCCAAGCACCGCCGCGCCCTGGATGAGTCGCGGGCGGCCGCCGAGATCGTGGTCGGCGGCGAGGCCTCCGACAGCGACGGCTGGTTCGTGACCCCGACGGTCGTGCGCACGGCCGACCCCGGCTTCCGGCTGCTCTCCGACGAGCTGTTCGGCCCGATCATGACGGCGTTCGTCTATCCGGACGATCGCTGGGACGAGCTGCTGCGGCAGGTCGACCGGCAGAGCCCGTACGCCCTCACCGGCGCGGTGTTCGCGAACGACCGCCGGGCGGTCGCCGAGGCGGCCGCCGCCCTGCGCCACACGGCCGGCAACTTCTACGTGAACGACAAGCCGACCGGCTCGGTGGTCGGCCTGCAGCCCTTCGGCGGCTCGCGCGCCTCGGGGACGAACGACAAGGCCACCTCACTCTGGAACCTCAGCCGCTGGGTGACCATGCGCACGACCAAGGAGACGTTCGTGGCCCCGCGCGAGTGGCCGTATCCCTCGATGACCTTCCCGGAGGCGACGTGAGCGGCCCGTTCGCAAAGGTGCACCATCTGTGCATCGTCGTGCGCGACATCGAAAAGAGCGTGCGCTTCTACGAATCCGTCGGCATCGGCCCGTGGCACGACTACCCTCCGCTCGCGGAGTTCACCGAGCTGGACGTGCCCGACCCCGACGGCTTCCGCGCGCTCGTCTACCGCTACGCGTGGATCGGCGACTTCCAGATCCAGCTCGTGCAGCCCGGCTCCGCCGCCACGCCTCAGCGGCGCTTCCTGGACGAGCGCGGCGAGGGCGTCTTCCACGTCGGCTTCGAGGTGCCCGCCGCCGACGCCGCCGACGCGCAGGCGGCTGCGCTGGGGCTGGACGTGCTGATGCGGGGCCGGCGGCCCGACGGCAGCGGCTTCACGTATTTCGACACCGCCGCGCGGGCCGGGGTCGTGCTCGAGACCCGGCAGAGCCCGCCCGCGTGACCGCAGAGGCGGCAGAGCACCTGGCAGGCCGCGCTCGCCCGCGCGCTCTCGGGCTGCGGCGTCGAGGCCGCCGCCTGGGTCCCGGACAAGCGGCTCGCCCCGATCACGGCCGCGCTCGAGGCCGATGCCGTCGGCGTGCACACGCTGACGCGCGAGGAGGAGTGCTTCGCCTGGGCGGCCGGCTTCCGCGCCGCCGGCGGCCTGCCGCTCGTGCTGATCCAGTGCTCGGGGCTCGGCAACTCGCTGAACGCGATCGGCTCGCTCGTCGTGCCCTACGGGCTGGGGTTCCCGGCGCTCGTGTCGATGCGAGGGGCGCTGGGAGAGCGCAACCCGGCCCAGATGGCGCTCGGCCGAACGACGGTCGCCATGCTCGGCCTGCTCGGCATCCAGGCGTTCCCGCTGCGCCGGGCCGCCGATGTCGGCATGATCGCCCGCGGAGCGGTGGACGTCGCCGAGGGCGCCCGCGAGCTCGCGCCGATCATCCTCGAGCCCGAGCTGGACCTGGCCGGATGAACCCGACACAGGCCGTGGACGCCCTCCTGCGCGCGCATCCCGACGCGCTCTTCGTCGCGTCGCTCGGCACGGCCACGTCGGCCCTGCGCGCCGCGAGCGACGACGGCCCCCACCTCTACATGGGCGGCGCGATGGGCAGCGCGCTTGCGGCCGCCGTCGGCGTCGCCGGCAAGCGCCCGCAGCGTGGCGTCGTCGCGGTGCTCGGCGACGGCGAGAGCCTGATGGGCGCAGGGTCGCTGTGGTCGCTCGCCGGCATCCGGCCGCCCAACCTGCTCGCGGCCGTGCTGGCAGACGGCCACTACACGATCACCGGCGGCCAGCCGCTCGGGGCGCCGGGGGCGTTCGCCGCCGTGGCCCGGGCGCTCGGCCTCGAGGCGGAGGTCGCCGACTCCGAGGCCGAGATCGAGCGCGCCGCCCGCGCGCTCTCACGGCCCGGGCTGCTCGAGATTCGCTACGACGAGCGCACGTGGCCCGGCCCCTCGCCGTTCGTCGACCCGCCGGTCGTGCGCTCCCGCTTCGAGTCCGCCGCGTCGCGATGATCCTGGTCACGGGTGCGACCGGGCAGGTGGGACGCGGGGTGATCGCGCACCTGGCAGGGACGGCGGATGTGCGCGCGCTCGTCCGCGATCCGGCGGCCGCGGGGGGTCTCGGCGACGTGGAGGTCGCCGCCGGCAGCTTCGAGGAAACCGGGTCGCTCGAGCGGGCGTTGGCCGGCGTGCGGACGCTGTTTCTCGCGGGCCGCGACAACCCCGATCAGGTGGCGCAGCACGCGCGCGTGCTCGCCGCCGCTGCGGCGGCCGGCGTGCAGCATGTCGTCAAGCTCTCGGCGATCGGCGCCTCGGCGGACTCGCCGGTGGCCCTCATGCGGGCGCATCACGCGACCGAGGAACAGCTGCGCGCCTCGGATCTGCGGTGGACGTTCCTGCGCCCGCACCTGTACATGCAGAACCTGCTGCGGTTCGCGGGCGACGTCGCCGCCTCTGGCCGGCTGGCCGCTCCGATGGATGACCGCCGTGTCCCGCTCGTCGATGTGCGCGACGTGGGGGCGGCCGCCGCAGGTGTGCTGCGGGCGCCGGAGGATCACACCGGCCGCACGTACGCGCTCACCGGCCCGCAGGCGCTCCGCTACGCCGAGGTCGCCGACCGGATCGGCGATCTGATCGGCCGCCCGATCGTCTACGAGGCGGTCGCTCCCGAGCGCTTCCGGGCCGGACTCCTGGCCGCCGGCGTGCCGGCATGGCGGGCCGACGACCTCGCGGCCATCGCGGCCGCCTACACCGACGCCGAGAACGTCCCGAGCTCCGACCTGACAGCGCTGCTCGACCGCCCGGCGACGCCGATCGAGCGGTTCCTCGCCGATCACCGCGACGTCTTCCTGGCCGGCGCCGCCCGGAGCCACCTCTGACCGATGGGATCGAGAGCCGAACGAGCGGCGCGGCACGCGATCCTGACCGCCGCCGAGAGCGAGCGGGTCGGCCGCCTGGTCTCGCGCTATGGGATGCGGCTCGGCGCCCGCCGCTTCGTGCCGGCCGAGAACCTGGACGAGATCGTCGCGGTGATGCGCGCGCTGAACACGCGCCGGGATGCGCGGCGTGACCGGGCTCTTCGACGACCACGCCCGGACGGAGGCGGACGTCGCCCGGCACGAGGCCGAGTACGCCCGCCAGATCGACCGCCTCGCCGCGGAGCGGCTGGAGGCCAACGTCGGCCTCAAGCTCACCCACCTCGGCATCCACGTCGATCCCGAGCTGATGTACGCGGCAACGGGGCGGCTGCTCGAGCGGGCGGCGGGGCACGGCATGCGCCTGCGCTTCGACATGGAGGAGAGCGACCTCGTCCCCGCCACGCTGGCCCTCTACCGGCGCCTGCGCGCGGCCGGCCGGGACAACATCGGCATCGTCCTGCAGAGCTACCTGCGCCGGTCCGAGGACGACCTCGCAGACCTCCTCCCGCTCGGCCTGAACGTGCGGATCGTCAAGGGCGCCTACCTCGAGCCGGCCGCCGTCGCCTACCCGGACAAGCGCGACGTCGACGCCGCCTACGTGCGCATGGTCGAGCGCTGCCTGGAGGGTGCCGAGTTCACGGCGATCGCGACGCACGACGCCGCCATCGTGGCCACCGCGCAGGCTGCGCTGCGCCGGCGCGCGGTCGCGCCCGAGCGCTTCGAGTTCCAGATGCTGTACGGCATCGCGAGCGGGTTCCAGCGCCGCATCGTCGAGCGACGGCTACCCACTGCGCATCGCCGCGCCCTACGGGCCGACCTGGTTCGCCTACCTGATGCGGCGCCTGGCCGAGCGTCCGGCCAATCTCGCGTTCTTCGTCAGGCACGCCTTCACGCGGTGATGTCCGCGCCGGGGTGCGTGACCATCCCGACGCCGGCGATCACGACGACGAGGCCGACCGTCGTCAGGGTGCTCGGCAGGTTGCCCTCGAGCGCCTCGATGACGACGGCGACCGCGGGCACCAGGAAGGTCCAGGCAAAGACGCGCGCGCTCGTCCACCGGGCCAGGGCGAGGTAGAAGCCGACATACGTGATGACCTGGGCGCCGATCACGAGGAAGATCAGGCTGGCCCACAGCTTGGGCTCCGACCAGTCGGCGTGGGCGCCGTCCGTGGCGACGAGGTAGGGGATCAGAAGGACGCCGCCGCAGAGAAACTGCGCGGTGGTCGCCCCGAGGACGTCGAACCGGGCCTCGCGTACGCTCAGGAAGCGCATGCCGAGGCCCGCGGCGGCCCACCCGAGCGCGCCCAGGAGGCACACGGCGGCCCCCTCGGCGACGTGCGTGCCGCCTCCGCTCGACGGCTCCGTCGCGACGATCACGACGATGCCCCCAAATCCGACGACGAGGCCGGTCACGCGCAGATGCGTGAGGCGCTCGTCGAGCAGCGTCCGCGCGAGCATGGCGGCGAAGAAGGGAGCGCTGTTCAGGAGCACCGACGCCACCGCGGCGCCCGCGAGCTGCGTTCCCGCGGCGATGGCGCCAAGCGTCAGCGTGATGTTCCCGGCCCCGATCGCAACCGCCCACGCCCAGCCGGCGCGGGTGGACGGAAGCCGCGCACCGGCCAGCCGCAGCACCGGCAGCATCACCAGGCCGCCCGCCAGCGCGCGCGTCGTCGCGATCAGCGCCGGGCTCGTCAGCCCGAGCGCCGCACCCGTCACCGGGTAGGCGATGCCGGCGAAGACAACCGACGTCCCCAGCACGAGCGGGACGACGAGCCCCCTCCGAGCCGGCTCCACGTCAGTCCGAATACCGCGCACGTGGGCACGGTATTACCCGGGGGCGGCCGCCCCGGATCCGAGCTCCGTCACGAGCGCCTCCACCCGCCGGCCGATCTCGTCGCGCACCCGCCGCACCTCCGCGAGCGGGCGGCCGCCCGGGTCGTCGAGCTCCCAGTCGACGTAGCGCCTGCCGGGGATGTAGGGGCACTCGTCGCCGCAGCCCATCGTCACGACGACGTCCGCCCACTCGGCGTCGGCGCGGTCGAGCAGGTGCGGGACGCGGGCGGAGAGGTCGATGCCGAGCTCGCGCATCGCCGCGACGACCTCAGGGTGGACGTGCTGCGCGGGCCGGCTGCCGGCCGAGCGGGCCTCGTGGGCGCCCGCCGCCGCACGGTCGAACAGCGCCTGGGCCATCTGCGACCGCCCGGCGTTTTGGATGCACACGAACAGCACCCGGCTCATGCCGCCTCCTCGGGCTGAGTCCTAGACCGACGCCGTGCGCGAGGCGTCCGTGAACTCACGGAACTCGGCGGTGACCAGGTAGGCGGTCTGCTCGCCGATGTCGACGGCGTTATCGCCCACCCGCTCGAGGCAGCGCGCGATCAGGATCGCCCGCAGGCCCGCCTCGTGCGACGGCTCGTCGTCTGCGATCGACAGGATCCGGCGGGCGACGCCGTGGTTGGTCTGGTTGATCACCTGGTCCATCGCGAGCAGCGACTCGGCGCCGGCCAGGTCGCGGGCGCCGAACGAGCGCATGGCCTCGGCGATCATCGCCTGCGCCTGCTTGCCCATCGTCGCGAAGTCGGTCAGGAGCTGGGCCGGCAGCGGCGGGTGGGGCGGCAGCAGCAGGCCGAGCTTGGCGATGTTGACGCACTGGTCGCCGATCCGCTCGAGGTGCAGGTTCACGTGGATCATCGAGAGCACCAGCCGCAGGTCGACCGCGACCGGAGCCTGCCGCGCCAGCAGCGACTCGATCGACGACTCGACCCGCAGGTAGATGCTGTCGACCTCGTCGTCGGCCGCGATCACCTGCTGGGCCTTGGCCTCGTCGGCGGTCTCGAGGGCCGCCAGAACCATCTCGAGCGAGCGGCCGCACAGACGTCCCTCGTCCTGCAGCAGCGCCTCGATTTCGTCCAGCTCGTGTTGGAACTCTTGGCGTGGCATGCGGCGAGCATAGGGGAAGCGGTCGCCTGCCGCTCGCCTTCCGGGCCGCGCCGCCGCGGCCTTATCCGACTCTTCACCACACATTCACCGCGGAATAACCCCATGCGGCTCCGACCACAGGCACGATCGTTCCATCGGATCTGTACGACGATGAGAGGTCACGCATGCAGAGGTATCGAAGGCCCGTTCTGATGTTGTGCGCCGCTGCGGCGGTGACGCTCGCGGCTGCCGCGTGCGGCGGCAGCAGCGGGGGCAGTTCAGGTTCGTCGAGCAGCACAACCAGCAGCAACAGCAAGGTGCTCACGGGCGCCGGCAGCACGCTTGTGTATCCGCTGATCTCGCAGTGGGAACCCGACTACAACACGAAGGCCGGCGTCGCGGTCACCTACGGCGCCATCGGCAGCGGCGGCGGCATCGACCAGATCACCGCCCGCGCCGTCGACTTCGGTGCCAGCGACGCGCCGCTCTCGAGCGACCAGGCCACGGCCTGCAAGGGCTGCGTGCAGATCCCATGGGCGCTCGGCGCGACGGTCGTCTCCTACAACGTCAAGGGCGTCCCCAACAACCTGAAGCTGACGGGCCCGGTCGTGGCCGACATGTTCCTCGGGAACATCACGAGCTGGAACGACCCGAAGATCAAGGCCCTGAACCCGGGTGTGAACCTGCCCTCGACCAAGGTCACGCCGGTCTACCGCAGCGACGGCTCGGGCGACAGCTTCGTCTTCTCGAGCTACCTCTCGGCGGTCAGCCCGGACTTCAAGAGCAAGATCGGCGCCTCGACGCAGCCGCCGTTTGCAACCGGCACAGGCGCCGCCAAGAACTCCGGCGTCGCCGCGGCCATCCAGAGCACCGACGGGGCCATCGGCTACGTCGCGATCTCCTACATCGCCGCTGACAGCCTGAACGAGGCGCTGCTGCAGAACGCCGCCGGGAAGTACCCGACGCCGAACGTCGATAGCATCAAGGCGGCGGCCGACGCGGTCACGACCGCAAACGCCGACGGGTCGATCACGCTCGTGAACCCGCCCGCCTCGGCTGCGGGTGCCTATCCGATGTCCACCTACACCTACGCCATCGTCCCGAAGTCGTCGCCCAAGGCGGCGGCCCTGAAGGCGTTCCTGACGTATGCCATCACCGACGGCCAGGCGTTCGGGCCCGATCTCGGGTTCCCGCCGCTGCCGTCCGCGGTCGTTGCGTCCGACAAGACGGAGATCGCTTCGATCTCCTAGCGGCGGGCGTGGCGCCGGCACCGCGACCTCCCACCGCGGTGCCGGCGCCACCCAGCCCAGAAGGGACACCCAGAGTTGAGCACGCAGGTCGAGACAGAGGTCGTCCTCCCTCGCAGGGCGAAGTTCCATCTAGGGGATCTGGCGCTGCGGCTGGTGGCCGGCGCGGCCGCCGTCCTGGTCGCGATCACCCTGATCCTGATCGCCTACCAGGTGGTGGACCAGGCGTCGTCGGCGATCTCGACATTCGGCCTCGGCTTCCTCACCTCGAGCGAGTGGAACGCCGTCACCAACCAGTTCGGCGCCCTCGACCTGATCTGGGGCACCGCGGTCACGTCGCTCTTCGCCCTCATCCTCGCGGTGCCGATCGCGATCGCCATCGGCCTCTTCCTGAGCGAGCTCGCCCCGCGCAGGCTGCGCGCGCCGGTCGGTGCGCTGGTCGAGCTCCTGGCCGCGATCCCGAGCGTCGTCCTCGGCCTGTGGGGGATCCTGGTCATGGGGCCGTTCCTCGAGGCCCACGTCGAGCCGTGGCTGCACGACCATCTCGGCTTCATCCCGCTGTTTTCGGGCACGCCGTCGAACGTCGGCCTGCTGCCCGCCTGCCTGGTGCTCACGATCATGGTCGTCCCGATCGTGGCGAGCATCAGCCGTGAGCTCTTCGACAGCGTCCCCGGCGATCTCAAGGCCGGCGCGCTCGCGCTCGGCTCGACCCGCTGGGAGATGGTGCGCAGCGTCGCCATCCCGCAGGTGAGCGCGGGGCTCGTCGCCGCCGTCATCCTCGGCCTCGCCCGCGCCCTGGGCGAGGCGATCGCCGTCAGCATGATGATCGGCGGCACGCTCGGGCGGCCCTCGTCGATCTTCGGCTCGGCCGACACGCTCGCCGCCCGGCTCGCCAGCCAGTATCAGGGGGCGGCGACCGCGCTGCAGACCTCGTCGCTGGCCTACCTGGCGTTGATCCTGCTCGTGTTCAGCCTGGTCGCGAACTTCTCGGCGCAGTTGATCGTGCGCCGCATCCGACGCAGAATGGGGACGTGATGAGCGCCGAGGTGAATCCCCTCACGGTCGTCACGCCCCGGGCGCGGCGGCGCAAGCTGGTCGGGCTGATCATGGAGGTGATCGCGACCGCGGCCGCGATCCTCGCCGTCGTCGTCCTCCTGATCGTCGTCGTCTCGGTCGCCCGCAAGGGCCTGCCCGCCCTGAACGCCGACTTCTTCACGAAGAACCCCGTGCCGTTCGGCCAGACGGGCGGCGGCATCAAGAACGCCATCATCGGCACGATCATCATGACCGGCATGGCCACGCTGATCGCCGTGCCGGTGGGCGTGCTGATCGCGATCTTCAACACGGAGTTCGCCTCGCCGGCGATCGCCGAGATGGTGCGGCTCGTGCTGAACGTGCTCGCCGGCGTGCCGACGATCGTCATCGGCATCTTCATCTTCGGCCTGCTCGTGGTCGGAAACGGCCAGAGCGCGATCGCCGCGTCGGTCGGCCTCTCGATCGTCATGGTGCCGCTGATCGCCCGGGCCACGGAAGAGGTGCTCCTGCTCGTGCCGGCGAGCCTGCGCGAGGCGGGGATGGCGCTCGGCGCCACCCGGGCGCGGACCGTGATCACCGTGATCCTGCCGACCGCGGTCGGCGGCATCGTCACCGCCACCATCGTCGCGGTCGCCCGCGCCGCCGGTGAGACGGCGCCGCTGCTCTTCACCTCTTCCATCTTCGCCAACACCGTGGTCACCGATGTGCACCAGGCGATGGCGTCGATCCCGCTCACGATCTTCGTGGACTCGGAGTCGCCGAGCGTCGCGGATCAGCAGACGGCATGGGCGGCAGCGCTCGTGCTGATGGCCGGCGTGCTCATCATGGGCATCATCGGGCGCGCGCTCTCACTGCGCACCCGGCGCCAGATCGAGCGAGCGAGGTGAGCAGCTATGACCGACGACCCGCGAGGATCGGACAAGATGAGCACTATGACTGAATCGGACAAGAGCGAGCAGGACGAGGGCCGCGGCGATCCCGCGGACGTCATCATGGCCCGCTCACAGGCGCAGATGGCCGAGATCGCAGCCAGGCACGGCACGAATCCGCAGGACGGCAAGGACGTCGTGCTCGGCCTGACGGACGTGGCCGTCTCCTACAGCGGCGCCGTGGCGATCCGGAACGTCAACCTGAACATCCACAAGACCCTGGTGACCGCGTTCATCGGGCCGTCGGGCTGCGGCAAGACCACCCTCCTGCGCAGCCTGAACCGCATGAACGACCTGATCCCCGGCGCGGAGGTGACGGGGTCGATCAGCTACCACGGCAACGACCTGAACGCCTCCGGCGTCGACCCGGTCGAGGTGCGGCGCCGGATCGGGATGGTGTTCCAGCGCCCCAACCCGTTCCCCAAGTCGATCTACGACAACGTCGCCTTCGGCCTGCGCCTGCACGGCATGAAGGACAACCTGGACGACCGCGTCGAGAAGGCCCTGCGCCACGCGGCGCTGTGGGAAGAGGTGCACACGCGGCTCAAGTCGAGCGCCCTCTCGCTGTCCGGCGGACAGCAGCAGCGGCTGTGCATCGCCCGGGCCCTCGCCATCGAGCCGGACGTGGTGCTGATGGACGAGCCGGCCTCGGCACTCGATCCGATCGCCACCCAGCGGATCGAGGATCTGGTTGCCGAACTGAAGAACGACTATACGATTGTGATCGTGACCCACAACATGCAGCAGGCTGCGCGGGTCGCGGACATGACGGCGTTCTTCAGCGTCGACGTCGGCGAGAAGGGCTCGCGCTGCGGGGTCCTGGTCGAGCACGCACCCACCGTCGAGCTGTTCACTCGCCCGTCCGACGAGCGCACAGAGGCGTACGTCACGGGCCGGTTCGGGTGACCGATGGCTGACCCGGCGGACAAGGCCGAGGCAGGCGCCGGGGTGACCGAGCTGCAGACGGCTCGCCGCCGCCGCGCGGTCCCCGCCACCCGCCGCCAGAAGCCGGCGGCGCCCGAGCGGTTCCTGAACCGCGAGCTGTCGTGGCTCGACTGGAACGAGCGCTGCATCCAGCTCGGCCAAGACCCGGCCGTGCCGCTCCTGCACCGCATCCGCCTGTGCTCGTTCATCTCCACGGGCCTCGACGAGTTCTTCATGGTGCGCGTGGCCGGTCTCGAGCGCCAGGCGGCGTCCGGGCTCGACGTGCGCTCGCCCGACGGCCGCAGCCCGCACGCGACGCTCGACGAGATCGCCGACCGTGTGCGCGGCCAGGTGTCGCGGCAGTCGACCCTGTACGAGCGCGAGCTCCTGCCGGGCCTGTCGCAGGCCGGGATCCAGATCGGGCGGGTCGAGCAGGCCACGCGGGCCGAGGTGCGCGCCCTCGCCGCCCACTACGAGCGCGAGATCTACCCGGTGCTGACGCCGCTTGCGATCGGGCCCGGCCAGCCCTTCCCCTACATCTCCGGCCTGTCGCTCAGCCTGGGTGTGTTCGTGCGCGACCCCGAGAACGGCGAGGAGCGGCTGGCCCGGGTGAAGGTGCCCGAGGGCATGTCCCGGTTCGTCACGGTGGGGCGCGACCGCGTGATGTTCCCGCTCGAGGAGGTGATCGCCCACTTCCTGCCGCGGCTGTTCCCGGGCATGGAGGTGGTCGAGTCTGCGCCCTTCCGGGTCACCCGCGACGCCGACTTCGAGGTGTCAGACGACGCGGACGACCTGCTCCAGGCGGTGCAGGTCGAGCTGCGCCGGCGCCGCTTCGGCGATGTGGTGCGGCTCGAGGTGGCCCACAACATGTCGGCGCGCATGCTCCGCCGCCTGGTCGACTCGCTCGACGTGGCCGACCGGCAGGTGTTCCGCATCCACGGGATGCTCGACCTTGCAGACGTCTCCCAGCTGGCCGACATCGACCGCCCCGAGCTCAAGTTCGAGTCCACGGTCGGCGTCGTGCCACCGGCGTTCGCGGACGGCGACCGCAAGGAGATGTTCGCCGCGATCGCGGCGGGCGACATCCTCATCCACCTGCCCTACGACTCCTTCGCCGGGACGGTCGAGGAGTTCATCAATGCCGGCGCGCGCGATCCCGACTCCGTCGCGCTCAAGACCACCGTCTATCGCACCAGCGAGCGCTCGCCCCTGATCCCGGCCCTGATCCGGGCGGCCGAGGAGGGCAAGCAGAGCGTGTGCGTGGTCGAGCTGAAGGCCCGCTTCGACGAGAGCCGCAACATCCACTGGTCGCGGGCGCTGGAGGAGGCGGGCACCCACGTCGCCTACGGGTTCCCGCATCTCAAGGTGCACGCCAAGACGACGCTGATCGTGCGCCGCGAGGGCCGCGGCCTGCGCCGCTACGCCCACATCGGCACCGGCAACTACCACGCGATCACGGCGCGGGTGTACGAGGACTTCGGCCTGTTCACGTCCGACGACGACATCACGGCCGACGTCGCCGACCTGTTCAACCTGCTCACCGGGTTCGGCCGCCCGCAGACGTTCCGCAAGCTCCTGGTCGCCCCCTACACGCTGCGCCCGCGGCTGCTCGAGCTGTTCGCGTCGGTCGCCGATGCCGCCCGCGCCGGCCAGCGGGCGCGCATCCGCATCAAGGTGAACAACTTCACCGATGTCGAGATCATCGACGCGCTCTACGACGCGTCCCGGGCCGGCGCCCAGGTGGACATCGTCTCGCGCGGCGTCTGCGCTCTGCGTCCGGGCGTCGAGGGCATGAGCGAGACGATCCGCGTTCGCAGCGTGCTCGGCCGCTGGCTCGAGCACAGCCGTGCCTTCATCATCGAGGCAGGCGACACGGCCACATACCTACTCGGGAGCGCCGACCTCATGCCGCGCAACCTGGACGGCCGCTTCGAGGTGCTCGTGCCGGTCGAGGACGCCGTGGCCCGGGCTCAGATCGCCGAGATGTTCGACCTCCAGTTCGGGATCGCCGACTTCTCGTGGCAGCTGCTTCCGGACGGAAGCTGGGAGCGGCTGCCGGGCGACGGCACCGGCGGCGCCCAGCTGGCCCTGATCCGGCGCGCCCGCCGCCGCGCCACCCAGGCGGCGCTGCCGTGAGCCGGGTCGCCGCGGAGGTCGACGCGTTGCTGCTTCCCCCCGCCAGGGACAGCCGACCCGCCGGTCAGACTCCGCGTATGACCGTCGCGGTGATCGACATCGGCTCGAACACGGGCCGGCTGCTCGTGGCCCGGCGGGGGAATTCGGCTGCCGTGGTCGCGCTGCGGAACGAGCGCACGGTGCTCGGTCTCGGCCACGAGATCGAGAGCACGGGCACGATCTCGGCCGCCAAGCTCGAGCAGACGATGGTCTGCGCCCGCCGCTACGCGACGCTCGCCCGGGCCCACGGCGCCACCCATATCGACGTGGTGGTGACGGCGCCGGGGCGCCAGAGCGCGAACGCCGACCTGCTGGTCACCGGCCTGAGCCATGTCACCGGCGTCGCCGCACGGGTGCTCTCGGCCCACGACGAGGGCTGCTACGCCTTCGAGGGGGCGACGGCCGGGCTCACCGGCCTCGACCTGCCCGTTGGCGTGTGCGACGTCGGCGGAGGCTCCACGGAGCTCGCCGTCGGCAGCCCCGACCACCGGCCGGACGGCCTGATCTCGATCGACATCGGCTCGCTGCGGCTGACGAGCCGGTTCCTGTCGGGCGACCCGCCCTCGCGCCGGGCGGTCGAGCGGGCCGTCGACGAGGTGCGGGATCATCTCGGCGACCTCGCCGGGATCCAGGTCGCGACCGCGCTCGCGACGGGCGGCAGCGCCCGCGCGCTGCGCAAGCTCGTCGGCCGCACGCTCGACGAGCGCCGGCTCGAGCGGGCCGTCCGCATCGTCTCGCGGCAGCCCTCCGACCGACTCGCCCGCGCATACGGCATCCACGTCGAGCGCGCCCGCGTGCTGCTCGCCGGAGCGCTGATCCTGCGCGAGACGCAGGGAGTGCTCGGCGTCCCGCTGATCGTGGCGCGCGGCGGCCTGCGCGAGGGCCTGGCGGACATGCTGCTCGCCGAGCGCTCCGCCGCCTGACAGCCGCCAGGCGTGACATGGACGCAGGGAACCCTGGGTTCCCCCGCGGTCCTTCTCCAAAGCTTCACGCGATCGTCACCATGCGGAAACCCCTGGAAGCGGCCGCGACGCCACAATGCGGACATGGGTACCCGCTCGACCTATGTGCGCCGGATCGAGCAGCTCGAAGCGGCGGTGATCGGCTTTGGGCGCCGTGTCGCCGGGCGGCGGCCGGGCGCCCGCGCCGCGCACCACCGCGCCGTGGACGTCGCGGTCGACGCGCTGATCGGATCGCCGCTGGCCGAGCCGGATGACGTCAGCCGCATCCGGGCCGCGCAGGACGTCGACTTCCACCTCCGCCACATCGACCGGCTGGTGGAGCTGCCGGCGGGCGCCGGCCGCAAGGCCGACCTGCAGGCGGCGCTGGCGGCGCTCGACGCGGCCCTGACCGCGTTCGAGGCGCGCGACGCCGCCCGGCTCGACCGGATCGACCGCACCATCGAGCGGATCCTCGACACCGCGGAGCGCCCGCTCGTGCGACCGGGCGGGGCATCGGCGCCCGATGCCCGTCTGCGCCGGGTCGCCCTGCACGTGCTGGCCGTTGCCGAGGCCGCGCGTCTGCGTGCGCCCGCCGGTCGTGCCCGTTACCCGGCGCAGGTGGTATGAGGAACGCTCCCGCCAACGGCCGCAAGCGCCGCATCCTGGTGGTCGAGGACGACGCGGTCATCGCATCGGCGATCACCGCCTACCTGCGCGCCGCCGGCTACGAGGTCGACGCCGTCGACGACGGCCTGAAGGCGCTGCGCCGGATCCGGTATGCGAGCCCCGATGCGATCGTGCTCGATCTGATGCTCCCGGGCACCGACGGCTGGCAGGTGATCGAGTCGGTACGAGCCGACGGAGTCGAGGCGGCCGTGGTCGTCGTCAGCGCGCGCGTCTCCGAGCGCGATCGCGTGCACGCCCTGCGCATGGGCGCCGACGACTACCTGTGCAAGCCGTTCGGCATGCCCGAGCTGGTCGCCCGGGTCGAGTCCGCCCTGCGGCGCACGGCGGGCGGGTTCCAGGGCATGAACGGCGGTCCCATCGAGCATCCCGGGCTGGTGATCGACTCCGAGCTCAAGCGGGTGTTCGTCGACGGCGAGGACGCCGGCGTGACGGTGCTCGAGTTCCGGCTGCTGCACGCGATGGCGTCGGAGGAGGGCCGCGCGCTCACCCGCGACCAGCTGCGCCGGCGGGTGTGGGGCATGCCGCACACGAAGCGCGACCGCTCGGTCGACGTGTGCGTGCGCAAGCTGCGCGCCAAGCTCGACTGCCGCTCGGCGACGCACACCTACATCCACACCCACCCCGGGGTGGGCTACCGCTTCGCCGCCGAGCCGAAGGATCCGGCGCCGGGGTCCGACCCCCCACCGGCTGCCGCCTGAGATACGATCACGGCTCGTGAGCAGCGAGCCCCAGGCGCCCGCCGTGGCTGAGCCCGACTCGAGCGACGCTGCGCTGGTCGACGCGCTACTCGACGAGCTCGGCCAAAGCCGCGTCGGCCTGCTGGCCGAGTTCGTCCGCGCCTACGTCCGCCGGGTGCCGCCGCTGCTCGTCGGCGAGCTGGGCACGGCCGAGCTGGCCGCCCACGTCGCCGGGCTGTTCGCGTTCATGAACGAGCGCGCGCCCGGCGAGCTGGCGGTGCGCGCCTACAACCCCGACCTCGAGGCGGACGGCTGGCACGCGGGCGGGTCGGTCGTCGAGGTCAGTGTCGAGGACTCGCCGTTCCTCGTCGACACCGTCACCACCGAGATGCACGTGCACGGCCTCCAGGTGCGCGCCGTGGTGCACCCGGTGATGGGGGTCGAGCGCTCGAAGGCCGGCCGGATCGAGGCGATTACACCCGCCCGTGGCGCCCCCCGGCGGGAGTCGGTGATGTACTTCCAGGCCGACCGCCGCCTCGACGACGCCGCGCTCGAGGTGCTGCGCTCGAGCCTCGTGAAGACGCTGCGCGACCTGCGCCTGGTGGTGCGCGACTTCCTGCCGATGGTGGAGCGGATCGAGACGATGATCGAGGCCGCCCAGGCCGCCGGCTCGCGCTGGTCGGCCGACGACGTGTCGGAGTCGATCGAGTTCCTGCAGTGGCTCACCGACGACAGCTTCATCTACCTGGGCTACCGCGAGTATCAGGTCAACGGCACGGGCGACGATGCCACCGTCTCGGTCGTGCCGGACTCCGGGCTGGGCGTGATGGCCGACGAGTCGCGGTCGCGGTTCGCGCAGCCGGTGGCGGTCGGGTCGCTCGAGCCGGCTGTGCGCGGGCGCATCTTCGGCGGGCCGCTCGTGGTCGTCTCGAAGACCAACGCCGAGACCACGATCCACCGGCGGGCGCGGATGGACTACATCGGGGTCAAGCGCATGGACGCCGACGGCAACATCATCGGCGAGCTGCGCCTGATCGGCCTCTTCACCAGCAAGGCCTACGCCGAGTCCGCGCGCCAGATCCCGCTCGTGCGGCGCAAGCTCGAGGCGATCATGCGCTGGGAGGACCTGATCACCGGCTCGCACGACTACAAGGCGGTCGTCGAGCTCTTCGACAGCTTCCCGAAGGACGAGCTCTTCGCCGCGCCGGCACAGGAGCTGCGGGCGACGATCATGGCGCTGCGCCGCGATGCAGGAGGAGCGCAACCTGCGCGTCTTCCTACGGGTCGACCCGATGTGGCGCACGGTCTGGGTGGTCGTCGCCCTGCCCCGCGACCGCGTCTCGACCGAGCTGCGGGTGCGGCTCGAGCATCTGTTCGAGTACCGCTTCCAGGGTGTCGTCGCCGACTACGAGCTGTCGTTTGCGACCGATCCGGCCCGCTTCCACTTCACGCTCCACGTCGGCGACGAGGGCATCCCGGACGTGTCGCTTGCCGACCTCCAGCGCGAGGTCGTCGCCGCCGCCCGCACCTGGGACGACGCCCTCTCCGACGCCCTCGCCGAGCGCGTCGGCGAGATGCGCGGGCACGAGCTCGCCCGCCACTACGCCGCGCTCTTCCCCGAGTACTACAAGAGCGCCTCCGGCGTCGAGGCGGCCCGGTTCGACGTCGAGCAGTTCGAGCTGCTCGGCCCCGACCGGCCGTACGTGGTCGCCCTCCAGAACGAGCGCGGCCCCGCCGAGCCGCTGACGCGCGTGAAGCTCTACAAGACCGGCGGCAAGGCGCCGCTGACCGAGCTCCTGCCGCTGCTCGAGCAGCTCGGGCTGACGGTGGTCGAGGAGGTGCCGACCCGGCTGCAGGGCGATCCGGCCGAGAGCCGCTACCTGCACGACTTCGGCGTGCTCGGCCCCGACGGCGCCCAGCTCGATCTCGACAAGTACGCCGAGCTCGTGAGCTCGACCGTCGGCGCGGTGTGGGACGGGCGGGCCGGCTCGGACTGGCTGAACCGGCTGGTCGTGGCCGGCGGCCTGTCCTGGCAGCAGGTCTCGGTGCTGCGCGCCTACCGCGAGTACCGCCAGGTGCTCGGGGCGACCTTCACCTCGCGCTACCAGAACGACTGCTTCGTGCGCAACGCGCCCATCGCGCGCAAGCTCGTCGAGCTGTTCGAGACCCGGTTCGATCCCGCCCGCGAGGGCGACGACGATGCCGAGCAGGCGCTCGTTGCCGAGATCTCCGCCGACCTCGACGCGGTCACGTCGCTCGACGACGACCGCATCCTGCGCGGCTACCTGGGCATGTTCCAGGCCACGGTGCGCACGAACGCCTACGCCCACGAGGGCGGATCGACGCATCTGTCGTTCAAGGTGCGCTGCAAGGACGTGCCGAACATGCCCCGGCCGGTGCCGCTGTGGGAGATCTTCGTGTACTCGCCCGAGATGGCCGGCGTGCACCTGCGCGGCGGCATGGTCGCCCGCGGCGGCATCCGCTGGTCGGACCGGCTCGAGGACTATCGCACCGAGGTGCTCGGCCTGATGAAGGCGCAGATGGTCAAGAACGCGGTCATCGTGCCGGTCGGCGCGAAGGGCGGCTTCGTGCTGAAGCGGCCGCCGGCCGACCGAGCGGCGCTGCGCGAAGAGGAGCGGCGCCAGTACATCACCCTCATGCGGGGCATGCTCGACCTGACCGACAACATGGTCGGCGGCGAGGTCGTGCACCCGCCGGGCGTGCGCGTGCTGGACGGCCCCGATCCCTACCTCGTCGTCGCGGCCGACAAGGGCACCGCGCATCTGTCGGACACGGCCAACGCCGTCAGCGCCGAGTACGGCTTCTGGCTCGGCGACGCGTACGCCTCGGGCGGATCCGACGGCTACGACCACAAGGCCCTCGGCATCACCGCCCGCGGCGCCTGGGAGAGCGTCACCCGCCACTTCCGCGAGCTCGGCCGCGACGTGATGACCGAGGCCTTCACCGCGGCCGGCATCGGCGACATGTCCGGCGACGTGTTCGGCAACGGCATGCTCATGTCGCGGCAGATGCGGCTCGTGGCCGCGTTCGACCACCGCCACATCTTCGTCGACCCCGATCCCGACCCCGAGGCCGCCTTCGCCGAGCGCGCGCGGATGTTCGCGCTGCCCTCCTCGTCATGGGACGACTACGAGAAGGGCCTGATCTCGGCAGGCGGCGGCGTGTGGCCGCGGACGGCCAAGTCGGTGCCGCTCTCGCCCCAGGCCCGCGCGGCGCTCGGCATCGAGGCCGAGCGGCTCACGCCGACCGAGCTGATCCAGGCGATCCTGCGGGCGCCCGTCGACCTGCTCTGGAACGGCGGCATCGGCACCTATGTGAAGGCCGCGTCGGAGTCGCACGCCGATGTCGATGACCGCACCAACGACGCCGTCCGCGCCGACGGCCGCGAGCTGCGGGCGAAGGTCGTCGGCGAGGGCGGAAACCTCGGCCTGACCCAGCGCGGCCGCATCGAGTACGCCATGCACGGCGGCCGGATCAACACCGACGCGATCGACAATTCGGGCGGCGTCGACTGCTCCGACCACGAGGTCAACCTGAAGATCCTGCTCGGGCTCGCCGTCGAGGCCGGCGAGCTGACCCTGGAGGAGCGCAACGAGGTGCTCCAGAGCGTCGCCTCCGACGTCGTGGCGCACGTCCTCTACGACAACTACCTGCAGGTGCAGATCCTGAGCCAGGAGACCGCCGTCGCCGCCGACCGCATGGAGGCCTACGAGGACCTGATGGCCGAGCTCGAAGCCCGCGGTCTGCTCGAGCGCACGCTCGAGTTCCTGCCAACGACCGAGCAGATGGCCGAGCGGCGGGCGGCGGGCGCCGGGCTCGTGCGGCCCGAGCTGTGCGTGCTCCTGGCCTACGCCAAGCGGCTCCTGCGCGAGCAGGTGCTGGCCTCGTCGTTCCCCGACGACCCGTACCTGGACGCGTCGCTCGCCGAGTACTTCCCGGCCGCTGTCGTCGCGCGCTTCGGCCATCTCATGGCCGCGCACCCGCTGCGGCGCGAGATCGTCGCCACCATCATCACGAACGACGTCATCAACTCGATGGGCATCACCTTCGTGTCGCGGATGGTCGCCGAGACCGGCGCGGGCGCCGAGGAGGTGGCCGGCGCGTTCATCGTCGCCCGCGACGTGAGCGACGCGCGGGAGCCGTGGGACGCGGTCGAGAAGCTCGACCGGGTCGTGTCGAACGACGTCCAGGCCGACCTCATGAAGGGCGTCGACTCGATGGTCGAGCAGCTCGCGCGCTGGTACCTGACCCACGTCCCGCACATCGACCTGCGCAGCGAGGTCGAGCTCGCCCAGGCCCCGTTCGCCGAGCTCGTCGCGTGCATGGGCGACGTCGCGACGACGGCCTGGCGGCTGTCCCGCGACGAGCGCCTGGAGCACCTGCTCGAGCAGGACGTCGCCCGCGACGCGGCCCGGTTTGCCGCCATCGCCCCGGACCTCGTGTACGCGCCCGACATCATCACGGTCGCGCGCTCCTACTCCCGGTCGATCGCCGACGTCGCACACGCCTTCTTCGTGATCGGCGAGCGGCTGTACCTGGACGTGATCGAGCGGCGCGCGTCCGAGCTTCCGGCCGAGACGCGCTGGCAGCGGCTCGCCTGGGCGTCGCTGGCCGACGACCTGCGGCTGCTGCGGCGCCAGATCGCCTCCGCCGTCCTGAACGAGGCCGGCGACGCCTCGATCGACGACGCCGTCGACCGCTACCTGGCCGCCCGCACCGACCCGTACGAGCGGCTGGCCTCGCTGATGACGACGCTCGCCGCGGCGCCGGGCGACGATGCCTCCGTGATCATGGTGGCCGTCCACCAGATCCGGCAGGTGATCGCATAGCTACCGTGCCGCAATGAACCGGCTCGCCGGCGAGACCAGCCCCTACCTGCTCCAGCATGCCGAGAACCCGGTCGACTGGTACCCCTGGGGCGCCGAGGCGCTCGAGCGGGCCCGGGCCGAGGACCGCCCGATCCTGCTCTCGATCGGCTACTCGGCCTGCCACTGGTGCCACGTGATGGCGCACGAGTCCTTCGAGGACGCCGCGACGGCCGAGGTGATGAACCGGCTGTTCGTGAACATCAAGGTCGACCGCGAGGAGCGCCCCGACCTCGACGCCGTGTACATGAACGCCGTGGTGGGGATGACGGGTCACGGCGGCTGGCCGATGACCGTGTTTCTCACGCCGGCGGGCGAGCCGTTCCACGGCGGCACGTACTACCCGCCGCAGGCCCGGCACGGCCTGCCCGCGTTCCGGCAGGTGCTCCAGGCCGTCGACCGGGCCTGGCGGGAGCAGCGCCAGGAGGTCGAGCGGGTCGGCAAGAACGTCCGCGACGCGCTGCGCGCGGCCGCCGACATCGCCCCGTCGAGCGAGCCCCTCAGCGAGGATCTGCTGACCGGCGCCCTCCCGGCCCTGCGGTCGGTGTACGACCCGAACTGGGGCGGCTTCGGCGGCGCCCCCAAGTTCCCGCCGGCCTCCGCCGTCGGCTTCCTGCTGCGGCTGCACCGGCGCACAGGGGCGGCCGATGCGCTCGAGATGGCCGCCGGCACGCTCGACGGCATGGCGCTCGGGGGGATGCACGACCTCGTCGGCGGCGGCTTTCACCGGTACTCGGTCGATGCCGTGTGGCTCGTGCCGCACTTCGAGAAGATGCTCTACGACAACGCCCTGCTGGCGACGGCCTACCTGGAGGGGTTCGCGGTCACGGGCGAGCGCCGGCACGCCGCGGTGGCCGAGCGCACGCTCGACTTCATGCTGCGCGAGCTGCGCCTGCCCGAGGGCGGCTTCGCGTCCGCGCTCGACGCCGACACCGACGGCGAGGAGGGCACCACCTACGTGTGGACCCCGGCCCAGCTGCGTGAGGCCCTGCCCGCCGACCAGGCCCGCACGGCGGCGGCGTACTACGGCGTCACGGAGGAGGGCAACTTCGAGGGCGCGACGACGGTGCTGCGCGCCCAGGGGGAGCCGCCGCAGGACATCGAGGCCATCCGCGCGGCCCTGCTCGAGCGGCGGCTGCGGCGGCCCCAGCCGGGCCGCGACGACAAGGCCATCGCCTGCTGGAACGGGCTCGCCCTGGCCGCCCTGGCCGAGGGCGGATGGCGCCTGGGCCGGCCCGACCTGCTCGCCGCCGCCCGCGACTGCGCCCGGTTCCTGCTCGGGCCGATGACCGGTGACGACGGCCGGCTGCGGCGCACCTACCGCGACGGCAGCGCCCGCATCCCGGCGTATCTGGACGATCACGCGGCCGTCTGCCACGGGCTGATCGAGCTGGCCATCGCCACCGGCGAGCCGGAGTGGCTCGAGCCCGCCCGGCGGCTCGCCGATGCGGCCGTCGCCCGCTTCGCCGACGAGCGCAACGGCGGCTTCTTCCAGTCGGCAGCGGACGCCGAGCAGCTGGTGGCGCCGCACAAGGAGCTCGACGACAACCCGACGCCCTCGGGCAACTCGCTGCTCGCCCACGTCCTGACCCGGCTCGCCCGGATCTATGCGGAGCCGCAGCTCGAGGAGCGGGCCGCCGCCGCGATGCGCCTCGCCGTCGACGGCATGCGCCGCGCGCCGCACGGGTTCGGCCAGATGCTCTCGGCGCTCGACCTGCACCTGTCCCCGCCGCGCGAGGTGGCGGTGGTCGGGCCGGCGGCCGATCCGGCCACCCGCGCCCTCGCCGACGCCGTGCGCGACGGCTTCCACCCCACCGTGGTGTACGCGTTCGGCGACGGCGCCGACGCCGCCGGGATCCCGCTGCTCGAGGGGCGCGGGCCGGTCGGCGGCGCCGCCGCCGCGTACCTCTGCGAGCGGTTCGCCTGCCGGGCGCCGATGACCGACCCCGCCGCCGTGCGGGCGGCGATGGCGGCGTGAGCGCGATCGACGCGTGGCGTCGCGCCGCCGGCGAGGAGGCGGTCGAGCGCTACGTGCGCGACGGCATGCGGCTCGGCCTCGGCACGGGGTCGACGGCGGCGGTGATGCTCGAGGCGCTGGCCGCGCGGATCGCCTCCGGGCGCCTGCGCGACGTCGCGGGCGTGCCCACCTCCGACGCGACCGCCGCCGCCTGCCGAGGCCTCGGCATCCCGCTGACGACGCTCGAGGAGACGCCTGCGCTCGATGTCGTGATCGACGGCGCCGACGAGATCGATCCCGGCCTCGACCTGATCAAGGGCCTCGGCGGCGCGCACCTGCGCGAGAAGGTGGTCGCCTGCGCCGGGCGGCTGATGGTGGTCGTCGCCGACGAGCGCAAGCTCGTCGGGCGGCTCGGCGAGCTCGCGCCCTTGCCCGTCGAGGTGGTCGAGTTCGCCCTGCCGGTGTGCGCGCGGCTGCTGCGGGAGCGGGGCTGGGAGCCGGCCCGGCGCACGACCCCGGACGGCCGGCCGTTCGTCACCGACGAGGGCAACGCGATCCTCGACTGCCGCCGCGGCGACTGGTCCGATCCGGCGGCGCTCGCCGCCTCGGTTCGGTCGGTTCCCGGTGTGGTCGAGCACGGCTTCTTCCTCGGCATCGCGGGCGCCGCGGTGGTCGGCACCGCCGCGGGCGTCAGAGTGCTCGAGCGCGGGTCGCGCCCAGCCGCCGCTCCATGATCGCGACGGCCTCGGGATTGCAGTCGATCAGGACGTAGCGGCGCCCGAGCGCCGCGGCCACGGCGCCCAGCGTGCCCGACCCGGCGAAGAAGTCGGCCACCCGGTCGCCGGGCTGGGTCGAGGCCTGCACCATCCGGCGCACGATGCCCTCGGGCTTCTGCGTCGGATATCCGGTGCGCTCGCTGCCGGCGGTGGGGACGATCGTGTGCCACCAGCAGTCGGTGGGCAGCTTGCCCCGGGCGGCCTTCTCGGGCGTGACCAGACCCGGCGCCATGTACGGCTCGCGCTCGACGGCGGCGGAGTCGAACCAGTAGCGGTCGGGGTCGCGCACGTAGACGAGGATCGTGTCGTGCTTGGCCGGCCATCGCCGCCGCGGCTTGCCGCCGTAGTCATAGGCCCACACGATCTCGTTCAGGAAGGCCGCGCGCCCGAACACCTCGTCGCACAGGATCTTCACGTAGTGGGCCTCGCGGTAGTCGAGGTGCAGGTAGAGCGTGCCCTGCGCGTCGAGCAGGCGGTGGGCGTGGCGCAGCCGCGGCTCCAGGAACCCCAGGTAGTCGTCGAACGTGTCCCGGTAGGACGAGCGCTCGAGCAGCTCGGTGCGGTAGCGGCGGCCGCCGAACCCCGTGCGGTCGCCGTCCGCGTCGGCGACGGCCCGCAGCGGCCGCGCGCTGCGCTCGCGGCCGGTGTTGAACGGCGGATCCAGGTAGATCATGCGAAAGGCGCCGTCGGCGAACCCGGGCAGGAGCTCCAGGTTGTCGCCGAGCAGGATCAGGTCGTCCACGCCGCGTAGCATGACCGCGGCGGTGGTCGGAGCGAGGCTCAGGCCTGTGTCAGCAGCGTGGAGGGGAGCTCGCCGCCGTCGACGCGCACGCGGCGCAGGGTGTCGGGCTGCGAGGGCCGCGCCAGGCCGGGCAGGGTCGTGGTCGCGCCCAGGTACCCGGCCCGGCGCACGGCGGCGATGACCGCGGGGTCGAAGGCGCCCGACGGATAGCAGAAGAAGTCGACCGGTACGTGGAAGAGCCGCCGCAGCACGACCCGCGACCGTCCCACCTCCCGGCGCAGCTGCGCCGGCGAGACGGTGGTCAGGTTCGGGTGCGTGAGCGTGTGCGAGTCGACCTCCCAGCCGTTTCGGATCATCCGCCGCACCATCCAGGTGCGAAGGCCCCAGCCGTGCCGGTGCAGGTTGGCGACGAGCAGGTTCAGCACCCCCGGCCAGCCGCGCCGGCGCAGGATCGGCATCGCCGCGCCGAAGTCGCCGCGGTAGCCGTCGTCGAACGAGAGCACGACGGGCCGCCGCGGGAGGGTGGCGCGGCCGTGCCACGCCCGCCACACGTGGTCGAGCGTGACCGCGTGGTAGCCGGCGGCGGCGAGGGCGCGCACCTGCGCCCGGAAGAGCCCGCGCGAGACGAAGAGCTCCGGGTAGGGCGCGTCCACGGGCGGCGTGCCGATGGCGTGGTACATCAGCACCGGCACCGGCGTGTGCAGCGCCGGCCCGTGGAAGCGGCGGCGAGCCAGTGGGACGGGCACGGGCACGTCGCGCATGCCGGGCGCGGCGGGGTTGACCTGCACCGGCGCCGCGGCCACGCGGCGGCCGCTCCCGGCGACGTGCGCGGACAGCGCGACAACGCCGCCGCCCAGCGCACAAGCGGCCACGATCACTGCAGCGATGCGTCGACCCGGCACGGATCTCCCCAAGCGAGGCGCGGCCCTGCGCGCCAGTCTAGCCCCGGGCCGCGTGGGCGTCTACACGCCCGCGGGGGCGGTGCGCTTGCGCCCGATCTGCTCGGCGGTCGGCCGGCGCACGTTGCGCACCAGGCCGATCTTCTCCCACCCCGCGATGACGAGGCCGGACAGGTCGATCTGGCGCCAGCCCAGGCCGTGGAAGGCCGAGGTCGGGAACACGTGGTGGTTGTGGTGCCAGGCCTCGCCCAGCGACGGCAGCGCCAGCAGCCAGTTGTTCGTCGAGCGGTCGGCCGCGGTGAACGGCCGGCGCCCGAACACGTGGCAGATCGAGTTCACGCTCCAGGTGATGTGGTGGTTGAAGAAGAGCCGCACGAGGCCGCCCCAGATGAGCCCGGTGATCGCGCCCTTCCACGTGCCGGTGATGAGGCCGCCGAGGGCGAACGGGATCGCGAACGAGAGCACCACCCAGAGCACGAACAGGTTCGAGATGGCCACGATCAGCCGGTCCTGCAGCAGATCCTTCGCATAGCGCTCGCGGTCGCTGCGGCTGTGGTCGAACATCCAGCCGACATGGGCATGGCCCAGCCCGCGCAGGCGGCCCCAGATCGACTTCGAGAACCCGTGGTGGGGGCTGTGCGGGTCGCCCTCCTTGTCCGAGAAGGCGTGGTGGGTGCGGTGGTCGACGGCCCAGTCGATGGCCGGCCCCTGGATTGCGAGCGAGCCGGCGATCAGAAGCGCCGCCTTGAGCGGCGCGATCGCCTCGAACGCGCGATGGGTCAGCATGCGGTGAAAGCCGATCGTGATCCCGAAGCCGCAGATCACGTACAGGCCGGCGAAGAGGGCCAGGTCGGTCGCGCCGACGGCCTGGTTCCACGACATCGTGACGGCCGCGATCAGGCCGATGAACGGCAGCACGGTGATCACGATCATGGCGATGTTGCGTCCCCGCTCGGGGATGGGAAGCTCGGAGGCCTCAGTGGTCATATGCAGATCCTTTCGGGCCCGACGGGGGTCAGGCTCGTTCCACCCGGCTGCCCGGGACGATGTCGTGTGAGCCGTCCGCCCAGCGCACCCAGCCCTTGTGGCCGCCGTCGTAGTCGCCGGCGAAGAGCAGCAGCGTCGCGGGCCGCCCGGCCACCGTGCACTGCTCGTCCCCGGGCGAATCGGCTCCCCGCCAGACGCGGACGAACGGATTGCGCTCCCACTCGGCGCCGATCGTCGTCGAATCGGTGTGGCCGGGCAGGACGCGGGTCGCGGGCGGCAGCTTCATCAGGACGTCCATGATCGAGTGATGCAGGCTCTCGTAGCTGTCGCGCATGGTGCCGCCGACGGTGTCCTTGAAGAGCACGTCGGCGGTGAAGCAGAGGTCGCCGATCAGGAAGGACAGGTGCCCGGGGCTGTGCCCGGGCGTGAAGAGCGCGGTGATCTCGAGGCCGCCGGTCGTGACCACGTCGCCGTCGGCGAGATGCCCGGTGACGCCGGCCATGCGCTCGGCCTCGACGGCATGGGCGAGCACCTGCGGACGGAAGCGCTCGATCACCACCCCGGCCTCGTCGATGTGATCGCCGTCTGCGTGCGTGATCAGGAGGTGCGTGACCGTGAGCCGCTCGACGTCGGCGGCGTCCAGGAGCGGCGCCACCGGGCCGCCGGCGTCGATGATGACGCCCGTGCCGCCCGTCTCGTCGCCGACGAGGTAGGAGTTCGAGAGCCACCCCGGATGCATGCTGCGCTCGAGGATCACGTGCTCTTGGCGCGCAGCGCGGCCTTGTAGGCGCGCTTCTCGGCCTGGTAGGCGACGAGCGCCTCGGGGGTGTCCACGTCGCCCAGGGTGGGATGGCCGGGCAGCGCCTCCTCCCAGCCGTTCGGCTTGACGCCGAGCCGCTTCACGATCGTCGCGAACAGGCTGCGCACCTTCATGTCGCCGATGCCCGGGCAGGCGCCCGAGCCGGGCCTTGAGGTCGGCCGCGTCGGCGGCCTCGGTCCACACCCTGGCACCGTCGCCGCCGTAGTCGCGCTCGATCACCGCGCACAGGCTCTGCACCCGCTTGGCCATCGACGCCGGGAAGCGGTGGATGGCCGGGCGCCGGGCGAACACCTCGACGAGCTCCTCCGGGTCGGTCGCGGCGATGCGGCCCGGATCGAGGTGGCCGAGCCGGCGCTGCAGCTCGATCGGCCCCGAGAAGGCCTTCGGCACCGGCACCTGCTGGTCGAGGGCAAAGCCGATCAGAAGCGCGTTTGCGTCGGTGGCGATGAGGCGGTTGGCCTCGGGGTCGCTCGTCCAGGGAAGCTCGGTTGCGGATCGGGTCGCCATGTGCGCCGAAGCCTACCGCGTGAACATGAGGGACCCGCCAAGCGGGGTCAGACCCCTTCTGGCGGGTCCGGCTCCCGCGCCCGCATGCGCTTGGCGGCCTCGTTGCGCGAGGCGGCGACGACGATCAGCGTCACCGGGATGCCCCAGAAGATCGCGTAGAAGAACGAGCGGAACGCCGACAGGTTGAAGACGACGACGTGGAAGCAGAAGAGCAGGACGACGGCGACCGGCAGCGTCAGCAGGAACTGCACGTGGCCCGGGAGCTTTTCCCAGCGCAGGAGCGCCGGGCGGGTGGCGTCGCCGATCCGCCGCTCGAGCGCCGTCCACGACCGGCGCAGCGGGCCGCTAACGGCTTGCACCGAGCCGCAGCCCCTGCTCGTAGGCCGCCCGCACCTCGGCCGCCGACCACGGCGCGGGCGCCACCGAGATGAAGTAGTCGGCGAGGGCGCCCTCGGTGAGGTCGTCGAGGTCCGCCTCGCCCACACCCACGGCGGCGAGCGTCGGGAAGGACAGGTCGGCCAGCATCCGCCGCACGGCCCGCACGGCCCGGGAGCCGTCGTCGCTGCCGTCGCCGGGCTCGCCCAGGGCGTCTGCGATGCGCTCGAACTGGGCGGGCACGTGGACGCGGTCGCGGTCCATCGTCTCGGCCAGCACGAGCCCGATCGTGAGCCCGTGGGGCAGGCCGAAGCGGCCCCCGAGCGCCTGGCCGAGCGAGTGCTCGGCGCCGCAGTCGGAGATGTTCATGCACAGGCCGGCCATCAGGCTCGCGCACGCCATCTGCGAGCGGGCCTCGTGATCGGATCCGTCGCGCACGACCTGCACGAGCGCGCCGCCGGCGAGCCGGATCGACTCGAGCGCGACGCCGTCGCCGACGGGCGTGCGGGCGGTCACCACCATCGCGGCGATCGCCTGGGCGAGGGCGTCGATGCCCGTGTGGGCGGTGATGCCCGGCGGCAGCCCCCACGTCAGGGTCGGGTCGACGAGCGCGTGCTGGGCGCGCAGGTGCGGGCTCGCGATCCCGGCCTTCACGTGGGTGCGCTCGTCGGTGATGACGGCGCCGCCCGAGACCTCCGAGCCGGTCCCGGCCGTGGTCGGGACGCACACGAGCGGGATGCGCGGGGGCTCGTAGGCGACGCCTCCGCCCGCGAAGCGCATGTACGGGCCTCCCTGCCCGGCGACGAGCCGCGCCGCCTTGGCGGTGTCCATCGCCGATCCGCCGCCGATCGCGACCACGGCGTCGCACTCGGCGGCCGCGAGCGCGGCCGCGGCGCGCTCGACCAGCTCGACCGTGGGCTCGCCGGGGGCCTTCGCGAACGTCGTCGCGCCCGCCACCCCCGCGAGCGCCGTCGCCACGGCGGGGACGAGGTCGGCCAGCCCCTCGTCGATCACGACCAGCGGCCGGGTCGCGCCCTCCTCCGCGAGCACCGCCGCCAGGTCGGCCGAGACGCCGTCTCCGAACCGGATCTTGACCGGCAGATGGTTGCGAAATGGCGCGACCGCGGGCATCTGTGGTGGATAGGGTACTTGCTCGCCCCTGTCAGGAGGTCCCATGCCAGAGAGCCGATTCGTGTCGGCGTTGAACGAGCAGATCGCGTACGAGTTCGGCGCCAGCCAGCAGTACACCGCGATCGCCGTTCACTATGACGGCGAGACGCTTCCCCGCCTGGCCGCGTTCTTCTACCGGCAGGCGCTCGAGGAGCGAAACCACGCCATGATGATGGTGCAGTACCTGCTCGACGCCGGCGAGCGCGTGACCATTCCGGGCATCGAGGCGCCCACGCCCACGTTCGCGGACACGGTCGAGCCGGTCGCGCTCGCGCTCGCCCAGGAGCGCCGGGTGACCGCGCAGATCAACGCGCTGGCCGCGGCCGCACGCGAGGCGAACGACTATGCCGGCGAGCAGTTCATGCTCTGGTTCATCAAGGAGCAGGTCGAGGAGGTCTCGAGCATGAACGACCTGCTGCGCGTGGTCGAGCGCGCCCGCGAGAATCCGCTCCTGGCCGAGGAGTACCTGGCCCGCGAGGCGACCGGCGAGGCGGCCGACGCCACCGCGCCCGCGGCTGCGGGCGGGGCGCTCTAGGCGCCGTGGCCGTCCCCGAGGCGCCGTTGACCCAGACCGAGGGCGGGCTCGAGCCCGCCGGCGAGGGCTGGTTCGTCGTGAACGCGCGCGACGCCGGCTGGCGGCGGGACGAGGCGTTCGGCCCGAGCTGCCGGTTCGAGTCGCACGAGCGCCGGTTCCCGCAGATCGCGTACTCGCTGCGCGTGCTCGAGCCGGGCAAGCCCAACTGCATGTACCACGGCGAGGACGTCCAGGAGGACTTCCTCGTCCTGCACGGCGAGTGCCTGCTCCTGATCGAGGGCCAGGAGCGGCGCCTGCAGGCCTGGGACTTCGTGCATTGCCCGGCGTGGACCGAGCACGTGTTCGTGGGCGCCGACGCGCCGTGCGTCGTCCTGATGGTCGGCGCCCGCCCGGACGAGGAGGTCGTCTACCCGGTGTCGGAGCTCGCCCGCCGGCACGGGGCCGCGGTCGAGCGCGAGACGCGCTCGCCGGAGGAGGCCTACGCGCCGTATCCGCGGTCAGAGCGCGGCCGCCCCGACCACGCCCGCCTGCCCTGGGGCGCCTAGAAGCCGACGGTGTCCTGCGCCGGGAGCGGGCTGCGCGGGAGCCCGGGGCGGGGGTCGCCCTCGTTGTAGACCGCCGGCGCGACGTCGTTCGGCGTGTCCGGGTAGAAGACGCTCGCGAGCACCTGGATCTGGCGGCGGCCGACGCCGAGCTCGAACTGGCCGCCGCCGTACATGCGCACCCCGCGCGCCTCGCACGCCTCGATGCACTCGCAGAGCCGCTCGATCGTCCCGAACCGCGACGGCTTGATGTTCAGCCAGCGCGGTGACACGGCGAGCGCGTCGACGTCGGCCAGCGAGTGCACCGGCGCGTCGAAGCTCAGCCGATCCTCGGCGCCGCGCAGCGCCTCGCGGGCCTCGCCCTCGAGCCACGCGTCCTCGATCACGGCGTCCGGGAAGCCCGCCACGATCGCGCGGTAGAAGTCGGGGTCGGCGGGCAGCTCGACGACCGTGCCCTGGTAGTAGGCCTTGAGGTCGAGCACGCGCACGCGGCCCGTCGCCGCCAGCCGGGCGATGGTGCCGGCGTCCCACGAGGGCTCCGGGTCGAGCTTGAACTCGAGCGTCGGGTCGGCCGCGATCCAGCCGGAGACGTCCGCGCGCGTCGAGGCCACGAAGCGCACCGGCCGGGCCGTGCGCCCGACCGCCTGCGCGAGCGAGAGGCCGGCCTGGCGCAGGGCCAGGTCGAGCGCCGCGCTCTCGAACGCCCAGCGCCGGTAGTCGTGGGCGGCGGCCTGAGCGGGCTCGTGGCTGTACAGCGTCTGGGCATCGAGCAGCGCCGAGTGCTCGCGCAGCGTGCGCGCGCCGGCCAGCGGCAGCGCCGCCGGGAAGTCGGCGTGATCGTCGGCCGCGTAGGCGACGTCCTCGCCCTGTCCGCGCTTGCCGCCGCCGTGCAGGACGGCCGTCGTCGTCACGCGCGTGAACCCGGTCGAGACGTCGACTGACGGCGCGCTCGAGGTCGTAGCCGTCGACGCGCAGCTCGAGGTCGGCGATCGTGTCGTAGAGCGCCACGCCGCGAGCATACCCGGGGGCGGGCCGCTTGATCGCCACGGGCAGCGCCTGTACCGTGGCCGCGTGCCGACCTTCCCGACCGTGCGCGTCGCCGCCGTCCAGGCCACCCCGGTGATGCTCGACGGCGACGCCTGCATCGATCTGGCCGTCGAGCGCATGCGCGCGGCCGCCGGCGAGGGGGCGCAGCTGATCGTGCTGCCGGAGTGCTTCGTGCCGTTCTATCCCAAGTCGTGGCTCACGGTCTCGAACTGGGGCAGCGGCCAGACCGCCCTCTACGAGCGCATGTGGATGGAGGCGGTCGACGTCCCCGGCCCGCACACCGACCGGCTGGCGGCGGCCTGCGCCGAGCTCTCCGTGCACCTCGCCATCGGCGTCAACGAGCGCGAGAGCGACCGCCCGGGCACGCTCTACAACACGCTGCTCCTGTTCGGCCCGGCTGGGCTGCTGCACAGGCACCGCAAGCTGATGCCGACCCACCACGAGCGCCTGTTCCACGGGATCGGCGCCGGCGACGACCTGGCCGTCACCGAGACGCCGCTCGGCCGCATCGGCGGCCTGGTCTGCTGGGAGAACTTCATGCCGCTCGCCCGGTACGCGCTCTATCGCCACGGCCCCCAGATCTGGGTGGCGCCGACGATGGACGACCGCGACATCTGGACGGCGCTCATGCGCACGATCGCGTTCGAGTCGGGCGCCTGGGTGATCGGCGTCACCCAGTACCAGCACCGCTCCCAGTTTCCGGCCGACCTGCCGGTCGAGCTGCCCGCCGACCGTCCCGACGAGTTCTCCCGCGGCGGCACGGTCATCGTCGAGGCCGGCAGCGGCGAGGTGGTGGCGGGCCCGCTCTACGGCGGCGAGGGCATGCTGATCCACGACTGCGACCTGCGCATGGGGCTGCGGGCGAAGCAGGGGTTCGACGCCGTCGGCCACTACGGCCGCGAGGACGTCCTGCTCGACCTGCTCGCCCGGCCGGCCGCGGCCCGAAACGGGGCCGCTACTCCGGCTCCGGCTCAGGCTCCGGCTCCGGCTGAGTCCTGACCCCGCCGCCCGCGGCTGCGTGGATGGCGAGCACCGCGGCGATCGTGTCCGCGTCCTGCGCCCGCTTGTCCGGCCGGTAGCGCTTGACGCGGGCGAAGCGCAGGGCGACCCCGCCGGGGTAGCGCGAGCTGCGCTGGAGCCCGTCGAAGGCGATCTCGACGACGAGCTCGGGGCGGACGTGCACGACGTGGCCCTCCGTGCCCGTCTCGAGCGCGAGCAGCCGCTCGGTCTGCCACGCGAGCATGGCGTCGGTCAGGCCCTTGAACGTCTTGCCCAGCATCACGAAGCCGCCCTCCGGGTCGCGCGCGCCCAGGTGCAGGTTCGAGAGCACGCCGTGGCGGCGGCCGTGGCCCCACTCCGCCGCGAGCACCACCAGGTCGAGCGTGTGCACCGGCTTCACCTTCAGCCAGCCGGCCCCGCGCCGGCCGGCCTCGTACGGCCCGGCGAGCGCCTTCACCATCACCCCTTCGTGCCCGCGGGCGAGCGCCTCGGCCGCGAACGCCTCGGCCGCGTCGGCGGCGGGCTCCGCCAGCCGGGGCACGACCAGGCCCGGGGCCGCCTCCGCCAGAGCCGCGAACCGCTCCGACCCGGGCCGGTCGAGCAGGTCGGCGCCGTCCAGGTGCAGCAGGTCGAAGACGACGGCCGTCAGCGGCACCTGCGCGCGCAGTGAGGCGACGTCGCGGCGCCCGGCGATGCGGGCGCCGGTCACCTGGAACGGCAGCGGCCGGCCGTCGGGGGCGAGGGCGATCGCCTCGCCGTCGAGCACAACGGTCGTGAGCGGCAGCCGCAGCGCCGCCTCGACGACCTCGGGCACGCGCGCGGTGATGTCGTCCAGGGTGCGCGTGAACACGGCCACGTCGGCGCCGTTTCGGTGCACCTGGATGCGGGCGCCGTCGAGCTTCCACTCGATCGCCGCGGCGCCCAGGCGCTCGAAGGCGGCGGCCACGCTCCCGGCCGTCTGGGCCAGCATCGGCAGGATCGGCCGGCCGACCTCCAGGCGGTAGGCCCGAAGCCCTGCTGCGCCGTCGCGCAGGGCCGTCGCGGTCACCTGGCCGAGGTCGCCACGCAGCATCAGCGCGCGGCGCAGCTCGGCGGCCGGCACCGCCGCGGCCCTGGCCGCGGCCTCGATCATGACGCCCTCCTGGGCGCCCTGGCGCAGCTCGCCGGCGACCAGGCCGCGCAGGAGCCGCTGCTCCGGCTCGGTCGCCTGCGCGAACAGCGCCCGCAGCAGGTCGCGCCGGGCTCCCGTCGAGCCGGCGCCGGCGAGCGCGGCCATCCGCGCGAACGCCGCGTCCACCTCGAGCACCTCGAGGCTCGCGTCCGGGCTCGGCGGCGGCAGGTCGCGCAGCGCCGCCCAGCCGGCCCCGGTCTGGCGCTGCAGCAGCCGGCCGGTCAGGTATGCCACCGCCGCCGGCACCTCGGCGGGCGCAAGCGCCGCCAGGCAGTCGGCGACCCGGGCCACCTTCGCGCTGCGGCCGGAGAGCGCGCGGACGTCCTCGGACGTTGCGGCGATCTCGGCCAGGGCGGTCACGGCGTCCCCCAGCGAGCCGCCATGACGTCGGTGCAGGCCGCGGCGAACGCCGCCGCGCTGCGAGTTGGCTCGAGCCCCGCCCGGCGCGCCAGCCCCACCAGGGGCGGCGGCGCCCCTCCGTGCAGCGGCAGCGCCACCAGCGGGGTGCCGTCGACCGCCCGGGTCGGCGCGGGCCGGGCGTTTGCGAGCGTGTAGCCGTATCCCCAGGCCACCAGGCTGCGCACGAGCTCGGGATCGGCCACCCTGCGCGCGACGGCGGGCGCCACTCCGGCGGTGCGGAAGAGCTCGAGGAAGTAGTCACGCGACAGCGGCAGGTCGAGCAGCACGAACGGCTCGGGGGCGAGCTCGGCCAGGCGGGCCGAGCCGGCGCCGGCAAGCGGGTGCCCGGCGGCGACGAGGGCGTAGGGAGGCGCGGCGGCGAGCGGGTGAAACTCGACGGCGGCGTTCAGGCCCAGGTCGTAGGTGATCGCGAGCGCGATCGTGCCGTCGCGCAGACGCGCGAGCAGCTCGGCCTGGTGGGCGGGCACGAGCGTCACCCCGGCCCGCGGCCACCGCTCCTCGAACGCCCGGCAGATCGCCGGGGCCACCGCCGGAGCGAGCGTGACCAGGCAGCCGACCGGAAGCTCGCCCGAGACGTCGCCGCGCAGCGCCGCGGAGCGCTCGTCGAGCCGCCCCGCCGCGGCGAGCACGTCGGCGGCCTGGGCGAGCAGCTCGCGACCGGCCGGGCGACGGCGTGGCCGCCCGCCGCCGCCCGCGCACGAGCAGCTGCACGCCGAGGGTGCGCTCGAGGTCGGCGATCGCGGCCGACACGGTCGCCTGGGCGAGATGCAGCCGGGCTGCGGCCGCGCCGATGCCGCCGCCCTCGCAGGCGGCGACGAAGCACGAAAGCTGGCGCAGCGTGAACCGGGCGGCCGGATCGGGCATCGTCAGATCCGATGATAGCGACGACGAAAGACCTATTTGACCGATGTATCGGCGTCGGCGACGCTGCCAGGCATGATCAGAACAGGCGCTGAATACCGTGAGTCGATCCGCGACGGCCGCCAGGTGTGGATCGACGGCGAGCGGGTGGCCGACGTCACCACCCATCCCGCCTTCCGGCCGATCGTCGACGTCCGCGCGCGCATCTACGACCTCGCCCACGAGGCCGCCACGCAGGAGCGGATGTCCTACACCGACGCCGAGACCGGCGAGCGCTGCCCGGTCGGCTCGAAGCTGCCGCAGACGAAGGCCGACTGGCACGCCAAGCGGCTGGCGGTGGACACCGTTCTGGACGACATCGGCGGCATCGTCACCCGGGTCGGCGACGAGACCGTCGGCGAGATGTGGTCGCTCTTCGACGGCCAGGACGTCCTGAACGAGATCAACCCCGCCTACTCGGAGCACATCCGCCACCACGTCCGCCACGCCGCGCTGGCCGACCCGTTCCACGTCTCGGCGAACACCGACCCGAAGGGCGACCGCTCCCGCCGCCCGCAGGACCAGGATCCCGACGTCCTCCTGCGCGTCGTCGGTGAGACCGACTCCGGGATCGTCGTCCGCGGGGCCAAGTTCGAGACGGCGGCCGCCTACGCCAACCAGGCGTTCGTGAAGCCGACGATCGGCGACTGGGGCAGCGCCGAGCTCTCCGAGTACGCGGTCGGCTTCGTCGCCGACATGGCCGCGCCCGGGATCACGCACATCTGCCGCTCGTCGTTCGGCGGCCGCCGCCCGGCCGCGGACTACCCGCTCTCGAACAGGTTCGACGAGATCGACACGATGATCGTCTTCGACGACGTCGAGATCCCGTGGGGCGACGTGTTCTTCCATCAGCACACCCGCGCCGCCGCGTTCATCCGGGCCACGCTGCATCGCTACAGCATGTTCCCGTTCGTCCAGCGGCACCTGCGCTTCGCCGACCTCCTGATCGGCACGGCCTACTCGAGCGCCGCCCAGACCGGCATCAAGATGCACCAGGGGGTGCGGGAGAAGCTGGCCGAGCTGGCCTGCTACCGCGAGAGCATCAACGCCCACCTGACGGCCGCGATCGAGCTCGCCGAGCCGAGCCCCGGCGGCCTTCTGATGCCGAACCAGGCGCTGCTTGCGACCGGTCGAGTGGTCGCCTGCACGCAGCTTCCGGCGATGATGCACCTGGCCCGCGACCTGTGCGGCGGCCAGCTGTGCGTGACGCCGGACGCGGCCTCGTTCGACTCGCCCGAGATCGGGCCGCTGCTCGAGAAGTACTATCGCGTCGGCCGGTTCGGCGGCGATGACCGCAGACGGCTGTTCGCGTTCGCGCGCGATCTGCTCAACTCCGACTACGCCGGCCACCGGCTCACGTTCCAGCTCTTCGCCCAGTCCCCCGCATTCGCGCATCTGCTGCACGTGTACAACACCTACGACTTCTCCGGCCCCGCCGACCTCGTCCGCCGCTACGCCGGCCTGACCGAGGCCTTGGAGGAGGGGGCGTGACCGGGCGCGAGCCGATCACGGCCGGCGGCCACCTGCGCGTGCGGCCCTTCAACACGCGCGACACCTATCCCGAGCAGCGGATCGGCAACGACCTCAGCCAGGCCGTGATCGCCGGCGACACGATCTACCTGCGCGGGCAGGTGGCGCAGGACCTGGACACCCGCGAGAACGTCGCCGTCGGCGACCCTGCGGGCCAGGCCGAGCGGGTGATGCAAAACGTCGAGCTCCTGCTCCGCGAGTGCGGCGCGCAGCCCGAGCACATCGTCTCCTGCCACGTCTACCTGACCGACATCCGCCACCGCGAGCCGGTCTACCGGGTGCTCGGCGAGCACCTGGCCGGTGTGCATCCGGTGTTCACCGGCCTGGTCGTGCAGGCGCTCGCGCGGCCCGAGTGGCTGGTCGAGGTGACGGTGATCGCGGTGCGGCCGTGACCCTGTCGCTCGTGGGCTGCTGTGCCCGCACCGGCATGCTGGGCGCGATCGTCATGTCGTCGAGCCCGGCCGTGGCCGCCCGCTGCGCGTGGGCGCGGGCGCGCGTCGGCGCCGCCTGCAGCCAGAACATCACCGATCCCAGCCTCGGCGCGGCCCTGCTCGACCGCATCGCCGCCGGGGCGTCGGCGCCGGATGCATTGGCGGCGGTCACCGCCGCCACCGCCACCGCGGACTATCGCCAGCTGACAGTGGTCGACGCGTTCGGCCGCACCGCCGCCTTCTCGGGCGCGCACACGCTCGGCCGCCACGCGGATGCGACCGGCGCGGATTGCGCTGCGGCCGGAAACCTCCTGGCCGACGAGGCCGCTCCGGCGGCGATGGTGGCGGCCTTCGCCGCCGACCCGGCCGCGCACCTGGGCGACCGGCTGATGGCCGCCCTTGCGGCCGGGCGCGACGCGGGCGGTGAGGAGGGCGCGGTGCACTCGGCCGGGATGCTGGTGGTGGACGCAGTCGCCTGGCCGGTGACCGACCTGCGGGTCGACTTCACCGAGGCCGACCCGGTCGCCGAGCTCGCCGCCCTCTGGGACATGTGGCGGCCGCTCGCCGCCGACTACGTCACCCGCGCGCTCGACCCCGGCAGCGCTCCCAGCTACGGCGTGCCCGGCGATGAGTAGCGCCCACCCGCTCGACCCGCTCACGGCGGAGGAGATCACCCGTGCGGTCGCTCTGGCGTGCGCCGCCCCCGGCCTGTCCGACCGCGTCCGGGTCGTGTCGGTCGAGCTGCGCGAGCCCGTGAAGACCGACTACCTGGCGTGGAAGGCCGGTGGGCCGCAGCTCGCCCGGGAGGCGTTCTGCGTGCTGCTCGACAACGGCCGGCGCCGCGGTGTCGAGGTGGTGGTGTCGCTCGAGGCCGACCGGATCGTCTCGGCCGCCGACCTGCCCGAGGGGGTGCAGCCGGCGATCCACGGCGAGGAGTTCGCCTCGGTCGCCGACGCCGTGCGCGCGGACCCGCGCTACGTCGAGGCCGTGCGCCGGCGCGGGGTCGACCCGGCCGACGTCCATGTCGAGCCGTGGTCGATCGGCACGTTCGAGCCGGGCCCCGGCCGCGTCGCTCGGGCGATCTCGTGGGTGCGGCGCGACGACAACGGCGACAACCCCTACTCGCGGCCGCTGTACGGGCTCGTGGCGGTCGTCGACATGGACGACATGCGCGTGCTGCGCGTCGACGATCACGCGCCCGGCACGCCGCCGCCGTCGGGCGAGTGGGGCGACTATCGCGACGGCGGCGGCCGGCCGTACCGCACCGACCTGCGCCCGATCGAGATCACCCAGCCGCAGGGCCCGAGCTTCGTCCTCGCAGGTCACCACCTGGCCTGGCAGCGGTGGGACCTGCGCATCGGCTTCCACCCTCGCGAGGGCCTCGTGCTGCACGACATCGGCTACGCCGACGGCGGCGAGCGGCGGCCGATCTGCCACCGCGCCTCGATCGCGGAGCTCGTCATCCCCTACGGTGACCCCAACCCGACGACGCACTTCAAGAACGTGTTCGACACGGGCGAGTACGGCCTCGGACCGCTCACGAACTCGCTGCGGCTCGGATGCGACTGCGTCGGCGAGATCGCCTACCTGGACGGCGTCACGAATCACTGGAGCGGAGAGGCCCAGACGATCGCAAACGCGATCTGCATCCACGAGGAGGACGCGAACCTGCTCTGGAAGCACACCGACGACCACTCCGGCCGCGTCGATCGCGCCCGCTCGCGCCGGCTCGTGATCTCGTCGATCGTGACCGTGGGCAACTACGAGTACGGCTTCTTCTGGTACCTGTATCAGGACGCGTCGATCGAGTTCGAGGCCAAGCTGACGGGCATCCTGCACACGGCCGGAAGCGGCCCCGGAGAGCGCTCGCCGCACTCCCTGCCGCTCGGCGACGGCATCGTCACGAGCCACCACCAGCACTTCTTCTGCGCCCGGCTCGACCTGGACATCGACGGCACCCAGAACGTCGCCTGCGACATCGAGGCGGCGTGCGATCCATGGGGGCCGGGCAACCCCGACGGCAGCGCCTTCCGGCCGCAGCGGCTGACGTACGAGCGCGAGTCGCTGGCCCGGCGGCTGGTGTCCCCCGACACCGCCCGCCGGTTCCGGGTCGAGAACCGGTCGCGGCGAAACCGGATCGGCGATCCCGTCGCCTACGAGCTCGTGCCCGGCGAGAACGTGCGCCCGATGCAGCAGCCCGACTCGCAGGTGCGCGAGCGCGCCCGCTTCCTCGACCACCAGGTGTGGGTGACGCCGTACCGGCCCGACGAGCGCTATCCGGCCGGCGAGTACCCCAACCAGGCTGCCGGTGGCGACGGGCTGCCGCGATGGACGCAGGCCGACCGCAACCTGATCGACGCAGACGTGGTGCTCTGGTACGTGTTCGGCGCCCACCACTTCCCCCGGCTCGAGGACTGGCCGGTGATGCCGGTGGTGCGGTGCGGATTCCAGCTGCGGCCGGTGGGCTTCTTCGACCGCAACCCCGGGCTCGACGTGCCGCCGCCCGGCGGCGGCCACGCCTGCCACCCGAGCTAGGGCGCAGCCACCCAGCCTGCGGCCGGCCGCACGAGCCGGCCCGCGCCGACGAGCCGCTCGATGAGCGCGGCGTCCGGCTGCGGTCGCCACGAGAACCAGCGTGAGAGCTCCGCTTCCGGCGCGAGCACGGCCGCCCCCACGCACACCACGATGACGTCGGCGAGCGACCCGGCCGCCGGCGTGGGGAAGGCCTGATCCCAGCGGGCGAGCACGCTCGAGTGGACGTGCCCGCCGCTCTCCGCGGCGAGCGTGACGCCGTGGCTCACGAGCGCCCCGGCCCGTTCGAGCGGGCGGCGGGCGCGCCGCAGCCGGGCCGCGTCCCACTCGAGCTCGACCTTCAGATCGTCCAGCGGCGAGGGCCCGGCGCTCGCGAGGTGGCGCAGGAGCTGCGCCGGGTCGGACGCGCCCGTCTCGGCCGCTGCGAGCTCGGCCCGGCAGATCGGGTCGGCCAGCGCGGCCGTCGCCCGCGTGACCAGCACGCGCTTGCCGCCGTGTACCGAGAGCTCGAACACGCCGGCTCGCTGCGAGAGCTCCCAGAACCACGGGTAGGCGGTCGCCGGCCAGGCGGCGAAGCCTCCGCGCCCGGGGCGAAACGGCGGCTGGTGGCAGGCGCCGAACAGGCTCGGCAGGGCCGAGTCGGCCGTGCGTGTGAGGATGCCGCGGTCGTCCAGGAACGCGGCGGCGTCGGCGAGGGAGCGCAGCGCCCGCTGCGGCTCGAGCCGGCATTCGAACGTCCTTCGGGCCCGCAGCTCGGTCAGCGACGGCATGGCCGGTGTTATGTCACACGGCCGCCTCACGCTCCGGGGCTACGATGGCCGGGTGCTCCTGCACGGCGCCCGCCACGGCCCGATCGGGATCGCGCTGGTGATCGGCGTGATTGGCCTGCGCATCCTCATGCGCAGCGGCCGCGGCCCGTTCGGCGGCATGCGGGGCGGCGGGCGGCGGGGGCCGTTCTTCTGAACGTGGCCGCAGGTGGCCCCGAAGCGTGGTGGCGGCGCACCGCTGAGTTTCCAGCTCCGGCACGGTCTAGAGGTTCTGATGGTGGCTGCGATCGGAAGCGTCTAGGATGACCGTTGTGGAGGGTTCGTCGGTTCAGCTCACGCCCGCGTTCGCTGAGCTCGAGCAGCATCGCCGCGAGCTGACGGCGTATTGCTACCGGATGCTGGGCTCGCCCTTCGAGGCCGAGGATGCCGTGCAGGACACGCTCCTGCGCGCGTGGCGCAGCATCGACCGCTTCGAGGGCCGCTCGGCCCTGCGCTCGTGGCTCTACCGCATCGCCACCAACGTCTGCGTGGACATGCTGAACGGGCGCGAGCGGCGCGCGCGGCCGATGGATCTCGGGCCATCGCGCGAGCCCGTCGTCGCGAGCCTGAACACGCTGCCCGAGGTCACCTGGATCGAGCCGGTGCCGGAGAGCTCGATCGTCGGCGACGGCGACCCGGCCGACGTCGCGGTGTCGCGCGAGACGATCCGGCTCGCGTTCGTGGCGGCGCTGCAGCATCTGCCCCCGCGCCAGCGGGCTGCGCTGATCCTGTGCGAGGTGCTGCGCTGGAAGGCGAGCGAGGTCGCCGAGCTGCTCGACACGAGCGTCGCGTCGGTGAACAGCGCGCTGCAGCGCGCCCGGGCCACGCTCGACGCCTGCGACGCCGGCCGGGGCGACTCCGCACGGCCGCTCAGCAAGGCCGACCGCGAGCTTCTGGCCCGCTACGTCGAGGCGTTCCAGCGCTACGACATGGAGGCGCTGACGGCGCTCATCCACCAGGATGCGACCCAGTCGATGCCGCCGTTCGACATGTGGCTGCGCGGCCGCGACGACATCCTCGCCTGGTGGGTCGGCCCGGGCATCGCCTGCAGCGGCTCGCGCGTGATCCCGACCGTGGCCGCGAACGGGTCGCCCGCCTTCGGCCAGTACAAGCCGAGCGAGACCGGCTCCGGCTACGACCCGTGGGCGCTGCAGGTGCTGGAGATCGAGGATGGGCGGATCGCCGAGTTCACGTTCTTCCTCAGCACCGGGTCGCTCTTTCCGCTGTTCGGGCTGCCTCCGCGGCTCGAGGCGTAGCGGCGTCGGGCAGCGCCTCGGCGAGCCCGCACAGGTCGATCAGCTGGCGCAGGTCCCGCGAGACCCCGGCAAGGCTGATCTCGAGGCCCAGACGGCGCGCGGCCAGCTGCAGCCGCGCGAGCGCATCGACGGTCCCGGCGTCGGCCTCGACGCCGCGGACGTCGCAGACGAGGACGCGCCGGCCCGCGCAGCGGTTTACTCTCACGAACGCAAGGACCGTCGCGGCGGCGGGAACTCATCTCACGCCGCGCCGGTGATCCGCGTTTCTCCTTCATGCGCCTCCACGACTATCCCGGCTCCTGCAACTGCTACAAGGTCAGGCTGCTGCTCGCCCAGCTCGGCCTCCAGTACGAGCGCGTGCCGGTCGACATCTTCGCCGGCGAGACGCTCACGGCCGCCTTCGCCGCCGTCAACCCGGCTCGCACGACCCCGGTGCTCGAAACGGACGACGGCCGCTGCCTGCCCGAGTCGGCGGCGATCCTGACCTACCTGGCCGCCGGCACGCCGCTCATGCCCGAAGACGCGTTCGAGCGGGCCGAGGTGATCCGCTGGCTCGTCTACGAGCAGACCGATGTCATCCCCGCGATCGCCGGGCTGCGCTTCCGGCTGCTCACGGGGCGCCTGGCGGCCGGCGACCCGGACGCCGTGGCGCGCCGGCGCCTGGCGGGAGCCGTGCTGCGGCTCCTGGACGATCACCTCACCGATCGCACGTTCCTCGTCGGCGACCGGTACTCGATCGCGGACATCGCGGTCTACGGCTACACCCACCGGGCACACGAGGCGGGCATCGACCTCACCCCGTACACGGCCGTCGTGGCGTGGCTCGGGCGCGTCGAGGCCCAGCCGGGCTACATCGAGGACGTCGCGCCGTACGGGGCGAACGCGGCCGTCGGCGCCGGGCGGTCGATCTACGACTGACTCCGGCGACGGCTACCCTGAACCTCGAGCCCATTCGCCTCCAGAGGAGCCCCGACTGTCATGAGCGCTGTCTCGATCGCCCGCACCGAGCTCGATGCCGTCCGCGACAAGATCGGAGACGCCGCCTATCAGGCCATCAGCGCCGGTCTGGATATGGCGGACGACCTGCGCAGCACGCCGATGCGCGAGGCGAGCGCCGCGGTCCGGGCGCGGATCGGGGCCGAGTTCCGCCGCCAGCCGCACCTCGCCGTCGTGCCGGACGAGGCGGCGCCGGGTCAGCCGCCCGAGCGCACGATCGCCGCCCCGGCGACGAGCGATTCGAGCTTGCCGTAGGCGGAGTCGCGCGGCAGGTACTTCATCCCGCAGTCGGGCGCGGCGACGAGCTCGTCCGGGCGCTTGTACGGCAGCGCCCGGCGGATGCGCGCGGCGATGGTCTCGGGCGACTCCACCCCGACGTCGTCCAGATCGATCACGCCGAGGATGATCCGCTTGCCGGGCAGCGTCTCGAGGATGGCCGTGTCGATGCCGGACTGCCCCGTCTCGATCGAGATCTGGTCGCACGAGCAGGCGGCGAGCTCGGGCAGGAACGAGTACGCCGACGGCCGGTCGTGGATGATCGCGGCATAGCCGAAGCAGATGTGCACGGCGGTCGTGCCGACAACTCCGTCCAGGGCGCGCTCGAGCGCCGCCACCCCGAACTCGCGCGCCTTGTCCGGCCGCGCCTGCATGTAGGGCTCGTCGATCTGGACGATGTCGGCGCCCGCCGCGAACAGGTCGACGATCTCGTCGTGGACGGCGCCGGCATACGCCAGCGCGAGCTCCGCCTCGCTCGCGAAGAAGTCGTTCTGCGCCTGCTGCGACATCGTGAACGGGCCGGGCACCGTCATCTTGATCGGACGGCTCGTGTGCGACCGCAGGAAGCGCACATCGCGCACCTGGACCGGGTGCTTGCGCTCGATCGGGCCGACCACGCGCGGCACGGGATTGGGGTGGCCGCTGCGGTCGAGCGCCGTGCCCGGGTTGTCGATGTCGACTCCGGCCAGCGCGGTGGCGAAGCGATTCGAATAGCTCTCGCGGCGGGCCTCGCCGTCGGTGATGATGTCGAGCCCCGCCCGCTCCTGATCGCGGATGGCGATCAGCGTCGCATCGTCCTGGGCCTGCTCCAGGTACTGCGGGTCGACCCGCCACAGCTCGGTCGCGCGCACGCGCGGAGGGAACCGGTGGCGCAGGCGCTCGCGATCGATCAGCCAGTCGGGCTGGGCATAGGAGCCGACCAGGCTGGTCGGGAGGGCGTCCGGGATGCCCGATGCAGCGGCCACGGGCGACACGCTACACGACCGCCGTCCGCAGGCCCGGTTCCGGCTACATTCAGATCCACGCGCGCCGATCACCACGGCGAGTCAGCCCCCCAAAAGAGAGACGGTTCCCGCGATGTCCCAGATCGAGCTCACACCCGCCGAGATGACCCGCCTCACGGAGGAGCTGCAGGAGCTCGAGGGGCCTCGTCGCGAGGACGCCGTTGCCGCCATCGCGACCGCGCGCGGCTTCGGTGATCTCAGCGAGAACTTCGAGTACCACGCCGCCAAGAACGAGCAGGGTCTGCTCGAGCGCCAGATCGTGATCCTGCGCGCGAAGATCGCGGCGGCGCGCGTCGTCGAGGCACCCGCCGAGGCGGGTCGCGTCCACACCGGCAGCCGGGTCACGCTGGCCGACGATTCCGGCGATCAGTTCGAGGTCACCATGAGCGCCGCCGGCGGAGCCGGCGCCTGCTCTCCCGACTCGCCGCTCGGCCGCGCGATCCACGGCGCCGGCATCGGCCAGCGCGTGCAGGTCGAGGCGCCGCGGGGCAGCTGGACCGCGCACATCGTCGCCATCGCGTAGGCCCCTCCGGGGTTCAAGTTTGGCGGGCCGCGGCCGATTCCTCGGTGCGTGTCCTCGCTGGTGAAAGCGGCGGGCGCCGAGGCTCCTGAGCGCAAGGGCCCCCGCGCCCCGGCGATGGTCCGGGCAGCCTTCTGGGTGCTCGGCTGCGCGCTGGCCGGATTCGTCGTCTCCCTGATCGTCCGCCCCGCCGGTGCTTACACGACCTGGCTCGACGGCTGGGGCGTCGACGGCTTCGAGGTCATCCTCTGCGCGCTCGCGTTCGGCCGTGCCTTCGGCCGGCGGGCCGGGCGGGCGGTGCCGCTCGCGCTGGGGTTCTCGATGCTGATGTGGACCGCGGGCGATATCGCCCTCACGATCGAGTCGCTGCACGGAGCGACGCCGCCGACGCCGTCGGTGGCCGACATCTTCTATGTCGCCTTCTACCCCGCCGCCTACCTGGCGCTCGCGCTCCTGCTGCGGCGGGAGTCGAGCCGGCTCGTGCCCGCCACCTGGCTCGACGGGGCGGTCGCGGGGCTCGGCGCCGCGGCCCTGTGCGCGGCGTTCGCATTCCAGAGCATCGTGCACCTGGCCGGCGACGGCCCGGCGGCCGTGGCGACCGAGCTCGCCTATCCCGTCGGCGACGTCCTGCTGCTGGCGATGGCGGTCGGCGGCAGCGTGCTGATCGCGGGCCCGCGCTGGGGCGCATGGCGCCTGGTCGCGCTCGGGTGCGCGATCAACGCGATCGGCGACGCCTACGTCATCGTCCAGCCCGACACGCACATGGGCGGGATCCTCGACGGGATCGCCTGGCCGAGCGCGCTCATGCTCATGTCCGTGGCGGTGTGGGTGCGCCGCGACCGGCGCGACGTGCTCGCCCACCAGGCCGCGCCGGGATTCCTGCTGCCGGGAATCGGGGCGGCGTCGGGCCTTGCCATCCTCCTGCACGGGAGCATGCATCGCGTCGACCCGGTCGCCGTCGGCCTGGCAACGGCGACGCTCGTGGTCGTCGGACTCCGGCTGGGCCTCTCGATGGGCAGCCTCCGGGCTCTCACCGAGGAGCGCCACCACCAGGCCGTCACCGACCAGCTGACCGGCCTCGGCAACCGCCGCCGGCTCGCGGCCGTGCTCGAAGCCTTCTTCGCCGACGCCGCCGATCCCGGCACGGAAGGTCGCGGCCTGGCGTTTCTGTTCGTCGACCTCGATCACTTCAAGGAGGTCAACGACTCGTTCGGCCATCCGGCCGGCGACCAGCTGCTCACCCAGATCGGGCCCCGGTTCCAGAGCTGCCTCGAGCCGACCGACCTGCTCGTGCGGATCGGCGGCGACGAGCTCGCGGTCGTCCTGCTCGACTCCGATGCCGCCCGTGCAGCGCTCGTGGCCGAACGGCTGGCGGCGACGCTCGAGACGCCGTTTCGGCTCGACATGGTGAGCGTGCGGATCGGGGCGAGCATCGGCGTCGCCCTCGCTCCCGACCACGCCGCGACCGCCGACGACCTCATGCGCTGCGCCGACAAGGCCATGTACCGGTCGAAGCAGACGGGATCGGCCTTCGAGGTCTACGACCTGACGCTCGACACCGAGCGCGACCGCCTGCGCCTGGTCGAGGACCTGCGCGATGCCATCGCCCGCAACGAGCTCGAGCTGCACTACCAGCCCCAGATCGACCTTCGCAACGGCACGATCACCGCAGTCGAGGCGCTCCTGCGCTGGCCGCATCCCCGGCTCGGCTCCATCGCGCCGCTCGAGTTCCTGCCCCTGGCCGAGGAGGCGAACCTGATGCGGCCGCTGACCGCGCTCGTGCTCGAGCAGGCGCTCGCCCAGTGCGCCCGCTGGCGGGCCGACGGCCGTGACCTCTCGGTCTCGATCAACGTCTCGGCGACCAACATCCTCGACGCCGGGTTCACCGATCTCATCCGCGAGCATCTGCGCCGCCACCGGCTGCCCGGCGACGCCCTGGTCGTGGAGATCACCGAGACGACCGTCATCTCCGACTTCGAGCGCTGCAAGCGGGTCACGGCCGAGCTCGCCGCGCTCGGCTGCGTCGTCTCGATCGACGACTTCGGCGCCGGCTTCACGTCGCTGCCGTTCCTCAGCCGCCTGGCCGTCGGCGAGCTGAAGCTCGACCGCACGTTCCTGGCGGGGCTCGTCGGCGACGACGGCAGCCGCGACCTGGCGCTCGTGCGCGCGACCATCGAGCTCGCGCACAACCTCGGCCTGAAGGTGGTCGCCGAGGGGGTCGAGGAGCGGACCACGCTCGAGCTCCTCGAGGCCGTGGGCTGCGACCTGGCCCAGGGCTACCACATCGGCAGGCCCACGCCCGCGACGGCGATCAGCTTCCGCGCCGACCTCGCGGCCTGAATCGGCCCGTCCGCGTCGTAGCGGTCAAGCGCGGCACATGCGACGGCCAGCCAGTGGCCGACATCGGCGTCCGTGCGGTGGCGGATCGACCAGTCGACCTGCCGTAGGGCCATGTGGGCGGCGTAGGCGCCCAGCAGCTGCGGCGGCCGTGAGCGCTCGGCGGCGGCCCACGGAAGCTCCCGGGCGCCCGGCGGGGCCGTCGAGACGCTCAGGCCGAACGCCAGCGTGACGAGGTCGAATGCGGGGTCGCCGGATCCGGCGCCCTCCCAGTCGACCACGGCCGCGAGGTCGTCGCCCCGCCAGAGCGCGTTTCGGTGGTGGAAGTCGCGGTGCACGAGGCCGGTCGCCGGGATCGGGTGGTCGCCGGCGCGCGCGCCGACCGCGCGGACGCGGTCGAGCAGCGCCCGCGTCTCGTCGCTATAGGTCTCAAGCGGCGCGTGCAGGCAGTAGCCGTCGCAGCCCTCGAGGAGCGAGCCCACGAGCCAGGCCTGGAACTCGCCGCTCGCCGGCGTCCGGACGCCGGCGTGGCGCCCGGCCAGCGCAACCAGCCGCTCGACCATCGCCGTGGTCAGATCGTCGCGCTGGCCGCCCTCCGCCCAGGTCTGCAGGGCGACGACGTGGCCCTCGAACCAGCCCGACACGACGTACGCGGGGGCCGGATAGCCGCTGCGGCGCAGCTGCGCGACGAGCCCAAGCCGCACCTGCAGGTCGGCGGCCTCGTCCGCGCTCCCGGGCCATGCCTTGAGGACGAGCCGGCGCCCGTCGGGAGCGCGCACCTCCACGGCGCCGACCTCCCCGCCGGTCAGGCCGGCGACGATCTCGAGGTGCAGGCCGGTGGCGCGCTCGAGGGCGGCGAGGGCGGCCTTCACCGCGGGCGGCGCCTGGGACGGCATCGCCGCCAGCGTACCCTGACCGGCGTCTTCTACGATCCCGGCGAATGGATGGCGACGCGGCCTGGGAGCAGGGCGCCGCCTATATCGGCGGGGCCTACCGGCCGATCGAGGAGGCGACGATCTCGGTGCTCGACCTGGGTGTCACCCGGTCGGACTGCACCTACGACGTCGTCCATGTCTGGGATGGGCGCTTCTTCCGGCTGGACGCCCACCTCGACCGGTTCGCCGAGAGCCTCGCCCGGCTGCGGCTCGACCCCGGGCTCGACCGGGCGGGGCTGGAGGATGTCCTGCACGGCTGCGTGCGCCGCGCGGGCCTGCGTGACGCCTACGTCTCGATGACGTGCACGCGCGGACGCGTCGCCCCGGGCAGCCGTGACCTGCGCACCGCCCGGCACACCTTCTACTGCTACGCCGTCCCGTTCGTCTGGATCGCGACGCCGCAGCAGCAGGCGGCGGGGGTCGGCATCTGGATCTCGGACGTGCACCGGATCCCGCCCGAGAGCGTCGACCCGGCGGTGAAGAACTACCACTGGCTCGACATGGATCTGGCCCTGCTCGAGGCCTACGAGCACGACGCCCAGCTCGTCGTGCTGCGGGACCTCTCCGGCGGGCTGACGGAGGGGCCGGGGTTCAACGTCTTCGCCCACGTCGACGGCCGCTGGCTGACACCGGGCACCGGCACGCTGCGCGGCATCACCCGGCGCTCGGTGATCGAGCTGATCCGTGAGGCGGGCGGCCGGGTCGACGAGGCCCGGCTGACCGCCGCCGACCTGCGCCGGGCCGACGAGGCGCTCGTGACGTCCACGGCCGGCGGCGTGATCCCCGTGACGGCGGTCGACGGCGCGACGCTCGGCACGGGCGTGCCGGGAGCCGCCACGATGGCGCTGCGCGAGCGCTACTGGGCCCGCCATGCCGACCCCGTCTGGTCGACGCCGGTCCGCTATGCGGCCGACTGAGCCGCGCGGAGCGGGCGCGGCCGGCCGCGGCTCACCGACCCCCGCCTGGCCCGGCGCCTCGGCCCTGCGCATCGGCCTGGGCTGCATGCGCCTGTCGACCGGTGACGATGGCGACGACGCGCGGTCGCTCGAGACGATCGCCGCTGCAGCCGGGGCCGGAGTGACGGTCTTCGAGACCGCTCGCGCCTACGCACGCGACGAGACCGAGCTCGGGCACAACGAGCGGCTGCTCGCCCGCGCACTGCGCGCGTGCGGTGCCGCGGCCGGCGCGCGGATCGTGACGAAAGGGGGCATGGCCCGCACCGGCGGCGGCTGGGTCCCCGACGGCCGGGCCCGGTCGATCCGCGCCGACTGCGAGGCGCAGCCTGGCCGCCCTCGGCGGGCTTGCGATCGACCTCTACCTGCTGCATGCCCCCGACCCGCGCACACCCTGGACGACGTCCCTGCGCGCGCTCGGCCGGCTCCGGGACGAGGGCCTCGTGGCACGCGTGGGGCTCGCGAACGTGAACCTGCGACAGCTCGACGAGGCACTCGGCCATATCCCCGTGACGGCGGTCTCGGTCGCCCTCAGCCCCATCGACGACCGCGCGCTGCGCGGAGGGGTGGTGCGGCGCTGTGCCGAGTCGGGCATCGCCGTGATCGCCCACTCGCCGCTCGGCGGGCCGCGCCGCGCCGGCGGCCTCGCCCGGCAATCCGTGCTGGCCGAGGTGGCGGCCGCGCATGCGGCGACGGCGGCCGAGGTCGCGCTCGCGTGGCTGCTCGACCTCTCGCCGGCCGTGGTTGCGATCCCCGGCGCCCGCCGGCCCGAGACGGCCCGGTCGGCCGCACGCGCCGCCGGGCTGCGGCTCGGCCCCGGCGAGCGGGCCGCCCTCGCCGGTGCATTCGGCAGCATGCGTCCGGCGGCGGCCGGGCGCCCGCGTCCGCAACGCGCGGCCGACGTCGTTGTGGTGATGGGTATCCCCGGAGCCGGCAAGAGCCGGATCGCCGAGGAGTACGCGGCCCGCGGCTATGTGCGCCTGAACCGCGACGAGCGGGGCGGGTCGCTGCGCGGGATCGCCACGGAGCTCGGCGAGCGGCTCGAGGCGGGCGGCGGCCCGGTCGTGCTCGACAACACGTACCTCACCCGGGCGTCGCGCAGCCACGTGATCGAGACGGCGAACCGGGTGGGCGTGCCGGTGCGGTGCGTGTGGGTGGCGACCCCGCTCGCCGCTGCCCAGCGCAATCTCGTCGAGCGGCTGCTGGCTCGGCTCGGCACGCTGCCGACGCCCGAGGAGCTGCGGGCACTGGCCCGGCGCGAGCCCGGCATGCTGGCGCCGACCGCGCAGATGCGCGCCCTGCGCGAGCTCGAGCCGCCGGCGGCCGACGAGGGGTTCGCGGCCGTCGAGGAGGTGCCCTTCCGGCGCGCGCCGTCCGCCGCGGGCGGCCCGGGCGTGCTCGTCGCGGCCGCTGCGATCGGGCATCCCGGCTTCGCCGCCGTGATCGCGCAGGCCGATCCGGATGCGCCGCACCTGGTCTTCGACTGGCGTCCCGGCGGGCCGGTCGACGCGCTCATCCCCGCGGTCGCCCGCCTCTCTGCGGTTGTCTCGGGTCCGGTGCACTTCGCCCTGTGCCCGCATCCGGCCGGGCCGCCCCGCTGCTGGTGCCGGCCGCCGCTGCCGGGCCTACCCCTCGCGTTCGCGCGCGCTCACGCCGTCGATCTGCGCCGGGCGACCGTGATCGGCACCGGGCCGGCCCACCGCACGCTCGCGGCGACGCTCGAGGCCCGGTACCTGCCGGTGTGAGCTCGGCGAGATGTGTCAGGTGCGGACATAGACTGTCGTCCGTGACCAGCGTGATGGCCGAGACGATGGCGACGCAGGCCGCCGAGCTGCGCCGGATGCTGGCCGACACGGCCTCCGTCGAGGCCGCGGCGCAGCGGCTCCGCGGCCGCCGGCTGCTCCTCGTGGGCACCGGCACGAGCTGGCACGCGGCGAATATCGGAGCCTGGTTCCTGCGCGCGGCGGGCGTCGAGGCGTGGCCGGTGCCGGCGATGGACGCGGCGCTGCACGGACCGCGTCCCGGACGCGGCCGACGGCCTGATCCTGCTCAGCCATCGCGGCACGAAGCGGTATACGTCGGAGACGCTCGAGCGGGCCCGCGCCGAGGGCGCGGCGACGGCGACCATCTCGGCCCTCGGCGCGCCCGGCGCGGACATCGAGACCGTCGCGTCGGAGCGGTCGTCGGCGTACACGGCGAGCCACACCGGCGCGTTGCTGCGGCTCGCCCAGATCGCCGTGGCGCTGGGTGCCGACCTGCCGCTCGAGGACGTGCCCGACGCCGTCGCCGAGGTCGTCGACGGGCCGCCGATCGGCATCGAGCCGCCGCGGCGCTCGATGGAGTTCATCGGCGCCGGGCCGAACCAGTGGACGGCGGCCGAGGGTGCGCTGAAGGTGCGCGAGACGGCTTACGTGGCCGCGTCGGGGATGGGCGTCGAGCAGTACCTGCACGGACCGTCGGTGGCCGTCGGGGCGTTCGACACGCTGATCTGCCTGGACGGCAGGCGGCCCGGGCGCGGAGCGGCTGCGGGCGGTGGCGGGCTCGGCCGAGTCCTGCCAGGTGCCGGTGCGGGTGATCCGCGCCGACGCGGCGAACGAGCTCCTCTCCGTCTTCCCGCTCACCGCGGTCGTTCAGAAGATCGCGCTGGAGACCGCCGAGCGGCTCGGCACGAACCCGGACAGCTTCGGCCGTGACGTCCCGTCCAGGGCGCATGCCCTGGACGGGATCTCGCTCTAGGCGTCAGTCCGGGTACTCGTCCTTGCGCCACGTGCGAGGCTCGACCGGCCCCGGCTTGGGCGTCCGCTCCTGCAGGAACGAGAAATACGGCGCGACGAACGGGTCGGGCGCCGACACCGTGTAGGTGTGGTAGACGACTCCATCCTCGAGCGCGAAGGCGATCCAGCTCGGGTTCTCGCGCATCCCGTCCTTGAGGTCGGCCCCGATCTGAACGGACCATTCCTGGAGCCAATCCGGCGGGTCGGCGACCATCGCTGCAATCTCGGGGACGCTCTGTGCCTGCTCCGGCGTGAGCGCGAGGCCGAAGTCGAAGGCGAAGTCGCTGCGGTAGGTCGACACGTAGGGGAACTCCCAGCCCATTCGCTCCTTGTAGGCGTTGAGCTGCTCGATCGGCGCCCGCGAGAAGCAGATCAGCGTCACGTCGCGGTGGTTCAGATGCACCGCCGAGCCGTCGAGCCCGTCGGCCAGGCTGGTGCAGCCGGGGCAGGCGCCGAGCGTGTAGTCCGGGCCGAACATGACGTTGTAGGCGAGCAGCTGCGAGCGCCCGTCGAAGAGCTCCGCGAGCGTCTTCGTCCCGTCCTGGGTGTCGAACTCGTACTCCTTCTCGACCGGGACCCAGGGAAGCTCGAGCCGCTTGCGCTTGACCTCGTCGTTTCGCTCGGCCTGCTCGGCCTCGAGCTTCGCGAGCTCCCCCCGGGCCGCCTGCCACTCCTCGCGCGTTCCGATCGTGTGCTCGGACATCTCATTCCCCTCCTGTCGGTGCTGGGATCACAAGATGAGACTGGCGATGCCCCGCAGACTCATCGCCCACACCTGTGGCCCGAGCATGGCTCGCCGTGAGCGTTCGAGAGGCGGGAGCGACGGGACTCGAACCCGCGACCTCCGGCGTGACAGGCCGGCGTTCTAACCAGCTGAACTACGCCCCCGCGTGGCCGTCCGGCCAGGCGAAGCTGGCGCCCGGCGGCCGGCAGAGTATAGCCCCGCCCCGGGCCGCCGGCAGAGGCGGCGGTGGCGGTCGGCCTTGTGCGCACCGGGCCTGATCCGGTACACCTCCGCCTGCACATGAGCGCCTACCTGCCGATCGCCGAGCACGGCGTGATCGGCGACCTGCACAGCGTCGCGCTCGTCGGCACCGACGGCACCATCGACTGGTTCTGCTGCCCGCGGTTCGACTCGCCCAGCGTGTTCGCCTCGATCCTCGACGCCGAGAAGGGCGGCTTCTACCGGATCGCGCCGGTGAACGACGGCCACACGACCAGGCAGCTCTACTTCCCCGACACGAACGTCCTGATCACGCGCTTCCTCACGCCGGACGGCGTCGGCGAGGTGCAGGACTTCATGCCGATCCACCGCGACCCGCGCCACGCGCGGCGGCTCGTGCGCCAGGTGGTCGCCGTGCGCGGCGAGATGCGCTTCCCGCTCGAGTGCCGGCCGCGGTTCGACTACGGCCGCGACGCCCACGAGCTCGACCTGCACGAGGGCGGCGCCGTCTTCCACTCGCCGAGCTTCTCGCTCGCGCTCGCGACCAACGTGCCGCTCGAGCGCCACGGCGACGACGCGGCCGCGCAGTTCACGCTCTCGAACGGTGCCGCGCGCCACCTTCGTGCTGCAGCAGACCGAGCCGCGGCCAGCGCCTGCAAGCCGATCAGCGAGGCCGCCGCCGCCGAGTCGTTCAACGCGCACCGTGCGCTTCTGGCGCGGCTGGCTCTCGCACTCGGTCTACCGCGGCCGCTGGCGCGAGATGGTGAACCGCTCGGCGCTGACGCTCAAGCTGCTGACCTACCGGCCGACGGGCGCGATCGTCGCCGCGCCCACCACCAGCCTGCCCGAGCACATCGGCGGCGAGCGCAACTGGGACTACCGCTACACCTGGATGCGCGACGCCGCGTTCTCGCTCTACGCGCTCCTGCGGCTCGGCTTCACCGAGGAGGCGGCGGCGTTCATGGGCTGGCTCACCGACCGCTTCGGCGAGACGTCCCAGGCCGAGCACGGCCCGCTCCAGATCATGTACGGCATCGACGGCCGCGCCGACCTCACCGAGGAGGTGCTCGACCACCTCGAGGGCTACGGCGGCTCGGCGCCGGTGCGGATCGGCAACGGCGCGGCGACCCAGCTGCAGCTCGACATCTACGGCGAGCTGATCGACTCGGTCTACCTGTACAACAAGTACGGCGAGCCGATCTCCTACGACTCGTGGACCGAGCTGCGCAAGATCGTCGAGTGGCTGTGCGACAACTGGGACCAGCCCGACGAGGGCATCTGGGAGACGCGCGGCGGCCAGCAGGACTTCACCTACTCGCGGCTGATGTCCTGGGTCGCGATCGAGCGGGCGATGCGCATGGCCCGCTACCGCGGCCTGCCGGCCGACATGGTCAAGTGGCTCGAGGTGCGCGACCAGATCACCGAGCAGGTCATGACCCGCGGCTGGAACCCGAAGCGCGGCGCGTTCGTGCAGCACTACGGCACCGACGTGCTCGACGCCTCGCTGCTCCTGATGCCGCTCACGAAGTTCATCGCCCCGACCGATCCGCGCTGGCTGTGGACGCTCGACGCGATCGGCCGCGAGCTCGTCGCCGACAGCCTCGTCTACCGCTACAACGCGAAGGCGTCGCCCGACGGCCTGCGGGGCGACGAGGGCACGTTCTCGATCTGCACGTTCTGGTACGTCGAGGCGCTCGCCCGGGCCGGGTTCGCTGGACGAGGCCCGGCTCGTGTTCGAGAAGATGCTCACCTACGCCAACCACCTCGGCCTCTACTCCGAGGAGATCGGCCCGTCGGGCGAGGCGCTCGGCAACTTCCCGCAGGCGTTCACGCACCTGTCGCTGATCAGCGCCGCGGTCAACCTCGACCGCCAGCTCGGCTGACCGCCGCTAGCCCTCCGGCCACAGTGGCTGGACGATGTCGACCACGGTGCCCTCGCCGGCGGCGGTGGTGATCGCGACCGTGCCGCCGGCGGCGTCCACCCGCTCCATCAGGGATTCGAGGCCCAGATGGTTCGTGCGCCTGGCGCGGGCGAGCGCCGCCTCGAGGTCGAAGCCGCGGCCGTCGTCGGCCACTCGCACGTGCACGGCGCTCTCGCGCCGTTCCAGCCGCACGACGACCGATGTCGCGCTCGCGTGGGCGCGCACGTTGCCGAGCACCTCCGTGATCGACCGGAAGATGAGCGTCTCCATCGTCGCGTCGATGCGCTCGTCGAAGCCCGCCACCTCGAGTGTCGTGGCGACCCCGGTCTCGGCCGTCATCGTGTCCAGCGACTGCTGCAGCGCGATGGCCAGACCGTGGTGCCAGAGCGCCGCAGGCCGCAGGTCGAAGGTCATCCGGCGGGTGCGCTCCACCGCTCCGGAGATCAGCTCGGAGAGCTGCTCGAGGCCGCGCGCCGCCCGCTCGACGTTGCCGTTCTGCACCGCCAGGCGCACGCTGTCGAGCGAGATGACGCACGCCGACATCACCTGGATCGTGTCGTCGTGGAGGTCGGCTGCCACCCGCGAGCGCTCCTGCTCCTGTGCGCGCACGAGCCGCTCCATCAGGTCGCGGTGGCGGCGCTCGAGCGCCGCGAGCCGTTCGGCGCGCTGATCGGACTGCTCGCGCAGGAGGACGCCGCGGCAGGTGGCGGCGACCTGGTCGGTCACGGTCTGCATCGCCAGCGCGTCGGCCGCGTCGAACAGGTCGGAGTGCTCGTCGTACACCCCGAGCACGGCGATGCAGGTGCCGTCGACCATGACGGGTGTCAGCAGCTCCGACGGCAGCGGCACCGGCGCGGGCCAGTCGTACGCCGGGTGCGCGGGAGCGTCGGCGAGCACAAGCTGCTCGCCTGAGGCGATCACCGTCCCGACCGTTCCGGCGGCGATCGGCCGGCGCAGGCCGGGTGCCGTGGTGCCCGGGTCGCCGAGGTTGGACACCACCACCTGCTCGCCCGTCTCCGGGTGGATGCGGATGGCGATCGCGGCCGAGTAGCCCCGGCCCTGGTGGACGGTCTCGACGACGGCCGCGAGCACCTCGTCGATCGTCTGGGCAGACACGATCGCCCCGGCCACCTCGGCCGTGAGCGCGAGCCGCTGGGTGCGCTGGTCTGACTCCTTGCGCAGCCGCACGCCGCGCAGCGTGGCCGCGACCTGCTCTGCGACGGTCTGCATCAGGGTCGCGTCGGCCGCGTCGAACCGGTCGCGGCGGTGGTCGTAGAGGGCGATCGCGGCCGAGGTGGGGCCGTCGAACACGGGCGTGACGAGTGCGGACTGGTAGGCCAGCTCGGCGTCCTCGGCGTCGGCCTCGCCCGTGAGCCGGCCGACGATGATCTGCTCGCCGCTCTGCAGGGCCTTCCCGGCGGCGCCGGCGCCGATCGGGCGGCGGTTGCCCTCGACCGACTCGCCGACGCGGACGCGGTCGGTCACGACCGTGTACTCGCCGGCGTCGGGCAGGGCCAGGATGGCCGTCACGGCGCCGTAGTCGGTCGGCTCGAAGATCGCCTCGACGGCCGCCCGCAGCACCGACTCGGCGCTCTCGGCCTCGGCGACGGCGCTCGCGACCGAGGCCGTCAGGGCGAGCCGCTGGGCCCGCACCTCGGACTCGCCGCGCAGCTCCACGCCTCGCAGCGCGGCGGCGAGCTGCTCGGCGACGGCGGTCATCAGCGCCCGGTCGGAATCGTCGAACTGGTTCATCGGGCGGCTCGCGACCTCGAGCACGGCGACGCAGCGGCCGTCGAGCATCACGGGCGTCGAGAGCAGCGAGTCGAACGACTCCTCCGCCCCCCACGGTGCGTACGCGGGGTCGTTCTCGTGGCCGTTGATGAGCGTCTGCTGCCCCGAGGCGACCGTACGGGCGGTGATCCCGGTGCCGATCGGCCGGCGCAGGCCGGCGAAGCCGTCGCGGTCTGCGCCGATGTCTGCCACCACCAGCTGCTCGGCCGACTCCTCGAGCACCGTGATGGCCATGACCGCGTCGTAGTTGGCGCGCTCGTGCACCGCCTGCATCGCGACGCGCAGCGCGCTTTCCGTCGTCCGTTCGGCCGCGAGCAGCTTCGCGATCTCGGCTGCGAGCGACAGGCGCTGGGCCTGCCGCGCCGACTCCTCGCGCGCCTGCACCGCCCGGATGGCGGCGGCGACGTGGTCGGCGATCGCCTTGACGAGCTCCTCGTCGTCGCTGTCGAACCAGTTGAGATGCTCGTCCGAGATCACGAGCGCCGCGGCGCAGCCGCCCTCCACCATCACCGGGGCGATCAGCACCGAGTTGTTCGGCTCGCGGCCCGGCCACGAGAACGCGGGGTGGTCGCCGGCGCGCCCGAGGCGCAGCACCTTGCCCGAGGTGATCGCAGCGCCGGGGATGCCCGCGGCGGCGGGGACGCGCAGCCCGGTGTAGACGTCCGTCCCGCGGTCGCGCGCGAACACCGCCCGGCGATCGCCGGTGAGCGGCTCCACGAGCCACGCCGTCAGGCCGGAGTAGCCGGTGTAGCGGCTGATCGCCTGGGCGGCGTCGTGGAGCGCCTGCTCGACCGTGTCGGGCGAGCGCAGGGCGCGGGCGACCTCGGCGATGACGTTCAGGCGGGTGGCGCGGCGATCGGACTCCTCCCGCAGCGCCGCTCCCTGCAACGCCGCGGCAACCTGATCCGCCAGCGTCCGCATGAGCAGCGCGTCGGAGTTGTCGAACTGGTCGGCGCGCAGGTCGCTCAGGCCGATCACCGCCTCGCAGCGGCGATTCACGACCACGGGCGTCGCGAGCAGCGACTCGTACCCCGCCGCCGCCCACGCGCCGCCGGCATCGGCGAGGTGGGAGCGGCCCAGCAGCGCCTGCTTGCCGGTGCGGACGACCTGGCCGATGATCCCCGACCCCAGCGGGTGCGCCGACACGGTCACCGTGTCGCGGCCGCGCGTGATCGTCCACATCCGCTGCGTCCCGTGGCGGTGGTCGGCGACGGCCGTCCACACCGCCGTGTAGTCGGTGTGGCGGTGCAGGGTGACGGTGACCGTCCGCAGCAGCTCGTCGACGGTGCCGGTGGCCGCGATCTCGCGGGAGAGGTCGGAGGCGAGCTCGAGCCGCTGGGCGCGCCGCTGCGACTCGTCCTGCAGACGCCGCGAGCGCGCGCGCATGCGCACGCCGACGAGCGCGGTCGCCACCTGGTCGGCCACGACCTGCATGAGGGCGGCGTCGGCCGCGTCGAACCGGTTCGGCTCGAGGTCGGCCAGCTCGAGCACGCCCTCGCACCGGCCCTCGACCATGACCGGCGTCAGGACGAGCGACTCCCACCGCCCGTCGGCCGACCACGAGTAGCGCGGGTCGGCGGTCGCCTCGGCCAGGATCAGCGGAGCACCCTCGGCGATGCAGGCCCCGACCAGACCGACGTCGAGCCCGCGGCGGATCGTCTGGGTGCTGGCGACGTCGCCGCCGAGGTCGACCACCACGACCTGCTCGCCCGCTCTGCGATCGACAATGGTCGCGGTGACGCCGGGATAGCGCGTGTGCTCGAAGATCGCGGTCGCCGCCATCCGGAACGCCTCGTCCACCGAGGTGGCGCCGCCGACGGCGCTCGCCACGGCCTGGACGAGCGTGAGCTGCTCGGTGCGCAGGTCGGCCCGGCGCGAGGCCGAGATCGCGTGGGCCGCGAGCTCGCAAACGGTCGAGAGCAGGGCTGACTCCTCGCCGAACGGGGCGCCGCCGGGATCGCGGCTGACGACGAGCGTCGCCACCGCGTCGCCGTCGATGTGGATTGGCGCCGACAGGCTGGGACCGCCCTCGGGGCCGGGTGGCAACGGCTCTCCTCCCGCCAGCGGCAGCACCAGCGCGCGGTCGGCGCCGAGCGCGAGCCGGGCGCGGTCGGCGATCTCGCGCAGGGTGTCCGATGGAAACGGGTCGGGCATGTGAGCTGATTGTCCTTCGGGGTGGGCCTGCAGAGCCTACGCAAATTGGGGGAGGTTGTCGCCCGAATTGCGGTAGGCGGCGCGCGGGCGCCGGGCATCTAGACTGGAGCCCCGGGCGGTTAGCTCAGCCGGGAGAGCGCCTGCCTTACACGCAGGAGGTCACTGGTTCGAACCCAGTACCGCCCACTGACGCCGAGGGGCCGCGCCTTCGGGGCGCCCTACCGCTCCCGCACGCGCCCGCGCACGCAGCGGCAGCGGGCGGGGATTGCGCCGCAGCCGCCGCAGCGCGACTGGATCTGATGCGCCGACCAGCAGGCGATCAGGAACAGGCACACGGCGACCGCGAAGGCCGCGCCGGGGCTGAACTGCAACGTCGCGCCGCCACCGTTTGCAGCGTGGTGCTGGAGGTAGTGGTGCCAGAAGTTCGTGTACGGCAACGTCAGCTCCCGGGGGTGACTCTACCGGCGCCGCCGCGCCCGGCCGGGCGACGCATCCCGCGGCCTGCCCGACCTGCCGGGGCCGGCGTGCCGGCGCTCGCCGTGTGGGCCCGGCGAGCCGCGGCGGCCGTTCCGTGACCGCGGGCGTGGCGGCCGGGGCGGGGTGCGATCCGAGCCGCCGCCTCCGCCGTCGCCGCCGGCCGCGTCGTCGGGCGACACGGGCAGGGCGCCCCTGAACAGCCACACGAGCACGGCCAAGACGACCGTGCCGGTGAGGGGAAACCCGATCCCGAGCAGATCCAGGGCCGACACCCCGTCACCCTAACACCGGGCTGGCGGCGGGGCGTGGGGCGCCGATCACCCTGCGGCGGCGTCGTAGCAGTCGAGGAAGCGGTCGATCTCGGTCGCGGTGTTGAACCCGTGCGGATCGACGCGGACGGTGCCGATCGCGCCGATGTCGACGCTGCGCCGGCGACACTCGTCGAAGACGCGCTGCGGGTCGGCGTGGCGGACCGCGATCACGCCCGCGCGCTGCGCCGGATCGGGCGGCGTCAGCACAACTGCGCTGCGCTCGGCGAGCCCGTCGAGGCAGCGCGAGACGAGCCCTTCGACGTGGGTGTGCAGCCGGTCGATGCCGACAGCGAGGAGGAGCTCGATGCCGGCGCGGGCCGCGAACACCCCGGGCAGGCTCGGCAGCCCGAGCTCGTACCGGCGCGCGTCCGCCACCACCGGCGGCATCGCGTCGGGCGGCCACTCGCCGAGGGGCGCGTCCAGCCCCAGGTAGCCCACGTCGAGCGTCGGCGCCCCGGCCAGGAGCTCCGGGCTCAGGTACAGAAACCCGATCCCCGGCGGGCCGAGCAGCCACTTCATCGCGGTCGTCACGAGCGCGTCGATCCCGTCGCGGGCGACGTCGATGGGGACGATGCCGGTCGACTGCGCGGCATCGACCAGCAGGTGGGCGCCGTGCGCGTGGGCGGCGTCTGCGATGGCGCGCAGGTCGTGCCTGCGGCCGGTGAACGGCGCGACGTGGGTGATGCAGACCGCGACCGTGTCGGCGTCGATCCGCGCGGCGATCGCACCGGCCGCGTCGTCGATCCCGTCGGTGGCGACGAACCGCACCTCGCGATCGCCGCGGGCATACCAGGGGTACGCGCTCGATGGGTACGTGCTCGAGTCGACGACCACGTTGCCGGGCCGCTCCGCCAGGATCCGGATCGCGATGTTCGCCGCCCGGCAGGTGTTGTCCGTGATGGCGACCGTGGCCGCGTCGGCCCCGATCAGGCGCCCGAACGACGCGCGCAGGGCGTCCATCGCGCCGAGCATCATCTCGCCGGTGTAGACCCGGTTGGGGTCGTCGCTCCAGCTCGCCGTCCACTCGTCCCACGCGGCCCGCACCGGGGCGGCCGCGGGTGCGAGCGCACCGCTGAAGAGGTAGGCACGCGTGCGCGTGACCGGAAACTGCGCTCTGAACTCGGCGAGCTCCAACGGCGCGGCGCTACGAATCCGGCTCGGGCGTGACGGAGAGCACCGGGCACGGCGCGATCTGGAGCAGCCGCTGCGTGACGCTGCCGAGCAGCAGGCCGGCGATCAGCCCCTGCCCGCGCGTGCCGACGACGATCAGCTCGGCATCGACCTCGCGGGCGACGTTCACGATGTCGGTCGCGGGGCCGCCGGTGTAGGTCGAGGCGATCAGGCGCAGCTCACCTCCGGCGCCGGCCGCCTTCAGCTCGTCGGCCTGGGCGCGGATGCGGGTCTCGATCGCGCTCTCGTCGATCCGGCGCGGCACCCCGCCGACCGCCGGGGCCAGCATCATCTCGCGCACGTGCACGATCGTCACGGACGCCTTCGTCAGCGCCGCCAGGTCGCGCGCGACGACGAACGCGCGGTCGGACTGCGGCGACCCGTCAAGGCCGAGGACGATACGAGTGAACATGTGATCCCTTCCGTGCGGGTCAGTCGCCCGCCGCCGGCTCCGGCGGCGCGAGCGGCGTGAGCGCCACGTCCACCTGCTGGCGCCGCGTCGGAGTGCCGAGGTAGTAGAAGAGGATGCCGAGCCCGACGAAGAACGCGAGCGGGATGAACTGGCTGATAGCTCGAACTGCAGCCGCTGGCCGGCGAAGCCCGACGGCAGCTGCGAGTCGGGATTGGACTGACCGAGGCCGGGCCACAGCAGCGCGAGCGGTCGCGAGCGCCGACCAGCCGAAGCGACAGCAGCGAGATGATGAGCGCGCCCGCGTCGCCGCCGGGCACGCGGTAGGGGCGAGGGACGTCCGGCAGCTTCTTGCGCAGCAGGTAGAGCGCCGGGAAGATCGCCAGGTAGGCGATCGTCGTGGTCGAGATGGCGAGGCTGAGCGCGGCGCTGAAGTACTTCGCGCTGCTGCCGCTGGTCAGGTAGAAGGCGAGGATCATGAAGATGCTCGAGATGACGCCAGACATGCAAGTTGACCGCGATCGGCGTGCCGAAACGCGCCGAGAACCGCCCGAGGAACGCGCGGCCCGGCGCCGTCGTAGCAGGCGACGGCCTCGGCGCGGTCGGCGCCCATGATCCAGGTCGTCGCCGCTCGAGATGAGCGCCCAGATGAAGGCGACGGCGGCGATGTCGCCGAGCACCTTGCCCGCGCCGGTGAGGGTGGTCTCGGCAGGGGTGGCGCCGACGTGGCCGCCGTAGACGGTGAAGACCGTCTTGATCGCGTCGATGAACCCGCCCAGGCTCGTCACCTGGCGACAGCGGCAGCACGAGCAGGATCATCAGGATCGGCACGCCGTAGAGCACGATCGAGGCAGACCGCCGAGCGAAGCACCGTGAACGGCACGTCCGCTGCGGGTTCTTCATCTCGTCGCCGGCGGCGTTCGGCAGCTCGAAGCCGACGTAGTTGAAGAACAGGATCGGCACGAGCGCGATGAACACGACGTAGCGTGGGCTTGAAGCTGCCGCCTGAGACGCCGTGCACGCCGTGCTTGATGGCGTAGATGACCACGGTGATCGAGAAGAACGCCGAGCACGATCATCCGGCCCCAGGCGCCGACGGTCGGGATCCACTTGCCGACGCCGAACGAGAGGATCGCCGCCCAGACCGAGAACCAGATGAAGATCGAGGCCGAAGATGTACTTCGCCGTTGCCGAGGTTGTAGAAGAACTCGTTGAACACCGCGACCGCGGTGATCGTGAGCGTGCCGCCGAGCCAGATCGGGTTCGAGATCCAGTAGATGATCGCGTTCACGCCGCTCACGAACCGGCCGAGCGCGAGCTTCGTCCAGATGTACGGGCCGCCCTCCTCGGTGAAGGCCGAGCCGAGCTCGGCGGTCAGGAACGCGTACGGGATGAAGAAGACCAGGCCGAGGAACATCAGCCACGTGAACCCCTGCGCCCCGTTGCTCGCGACCGCGCCGATCGTGTCCAGGCCGACGAGCGTGCAGATCAGGAAGAAGAACATGTCGAAGCGGCCGAAGTGCTTCTGGAGCTTGCGCCTTCTCCTCGAGCGCCGCCGACGTTGTCTGCTCCATCGCACCACCAGAGCTCGCCATCGGATCCCCCTTCGAATCGGTAGCGGTCGAGTATCGAGTATCCGCGGCCGGGATACAAGGGTGGTGAACGTCTGGTGCCAACCCCCTTCCCATTTGCCGGGGGCACCCTGATACTTGGTTTCGGTATTCCGACGGCTGGAGGTGGGTCAGACATGAAACTTGCGTCATTGACACGGCGGAGCGGGGCCGCGGCCTGCGCGCTGATCTTGATCCCGGTGCTCGCCGCAAGCGCGGCCACCGGGCCGACGATCAGGGCGACGGGCGGCACGCCCCAGTCCGCAACGGTCTCGACGGCGTTCGCACACAAGCTCTCCGCCCGCGTCCTGGGCGCGAAGGGCAACCCCCGGGTGGGCCTTCTGGTGACCTTCACGGCGCCCGCCTCGGGGGCCGGGGGCACCTTCCCCAACAACCGCACCACGTGGACGCACGCCACCGGGAAGAAGGGCTACGTCCGCGTCGTCTTCACCGCGAACGCGACGGCCGGGGCCTACAAGGTGACGGCGAACCTGAAGAAGGGTGCGCTGAAGACGCCGGCGACGTTCAGCCTGACGAACACGCCGTAAAGACCGGCGCGCCGGCGACGGCGCTGCGGCACACTGTTGGGGATGGGCACGAGCATCCTCACGGCACTTCCGACACCCACGTGGCAGACCGCCGCGTGGGTCGTCGGCGTGTTCGCGGCGGCGTGGATCGTCTCGCGCCTGTCGGGGCGGCTCGCAAACTGGGTCGTGCGCCGCAACGAGGCCAAGCACATGAGCGGCGACGGCCCGGCCGACACAGGCGTCATGACGTCGCTCAAGCGGCGCGAGACGGCCATCTCGCTGATCCGCACGAGCGTGCGCTACTTCGCCTACGGCGCCGCCCTGATCCTGGCGCTGGGGGCGCTCAGCTTCGGCGGCCGCAGCGGCACGGTCGCGGGCGCGTCGCTGATCGTCGTGCTCGTCGGCTTCGCCGCCCAGCGCTTCCTGACCGACATCCTGGCCGGCTTCTTCATGTTCTTCGAGGGCTGGTTCTCGGTCGGCGACAACATCAGCATCTCGCCGCTCAACCTGCAGGGCGTGGTCGACGAGGTCGGACTGCGATCGACCCGGCTGCGCGCGATCAGCGGCGAGATCGTGCGCGTGCACAACTCCTACATCCAGTCGGTGCGGGTGCAGCCGCGGGGAGCGCGCGAGGTCGAGGTGGAGTTCTTCGCCACGAGCGAGGAGGCGGGCCGCGAGCTCGTGACCGAGGTGGCGCGGCTCATGCCGGCCGGGCCGACCCGGCTCGTCAGGGCGCCCTGGGTCGAGGAGGTGGAGCATCTCGACGACGAGCTGGTGCGGATCCGGGCGCGGGCGACGGTCGCCCACGGCCGCGAGTGGCTCGTCGAGACGTTCCTGCCCGATCTGCTCAAGGAGCGCGGCGAGGACGTGATCGTGCACGGGCCGATCGTGTGGCACGTCGACGAGACGGCCCAGCGCGAGTTCGCGCGCACGCTCGGCCTGCGCCAGCGGACGCCCTGACCGGCGGCTAGGCTGGCCGTCGTGGCCGATCCCAACGTGCGCAAGGCGGCTGTGCGGCCGACCCCGGAGCAGTACTTCATGCTGCTTGCCGTCGCCACCCGCGAGCGGGCGGCGTGTCTCGGCCGGCATGTGGGCGCGGTGCTCGTCGCCGACCAGCGCATCATCGCGACCGGCTACAACGGCACCCCCACCGGGTTCCCCAACTGCGACGAGGGCGGCTGCCACCGGTGCGCGCATCCGGACGACTACGCCCGCGGGCGCGGCTACGACGTATGCATCTGCGTCCACGCGGAGCAGAACGCGGTGCTGCAGGCCGCACGGCTCGGCTACAGCGTGCAGTCGGCCCGCTGCTACACGACCCTGCGGCCGTGCTTCGGCTGCCTGAAGGAGCTCTACCAGGCGGGCGTGAGCGGCGTGCGCTACCTGAACCAGTGGCTGCCGTCCGACCCGGGCGAGGCCTCCGCGTACGCCGAGCTGATCGCCGAGATGAGCGCGCGCGGAGTCGAGGTCGAGCCGCTGCACCTGCCCCCCGAGCTGCTCGACCTGCGCCCGGCGAGCCTCACGGTGGCCGACGTCTCGGGTTAGCTAGGCGCTCTTGCGCAGGCGGCGCAGGCCGCGGCGGTCGTTCCAGTCGAACGACAGCGGGTTCGTCGGCGGGGCGACCGTGTCGGGCACGATCAGCGTCTCGGTGGCCTCGACGAGGTCATCCAGCCGCAGCACGAGGCGCAGCGGCCGCGGCAGCTGCACCGGCGCCCGCAGGCTCTCCCTGTGGGGCTCGGCCAGGATCACGCTGCGGTGATGTGCGTGCAGCCGCTGCCGCCAGGCTGCGATGTCCTCGGGCCGGCCGGCCGCGCCGCACGCCGCGCAGGCCTGCAACGGCCGCTTGGCGGCGTCGCACTCGGGACAGTCGATGGTGATCCGCATGCTCAACCTCAATTCGGCCGAATCCGGCCCGATCTTTAGCTCGGGCTCAATTTTTGCCGCCGCCGGACGACGACCGGATGGATGGAGCAAGGGTCCTCTCTGCGCCGCCTCGGCGGAGTGCTTGTGTTCGCGCTTGTCGCGGCGCTGGCCGGCGTCTGCTCCCACGCCCAGCCGGCGCACGCAGACACCCTGCTCGACGCCAAGCGCGCCCGCTATGCCCACGTGCGCACCGAGATCCGGCATCTCGACAGCCACGCCGAGATGCTCACCGAGCAGTACGACAAGGTCGTGTGGCAGCTCGGGGTGCTGCGCAGGCGGATGAAGATCGCCACCCACCGCCTGATCGTCGAGCGGGCCAAGCTCCGCTACGAGCAGGGGGTGCTGGGCCGGCTGCTCGTCGAGCAGTACAAGGGCGGCGACCCGCACACGATCGAGATCGTGCTCGAGGCCTCGTCGCTCTCCCAGGTGGCCGGCGGCATGGATCTGAAGCAGCGCCTGGACACGGCCGTCGCCGACACGGTGCGGGCGATCGACGCCGCCAAGCAGGCGATCGTCGCCGAGCGGCGCGCCATCGCCGTCGCCCAGGTGCGCGAGCGGGCCGACAAGCGCCAGATCATCATCCGCCGCCGCGAGATCCGGCGCGAGCTGCGCAAGCGCCACCGCCTCGTCGGCATCCTCGGCCGGCAGATCACCGTCATGACGGCCGCCGACCGCATCGGCCAGGCCGATCTCGCCCTCCAGGCGCAGAAGTGGCTCACGGCCGACCTCAAGGCCGACGCCGCCGATCCCGGGCAGGAGCTGCGCGACCAGATCGCGCTCGAGGCGCTGCAGCAGATCGGGGTGCCCTACGTGTGGGGCGGCGCGACGCCGAGCGGGTTTGACTGCTCCGGCCTCGTCATGTGGTTGTGGGCGAAGCACGGCTACGCGCTGCCGCACTTCGCCGCGTCGCAGTACCACATGGGGCCGCTCATCTCGCGCGCCCAGCTGCGCCCCGGCGACCTCGTCTTCTTCCACGACCTCGGCCACGTCGCCATCTACATCGGCAACGGCTGGGTGGTGCACGCGCCGCACACCGGCGACTGGGTGCGGATGGAGCGCTTCTCGCTGCCCTGGTTCCAGGCCACGTACGTCGGCGCCACGCAGCCCGGCCCGGCCTGACCGTTCCCGCCTGGGCCGTAGACTGCGGGTGTGGATCTGGCACCGCAGCTGACGCCGGCCCAGGCCGGTGAGGCTCTGCGCGACGAGGGCGCGATCGCCGTCGATGTGCGCGAACCCGAGGAGTGGCACGCGGGGCACATGGACGGCTCGGTGTGGATCCCGCTGGGCGACCTGGCGGCGCGCGCCGGCGAGCTGCCGCGCGACCAGCCGCTTCTGATCGTGTGCCGGACGGGCGCGCGCAGCGGCTACGCCGCCGACGCGCTGGTCGCCGCCGGCTACGACGCCCGCAACCTGGCCGGGGGGCTGCAGCAGTGGGTGGCGGCCGGCCTGCCGCTCGAGCCGGCCGGAGGCGTCGTTCTCTGAGCGCCGCGGTCCGCATCGGCACGTGCTCGTGGGCCGACGAGACGCTGACGAAGACGTGGTACCCACCCGCGGTGCGCACGGCCGAGGCCCGGCTGCACCACTACGCGGAGCGGTTCGACACCGTCGAGCTGAATGCCAGCTACTACGCGCTGCCCAGTCCGGACGCGACCGCGGCCTGGGCACGGCGGACGCCGCCCGGGTTCGTGTTCCATGTGAAGGCGTTCGGGATGATGACCCGCCACCCGGTGCGCGCCGAGCAGCTCCCCGCCGACCTGCGCGCCGAAGCGCAGGTGGACGACCGCGGCCGCGTCGATCACCCGTCGCGCGAGCTGCGCGGCGAGGTGTTCACGCGGTTTCGGGCCGCGCTCGAGCCTCTGCGCGAGGCCGGCAAGCTCGGCGGGATCCTGATGCAGTTCCCGTCCTACATCACCCGCAAGCAGGCGTCGCTCGAGTACCTGGAGTGGGCCAAGGAGCGCCTCGGCGGCGACGAGATGATGGTCGAGTTCCGGCATCGCAGCTGGCTCGAGCCGGAGCACGCCGAGGACACGCTCGGGTTCCTGCGCTCGCTGGGGGCGACCTACGTGATGGTCGACGCGCCCCGCACCGATGCCCGCAACCTGGTGCCGACCGTCGTCGCCGCCACCTCGGATACGGCGTACCTGCGCCTGCACGGCCGCAACGCCGCCACCTGGAACGTGCGCGGCCGAAGCGCCGCCGAGCGCTTCGACTACCTGTACTCGCGCGAGGAGCTGGCGGAGTGGTCAACGCCGCTGCGCGAGCTCTCGTCGCTCTCGGAGCGCACCTACGCGATGTTCAACAACAACGGCAGGAGCGCCGGCCCGGAGGGCCCGATCGCGCAGGCGCCGACGAACGCGGACATGCTGCGCGAGCTCCTGCGCGCCGACGGCGTGCCCGTCACGGATTCACCACGATCAGCCCCAGCGTGAGCACGCCGAGCACGACGCCGGCCGTTGTCAGGACGAGCGTCATGCGTGAGTCCATGTTGGCGAACCGACCCTCGCTGAGCGCCCGCTCGATCTCGCGCTCGCGCTGGTAGGCGTTCACGATGCAGGCGACGCCGAGCACCGCGAATCCGGCCCCGACGGTCTCGTACGGCCATGCGGTCTTGTGCGACAGCGTCGGCACGACGCGGCCAGCGGCCAGGCTGACCGCGAGCGCCGTCAGGCCCGTGCGCCACCACGCCAGGTAGGTGCGCTCGTTGGCGAGGCGGGTGCGCCGGGTGGCGTCCTGCGCCTCGTCGAAGACGCGCCGTCCGGAGGGGCTCTGGCGGCGCTCGATCTCGGACATGTGCACAGCCTACTTGTGCTGGGCGCGCTTCAGGACGGACGCAGTGAATGCGGCGACGGCGGCCGGATCGGGCCGCGCCGGCCTGGCCGCGATGTGGTCGGCGAGCACCTGGGCGATGAGCTGCTCCGGGCCGCCGTGAGCGATCGCCCACTCGGCCGCGTCGCGCTTGGAGCGGAAGCGGCCCTCCTCGGCCAGGCACCAGACCCGGCAGGCCGTCAGCACCTGCGTGCTCAGGCTCGCGTGTGCGGCCGCCCAGGCCAGCTCGTCCGCGGCCAGGCGTCGCAGCTCGGTGCGCCCGATCGCCCGGAACACGTCTGCGGCGGGCGGCCCCGTCACGACCACCCCGCACGCGCGCACGAGCGCGAAGTGGCGGGGCAGGTCGGGGTCGCCGGCGTCGCCCCCGGCGCGCAGCCGGCCCTGGGCGTCCCAGCCGTGCAGCTCGTATGGAGGAGCCGCGGACGGGTCGAGCGCGGCGGCCCGGGTGATCAGGCTGAACTCGAGCCCGGCCTGCGCGGGACAGGGCAGTGCGGCGCGGCCGAGTTGGGCTGCGATCTCGTCGCGGACGGGCGCGGTGAGCGGCGCCGCGCAGACCGCCAGGAGGTCGATGTCGCTGCGGGCGGGGTCGTAGTCGCCAAGCGCCGCCGAGCCGTGCAGATACAGCCCGACGAAGTCCGCCGCGAGCGTCTCGCGCAGCCGTACGGCGACGGCGTCGGCGTAGCCGCGAGCGGCGCTATTCAGAGGCGCGCAGCGGCTCGGCGTGCGCGAGCGGCCGCGTCTCGACGGTGCGGCGCTGCTCGACTCGGCGGCGCGTGTCCGCCAGGAAACGGGCGCAGTCGGCAGCCAGCTCGCCCGAGACGAACTCGCCTTTTGGCGCACGCAGCGGCTGGTTAGCCGCGTCGCGCCCGACCGCCGGAGACCGCGTACCCACAACTCCCAAACTGTGCCAGCCGCGCCACCCCAATGGCAATCGCTCAAACCCGCCGAAGACGGTATTTGCGTGATATTCCCGTGAACAACTGGAGAGTGCCCGCCGGCTTCCGAGGCGGCCGCCCCGCGGCCGGTACGGGGATACACTCGTACGGGATGGCCCACGCCGACACGCCGTCGCTGCCGCGCCTGCGATCGCGCACGGTCTCCCTGCGCACATTCCAGCGCACCGCCGTCGCGTCGCTCGTGATCCTGTGGCTCGTCGTCACGACGGGCGGCCTCGTGCGTCTGACGGCGTCGGGGCTCGGCTGCCCGCACTGGCCGACCTGCTCGACGAACGCGCTCGTCCCGCAGGACTCCGCGCACGCCCTGATCGAGTTCTCCAACCGGGCCATCTCGGGCCTTGCGATGCTGGTCGCCGTCGCCACCGCCGTGATGGCCTACCGCGTCGTCGGGCTCGACCGCCGGATCGCCCACGCGCTCGCGATCGCCGCGGCGGGCACGGTCGCCCAGGTGCCGCTCGGCGCGGTCACGGTCGAGTTCGACCTCAACCCGTACCTGGTCATGTCCCACTTCCTGCTCGCGATGGCGGTGGTGTCCGTGGCGACCTGGGCGACGCTGCGGGCGCTGCGCCCCCACCGAACGGCGGCGGCGCCGGCCGAGCTGTGGCTCGGACTGCTCGCGTGGGCGGCGGTCGCCGCCTACCTCGCGCTCATCACGTCGGGCGCCTTCGTGACCGCGGCCGGGCCGCACCCGGGCAGCACCAGCACCCCGATCGAGCGGCTCGGCAACTTCTACGACGCCGCCTACGTGCACGTGCGCGTCGCCACCGCCTTCACGGTGCTCTTCGTGGCGACGGCGGTCTGGCTGTGGCGGCGCAGCCGCGGGAGCGGGGCGCAGCGGCTGTCGATCCTCGGCCTCGTGCTGCTCGGATGCCAGGCGGCCGTGGGCGAGTACCAGTACCGAAACGGCCTGCCGTGGGCCGTGATCGCCGTCCATGTCGCGCTGGCGGCGACCCTCCTCATCACCGTCGTCGTGGTTGCGAGCCTGGTGTGGGAGGGCGAGCCCGCACCGCCACAGCCGGTTCTAGAGACCTAGCCGCATCTCGTGCTGGCGGGCGACAAGCCGGCCGCCGAGCTGCTCCAGCGCCTGCGAGAACGGCTCGTTCGTCGGGGCGTTGGTGAAGCGAATCTCCCGCTCGCCGGCTGCAGCCGCGCGCAGGGCGTCGGCAGCGGCGGCGACATCGACCGCGGCGGCCTGCAGCACGGACGGCGCCGCACCGTCGCGGTAGACGATCGCGGCGGCGATCGCGCCGTCCCGCTCGACCACCAGCCCGTGCAGCGGCGCTCCCCGGGCGCGCAGGCGGCCGAGCACGGCATCGGCGCGCTGCCACGGCTCGTGGCTCGGGCGGTTGGCCGCGATCCAGGCCTGCGCCGAGCGCTCATCGATCGCCCGGCCGGCCGCCGTGCCGGATCCGATGGCGGGGAGCGACCACACCGCCAGATCGCGCACCACCTCGAACCCGAGCTTGGCGTAGAGCGCGATCGCGGCGTGGTTGGCGTCCACCACCTCCAGCCACACGGTGCGGCAGTCGCGCTCGGCGGCCGCAGCGAGCGTCGCGACCAGGGCCAGCTCGCCGAGGCCGCGCCGGCGCTCGTCCGGGATCGTGGCCATCCCGCCCACCCAGGCGTCGGCGCCGCGCACCCCGAGCAGGGCGAACGCGGCCGGCCGGCCCGCGACCACCACGCGTGAGTCGCGCAGCTCGATGTCGTTGGCCTCGACGTGCTCTCGCAGTGCCGCCTCGTCGAGCTGCATCGGCAGGAGGTAGTCCGAGAAGCCGGCGTTGAAGAGCCCGGCGAGCTCGGCCACACCGAGCGTGTCGGCGGAGACGACGCTCACGGCGCCGCGGGAGCGTCGCGAAGCGCATCGACGCGCTCACGCAGCGACCGCTCGAACACCCACACGTCGGCGTAGGCGAGGACGTCGAAGCCCTGCTCACGCAACGCTGCGCCGTCGGCAGCCGTGCCGATCAGCTGGCCGAGCGGCTTTTCGTGGCGGCGGCAGGCGGTGACGAGGCGCTCGACCGCGGCCCGGTACCGCGGATGGCCGAACTCGCCGGGGATGCCCATCCCGAGCGTCAGGTCGAACTGGCCCAGCCAGACCAGGTCGACCCCCGGCACCGCTGCGATCGCGTCGGCGTTCTCGATCCCGCGGGGCGACTCGATCTGGGCGATGACGACGTTCTCGCGGTTGGAGCGCTCGGCGAGCGCGCCGGCCCCATCGGCCAGCTCGTCGCTCATGAGCACGCCGAAGCCGCGCCGTCCGAGCGGCGGATACTTCGCGCAGGCGACGAGCAGCTCCGCGTCCTGCGCCGACTCGACCATCGGCGCCATGATGCCCCGGGCGCCCGCGTCGAGCGCCGACGCGATCAGGTCGTACTCGGCCCGGATGACACGCGCCATCGGGTACACACCGGTGCCGCGGCCGGACGCGAGCACCCGGCGCAGCGTCCCCGCGTCCCAGCCCGTGTGCTCGAGGTCGAAGAGGGCGAAGTCGGCCCCGGCGGCCGCCAGGATCCGCATGATCCCGGGCGTGTCGAACTCGAACAGCATCGCTCCGACCGCGGCGCCGCGCTCGGCGATGGCGCGGGATATCGCGTTTTCACCCATCCGGACGAGCACGATATCCCGCCCGGCGGCCGCGACGGTCCATGAGTGGGCGCCTCCGCGCCTGGGTATGCACCCGACGACGGCGGCCGGGGGCCGGAGCACCGGCAGTGCACGCTTTCGGCTGCCGTCAGCCCTCTCTTCGCAACCTCCGGGCGGGCGCGCCCGGCCGCGGCGATGCCCGAAATCGGGCATGCTCCCACAGCCGCCTGCGCCGCATGAACCCGTTCGCACCCCTCGCCGACCGCGACTTCCGGCTCTATTTCACGGGCGAGGTGTTCTCGACCGCGGGCTCGGGCCTGCACATCGTCGCCTTCGGCTGGTACCTGCTCGAGCGCACCGGGTCGGCGACGTCGGTGGCGCTCGTCTGGGCGATCGGCCTCGGCGCCGGCATCGTCGTCCTGCCGTTCGCCGGCCCGCTCGCCGACCGCTACCCCCGGCGCATGCTCGCCATCGGCGCCGACCTCGCCCGGCTGGTGCTGGTCGGCGGGATGGCCGCGCTCGCCTTTGCGGGGTCGCCGTCGATCCCGGTGCTCTACGTGCTCACCTTCCTCGTCGGGATCGGCCACAGCATCTTCTTTCCGTCGATCACCGCACTGCTTCAGGAGGTGATCCGGCCGGGCCAGCTGGCGGCGGCGAGCGGCCTCGTCGAGATCACATGGCAGGTCGGGAACCTGACCGGAGCGGCGCTGGGAGGCCCGATCCTCGTCCGGTACGGCCTCGGCACGGCGTTCGCGATCGATGCGGCCACCTACGCGATCTCGGCGCTCGCCCTGCTCGCCCTGCACCATCGGCCGGTGCCGGCCGAGGGGCCGCACGAGTCCGGCCTGGCGATGGCCCGGGCCGGGTTCGCCTACCTGCGCCGCCACCCGGCGCTGGCCGGCTTCGGCATCGCGAGCGTGATCCCGTGGGTGGCGACGATCAGCCTGAACGTGGTGATCGTCGCCTACGTGCTCCAGGTGCTCGGCCTGGGGGCGACTGCGTACGGACTCGCCGACATGACCTACGGGGTGGGGGCGATGGCCTCCGGCGTCTTCGCGGCCCTGCTCGTCGTGCGCGTGGGCGAGTGGCGGGCGATGACTGCGGTGATGGTGGCGCTGATCGGCTGCTACGTGGCGCTCGCCGGCGTCCCGGCCGCGATCGTGGTGTTCTACGCGGTGCTCTTCCTGGCCGGCTTCTGCTCGTCGGCGTTTCGCGTGATCACGTCGGCGTACCTCTTCAAGGTCGTGCCCAACGAGGTGATGGGGCGCACGTCGTCGACCTTCCTGCTCGCCTCGATGCTGCTCCAGGTGATCGTGACCCTGTCGATCGGGCCGCTCGTCAACCACACCGGCGCTCGCGGCGGCTTCGTCGTGCTCGCGGCGATCGTCGCCACCGGGCTGGTGCTGCTCATGGCCGTGTCCGGGGTGCTGCGGCGGCTGCCGCACACCGCGGGGAGCAGCATCGAAACCGGGTAGGGAACCAGGACGATGCGCGGCGCGTCGAACCCGTGATGGGCAATTCACATCCACATACGCGATGTCCACGACGCCGCTGGCCGATCGGCCTCCTGGCCGTCGTCGTCGTATCGGCCGCGGCGTGCGGGTCGAGCAGCGCAGGCTCGACCGCCCGGGTCGCGATCCATGCGCTCGTGCACCGGTCGGGGTGCCCGGTCGCGGCGGCGCCGCGCGACGCGCCGTTCCGCGGCACCGTCGTGTTCTCGGGGAGCGACGGGCGCCGGCCGGTCGCGCATCTCGATCAACACGGCCGGGCGGCGCTGACGCTGCCCGCCGGGCACTACCGGGTCGCCGTGTCGGGACCGCCCCGTGCGCGCAGGCTCGTGCGGGCGTGGCTCGACGGCCGTGCGCTGCCGGTGGCCGCCGCCGGGCGGTTCCCCGTGACGATCGGCCGCGGTGACACCGGGGTGCTCGCGATCATCGTCTCGGCCATGCCGGCCGAGTGCAACGCCCTCGGCGCATCGGGCTGACCCGCCCGGGCACCGGCTGGGAGGCCGCCGCGACGGCCTCCCAGCTCAGCGGCTCGGCTCTACGGGATGGTGATCTTCCACTGGCCGCGGCCGTGCGTGGCGGCGACCACGTAGGTGCGGTCCGGGCTGACGCCGAGCGCCCACGTGTCGACGTTCGGCAGGCCGTGTCCGAGACGCGACCACGAGTGGCCGCCGTCGCGGGCGATGAACACGCCGAGGTCGGTCGCGACGATCACCTTGTGGTGGACGAGCACGACGTCGTCGGCGGGGTTGTCTGGCAGGTTGGCGGAGATGTTGGTCCAGGTGGTGCCGCCGTTCCACGACTCGAAGACGTGGCCGATGCTGCCACCGGGGATCCACCGCCGGGAGAACCCGCCGAACGTCACCAGGACGTGGTTGGGATCATTGCGGTCGACCGTGAGGCCGGTGATGAACCGGTTCGGCAGGTTCGGCGCGTGCACCGTGTGCCACGTGCCGCCGGCGTTCGTGTCGATGCCCGACTTGAACGGGACGCCCGAGTTGGGATTGCAGGGCAACCCGCACCAGCCCGCGTAGATGGTGCTGCCGTTCACGGCCAGCGCCGTCGTCGACGCGTGGGTGTCGTGGACGATCTTCCAGTCGCACGCCGTTGCCGAGCAGTGCGTGTTCCAGCCCGTGTGGTCGTCCCAGATGAACTCGCCGCCCGCCACCCAGTGGGTCGGGTTGTTGACGTCGGCGGTGAACGGCGCGATGAACTGCGGCGCCGGGTCGCACGGGCTCGGCGTGTACGTGAACGCGCCGCACGACGGGCTGATCTCGCGGTAGTTCTTGCCCGCGTCCGTGCTCAGCGCCATGTCGAGATCCACGTACTCGTTGACGACGTGGCTCGCGTTGGCCGGGTCGACGATGACCTTGCCGCCGTCGCCCGTGAAGCCCTGGGTCACCCGTGAAGCGCCGGGCCGGGTGAGCGTGGCTCCGTTGTCCTGCAGGCCGCCCCAGACGGCGTCGCCGTGGCCCATGCGGCCGATGCCGGCCGAGTAGTACTGGGTGGTGTGCAGGGTCGCGTTCAGGTCGACCCAGCCGGCCTGCTGATGGTCGCCGAGCGGCCGCCGCCACACGCCGCCGTCGCTCCCGGTGTAGTACGTGTGGCCGGTGATCAGCACGGCGTGCTGGTCGGTGTGGGCCGTGATCGGGCAGTCATTCGGGCCGCCGTGGAAGCAGGGCAGCACCGAGTTGAAGTACGGGGCGATCGTCGTCCACGTCTGCCCGCCGTTCGTCGACTCGTAGACCTCCTCCATGCCCGCGTACACGTGCAGAGGGTTCTTCGGGTCGACCGCGATGTACTGGTTGTACCAGGTCTGCGCTCCCGGGAACTGCCCGAGCGCGGGCTCGGCCGAGCCCGAGTTCGCGAGCTTGGTCGCGTCTGCGACCAGCGTCCACGGGCCGGCGGGGTTGCCGCTCTTGGAGACGTAGATGCCCTGGAGGTTGGTGAAGCCGTCGGTCGAGCTCGGGTTCGCGAGCTTCTGCGGCGACTCGACGATCGCGTAGATGCGACCGCGGCCGGCGGCGAAGCTCGTGCGGCCGATGTCGCCGGCGTTGATGTCGCCGGTGGGAGTGATGCGATGGAACGTGCCGGCCTTGCCCCAGTCCTGCGAGACGTAGAAGCCGTTGAAGTTGAGGTCAGACGGCAGCGTGCCGCCGCGCCAGCCGAGCGCGGCCAGGACGACGTGCCCGCCCGTGCCGGGCTGGAACGTCACGTCGGTGATCTGAGACGTCCGGTACGGCGAGTTGGCCGGGTTCGGATCGGGCTTCAGCACCAGGTGCCACGGCCCGGTGGCCGCCGCGCTGTGACGGTAGAGCCCGGCGTTCGTGGCCGCGTAGACGTGGCCGGCCGAGTCGAAGTGGATGTGGTAGATGTTGCGGCTCTGGAGCCCTGCCCCGCCGACGCGGTGCCAGGCGTGGCCGCCCGCCGCGAGCCGGTAGATCCCGAAGCCGTTGAAGTTCTCAAAGGCGGTGTTCGCCTCGCCGAGGCCGACCCAGACCGAGCCATCGCTCGGGTCGGTGGCCAGAGCGCCGATCGACAGGCGCGGCAGGCCCGCCGACCAGGACTTCCAGTGGCCGCCGTTGTTGGTCGACTTCCACACGCCGCCGTCGGCGCCGCCGGCGAAGATCGCCCCGCCGGCAGGCCGTCAGGGCGCTGATCCGGCCGGTGACCAGACCGTACCCCGAGCCGAAGTCGCTCCAGACCGGATCCCGGTAGCCGGGGACGGGGTCGTTCTGGAACGGCTTGTCCGTGAGGGCATGCCACGAGCCGCCCTTGGTGGCTAGATGGGCCGCCTGTGCGGCGCCGGCCACGTATGCGGCCGCGGAGACCGACGATCCCGGTGCGGTGCGCATGAGCGACTCCTGTGCCGCGCGCGCGAGCACCTCGTTCTCGTCGCCCTGGTCCTGGTCGTGCGCGGTTGCGTTGTGTGCCCGCTGCAGCTCGCCGAAGGCAGGTCGATTGGCAACCCCCTTCCGTGCCGTCGCGGTGGGAACCACCGCCACGACCGCGAGCACCGTCATGCCGAACACCAGCGCGCCCACGCGCCGCCACGAAAAGCTCCGCCTCATGTTGCCCCCCTCGGGTCCCGGATCCGGCGCATAACGAGACAAGCGCCGTCGACCGCGATGCTAGTACCAGGCGGTTCCCGCCGCAAGGAGCCAGGCGGCATTCACGCCCGTGATGCCGACATGGCACAGCGCATGGCCTTGCGATGGCATCGAATCTGTGCCATAATGATGCCATGAACCTGAACCCGTATGTCGAGGACGTCCGGCGCCACCTGCTCCTGGCCGCCGAGGCCGGGGGCGACGAGGCCCGCGCGGTCGCCGAGCGGCTCGTCGCTCCGCTCGAGGCGGCGCTGCTCCTGAACCTGCAGCACGCTCTCTCGGCTGCCGCCGAGGAGATCACGATGGAGCTCGCGCCGGGCTCGGTCGAGCTGCGCCTGCGCGGGCATGACCCGGAGTTCGTCGTCACGCCGCCGCCCGGCGAGCCCGTCGCCGAGTCCCGCCGCGAGCCGGCCGTCGCGCCCGCTCCGCTCGAGGACGACGACGGCGCGCTCTGGCGCATCAACGTGCGCATGCCCGATCGGCTCAAGCCGTCGATCGAGCGCGCGGCACGGCAGCGAGGGGCTGTCGGTGAACGCCTGGTTCGTCCGGGCGGCCACCGCCGCCCTCGGGCGCTCCGAGACCGAGCGCGGCGACGAGCGCCGCGCACCGCACGCCGCCCAGCGTCAGACCGGCTGGGTGCGTTAACCACCACGACCACCACCACCAGAACCAGAAGGACACCCATGATGCCCACCTTCCAGACACCCAATCCGATCCCGTCGACATCGAGTTCGGCGTCGGCGACATCCGCATCGACGCCTCCGAGCGCACCGACACCGTTGTCGAGGTGCTGCCCAGCGATCCGGAGCAAGCCCGGCGACGTCACCGCCGCCGAGCAGACCCGCGTCGACCTCGCCGGCGCCCGGCTCGTCATCCGCGGGCAGCGCGGGTGGCGGCGAGTGGACGCCGGGGGGCGGCCGCGAGTCGATCGACGTGCGGGTCTCGCTCCCCATCGGCTCGGAGATCCAGGGCGACGTCGGCGTCGCCGCCCTGCGGTCGCACGCGGCGCGCTCGGCGCGTTCCGGTTCAAGACCGGCGCCGGCGACATCGACGTCGATCAGGCCGGGGCCATCGCGATCCGCACGGGCGCGGGCGACATCGTCGTCGGCCACGCCGCCGGTGACCTGTCCGCCTCGACCGGCTCCGGCGTCGTTCGCATCGCCGCGGTCGACGGCTCGGCCGTGATCAAGAACTCGAATCGCGAGACCTGGGTCGGCGACGTGGACGGCGACCTGCGCGTGAAGGCGGCCAACGGCAGCATCTCGGTCGACCGGGCCGGCGGCACCGTGACGGTGAAGACCGCCAACGGCGACATCAGCCTGGGCGAGGTCGCCCCGGGCGCCGTCGTGGCCCAGACCGCCTTCGGCAAGATCGATGTCGGCATCCGGGACGGAGTCGCGGCCTGGCTCGACCTCAACACGGGCTTCGGCCGGGTGCGCAACGACCTGGCCGACACCGAGCGCCCCGCTGCGGGCGAGGAGACCGTCGAGGTGCGCGCCCGCACCTCGTACGGCGACATCAGCATCCGCCGCGCGCCGGCGGCTTGAAGCACGGAAGGACCTCGTGACCACCATGACCACGACACTCACCACCACCCGCTCCGCGGTGAAGGCCGCGGGGCTGCACAAGGCGTTCGGCGACAAGGTCGTCCTCGACGGGATCGATCTGGACATCGCCGAGGGCACCGTCTTCTCACTGCTCGGTCCGAACGGGGCGGGCAAGACGACGACCGTGCAGATCCTCTCGACCCTGCTGCCCGCAGACGCGGGCGAGCTCTCGGTCGCAGGCTTCGACCTGCAGCGCGAGGCCGACGCGGCCCGGCACGTCATCGGCGTCACCGGCCAGTTCGCGGCCGTCGACGGCCTGCTCACCGGCGAGGAGAACCTGATCCTCATGGCCGACCTGCGCCACCTCGGCCGCAGCGAGGGCCGGCGCCTGGCCGCCGAGCTGCTCGAGCGCTTCGACCTCGTCGACGCCGCCCGCAAGCCGGCCGCGAGCTACTCCGGCGGGATGCGGCGCCGGCTCGACCTGGCGATGACCCTGGTCGGCGACCCGCGTGTCATCTTCCTGGACGAGCCGACGGCCGGGCTCGACCCGCGCGGTCGCCGCGACCTGTGGCAGATCATCCGCGATCTCGTCGGCGGGGGCGTGACCGTCTTCCTGACGACGCAGTACCTCGAGGAGGCCGACCAGCTGGCCGACCGCATCGCGGTGCTCGACCACGGCCGGATCGTGGCGGAGGGGACGCCGGACGAGCTCAAGCGGCTCGTCCCCGGCGGCTCGATCAAGCTGCGGTTCGCAGAGGCCCCCGCGCTCGCGCGCGCCGCGAGCGTCCTGCGCGACGGGGACCGCAACGACGACGCCCTGACGCTCCAGGTGCCGAGCGACGGCGGCGTCCGCAGCCTGCGGGCGCTGCTCGACCGGCTCGACGCCGAGGCGATCGAGGTCGCCGAGCTCTCGGTGCAGACGCCGGAGCTCGACGACGTGTTCCTGGCCCTCACCGGCCAACCCCAGATGAACGAAAGGAGCCTGCCGTGAGCAGCCTCTCCTACGCAGCCACCGACTCGGCAACCATGCTGCGACGCAACCTGCGGCATGCCCTGCGCTACCCCTCGATGACGATCTCGACGGTCGCCATGCCCGTCCTGTTCCTGCTCCTGTTCGAGTACGTGCTCGGCGGGACGCTCGGCGCCGGCATCCGCGGCGTCGCTCACCACGGCGGCCACTACATCGACTACCTGGCCCCGGGCATCCTCGTGATGACCGCGGCTGCCGCGGCGGTGTCGACCGCCGTCTCGGTGAGCGTCGACATGACCGAGGGCATCGTCAACCGGTTCCGCACGATGGCCATCTCGCGCGGCTCACTCCTGACCGGGCACGTCGTCGGGAGCCTGATCCAGACCATGCTCGCGATGGCCGTCGTCGCCGTCGTCGCGCTCCTCGTGGGGTTCCGCCCCGAGACGGGGCCCGCCCGGTGGGCGGCCGCGGCCGGCCTGCTGGCGATGCTCGCCTTCGCGTTCACCTGGCTGGCGGTCGCGCTCGGCATGGTCGCCGGCTCGCCCGAGACCGCCAGCAACCTGCCCCTGCCGCTGGTGTTCCTGCCGTTCCTCGGCAGCGGCTTCGTCCCCACCGGGTCGATGCCCGCCGGGCTGCGCGAGTTCGCCGAGCACCAGCCGTTCACCTCGGTGATCGACACCGTGCGGGCCCTGCTGATGGGCGGCCCGCTCGGCGAGACTGCGGTCATCGCGGTTGCCTGGTGCGCCGCGATCGCCCTGGCCGGGTACGTGTGGGCGCGGGTGAGCTTCGAGCGGCGGCCCCTCCGCTGACCGCTCGGCCTGCGCGAGCGGTCAGGTGCGATCCGTCGAGCGCGCATACTCGACGTCGATCGGGTGGGGCGGGAAGGGCACCCGGCGCGTGCGGCCGGTGAGCTTCCATCCACGTCTCTCGTAGAAGGCGCGCGCTCGCTGGTTCTCGGCGAGCGTCCACAGGCGCGCCTCCCGGGCACCGGCTTCGCGCAGCCGATCGAGAGCGAGGTCGTGCAGCCTGCTGCCGATGCCTCGCCCCCAGGACTCCGGCATCACGTACAGGGTCTGCATGACGCCGCCTCCCACGGAGACGACGCCGGCCGCCTCGTCGGCCGCGAACGCGATGTACGTCTCCGCATCGGGGTCGGTGAGCGCCGAGACCCAGTCTGCGCGGATCGCTCCAGCAGGGAAGTCGTACCGGTCTGGCGGAAACACATGCCGGAAGCCGACGAGCGCCGCCGCGCGCGCGATCCCGAAGCACACGTCGGCGTCCTGCACCGTCGCGCGCACAACCTTCAACGCAGGCGGGGGTCTTGGTGGCCGATCTCGTCCGACACCCGCCCCTAGGAGACGAACGCGTTTCGAACGGAGGCTGCCGTCCACACGTTCGTGCCGTGGATCGGCGGCACCTTCTGCTCGTTGAGACGTGCGGCGATCTGCTCCAGCGACATCCGCCTCAGGAGCATCGCGTTGATCTGCGTGCGCCATCGATAGTCACGTCGGTTGCAGAGCCGATGCGCCAGCCGGACGTTGTCGGGAGTGAGGTGGCCTCCGTGCATCTTGAGTCGCGGGTAGTGATCGGCCGTGGGAGACCAATCGGAGACGGCTGCCGTCGGATCGAAGGAGCGACGACCACGGGTGCAGTAGCGCTGGGGCATTTCGCACCGCACGTCGACAATCTGGCCGTTTCGGGCAAGTTGCATGAGGATCCCGCGAACTCCGAGCGCCGCGAGCTTCTCTGCGGCCGACGCTTCGGCGGCCGCTGGTTCCGGTGGGGTGCCTGCTTGGGGCATCTGCTCTTCGTGATCCATACTTCCGCAGCCGCTGCGTCGCCGTCGCCGACCGGTCAGGGGCTGACCGGCCCACCGATGAGTTTCCGGCGTCCGATCGATCTTGATCGTCGAGGGGTAATCGGAGCCGGATACGGGGAGGTCGGGGATGAGTCTGCCTGAAATCGCGTCGAGAGACCAATGGGCTGCGGCGCGCGATGAGTTGCTGCGGCGGGAGAAGGAGCAGACCCGCCAGCGTGACGCGCTGAACGCCGATCGGCGGCGGTTGCCGATGGTGCCCGTCGACAAGCCGTACGTCTTTGCGGGTGCGCAGGGAGAGGTGGGGCTGCTCGACCTGTTCGGCGGCCGGCGCCAGCTGATCCTGCAGCACTTCATGTTCGCCGTCGACTGGGTCGATGGCTGTCCGGGTTGCACCGCGTCGATCGACGAGCTCGCGCAGGGGACGCTGACACACCTGAACGCGCGGGACACCGCGTTCGTGCTCGTTTCGCGGGCGCCGTTCGCCAAGCTCGACGCGTACCGCCGGCGGCGGGGCTGGACGGTGTCGTGGTACTCGTCAGCCGGCAGCGACTTCAACGACGACTTCGGGGCGACGGTGGATGGGGCCGAGCTCCCGGGCGTCAGCTGTTTCCTGCGTGACGGCGAGCGCGTGTTCCACACCTACTCGACAACTGCCCGCGGTACCGAGTACCTGGGCGGCAGCTACACCTTCCTCGATCTCACCGCCCTCGGGCGCCAGGAGGAGTGGGAAGAGCCGAAGGGCCGGGTCGCCACTCCGCACCCGGCCGACCCCAGCTTCGAGGAATGAGTCCGGAGCGCCGACCTCTCCGAGTACGGAGAGTTCTGGTGCGCCACAGAGCCGTGCGCAGCGAGTTGGCATCCGACCAGCTACGCCCGTGCTTGCTCAGACGAGGTTGCGGAGGACTCGGACGAACGCGGCGCCGATGGTGAGGATCAGGATGGTCCCGCCGGTGCCGATGACGACGCCGATTGCAAGGACGACGATGTCATCGAGGATGATGGCGAGCGCGACCGCAACGGCGCCCAGGGACGGGAGCGTGTCAAGGCCCGAGAACGGTGGCGCCAGGGCGGCCGCGACGGCGAGTCCGATCAGGAGCAGTCCCAGCAGGCGTACCATCCAGCCCTGACCGAGCAGCCACGCGCCGCGGGGGCGGGATGATGAACACGATCGTCTTCAGCACAGCGCACCTCCTCCAGGGATTCGTACTTCCGGGAAGGGCTGTTAGGTGGAAGCACCGACGCGGGAACCGGGCAGCCACGCCAGGCTACAGGGGACACCTGAAGGGAGGTGATTTCAGTGTCACTTTCTCTCCCTACCTATCCAGTTCGCGTGGAGGGGCGACTGGATCCGCAGCTGTCACGTGGCCTGTGGATGGCCAAATGGCTGCTCGTGATCCCGCATGTGGTCGTGCTGGCCTTCCTCTGGCTCGCGTTCTTGGTGGTCAGCGTCGTAGCGTTCTTCGCGATCCTGTTCACGGGCCGCTATCCGCGAGGGCTGTTCGACTTCAACGTCGGCGTCCTGCGGTGGACATGGCGAGTGGGCTTCTACGCCTTCAACGCCAACGGCACGGATCGCTATCCGCCCTTCACCCTCGCCGCAACGGATTACCCGGCCACGTTCAGCGTGGACTATCCGGGTGAGCTGTCTCGCGGGCTGGTGCTCGTGAAGTGGTGGCTGCTTGCCATCCCGCACTACCTGGTCGTCGCCGTCTTCATCGGCGGCGCCTGGTACGGGACGAACTCGGGCGGCGCGGTCGCGCTGCTTGTGCTGATCGCCGTCGTGGCGCTCCTGTTCACTGGCCGCTACCCGCCGGGGATCTTCGATCTCGTGCTCGGCCTGAACCGGTGGGCGCTTCGCGTCGCCGCATACGCCGGGCTGATGACCGATGCCTATCCGCCGTTCCGCCTCGACCTCGGTCCGACCGATCCGGGCGTGGCGATTCCGGCCGACGAAGCACGCCCCACCCCGCCACCGGCATCGTCCGGCTGAACGGCGGGGTGACTCCCGCCTGACGGCACTCGGGAGGACGGCCCGGCAACGGGCCGTCCTCCAGTGCCTCGAGCGCCCACACCCGGCGTGTCAGCCGTGCGGTGGCAGGAACAGGTCGGTGTGGTAGCTGTGCAGCACCGCTGTCACGTGCATCCCGGCGTGCGCGATGGGCGCTCCGATGGGATTGAGCGTGAGCAGCGTCGGCATGCTCCACACCACGTCACCCGCCAACGGGCTGGCGACCTTTCCCGATCGGAAGTCGCTGTACCCGGCGTGGTACGCACCGGTCATGACCAGCGACGCGAGCAACGCGACGACACCGACCATCACCTTCCCGCGCATCCGTTCAACGAACGGTGAGCCGGCGAAGGCGGCGAAGACCGCCAGGATCGGGAACGACGACAGCAGCAAGCCATCGGCCAGGCCGTAGAACACGCCTCGCCAGACGACCGCGGCAGCCAGCGTCCAACCGGCGGGTCGTACGGTCGCCGACTGCTGCAGGACGATGAACGCCAGCAGTCCGGCGCAGACGACGCCCAGAGCGATCGCGAGCGGCCAGCGCCGCGTCACCATCGCCCACAACGACTGGCGCGTACCGCGCACCCACAGCGCGAAAAAGACCACCGCGGCGGCCATGTAGACGCCGTAGTAGAGGTCGCGCTGCATCCCGAGCTGGTCGGCGAACACGAACGGCACGAGAAAGCCGAGCGTGAACCCGCCGATCAGCCAGGGCAGCTGCTCCGACACGCCCGCAGAGACGTGCAAATGAGGATGAACCCGAGCTTCCACGAGTTTCACCTCCTCTCACCGCCAGTCTCGCTCTCGCGACCCGGCGGGGGCATCAGCGGATCCTCTCATCCCCGTAGGCGAAAACCCTGACGCCACCTCACTGCGCCTGGCGCTTGCTGGGTCGATGTCGCCGTTGGCGAGGCGCTCGTCGAGCAGCTCGCTGCTCCGAGCCTGTCACTCCCGCCTGCGGCGCACTCGGGGACGCCGCATATCCGGCTGCGGATAAGGCCGTCCGTCAGCCTCGACCGGCCTCCGGGTACCCTGGGGTGTGAGCGGACCTGCAGACCGAGGGCATGGCCAGCCACGTGGCGAGGCATAAGAGAGTTCAGGGAGCGACGAGGCGCCGGATCTACCTGCTTCGTCATGCGAAGTCGAGCTGGGATCAGCCGCTGCTCGCGGATCATGATCGCCCGCTTGCACCTCGTGGCCGTCGAGCCATCGCGAGGCTCGAGAGGCACTTTCGCAAGTCGGGCTTGGCGCCGCAGCTCGTTGTCTGCTCCTCGGCGGTCCGGGCTGTGCAGACGTGGGAGGGCGTCCGCGGTGGACTCCCGTCCGGGATCAGGGTCGAAATCGCCGACGACGTGTATGGCGCGGATGCCATCACACTCAGGCGCCGGCTCGAGCGGCTGTCCGACGCCGTCGAATCGGTCGTCATGATCGGTCACAACCCGGCGATCGAGGAGCTTGCTACCGGGCTGGCCGGCGCCGGCGACGAGCTTGCGCTCGAACGAATGCGGACGAAGTTTCCGACCGGGGGAGTTGCAACCCTAACGTTCGAGGGCGCGTGGACTGAGCTCTCGTGGGGCCGGGCCGTCCTGCGGGAGTTCGTCATTCCAAGAGAACTGCGATGAAGCGGCTTGAGCCGCCACGTTCGTTCTCAGAACGAGACTCACAGACCCTTCCGAGTACCCCCAACGGGATTCGAACCCGTGTTACCGCCTTGAAAGGGCGGGGGCCTAGGCCACTAGCCGATGGGGGCGCGCGGGCAGGATACCCGGGTCAGGACGCGTCTTCGGGCTTGTGGGGGATCCGCGAGAGGGCCTTCTGCAGCTCGTCCCACGCCGCCTCTTCCACGGCTGCGTAGTCCTCGCCCGCCTCGCGGGTCTGTTCCAGGTAGCGCAGCCACACCACTCGCTGGGAGAGCGGGAACTGCGTGATTGTGTCGGCTGGCGGTGTCATCGCGTGTCTATCGAGATAGTACGCTCGTGCGCCGGAATTGGTTCCCCACTATTGCACACAGGGCGGCGTCCCGGCGGAGGCAGGCCCGGCCTACGAGGCCTGGGCGTGGAACAGGCGCGGGTCGTCGGTGATCACGCCGTCGACCCCGAGCGCGCGCATGCGCTCGATCCCCTTGCGGCTGTTGACGGTCCACGCGTAGACCCGGCCGGCCCGCTCGTGGACGGCCTCGACGAGCTCGGGAGTGATCGCATCGTGGCGCACCGTGGCATCCCTCGCCCCGGAGCGGTGGTACATGGCGACGGCCGGCGTCCGCCGGCCGGCCGGCAGCCAGGCCCGGCCCGCGGAGATGGTCGCGCTCGTGCGGGCAACGGCGTTCAGGTTCGCGAGCGCGGCGAACTCCATCGTCGAGAAGATGCAGCGCTCGGCGACGCCGGCCTTGCGGCAGGTCGCGAGCACCTCGCGCTCGTACCCGGCGTCCTTGAGGTCGACGATGAGCGCGATGTCGGGCGGCGTGATCTCGCGCAGATCCGCCAGGAAGTCGCCCAGAGCCGGCCCGGGACGGCCGCGGTCGTGCGCCACGATCAGCCCCGGGCACACGTCGAACTCGATCCCGTCGACCCCCGCTGCGAGCGCCGCGCGGACGCTTGCGATCGTGTTCTCGGGCGCGAGGGCGGCCGCTCCGCGGTGGCCGATCCGCAGCATCCGCGCGGACGCTACCACGTACACTGGCGCCCTCTGGGCCGTTAGCTCAGCTGGTAGAGCAGGGGACTTTTAATCCCAAGGTCACAGGTTCGATCCCTGTACGGCCCATAGCCCGTGATCCCGTGCACTAGAGGTCGAGCACGAGGTTCGCCTGCGGCCGGGCGCAGCAGATGAGCGTGCTGCCCTCGGCGGGCGGCTCGACCGGATCGGGGCTGTAGCCGACCGTGCCCGCGATGAGCGTCGTCTCGCAGGTGTGGCACACGCCGGTGCGACACGACCAGCGGACGGGGACGTCGCAGGCCTCGGCGAGCTCGAGCAGGCTCGCATAGTCCTCGCTCCAGGGGATGACGAGGTCGCTGCGGGCGAACTCGATCGCCGGGCCGCCGCCGGGGGCGCCGGCCGGCGGATGGGGAGGCCGGGCTGGTGTCGCTGCGATGCCGGGCGTCAGGCCGGGCGCCGGCCCGAACGGCTCGGTGTGGATCCGGGCGGCGTCGACGCCGATCGCCGCCAGGCCGGCGCTGATCTCCTCCATGAACGCCGCCGGGCCGCACAGGTAGGCCTCGGCGGCACGCGGTGGGTGCAGCTCCGCGAGCATGGCGGCCGTGAGCCGGCCCGCCGAGTCGTAGTCGCGGCCCTCGACGTCGGCCCGGCCCGGGCGGCTGTACCAGATGTGGGTGCGCGCGTTCGGGAGCGCTGCGAGCAGGGCGCGGGCCTCGGCTGCGAACGGATGCTCGCTGCCGCTGCGGGCGCCGTACAGCCACCAGATCTCACGATCGGAGTGCTCCAGCGCGAGCGCATGGAGCATGGCGAGGGCCGGGGTGGCGCCGATGCCGGCGCTGATCAGGAGCACCGGTGCCGGGGTGGGGTGCAGGGTGAAGGTGCCGCGCGGCGCCGCCACCTCGAGCTCGTCCCCCTCGTGCAGCCGCGTGTGCAGGTAGCCGCTGGCGGCGCCGCGGGGCTCGCGCTTGACCGTGATGCGGTAGACGCCGGCCGCGGGCGGGCCCGAGAGCGAGTAGTTGCGCAGCAGCGACCGCCGCTCGCGATCGGGCTGGACGCGAACGGTCAGGTACTGCCCGGGCAGCGCGGGCGGGAGCGGCTCGCCGCCGGGATCCGCGAGGCGGATCGAGATCACGGAGTCGCTCTCGCGGGCGATCCCGGCGACGCTCAGCCGGCGGAACCCCGGCCAGGCGGGCGGCGGGCTCGTGACCGCAAGGCCCGCGTTCCCGCCCCCGGGTGCACCGTCGAGCAGCGCGCGGAACGACGCCTGCCAGCCGCCGCTCAGCGCTGGGATCCGCAGCGCCCGCAGCAGCTGCTGGCGGGGGTGGCCGGGCAGGTAGAGCAGCGCGTCGACCTCGGCGACGGTCATCCCCTCCGGCCCCGCGGCGATCTGCGTGATCTCGTCGCCGGCCTGCACCTCGCCCTCCTCGATCACGCGGAAGTAGAAGCCGGGCCGGTGGTGGGAGACGAGCAGGGCGGGGATGCGCGGGTCGTTCATGCGGATGCCGACGCGATAGCACGTGACCCGGGGCTGGGTGACCTCGAAGACGGCTGTGCCGATCCGGTAGCGGTCGCCGATGCAGACCTCGTCGTCGCCGAGGCCCTCCACGGTGAAGTTCTCGCCGAACTGCCCGGGCACGAAATCGCTGCGGGAGAGCTCGCGCGCCCAGTACCGGTAGGACTCCATCTGGTAGACGAACACGGCCCGCTGCTCGCCGCCATGCCCCGCCAGGTCCCCCTGACCGTCGCCGGCGAGGTTCAGCCTGCTCACTCGGCACGGCCCGGTCACGGGCTGCTTGAAGACGCCGGTGAAGACGGTCTTGCCCTGCCAGCGAACGTCCTTCGGCAGGCCGACGTTCGCGGAGAGAAGGACGCTCACCGCCCCTCCCAGCTCCCCGGCCGCCGGTCGCCCGGTGCCGCCGGGTCGATGTCGTCGAGCACGACGGCGCGCACCCGCGTCTCCAGCACGCCCCGCCCCTCCAGGCGCGCGGCCGTCCCGTTCGCCACGTTTCGGGCGAGGCCGCCGGGCGGGCTGGTGGACGGCTCGGTGAGCAGGACGTAGTGCCCGCGCCAGCCGCCGTACACGCCCCAGATCCACACCGTCCGGAACACGTCGCGGTCGAACTCGAGACCCAGGCCGACGCCCTGGGCGGGGTGGGTGACCGCGCACCAGCCCTCGCGCAGGCCGCGCGGGTGCAGCCACTCGAGCAACCCGCTCTGCGGCGGCGGGGCGGCGCCCACGTCGATGTCCCCGTGCCGCGGCCAGCCGATCAGCTCCGGGGCGGCGGCGAAGCGCCCGGCCTGGTCGGGCTCGGCGCGCAGGCCCTCGGGCGCCATGTGGACGCGCGAGCCGGGAGCGATCGCATGCGCCACGTGCAGGCTCCAGTCGAAGTCGATCGGCCCGTGGCCAACGTTCGTGATGCGGTGGCGGAACTCGATCGCGTGCGACCCGCGCTCGAAGGCGATCCACTTCTCGACGAGACACGGCAGCGCCACGGTGTAGCCGCGAGAGGTGGATCTCGGCGGCGGCGCCGTCGTCGCGGGTGACCTCCCACGCCCACGGGCCGTGCCACAGGTCGCCGTGGTCGTGGAAGCTCGTGTCGCCGACCGTGCAGGCCGGGTCGGTGGGGAAGAGCTCGTCCCAGCCGCCGCTCCAGACATCGTCGAAGTTGGGGCCGGGATACGTCGCCCGCAGGGGCACGCGGGGGTTCTTCCAGAGCAGGTCGAACCCCGTCGGGCGGTGGATCAGCTCGTGCAGCTTGGCTCCCGCCGCAGGGATGATCGAGACCCGCAGGACGTCGGTCTCGACCAGGATGCCGGGCACACCGCCCCAGGTCTGCCCGGTGGCGATCATCGCGGCGACTCTAGGCGATGGTGACGGCGCTTCGCGCCGCCGGCGCTACCAGCGCTTGACCCAGTCGGCCGTCCAGACGCACGCGCCGGAGTGGCCCTCGTACGTGCCGCATTCGCGGCTGATGCCGACCCAGCGGAACTGGGGGGAGAGCATGATCGCCCGGTGCTCGGGGCTTGCGAGCCAGGCGTTCACGGTGGAGGTGGGCGACGCCAGCGATCCGGTGCCCCACGCCAGCGTCTCGCCGCCGAGCCACGAGTAGCCGCTCACGAAGCCGCTGCCGGCGATGCGGCTGTAGACCGTGGAGCCGGTCGGGCTCGTGTGGGCGAAGTAGTCGCGGATCATCATGTCGTCGGAGTGGTGCATCGCGACCGCCTGCAGGCTGGTGGACGGGTACACCGACGCCAGGCCGTGCTCGGCCCGCACCTGGTTGATGCGGTAGAGGAGCGCCGTGCGGGGCGGAGGGGCGGTGGCGGCGCTCGCCGGCCCGGGGGCGACGGCGGCGATGACGAGGGCGATCAGGGATGCGGCGATGAGTGTGAGTGCTCGAGTGTGCATGCCTTCACTCTCGGCGCTCGCCCGCTCGCCCGCCCTGGCCGAAAGCGCGTGTCGTGCTGCCCTCGATGCGTGATTCGGCGCATACCCCGAACCGTGGAGAGCCGCCTACCGGAACGGCTAGGTTGGCCGCTTGCAGCGGCGGCCGTCATCCCCCCTTCCGAGCGCGACCCTGGCGGCGATCTTCGCCGTCGTCATGGCCGCGACGACCGTCTCGACGCCGCTCTATCCGCTCTACGAGTCCGAGTTTGGCCTCTCGTCGCTCACGATCACCGTCGTCTTCGCGCTCTACGGCGTCGGGGTCATGGGCGGGCTCCTCGTCACCGGCAGGCTGTCCGATCACATCGGCCGCAAACCGCCGCTCGCGGTCGGGCTCGTGCTCGCCCTCGTGGCGATGGTCCTCTTCATCCTCGCCCAGGGCCTCGGGCTGCTGCTCGCCGGCCGCCTGCTGATCGGCCTGACCGCCGGCCTCTACACGGGCACGGCGACGGCGTGGCTCGTCGACCTCGACGCCGATCGCGCCCGCGCGACCAAGCTGGCCGTCGGGGCGAACCTGGGCGGACTGGCCCTCGGGCCCGCCCTGGCCGGTGTGCTCGCGCAGTTCGCCCCCGCTCCGCTGCGCACGGTCTACGTTGTCGAGCTCGTGTTCATGGCCGCGGGCCTGGCCGGGCTCTGGTACGTGCCCGAGACGGTGCAGCGGCGCCGGTTCGAGCTCGACTTCGCCGGCGTCGTGCCGCCGCCGGAGGTGCGCGCCGTGTTCCTGCCGGCCGCCACCGCCGGCGTCGCCGCGTTCGGCGTCTCGGGTGTGTTCGGCTCGGTCGGGCCGGCGATGCTCGCCGAGGTGCTCTCGATCACCGCTCCGACCGCGAGCGGGGCGCTCGTCGCCACCCTGTTCGTCATGTCGGTGGCCGGCCAGCTGATCGCGCGCCGGTTCGATCCGACGGCGGCCCTGCCGGCGGGCTGTGTCGCCCTCGCGGCCGGCCTCGCCCTGCTCGGCCTCGCCCTCGCGCTCGAGACGGTCGTCGCGCTGGTGGCGGCCGCCGTCGTCGCCGGCCTCGCCCAGGGCGTGATCGTCGGCGCCGGGCTCGGGCTGCTCACCGCGCGCGCCCCGGCCGACCGCCGCAGCCAGGTCGCCTCGACCTACTTCCTCGTCCTCTACATCGGCCTCGTCGTCCCCGTCGTCGCCTTCGGCGTGGTCGAGACGAGCCTGGGCCTCGTCGACACCGGATACCTCTTCTGCGCGCTCGTCGGCGCCGCCGCGCTGGTCTCGGGCGTCGCCGTTCGCCGCGGTCGCTGATCTGGTCAGATCACCCGAGCAGCGGCCGGGCCAAATCTGAGAGACTGGCGACGCCGACGCTGGAAGGGAGCATCCGCACATGTCCGTTACGCCGCATCGCGCCCCGAACGTCTCCCTCGCGGAGTTCGAGGCGATCTTCGAGTCCGTCAAGAACTGGGGCCGCTGGGGTGCCGACGACGCGCTCGGCACCCTCAACCTGATCACCCCCGGGCACGTCGCCCGCGCCTGCGCGCTCGTGCAGTCGGGCCGGCACGTGTCGATGGCGATCCCGGTGAACACCGTCGCAGGGCCGGACAATCCCAGCCCGGCGATCCACCACATGACGCAGATGCACGACTGGGACATCGGCTCGGGCAAGCTGCGGTTCTCGATGTGCTTCCTGGGGATGGAGAGCCACGGCGACTGCCACACGCACATCGACGCCCTGAACCACATCTCCTACGACGGGCTGCTCTACGGCGGCCGGCCGGCGGCGCTCGTCACGAGCAAGGGCTCGCTCGTGCTCGACATGGACGAGTACTCGCGCGGCGTGATCGGCCGCGGCGTCCTGCTCGACGTCCCCCGCTACCGCGGCGTGCCCTGGCTCGAGCCTGGCGACGCGGTCTCGCGCGGCGAGCTCGAGGAGGTCGAGCGCGCCCAGGGGGTGACGCTCGGCGAGGGCGACATCATGGTGTTCCGCACGGGCCACCACCGCCGCCGGCTCGAGCTCGGCGCGTGGGACAACGGCTACTCGGGCGAGGGCAAGGCCGGCCTGCACGTCGACGCCATCCCGTGGATGCACGAGCGCGGGATCGCGGCGTTCCTGCCCGACGGCGACGGCGAGACGGTGCCGAGCACCGTCGACGACATGCTCTACCCGATCCACCCGCTGCAGGTGACGGCGATGGGGATGGTCGTGTCCGACAGCCTGCAGCTCGAGGACATCGCGCGCGCGTGCGAGGAGGAGCAGCGGTGGGAGTTCCTGGTGATGGCGTCGCCGCTGCGCATCAAGGGCGGCACCGGCTCGCCGTTCAACCCGATCGCGGTGCTCTGACATGCAGCGGCTCGACGGGCGGGTGGCGGTCGTCACCGGGGCCGCGAGCGGCGTCGGCCTGGGCATCGCCGAGGTGCTGGCGCAGGAGGGCGCGAAGGTCGTCGTGGTCGATCTCGCCCCGGCGCCCGGCGAGCAGGCGGCCGAGGCGCTGCGCGCGTCCGGGTACGACGCCCTGGCGGTCGCCGCGGACGTGGTCGACCGGGCGGCCGTCGATGCGATGGCGGCCACGGTGCTCGAGCGCTACGGCAGGATCGACATCGTCGCGGCGAACGCCGGCATCTATCCGGCGGTCGCGATCGCCGCGATGACCGACTCCGACTGGGACCGGGTCATGGACATCAATGTGAAGGGCGCGCTGCACACGATCCAGGCGTGCCTGCCGCCCATGCGTGAGCGCGGCTACGGCCGCATCGTGCTCACGTCGTCGATCACCGGCCCGATCGTCGGCGCGCCCGAGCTGGCGCACTACGCGGCGTCGAAGGCGGCGATCCTCGGGCTCATGCGCAGCGCCGCCCTCGAGGTCGTGGGCGACGGCATCACGGTGAACGCCGTGCAGCCGGGCAACGTCCGCACCCCCGGGATCGAGGCGTTCGGCAGCGAGTTCATCGCAGACATGGTGAAGTCCATCCCGATGAAGCGGCTGGCGGAGCCGGCCGACGTCGGCTGGGCGGTGCGGTTCCTGGCCGCGGAGGAGGCCGGCTACATCACCGGTCAGACCATCGTGATCGACGGCGGCCAGGTGCTGCCGGAGGGCCTGCTCGACTGAGCCGCTGGTCAGACCAGTCCCGGACCCCTCTTGACAAGCCGCTCGCCGGGTGTGCATCCTACGCCAGGCCTGGTGAGCAGACCAGCCAGGCGCAGCCCGCGACACACGTTCCCCCGTGCGTTGCCATCCAGGAGGTCGCCGCCATGAACGGTCAGCCCGTCAGGTCCTACAGCACCCGCTTCGAGGTCGACGAGGATCCGATCTCGGAGGGAGGGATGTGGCTCAACGGCCAGACGGACGGCATCGACTGGATCGACTGCATGACCCAGAACGGCGGCGAGGTGTGCGGCAAGGTGTCGCGCATGACGGTGGCGGAGCGGCGCGCCGAGCAGGTGCACGACGAGGCGGGGGGCGACGAGGGGACGACCGCCGGCGACTACGACGATCCGGCCGCCGTGCTGACGGGCGAGTGGGGGCCGAACCAGCACGCCAAGGCCACCGTGTTCTGCCGCAACCCGACCAGCAAGTACTTCCAGGAGGTCGAGCTTCGCCTCCGCAGCGAGATCGAGCCGCACAACTGCACCGGCTACGAGGTGTTCTGGCGGGCGCTCAAGACCGACGAGGGGTACGCCGAGATCGTGCGCTGGAACGGCCCGATCGGCGACTTCACCTCGCTCGCGCGGAAGGTCGGCGCCGAGTTCGGCGTGAAGGACGGCGACGTGGTCGAGGCGACGATCGAGGGCAACGTGCTGAAGGGCTTCATCAACGGGGTCGAGGTGATCTCCGCCACCGACGACGTCTTCGCGACGGGCAGCCCCGGCGTCGGGTTCAACTTCTTCGTGAGCACGACGAACGTCGACCACGGGTTCACCTCGTTCGAGGTGCACACCTACGAGTAGACGAGCGACCGGCGCTAGTACGCGCCGACGGCGCGGTAGCGGCGGGCGAGCTCTTCGATGTGCTCGCGCATGCGCCGGGCGGCGAGCTCGCCGTCGCGGTCGCGGACGGCGGCGAACAGGCCGCGGTGCTCCTGCAGGTCCCATTCGCCGAAGCCCTCCAGGCTGTAGACGCGGGGGCCGCGTTCGACCATCAGCGACACGAACGACTGGATCATCGCGGCCAGCACCTCGTTGTGGGCGGCCTCGGCCAGCAGCACGTTGAACGACGCGGCCACGTCGACGAGCGCGCCGATCTCGCCCTTGAGCCGCGCCTCCTGCTCGACCAGCGCCGCCGAAAGCCGCGCCAGGTCCTCGTCGGTACGCCGCCGCGCCGCCAGCCGCGCCACCTCCACCTCCACGATCAGGCGGGCCTCGATGAACTCGTGCGTGACACCCGCTCGAGCGCGGCGGTCACCGCCGACGGCTCGCTCACGGCTGAGCGGGTCGCCGGTGACGAACACGCCCTGGCCGTGGCGGATCTCGACGATCCCGAGCATCGCCAGGCCGTTCAGCGCCTCACGCACCGTCGAGCGGCCCACGCCGAGCTCCTTCGTCAGCTCCCGCTCCGACGGCACCTTCGTGCCCGGAGGCAGCTCGCGCACGGCCTTCAGCAGCTGCTCAGCGACCGTCTCGGTGAGCTTTCGCCGCGGTGCCGGGGAGAGGGTGACCTTGTGGCTCACCGCCGGCATCCTCGTAGGATAGTCGAGCCCTCTCGCGGGGTTGGAAGCTCCCTGCAAGTGTGCTACGTTGACCCGGTGACCAGACCAGATGTGCGGCATGTCCACGTCGGGGCCGGGTCGACGATGGGCGGCGCCGAGCCGATGATCGCCGACGCCGTCCGGCACGGCGATCTGATCTTCATGTCGGGGCGGGCGCCGGTCGATCCGGCGACGCTGCAGGTGGTCGGGGACGGGTTCGCCGCGCAGGCGCAGATCGTCCTGCGCGACATCGGCGCGGTGCTCGTTGCCGCCGGCTCGGACTGGGATCACGTGCTGCGGATCGAGTGCTTCCTGGCCGACCCGGCCGACTTCGCCGAGTGGAACCGGGTCTGGGCCGAGCGCTTCACCCCGCCCCGCCCGGCGCGCACCACCGTGGTCGCGGGCTTCGCGGTGCCGGGGATCCTGATCGAGCTGCAGGTCACCGCCGCCGCCGCGGACTCGGGCCCGTGAGCGGCCAGGTGGTCGTGGTCGGCGGGGGCGTCGCCGGCCTCTGCTGCGCCTACTACCTGCGCCGGGCGGGCGAGGACGTCATGGTCGTCGAGTCGAACCGGATCGGGTCGGGGGCGTCCTTCGCAAACGGTGGCTGGCTGTGCCCGGCCCAGGCCGGGCCGCTGCCCGAGCCGGGGCTCACCCTCTACGGGATGCGCGCCCTCTTCGATCGCGACTCGGCGCTCTACTTCAAGCCGGGCGACTGGCATCGCCTCGCGCCGTGGCTGCTGCGCTTTCGCACGTACTGCAACGAGGAGGATCACGCCCACGGGACGGCGGCGATCGCGCGGCTCGGCCAGGACGTGTTCGACCTGGTGGAGGAGATGCGCGCGGACGGCGTCGAGTTCGAGCTCCACAAGCAGGGCATGGTGTACGCGGCCCGCAGCGTCGAGGACGCCCGCGGCGAGCTGCGCAAGCTCGCCCCGATGCGCGACTTCGGCTATGAGCTGCCCGACGACGTGCTCACCGACTCCGAGCTGCACGAGCTCGAGCCGGCGCTCGCGCCCATCGTCACGTCAGGCTTCCTCATCCGCCAGCACTGGCACGTCCGCGCCGACACGTTCACGGCCGGGCTCGCCGCCGTCCTGCGCCGCGACGGCGTCGAGATCCAGGAGGGCGCCGAGGTGTTCGAGCTCGTGCGCGAGGGGCGGCGGCTGACGCACGTGCGCACGGCGGCCGGCGACATCGAAGCGGGCACCGTCGTGCTCGCCGCCGGGTCGTGGACGACGCCGCTGGCCGCGTCCATCGGCATCCCGATCCCGATGGAGCCCGGCAAGGGCTACAGCTTCTCGGTGCGCCCGACCGTCGTGCCGGCCCACGCCGTGCTCCTGTTCGACGTGCACGTCGGCTGCACGCCGTTCGGCGATCGCATGCGCATCGGCGGGACGATGGAGTTCAGCGGCATCAACAACCGGCTCGACCGGCGCCGGATCGCGTCGATCGTGAAGGGCGCGAAGGAGTCGTTCCTGCCGTGGGAGTCGCCCGAGATCGAGTCGGAGTGGGCCGGCATGCGCCCGATCACCGCCGACGGCCTGCCGGTGCTCGACCGGGCCGGGAACCTCGACAACGCCTACGTCGCCACCGGGTATGCGATGCAGGGGGTGACGCTCGCGCCGTCGTCGGGCCGGGCGATGGCAGAGCTCATCACCACCGGCCGCCGGCCGCCCCTGCTCGAGCCCTTCCGGCTCGACCGCTTCGGCCGCGTCCCGCTCGCCCACGCGGCCCGCCGCATCCGCGTCCCCACCCGGGCATGAGCCCAGACCGCGCACGCCTCCGGGTGGCCATCATCGGCACCGGGAACATCGGCACCGACCTGATGATCAAGGTCGAGCGCAGCCCGTTGCTCGAGCTGGTGGGGATGGCCGGGATCGACCCCGACTCCGACGGCCTGCGTCGGGCGCGCGAGCGCGGTCACACGGTCACCCACCGCGGCCTCGCCGACCTGCTCGACCAGGTCGCGGACATCGATCTCGCCTTCGACGCGACCTCGGCCGGCGCCCATCCCGAGCACGCGCGGCTGCTGGCCGAGCGCGGGATCACGAGCGTCGACCTGACCCCGGCCGCGCTCGGCCCCGCGGTCGTCCCGCCGGTCAATCTCTCCGAGCACGCCGGGGCGGCGGAGGTCACGCTGATCACCTGCGGGGCGCAGGCCACCATCCCGATCGTCGCGGCGATCGGCCGGGTCGCCCGCCTGCGCTACGCCGAGACGGTGTCGACCGTCTCCTCGCGCTCGGCCGGCCCGGGCACGCGCCAGAACATCGACGAGTTCACCGCGGCGACCGCGCGCGGCCTCGAGACGATCGGCGGGGCGCCGCGGGCGAAGGCCATCATCATCCTGAACCCCGCCGAGCCGCCGATCATGATGCGAAACACGATCTACGCCGAGATCGAGGCCGCCGATGCCGACGCCGTCGAGACGGCGATCGACGAGGCGGTGGCCGATGTCGCCGCCTACGTCCCCGGCTACCGCCTCAAGGGCCGCCCGCTGATCGCGGACGGCCTGGCGACCGTGATGGTCGAGGTCGAGGGCGCCGGCGACAACCTGCCGCCCTATGCGGGTAACCTGGACATCATGACCTCGGCCGCGGTCCGGGTCGCCGAGCTGCACGCGGGGGCCCCGGCATGAGCCCGGCGTCCGCGATCCGCATCGTCGACACCACCTTGCGCGACGGCTCCCACGCCATCGCCCATCGCTACCGCACCGATCAGGTGCGGACGGTCGCGGCGGCACTCGACCGCGCCGGCGTCTGGGCCATCGCGGTCGGCCACGGCGACGGCCTCGGGGCCGACTCGATCCAGTACGGCCGGCCGCTGCACTCCGACGCCGAGCTGCTGGCCGCGGCGGCGGACGTGGTCGAGCGGGCCGAGATCGCGGTCGCGCTGCTTCCGGGCGTCGGCACGAAGCGCGACCTCGAGGCCGCCCGCGACGCCGGCGCGACGGTGGTGCGCGTCTCGACGGTCTGCACCGAGGCCGACATCGGCCTCCAGCACCTGGCCCTCGCGCGCGAGCTCGGCATGACCGCCCACAGCCACCTGAACACGGCCCACCTGCTGGACGCCGCCGGCTTCGCCGAGGCGGCCCGGACGGTCGCCGGCGCGGGCAGCCAGGGCGTCTTCATCGTCGACTCGGCCGGCGCATTCCTGCCCGACGACGTGCGCCGCCGGATCGCCGCGATGCGGGCGGCGCTGCCCGCCGAGGTGGCCGTGGGGATGCACGAGCACAACAACCTCTCCCTCGCCGTCGCCAACTCGGCCGCGGCTGTCGAGGAGGGGGCCACGCTCGTGGATACCTCGCTCGGCGGCCTCGGCGCCGGAGCAGGCAACACCCAGACCGAGGCGCTGGTGGCGGTGCTCGAGCGGATGGGCATCCCCACCGGGATCGACCTGTGGGCGCTCCAGGACGTCGCCGACGACGTCGTCCGCGGCGAGATCATGCAGCGGCCGATCGTGATCGACCGGCTCACGGCCACGATGGGCTACGCGGCGGTGCCGGCCAGCTACCTCCTGCACGCGATCCGGGCGGGCGAGCGCTTCGGCCTCGATCCGCGCGAGATCATCGTCGAGCTCGGCAAGCGCCGTGTCGTCGTCGGCCAGGAGGACGCCATCATCGGGATCGCGGCCGAGATGGCCGCGACGGCCGGGCCTGCGCAGTGATCACGGTCGTCCTCGACGACGACCCCACCGGAACGCAGGGTGTGAGCGACATGCTGGTCGTGCTCGACTGGTCCGATCCCGGCGTCTGGGACGGCGTGCGCGCGGGCGAGCGGGCGGTCCACATGCTGACCAACTCGCGCGCTCACACCGGCGCCGAGGCGGGGGAGCTCGTCGCCTCGGCGGCTGCCGCCGCGCGGTCGCGGCATCCGCGGGCGCGCCTGATCCTGCGCGGAGACAGCACGCTGCGCGCCCACGTGTGGGAGGAGTACGCGGCGCTTCGGGCAATCGTCCACCCCGGCCGTGACGACGTGGCCCTGCTGCTCGTCCCGGCGCTGCCGGCGGCGGGCCGGGTCACGATCGGCGGCCGCCACCTGATCGAGCGCGAGGGCCGGCGGGTGCCGCTGGAGGAGACCGAGTACGGCCGCGACGGAGCGCTCGCCTATACCCACTCCGATCTCGCCCGCTGGGCCGACGAGCGCAGCGGTGGCCGGCTGGCGGCCGCCGCTGCCGTGCCGATCCCGCTCGAGCGGCTGCGGCGGCCGGTCGGGGCGAACGACGTCGCCGCCGCCATCGCCGCTGCGGTCGCCGGCGGCCGGCCGGCGGTGGTCGTCCCCGACGCCGAGACCGATGCCGATCTGCACACGATCGCCCGCGGCCTGCGCGCCGCCGAGGAGGAGCGGATCCCGGTCGTCGTGCGCTGCGCGCCGGCCTTCGCCGCCGTGCTCACCGGCGCGGAGGCGCGCGCGCCGGTCGCCGCCCCCGGTGGCGACCGCGGCCTGCTCGTCGTGTGCGGGTCGTTCGTCGCCGGGGCGACCGCACAGCTCGAGGAGCTGGAGCGAGCGCGCCCCGGGACGGCGGTCACGGCCGACGTGCGTGCACTCGCAGGCGAGGACTGGAGCGGCGAGGTGGATCGCCTGGCGGCGGCGGCGCGCGACCGCATCGAGCAGTCCGGCCTGGCGGTGGTCGCGACCGAGCGCGTGCGCGATCCCGCGCTGGTCGATCCGGCGGCCCAGCGCCGGGTGGCGACCGCGCTCGCCCAGGTGGCCCGCCGGGTGGGCGCCGGAGTGGTCGTCGCGAAGGGCGGTATCACGTCGGCGGTGACGGCCCGGGCCGGCCTCGACGCCCGCGTCGCCCGCGTCCTCGGCCCGATCCGGCCCGGCGTGGCGCTGTGGCGGCTGCCCGAGGGCACCGACTACGTGGTCGTCCCGGGGAACGTCGGCGGCCCCGACCTGCTGGCCGATGTCGTCGCGGCGATCGGGCCGCGCGTGCCCGCGCCGGCGGAGCAGCGGTGATCCGCCGGCTCGACCATGTCGCGGTGGCCGTCGCCGACACCGAGGCGGCGCTGCGGCACTTCCGCGATCATCTCGGCCTCACCGTGGTGGCCGTCGACGAGCCGCCGGAGGTGCCGGTGCGGCTGACCTATCTCGACCTCGGCAACACCTACCTGCAGCTCGTGCAGCCGCTCGACCCGGCTCATCCGCTCGCGGCGTGGCTGCAGGAGCACGGCGACGGCCTGCACCACATCTGCTTCGGCGTCGACGATCTCGAGTGCGAGCTGCGCCGCATCGGCCCGCCCGGCGAGCCCGTGCCCCCGCTCGGCAGCGGCCGCGGCCGGCCGGCCGGGTTCACCGCCGGGCCGCCCGTGCACGGGGTGCGGATCGAATGCACGACACTGGAGGAGGATGCGGATGGACGTTGAGAACGGCATGCCGGTCGCCGAGGTGCCCACGCCGGCGCTCATCGTCGACCTCGACCGGATGGAGCGGAACATCGCCGCCTGGCAGGCGATGGCCGACCGCAACGGCACGAAGCTGCGCCCCCACATCAAGACCCACAAGGCGCCCGCGATCGCCCGGCAGCAGATCGCGGCCGGCGCGTGCGGCATCGCCTCGGCCAAGCCGACCGAGGCCGAGGTCTTCGTGGCGGCCGGGTGCGACGACGTCGTCATCGCCTACCCGACGGTGGGCGCCGACAAGTGGGCCCGGCTCGCCCGGATGGCCGGCTCGACGCGGCTCACCGTCAACGTCGACAGCGACCACCAGGCGCGCGGGCTGAGCGCGGCCGCCGTCGCGCAGGACGTCTCGATCCGCGTGCACATCGAGATCGACACGGGCCTCAATCGCGTCGGCATCGCCCAGGACGACTATCCGGCGGTGCTGGCCTTCGCTCGCCTGATCGCGTCGCTGCCGGGGATCGAGCTCGACGGCGTGACCACGCACCGGGGCAAGTTCAGCGAGCGGCTCGCGCGGATGCCGAATGCCGAGGCGGGGCACGAGGAGGGCCAGATCCTGGTCGACCTGGCCGAACGGCTGCGGGCCGACGGCCTGCCGGTCGCGAACGTGGCCGCCGGTGGCACCATCACCGGCCCTGGGGTCGCCGAGGTGGCGGGTGTGACCGAGGTGCGGGCCGGCACCTACGTCTTCTACGACGCGATGCAGGTCGGCTACGGCGCCGCGACGCCGGACGACGTCGCGCTCACGATCCTGGCGACGGTCGTCAGCACCCGCCGAGCGGGCTGGACGACGGTCGACGCGGGCTCGAAGACGTTCAGCGGCGACCGCGGCGGCGTCGCGAACGCGGGCGCGGACGAGATCTCACGCGCCGTCGACATCGATGCCGCCGTCATGCGCGTGACCGAGGAGCACGGGATGGTGCGGCTCGGCCCCGGGGCGTCCGTCGAGGTGGGGCAGAAGCTGCGGTTCACGCCGTACCACGTGTGCACGTCGGTCAACCTCGCCGACGAGCTCGTCGGGGTGCGGGCCGGCGTCGTCGAGGCCGTGTGGCCGATCGGCGCGCGCGGCAAGACCAGGTAGCCGACAGGGAGGACCGACATGCCCAAGCAGGCCATCCACACCGACCAGGCCGGGCCGCCGCTCGGCGCCTACTCGCAGGGCATCCGCGCCGGCGACTTCGTGTTCGTGAGCGGCTGCGGGCCGATCGACCCGGCCACCGGCGAGGTCAGGGGCGAGACGGTCGAGGAGCAGACCGAGCTCGTGCTCTCGAACATCGAGGCGATTCTGGCCGCGGCCGGGGCCACGCTGGCCGACGTCGTGCAGGCCACGGTGCATCTGCTCGACGAGACCGAGTTCCCGCGCTTCAACGCGGTGTACGCCCGCCGGTTCCCGGAGCCGCGGCCGGTGCGAACGACGGTCGGAAGCGGCCTGCGCCAGGTGCCCGGGATCCGGGTCGAGATCAACGTCACCGCATACGTCGGCGCCTAGCCGACGCCGACCGGGAGGAGAGCGTCGTGAGCATGCTGGAGGGAAAGCGCGCGATCGTGACGGGTGCGGGGAGCGGCATGGGCCGGGCCGCCGCCGTGCGCTTTGCGGCCGAGGGGGCGCGCGTCGGCCTGATCGACCTGGATGAGGCCGCCGCCGCGTCCGTGGCGGCCGCGATCGAGACGGCCGGCGGCGAGGCGCTCGCGCTGCAGGCCGACGTGCGCAGCGAGGACGAGGTGGCCACCGCCGTCGGCCGGGCCGCCGCCGCGTGGGACGGGCTCGACGTGATCGTCGCCAACGCCGGCGTCCAGCTGGCCGGCCAGGACGACCGCGCCGACCGCCTGGCGCTCGAGGTGTGGCAGCGCACGATCGACATCAACCTGACCGGTGTGTTCCTGACCTGCAAGCACGGTATCCGGGCGCTGCTCGAGGGCGGCGGCGGCGCCGTCGTCTGCACCTGCTCGCCCACCGGCCAGTACGGCGTCGCCCCCGGCTATGACGCCTACAGCGCGAGCAAGGCGGGCGTCTACGGGCTCGTGCGTGTCATGGCGGCCGACTACGCCCAGGAGGGGATCCGCGTGAACGGCGTCATCCCCGGCTACACCAACACGCCGATGACGGACTGGGTCACCGAGTCCGACCGGGAGACGCTGCTGCGCGGGATCCCGCTCAACCGCCCAGGCGAGCCCGAGGAGGTGGCCGCGGTGATGGCGTTCCTGGCGTCCGACGACACGCCGTACGTGACCGGCGCGGTGTGGGCGGCCGACGGAGGGATGACCGCCGTTTAAGCCTGAGCCGACGCCCGCGAGTAGGGTGGAGCGGTGAACGAGCCACGCCCTCCGGGGCTCCGAGGCGATCGAGGCAGCGTGTACACGTACACCCGCCTCAACCTCAAGGATCGCCAGGTGGCGCAGCTCGTGCGCGAGCTGGCCCTCTGGCTGAACCGGCCGCACGGCCTGGTCGAGCGCGATCCGCCCCGCAGCGCGACCGATCGGGAGCTTCACCGGCTCCTGGTAGGGATGAGCGCGGGCGAGGCGAAGTTCTACTCCGCCAAGGTCATGGGAGGCGAGGCCAAGCCGGCACCCGCGGCCGGGCCGTTGGTGTAGACGGCCTGCCCGAACGTCTGCCCGTTCGCCCATCGCGGCGATCCGGTACGGTGACTGCCGTGCACGCCACCGCGACGACGAGCGGGATGCACACCGTGCTCGGCGACCTCGACGAGGCGATCCGCGCGCTCTTCGAGCGCGAGCTCGGCGAGCGAGGCATCGCCGGTGCCGGTGTGGCGTTTGCCGCGCCCACCGAGGCCTGGGCGGCCGGCCTCAAGGCGCCGGCGCTCAACCTGTACCTGTACGCCCTGGCGGAGTCGCGGGCGCAGCGGCGGGTCGAATGGGAGCAGGCCCAGGTGAACGGGCGGATGGTCGAGCGGCCGCCGCCGGTGCTGCTCGACGTCTCCTACGTGATCACCGCCTGGGCCGACACGCCCGAGCAGGAGCACGGCCTGCTCTCGGCCGCGCTTGCGATCGCCTATGCCCATCCGGCGCTGCCCGACGATGTGCGCACGGGCGCCCTCGCCGAGGAGTGGGCCTACGAGCACCAGCTGCGCACGCGCGTCGCCCAGCCGCCGGGCGAGGGCTTCGGCGCGGCGTTCTGGGCTGCGCTCGGCGGCCGCCACAAGGCGTCGGTCGACTTCGGAGTCGGCGTCTGGTGCCGCCCCGGCGGCGACGTCGACCAGGCCCCGCCGGTGCGCACCCAGACCGTGCGCATGGGGCTGCGCGACCGCCCCGCCGCCGGTGTCGAGGAGCTGCACCGGATCTCGGGCGCCGTCCATGCGAAGGACGGCTCGGCTGCCGCCGGTGCGTGGGTCGTTGTGCCCGAGACGGGCGGGTTCGCCGTCACCGACGCCGACGGCCGCTTCACGCTCGCGTCGGTGCGCGCCGGCCGCCACCGCCTGCAGGTGCGGGCGGCGTCGGGCGCCGAGGCGCAGGCCGCGGTCGACGTGCCCGGCGGCTCGGTCGACGTGAAGCTCGGCTGACCCGAGCGCTGCCCGGTCGGGCAGCCGGGCGTGCGCGAAGCGCTGCCCGAGATCCCCTGGCGGGGCCGGCTCGGGCGTGGCCACACTCCCCGCCTGTGGCCGACGTCCACCCCCGCCCCCCGTGCGTCCTGCTCGCGAACCTGGAGCCGGTCGCTCTCGTCGGCATGACCGACGTCCTCACCGGCGGAGGCGTGGACGTGATCGTCGGCAACGGCGCCGCCCCCGACATCCTCGACCGTGTCCGCCGGATCAAGCCCGACGTGCTCCTGCTCGACCGAAACTCGCATTTCGCGATGCAGATCGGGCGCCAGGCGCGCGAGGCCGTGCCCGGCACGAAGGTCATCCTGTGGCCGCGGGACGAGGGCGAGATGGAGATCCTGGACGGGTCGAGCACCGAGCCGCGCCGCGTCGCGGTGTCCCCGTCACGAGCCCTGCTCAACGAGTTGCGCATGAACGAAGGAAGGTGACAGATCGATGCCCAGCTACCTGACCCCCGGCGTCTACGTCGAGGAGATCCCGGCCCAGTCCAAGCCGATCGAGGGCGTGGGGACGTCGATCGCCGCGTTCGTCGGCATCGCCCCGGGCGGGCCGGTGAACCGGCCGATGCGGATCTCGAACTGGACCCAGTTCGCCAAGCTCTACGGCGATCCCGCCGAGCCCGAGAACGGGCCGTTCATGCCGGGCGCCTACCTGGCCCACTCCGTGTACGGCTTCTTCCAGAACGGGGGCGGGGTGTGCTGGATCGTGCGCGTCGGCGGCGCCGAGGGCGGCCAGCATGCGCAGGCGGCGCTGCCCGCCGCGGGCGGCACGGGCGCCGAGCTCCTGCGGGCGACCGCGCGTGAGGGCGTCACCGACCAGGTGTCGATCGAGATCACGCCCGAGGCGCCGGCCGCGGACGCCGAGGAGGGCAAGGCCGAGCAGGCCACCTACCGGGTCGTCGTCACCGCCGGCCCGCAGCGTGAGGAGTTCGACGGCCTGTCGCTCAAGAAGGGCCGCTCGAACATCGCCACGAAGGTGAACGCGGGCTCTGCGCTCGTCACGCTCGAGGAGGTGAGCGGCGCCGCCGCCGACGCCGCCCCCCGCGAGGGCACGTACATGCTGAGCGTGCCGGCGGTCGAGCCGGTCGCCGTCGACCCGACCGAGTTCGAGGGCGACGTCGCCCACCGCCGCGGCCTCGGCGGCCTGGCCGCCGTCGACGAGATCACGATGCTGTGCATCCCCGACCTGGCGACGATCGCCCAGAGCGGCGACGATTCCATGTTCCGGGACATCCAGGGCAAGATGATCGCCCACGCCGAGGGCGCCAAGGACCGGATCGCGATCCTCGACCCGCCGCCCGACCTGCTCCCGCAGGACGTGCTCGAGTGGCGCATGTCCGGCCCGCTCGACTCGAAGTTCGCCACGCTCTACTACCCGTGGCTCGAGGTCATGGATCCGCTCACGCGGCGGCCCATCATGGTGCCGCCCTCCGGCCACATGGCCGGCGTGTGGGCGCGCACCGACTCGACCCGCGGGGTGCACAAGGCGCCCGCGAACGAGGTCGTGCTGGGCGTGAACGGGCTCGCGTTCCAGATCACGCACGAGGAGCAGGGCGGCCTGAACCAGCGCGGCATCAACTGCATCCGCGCCTTCCCGGGCCGGGGCATCCGCGTCTGGGGCGCCCGCACGCTCTCGAGCGACCCCGAGTGGCGGTACCTGAACGTCCGCCGCCTGTTCAACTACATCTCGGAGTCGATCATGGAGGGCACGCAGTGGGCGGTGTTCGAGCCCAACGACGAGCGCCTCTGGATCCGCCTGCGCATCTCGGTGTCGAGCTTCCTCACCCGGACATGGCGCGAGGGCGCGCTGTTCGGCGCGACGCCCGACGAGGCCTTCTACGTCAAGTGCGACGGCGAGACCAACCCGCCCGACGTCATCGACGCCGGCCAGGTCGTGATGGAGATCGGCATCTCGCCGGTCAAGCCCGCAGAGTTCGTGATCTTCCGCATCAGCCAGTACACGGCGGGAGCCTCGGAGATCTCATAACCACGGAGGGAGCACCCCATGCCATCCAAACAGCCCCGACCAGCATCACACTTCCGCCTCGACCTCGGTGGTCACGAGGGCGTGGGCATGTTCCGCGAGTGCACCGGTCTCGACTCCGAGACCACCGTCATCGAGCAGCACTCGGTCGACGACAACGGCCGCCCGACGATCCGGCGCGTGCCCGGTGCGACCGTGTGGTCGCACATCGTCCTCAAGCGCGGCGTCGACGAGAGCCTCGACGTGTGGAAGTGGCGCCAGACCGTGATCCAGGAGGGGCCCGACAACGCCCGCGTCGACGGCAACATCGCCCTCATCGACTACACCGGCAAGACCATCGCCACCTGGAAGTTCGACCAGGGCTGGCCGGTCAAGTACACGGGCAGCGCGCTCAACGCCTCCGGCAACGAGGTCGCGCTCGAGGAGGTCCACATCTGCCACGAGGGCCTGGAGCGCATGTGATGGCGACGGTTGCTGCGACGACACTGCGCACCGAGTACGCGTTCGCGCTGCCGCGCGGCTACGTGGACGCCTCGGGGACGGTGCACCGCGACGGCATCATGCGCCTGGCGACGGCCCGCGACGAGCTCGAGCCGCTGCGCGACCCGGCGGTGCGCGAGAACGACGCCTACCTGACGGTGCTCCTGCTCGCCCGCGTGGTCACCCGCATCGGCGATCAGACTGCGATCACCCCGGCCGTGATCGAGAACCTGTACGCCGCCGACTTCGATCACCTGCAGCGCCTGTACGAGCGCATCAACTCCGACGGTGAGCCGGCCGGGCGGGTCGACTGCCCGTCGTGCGGCGTCGAGTTCGAGGTCGACCTGAGCCAGATCGAGGACGTCGCGTCGGGGGAATGATGCGGCCGTCTCCCGACACACTGGTCGCGGAGACGGCCGAACTCGCAGGCCACTTCCACTGGCAGCTCGACACGATCCTCGACCTCGAGCACCGCGACCGGCGCCGGTTCCTCGACCTGGCGCAGGCGTTCGCGTGGGAGCGGTCGGGGGAGGGCGGCTGAGCGATGCCGCCGACGCCTGGGACGCGCCGCCCGCCGGCCTCGCTCGGCACGCGCCTGCGCCGCCGTCGCCATCTGCGCCGGGCGGCCGACCGCCGGCTGGCCGAAACGGTGTCGGAGCGGCGCCGGCCCAAGCGGCTCGAGGCCTCGCGCCGGCTGGCGCCGCGCGGGGTCGGCGTTGCGGCGGCCGCGGCGCCGGTCGCCGCCGTCGGCGGACTGAGCGAGTTCGCCACCCGGTGGATGTTCGGGGACGGCGTTGCCGAGGGCGTGCCCTTCGCCGGCGGCGCGGCGGCCGACTACAGCCGCCCGTCGTTCCTGGAGCCGGCGGCCGAGCCGGCGCAGGCGCCGCGGCCGGCGGTCGCGCCCGGGATGCAGACGCGCAGCGCCGTCGAGGAGGTGGGACCGCGGTTCCGGCTCTCGCGCACGCCGCCACCGCCGCCGGCCGCCTCCGAGCCGCAACCAGAAGCTGCCCCGGATCCCGCGCACGAGGAGGCGGTGCGCTACCACGCCGCGGCCGAGGCGGCCCGCACCGCGCCCGCCGCGCCGCGGCCGGTCGTCCGTGTCGTGCACCAGCCGGGCCCGCCCCGCCGCTCGCAGGTGATCGTGCGCCACGTGCACGAGGGCGCCCGCGAGGCGGCCGAGCACGGCTCGCGCGGCACGTCGGCCTACCGCGCGGCCAGGGTCGGCATCGGCGCCGCCCGGCTCGTGCAGCACTACGAGGAGGTGAAGGCGGTCGAGGCGCTCGGCCACCGGGTCGCCGACGCCGCGCGCGGCGAGTGGTCGAAGCTGAAGAAGGACGCCGGCGAGTGGCGCGACAGGGCCGTGCACGAGTTCGACCATCTCAAGCGCGAGGGCCTGCATCTGCGCGACCGGGCCGTCGGCGAGGCCCACCACCTCGAGCGCGAGGGTCGCGGTCTGGAGCGGCGCGGCCTCGGCGAGGTGCATCACCTCGAGCGCGAGGGCCGCGGGCTCCAGCGGCGGGCCTGGAGCGAGGTGCACCACCTCGAGCGCGAGCCGGGGCAGCTCCTGCGCCGCGCCGAGGGCGCCGAGCGCGGCATGCTGCGAAGCGCGGTCCGGGCGGTGCGGCCGCTCACACGCGCCGCCACCGGTGTCGTGCGCACGGCCACGCGCGACCTGCGCCGCGTCGGCCAGTTCGAGCACCGGATCGAGCACGGCGTCGAGGGCGCCGAGCACCGGCTCGAGGGGGCCCTGCGCGACCCCGCGAAGGAGCTGCAGCAGCTCGGCCAGAAGCTCGAGAAGCAGCTGGGAGAGCGGCCGGTCGTGCGCCGGGCCGAGGCCGCCCTCAAGCACGCCGAGCGCACCGCCGCAGGGGACGCGCGCAGGCTGCACGTGCCGCACGTCCCGGGCGCGGAGGCGGCGAAGGCGGCAGCCCTTGCGGCCGCGGCCGAGGTGCCGCTCGAGGTCTCGCGCGCCGGGCGCGCGGTCGTCCAGTTCGAGAAGCAGGCGGCGGGTGCGGCCCACAAGCTCGAGGCCGAGGCTCGCCACGCCCTCGCCTCCGCCGACGGCCACCTGCCCCACCACCTCCCGCACGAGCCGCACCTGCCGACGACCACGTCGGCCGCCGGCCGGGCGGCCGCGGATGCGGCACACGCTCCCGCGGCGGCGCACGCGCTCGAGTCGGCCGTCGCCGACCGCATGTACGAGAACGTCGTCGACCGCCTGCGCCGCGATCTGATGGCCGAGCGCGAGCGGATGGGCAACCTGCTGGGAGAGTGGCCGTGAGCTTCCAGCAGCAGGTGCAGTCCGCCGAGCAGCAGGCCGACCAGGCGGTCGACCAGGCCAACCAGGACGCCGAGCAGGCCGAGAGCACCGCTCAGAAGGCCGCCTCCGACGCCGAGCAGCGCGGCCGCCAGGTGATGACCGCCATCAACGGCTCGGACCGCAGCACCAAGAAGGGCTCAAAGACGCCCGACCCGGTGGGGGCGCTGCGCTTCCTGGTCAAGGCCGACGACTGCACGATCGGCCGCTTCGCCCACTGTCACGGGCTCGCGGCCGAGTACGAGATCGAGGAGTACGCCGAGGGCGGCCAGAACGCCTTCGTGCACAAGCTGCGCGGCCGCATGCGCCATCCCAACCTGGTGCTCAGCCGCGGCATCACCCACGAGACGGGCCTGATGGACTGGTTCCTGCAGACGCAGTCGGCGGGCAAGCGCGGGTCGATCTCGGTCTCGCTGCTCGGCCCCGACGGCTCGCCGGTGCGGCGGTGGGGGTTCGAGGGCGCCTTCCCCGTGCGGTGGGAGGGCCCGGTGCTGAACGCCCGCTCGCACACCGCCGCCACCGAGACGCTCGAGATCGCCCACCGCGGGTTCGTCCTCACCGACTGACATGGCAGACACCGACTCCACCACCGGGTTCCAGCAGGCGAAGCTCCTGATCGAGGGTCAGGATGAGCTCACCTGCTGGTTCAACCCGAGCGACTACACGGTCAGCAAGGCCAACCGCTGGAGCGACGGCAGCCAGCTCTCCGAGGAGTTCCCGCAGCGCGAGTTCATCGGCGGCGACCCGCGCGAGCTGCGCATGACGCTGCTCTTCGACGCGGCCGACACCGACAACGACGACGTCGCCGACATCACCGACCAGCTCTTCACGATGCTCGAGGTGCAGCCCGAGGTCGAGTCGGGCAAGAAGACCGCCCGGCCGCCGACGGTCACCTTCTCGTGGGGCCAGGTGTCGAGCTTCACCGCCGTCGCCACCAGCCTGCGCGTGCGCTTCACGCTCTTCGACGTCGACGGCACGCCGCTTCGCGCCGTCGCCGATCTCGTGCTCACACAGGTCGAGAAGGTCGTCGGCGCGGGCGGCGGCGCCCGCCAGAACCCGACGACGGCCGGGATCGCCGGCCTGCGCATGCACGTCGTGCGCGACGGCGACAGCCTGCAGTCGATCGCCTATGCGATGTACGGCGATCCCACCCGCTGGCGGGCGATCGCCGAGGCGAACGGGATCGACGACCCGCTGGCGCTGCCGCGCGGCCGCGCCCTGGCCGTGCCGAGGGCCGAGCGCTGAGCCCGCTGCCCCTGATCTCGGGCGTCGAGGTGACGATCGACGGCGATCCGCTCGACAGCCGGCTTGCGGCCAACCTGCTCGAGGTGCGCGCCGACCACCGCTTCATGCTCCCCGCCGCGTTCATGCTGCGGATCGCCGACCCGCAGCTCGAGCACATCGACTCGAGCCCGCTCGCCGTCGGCGCGAACGTCGAGATCCGGCTCGCGGCGGCCGGCGGCGACTCGCTCCAGCTCGTGATCGCGGGCCAGATCGCCGCGGTCGAGCCCGAGTTCGGCCGCCACGGCGCGGTGCTGGCCGCGCGCGGCTACGACGGCTCGCACGTGCTCAACCGCTCTCGCACCACCGAGACCTACCAGAACATGAGCTCCGCCGACATCGCGGCCAAGGTCGCCGATCGCGCCGGCCTGGACGCCGGCACGATCGAGAGCGCGGGCGACGTGCACGACTTCGTGCAGCAGAACAACGAGACCGACTGGGAGTTCCTGTGGCGGCTGGCGCGGCGGATCGACTTCGACGTCTCGGTCGACCAGGGCGCGCTCAGCTTCCAGAAGGCCGGCAAGGATGCCGGCGACGAGCCGCCGACCCTGAAGTGGGGCGAGGACCTGTGGACGTTCAACCCGCGCGTGACCGGCGTCCAGCAGGTCGACGAGGTGGTCGTGCGCTCGTGGGATCCGGCGGCGAAGGACGTGATCGAGTCGCGCCAGTCGGCGGGCACCCCCGATGCCTCGATCGGCATCGAGCGCGGCGATGTCGGCTCGGCGCTGGGCGGCGGCTCGATGATGATGGCCGACCGGCCGGTGCTCTCCTCCGACGAGGCCGATGCGCTCGCGACGAGCATGGCCTCGCGGCTTGCCAACGCCTTCGTCGAGGCCGAGGGCACGTGCCGCGGCAACCCGGGCCTCGCGGCCGGCGTGCGCGTGCAGATCGACGGTGTCGGCCGGCTCTACGGCGGCGTCTACACGCTGAGCGCGACGAGCCATGTCTACCGCGTCGGCCAGGGGTTCGAGACGCGCTTCGCGGTCACCGGCCGCTCGCCGCGCAGCCTGGTCGACCTCCTGAACCCGGCACCGGTCGAGCGCTGGGGCGGCTCGGTGGTGGTGGGGATCGTCACCCAGAACAGCGACCCCGACGGCATGGGCCGGGTGCGCGTGCGCTATCCGGCCCTCGGCGACGACATCGAGGGCTGGTGGGCCCGGATCGCGTCCCCGGCCGCCGGCAGCGAGCGCGGCCTCCTGATGATGCCGGTCGCGGGCGACGAGGTGCTGGTCGCCTTCGAGCACGGCGACGTCCGCCGCCCGTACGTGCTCGGCGCCCTGTGGAACGGCACCGATACGCCCGGCGCCGATCTCGTCCAGACCGACGGCTCCTTCGCGCTGCGCTCCGACCACAAGGTGGGCGTGCACGCCGCCGATGCCATCACGCTGCAGACCGATAGCGACCTCACCGTGACCGCCGCCGGCAAGCACTCGCAGAAGTCCGACGACGACACGTCCATCGAGGGCCAGAGCGTGAGCGTCAAGGCCAACTCGTCGCTGACCATCGAGGCGACGGGCGATCTCACGATCAAGGGGGCCAGCATCACCGTCCAATCCAGCGGCGCCGTCCAGGTCAGCGGCGCGTCCATCTCACTCGGATGAGCATGCACGGCGACTTCATCGGATCCGGCCTGGCCTTCCCGCTGCGGGTCGACCGTCAGGGCGCGCTCGCGCTCGTCACCCACGACGACGACATCCGCGAGGCGATCGCGGTCATCCTGGGCACGATGCCGGGCGAGCGGCCGATGCGGCCGCAGTTCGGCTGCGCGATCCACGACCACGTCTTCTCCGGGATCGACGGGCACACCCTCGGCCGCATCGACCACGACGTCCGCGTCGCCCTCGACCGGTGGGAGCCGCGGGCGCAGGTGCTCTCGGTCGACTTCGACCTGTCCGAGCGCGCCGCCGGCCGCCTGCTGATCGACATCACGTACCGGATCCGGCAGACGAACGACGTGCGCAACCTCGTCTACCCGTTCTACCTGGTTCCGTCGGAGGAGGAAGCATGATCCGCGCCAACCGGGGACAGTCCCCGGTCACAGGAGCGTCACAGAGTTCCCCGGCCGATGGACCGGGGACTGTCCCCGGGGTGAACGTATGAGCCTGCCCCAGGTCGAGCTCGACGACCGCCGTTTCCAGGATCTCGTCAACGAGGCCCGCACCCGGATCGCGCGCGCCTGCCCGGAGTGGACCGAGCACAACGTCTCCGACCCCGGCATCACCCTGATCGAGCTCTTCGCCTGGATGACGGACATGCTCGTCTACCGCCTGAACCGCGTGCCCGACAAGCTGCACGTCGCCCTGCTCGAGCTGCTCGGGATCACGCTGGCTCCGCCCGCGCCGGCGGCCACCGAGGTGCGCTTCCGCCTCGCTGCGGCGGCGGTCGAGCCGGTGCCGGTGCCGGCGTGGGACACCGAGGTCGGCACGGTGCGCACGCCCCGCGACGAGGCGATCGTGTTCCAGACGTCGGCCGACTTCACCATCCCCGCGCTGCGCCCCAAGTCGTACATGATCGAGCACGACGGCGTCGCCCGCGAGGTGCCGATCGGCTCCGGCGTCGCCCGCCCGCGCGGCGGCGACCAGGCCCCCTTCGCCGCTCCGCCCGTGCCCGGCGACGCGCTCTACCTGGGCTTCGACACCTCCCTGGCCCGGCTCGTCGTCGGCGTCACGGTCGAGTGCTCGCAGGCCCGCGGCGCCGGCGTCGATCCCGAGGATCCGCCGCTGCGGTGGGAGTACTCGACCGGCGAGGGGGCGCTGGGCTGGCGCGAGGCGACGGTGCTCGCCGACCACACCGGCGGGTTCAACTACGGCAGCGGCGTGGTCGAGCTCGAGCTCCCGGCCGCCACCGGCATGGCGACGGTCGGCGACCGCAAGGCGCACTGGATCCGCTGCCGCGTCGACCCGTTCACGCGGGCCGACGTCCCCGCCGCCTACACGCTGCCGCCCGAGATCTACTCGATCACCGCCGGCGCGCTGGGCGCGCGCGTCCCGGCGATGCACGCCACCCGCCGCCGGGCCGAGCTGCTCGGCGAGAGCGACGGCACCCCCGGCCAGACCTTCCGCCTGCGCTACGCCCCGGCGCTCGCGCTCTCCGGCGACGAGACGCTCGAGGTGCTGCCGCCCCGGTCGGACACGTGGGAGCGGTGGCAGCTGGTCGAGAGCTTCGCCGAGAGCGGCGCCGACGACCGCCACTTCCTGCTCGACGCCGCCGCCGGCGAGGTGCACCTGGGGACGGCCGTGAACTCCGGCGACGGCTCGTGGCGCCAGTACGGCCACGTGCCGCCGAAGGGCTCGCTCGTGCGCATGTCCGGGTATCGCAGCGGCGGCGGGCGGCGCGGCAACCTCGCGCCCGGCATGCTCTCGGTGCTGAAGTCGTCGATCCCCGGCGTGGCCGCTGTCACCAACCCGATCGCGGCCACCGGCGGCGTCGACGGCGAGACGCTCGACGATGCCCGCCGCCGTGCTCCGCTCGAGCTGCGCACCCGCTACCGGGCGGTGACGGCCGAGGACTACGAGGCCCTGTGCGCCGAGGCGTCGCGCCAGGTGGCGCGCGTGTTCACCATCCCGCCGGATCCCGACGACGCCCTGGTGCGGGTGCGGCTCCTGCCCATGGTCGAGGACTCTGCCCGCAAGCTCTCCGTCGAGGAGCTCACGCCGAGCGAGGAGCTCCTGGCGCAGGTGGCCGCCCATCTCGACCCGCGGCGGATGGTCGGCACCCGCGTCCATCTGGCCCCGGTGCCGCTGCGCGGGGTGAGCGTCGTGTGCGACGTGCAGGCCGCGCTCGGCGCCGACCCGGGCCGCGTCGAGATCGACATCGAGCGCATGCTCTACACCTACCTGAACCCGCTCGTGGGCGGCAATCCGCACGGCCCGGGCACGGGATGGGAGTTCGGGCGCTCGCTCAACCAGGGCGAGCTCTTCGGCGTCGTCCACCAGGTGCCGGGCGTCGAGTTCGTGAAGATCCTGCGCGTGTACGAGACCGACCTCGTCACCGGCAAGCAGGAGCCGAAGGCGCTCGGGTCGCACCTCGAGATCGCCCCCCACGAGCTGATCGCGTCGGGCACGCACATCGTCAAGGCCGCCCACCGGGAGCTGTGACGTGGCCGACGGCGCCCGCCCCACCCAGCCGCTGCAGACGGTCGTCATGCACCGGCCGGCCCGTGTCCACGCCGACATCGAGCCGCCCCCGGCCGCCTCGGCGCGCCGCTACCTGCGCGACCACCTGCCCGCCGTCTACAGCGATCCGCCCCAGCTCGAGGCCGGCGCCGAGGGCCTCGCCGCGCGCTTCGTGGGGAGCCTCGAGCGCGTGCTCGACCCGGTCGTGGCGAGCCTCGACTGCCTGCCGGCGCAGCTTGCGACCGACACGGCGCCGGCGCCGATGCTCGCGATGATGGCCGGGTGGCTCGGCCTCGAGGAGGACGAGCGCCGCTCGCTCGCCGACCGCCGCGACGAGGTGCGCTTCGCGTCGGCGATCGCGCAGTCGCGGGGGACGCTGCCCGGGCTCGAGCTCGGCCTGCGCACCGCCTTCCCCAGCCTGCCGCTGCGCGTGGAGGACGGCGGCGGGGTGACGTTCTCGGCCGAGCCGGACTCGGATCCGCCATCGGCGCCGCGGGAGTTCGTGGTCTACTGCGACGCCGCGATCCCGGTCGAGCGGCAGGCCGCGGTGGCGCGGGCGATCGATCGGCTGAAGCCGGTCAACGCGCGGTATCGTCTGCGCGTGAAGTCGCCGCCCAAGCCGAAGCCGCCGCCGCCCGAGGCGCCCACCGAGATCGCGTGAGAGTCTGCCCCGCCTGTCACCGGGAGAACTCCGACGACACGGATTTCTGCCAGTTCTGCGGCGAGTACCTGCGCTGGGACCCGACCGTCGCGACGCCGGCCGTGCGCCCGCCCGACCCGCCCGGGCCCGGCCCGGGCCCGTCCCAGGTGCCGCCCGGCATGCGCCCGATCCCGGGCACCCGTGGCGAGCGCAGCCCGGCCGACGCGGTCTCGATCACGCTGCGGTCGTTGACCGACGACGCCGACCCGCGAGAGGGCGTGCGGGTGGCGTGCGCGCCCGGCCAGACGGCCTCGCTGGTGGCCTCGGTGCGCAACCAGAGCGGCATCGTCGACAACTACGACCTGCGCGTCGAGGGCCTGCCGGACGGCTGGTGGACGATCACGCCGGCCACCGCCTACCTCGTGCCCTACGGGGCGCCCAGCGGCCGCTACGAGCAGGACGCCCAGGTGCACCTGCACCCGCCCCGCGCAGCCCAGGCCGAGGCGCGCGAGTGGCAGATCAGGGTGGTGGCGGGGTCGCGGGCGACGAGCACCGACGCGGGGTCGGCGTCGGCCCGGCTCACGGTGCAGGCCTACCAGGACGTCGAGACCGACCTGCGCCCGGAGCGGGCCACCGGCCGGCGCCGGGGCAAGTTCGCGTTCGCGGTGCGCAACCTCGCAAACGCCCCGATCGAGCTCGAGTTCGCGGCCACGGACCCCGAGGGCAAGTGCAAGTTCGCGATCAAGCAGCGGCGCGGCACCGCCCAGCCCGGCAAGCGGGCGGGCACCGAGCTGATCGTCAAGGCGCCGAAGCAGATCTGGGTCGGGCGGCCGCTCGACCATCCCTTCCAGATCATCGCCCGCGCGCCCGGCAGCGAGGAGACGATCATCAGCCGCCAGGCCGTGTTCCGGCAGCGGCCGTGGTTCGCCTGGTGGGTGCCGATCGCGATCGTGACGGCGCTCGCGCTCGGCGTCGCGGGCTACAAGCTGCTGCAGAGCCCGCCGACGATCACCGTGCCCGATCTGCGGGGCAAGGCCGCGTCGCAGGTGCAGAAGCTGCTCGAGCACTTCGGCCTGCTGCTCACGAACAACCCCGCGGCCACCAAGATCGTCGCCGCCAAGAACGAGATCGGCAAGATCATCAGCCAGAACCCGGGTCCCGGGTTCAAGCTCAGTCCGGGCAAGGCCGTCGCGGTCGTCGTCGGCGTTGCCGCCAAGCAGGTGCCGGTGCCGGACGTGTGCGGGAAGCCGCTCGCCCAGGCCCAGGCGGCGCTCAAGGCGGCCAAGCTGAGCGTCGGGCCGGTGCAGCCGTCGGTGGCGGATCCGAAGGCGATGACGCTGCCGAAGGGCTGCTCGGTGCCGGCCGCGAACCAGGCGGTCGCGCAGGGCAAGCCGGTCAGCCTGTCCCTGCGTGAGCCCCGGCGCCGGCGGCCTGCCCTCGGTGCAGAACCTGACCGGCGCGGCCGCGGCCTCCAAGCTGCAGGCGGCGGGCCTGAAGACGATCACGATCCCGGTGCTGGCCCCGTCCGTCCCCGTGGGCAACGTGGTCACGCAGACGCCGGGCAGCGGCGCGCCCCTGGCCAAGGGCTCGACGGTGACCCTGTACACGTCGGCGCTGCCCCGGGTCGCCTACGACAGCGGCGGCGCCGTCCAGGAATCGGCGTTCACCGCCACCGGCCCGTCCGGCCAGCCGCTGCGCCTGAGCGCGGGCAGCGCGGCACTCGAGCCGAGCTGGAACGCCGACCAGACCGAGCTCGCCTACGTCGACCGCACGTCCGGCTCGGGCGCGATCGAGGTGGTCGCGGCCGACGGCAAGACCCCGCCCCAGAGCGTCGCGGCGAGCGGCGACTACCACCGGCCGGTGTTCGCCCCGTTCGCGGGCAGCCAGGTGCTGGCGTTCACCCAGTGGATCGGCAGCACGGCGTCGCTGTGCCTGCTCGACCTCGCGGTGCCGGCCGCACAGCCGTCGTGCACGACGCCGGTGCCCGAGCTGCTCGACCGGCCGACCTGGTCGCCGGACGGCAAGTCGATCGCGGTCGTCTCCGAGACGCCCGGGGCGACGCCGACGCCCGCGGGGGTGCTGTGGTTCCACTCGGCGAAGCCCTTCTCGGCCGTCGCCACCGACTGGAACCCCGACCCGACGATGTACCTGACCCGGCCGGATCCGGCCAACAACCCCACCTTCCTGGCCTGGTCGCCGCTCGTGTCCGGCCAGTCGCAGCTCGCCTACGCCTCCGGCAACTCGATCTTCCTCACCCCCTCGCCCGCCACGACCGGGACGAAGATCGCCGACTTCACCGTCCCACCGGCGCTCGCCTGGCGCACCGACGGCCAGCTCGTCGCGGGGGGCCAGGCCTGCACGACCGCGCCGCCCGGGATCGTCGCCATCACCCAGACCGGCACCGAGACTCCGCTCGGGATCAGCGGCTGCAACCCCAGCCTGGAGCCGCTCCCGCTCCCGCCGACCGGGTAGCCAGACATGCTCTGCCGCTCGTGTAGACGCCAGGTGTCGCGCGGGGCGCTTTACTGCGGCCGCTGCGGGGCGCCGCAGGCGCGCGGCGTGCGCGCGCCGCTCGACCTCCTGGTCGGCGAGACGCGGGTGCCGCTCACGCAGACGATCACGCTCGGGCGGGCCGAGACGAACGACGTGACGCTGGCCGACCCGACCGTGTCGCGCGTGCATGCGCGCGTGCTCGTAACGCCGTCCGACACGTCCATCGAGGACGCCGGGTCGAGCCACGGCACCATGCTCGACGACCGCCCGCTGCGCGGGCGCGCGCCGCTCGCCGAGGGCTCGGTCGTGCGGCTCGGCGACACCGTCCTGCGGGTCGAGCGCCACCCGGACGCCCTCGACGCGGGCCGGACGGTCATGCTCGACGCGGTGGGCGTCGAGCTCACCGCGGCCGGCGCCGTGCACGATCGCGCCCCGCACGTCTCGTCGCGGCCGCGCCTGCAGCCGGGATGCGCGCTCAAGCAGCTCGAGGAGGACGAGGGCGACCAGCGCTGGGTGCTGCGGGACGAGGACGGGGCCAAGTACCTGCGGATGGGCGACGCCGAGGCGGCCCTCGTGCAGGTGCTGGCCGCCGACGCCTCGCTCGAGGACCTGCTGGCGGCGAGCGAGCGCGACTTCGGCGCCGCCGGGCCGCCGCGCCTGGCGCGGCTCTTGGCCGATCTCGGCGAGCACGGCCTGCTCGAGCAGACCGGCGACGCCTACGACCCGTTCGAGCACGACCCCGGGCTGCTCGAGCGCATGTTCAAGCCGCGCGAGTGGGCGTTCCAGAACCCCGACCGCGGCTTTCAGGCCGCCTACCGCTACGGCGGCTGGCTGCTCTTCTCCGCTCCCGGGCTCGCCGTGCTCGGCGTGATCGCGGGCGTCGGCTTCGTGGCGTTCCTGCGCCTCGCGCTCCTCCAGCACGTGACGCCGTTCGTCGTCGCCGACCACCTCGGCTGGGGCGCGGCCGTGTTCCTGGCCGGCCGGCTCGCGGCGGTGTCGCTGCACGAGATCGGGCACGGGCTCGCCGTCGCCTCGTTCGGCCGCCGCGTGCGCCGGGCCGGGGTGAAGCTGATCCTGATCTTCCCGTTCGGGTTCGTCGACACGTCGGACGCGTGGTTCGAGCCGCGCCGCCGCCGCATCGCGGTGAGCGCCGCCGGCCCCGCCACCGACCTGATCGTCGCGGGGGCCGCGGCGATCGTGACGACGCTCGGCCACGGCACCGGCGCCGACATCGCCTTCCAGATCGCGCTCGGCGCCTACATCGGCGGCCTCTTCAACCTGAACCCGCTGCTCGACCGCGACGGCTATCACATCCTGGTCGACCTGCTGCGCCAGCCCGGCCTGCGGGCGCGGTCGCGGCAGCGGCTGCAGCTGCGCCTGGCGGGGCGGCCGGTACCCCCCGGGCTTTCGCGGGCCGCCGATCTCTACGCCGTTGCGGCCCTGGGCTGGTTGCTGGGGTGTGCCTGCTTTGCCATACTTGTCTCGACCCGCTACTACCACATCCTCGTCCAGCTGGCGGGCAATCGAGCGATCGTATGGGCACTGTTCGGGATCTTCTACGCGATGCTCTTCCTGCCGATCGTGATCTCGGTCGGAAAGCCGCTCATGATGCGGCGCGGAAGCTAGTACCCTGCGGCCGTGGCTGACGCGGCCCGGCCCAATCCCAGCAGTGAGCAGAACGCCCGCGCGGTCGAGGTGCTGCAGCGGCTGCTGAGCGATCCCGACTTCCGCCGCACCTTCCGCCGCGACCCCCAGACAGCCTGCCTCGCGGCCGGCCTCGACGAGGCCGCCGCCGAGTTCTCGGGAGCGGGCGCCGCGGCCCAGACGCTCGAGATCCGCGAGTCGAAGTCGAGCCTCGCGGGCCTTCTGATGGCCGCCGCGGCCGAGGGCGCCGCCGTGTACCAGTTCGCCGAGCACATGCGCACGAACCTGGGCGGCGACGTCGCCGAGATCGCCCGCCAGGCGCTGGACAAGGCCGGCCAGCACGCGCCGGCCGGCCACGCCGCGGGTGGGCATGTGGCCGAGGGTCTGGTCGGGGGAGCCGCGCCGGCACCGGCGGCCGCGCTGCCCGCCGTCGGCACCGGTCCCGGCGTCATGGCCGATGCGGCCGCGGCGGTCGACCACACCCAGCTCGACGCCGGCCAGCACGTGGTCCACATCGCCTCCAAGTACATCGGCACGCCCTATGTCTGGGGCGGCTCGAGCCCCGGCGGGTTCGACTGCTCCGGGCTCGTGCAGTACTGCTACAAGCAGATCGGCATCAACCTCGATCGGACGACGTGGGACCAGGTCAAGGAGGGCCACGCCGTCGCGTGGGGCCAGTTCAAGCCCGGCGACCTGATCTTCTCGAACTTCGAAGGTCCCGGCGCCGGCGCCACCCACGTCGTCATCTACGCCGGCCACGGCCAGGTGATCGCCGCCCCGCACACGGGCGGGCACGTCGAGTACGAGTCGGTCGACGTCTTCAAGCCGTACTTCATGGGCGCACGCCGGGTCGTCCCGGACGCGCCCGCCGGAATCGGCATGCCGGCGGTGGCGCCCGCAGGCGCAGCGGCGGGCGCGCCGGCCCCCGCTCCGGCCTCCGGGACGCTCGGCATGAGCGCGGTCGCCTCCTCGCCCGCTCCGCCGGCCCCGGCGCTCGCTCCCAACGCCGCGGGCGTGCACTCGACGATCGGCAGCATCGCCGCCGTGCCGCCCGCAATCGACGCCGCGCACGGCGCCGGTGCCGGGGCGCTCGACGCGATCATCGGCGCCTACCCGGGCGATCACGCCCCCCGCAGCGCCATCGCGGCCTGGATGGGCGACGCCGCGCAGCGGGCCGGCCTGCCGCGGGAGCTGCCGGTGATGGCCGCCCTGGTCGAGTCGGGGCTCAAGAACGACAACTACGGCGACCGCGACTCGCTCGGCTTCTTCCAGATGCGCACGTCGATCTGGGACCACGGCAAGTACGCCGGCTTCCCCAAGGACCCCCGCCTGCAGCTGCGCTGGTTCATCGACGAGGCCCAGACGCTCAAGGCGACGCGGCTGCGTGAGGGCGTGGCCGGGTTCGGTCACGACCCCAACCACTACGGCGACTGGATCGCCGACATCGAGCGCCCGGCCGCCCAGTACCGGGGCCGCTACCAGCTCCAGCTCGAAGCCGCCCGCCAGCTGCTGCGCTAGAGGCTCTCAGCCGGTGATGGTGAACGGCTCGAGGCCCGGCGTCTTGCCGTCCGGCCCGAGCGCCGTCAGCCAGAAGGCGTTCGCGATCGCGACCAGCTTGGTGACGTAGGCGCCCTTCGCCTCGGTCTTGAAGGTGAACGGCACCGTCTGCTTGCCGGGGTGGGCGAGGTCGTAGCCCTCGAGCGTGCCGATGCGCACGCCGGCCGCGGGCGGCCCGTACGTGGCCGTCCACAGGAAGTCGCCGACCACCGCGATCCGCACGGGCGGCGTCGTGATGCCGCTCACCGGCGTCTGCGTGGTGGGGGCGGCCGGATCGACCTTCATGACGCCGGTCGAGCTGACGACGTACACCGACTTTGCGTCACCCGTGATCCAGTCCGCCCCGGGGAGGGGGACGACCGTCGCCACGGGCTGCGGCGTCGTCACCGGCACCTGGGCGAGCTTGCCCTTGCCGTCCGTGGCCCAGATGAACCCGGCCTCGAACTCGAGCGACGCCGGCGTGAAGTTGATCCCCTTCACGGCTACCGGGGCGCCGCCCTGCTCCGGGATCTTGAGCAGGCCCTGGTTCGTGGGCTGCCAGATCGTGCCCGCGTTCACGACGACGCGCGCAGGCGCCGGGTGCCCGGGGAACGGGATCGGCGCCGAGGGCGGCGCGGTCGAGCCGGGCACGAACCGGCGCACCTCGCCACCGGTGGGCGTGTTCGCGCTCACCCACAGCGCGCCCTCGCCGAACGCCAGGTTGGCGGCGCCCTTGCCGGCGGGGATCGCCCCGGTCGTCGCTCCCTGCAGGTCGACGATCCGGCGCGGCTTCTTGTGGTCGAGCGCCCAGGCGTGGCCGGCGAAGGGCGCGACGCTCTGGAGCTTGCCGGCCTGGAACTGCGCGGGGACAGCGACGATCTTCGGCAGGGTCGGGGCGTGCGTCTTCTTGCCGTGGTGCTGCGTGGTGGTCGTCGTCTTCGCAGCCGATCCCGACCCGCGGGAGGTCAGAAGGAACGCGCCCGCGGCGATCGCGGCGATCAGGACGATCGCGACGACGATCATGAGCCGGCCGCGGCCGCCGCCCGCCGCCGGCCACTGGAAGGTCTCGCCCGCACCGGGGGTGCCGGCCGCGGCGGCGGCAGGGGCGACCGTCGCCTGGCGGCCGCGGGCGCCGGGACCGGCTGCAGCGGCTGGCCCTCGAGCGTGGCGGGCGGCTGCACGGGCGGCGGTGGCGGGGGCGGCGGCGGGGCGCCGCGGCGGGCGACTCGCCCAGGTAGGTCTCGTAGCCTGCGCTCGCCTCCTGGGCGGGCGGGGTCGTGCGGTCGAACGGCGCCGGCGTGAGCGGGCCGGCGGCCCGGTCGGTGCCGGAGACCAGCAGGCGCGCCTCGCGCCGCCAGAGCGGCCCGAGCGCGGCGACGGCGATCTCCTCGAGCTCGTACCACGCCTCGCGGGCGCTCTGGGTGCGCTTGGCCGGGTCCTTCACGAGCAGCCGGTCGATCCAGTCCGAGAAGCGCCGGTCGACGCTTGGGTTGACCGAGACGGCCGAGGGGATCTCCTCGCTCACCTGGCGCATGAGCACGGCCACGGGCGTCGTCGAGTCGTGGAACGGCACCCGGTCGACGGTCATCTCGTAGGCCGTGATCCCGACCGAGTACAGGTCGGTCCACGGGCCCACGTCGCCTGCCGTGGCCTGCTCCGGCGCCATGTAGGCCGGCGTCCCCACCGTGGTGCCCGTGGCCGTCAGGTTCGGCCCGCCCGCCTCGGTCAGGGCCTTCGCGATGCCGAAGTCGGCGATCTTCACCTCGCCGTCGGAGCTCACCATCAGGTTCTCCGGCTTGATGTCGCGGTGGACGATCTCGCGCCGCTCCGCCTGGGCCAGGCCGGCCAGGGCGCCCTCGAGCACGCCGATGGTCTGCGCGAGCGTCGTTCGGCCCACGTACGGGCGCAGCGAGCCGCGCTCGAGGTACTCCATCGCGATGTAGGGCGTCCCGTTGTGGTTCAGGAACTCGTACACCGTCACGATGTTGGGGTGCTGCATCGAGCCGGCCACCCGCGACTCGCGCACGAACCGCTCGGCGAAGGCCGGATCGGCGGCGTGGAACGCGTTCAGCTCCTTGAGCGCGACGTCGCGGTCGAGGTCGATCTGGCGGGCCAGATACACGGCGGCCATGCCGCCGCGGCCGATCTCGCGGACGATCTGGTAGCGGCCGACCTGGCGGTCCGGATCAGCCACGGTGTCTCCCCGGGGTCGCCGTCACGACGCCTGGACGAGCGGGGCGCCCGGCGCGGCCACCATGATCGTGCCGGGCGGGACACCGTCGGTGATGCCCGAGAGCGTCGAGATGTGCGCGGGCAGCCCGCCGACCATGACCGTCGGGGCGCTGCCGCCGGGGAGGGTCGAGACCACGGTGGTGCAGGGCTTGCTGGCGATGCTCGGCGGCTGGGCGCAGCCGACGATGGGCGCGCCGATCAGGTCGGTCTCGCGCAGGACGGCGCCGCCCTGGGCCATGACGACGGTCTGCTTCGGCGTGAGGACGACCGTCCCGCCGTGGATGCACATGATCGTGTCGTTCGTGGTCACTACGTTCGGCATGGGTCCCCCGGGTCTGCAAAGGCGCTTGGACTTTCGTACTATCTCGCGTGCGGCTCGACTGAGCAAACGGTGCGGTGGGGGTGGGGTGCCGTGCGGGTGTACATCATCGATCCACATCCGATCTACCGCCGCGGGCTCGTGGCCAGCCTCGCCGCGCTCGCGGAGATCGACGAGGTCTGGGAGGCGGAGGGGCCGCGCTCGGCCGAGCTCGATCCCAACCTCGCAAGCGCCGACGTGGTCGTCCTCGACGGCGACGTCGAGGGCAGCTGCGAGCTGGTGCGGCGGCTGCGGCCGGCCGGGCGGCCGCGGGTGCTGATCTGCGCAGCGGCGTTCGACGAGCCCGGCCTGCTCGACACCGTCCAGGCCGGCGCGTGCGGCTACCTGACCAAGGACACGCTCACGCCCGAGACGCTCGCCGCCGGCGTGCGCGCCGTCCACTCCGGCGCCGGCGTCCTGCCACCCGACATCCTCGGCAGCCTCCTGCGCAGCCTCGCGGTGGTGTCGCGCGACGTGCTCGAGCCGCGCGGCCTGTCCCTGACCGCGCTGACGACGCGTGAGCGCAACGTCCTGCGGCTCGTTGCCGACGGCCTGCCGACCCGCGAGGTGGCCGAGCGGCTGAGCTACAGCGAGCGCACGATCAAGGCGGTCATGCACGACGTGACGACCAAGCTGCACGCGAAGACGCGCTCCCAGGCCGTCGCACAGGCGGTCCGCGAAGGCCTCATCTAGGCCCCCTGCCCGAGCTCGACCGCGAGCAGCGCCTTGATCGTCCCCGCCGGCTCCTCGACGAGCCGGCGGAAGGCCTCGGCGCCGTCGCGCAGCGGCATCACCGTCACCCAGTCGAGGCTGGGGGGATGCTCGGCCAGGAGGGCGAGCGCGGCGTCGAAGTCGGCCCGCGTGTAGGCGTAGTGGCCGCGCAGGGTGATCGCTCGCCGCACCAGGTCGCCCACCGCCACGGCGCCCTCCGCCTGGCCGAGGCCGATGACCGTCACCGAGCCGCCGGTGCGCACGCGGGCGATCGCCCCCTGCCACGTGGCCTCGATCCCGACCGCGTCGATGGCGATGTCGGCCTCGGGCAGGCTCGGGTCGGAGATCGCCGCCGCCACCCGGGTCGCCCCGAGCTCCGCTGCGAGGTTGCGGCGGGCGGCCACGGGCTCGACCGCTGAGACCTCGATGCCCCGGATCGCACAGGCGTGGACGGTGAGCAGCCCGATCGGGCCGCCGCCCACGACGAGCACGTGCTGCCCCGGGGCGGCGCCGGCGTAGCGCAGCGCCGAGACGGCGCAGGCGAACGGCTCGGTCAGCACGGCCACGCGGTCCGAGACCGCCGCCGGGATCGGCGTCAGGGATCGCCCATCGACGGCCACGGTCTCGGCGAACACGCCCTGCCGGTCGAGTCCGAGCAGGCCGCGGGTCGCGCACAGGTTCTGCTCGCCGCGCAGGCACGCCGGGCAGGCGCCGCACGACACGATCGGGAACACGACGTAGCGGCGCTCGTCGCCATCGACCTTGCCGACGGCCTCGTGGCCGAGCACGAGCGGCGGCGTGCGCGGCCCGTGGTGGCCGCGGTAGGGGTGCAGGTCCGACCCGCACACACCGGCGAGCGTGACCCGGAACGGGACGGCGCCGGCGCCGACCTCCGGGGCGGGCTCGTCGCCGTAGCGGAGCTCGGCGCCCCCGTGCCACATGAGTGCCTTCACGAGGCCGGTATCATCGCACGGCCCGCCGCCGGCGGGCGCCTGCGCCCATGCGGATCACCGCGATCGAACCCATCATCCTGCGCCTCGACCAGGTCGACACGACCCGCGCCGACGGCACGCAGGACGCGTTCGTCGTGCGGGTGCACACCGACGAGGGCCTGGTCGGGATCGGCGAGGCCGACACGTCTCCGTACGTCGCCCGCACGATCATCGAGATGCCGTCCTCGCACGCCGTCGCCCGCGGTCTCGGCGAGCTCCTGATCGGCCAGGATCCGGCCCGGATCGCCGAGCTCTGGGATCGCATGTACCTCGGCTCCTACCACTACGGCCGGGCGGGCGCGGCGCTGCACGCCATGAGTGCGATCGATATCGCCCTCTGGGACATCGCCGGCCAGGCGGCCGGCGTGCCGGTGTCGGCGCTGCTCGGCGGCCGCCGCACCGAGGCGATGCCGGTGTACGCCAGCGAGGTGATGCCGGAGTCGGCGGAGGAGGTGCGCGTCATCGCCCGCCGGGCCGTCGCCGCCGGCTACCGCGCGCTCAAGCTGGGCTGGGGGCCGTTGGGGGCGAGCCTCGAGCGCGACGTCGAGCTGGTGGCGGCGGCGCGCGACGAGCTTGGCCCCGACCGCGCGCTCATGATCGACGGGGGCATGGCCTACTCGGTCAAGCGGGCGATCCAGCTCGTGCGGGAGCTCGAGCCGTTCGCCATCCACTGGCTCGAGGAGCCGCTCCAGGCCGACGACTACGCCGGCTACCGGCGGCTGTCCGATGCCGTCTCGGTGCGGATCGCCGCGGGCGAGGCCGACTCCGGCCTGCGTCCGTACCGGGCGCTCGTCGAGCTCGGCCACGTCGACGTGCTCCAGCCCGACCTGGCCCGCTGCGGCGGATTCAGCGTGGGCCGCCAGATCGCCGAGCTGGCCGCCGCCACCGGCACCGAGGTCGTGCCGCACTGCTTCTCGACCGGGATCCTGGTCGCCGCGTCGCTGCATTTCACCGCGGCGATCGCCGGCGCGACCTACTCCGAGTTCTCGGTGGCCGGCTCGCCGCTCGTGAACGGCCTGCTCACCGAGCCGTTCACGCTCGACGGCGAGGGCCGGGTGGCCGTCCCGGCCGGCCCCGGCCTCGGCATCAGCCTGAACGACGAGCTGGTCGAGCGGCTGCGCTACCGCTAGCCGCCGCTACCGGTCGAGCCGGTAGCGCTCGATGTAGTCGGAGTCGAGCTCCCAGCCGAGCCCCGGCGCTTCGGGGAGCGGCACCTCGCCGGCGACCGCGTCGGGCCGGTTGGCCACGAGGTTCCACCAGAACGGGTCGCGGTCGGGGTGGAAGCACTCGGCATAGGTGCCGTGGGCCTGGCTCGCGATCAGGTGCAGGCCGACCTGCGGCTCCTCGTGGTGGGCCATCTGGACGTCGTAGGCGTGCGCGACCGCGGCGCAGCGCCGCCACGCGGTCGGCCCGCCCGACCACGACGAGTCGAAGTTGCAGACGTCGATCGCGCCGGCCTCCATCAGGTCGCGGCAGCCGCTGACCGAGAGCTCGCTCTGGCCCGCGCACACCGGCAGGCCGCCCAGCATGCGCACGTCGCGCAGGCCGCGGCGGTCGTTGTGCCACCGGCAGGGCTCCTCGAACCAGCGCACGGAGAGCCCCGCGACCCGCCGGGCCAGGTCGACGGCCTCAGCGACCGAGTAGCCCTGGTTGGCGTCGATCGCGAGCACGAAGTCGTCCCCGACCGCCGCCCGGGCCGCGGCCACGCGCTCGGCGTCCTGCGCCGGCGATCGCCCGCCGACCTTGAGCTTGCAGCCGGCCAGGCCCATCTCCCGGTAGGCGGCGAGCTCCTCGGCGATGCCGAGCGGGCTGTCGTAGTAGCCGCCGATCGCGATCATCGGCACCCGGTCGCGGTAGCCGCCCCACAGCCGCCACAGCGGCTGCCCGAGCGCCTTTCCGACCGCGTCCCACACCGCCAGATCGACCCCCGCGCAGCGCCACGAGGCCGATGCGACGGTCGCGCAGGATGTCGAACGTGACCGGGTAGCCCGCCTCCCAGCAGCGCTCGACCGCCAGGCAGTCGAGGCCGTGCAGCGCTGGGGCGAGCTCGTCGCGCACGACCCCCACGATGTGCTCGAGGGCGGCGTCCTCGTCGCCCGCGTAGGCCTCGCCGACCACGCCCGCGTCGGTGCGGACGCGGATCAGCACCGTGGCCCGGTGGGTCATCGAATAGGTGCTGCCACGGTACGTGCGGCCGAGCGGCGCGCGGATGGGGACGGCCTCGACGGCCCGGATGGTGAGCGCGTCGCTCACGCCCGCGCGAGCGCTCGCAGCTCGGCCGCGATGCGCTCGACGCCCGGCAGCGCTGCGTCCTCGAGCGGCTGGGCGTAGGGCACGGGCACGGCGTCGGCCGCGATCAGGAGCGGCGGGGCGTCGAGCAGCTCGAAGCCGCGGGTGACGCACTCGGCGATCACCGCCTGGCCCCAGCTGCCGGCCTGCGGCGACTCCTGCACGCACGCGAGCCGGCCGGTGTGGGCCAGGCTCGCGACCACCGTGTCCGTGTCGAGCGGCGCGATGGTGCGCGGGTCGATCAGCTCACACTCGATCCCCTCCTGCTCGAGGAGCGTGGCCGCCTCGAGCGCGCGGTGGCGCATCAGCTGCGCCGCGACCACCGTGACATGCCTGCCCGCGCGCACGACCTCGGCCCGTCCGATCGGGAGCGCCGCGGCGGGGTCGCCCAGCTCGCCCGTGCGGCCATAGAGGGCCTTGTGCTCGAACACGATCACGGGGTCGTCGTCGCGCACCGCCGCCCGCACGAGCGTGTAGGCGTCGGCCGGCGTCGCCGGCAGGCAGAGCTTGATCCCGGGGATGTTCAGGAACCAGTTCTCGACGCACTGGGAGTGCTGGGCGCCGAAGCCGATGCTCCCGCCCGAGGCCATGCGCAGCGTGGCGGGCACGGTCGCCTGGCCGCCGGACTGGTAGCGGTACTTGGCGAGCTGGTTGGCGATCTGGTCGAAGCAGACGCCGGCGAAGTCGGCGAACATGATCTCGCCGATCGGCCGCAGCCCCATCACCGCCGCGCCGAGCACGCAGCCGACGATCGCCTGCTCGGAGATCGGCGTGTCGCGCACGCGTGCGTCGCCGAAGCGGGCGTGCAGGCCCTCGGTGGCCTTGAACACGCCGCCGGCGGCGCCCACGTCCTCGCCGATCAGGATCACCCGCTCGTCGGCGGCGAGCTCGTCGGCCAGCGCCCGGATCACGGCCTCGCGGTAGGTGACGGCGCTCATCGGGGCGCCGCCCACACGCTCTCGAAGCGGTCGTCGGGCTCCGGCTCGGGCCAGGCGAGCGCCCGGGCCGTCGCCTCCTCGACCGCACTCCGGGCAGCCGCGCGGGCGGCGTCCAGGTCGGCCCGCGGCGACCCCGTCGGCCTCGAGCCGCTGCTCGAGCAGGGTGATCGGATCGCGCTCCCGCCAGCGCTCGAGCTCGCCCTCGGGCCGGTAGGCGCCGGGGTCGCTGCGCGAGTGGCCCATGTGCCGGTACGTGAGCGCCTCGAGGAAGGTCGGGCCGTGGCCCGGCCCGCGCATGCTCGCAGGCCGCGGCGACGGCGGCGTGCATCGCAACGACGTCGTTGCCGTCGACCTGCTCGGCCCGCATGGCGTAGGCCGCTGCCCTGTCGACCAGCCGCTCGACCGCGGTCGTCGCCGCGATCGGCGAGTACTCGCCGTAGAGGTTGTTCTCGCAGACGAACACGATCCCGAGCTTCCACACCGAGGCCAGGTTCATCGCCTCGTGAAAGGCGCCGATGTTCGTCGACCCGTCGCCGAAGAAGCACAGCGAGACCGAGCCCGTGGCGAGGGTCTGCGCCGCGAGCGCGGTGCCGCACGCGAACGGCAGATGGGCGCCGACGACGGCGAACGAGCCGAGCGCGCCGATGCCGACATCGGTCAGGTGCATCGAGCCGCCCTTGCCCGCGCACAGGCCGCCGGCCTTGCCCAGGATCTCGGCCATCGCCCGGTCAAGCGGCGCCCCCATCGCCAGCACGGCGCCGTGCCCGCGGTAGGTGCAGGTCATCGTGTCGCCCCGGCGCAGGGCGCTGCACGCGCCGACCGTCACCGCCTCCTGGCCCTGGCACAGGTGGGTCGACCCGCGCACGAGGTTGCGCGCGAAGAGCCGCATCACCTCGTCCTCGAACTCGCGGATCTCGAGCATGCGGCGGTGGTGCTCGAGCAGGACCGCCCGCTCGCTCACCGCGCCGCCATCGCATCGCGCAGCTCGACGCCGCCGTCGGGGGTGACCACGAAGACGTTCTCGACCCGTGCCCCCACCCGGCCGGGGAAGTACACGCCGGGCTCGATCGCCACCACCATCCAGCTCTCGAGCGGCGTCTCGTCGCTCGGGATCAGGTGCGGGTCCTCAAACGACGAGAGCCCGAGCGCGTGCCCGCCGTGATGGGGGAACTCGCCGCCCGGGAAGGTGTCGACGATGCGGCGGTGCATCGCGTGGAAGATGGCCGCGCCGGTGTTGCCCGTGCACAGCTCCGACGAGGCCTTCGCCAGGATCTGGAGCAGGGCGGCGCGCATCTCGGAGACCTCCTGGTTCTGCCCGGCGATGTGGGTCTCGGCCGAGTCCCCCCAGTAGCCCTGTGCGCCCAGCGCGACGTCGGCGATCACCGCCTCGCCGTCCTGCACGACCCGAGGGCTGGCCACGTGGATCGGGCAGCACACGTCGGCGGTCTTGGGGCCGGAGAGCAGGTCGGTCAGAAACTCGATCGGGCCGCCGTTTCGGTTCTGGGCGGCGGCCAGCGCCGCCGTGAAGAGCTCGATCTCGGTCACGCCCTGGCGGGCGGCGTCGGCCACGGCCTGCTGGCCGAGCCAGCACAGCTCGTAGCCGTGCAGCACCTTGCCCAGCTCGTCCTCGTCCTTGACGAGCCTGATCCGGTAGAGCGGCGCGGCCGCGTCGACCTGGGCCGCGTCGGCGTCGGCCCGCAGCAGGGCGGCCATCCCTCCGATCTCGTCGGAGACGCCGATCCGGCGCGCGCGCGCCACCTCCGGCGTGCGGGCGAGCGCGGCGGCGAGCAGCGGCAGCGGGTTCAGGTTGATGCCGAAGCCGCGCTCGCCGTAAGGGATGACGGCGTCGGCGTCGCCGAGCGCGATCGCCACCGGCACCTCGTCCATCATCACCGCGAGGGTGCGCGCGCCGTCGCGGCCCACGACGAGGCCGGCCGGGCCGCCGTAGTAGCGGGCGTAGCCGCCCAGGTGGGCGACGTTCTGGGCGCCGAAGAGCACGCAGGCGTCGACCGCCTCCTGCTCCATCCAGGCGCGCAGCCGCTCGAGCCGGTGCGGCGGCCGCGGGATGGTGATGCGGCCGCCGAGGGCGGCGCCGCGGGTGAGCCCTACATGGTCGACTGCCATCGGTCCTCCTTCGTTCATGGTCGGGGCCGGCCGGCGCGGGTCATCCGGCGGGGATCGATGTCAGGGCGCCGTCGATGGCGATGCACGATCCGTTCACGTACACCGAGTCGTCCGAGGCCAGGTACACCGCCAGCCTGCCCACCTCGCGGGGCGTGCCCAGGCGCTTGGCCGGGACGACGTCGAGGTAGAGCTGCTCGTCGATCGCCCCGCGGGCGACGTCGTCGTCCCACATCGGCGTGCGCAGGACGCCCGGCGCGATCGCGTTCACGCGGATGCCGTGGCCGGCCCACTCGCCGGCCGCGATGTGCGTCATCATGATCACCGCCGCCTTCGCCGCGCAGTACGTCATCCGGCCGGGGTTGGGCGAGAAGCCGCGGATCGACGAGATGTTGATGATCGAGCCGCCGCTCTTCTGCTCGATCATGATCCGGCCGGCCGCGCGGATACCGAAGAAGACCCCCGTCTGCATGACGGCGATCGAGTCGTGCCAGTCCTCGTCGGTGACCTCGTGTGTGTGCGGGCCGACGCGGCTGATGCCGGCGTTGTTCACCACCACGTCGAGCCGGCCCAGGTCGCGCACGGTCGCGGCGAAGGCCGCATCGACCTCGGCGCTCTTGGAGACGTCGGTGGGATATGCGCGCGCCCGCACGCCGAGCTGCGAGAGCTCCGCCGCGGCCTGCTCGGCCGAGGCCGGGTCGATCTCGGCGACTGCGATGTCCGCGCCGGCCCGGGCGAGCTCCTCGGCGATGCCACGCCCGAGGCCGGTTCCGGCCCCCGTCACGAGGGCCACCTTCCCGCTCAGCGCTTCGCTCACGTCTCCCTCCTCACGCGTCACCGGCAGCGGGCATCTGCGGGGCGGCCGCGCTGCCGGCGACGGCGACCACCGCGTCGATCAACTCCTGGCGGCAGCTGCGGTAGCGCTCGACCGGAGCCGAGACGCCGATCGCCATCGTGCCGTCGGCGACCGGGGCGGCGATGCAGGCGACGCCCTCGGCGAACTCCTCCTCGTCGATGGCGTAGCCGGCCCGCCGGGCCGCGTCGATCTCGGCGGCGAGGCCCGCGGCATCGACCGCGTGGGTGCGCACGTAGTCTGCAAGCGTGCCCGGGCGCCCGTAGGCCAGCAGCATCTTGCCCGATGCGCGCACGTGCGCGGCGCCGCTGTAGCCCAGGTGCAGACCCGAGACGCGCACAGCCCGGCGCCCCTCGACGATCTGCAGGAGCACGGCGTCGTTCCCGCGCCAGGCCGACAGGTAGGCCGTCTCGCCGGTGCGATCGGCCAGCTCACGCAGCCGGTCGACCAGGTAGGCCGGGGCCGACACCTGCGCCAGGAAGGCCTCTGCCAGCAGACCGACCTTGGCGCCGAGCCGGTAGCGGCGGCGCTCGTCCTTGGCCAGGAGGCCGGCATCGACGAGCGTGTTCAGCAGGTGGTAGGCGGTGGGCACCGGGACGTCCAGCGCCGCGGCTGCCGCCGTGGCGGTGCTGCCGGCCGGAGTCAGCGCGACGTGCTCGAGGAGGGCCGCCGCCCGGCGCACGGAGCGGATGCGGGTCGGTGGTGAGGCTTTCACCATGTGGAACCGGCCTTCAGCATGCGTCCAGGCTTACCACGCGCCCGCGGCCCGAGTCAACCCGTGCGCCGCTAGTAGGTGTGGATGACCGACCCGGGCGCGAGCGTGAGGTCGAGCATGCGATGCAGGGCGAGCTCCACCCTGCCCACGGGCAGCATGTGCACGGGCAGCTGCGCATTGGGGCGCAGCTCGAGCGTGCCCGGGCCGGTCCACGCCTCGTGCTCGTGGACGTCTGCGAACGCGCGCACGACCAGCTCCCGGCTGACCCGGCCCGCCTCCTCCTGGCGCACGCGCAGGTTCACGTTCAGGCCCGATCCGGGCACCAGCCGCTCGAGGTCGGCGGACGCCGCCGGCGTCTGCTTCCAGCACATCGTCGCCGTTGCGACCTCGATCCCGTTGCGGCCGATCCGGCCCACCAGCAGGTCGCCGGCAGGCTCCAGCGACACCTGGCCGGCCTTCTTCGGCTGCCCGTAGGCCTCCCGGCCGGCGGCCACGGCGCCGTCGGACTCGAGCACGAGGAACGGCGAGTAGACCGCGTCACGGCCGTCCGGCAGGCGCACCGGCAGCTGGAAGGCCGACTCGCAGTAGACCCCGAACCACTCGGCGTCGTGCATCTTGTAGACGTGCACGACGCACAGGTCGCCGGTGAGCTCCAGGGGCGCCGGGATCAGCGCGTCGGCGGCCGCGCGGTCGGTGCCGTAGACGATCGTGAGGATCTCGGTCCGGCGCAGACGGATGGGCAGCACCGGCACGAGCGGCGCCAGATACGGCGTGCTCTGCACGTGAAGCGGATCGAACGGGCTCACGGCCGGCGATGATAGAGGGCCGGCGCCGCTTCGGCACGCGACCGTATGCTTACGCGGTCGTGAGCAGGCTCGCAGGCCGGGGCGTGGTGGTGACCGGCGCGTCGTCCGGGATCGGGCGCGCGATCGCGCTGCGGTGCGCGCAGGAGGGCGCGCAGGTGCTCGCGTCCGGCCGCCGCGCGGATGCGCTCGGGGAGCTCGCCCTCGCGGCGCCCGACGGGGACGGTGCACGCACATGCCGCCGACCTGCTCGCCGACGGCGCTCCGGAGGCCATGATCGCGGCGGCGCTCTCGGGCATCGGCCGCGTGGACGGGGTCGTCCACGCCGCCGGGACGGTGTGGCGCGGCGAGGACCTGCGCGAGAGCGGCGACGCCGAGCTGCGCGCGTTCCTCGATGCGAACCTCGGCGTGACGCTGCGGGTGGCGCGGGCGGCGCTGCGGCCGATGATGGCGGCGGGCGGGGGCGCGCTCGTGCTCGTCGGCAGCCAGCTGGCCCACATCGGCGCCCCCGGGTACGCGGCATACACGGCGGCGAAGGGCGGCGTGACCGCGCTTGCCCGCGCGCTCGCGGCCGACGCCGGGCCGCACGGCGTGCGTGTGAACGTGCTCGCGCCGGGGGTCGTGCGGACGCCGCTCGCCTACGTCAGCCGGCCCGACTTCGACGATCAGATCGACGCGATCGCGGCCCGCCATCCGCTGCGCCGCATCGGCGAGCCGAAGGACATGGGCGGCCCGGCCGTGTTCCTGCTCTCGGACGACAGCGCGTGGATGACGGGGCAGACGCTGATCGTCGACGGCGGCTACACGGTGCAGTAGGAGCGGCGCGACACGGCTCGGGCTTGACGAGCTATACGCTATAGCGCTTTACTCTTCGCCAGCATGGGGCCAGGTTCGGCATCGGGAGCGGTTGTCGTCACGGGCGCCGGAAACGGCATCGGCGCGGCCGTGGCCGACCGCCTGCGGGGCGACGGCCGGGTCGTGATCGGACTCGACGTCGAGCCGTGCGGTTTCGCGCCCTCGCTTCAGGTGGACGTCGCCGACATCGACGGCCACGAGGCGTTGATCGCGGCCATCGCCGCCGAGCACGGCCGCATCTGGGGGCTCGTGAACGTCGCCGGCATCTTCATCCCCGAGGCGGTGGCCGACCTCACGGTCGCCGCCTACCGGCGCCAGCTCGGCGTGATGCTCGACGGCCCGATCTGGCTCGCGCGTGCGGCCGGGCTGCACATGGCCGCCCACGGCGGCGGGCGGATCGTCAACGTGACCTCGATCCACGCCACCCACAGCGAGCGCACCGCGCTCAGCTACGACGCTGCGAAGGGCGGCCTCGACGCCGCCACGCGCACGCTCGCGCTCGAGCTCGGCTCCCGGGGAGTGCTCGTGAACAGCATCGCGCCCGGCTTCGTGCGCACGCGGATGTCGGTGGTCGACGGCCAGGACGAGCTCGAGACCGACTGGTTTCGCACGGGGTACGTCGAGAGCGGACGGCTGCCCGTGGGCCGGGCGGCCGAGCCGGACGAGATGGCGGCCGTGGTCGCGTTCCTGCTCTCGGCCGAGAACTCCTACGTGAGCGGCGCCCGGATCGTCGCCGACGGCGCCCTGACGGTGGGGTTCTAGATGGCCGACCCGCGCCTGCTCGCCTACCTCGACGCGTGCGACGCCGACGCGCTGGTGACGGCCGATCCAGGGCTCGTGCGCATGCTCACCGGGCACGCCACCGAGGTCGGGTTCGGCCCCTCGCCGTTCCAGCTGCCGGCGCTGGCCGTCGCCGCGCGGGCCGCCCCCGCCCAGCTCGTGTGCTCGGCCGACGAGGCGGCGGAGGGCGAGTCCACGCACGTCTACGAGGGCTTCACCACGGCGCCGCTCGACCCGCTGGCCGGGGCGGCCGCGGCGCTTCGGGCGGCGATGACGGCCGCGGGCGCGGGCGCCACCCGCACGCTCGTCGACGGTGCGAGCGTGCCGGCGGGCCTCATGCCGGGCATCGCCGGCGCTGTCGCCGCCCCGCTGGCCGGCCTCGCCATGCTGCCCGCCCGCAAGACGCCGGCCGAGGTGGAGGCGATCGAGGCGGCGCTGCGGCTGTGCGAGGCGGGGCACGCGGCGGCCCGCGCCGCCACCCGCGAGGGCGCCGGCGAGCTCGATCTGTGGGCGGCGATCAGCGCGGCGATCGATGCGGCGGCGGGCGCGCGCACGACCGTGATCGCCGACCTCCTGAGCGGCCCCCGCACCGAGGACATCGGCGGGCCGCCGGTGCCGCGCGCGCTCGGGCAGGGCGACCTGGTGCTGGCCGACATCGTGCCTCGGCTGGACGGGATCTGGGGCGACTCCTGCGCCACGTGGGCGATTGGCGACCCACCGCCCGCCGCGGTGGAGATGCACGCGCTCGCACGCGGCGCCCTCGCAACCGGCCTCGGCGCGCTGCGCCCGGGCGCCGTCGCCGGCGACGTCGACCGCGCCGTCCGGGGCGAGGTCGAGGCGGCCGGCCACTCCTATCCGCACCACACCGGCCATGGGCTCGGCTTCGCCTGGCACGAGGAGCCGCGCATCGTCCCCGAGAGCGCGACCGTGCTCGAGCCGGGGATGGTCGTCGCGCTCGAGCCCGGCGCCTACCGCGGCGGCATCGGCGTGCGCGTCGAGGTCGTGGCCGTCGTGACCGCCGACGGCTGCCGGGTGCTCTCGCAGCATCCGCTCGGGCTCGCCGCAGACGCGGGGACCGAGGCGGCATGAGCGGCGAGCGCCCGCCGGCGACCGCGATCGCCCACACCGGCCTGACGGTCTCCGACCTCGACCGGTCGCTGCGCTTCTGGCGGGATGCCCTGGGCATGCGCGAGGCGATGAGCCAGGAGAAGCGGGGCGGCTACCTGGAGGCGATCGTGCGCGAGCCGGGCGCACACGTGCGCATGGTGCACCTGGAGTTCCCCGGCGGCGGCCCCCGGATCGAGCTCTTCGAATACCTGCAGCCCGCGGGCGGGCATGTGAGCGGGCGTCCGGCCGACGTCGGCTTCAGCCACATCTGCGTGGCCTGCCCCGACGTCGACGGCCTGCTCGAGCGGCTCGTCGCCGCCGGCGGCACGCCGCTCGGTCCGCCGGCCGATGTCGACACCGGGGCCAACGCCGGCGGCCGGTGCGTGTACGTGCGCGACCCCGACGGTCACGTGTGCGAGCTGTTCGCCCCTCCGCCCGCGGGCGGTGCCCGGTGAGCCTGGCGGGCAAGGTGTGCGTCGTCACCGGCGGCGGCCGCGGCATCGGCGAGGCGATCGGCCGCCGCTTCCACGGGGCGGGGGCGACGGTGGCGGTGTGGGACGTCGATGCCCAGGTCGCGACCGCGGCGGCCGCGGCGCTCGCGGGCAGCGCCCACGCGTGTGACGTGTCCAGCCGGGCGGCGGTCGAGGCCGCCACGGCCGAGACGCTGGCCCGCCACGGCCGCATCGACGTGCTCGTGAACAACGCCGGGGTGGCCCTCGCCGGCCCGTCGGAGACGTACTCGGACGCCGACTGGGACACCTCGATCGGCATCATGCAGACCGGGGTCTTCCTGTGCTCGCAGGCCGTCGGCCGGCACATGCTCGACCGCGGCTCCGGCGTGATCGTCAACATCAGCTCGATCAACGCCTGGGACGCGTTCCCGATGCGCCTGGCGTACTGCGCCGCGAAGGCGGCGGTCGTGTCGATGACCGAGGTGCTCGCGATCGAGTGGGCCGCCCGCGGTGTGCGCGTGAACGCGGTGGCGCCGGGCGTCACCCGCACGGCGCTCGTCCAGAAGGGCATCGCCGATGGCGTGATCGACGTCGAGCGCTATCACGAGCGCACGCCGATGGGCCGCTTCGGCGAGCCCGACGAGATCGCCCGCGCGGTCGCCTACCTGGCGGACGACGAGGACTCCTCGTTCGTCACGGGCACGACGCTGCGGGTCGACGGTGGCTGGTCGGCGCAGGGCTGGATCGTCTGAGGCGATGACCGAGCTCGAGCGCCTCCGCGACCACAGCCTGTCCGACCGGGTCGCCGAGAGCGTGCGCGCGGCGATCCAGGACGGCGTCTACCGGCCGGGCACGAAGCTCGTCGAGCGCACGATCGCAGGCCAGCTCGGCGTCTCCCACATCCCCGTCCGCGAGGCGCTGGCACGGCTCGCCGACGAGGGCCTGGTGCAGCGCATCCCGCGCCGGGGCGCCTGGGTGGCGGGGCTCACGCCGGTCGGCCTGGCCGAGATCTCGTCGCTTCGGATCGTGCTCGAGGGGTTCGTCGTGCGCCGCGCCCAGGAGCGGCTGACCCCCGCGGCGGAGGCGCGCCTGCGCTCGATCGCCGCCCGCATGCTGGACGCGGCCGACGCGGGCGGGGTCGACGCGCTGGTCGAGCTCGACCAGGAGTTCCACGGCCTGCTCTGGGAGCTCTCCGACCACTCCCTGCTGAACGAGGTCGCCGCGCAGGTGCGCGGCCGCGTGGCCGCATTCCTGCGGGCTGCCACGCGCAGCCTGCCCGCCGACGAGCTGCGCGCCCACGCGGCCAGCCACGTCGACCTCGTCGACGCCATCGCGGGCGGCGATCCCGAGCAGGCCCAGGCCGAGATGGCGCGCCACATCCAGGTTGCGGCGAGCCGGATCGAGCGCTCGCTGGCCGGTGTGCCCGAGGGCCCGGGATGAGCGCGCTCGTCGTGGTCACCGACTCCGACCTGCCCTCCGCCGGCGCCGAGGAGCGGCTGCTGGCCGCGGCCGGCCTGCGGGCGCGCAGGGCGGACTGCCGCAGCGAGCAGGACGTGATCGACCGGTGCGCCGGGGCCGACGCCCTGATCGTGCAATGGGCGCCGGTCTCGGCCCGCGTCCTCGATGCGCTCGACGGTCTGCGCATGATCAGCCGGCTCGGCATCGGCTACGACATGATCGACGTCGCCGCGGCCACGGCCCGCGGAGTCGCCGTCGCGAACACGCCGGACTACTGCATCGAGGAGGTCGCCTGCCACACGCTGGCTCTGGTCCTCGACCAGGCCCGGGGCGTGCGCGCGCTCGACGGGGCGGTGCGCTCCGGCCGGTGGGCGGCGCCCGCCTCCTACCCCGCCGCCGCCCGGCCGTCGACGACGACCGTCGCGGTCATCGGCTACGGCCGCATCGGGGTGCGGGTGGCGGCGGCCCTGCGCGCGATCGGCTTCCGGGTGCTCGTGCACGACCGCTACGTGAGCGAGCGCCGGATCCGGGACGACGGCCTCGTGCCCGCGACGCTGGCAGACGCGCTCGCGGAGGCCGACATCGTGACGCTGCACGTGCCGCTGACGGCCGCCACCCAGCACATGATCGACGCGGCGGCGATCGCCGCCATGCGTCCCGGAGCGCGGCTCGTGAACACCTGCCGCGGAGGGCTGGTCGACGAGCGCGCGCTGGCCGCCGCACTGCGCGCCGGCCACCTGGCCGGCGCGGGCCTGGACGTGTTCGAGGCCGAGCCGCCGCCGGCCGAGAGCCCGCTGCGCGAGCTCGGCACGGTCACGCTCAGCCCGCACGCGGCCTGGTACTCGGCCGCTGCCCTGGCCGACCTGCCCGTGCTCGCAACCCGCCAGGTGATCGACTTCCTGGCGGGCAAGCCGGTCGCCGCGATCGTGAATCCGGGCTACGCCGAGGCGAGCCGGGCGGCGGGATGACGATGGAGTTCCTCGTCCACATCGACATCACCCTGCCCGAGGGGCTGCCCGAGGAGCGTCGCCGGGAGCTGCTCGCAGCCGAGCACGGCCGCGGCCGGGAGCTGATCGACCAGGGCGTGCTCGTGCGCATCTGGCGGCTGCCCGGGCGCTTCGCGAACCTCTCGCTCTACCGCGCCGCCGACGCCACCGAGCTGCACGCGGCCCTGACGTCGCTGCCGCTCTGGCCCTACATGGACATCCAGGTCGAGGCCCTCGCTGTGCATCCGCTCGAGGCGGGGGCTTGACATGCTAGATGCTATAGCTTTTCATTCCGGGCACGGTCTTCGGCCCGGGGACCGGCGATCTCCGACACGAAGGGAGCTCTAGTGGCCTCTGTCTCCGGTGAGGGAGGAATTCCCCCCACCCACCAACTGCAGAAGAACGCCCTCGGGCTGTGGCAGCTGGTGGTGATGGGGGTCGCGTACATGGGCCTCGCGCTCACGGTCTATTTCAACGTCGGCCTGATGGAGGGCATCACCGGCGCCGTCGTGCCGCTCGCCTTCGCCGCCGTCGCCATCGCGATGCTGCCGACGGCCCTGAGCTTCGCCGTGATGAACCAGCGCCGTCCGGCCGCCGGCAGCGTCTTCACCTGGCTGTGGGAGGCCACGGCCCCGCCGCTCGGGATCTGGCTCGGCTGGGTGCTGGTCGCGACCTACATCGTCGGCTCGATCCTGCAGCCGGTCATGTTCGGCCTGTTCTTCAACTCGCTGCTCGACTACTTCGGCATCAGCGCGGGCACGTGGACGGCCATGATCGCGGGCCTGGGCTCGGTCGTCGTCGTCGGCGTCCTGACGAAGAAGGACATCCGCCTGTCGGCCAAGATCACCGGCTACTTCATCATGTTCGAGGCCGGCTTCGTCCTGCTGCTCGCCCTGTACATCATCATCAAGCAGGCGATCGACGGGAACTTCACGCTCGACCCGTTCATCTACAGCCACAACACCGCCGGCTGGGCCGGGTTCCAGAACGCCATCCTGTTCGCCATCCTGGCGATCGCCGCCTTCGACATCGTCGCGCCGATGGCCGAGGAGACGCGCACGCCGCGCTCGCTCGTCCCCAAGGCGACCATCCTCGTCACGATCGGCGCCGGCCTGTACTGGGTCGTGACGTCGTTCGGCTACGTCATCTCGGTGCCGTCCGGGACGATGAGCAACTACGTCAGCTCCGGTGAGTTCACGCCCATCTACCTGGTCGCCGACCACTACATCGGCCTCCTGCGCGTGCTGGTGCCGCTCACCGGCATCACGGCGGTGTTCGCGGCCTTCACGGCGATCTCGATCACGGCCAGCCGCCTGCTCTACGCGCTCTCGCGCGAGGGGCTCGCCCCGAAGCTGTTCGCCGAGGTCGACGAGCACAAGACGCCCTGGAACGCCCAGGCGCTCGTGCTCGGCTGCTGCGCCGTCCTGCCGTTCGTGATCGTGCTCTGGCAGGACTCCAAGCCGCTGAACGCGTTCGGCTGGATCGGCGTCTCCTACGTCTTCTACGTGCTGATCCCGTACACGCTCGTGTGCGTCGCGAACATCTTCTACCACCTGCGCATCGACCGAGCCCACTTCAACTGGCTCACCACCCTGGTGCTGCCCCTGCTCGGGATCGGGATCAACGTCTACGTCTTCTACAAGAACTTCCTGCTGACGTTCCTGATCAACGCCACCGACTTCAAGACCCAGTCGAGCATCTTCTGGTTCGGGGTCATCGTGCTCGCGATCCTGGCCGTCTTCACGATGATCGGCCTCAGCCGCACCGGCGGGGCGAAACAGCCGCACCACTTCTCGGAGATCGCCGAGGCGGCCGGCGAGTGAGCGGTCGGTTCGACGGCCGCAACGTGATCGTGACCGGCGGTGGCCGCGGCATCGGCCGGGCCACCGCCGGGGCCTTCGCGGCCGAGGGCGCCGACGTGCTCGTCCTCGGCCGCACCCAGGCCGACCTCGATGCCACCGTGGCCGGCATCGAGGCGGCCGGGGGGCGGGCGTGGGCGCGCACGTGCGACGTCCGCGCCGATGCCGAGGTCGACGCGGCGGTCGCCGCGGCGGTGGAGCGGTGGGGCCGCATCGACGTGCTCGTCAACAACGCCGGCGTCGACGACGACACGCCGTTCCTCGAGATCGACCGGGCGCGCTGGCGGGAGGTGCTCGACACCAACCTGACGGGCGCGTTCCTGATGGCGCAGGCGGTCGCGCGGGAGATGGCGAAGGCCGGCGGCGGCGTCATCCTGCACAACGCCTCGATCGACGCATCCGGCGGCGACGGCCCGTTCGTCGCCTACAACGCCTCGAAGGCGGGCCTGCTCGGCCTGAACCGGACGATGGCGCTCGAGCTGGCCGAGCACGGGATCCGGTCGAACTGCGTCAGCCCCGGCTTCACGCACACCGACATGACCGAGAACGCGGTCGGGCCGAAGCTGATGGAGTACCTGAACGGCGGCTTCGCGCGGGTGCCGATGCGGCGGCTGGTGCGCACAGACGAGGTCGCCCAGGCGTTCGTGTTCCTGGCCTCGGACGACGCGTCGGGGATCACCGGGGTCGACCTGCGCGTGGACTGCGGCCTGACGGCCAACTGGTTCATCCTCGAGACGCTGCCCGAGGCGTGAGCGCCGCCGCCGTCACCGAGGGCCAGGTCGGCGGCTGGGCGAGCGTGACGCTCGCAAACGGCGCGCTCGCCGTGACCGTGCTGCCGGACAAGGGCGCCGACATCTACGCGTTCGTGGACGTCGCCACCGGGACGGATGTCCTCTTCAAGGCGCCCTGGGGGCTGCAGCCGCCCGGAGCGCCCGCCCGGGCCGGCAGCGACGGGGCCGCCTTTCTCGAGAACTACGACGGCGGCTGGCAGGAGCTCTTCCCGAACACCAACGACGCCTGCGTGCACCGCGGCCGCGAGCTGCCGTTCCACGGCGAGGTGGCGACCGCCGGGTGGGAGTGGAGCCAGGTCGAGCGCTCCGACGCCGCGGTCGCCGTGCGGTTCACCGTCGACTGCCCGGTCTCGCCGTTTCGGCTCGAGCGGGTGATGCGGCTCGAGGCCGGCCGCAGCGTGCTCACGCTCTCGGAGACCATCACCAACCTCGGCGAGACGGCCGAGCAGGCGGTGTGGGGCCACCACTGCGTCCTGGGGGCGCCGCTGGTCGCGGCCGGCGCGCGCCTGCATGCGCCGTGCCGCACGATCGTCACGATCCCCGAGCTCTGGGAGGACACCGCCCGCCTGGAGCCCGGGCAGCGCAGCGCCTGGCCGCACGCGCGCCTGCGCAGCGGCGGTCAGGTCGACCTCTCGGCCGTCCCCGGCCCCGAGCAGGGATCGCACGACGACGTGTACCTGCGCGACCTCGACGGGGGCTGGGTCGAGGTCACGAACGATCGCCTCGGGCTCGGGTTCCGGCTCGACTGGGACCCGGCGGTGTTCCGCTGGATCATCTCCTGGCAGGCCTACGGCGGCGCGCACGCGCTGCCGCTGGCCGGGTCGTACGCGCTCGGCGTCGAGCCCTGGGTCGGTGGCGGGAACCTGGCGCAGGCCGTTGCGGAGGGCAAGGCGCTCGCGCTCGAGCCCGGCGGCAGCATCGCGACGACGCTGACGGCGACCCTTCTGCGCCCGCGACGGGTGGCGGCCTGATGGCGGCGCCGGCAGCCGGACGCTGCATCGTCACCGGCGCGGCGAGCGGGATCGGTCGGGCGACCGCGCTGCACCTGCTGCGCGACGGTGTGGGGGTCGTGGCGGTCGACCGCGACGAGGCCGGCCTCGCGACCCTGGCCGAGCTGGGCGCGGAGCCGCTCGTGGCCGACGTGACCACGGCCGCCGGCCGGGGCGCGATCGCGGCGATCGAGCGGCCCGGGCAGCTTGTGAACGCGGCCGGCATCATCCGCCTCTCCGCAATCGCCGACGTCAGTGCCGACGACTGGGATGCGATCTTCGCGGTCAACGTGCGCGCCGTGTTCTTCCTGCTGCAGGCCATGCAGGACGTGCTCCCGGCGGGGGCGGCGGTCGTGAACGTCGCATCGATCGCCGGCAAGACGGGCAGCACCGTCGAGGCGGCCGTCTACTCGGCGAGCAAGGCGGCCGTGCTCTCGCTCACGCGCACCTTCGCCCACGCCTGGGCGGCGCGCGGTGTTCGCGTGAACGCCGTCTGCCCCGGCGTGGTGGAGACGCCGATGAACGACGTGGTGCTCGCGGGCATCGCCCGGGCCCGCGGGCTGTCCGTCGCCGCCGTCGAGGACGCGCGCCGGGCGGCGATCCCGCTCGGCCGCACCGCCGCGCCCGCCGAGGTGGCGAGCGTGATCGCCTTCCTGCTCTCGGACGCGGCCGGCTACATGACCGGCCAGGGCGTGAACGTCTCTGGCGGCCTGGTGACGTACTAGCCAAACGGGGTCAGACCCCTTTTGGCGGATGTGCGCCGCGCTACCGACCCAGCCGCGGTGCCCGCCAAAAGGGGTCTGACCCCGTTTGGCTATCGCAGCGCGGCGCCCGTCTCCGGGTCGAAGAAGTGCATGCTGGCGTTGTGCACGACGAGCTCGATCGGGCCGTTCTGGGCGAGCGGCGTGCGGGTGGCGATGCGCGCGGTGAAGAGCGCGCGGTCGTCGTCGGCGAGCAGCGTGCCCACGTCGCCGCCCTCGGCGGCCGACCGCACGGTGTCGCTGTCGACCCGCGGCGCCGCCAGCGGGAAGATCACGTTGGTCTCGGCTCCGAGGCCCTCGATCACCTCGGGCGCGACCCGGATGCGCGGCAGCGCCGGGTCGGCGGCGCGGTCGGGCAGCTCGAAGTCGGTCGGCCGGATCCCGAGGATCACGTCGCGGCGCTGCCCCCGCACCGCCGCCCCCTCCGCCAGCGGCAGCACGATGTCGGCGAAGCGGATCGTCGCGTCCTCGACGGTCGCCGCGACGAGGTTCATCGCCGGCGAGCCGATGAAGGCCGCGACGAACAGGTTGTTCGGCCGGTCGAACAGCGCCTGCGGCGTGTCGCACTGCTGCACGGTGCCGTCGCGGATCACGGCGACCCGCTGACCGAGCGTCATCGCCTCGGTCTGGTCGTGGGTGACGTACACCGTGGTCACGGCCAGGCGCTCGTGCAGCCGCGCGAGCTCGGCCCGCATCGTCACCCGCAGCTTGGCGTCGAGGTTCGAGAGCGGCTCGTCCATCAGGAACGCCTTCGGCTCGCGCACCATCGCCCGGCCGATCGCGACCCGCTGGCGCTGCCCGCCCGAGAGGGCCGCCGGCCGCCGCGCCAGGTAGTCCTGCAGGCCCAGGGTGGTCGCCACCGCCTGCACGCGCTGCTCGATCTCGCGCCGGTTCACGTGCCGCAGCTTGAGCCCGAACGCCAGGTTCTGGCGCACCGTCATGTGCGGGTAGAGCGCGTAGTCCTGGAACACCATCGCGATGTCGCGTGCCCGCGGGGCGAGCGCGGTCACGTCGCGGTCGTCGATGCGCACGGTGCCCGCGGACACCTCCTCGAGCCCGGCGATCATCCGCAGGAGCGTCGACTTGCCGCAGCCGGACGGCCCGACGAGCACCATGAACTCGCCGTCGCGGATCTCGAGGTCGATCGCGTCGACGGCCCGAACGCCGTTGGCGTACACCTTTGTGAGGTGGTGAAGGTCGATTCCGGCCACGTCACAGACTCCTCATCGCACGTGCGCCCCCGGGCGCTCTTGACGCCGGGAATGCTATAGCGTTTACTTCCATCCCAGCGTCGAGGGGAGGGTTCATCATGACCAGGCTACTCACCACAACGGGGCGCCGCTTCGCGGCCGCCGCACTCATCATGCTCGCGGCCAGCGCCTGCGGGAGCAGCAGCAGCGGTGGCAGCTCCGGGGGTGGCAGCTCGGCCGCGCCGAGCGGCCCGGTCACCCTGACCATGTGGTACTGGGGCAACCAGGAGGCGCACGGCCTGTCCAAGTTCCTCGCCACCTCGGTGAGCAAGTACGAGGCCCTGCATCCGAACATCAAGATCAACACGGTGCTGCAGCGACCGACAACCTGATGCCGAACTTCGCCGCGGCGGCGAAGGCCAAGAAGGGCCCGGACATCGAGTACTTCTGGGGCGGCATCTGGGCGCTGCGAGGACGCGCTGGGACGGCAACCTCGCGCCGATCTCCGACTACATCCCGGCGGCGGAGTGGAAGCACTACCTGAACGGCTCCGAGGACACGTCGGGACGGCAAGCTCTGGACGCGCGCCCTGGTACGTGCAGCCCTCGTTCCCGATCCTGTACCGCAAGGACGTCCTCGCCAGGGCGGGCATCGCCCGGCGCCCACCACCTGGAGCCAGCTGCTCTCCGACTGCACGACGCTGCGCGCGAAGGGCATCACCCCGATCGCCGGCGGCGTCAAGGACGGCTGGTTCGGCGGATGGCTGTACTCGATCCTCGGGTCGCAGTCGCTGACCTCGGTCGATGAGCTGAAGCAGGCCGTCGTCGGGACGAAGAAGTTCACCGATCCCGAGCTGGCCGCGTGGTGGACGCGGCTCGGGCAGATGATCAGCGCCAAGTGCTGGAACGACGACATCGGCTCGCTCGACCTGTACCAGGCCCAGCAGACGTGGGTCGACGGCAAGAGCGCGATGACGATCACCGCCGGCACCGACGTGCAGCAAGTTCGTCACCCAGGTCGGCGCGAGCAAGGTCGGCGTCATGACGATGCCGAAGTACGCCAACGGCGTCGGCGCGGGCAAGCTCGGCTCGACGTCGCAGACGCTCGGCGATCACCTCGTGGTCGAAGCTACAAGCAGCAGGCGGCCGACTTCATCATGTTCATGCACACGCCGGCCGAGCTGGCGCTGTTCTACAAGGACACCGGCGCGCTGCCGGCCGACGACCGCTTCAACGCGAGCGCTGATCACGTGCCGCAGGTGAAGCAGCTGTTCGACTACTCGCAGAACGGCGCTCCCGTACCTCGAGAACTTCATCCCGACCGAGCTCGACTCGAAGGCCAACTTCGGCGGCGTGCAGCTGATGTTCGCCGGCAAGGCGACCGCCGCGCAGGCGGCCGCCGCGATGGAGTCGGACATGGCCCGGATCCGGACGATCGAGCCCGACCTGATCGAGAACTTCAAGACGTGGACGCGGACAGCAGTAGCGTCACCGGGGGACGCCGGGCACGGGGGCGGCCGCACGCGGCCGCTCCCGCCGCCGCTCCGTGGCAGGCGCTCCTGTGGATCGCGCCGGCGCTCGCCGCGATCGCGTTCGTGTTCGGCTACAGCATCTACCGCCTGCTGATCGAGGCGACCCACCGCGACGGCACGTAGGTCGGCCTCGGCAACCTGCGGATCGTCTTCGACGACCCGTTCTTCCGCCAGGCGCTCGGCAACAACCTGCGCGCTGCTGCTCGACGCTGCCGATCATCATCGGGATCGCGCTGCTGATCTCGATCCTGCTGTTCGAGGGCATGCGCGGCTGGCGCTTCCACCGCGGCGCCGTGTTCATCCCCTACATGCTGCCGGTCGCCGTCGTCGGCGTGCTCTTCGGCGCAGATGCTCACGCTGCACGGCGCTGCTCAACTCGTCGCTGCGAGACGCTCGGCCTCGGACTGCCTGACGCAGGACTGGCTGGGCGATCCCGACTGGGCGCTGCGCGTCGCTGACGGGCGTGATCGTCTGGAAGGAGCTCGGCTTCGGGGTGATCCTCTTCCTCGCCCGGCTCCTCGTCGCTGCCGACAGAACGTGTTCGAGGCCGCCCGCGTCGACGGCGCCGGCTGGTTTCGCACCCACTGGCACGTGACCCTGCCGATGATGCGCTCGATCATCGTCTTCTACCTCGTGATCGAGGCGATCACGCTGCTCTCCTGGGTCTTCAGCTACGTGTTCGTGATGACCGGCGGCGGCCCCGGCCAGGCCACCCAGGTGACCGAGACCTACATCTACCAGAACGCCTTCACCTACCGACTCCCGTGGCTCGCGGCGTGCCGCGGCGACCCTGCTCCTGATCGGCGTGACGGCGGTCGCCGCCGTCGTCCTGGCCGTCCGCTTCGGCGCCTCGCGGCTGGAGGGCGGCATGATCGTCGAGCGCGCCGGCCGGCTCGTGCGCCAGCTCGGTGCTGATCGCGTTCACGATCTGAGCGCGCTTCTGCCGGTGTACGTGATGCTCTCGTCGGCGCTGCGCACGCAGAGCGACTTCCTCAACCATCCCCTCGGGCTTCCCCACCACCCCGACGCTGCACGGCTTCCACACGGCGCTCAACGACCAGTTCCCGCGCTGGCTGCTGAACAGCGCTGATCGTGACCGTCGGCGTCGGTCGTGATCACGCTGCTGTTCGCGCGCTCGCCGCGTTGGGGCTCTCGCGCTGGCGACTTCGCGGCCGCGACCTCGCTGCTCTCGCTGATCATCTCGCTGATGGTGATCCCGCCGGTCGTGCTGGTCGTCCCGCTCTTCCTGCTCGGCGCCGAGCTCAACCTGATCAACACCTTCCGGCTCGTGATCGTGATCTACGTCGGCCTGATGCTGCCGTTCTCGGTCTACATGCTGCGGCCGTTCTTCCGCACGATCCCGCGCGCGCTGATCGAGGCCGCCGACGGTCGACGGCGCGAACTCGCTGCAGGTCTTCCTGCGCGTGGTCGCTGCCGCTCTCCGGCGCTCCGCTGGTCACGCTCGCGGTCGTGAACGTGCTGTGGGTGTGGAACGAGCTGCTGATCGCGCTCGTCTTCCTGCAGAGCAGACTCGCTCACGCTGATGGCCGGGCTGACGGGGTTCCAGAACCGCTACAACCTCGAACATCCCCGTGGTGATGGCCGGCCTCTCGCTCGCGACCCTGCCGATCGTCGCGCTCTACCTCTTCGGCCAGCGCTTCTTCATGCGCGGACTGGTGGCGGGCGCGATCAAGGGCGGGTGACGGGTGGCGGCGCGGCGGCACCGGATCGCCGTGATCGGCGGCGACGGCGTCGGGCCGGAGGTGATCGAGCAGGGCATCCGCGTGCTCGAGGCCGCCTGCGGCGATGACTGCCGGCTCGAGTGGGAGCACCTGCCGTGGGGCAGCGACCACCACGCCCGCACCGGCGCGATGATGCCGGCCGACGGCCTGCGCCGGCTGGAGCAGCACGACGCCGTCTACCTGGGTGCGGTCGGCTCGCCCGGCGTGCCCGACCACGTCACGCTGTGGGGGCTCCTGCTGCCGATCCGGCAGCGCTTCGACCTCTACCTGAACATCCGCCCGATCCGGCTCCTGCCCGGCGTGGCCACGCCCCTCGCCGGCCGCTCCGCCGCCGACATCGACATGGTGTGCGTGCGCGAGAACACCGAGGGCGAGTACGCCGGGGCCGGCGGCCGCCTGCACGTCGGGATGGGCCACGAGGTCGGCCTGCAGGTGGACGTCTTCACCCGGGTCGGGGTCGAGCGCGTCGTCCGCCACGCGTTCGCGCTCGCGCGGTCGCGCCGCGGCAGGCTCGCGAGCATCACGAAGTCGAACGCGAGCCCGCACCACTTCGTCATGTGGGACGAGATCGTGGAGGTCGTGCACGCGGACTTCGGCGATGTCGAGCTCGACCGGATCCTGGTCGACGCCGCCTGCGCCTACATGGTCAGCCAGCCGGGGCGGTTCGACGTCATGGTCGCGTCCAACCTGTTCGGCGACGTCATCACCGACATCGGCGCCGCCATCCAGGGCGGGATGGGGCTCGCCGCGAGCGCGAACGTCTCGCCCGACGGCACCGGCCCGGGGCTGTTCGAGCCGGTGCACGGGTCGGCCCCCGACATCGCCGGACGCTCGCTCGCAAACCCGGTGGGCGCCGTCTGGGCCGGCGCCATGATGCTCGACCACCTCGGCGAGGGGGCCGCGGCGGCCCGGGTGATGGCGGCGCTCGAGGAGGTGCTCGCCGCCGGCGTCGTGCGCACTCCCGACCTGGGCGGGACGGCGGGCACCGCCGAGGTCGGCGACGAGCTCGTGCGGGCGGCCAAAACCCCCCCAAACGGGTAGGCCCGGGCGGAGTACGATCCGCGCCGTGGGCAGACGGGTGCCGATCGTTGCAACCTTGGCCGCGGCGGTGTGCGCGTCGGCCGTGCTGGGTGCCGGGCAGGCGGCGGGGGCGCCCGTGCCCGGCTGGGGTCAGTACGGCGGATCGGCCGCGCACGCCGGCGCGGCTTCGGCCTCCGCGGCGCCCGCGCGGTCGGCGGTCGGGCATCTGCACGCCGTCTGGTCGGTGCCTGTCAGCCTCGGGACGGACGGCGCGGGACCCGAGCCGTCGCCCGTCGTTGCAGGCCCGACCGTGTTCGCCGGCTCGCCCGGCGGCGTGCTCTACGCCCTCGCCGCAGCCACGGGCGCGCACCGGTGGACGGTCACGCTGCACGCCGGCTCGCAGCTCTCGACGCCGGCCGTCGCCGGCGGCGTCGTCTACGTCGGCGTCGGGGCGCCGGTCGACGACCTCGTCGCGCTCTCGGCGGCGACCGGCCATCGCCTGTGGAGCCGGCACACCGATGCCTCGGGGTGGGTCGACGCACCCACCGTCGCCGGCGGCCGCGTGTTCGTCGCAACGGGCGCTCCGGGCCAGGCCCAGCCGGGTGCGGAGTACGCGTTCGCAGCGAGCGGCGGCGCCCCGCTCTGGCACCACACGATCGCCACGGCCGGCGGCGCGCTCTCGCCGGCCGTCGCGGGGGGCGTGGCCTACGCGGCCACCCCGGGCGACTTCGGCTCCGTGCCGCAGACGCAGCCGGGGCGGCTGGTCGCGTTCGCTGCGGCCACGGGCCGGCTGCGCTGGTCGCGCACGCCTGCGGGCGGCGTCTTCCAGTCGCCGTCGGTCAGCGGTGGGACGGTCTACGTGGGCGGAGTCGGCGCCGTCACCGCGTTCACGCCGGCCGGACAGCGGCTGTGGTCGCGCGCGTTCCCGGCCCAGCCGGGCGGCCTCTTCACCACCCCGACCGTGACGCGCGGGCGGGTGTTCGTCGGCTTCGAAGAGGGGCCGTGCTTCTGCGCCCTCTCCGCAACGACGGGCCGTGTGCTCTGGCGCGATCCGCAGGCCCAGGGCGATCAGTTCTCGCCGGCAGCGGTGGCGGGCGGGGTCGTCTACGGCGTCGACGAGGAGACGCTCGAGGCGCTCGACGCCCGCACCGGCCGGGTGCTCTTCGCGAGCAGCGCGCCCACGGCGGGCCAGCCCGCCATCGCCGGTGGGCGGATCTTCACCGAAGGCGCCTCCGTCACGGCCTGGGCGCCGTAGCCGCGGAGCGGCGGAAGACCTCCGCCGCTGCGAGATGGAAGCCGTCGGGCTGCCCCGCCGCCGCGAAGGTCGCGGCGATCTCCTCCATCTCGCCGACCCAGCGCCAGCCCTTGGCCGCGGCCGACCGGCCGGCACGGGCATGGTCGGCGCCGAGCTCCGGCAGGGAGAGCGCCCACTCCTTCACGAGCACCTCCTCGACGCCCTCCGCTCCGGCGACGGCCCGGGTCGCGAGCAGGAGCGCCGCCGAGCCCTTCGTCCACGCGGCGTAGGCCATCTTCACGGCCGAGGCGTCGCCGGGCCGCGCGGAGACGACCCGCGCGTCGAGTGTCGTGCCGGCGCACCCGGCGGCGATCGCCCCGGCCTCGGGGCCGGCCAGGTACAGCCGCGTCGTCCCCGCGGCGTGCGGCGGCGGGCCGATGATGCCGCCGTCGACGAAGCGCGCCCCGCCCGCGGTCACGACCGCCGCGATCGCGCGGGCCGTGGCCGGCGAGACGGCGTTCGCATCGACGTAGATGCCGCGGAAGCCCGCCGCCTCCGCCGGCGACAGCGAGCGCGGCGTGCGGAGGGCAGACCGACACGATCACGTCGCACGCCGCGGCCATCTCGGCGGTCGACCCGACGTCACGCAGCCCGGCGGCCTCGGCGCGCGCGGCGGTCGCCTCGCTGCGCCCCGCCGAGGCCCAGACGACGTCGTGCCCCGCGCCGCGCAGGGCCGCGGCAACGGCGGCGCCCATCTCGCCCGGATGCAGGATCCCGATCGCCGTCGCCATGCCCGCCCATCGTAGATCCCTCGGCACGGGCTGCACGGTGCGCCCGCCGGTGCCGATAACCGTCGAGATGACGGCCCACCTCCGCTCCGCGCCCGAGCCGGCGCCGCAGACGTTCGCCGTGGGCGAGGTCGTCGCGGCGCTCTCACACGCGCTCGACCTGACCGAGGGCCAGCCGCCCGGCCACGCCAAGCGCAGCTGCCTGATCGCCCTGCGGCTGGCGGACGCGCTCACGCTCACCGCCGAGGAGCGCACGAGCCTCTACTACGCCATGCTGCTCAAGGACGCGGGCTGCTCGTCGTCGGCCGCGCGGATGGCCGAGATCTTCGCCGCAGACGACCTCGAGCTGAAGCGGATCGCCAAGCGCATCGACTGGGCGCGGCCGAGCGCTGCGATCGGCATGGTGGTGCGCGAGGCCGGGCGCCACGACTCGAGCCTGACGCGGGCCAGGCGGGTGCTGACCGCCCTGCGCGACATGGCCCGCGAGGGCAACCTGGCGGTGGAGACGCGCTGCGATCGCGGCGCCCGCATCGTCACGATGCTCGAGTTCCCCGCCGCCGCGGCGGACACCGTCAGGCACCTCGACGAGCACTGGGACGGGCGCGGCCAGCCGTACAAGCTGCGCGGCGATGCCATCCCGCTGCTCGCCCGCATCGCCTGCCTGGCCCAGACGGCCGACGTGTTCATCGCACAGGACGGCCTGGAGACCGCCCGCGAGATGGTGCGCGTGCGCCGCGGCCGCTGGTTCGATCCCCTGGTCGCCGACGCGTTCCTCGCGCTGCCCGACTCCGACCGGCTCTTCGCCGACCTGGCCGGCGAGCGCTTCGCCGCGGCTCCCGCCGACGGCGGCCTCGTCGCGGCCGACGACGCCCGCGTCGACCGGATCGCCGAGGCGTTCGCCTCGATGATCGACGCCAAGAGCCCCTTCACCGCCAGCCACTCCGACCGGGTCTCGGCGTACGCCGTCGGCATCGGCCGCGCGCTCGGCTGGAGCGAGCGCGACCTGCGCGACCTGCGCCGGGCCGGCCTCCTGCACGACATCGGCAAGCTCGGCGTCTCCAACTCGATCCTGGACAAGCCCGGGAAGCTCACCGCCGCGGAGTACGAGGCCGTGAAGCGCCACCCCCGCGACACCGAGGCGATCCTGCGCCACGTGCCCATCTTCTCGGGCCTCGCCGTGGCCGCGGGCGCCCACCACGAGCGGGTCGACGGGCGCGGGTACCACCGCGGCCTCGCCGGCGAGGAGATCCCGGCGATCAGCCGCGTGCTCGCCTGCGCCGACGTCTACGACGCCCTCACCGCGCGGCGGCCCTACCGCGATCCCATGCCGGCGAGCGCCGCGCTCGACCTGATGCGCGGCGACGTCGGCAGCGCGTTCTTCGCCGCGCCCTTCGCGGCGCTCGCCGCGCACGTCGCCACGCTGCCGCTGGCCGCCTAGGCGGCTGCCCGCAGCGGCGGCGTGTCCGCCTCGACGGTCTCCGCAGCCGCCGCGACCGGCTGGGAGCCCTGCAGCCCGTGGGGGGTCTTCTCCCACATGAACGGGCGCCGGATGAGCTGCTCGAGCGCCCGCCAGGCCGCGATCGAGTGCAGCACCCAGTAGAGCGGGGCGAGCAGCGCGAACGGGAGCAGGTGGAACATCCGCCGGCGCATGACCGCAAGGGCGTTCAGGCCGATCATGCTCAGGTTGCCGACGACGAGGCTGAGCTCGGCGAGCGTGTCGAACGGGTGCGGGAAGAGGTGCGAGACGGCGGTGCCCGAGACGGCGCCCGAGATCCAGACGCCGGTGAGCAGCCACAGGACGGGCGTCGCCAGGAACGTGGCCGGCGTGCCGGCGATCAGGAGCAGGAAGCCGGCGAGGCCGCGCAGCCCCGCCTCGCGGGTGAACGTCACAGGCCGGCGCGAGTGCACGATCGCGGTCTGCATGTAGCCCTTGATCCAGCGGGTGCGCTGGCGCACGAACGGCGCGATCTGCGAGCAGGCCTCCTCGTAGGTCGTCGAGGCGATGATGCCCACGGTGTAGCCCTTCGCCGCCGCCCGGAGCCCGAGGTCGGCGTCCTCGGTCACGTTGAACGCGTCCCATCCGCCCAGGCTGCGCAGCCGGTCCGCGCGGAAGTGGTTGGAGGTGCCGCCGAGCGGGATCGGCAGCGACAGCCGGTCGAGCCCCGGCAGCATGTAGTCGAACCAGTACGAGTACTCGAGCGTGAACATGCGCGTGAGCACGTTCTGGCGGGCGTTGAAGTAGTTCAGGCGCGCCTGCACGCAGACGAGATCGTCGGCTCCCGCCCGGAAGGCCGCGACGGCGTCGCGCAGCTGCCCGGGCTCGGGGCGGTCCTCGGCGTCGTAGATGACGACGTACTCGCCCCGGGCGAAGAAGAGCCCGACGTTGCACGCGCGCGGCTTCGTCTTCGGCTGGCCGTCGGGGATGAGGATGAAGCGCACCGTGTCGGGCGGATCGGCGGCCCGGGCCGCGGCGATCGTCTCGGTGTCGTCCTCCTCCATCAGCAGCAGGATCTCGAGCTTCTCGGGCGGGTAGTCGAGCCGGCGCAGATGCCCGATCAGGCCGCCGACGATGTTGGCCTCGTGGTAGACGGGAACGAGCACCGTGTAGACCGGCAGCTCGTGGTCGGGGATGCGCAGCGCCGGCGCGCGGCGGCTGCGGCGGCGCGTGGCGCGGATGCCGGCCAGCGACGCGGCCAGCTTGAAGAGCACGCCCGCGACGAAGGTCGTCTGCAGGACGACGATCGCGCCGATCAGAAGCGCGCCGGGATCGAGGATGCCGGCCGCGATCAGGCCGCCGCCGGTCAGGCCGAGCGCGACTCGCTGCCATCGGCACAGGCCGCCCCGGGCCGAGCGGCTCGGATCGCGCTCGGAGAGCCCGTATGCCGCCTCGTGCCGCAGCTCGTGGGCGAACCGCGCCCGGATCGCGGCCAGCACGTCCCAGTCGGTGGTGGCGGCGAAGGTGATGCCGACGATGTCGTTCGCGTCGCCGGGTGGGCACGCGTGAAGGATCCGCCGCTGCAGGTCCGGCGAGGGCGGCTCGGAGGTGGCAACGTGCAGCACCCCGCCGCGCAGGGTGAGCGGGATCCAGCCCTCGAGCGCCATCTGCTCGGGGTCGAACAACCCGGCGACGGCGGCGTCGGGCGGCGTGTGCACGAGGTCGACGAAGCCGCAGCCCCAGAGCTCGGCCAGCACCGAGTAGAGCGTCTGGCGGCGGACGAGGCCGGCGGCGAGCAGGACGCGGCCGAGCCGCTCGCCGGTGCGGCGATGGGCGTCGAGCGCCCACTCGAGCTGGTCGGCCGTGAGCAGGCCGCGGTCGACGAGCGCCTCCCCGAGCTGCCCGCGCGGCGGGGGCGCCACGGGCGCCCGCGCACGCAGCGGCACGTACCCGGCGGCCGGGCGGCGCTCGAACTGCGATGGGCTTCGGGGGCGATCCACGTCTGCACCGGCTCTCGGAGAGGGGAACCGATGCCCCAGAGATCGGCCGGCGAGCCGTGGAGTGAAGGCGCCGCTACGCCGCGGGCGGGGCCGGCGCCGTGCGGGCGAGCTGCGCTCGCACCGCCGGTGCCACCTCGCCGCCGAGCAGCTCGAGCGCGCGCATGACGTCGCGGTGCGCCATCGTGCCGACGCTCATCTGGGCCAGGAACCGGTCGTGGCCGAAGATCTCGTGCTGGCGCAGGATCTTCTCGACGACCTCCTGCGGGCTGCCGACCAGGAGCGCCCCGTCGGGAGCGCGCAGGGCGTCGAACTGCTCCCGCGTCATCGCCGGCCAGCCGCGCTCCCGCCCGATCCGCGTCATCATGCTCGCATAGCCGGGGAAGAACTCTGCGGCGGCCCGCTGCGACGTCTCCGCGACGTAGGTGTGCGAATTGATGCTGATCGGCAGCCCGGCCGGATCGTGCCCGGCCAGTCGGGCGGCCTCGCGGTAGAGGTCGACCAGCGGTCCGAACCGGGCCGGAAGGCCACCGATGATGGCGACGGCGAGCGGCAGCCCGAGCGTGCCCGCCCGGACGACGGACTGCGGCGTGCCGCCGACGGCGATCCAGACCGGCAGCGGATCCTGCAGCGGGCGCGGGTACACGCCGAGGTCGCGCAGCGGCGGCCGGTGCCGTCCCGACCAGGTCACGCGCTCGGACGCGCGCAGGGCGAGCAGCAGGTCGAGCTTCTCGGCGAACAGCTCGTCGTAGTCGTCCAGGTCGTAGCCGAAGAGCGGAAACGACTCGATGAACGACCCCCGCCCCGCCATGATCTCGGCGCGGCCGCCGGTGAGCAGGTCGAGGGTGGCAAACGCCTGGAACACTCGCACCGGATCGTCCGAGCTGAGCACGCTCACGGCGCTCGTCAGGCGGATCCGCTCGGTGCGCGCGCCGGCCGCGGCGAGGGCGACGGCGGGAGCGGACACGGCGAAGTCGGCGCGATGGTGCTCGCCCACGCCGAACACGTCCAGGCCGGCCTGCTCGGCCAGCTCTGCCTCCTCCATCAGCTCGCGCAGCCGCCGCTCGGCCGGGATCGTGCTCCCGGTGTCGGCGTCCGGCGCGAGCTCGGCGAAGGTGTAGACGCCGATCTCCATCCGTTCTCGCCTCCACGCCGGACGTCTCCGGCGTCAGTCGTGATTGGCGCGACCGTAGCACGCGGCGCTTGACGTCAACCCCCGTCCGGGGGATAACCGAAGTATGAGAACACATCACGTCTCCGTGTTCGGGGTTGCGACGATGGTCGTGATCCTGATCGCGACCGGCCTGGCGGCGCGCCTGGCCGAGGTGGGGCTGGTCGCGGCCGTCCGGCTGACGAGCGTCGGCGGCGGCGGTCTCCTGACGCCGGCCAACCTGGCCGGAGCCGACCACCGCCATGTCACCTATGCGCTCGTGCGGCTGCTGCTGCCGGGGCTGCTGCTTCAGGCGCTCATGGTGAAGCTGGTCGTGTCGTCATACCGCGGCCTGCACATCACCTACCTGGCCACGGTGGCCGTGCTCGGGCTTTTCGACATCGCAGCGCTGGCACTGGCAAACGTCGTCGCGACCACGTTCGCGCAGAGCACCTCGCTGCATGCGCTCACGTCCGTCTCGCCGGCTGCCATCTACCTGTCGGTGGCCATCTCGGCCGCGACGCTGATCGGCGAGGCCTTCGTGCTGCAGGGCCTGATCGAGCTGCCGGTCGGCCGCTATCCCCTCGTCGCCCGCCGAGCGAGCTAACCGACGCTCGGCCGGCGGGCGATGAACCGCCCGGTCGAGATGTAGAGGGTGCCGTCCACGTCGACCCGCATGGGGTCGGGGCGGCCGCTGCCCCCGGTCGTCCCGTCCGGGAGGATCAGCTCGTGGGCGACGGCCAGCTCCCGCCCGTCCTCGTCGTAGTAGCCGACCCGGCGGCTGATCGCCTCCGCCGGGTGCGCGGAGGAGAGCGACGGCCGGCCGCGGACGAGCTCGCGCTCGGTCAGCTCGCCGGCGCGGGCGCGCTCCTCGTACCGGCCGCGGTCGAAGATGTCGCGGAGGTCTTCTGGGCTAACGTAGGCTTTGCGAAGGGACATGGTGGTCTGATGGAGCGCGAACTCAGCGAGATGCTCGGGTACTACCTCGACCGCGAGTACGACCTGGACGCTCTCCAGGGGGCGCTGGCGGAGCTGACCTGGAGCAATTTAGAAGCACCGCGGGTCGCGCACAGGATCGAGTTCCTGATCGGCGAGGCGATCGACGGCAGGCTCGGGGGCGACGAGCTGCGCACCGAGCTCGATCATGTGCGCCGGTCGCTGCTCCTCGCCCAGGCGTAGTCAGAACGTCTCCTCGCCGGTCGGCTCGATGTGGGCCTCGCCGTCGATGCGCTGGCGCAGCCGGCTGAGCTCGAGGTAGATCGTGCGCCGGGCGCGGTTCTGGTTCCCCAGCGGGCGATGCTCGGGCAGGCTGTGCCACGGGTTGTAGGCGAGGTTGGCGGCGAACGCGAGCTGGGCCGCCGAGTCGAAGCGCTGTGGCGGCAGCACGAGCTCGGCCACGGCCTCGGGGACGGACTCCGTCTCGCTCCAGCGCACCGCCGCGTTCTCGATCGGCATCCGCCACGGGTCCCCCTGGAGCTGGATCAGGAAGTCGAACCGCACCTCCTGCCGGGCGAGCGTCGCCGCCATCGCCTGGCGCAGGTAGTCCGGGCCGGGCGGGCGCGGGATGGGCGTGCGCGCATCCGACTGCGGCCGCACGAGGTAGTGCATCGCCTGCCCCGGTCCGAGCAGGTAGGCGACGCAGCTCCAGTACGTGACCTCGAGCGGGCTCGTGTTCAGTCGCGCGTAGAGGCCCTGCATGATGGCGTCGAGGAAGTGCGAGTCGAGCGGGTTCACGAAGTACCACACCGGCGTGCCCTGCACGACCTGGCGCTGCAGCTTCAGGTTCTCGGCGACGTTCGGTGTCGTGAACGTGGGGGCGCTGATGCCGGTGAAGTCCTGGGTGAAGCGCTCGTCGTCCAGGAGCTTCTCGCCCTCGACACCCATGAGCTTGATGCCGATGCTGAGCACCCCGTTGTCCTTCGGGTCGGGCGGTGCCAGCGGCCCCGGCCCGCCGAAGCGCACCCACACGGGATAGCTGCGGCCCGGCTGGAACACGCCGTGCCGGTAGCGCGCCGGCAGGTCGGCGCGGACGCGCAGCTCTCCGCGCACGACCCCGTAGGTCTTCGTGTTCCCGGCCCGCAGGGCGTGGCCGTGCGGGTAGGTGGCGTGCAGGAACGCCGACATGGCCGCGACGATCTCGGCCGTGATCCGCTCCTCGCCGGGGACGGCACGCTCCTCGGCCGGCGCGAGGCCTTGCGGGTCTGACCGCGTCCACCCGATGGCGGTCTGGGTGGCGGCCGCGAGCGGGCCCTGGGCGACGCGGTCGAAGCCGTCGCGGAAGTACGGATCGAGCCGCCGCTCGCAGTTTGCGAGCGCGACCAGGGCATCGCAGAAGGTGCGTTTCAGGCGGCCCATCGTGCCTCGCCGCCGACGTTATCATCTCGCCGTGGGCACATCGACTCCCGGAAAGCTCCTTGTCGCCGGGCGCTTCCTGATCGGCGGTGGCGCGTTTCTCGCCCCCGTGCCCGCCCTGCGCCTCGGCGGGCTGCGCCCGCGCCGGAACCCGCAGGCCGCCTACATGCTGCAGCTCTTCGCGGTGCGCGACGCGATGCTCGGCGTGGGCCTCGTGGCGAGCTCCGGCCCCGCCCGGCGGACGTGGTTGAAGGCGGGCATCGCCTGCGATCTGGCCGACGCGGCCGCCGCCCTGGTCGAGACGGGCGCGGGCCGCATCCCGCGCACCGGCCGCACGACGCTCGTGCTCCTCGCTTCGCCGCTTCTGGGCGCGGCGCTCGGGGCCGCCGCGCTCGCCGCCGAGGAAGATGATTGATTCCACGCCCCCGCGCGCCTGGACGTCCGTCCGTTGTGGGTTGGCGATCGGGGGTGGGGCTGCGGCTGCGAACCGTCGCCTCGCGGCGTCCTCGGTCGCGCCCATACGTACGATCAGTATGAACGCTCCCTGCGTCCTTGCGAGGCTCGGTTCTCGCCGCCCCAGGACATCACGGTGACGTGGAATCAACCATCTAGGCCGGTGCGGTCGTTCCCGGGGCGAGCGCTCGTCGGCATCAGGCTGGCGCTCGGCACCACCGCGTGGGTCGCGCCCCGGTTCACGCTCGTCATGTTCGGCCTCGACCCGAAGCGCAACCCCGAGGCCGCCTACGCGACCCGGCTCTTCGGCATGCGCAACGCGACGCTGGGCGTGGGCCTGCTCGCGAGCGAGGGCGGCGACCGCCGCCTGTGGTGGAAGGTGGGCATCGTGTGCGACGCGGCCGACATCGTCGCGGCCCTCGTGGGCGCCCGCAAGCGGCGCATCCCCGGCGACGTGCGCTCGGTGGCGATCCTCTCGGGCGCCGGCCTCGTCGCTATCGGCCTCGGCGTCGCCGCCCTCGCCGACGACGACGTGTAACGTCACATCCGCGTTACGTCACGAATCGAGCGAGCCCAGGTAACGTAACGCCCGGATGCCCGGCAGGAAGAAGTATGCGCCGCCGCGGATCGTGACGAACTGCGGCAGCCCCGTCACGCGCCGGCGCAGCGGCCGCGCCGGGATCGTGAACGTGCCGCCGAGCGGATCGTGGCGGCCGATCAGCGGGTCGGCGTCGTCGTAGAGGGTGGCGAACTTGGGGCTGCCGACCCAGGCCCGCTGCACGAACTCGAACTGGCGGGCGATGTTCGCTCCGACGCAGATGAAGTGCAGCCCGCGATCGCTCGTGTCGTCCGTCCCGGTCCCGGACTGCAGCGCCGCGACGTCTGCCGCCGGCCCGTATTTGCGGCCGCGGCGCAGGAGCCGGTGGCGGCGGTTGACCGCGATCGAGGCTGGGGTGCCCGGGCTGGGGTCGAGCGAATCGCGCGGGTTGGCGCGGCGCACGTGCGCGCCGACCGGGCAGCGCAGGCCGGCCGGGTCGCTGTGCGCGTAGCCGAACCCGTTTGCGGTCGCGTGCGCCGGGTCGTCCGCGTCGGGGGCCTCGACGAGCGGCGCGCCGCTGGGCCAGCGGCCGACCATCTTCGATGCCAGCGCGACCGGGTCGGCGGCGCCCGCCGCCTCGCGCACGAACCGCCAGAAGCCGGGCACGTCCTGCTGCATCTGGCGCATGACCAGGTAGCTGCCGTTGCGGCCGAGGTCGTGGCCGCCGGTGGCCGTGTCGACGGGCAGCATGTCCTGGGGATCGGCGTCTGCGGGCACGAGCGGGCGGTCCGTGAGCAGGTTGTACTCGTTGGCGTACCCGAGCACGAACTCGCCCGCGCGGACGACGTGCTCGGCCGGCCCGGTGCGGCCGAGGCCGGCGATGATCGGCTGGGAGATGCCGTCGCGGAAGCCGAAGTGCTCGCGGTCGCCGATCGCCGAGGTGTCGAGCCGGTGCACCTCGGCCACGCCGCCCTTCGCATACGCCGCCTCGATCGGCCGGTGAAGCTCCTCGAGCGCGCCGGCGTCCTGCGCGTAGAGCAGCAGCAGCAGGTCGACCGCATCCGTGGCCGGCCCGCCCCACGCCCATCCCTCCGGCGCGCTCTCGCCGACGTCGCCCAGCACGCGGCTGCGGGCGGGGGCGACGATGCCCTCGGTGAACTCGGGCGGGAACCCGGCCATGGCCGGATGGGGCAGCTCCAGCCGGGCGAGCCCGGCGGCCGTGAGGGCGAGGTGCACCGCTCGTCCCGGCCCGGCCGCTGCGGCCGTCGTGATCGCCGGGATGGTGTCGGCGATGAAGCGCCGCGCGGCCGCCCCGTCGCGGATGCCGAGCAGGACGTAGCGCGCCGCCTGCAGGTGGGCATACCCGCGCACGACGAGCCCCTGGATGTCGTCCAGCTCGAGAGTATCAGGGGACCTGATCACAGCAGCTCGAGCCATCGCTCCGCCTGCGGCGCTGTCATCGAGCCGTGGAGGCCGGCCCGGATCCGGGCGTTCTGCTCGATGTTTGCGTTCGTGAGGTTTCCGTACGCCGAATACCACACGTGCACCGGCAGCTGATGCGTATGGATGTAGTGCTTGAACGCCTCCTCGTCCCAGGCTCCGTCGTAGAAGAGCCAGTTCGTGCGCGGATAGCCGATGCCGTTCGAGAAGATCGCGTTCAACCCCCACGCGACCTTGTCGATGAAGTCGCCCATGTACGTCTCGAGGCTGCCGTCGTAGTTGCTCGCGAAGATCAGGCGGCTCTTGCCGTCGAGGAACACCCAGCGGGCGAAGTGGATCGTCTTCACCCCGGCCAGGTCGGCGTGCGCGAAGAGGTGCGGCGTCGCCCAGTCGGCGACCCACAGAAGCGCGGTCGACGTCAGCCGCCGGAACGGGCCGCGCTTCACCCGGCCGACGGCCGTGAACGAGTTCTGCGCCAGGTGATCCTCGAGGCCGGCGATGATGGCGACGGCGGCCGGGTCGGGGCGGATGTCCGGCGCCGGGTCGTGGCGCTCGTGGAGCCGCAGCAGCACGATCCAGGGCCCGGCCGCGACGACCAGGAGCGGCGAGAGCACGAGCAGCGTCGCCGGCAGCCGCAGCAGGTCGAGCGCCGAGCGCACGCGCTCGCCGAGCTCCGGCTGCGGTGCGGGCGCGGCGGCGAACGCGAGCGCCGGATCGCCCGCGACGAAGGCCTGCACCTGCGCCCGCGCGTCCAGGGCCGAGCAGCCCTCGAGCTGCGGGCGGGCCGAGTCGAGGTATGCCTCGATCGCGTCGCGCAGCCGGGCCTCGTCGCGCACCTGGGCGACCGTGCGGCCGGGCCGGTTGACGTAGCTCGTGTCGGCCCGCACGGCCCGCGCGCGCAGGAAGCCGAGCCGCGCGGGGACGCTCGCCGGCGCCTCCGGATACCCGCTGCAATGGCCGAACACGGCGTCGATGCCCTCGCCCTGGCGCTCTGCCAGCTCGGCCAGGTGAGCATCCTGCGCCCCGTCGACGTCGCTCATCAGGATCAGCGTCGAGGCGTCACGCGGGTCGACCGGCGGCACCAGCACGAGTCGGGCGAAGTGCACGCCTTCCAGGGCGCCGAATGCGATCACCTGCTCGTTCGAGACGCCGTCGCCCATCGCGTGCAGCAGGTCCTCGAGCGCTCGCTCGCGCCCCTCCCGCACCTCTGCGACCACCGTCACCGCCACCTGCGGCGCCCACATCTCGGCCGCGCTCATCCTCCGGCGGCGGCCGGGAACCGCAGCACGAAGTCGATCAGCTTCTTGTGATCCCAGAAGACGATTCCCAGGTAGAGGTTCGGCGCGACCAGGCGCATCTCGTCGCGGATCCAGTGGGCAACGACCGACGTCTGGGAGTAGTCGAGCACGATGCACTCCTGTCCGTCGTACCAGCTCGCGTCCTTGTACACCTTGGCCTGCACGGCGTGGATGCCGGTCAGGAGCACCTCGTTGCGCAGGTCGCCGCGGTCGGCGTCGAACACCTTGCCCTTCCATGCCAGCAGATGGATCAGCTTGGCGGCGATGCCCGTCAGCTCGGTGCCCGGCGCGACGAGCACGGTGCCCTCGGCCTCCCCGTCCGGGATGTCGCCCGCAGGGCTCGCCCGGAACGTCGCGTCGAGCTCGGCCTGGGACATCGCCATCAGGGCGGGGACGTCGATCAGCGTGTCAGGCACCGGCGCGCTCCCCTGCGACCGGCGACCACGGCTTGAAGCCGTTTGCCAGCTCGCGCAGCGACGGGGCGAGGTCGGGGTAGTGCCGCTGGAGCACGTCGACGAACCGCGTGTCCTCGACCCAGTCGATCCCGGCCTGGGTGTACGTCGATGCCGTGTAGTCGTCGGTGAGGAACCGGTCGCTGTTGATCCGCCGCGACGCCATCAGGATGAAGATCCGGAAGGCGGTGTCGCTGAACGCGAACCCCTCGGGCCGCTTCTCGGCGAACATGCCGACGATCACGTCGAGCCGCTCGATGTCTCCGCCGTAGAGCGTCTGCATCCGCTCCGCCAGGGCCGGGTCGTCGGTGACGTCGGCGAAGTCCTTCGCGGGCCGCAGGTGCAGCAGCCGCCGGAACTCGTTGTAGCGCGGCACCCCGAGCTCGCGCGAGCGCAGGATGTCGGTCGCCGCGATGTCCATCAGCTTGCCGTCCGGGCGCATGAACTCCTGCAGGAAGCGGGGGAAGTTGCGCAGGACGATCGCACCGGGGTTGGCGATGCCGAACGAGTACAGCAGGTCGCGCATGCCGATCCGCTCGAGCACCGGCTGGGAATTGGGGCCGGCGAGCTCGGGCAGGGTGTGGTGCTCGAGCTCGTGGCCGTCGGCGGCCGAGCGGAAGGTGTAGTCGTCGGCGATCAGCGGATGCATGCGGTAGACGATCGTGAACTCCTCGGTGAGCGCGTAGGGCACGCCGAAGTGATCGTGGGCCGACCCGGGGATGCCGCTGATGATCTCGCTCGCGCTGATGCGGCCGAACGCCTTCTTCACCCGCTCGCCGGCGATCCCGTACCAGTTCGCCCGCATGCCGATCTCCATCGTGGGATGGGCGATCACCGCGGGCGTCCACTCGACCGTGTGGATCTTCGCGAGCAGGGCCGCCAGGATCAGGCGGGCGTGGGCGAACAGCTGGTCGTCGTCCCAGCCGGGGTACTCCCTGGCCAGCCGGTCGCAGATCGCGTTGTGCTCGAGCGTGAACAGGTTCACGAGCATCTGCAGCCCGAGCCACCAGCCCGGCACGAGGCGCGGGTCGAGCTTGGGGTCGGTCGGCAGCGGCACGATCCCGTCGGGGCCGATGTGGAGCTTGCCGCCGGCGCCGGTGCGCACCATCTGCTGGACGGCCGGGTCGCTGCCGTAGAGCTGCGAGCCGTCCCACCAGTGCGTGGTCGTGTTCAGGAACGTCGGCGGGAAGGTCGCTCCGGGCGGCCGGGTCGTATCGGGCAGCGTCTTCAGCACCTCGAGCGGCGGCGCCGGCCAGGGATCGCCGGGCTCGAGGGGCAGCTCGTACCTGTGGTCGGGGTCGCCGCGGCCGTGGCTGAACCAGTCGCGGATCATGAACTGGATCCACGAGGCGGCAAACAGGTTCAGCGTCTCGGCGGGGATGAACGTCTCGCGCGTGAGCAGCTCCCGGCTGACCGTGCGCGGGTTCGGCTGCATCAGCAGGTCGTCGGGCTCCCGCTCCGTGGCGGCGAGCGGGACATTGCGGCCGAAGCGCGATCCGGCCATGCCCATGCTCGGCTGGGCGAGGTCGTTGTAGACGCCGAGCTCCGTCCGCGCGGCCAGGAATCCGGGCTCGAGCGGCGGCACCGCCGGCGTGTTCACGCTCGGCTGGCCGCTCGTGTCGTACAGGTTCTCCTGGCGCAGGATGTTGCGCAGGCCGATCAGCACGGCGAGGCCGAGCGGCGTGGGCAGCTTGTCCCAGCCGACGCAGCGGTCGGCCGCGGCCGCGGCGTTGTCGTACAGGCGCCAGCCGAGCGAGTCGCGATAGACGGAGCCCGAGACGGGATCCGGCCCGTCGGAGGAGGCCAGCCGCTCCCACACCGCCTTGCCGACGACCGCGCCGAGGCCCAGGGCGACGCCCGCGCGCACGAGCCGCGGCAGGCTCACGTTGCCGCCTCCGGCTCGCGCAGCCCGGCCCGGGCGGTGAGCGCGAGCGCGGTGTTGAGCGCCGAGATCGAGGTGGCGATCACGGCCGACCGGGCCGGGATCTGGCGCGTCAGTCCGGCGAACGCCGCCGACGCGGTGTCGCTCGCATGGATGACCGGGGCGACGCGAACGGCCGCCGCGCGCACCTCGCCGTCCGGCAGCAGGAGCTCGAGGCCGATCAGCACGGTGCGCACGCCGAACATGCGAAAGACGTACTGGATCGCCTGGTTGTCCGCCCGCTCGACGCCGAGGTTGCGCGTCAGCACGGTGGGCGCCACCAGTGCCGTGGATCCGTTTGCGATCCGAATCATCGCCAGTGCGACTCGTGCGAAACCGGGAGCGCCACCGGTGCGCATCTCCGACCCCCTTGCCCCTGCCCGCGGGCATACCAGATTGCGCGCCCATCCTACACGTGACGTCCATCACGCGCCGGGGGTGATCGCGGGCAACGACCCCGCGCCCGGACACGGTCATGCTCGGCCGTGATTTGATGCGCGCAGGCGCAGATCTCCGACCGCAGGACTCGAGCAGGAGGCACCATGGGCACGCAGCCGACCGACGCAGGGGACGCTCCCGCCGGCTCGCCGTACGAGATGCGGCTCGCACTCGTGCTGAACGGCGGCGTCTCGCTGGCGGTGTGGATGGGGGGCGTGACGGCCGAGATCGACCGCATGCGCCGGGCCGCGTATCCGGACCTCATCGCCGAGCCCGATCCGGCGCTCGAGCGGTGGCAGACCCTGCTCGGCGGCCTGGGCGTCCGCCTGGTCGTCGACGTGATCGCCGGTGCCAGCGCGGGCGGCCTGAACGGCGCGGTGCTCGCGGCCGCGATCGCGCGCGGCCGGCCGTTGCCGCAGCTTCGCGACACGTGGAGGTCGGTCGGCTCGATCGCGAACCTGGCCTCGAACGCGGACCAGCCCGCCGGTGACCGGCTCTCGATCCTGAACGGCAGCCTGCTCACGCAGAGCGTGGAGGACGTGTTCGCGCACCTCGAGAACCGGCCGGATGCGTCGCTGCCCGCGGACCTGCGCGTGCGACTGCGCCACGAGGAGACGGCACCACGCGGCGTGACGCTCTTCACCACGGCGACCTCGATGCGCGGGCAGGCCGAGGAGTTCACCGACTCGACGAGCCAGCGGTTCCCGCAGGTCGAGTACCGGGTGGTGTGCCGCTTCAGGCGGGCACTCCTCGGCGACGACGAGTTCAACGACGCCACCGCCAACGCGCGCCTGACACGGGCAGCCCGCGCGTCCGCGTCGTTTCCGGCGGCCTTCGAGCCGGCGTTCTTCGCGGCCGGCGCCGACGTCGACGACGGTCATCCGCAGGCCGAGCAGGTCTCGATGAGGGAGACCGCGGGGATCCGCAGCTCGCGCTGGATGGTGGACGGCGGCGTGCTCGACAACGAGCCGTTCGCCCCGGTGCTCGACCGGATCGCGCGCCGGCCGATCACCCGCGACGTCGACCGCATCGTGGCCTACATCGACCCCGAGGACGCGACCCGCCCGCCCGGCGATGAGGACATCGGCTCGCCGCCCGGCATGGTCGCGGCCGTCTCGGCGGCGCTCAACCTGCCCCGGGAGACGAACCTGCTGAACCAGCTCCACCGGCTCGGCGAGATGGAGCGGGAGATCGCCGTCGACATCGACGCCGATCCCGACCTGCTGAGGCTCGCGTTTGCCGGCTCGCTCGACACCGCTGCGGCGGCGCTGGAACCGGTCTATGCGGAACGCCGGGACGCCGCCGTGGTGCACGAGATCAGACTGCTGCTGCAGTCCGGGGGCGAGCCGGACGATCCCGCCGTGCCGATCGACGAGCTGGCCCGCCCGGATGCCGCCGGCGCGCCCGCGGGGGAGTGGACGCAGGGCATCGCGGCGGCCGAGCGCGTGCTGCGGATCGCGCTCAACATGACCCGCACCGCGGCCACGAACGGCGCCAATGCCCCGCCCGTCGCAGACGCCCTCTTCGAGATCTCGGTGTCCGTGATCCAGCTCGCCCAGCTCAGGCAGGAGGTGCAGGAGGCGGTCGTGGCGCACGCGTCCGGAGCGGCCGCCGCGCTGTCCGACGACGAGATTCGCGCACTGCTCCGCACCGCCATGACGGCCGACCGGCGCGCGCTCATCGCCGTTCTCGTCGCCGCCGGCGTGGAGAAGTTCCTCGCCGCGGACGTCTGGCCGGCCGGCCAGACTGCCCCGGCAGGCGACGCCGAGGCCCAGCGAGCGGCGTTCCTGGACGCATGCCGCAAGATCGAGATCGTGCGCCATGCGACGGGCCCGATCAGCGCGTATCACCCGATCCCGAGCTTCCGGTTCTGCCGGTTCGGCGCCAACGTCGGCACACCGTACTGGTGTGAGGGACGGCCGATCCGGGGCAAGCTGATGGGCCTTCGCCTGCACCACTTCGGCGGGTTCCTGCAGTCCGGATGGCGCAAGTACGACTGGATGTGGGGCCGGCTCGACGGCGCCACCCATCTCGTGCGGATGCTGATCGGGCGGCTGACCGAACCGCCGGAGCTCCCGCGAGAGCAGCTTCGAGCGGATCTGCACGCCTGGGTCGGGACGGGGTACGAGGGGGCGCTCGACTCGGCGCTTGACACCTATCTCGACGCGCCGGCGCGGACCGCGGAGATGTTCGATCGGCTGACGCTCGAGCTGGTGCGCCCGCTGCACCGCGGCATCTTCTGCGAGGAGCTCGGGATCGACCCGGCCGCGGCCGACGTCGATGCGCAGATCAGCAAGGGGTTCGAGGCGGCGTCGGCGCAGGTCCGGGACGAGACGATCGGCGGCCTCGCGGACTCCGAGGACGGCCGCAGGGTGATCGGCCAGCTCGGCGCAGCCGGCCTGCGGGCGCTCGGGAACGACGCTGCGCTGCCCGCGAAGGCGCGGCTGCGTCCGGTGCTGCGGGTTGCGGCCGACGTCGTGCTGGCCGACACCCAGCCGGGTGCCGAGCGGCGGATCCTGCGCGTCGGCTACGTCATCGCCGTGGTCGTGCTGGCGCTCGCGCCGTTCTTCCTCGGCCGCTGGCTCAGCGGTGTGGCGCTCGGCGTGGCCAGCGGGGTGTGCGCGTTCGTGCTGGGGCTGCTGCTTGCGGCCTCGGTGCTCGTGCTCCCCAAGCAGGGTGCGGCGCTCCTGCGGAGGATGAGCGGCCTCGTGCACGTGTGGCCGGTGAGCTCCGCGATCGGGCGCGCCGAGAAGGAGATCCCGTGAGGGGCGGCCGCGCCTACTTGAGGAACTGCCAGATCAGCAGCGCCAGCAGGTAGATCACGGCGTAGGCCGCGACGAGGCCCTGGACGACGAGCGGGGCGATCTCGCGCACCCGGAACTCGGTCGTGCGCAGCCACACCAGCTTGATCGCCTCGCCCGTCAGCATCAGGCCGCAGAAGAGCGACACGAGGCCGCCGGGGCCGGGCACGGCGAGAAGCGCGTAGAGCATGCCGATATGGGCGGCGTTGTTGAAGACGACGAAGCCCATTGCGATCGCCTCGCGCTCGATCAGGCGCTCGCCGATCGCGGCGATCAGCCCGACCTCGGCGATGCCGATCAGCACGAGCTCTGCGATCCGGATCGCGTCCGGCGAGTGCAGGGTGCGGTCGAGGGCGTGGGCGAAGGCGATGTAGGCGCAGACGAATGCTGCGGCCTTGACCGCCGTCTCCGCCCACCCGAGCGGCCCGTAGTCGCCGACATGCCACGTTCGTTCCGGCGTCGCTGTCACGCGGGGCGAGCTTACCGGCTACGTTGCCGCCCATGGACATCGCCGGCGACATCGGCGGCACGCACACGCGGCTGGCCCTGTTCAACCCCGGAGTGGCGGCGCCCGTCGCGGTCGAGGTGTACTCGAGCCGCGACCACGACGGCCTCGAGCCGATGCTGCGCGAGTTCCTGAAGGCCCACCCGGCACAGGTCGAGCGGGCCTGTTTCGGCGTCGCGGGGCCCGTGAGCAACGGCCATGTGCGGACGACCAACCTGGCGTGGCCGGTCGATGCGCAGAGCGTCGCCGCCACGCTCGGCCGCGACCGGGTGGGGCTCGTGAACGATCTGGTGGCGAACGCCTACGGGATCGCCGAGCTCGGCCCGGACGACGTCGCGACGCTGCACGTGGGCGACCCCGCGGTGGGCGGCAACGCCGCGGTCATTTCGGCCGGGACGGGGCTGGGCGAGGCCGGCCTCTTCTTCGACGGGGTGCGCCACCACGTGTTCGCGAGCGAGGGCGGCCACACCGACTTCGGCCCGCGCACGGACGCCGAGGTCGCGCTGCGCGCCCACCTCGCCGAGAAGCACCCGCACGTGAGCTACGAGCGCGTCTGCTCGGGGATGGGCCTCGTCGCGATCCACGCGTTCCTGGGCGGCGCCGAGACCGACGCCGCGGCCATCACGACTGCCGCCCTCGCCGGCAGCGACCCGCTCTGCGTCCGTGCCCTCGAGATCATGATCGAGATCTACGGCGCCGAGGCGGGGAATTTGGCGCTGAAGCTGCTCGCGACGGGCGGCGTCTACGTCGGCGGCGGGATCGCGCCGCGGATCCTGCCGAAGCTGCGCGAGGGCGCCTTCATGGCCGCCTTCACCGCCAAGGGCCGCTTCGCCGGCCTGCTCGAGCGGGTGCCCGTCCACGTGATCCTGAACGACCACACGGCGCTCTACGGGGCGGCCCGCCTCGGCCGCGGCGAGCCGCCCGGTCTGCACCACCGCTAGCGCGCGCCGTCAGCCCAGCTGGGCCAGGTCGTCCAGGAGCTTGGGCATGTCGAACCCCTGCGGGTTCTCACCGCGCACGTTCAGGAAGTCGGGGTTCACGATCGCCCAGGCCTCGTCGACGTAGTGGGAGACGAAGCGATCGCCCATCGGCTGGACGCGGCCCCACGTGACGCACTCGATGTGCTTGCGGTGGGCCACGATCGGCACGTAGTGGCCGCCCGCGTTCGGCGAGCCGGCGACGTAGCTCCACATCTTGTGCTCGCCGAACTGCGTCTCGGCCGACTGCGGCACCTGGATGCCGATGCCGACGGCGCCGAACAGGTAGGCCGCCTCGGCCATCTCCGAGAAGTCGCCCGACTGGATCCTGGACACGTCGAGCGCGAGATATGCCGTGATCTTGTGGCGCGTGCCGGCGGCGTCGACGATCCCGGTCGAGCGGCGGTAGCCGAGGGCGGCGCGCACGTTCGTCCCGCGGTCGGTCGCGTTGCCGCCCGGAGGCCCGGCGTTCGGGTCGAACCCGGTCGTCGCCGAGTAGTCGGCCAGCACGCCGTCGGCGGAGAAGGTCGCAGGTTTGCCCGCGACCGTGCTCGTCAGGATGTGCTCATGGGCGGCGCCGGCCCACACGCAGTCGCCCCACTGGTCGTTGCCGAGCATGCCCCACAGCCCCGCGGTGACGACGTTGTCATAGCCCCAGTCGGCGGGTGGCGCCGGCAGCGGTACGGCCGGCTGCCTGTAGGTGCCGAACTTGAGATCGCGCGAGTCGGCGGTCGCCGCCGTCTTGCCGTAGTGGAAGGTGGTCATGGCCCTGCCTCCTTCGGTCTGTGGTCGCCGAGTCTACCCCTAGAGCGCCGCGCGCATCTCGCGCGCGAAGGCCAGGACGTGCTCGAGCGCGACGGTGCGCGCGGCGGCGGGGTCGGCATCCGCGATCGCCGCGAGCAGCGCCCGGTGCTCGGAGACCGGGTCCTGCATCGGCGGCAGACGGTCGAAGGTGACATACCAGATGCGGATCGACATGTTCAGGTAGCGGTCGAGGTCGCGGGCGAGGTAGGGGTTGCGTGAGCACCGGTGCACGAACCGGTGGACGCGGGCGTCGAGCTCGATCAGCGACGTCTGGCTGGAGGTGCCGTCGAGCTGCGCCAAAAGGGCGGCGATCTCGCGGCGGTCGTCGGCGTCGGCCAGCCGGGCCGCGCGCTCGGCCGCGTGCGGCTCGAGCTGTGCGCGCACGTCGGTGATGTCGGAGAGGCTCGTGATGTTCACGCTCGACGCGAAGGTGCCGCGGCGCGGGTAGACGACGATCAGGCCCTCGAGGGCGAGCCGCCGCAGCGCCTCGCGCACCGGCGTGCGGCCCATGCCGAGGTCGCGGGAGAGCGCGTCCTCGTCGATGGCCGCCCCCGGGGCGATGGCGAGCGTGATCAGGCGGTCGCGCAGCGCCGCGTAGGCGCGGTCCGAGAGCAGGACGGACTCGTCATCGGCGCCGATGGCAGGGCGCTTGCGTGCGGGCGACGGCTCTGATATATCAGTTGTCTACCAGACCGGAGGGGCGCGGGCAAGTGCGCCGCCCCCGTCGGACGAACGAGGGAGGGCCGCGCGATGAGCACGCTACCGGGACGCGCCCGCGCCGTGGTGATCGGCGCCGGGATCGTGGGCAACAGCGTCGCCTACCACCTCCACCAGCAGGGCTGGAGCGACCTCGTGCTGATCGACAAGGGGCCGTTCCCCAACCCGGGCGGCTCGACCGGGCATGCGTCCAACTTCATCTTCCCGGTCGACCACTCGAAGGAGATGACCGCGCTCACGGCCGACAGCGTGCGCCAGTACAAGGAGCTCGGCGTGTTCACGCAGAGCGGCGGCATCGAGGTCGCGCGCACCGAGGAGCGGATGCAGGAGCTGCGCCGGCGCATGGCCTCGGCGCTCTCGTGGGGGGTCGACGGCGTGTCGCTCGTGACCCCGGCGCAGATCGGGGAGATGGTGCCGTTCCTCGACGAGAGCATCCTGGTCGGCGGGTTCCACACCGAGGGCGTGGGCGTCGTCGACTCGCTGCGGGCGGGGACGCTCATGCGCGAGCGGGCGCAGGCGGCCGGCGCGCTCACCATCCAGGCCAACACCGAGGTGCTCGGCATCGACGTCGAGCACGGCGTCGTCCGCCGCGTGCGCACGACGCGCGGTGACATCGAGGCCGAGATCGTCATCATCGCCTGCGGCGTGTGGAGCCCCAAGCTGGCGCGGATGGCGGGGGCCTCGATCCCGCTCACGCCGGCCGTCCACCAGATGATCGACGTCGGCCCGGTGCCGCGCTTCGCCACCGCCAAGTCGCACATCGAGTACCCGATCGTGCGCGACATGGACACGAACATGTACGAGCGCCAGGACGGCGCCGGCCTCGAGATCGGCTCCTACGCCCACCGGCCGATCCTGCACGATCCCGAGGAGATCCCCTCGGTCGAGGAGGCCGCCCTCTCGCCGACCGAGTTCCCGTTCACGCAGGCCGACTTCGAGCAGCAGATGGAGCACGCGCTCGAGCTCTGCCCCGAGATCGTCGGCGACGAGTCGGTGGGCGTGAAGTACGCGATCAACGGCCTGCTCTCGCTCACGCCCGACGGCATGCCGGTGCTGGGCGAGACGCCCGAGGTGAAGAACCTGTGGTCGGTGGCGGCGGTGTGGGTCAAGGAGGGCCCCGGCGTCGGCAAGTCGGTGGCCGAGTGGATGGTGCACGGCGAGTCCGAGATCGACCTGCACTCCTCCGACGTCGCCCGCTTCTGGGAGCACCAGAAGACGCGCGCGCACGTGCGCGCCCGGGCGGCGGAGGGCTTCAACAAGACCTACGGCATCGTCCACCCGGGCGAGCAGTGGGCGTCGAACCGGGACGTGCGCCTGGCCCCGTTCCACTCGCGCCAGGTCGAGCTCGGAGCCGAGTTCTTCGAGGCTGCCGGCTGGGAGCGGCCGCAGTGGTACGAGTCGAACGCGGGCCTCGTCGAGGCGTACGGCGACCGCATCACTCGCCGCGAGGCCGAGTGGGACGCGCGCTGGTGGTCGCCGATCATCAATGCCGAGCACCTGGCGATGCGCGACGGCGCCGGCATGGTCGACCTGAGCGCGTTCACGATCTTCGACATCGCCGGCCCCGGCGCGCTCCAGGCGGTGCAGCGGGTGGCCATGCGGCAGATGGACGTCCCCGTCGGCCGGGTCGTCTACACGCCGGTGCTCGCGCCCGGCGGCGGGTTCAAGGCCGACCTCACGATCATGCGCCTCGGCGACGACCTCTTCCGCGTGGTCACCGGCGGCGCCCACGGGCCCGCCGACCGCAAATGGTTCTCCGACCGCCTGCCGCAGGACGGAAGCGCGCAGCTGACCGATATCACGTCGGGCTGGACGACGCTCGGCCTGTGGGGGCCGCAGGCACGCACCATCCTGCAGGCGCTCACCCGCGACGACGTCTCGCACGAGGAGTTCCGGTTCGGCACCTGCCGGACGATCGAGCTCGACACGCTGCGCGTGCTGGCCTCGCGCATCTCCTACGTCGGCGACCTCGGCTGGGAGCTGTACGTGCCCATCGAGGAGGGCCGGCGGCTGTGGGACATGGTCTACGAGGAGGGCCGCGCGCACGGCCTCGTCCCCGTGGGCATCGGCGTCTACGGCACGACCGGGCGGCTCGAGAAGTGCTACCGCGCGTACGGCTTCGAGCTCGAGAGCGAGTACAACGTCGTCGAGGCCGGCATGGCGTGGGGGAAGGTCAAGGACGAGGACTTCGTCGGCCGCGACGCCCACCTGCGCCAGCGCGACGAGGACCCGGCCGCCATCCTGTGCACGCTCACCGTCGACGACCACACGTCGAAGAGCGGCGTCAAGCGCTACATGCTCGGCCGCGAGCCCATCCTCGGCCTCGACGGCAGCCGCCTGGTCGATCGCAAGGGCCGCGGCTCCTACGTCACGAGCGCCGGGGCCGGACCCTCGATCGGCAAGCACATCCTGATGGCCTATCTGCCGCCCGAACAGGCCGTGGCGGGTGAACGGCTCCTGGTCGAGTATCTGGGCGAGCGCTACCCGGTCTCGGTCGTCGTGGCCGACGCCACCCCCGTCTTCGACCCCGAGAACACCCGCATTCGGAGTTAGGGTGGTGGGCGCATGCCACTGAACATCCTCTGCTGCGTGAAGCGGGTGCCGATGACCGGCGGCCGCATCGTCCTGGATGCCGACGAGCAGGCGATCGAGACCCGCCATCTCGGCTTCACCATCAGCCCGCACGAGGAGTGCGGCGTCGAGGAGGCCGTGCGCCTGGTCGAGCAGCACGGCGGCAGCGCGACCGTGCTCACGCTGGGGCCGGCCGAGGCCGAGGAGCAGCTGCGCGACTGCATGGCGCTCGGCATCGACCGCGCGATCCTGCTCCTGGCCGACGCGGAGTTCGACGGCCAGGCGACGGCCCGGGCGATCCTCGAGGCGATCGCCGCCGAGCGGGCGGCGGGCACCGAGTACGACCTGATCTTCTTCGGGAACGAGTCGGCCGACGCCGGAAACTATCAGGTCGGGATTCGCGTCGCCCACGCCCTCGGCCGGCCCTGCGCGACCGGCCTGAAGGGCATCGCCGTCGCCGATGGCAGCGTGCGCTGCGAGCAGGAGGTGCCCGGCGGGCGCGACGTCTACGTCCTGCCCCTGCCGGCCGTCGTGACCGTCAAGGAGGGGCTGAACCTGCCCCGCTATCCGTCCGTGCCGGGGCGCATGCGGGCCAAGCGCAAGCCGCTCGAGACGCGCACGCCGGTCGCCGCCGGCGCGGGGGTCGAGAAGGTGCGGCTGGTCGTGCCGGAGGGCCAGGGCAAGCAGGCTCAGATCCTGGGTCACGGGCCCGAGGCCGCGCCCGCCGTCGTCGAGGTGCTGCGCCAGGCGGGCCTCGTCTGATGTCGGTCCTCGTCCTCGTCGAGCATGCGGCCGGCGGCCCCGACGATGTCTCCCGCCAGGCGCTCACGCTGGCGCGCGGCTACGCCGAGGCGGCCGGCGGGCCGGTCGAGGCCGTGCTGTTCGGCGCCGATGCCGGGGCGGCGGCGGCCGGGCTCGGGGAGCTCGGCGTCGCCACCGCGCACGTCGCCGTGCACGACGGCTTCGCCACCCACGCACCGCAGGCGTGGGGCAGGACGCTCACGGAGCTGATCGAACGGCTCGCCCCGGCCGCGGTGATCGCCCCGGGCAGCGAGCGCGCCACCGAGGCGATGGCGCACGCGGCCGCGATCGCCGACCTGCCGCTGGCCGCGAACTGCATCGAGGCGGCCCCCGGCGACCCGGCGACCGTGACGCGCCTGCGCTGGGGCGGGAGCCTGCTCGAGCAGGCCCGCCTGCACGGCGCCGTGAAGCTGCTCACGGTCGCCCCGCACGCGGTCGAGGCGCAGCCGGCCGCGGCGCCGGTGCAGACGACCGTCTCGGAGTTCACGCCCACGCTGCACGCCGCCGACCTGGTCGCGCGCGTGTCGGAGCGGACGCAGACCGACACCGGCGGCGGGGTCTCGCTCGCCGACGCGAAGGCGGTGGTGACCGGCGGCCGCGGCGTCGGATCGGCCGAGGGCTTCGCGCCCATCGAGGCCCTCGCGGCAGCGCTCGGCGGGGCGGTGGGCTGCTCGCGCGCGGTCACGATCGCCGGCTGGCGCCCGCACACCGACCAGGTCGGGCAGACGGGCACGAAGATCGCGCCCGAGATCTACATCCCGTGCGGGGTCAGCGGCGCCACCCAGCACATGGCCGGCTGCAAGGGCGCGAAGCGCATCCTCGCGATCAACACCGACCCCGATGCTCCGATCGTCGCAAACGCCGACTACGCCGTGATCGGCGACCTGCACGAGGTGGTGCCGGCGATCACGGCCGAGATCGCGAAGGCGAGGGGCGGATAGACCCGGTCGCCCTGGCTGCGCTGGTCGTCGTGGTGGCGGTGGCCGGCACCCTCTTCGCCCGGCGCGCGCAGCTGCTCGTGCGACTGGTGCGGGCGGCGCAGCCGAGCGACCGCTCGGGCGAGGTGCCCGCGCGCCTGCGCAACGAGGCGGTGATCGCGCTCGGTCAGCGCAAGCTCCTGCAGCGGCTCGTTCCCGGGCTGATGCACGCGTTCATCTTCTGGGGCTTCATCGTGCTCCTGCCGACGATCCTGATGGCGCTGATCGCGATCGCCGACCGCGGCCAGACGATCCCGTGGCTGGGCCGGCAAGGCTGGTTCGCGCTGCTCGTGGACGTGTTCTGCGTGCTCGTCCTGGTCGGCGTCGCGACCGCGTTCGGCATCCGCAAGCTCCAGCGGCCGGCCCGGTTCGAGGGCAGCCACATGCGCGAGGCCGACCTGATCCTGGCCCTCATCGCCGGCATCGTCACCACGCTGCTCCTGTGGCACGCCTCGCTGATCGCCCTGCACCTGAACGAGTGGCCGGCCGGCTGGTCGCCCGTCTCGCAGGCGCTCTCGCACCTCTTCGGGGGCGGCTCGCGCACCCACGCCGCCGAGCGCGTCCTCGTCTGGGCGCACGTCCTGATCGTGCTCTCCTTCCTGGTCTACCTGCCCCGCTCCAAGCACCTGCACATCGCGACGGCGGTCGTCAACGTGTACTTCGGCCGCACCCGCGCCCGCGGCCGGCTGGAGCCGCTGCGCTTCGACGAGGAGGGGCCCGAGGAGGACATGCGGCTGGGCTCCGGCACCGTCGCCGACATGACCTGGAAGCAGGTCGTCGACACGTACTCGTGCACCGAGTGCGGGCGCTGCCAGGATGCGTGCCCGGCGTATGCGACCGGCAAGGCGCTCTCGCCGAAGCTGCTCATCATGGGCCTGCGCGACCAGCTGTTCGCCGACGGCCCGCCGGCGCTGGCCGCCCGTGCCGCCGGCGAGCCGGTGGCGACCCCGGCGCTCGTCCCGAACGCCGTCACCGACGACGTCGTCTGGGACTGCGTGACCTGCGGCGCCTGCGTGCAGGCCTGCCCGGTGTCGATCGAGCACATCGACCACATCGTCGACCTGCGCCGCCACCTGGTCATGGCCGAGGCCCGCTTCCCGGCCGAGGCCGAGCCGATGCTGCGCGACGTCGAGCGCTCGTCCAACCCCTGGGGCAAGGCCCAGTCCGACCGGGCGGGGTGGGCGGCCGGGCTCGGCGTGCGCGTGCTCGAGCCGGGCGACCCCGCCCCTGAGGTGCTCTACTGGGTGGGGTGCGCCGCGTCGTTCGACGAGCGCGCCCGCGCGTCGGCGGAGTCGACCGCGAAGCTCCTGCGCGCGGCCGGGGTCGACTTCGCCATCCTCGGGCCGCGCGAGGCCTGCACCGGCGACCCGGCCCGGCGCATGGGCAACGAGTACGTCTTCCAGGCCTTCGCCGAGCAGAACGTCGAGACCCTGAACACTGCGGGCGTCGGCAAGATCGTCACCTCCTGCCCGCACTGCTTCAACACGCTCGCGAACGAGTACCCGGACTTCGGCGGCAGCTACGACGTCGTGCACCACTCCGAGCTCCTCGCCGAGCTGGTGCGGGAGGGGCGCATCGCGCCGACCGCCGGCGAGGGGCGCATCACCTATCACGACTCCTGCTACCTGGCCCGGCACAACGACGTGCTCGCGGACCCGCGCGAGCTGGTGGCGGCCGTGGGAGCGCCGGTCGAGATGGAGCGCAGCGGCCGCAGCACCTTCTGCTGCGGCGCGGGCGGCGCGCACATGTGGATGGAGGAGCGCGGCCGCGGGATCAACGAGGAGCGCGTGCGCGAGGCGGCCGAGACAGGCGCCGAGACGCTCGCGGTGGCGTGCCCCTACTGCACCATCATGCTCGACGACGGCGTGCGCACGTCCGGCCGCGATCTGCGCGTGGCCGATGTGGCGACGCTCCTGGCCGAGTCGGTCGAGGGCCTTGCTGACGCGCCCGCAGCCGCCGAGCCGGACGGCTAGCCGGCCCGCTCAGGCGGCCTTGCGCATGCCGGCGTGCGCGCGGCCGGTGACGATCGCTATGACCGCCCGCACCACGGCGGGGTCGAACTGCGACCCGGCGCCGGCCGCGAGCTCCGCCACCGCGAACTCCGTCGAGCACGCGCGCCGGTAGGGCCGGTCGCTCGTGATGGCGTCGAAGGCGTCGCAGCAGGAGACGATGCGGGCGGCGATCGGAATCCGCTCGCCGGTCAGGCCGTCCGGGTAGCCGCGCCCGTCCCAGTGCTCGTGACACGAGCGCACGATCCGGCCGACGTGGCCCAGGAACCCGCCGATCTGGCCGAGGATGCGCTCACCCTCGAGCGTGTGCGTCTCGATCAGGGCCCGCTCGGCTGGTGTGAGCGGGCCCGGCTTCTGGATGATCGCGTTGGGGATGCGCAGCTTGCCGATGTCGTGCAGGAGCGATGTGAACTCGACCTCGCGGCGGGTCGCGCCGTCGAGCCGCAGCGCATCGGTGACCGCCAGGCTGAGCTCGAGCACGTTGCGGCTGTGCGTGCCGGTGTAGGTGTCGTCGGCCTCGATCACGTCGCCCAGCACGAGCGCGGTGCCGCGGTAGGTGCGGCTGAGGTCGATGAGGGCGTCCGTGCGTGCGCGCCGGTCGCGCGCGAAGAGTGCGATCACGATCAGCAGCGGCACCGCCGGCAGGACGCCGAGGGAATCACCAAGAGCCAGCGCGAACGCCAGCCCGACCGGCGCAAGCAGCGCATCGATGCCGTACACCCAGGCGATCGTGCGCAGCGAGATGGACGGCCGCACCCCGAGCGCGCAGACGTCCCCGATGATCGTGCTGGCCGCGTCGAATGCGAACTGCGCGGCAAACGCCGCAACGTACACCGGCCACCGATCCCAGGCGGGCTCGGCTCCGCCGAAGGCGAGCAGCACCACCACCGGGCCGATCGCATAGGCCGAGGAGCCCACGAGCACCACCGGCCGGGCGCGATGGCCGGGCTGCAGCACCGCGCGCGCGATGTCCCCGGCGACGTAGCCCGCGGCGGCGGCCAGCGGAACGATGCCGAGCGGCAGCGCAAACAGCATCGGCACCAGGACGAGCTGGGTCGGCACCGCCGAGCCCGTGCCGACCTCGAACTCGACCACGGAGGCGGCGGCGTAGACCGCGATGCACAGGGCGAGGGCCGGCAGGTCGGAGAGGCCGGCGCGGCTCGTGATCGCGAGCGGCAACGCCGCGGCCAGGAAGGCCACCGCGGTGGCCGTCCCGGTGATGCGCTCGCGCGGAGTCAGCGGTCGCACCTGTCGCGACCGCGCCTGCTCCACCAGTTCGTCAATCTGGACCTGCGCCACGCTCCCTGTTATCGGCCGGGAGGGCGCCGACTCTCAGTGGCGCGCGCGGGGCCGGCGGCGGCGCGTCAGCTGCGCTTGAACGGATCGACGTAGACGTCGTCGATGCGCCAGTGGCCGGTCGCATCGAGCGGCCGGAACTGGAAGGCCACGTTGGTCGTGCCGGTCGCCGAGGCCATCGCCAGCATCTCCTTGTGGAAGGCGATCGCGGGGCTCGGCTGCCACACGCCCGTGCCGGTGATCTGGGCGACCTCCATCGACCCGGGCTTCCCGTTCGGGAGCGTGTAGAGCACGGTCACGCCGAGCTTCGAGCCGGCCGCCCCGGTGTTGCGTGCGTAGAAGCGGATGGTCGGCATGTCACGATCGACGCACACCGCCGGGCTCGTCGCGGAGCTGCCCGACGGCAGCGAGAGCGACATGGTGTTCCCGATCGGGTCGCCGCCGGCCGTGTTGTTGCCGGCCACCGGGGCGGCGCCGCCGGCGAAGCTCCAGGCCGGCGTGCCGGCCTCGAACGCACCCCCTGCGAGCAGGAAGTACGCGTTGGCATCGTTCGCGGCCGGCGAACGCCTGCGTCGTCGCGGGCAGGCACGTCGTGTTCACGGTGGCTGCGCCGGCAGAGGCCGTGGCGCTTGCGAGCACCGCAAGGGCGGCGCCGACGGAGCAGAGCAGCGGGACGAATCTACGCACGGGGGTCACCTACAGGGCGATGGGTGAAAGAGCGCCGGTCACGAGAGCGGGGTTGCGAGGCCGGCGGCCGCTGTCTCGTGATAGCGGCCGCACGGGGCCCGCGCCACCCCCGTTTGGGCGACTCGCCGGTGCGTCAGGCGGCCTGCGCGCCGGCGGACCCGAGCGATCCGGTGATGACCTCGATCGGGACGGGGCGCGAGAGCAGGTAGCCCTGCACCGCGTCGCAGTCGAGCGCATCGAGCGCGATCCAGTCGGCGCTTGACTCGACGCCTTCGGCCACCACCCACAGGCCCAGCGCGTGGGCGAGCTTGATCGTGGAGGCGACGATCGTGCCCGCCTTGCCGCTGTCGGCGAGGCCGGTCACGAACGAGCGGTCGAGCTTGAGCGAGTCGACCTCGAGGTCGCGCAGGTACGGGAGCGACGAGTAGCCCGTGCCGTAGTCGTCGATCGAGATCGCCACGCCGAGCTCGCGCAGCCGGGCGATCAGCGATCGGGCGCGCAGGCGGTCGGCCATCAGGCTCTCCTCGGTGATCTCGATCTCGAGCGCGCTGCCGGGCAGGCCGGCGGCGGCCAGCAGGCGGGCGATGTCGTGCGCCAGGTTGGCGTCGAGGATCGCCACGGGCGGCACGTTCACCGCCACCGTCAGCTGCGGGCGGCGCACGCGCAGGCCGGCGATGTCGGCGAGGGCGCGCTCGAGGACGCACAGCGTCAGCTCGTACATGAGCCCCGCGTTGTCGGCGAGGGGCAGGAAGTCCGCCGGCATGAGCAGCTCCCCGTCGCGCATCCGCCAGCGCACGAGCGCCTCGAGCCCGTACACCTCGCCCGAGCCCAGGTGCGCCTTCGGCTGGTAGTGGACGGCGAGCGTGCGCGCGTCGATCGCCCGGCGCAGCTGCTCCATCATCGCCAGGCGGGCGGGCGAGCGCTGGTCGGTCTCGGGGTCGTACACCTCCCGGCGGCTGCGGTGGCGTTTGGCCTCGTACATGGCGACGTCGGCCCGGCGCAGGAGCTCCGGCGCGGTGTCGTCGCCGGTGGCGATGACGATGCCCGCGCTGGCCGCGATGCGCACCGTGATCCCGTGCACCTCGAAGCCGGTCTCGAGCACCTCGCCCACGCGGTCGGCGAAGGCCACCGCGGCGGCCTCGTCGCACGAGCGCACGAGCAGGCCGAACTCGTCGCCGCCGAGCCGGGTGAGCACGTCGTCGGGCCGCACCAGGCGCGAGAACCGCTCGGCGATCCCCTTCAGCAGGCGGTCGCCCGCGTTGTGGCCGAGCGCGTCGTTGACATCCTTGAAGCCGTCGAGGTCGATCATGAGCAGAGCGAAGCGCTCCCGCCGCCCGCAGGCGGCCCGTACCGACGTCCACAGCTGGCGGCGGTTGCCGAGGCCGGTCAGATCGTCTGTGACCGCGAGCTTGCGGGCGAACTCGAGGCCGACGTTCTCGTTCGCCGTCCACAGGAGCCGCAGCATCGCCGCGGCGACGGCGGCGGTCGCGAGCGTGCGGGCGATCACCGGCACGTCTCCGGCCACACCGGCGACCAGCGTGCCGAGCGCGACGGCCGAGAAGGCGACCGTCGGCGCCTGCGCCCGCCAGCCGGCGATCGTGTGGTGAGGGCGGTTGGTGGTCGGCATCCAGGCGGCGACGATGAACGTCGCCACGGCCAGGCTCCAGAGCACGCCGATCACCTGCAGCAGCGCCGGGCTGCCTCCGCTGGCCGACATGCTGGTCAAGAGATCGGCGGCGGACTGCGTCATCAGTCCGCCCGCGATCACGATCCAGGCCGGCCCCGGCCGCCACGAGAACAGGGCGAACGTGCCGACGGCGGCGGCGGCGAGGACGACGTCGCCGACGACGTAGGCGTGCAGTGTGAGCGCGCCGAGCGTCGACCCCGCGTGGGCGACGCGCGGCGGATCGAGCGCGGTCCACACGCCGGCGACGCTGAGCGTCGCCACGATGCCGTCGATCCAGAGGCTCGGCCGGAAGCCGACGGCCCGGTCACGCACGAGCAGCCCGAGCGCGACGAACATCAGGGGGTACTCGGCCAGGTACGCGATGTCGGCGGGCGAGGGCACCGGCGGGTTGGCGGGATCGGCGAACGCGACCACGCAGTAGACGTTGCCGACGATCAGGAGCGCCAGGGCCACCACGACTGCGGACCAGGCCGTGCGCTCGGAGCGTGTCCGCCGCACCCGCTCGGCCACGACCAGGGCGGCCAGCAGGGGCACGACCAGGCCCCCGGCGACGTCGGCCGCCGTGCTCTGCCCGAGCGCCGCCAGGAGCGCCTGACAGGCGACGGCCGCGACCATCGCGCCCATGCCGAACCGGACGAGGCGTGGGATCGTGTGCACGGCGGAATGAGGGGCTGACTGCACCACCCTCCTAACGGTCGGCGCGGGCGGGCCGGAGTTCATGCCGTAAGCGGCACCCACCCCTCCCCAGCCTGCGGTAGCTGCCGGGCGGCGCCTGTGGAGGCCGCCGCCGCCACTCCTCCCTCGTTTAGGTGATCAACCGTTGACAAAATGCTCCGACTACCCGGGGCGATATGCAAAGTCGTGCAGGCATACCCTGGAGCGGGCGATCGGGTGCGCAGGTCTCGGTGCTGCCGGGGACGCCGTACCGGCATGAACGCCTGGACGAGCGCTGGATCATGCGCTCCGTCGCGCCGTCGATCGAAGCGATCACCGGCTACCCGCCGGCCGCCCTCCTCGGTGAGGACGGCCGCCCCTATGCGAGCATCATCCACCCCGACGACCTCGAGGCGGTGACGCAGCTCTTCCGCGCCGCGCTCGACCGCCGCGAGGCGTACGCGATCGAGTATCGCCTGGTCCATGCCGACGGGACCACGCACTGGGTGCAGGGCCACGGTCAGGGCGTGTATGGGCCAGACGGCGTGGTGCTGCATGTCGACGGCGTCCTCTTCGACGTGACCGAGCGCCGCTCGGGCGAGGAGCGGCTCGCCCATCTGGCGCTGCACGACCCGCTCACCGACCTGCCCAACCGGGCGCTCTTCCAGGAGCACCTCACGGTCGCGATCGCAAACGCCGCCCGCTCGCGGTCGGGCGGCGCGGTGCTGTTCATCGACCTGGACGACTTCAAGCTGGTGAACGACAGCTTCGGTCACGCCGTCGGCGACGAGCTGCTCGTGATGGTCGCTCGCAGGCTGCGCGAGTCGTGTCGCGCCGGCGATGTGGTCGCCCGCCAGGGCGGCGACGAGTTCCTCGTGCTCGTCCAGGGAGCCGCCGCCGAGGCGTCCCCGGAGTCGGCCGCGCAGACCGTGGCCGCGAATCTGCGAGCGGCGCTCGCCAAGCCGTTCGCGCTCGCCAACACCGACCTCTACGTCACCCCGAGCATCGGCGCCGCGCTCTTCCCGGCCGACGGCGACACCGCCGAGACGCTGCTCAAGCACGCCGACATCGCCATGTACGCGGCCAAGGACGGGGGGCGCGACGGCTATCGCCTGTACCAGCCGCCCAAGCGCGACTCGAGCATGGAGCTCGCGATCGCCTCCCAGCTGCGGCTGGCCGAGCGGCGCGACGAGCTCGAGCTCTACTACCAGCCGATCGTCGACCTGACCCAGTCGTGCATCGTCGGGGCCGAGGCCCTGATCCGGTGGAACCATCCGGAGGCCGGCCTGCTCCTGCCCGGCGCGTTCCTGTCGGCCGCCGAGCGCACCGGCCTGATCCGGCCGATCACCGCATGGGTGCTCGAGCGGGCCTGCATCGAGGCGCGCCGATGGTGCGACCAGGACCTCGACCTGTACGCCTCGGTCAACCTGCCGCCGGCGTACTGGCAGGCGTCCGCGATCAGGCGCGTGATCGCCACCGTCGAGTCCTTCGGGCTGAGCCCCGACCGGATCATGATCGAGCTCACCGAGCAGGCGGCGATGACCGACATCAGCGATCTCGAGCCCATGCTGAAGGAGATCCACTCCCAGGGGCTGCGCCTGGCGATCGACGACTTCGGCACCGGCTACTCCTCGCTGGGGCGGCTGCGGCGGCTGCGGCCGAGCATGATCAAGATCGACCGCTCGTTCGTGAAGGACCTGCCGCACGACCGCGATGCCGGTGTGCTCGTCGAAACCATGATCACGATGGCCGCGAAGCTCGGCATCCAGTGCCTGGCCGAGGGCATCGAGACCGAGGAGCAGCTGGCCTTCCTGCGCAACCACGGCTGTGAGATCGGCCAGGGCTACCTGTACAGCAAGCCGCTGCCGACGACGCGCTTCAACGCCCTCCTCTCCGGCGACCAGCGCCAGGCCGCGTAGACCGCGCTAGCGGCCGGCGGCGCGCAGCGTCCGCCACTCCCGATCGAGGATCGCGTAGTCGAGCTCGCTCTGCCACTCGCCCTTGACGAACTCGTTCTCGATCAGGAGCGCCTCGCGGCGCATGCCGATCTTCTCGAGCACGCGCGCCGACGCGATGTTGCGGGCCTCGAGCCGGCCGATGATCCGGTGCAGCCCGGCGGTGGCGAAGCCGAACTCGAGCAGGGGGCGGGCGGCCTCGGTGGCATAGCCGCGGCCGTGGTGGTCGGGGTGGAACACGAAGCCGATCTCGCCCACCCGGTGCTCGGCGCTCACCCAGTGCAGGCTGCAGTCGCCGATCAGCTCGCCGGTGGCGCGCACGACGACGGCGCAGGCCACCGTGTCGCCCTCCTGCCACAGCGCCACGTCGGCGATCCTCCGCTCCAGGGCCGGCAGCACCTCGTCCGGCGTGCGCGGCTCCCAGTAGAGGAAGCGGGTGACGTCGGCGCGCGACTGGATCGCGAGCAGCGCGTCGTAGTCGCCCTGCGCGAATGGGCGCAGCAGCAGCCGCTCGGTCTCGATTGGGAAGGCGGGCGCGAACACCTCGCCCGGATTCTGCCGCTACACCCCCAGCTCCCGCAGCACCTCGCGGTTGTGGCGGGCGTCCTCGGTCAGCGACGCGATCGTCTGCCCCGGCTTCAGGTGCCGGTCCTGCTCGACCACGACCCAGTCGTCGTAGCCGAGCGCCCGCAGCCGCGCGACGATCGCCGCGAGGTCGACGCTGCCCTCCCCGAACAGGCAGAACACGCCGCGTCGCCACGCCTCCTCCATGCCGAGCCCGCGGGAGCGGATCTCGTCCATGACCGCGCCGTCGACGTCCTTGAGGTGCACGTGGGTCACGAGCTCGCCGTAGGTGTCGAGAAAGGCCACCGGATCGCCGCCGCCGAAGAGCGAGTGGCCGCTGTCGAAGCAGAAGCCGAGCACGCTCGCATCGACGAGCGAGGCGAAGCGGTCGATCTCCCGCGGCGTCTCGACGTAGGTGCCGCCGTGATAGTGGAAGGCCGGCCGGTACCCCCGGGCGAGGCAGCGCTCGGCCGCCCGCTGCGCGTTTGCGACCAGGAGCTCGAAGCGGGCATCGCCCAGCCACGCGTCGGGCCGCTCCTCGATCTGGCCGGCGCCGGCCAGGCGCTCGGGTTCGCAGAACGCGTCCGAGATCAGCGCCATCGGCCGTGTGCCCCCCGGCGGCGTCGTCTCGTCGAGGATGCCGAGCGCCCGGTCGAGGAAGGCCATGTCCTCGTCGATGTGCTCCTTGCGCGAGAGCCGCAGGGGCAGGAACGAGCCCACGAGCGCGAGGTCGCGCTCGGCCAGCGCGGCGGCCGTCGCGGCCGCGTCGCCGAAGTACCCGGGCGGCCCGAGCTCCGTGCCCTCGTGGCCCGTGTCGGCGATGGCGTCGAGCACCGCCACCGGGTCGGGCAGCCCCGAATCGCCTGCTGTCAGCTCGAATATGCCGAACGACACCGGTGCGGATGCGACCCTCATGGTGTCTCCTCTCCGGTCAGGGGGACGCGGGGATCGCGCTCCAGTGTGGGCCAGGTATCGCGCGTCCAGGCCAGGTCGGGGTCGTCCTCGGCCGCCATCGAGCGCTGCTCGGCGGCGAGGGCGTTCAGGTAGTAGCCGTGGTAGCCGTGGGCCGCGCAGAAGGGGTGGTAGCCGCGTGGCACGAGCAGCACGTCGCGGTCGCGCACGGTCCAGGTCTCGTCGAGGTCGCCCGTGCGGCTGTACAGCCGCTGCACTCCGAAGCCCTCGGGGTGCTCGAACCGGTACGCGTACACCTCCTCGAGGTCGTTCTCGGCCGGCAGCCGCTCCTGCTCGTGCTTGTGCGGCGGGTACGACGACCAGTTGCCGCCGGGGGTCAGCACCTCGACCACGAGCAGGCGGTGCGCCGAGAACTCCGGCGGGATGATGTGGTTGATCTGGCGGGTGGCGTTGCCCGACCCGCGCACCTCGACCCGCACGTGCTCGGGGGGGATCGGCTGCACCGGGTGGCCGGCGTCGGCGCGGGCGGCGCAGACGCCCACCAGGCCGTTGCCCTCCACGGTGCACGTCGTCTCCGGCGGCAGGTAGAGCGATCGCGGCAGGTCGGCGAACGGCGACGGCCGGTCGCCCAGGCTGTGGCGCTCGCCGCCCGTGACCGCCGCGAGCGTCCCGCCGAGGTTGACCAGGCACACCTCGTCCGGACCGGTGCTGATCTCGACGCTCCCGTCGACGCTCTCGGAGCGGTACGAGAGCCAGCGCCAGCCGGCCTCGGCGGGGGTGACGGCGGGCGCGGGGGCGCGCAGCATGAGCTCGCTCACAGAAGGTCTCCTTCGTTGGGCATCGCGATCGAGCATCCGAGCCGGGCGGCGACGTGCGCCCCGGCCCGGTTGGCGAACTCCGCCGCCCGCGCGGCGGTGTCGCCGCGCAGCAGCCGCCAGCCGAGCGCCGCCGCGAACGCGTCGCCGGCGCCGAGGCCGTTCACGACGGCGACGGGGTGGGCGGCGATCCGCTCGCTGGTGCCGTCGCTCGCGTGCACCGTCGCTCCGTCGGGCCCGTGCTTCTGCACGAGCGTCCGCGGGCCGAGGCGCAGGATCCGCCCGGGCTCGTTCGCACCCGCCGCGGCGGTGATCTCCTCGTCGGATCCGAGCACGACGTCGGCCATGCGGGCGCACACCCGCACGGCGGCGGCGTAGTCGGCCGGGTCGTCCCACAGCATCGAGCGCCAGTCGAGGTCGAGCACCGTCGTGGCGGAGCCGTCGCTCCGGGCCTCGACCACGGCCATCGTGGCGAGCCGCGACGGCTCGCGGGCAAGGCCGGTGCCGCTGACGTAGACGAGCGGCGCCGCGGCGATCGCTGCCAGATCGAGTCCGCCCGGCGTGAGCTCCCAGTCGGGACACGTGGGCGTGCGGTAGAACGTGATCGGGAAGCGGTCGGGCGGCCACGCCTCGCAGAACGCGAGCGCGGTTCGCAGCTTCGGATGCACGGACAGCCAGCCGCAGTCGACCCCCTCCGACTCGAGGAACCGGCGCACGAAGCGGCCGTGGCCGTCGTCGCCGACCGCCGAGACGATCGCGACCCGCACGCCGAGCCGAGCGAGGCCGGTGGCGACATTGGCCGCGAATCCGCCCACGTACTTGTGAAATCCCTCGACGTCCTCGAGTGGCGTCTCGAGCTGCATCGGATAGAGGTCGACCCCGGCCCGCCCCATGACGACCGCCTCCGGTCGCGGGGGAGCGATTTTCGGGGATGAGGCTGGCGACACGGGGGAGGTTTCGATTTGGAGAAAACGCCACTTGACAAGGCGGAATTCGAGGCAGAAGATACGCGATCGGTTGAAACGTTTCAACCCCGATGCGGGGAGTCCCGGTTGCAGATAGGTGTGTTCAACGACGGCCTGGCGCAGCATTCGCGCGAGCAGGCGTTCGCCTGGTGCGCGGAGCGCGGGATCGGCCGCATCGAGATGGGTGTGGGCGGTTGGGCGCAGGCCGCCCACCAGCTGGATCTGGACGTGCTCCTGCGCGAGCCGGCTGCCCGCGACAGCCTTCTGGGCGAGCTGCGCGCCCACGGCCTCGAGCTCTCGTGCGTGAACGCGGCCGGCAACCCCCTGCATCCGCAGCCCGACATCGGCGCCCGGCACGCCGCGCTCGTGCACGGCGCGATCGAGCTCGCCCACGCGCTCGGCGTCGACCGCGTCGTCACGATGAGCGGCTGCCCCGGCAGCCGCGACGGCGGGCACACGCCGGTGTTCGCGCCGTGGGCGCTCACGCCCGACGACGAGCCCCTCTGGGAGTGGCAGCTCGAGCAGCGCCTGGCGCCGTTCTGGCGCGAGCTGTGCGGTTGGGCCGCGGAGGCGGCGCCCGCCGTGCGCATCTGCCTCGAGCTGCACCCCGGTGCGTCGGCGTATTCGAGCGCGTCGTTCCTGCGCCTGGCCGAGCACGCCGGGCCGAACCTGGGCGTGAACTTCGACCCGAGCCACTTCTGGTGGCAGGGGATCGACCCGCTCTGCGTCATCGAGGACGTCGGCGACCGCATCGGCTTCGCCCACGGCAAGGACACGCTCGTGCACGCCGACCGCGTCCGCAGAAACGGGCTGATCGACTGCCGTTTCCCGGTCGACCCCGACGTCGAGACGTGGCATTTCGCCGCCGTCGGCACCGGCCACGACATCGCCACCTGGGCCGAGCTCCTGCAGGCGCTGCGGGCGGCCGGGTACGACGGCGATGTCTCGATCGAGCACGAGGACCCGCGCATGGGCGCCGAGGAGGGCATCGACACCTCGCTCGCCGCGCTGCGGGCCGCGCTCGCGCTGGCGGAAGTCCCGGTCGGGTGACGGTGACGATGCTCGACGTTGCCCGCAGATCCGGTGTCTCGCTGGGTACGGTCTCGAACGTCCTGCACTCGACGGCGCCGGTGTCCGAGCCCACCCGGCTGCGGGTGCTGGCGGCGATCGAGGAGCTCGGCTACCGCCAGAACGAGGTGGCCCGGTCGCTCAAGCGGCGCTCGACGCGCACGCTCGGGGTGGTCATCCCCGACGCGCTGAACCCGTTCCACGCCACGGTCGCCCTGCAGGTCGAGCGCCGCGCCCACCGCGACGGGTTCGCGGTGCTCGTCGCCGAGACCGAGAACGACCCGGCCACCGAGTCCGCTCAGGTGCGGGCGCTCGTCGGCCGCCGCGTCGACGGCGTCATCTTCCCGGCCGTCACCGCCGGCTCGACCATCCCGTCGGAGCTGCTCGACCGCGGCGTGCCGGTCGTCGTCGTCTCGTTCGAGGGCGCCGACCCGCGCCTGGGCGTGATCGCGGTCGACGAGTACGCGGCGATGGAGCAGGTGGTCGAGCACCTGACCGGCTTCGGCCACGAGCGGATCGCCTTCGCGCACTCGGGGGCGCACGAGGAGTCGGTCGACCGCCGGCCCGACGCGCTCGCGGCCGCCCTGCAGCGGCGCGGCCTGCAGCCCGTGCCGTACGACGAGGGCGCCACCGCCGTCTGCTGCACGAACGACGTGATCGCAATGGCGCTCATGGACCGGCTCGAGCGCAGCGGCCGGCGCGTGCCGCATGATGTGTCGGTGGTTGGCTTCGACGACATCCCGCTCGCGGCCCATGGCCGCATCGACCTCACCACCGTGCGCCAGCCGGCGGAGGAGATGGGCCGGCTCGCGGCCGAGATGGCGCTCTCGGCGATCGCGGCCGGCGAGCACGCCGCGCGCAGCGTCGTCATGCCCGCCGAGCTCGTGGCCCGGGGCTCGACCGGCCTCGCCCGGAGGGACGGCTGATGCAGGTCCGCTACGAGCACGTGTCCAAGTCGTTCGCGGGCGTCGAGGCCCTGATCGACCTCGAGCTGGACGTCCCCGACGGCACCTTCCTGGCGCTGCTCGGCCCGTCGGGCTGCGGCAAGACGACGGCGCTGCGGATCCTGGCCGGGCTCGAGGAGCCGACCGCGGGCAGCGTGTACCTCGGCGACCGCGACGTCACCCGCCTCCAGCCCAAGGATCGCGACGTCGCGATGGTGTTCCAGAGCTACGCGCTCTACCCCCACAAGAGCGTCGCCGACAACATCGCCTACCCGCTGCGGGTGCGCAAGGTGCCCAAGCCCGAGCGCGCCGACCGGGTGGCCGAGGTGGCGCGGATGCTCTCGATCGACGGTCTGCTCGACCGCATGCCGCGCGCGCTCTCCGGCGGCCAGCGCCAGCGGGTCGCGCTCGCCCGCGCGATCGTCCGCGAGCCGCGCGTGTTCCTGATGGACGAGCCGCTCTCCAACCTCGACGCCCAGCTGCGACTGCAGATGCGGATCGAGATCAAACGCCTGCAGAAGCAGCTCGGCGTGACGACGCTCTACGTCACCCACGACCAGGTCGAGGCGATGACGATGGCCGACATGGTGGCCGTCATGCACGACGGCCGCCTGCAGCAGCTGGCGGCGCCGGCCGACCTGTACGCCCGCCCGGCCAACCTGTTCGTCGCCCGCTTCTGCGGGTCGCCGCCGATGAACGTCCTCGAAGGCGAGGTCACGGCCGGCGTCTTCACCCACGCCACGGGCGCGATCGCCCTCGGCGGCGATCCGGTGCGCGGCCCGGCCAAGCTCGGGTTCCGGCCCGAGCACGCCCGCCTCGTGGCGCCGGGCGACCCGGACACCGTGCGCGGCGAGGTCTACGTGGTCGAGCCGCTCGGAAACGAGACCCTGATCACGGTCGCGCTCGGCTCGGAGCTCGTGAACCTGCGCGCCGCCGCCGGTGTCGAGCCGGCCATCGGCACGCCCGTCGGCCTCGCGCCCGACCGCACCCACCTGCACCTGTTCGACGCCACCACCGGCGCGGCGATCACCGCGGCGCCCGCACACAAGGAGGAGCCCCCGCCATCCCCCCCGTCGACCCCCGAACAGTCTCCGTCCGACCCGGCCCTCGAAGGAGGAGCGTTGCATGAGCGACTCAACGACCAGTGAGCGCAGCTCGCGCTCGTACACCCGCCGCCAGATCGTCAAAGGGGCGCTCGGCACCGGTGCGGTGCTCGGCCTCTCGCCGCTCGCGGCCGCCTGCGGAGGCGGCTCGAGCTCGTCCGGCTCGAGCGGCGGCGCCGGCGGCGGCTCGATCACGATCGGCAGCTTCTCCGACCCGGCCATGGTGCCCTTCCGCGATGTCTTCCTGAAGAAGTTCACGGCCGAGACCGGGATCAAGGTCAACTACCACGAGACCAACTACGACGCCTGGTTCCAGAACTCGAAGACCGACGGGCTGAACAAGACCGGCGCCTACGACATCTACGTCATGGACGACAACTGGGTGCCCGAGTACGCGGCCAGCGGCATCGTCCAGAGCCTCGACAAGCTCGGCCTCAAGGTCAACCCCGACATCCTGGCGAAGGGCCTCGACCAGGGCTACTGGCCGCCCAAGTCCGGCCCGCGGCTGCAGGCGTTCGCCAACGACACGCCCGAGCTCTTCTCGCTCGTGATCATCGACGACGTCGAGATCCTGTACTACAACAAGGACTACTTCCCGACGGCGCCGGTGACGTGGGACGACATCCTGAACGTCGCCAAGACGAAGTCCCATCCGCCGAGCCTGTACGGCTGGTCGCCGCGCGGTGTCGCCGGCAACCCGATCGTGCAGACGTACCTGCCGCTGCTCAACTCCTACGGCGGCAACTTCGCCAACGACGACTGGTCGCCGGGGTTCGCCGGCCCGGAGGGCGTCGGCGCGCTCGAGCGGCTGTTCGAGTTCATCCCCTACATGCCGTCCGGCATCGCCGCGTTCGACACGAGCCAGGAGACGGCGGTCATGCTGCAGGGCCACTGCACGGCCATGACCGAGTACACCGGCACGGCCCACGTCGTCGACGACCCCACCCAGTCGAAGGTGGTGGGCAAGATCGACTTCGCCGCCACCCCGAAGCAGGTCAAGAGCGGGCCGGCCATCGGCACGTTCATCTGCGGCATCGCCTCGGGCGCGCCGAACACGGCCGGTGCGGTCAAGTTCCTCGAGTGGTTCACGTCGAGCAAGGTGCAGAAGGAGTTCGCGGGCCGCGGCAGCGCTGCCGTCACCGGCTCTGCGCTGCGTGACGCCACCCTGTCGGCCAAGTACCGCTGGCTGCCGGCGATCGCCGACGCGGTCGACAACTCCATCCCCAAGCCGCGCACGCCGGACGAGCCGAAGATGGAGGACCTGCTCGGGACCGAGCTGAACCAGGCTCTCGTGCAGGCGATCTCGCAGAAGTCGGGCTACACCCAGATCGCGCAGTCGCACCTGACCGCGGCTGCCAACCAGATCACCGCCTACCTGAAGCAGCAGGGGACCTACGGGTTCTGACCCGATGGCGGAGACGGCGGCACCCCGGAAGTCACGAGAGGGCTGGCGAGGCAGGTTCCTCGCCAGCCCGTACCTGCTGCTCATCCCCGCGGCGATCGCGCTCGCCGGGGTGTCGATCTACCCGCTGTTCTACGGCGTCCGTGCCAGCGTCACCCACTATCTGTACGGGCGCGACTTCGGCTTCAACGGCCTGACCAACTACCGCAACGTCTGGCACGACGAGTTCTTCCGCCAGGCGATGGTGACGACCGCGAAGTACGTCGTCTGCGCGGTCACGATCGAGACGCTGCTCGGGCTCGGCCTGGCGCTGCTCGTCTCGCGCGAGATCCGCTTCGGCGGGCCGATCCGGGTCGGGCTGATCCTGCCGATGACGATCGCGCCCGTCGTCGTCGGCGTCATGTGGCGCCTGCTCTACGACTCGGGCGTGGGGGTGACCGACCCGCTGTTCCAGCTGTTCGGGGCGAGCCCGCCCGACGTGCTCGCGCACGACACGAGCGCGTTCATCAGCGTCGTCCTCGTGGACGTGTGGGAGTGGACGCCGCTGATCTTCCTCATCCTCCTGGCCGGCCTGCAGTCGCTGCCGCAGGAGCCGCTCGAGGCCGCCCGCGTCGACGGCGCGGGCCGGGTGCGGCTGTTCCTCGACCACACCCTGCCGATGCTCCGGCCCGTGCTGTTCGTGGCGATCACGCTGCGGGTGATCGACGCCATCGGCACGTTCGACCAGATCTACGTCCTGACCAAGGGCGGCCCCGGCACCGCCACCCGCCTGATCTCGATCTACGCGTACAACACCGCGTTCCTGTTCACCCAGTACGGCCAGGCGGCGGCGATGCTGATCGCGCTTCTGGCGATGGTGATGCTGCTCATGATCGTCGCCGTGCGCATGATGCGAAAGTCGTTGCGATGAGGGCCCGCATGCCCCGGGTGGCGCTGTACTCGTCGATCGCGGTGATCCTCGCGATCTCCATCTTCCCGTTCTGGTGGATGGTCGACACGTCGTTCAAGCAGCCCGTCGACATCTTCGGCGGGGTGACGTTCTACCCGCACCACCCGACCACCAGCAACTACCACCGGCTCTTCAACACCTACCACTTCGCCTCGTACCTCGAGAACAGCCTGATCATCGTCGCGGTGGCGGTCGTCTGTCAGCCTGGCGATCGGCACGCTCGCGGCGTACTCGTTGACGCGGTTCAACCTGCGCTTCGGCCTCAACCAGTCGGCGCTCGTCGTCGCGCTGCTCGTGCGCATGATCCCCGGGCATCCTGCTCGTGATCCCGCTCTACATCACGCTCGCGAAATGGGGCCTGCTCGACACGCGCCTGGGGCTGATCCTGATCTACTCGGGGCTGAACACCGCGTTCGTCATCTGGATGATGCAGAGCTTCCTGGCCGAGATCCCGCGTGACATCGAGGAGGCGGCGATGGTCGACGGCGACTCCCGCCTCTCGGCGCTCGTGCGCATCGTCCTGCCGCTGGCGGCGCCGGGCCTGGCCGCGACCGCGATCTTCAGCGTCATCGTCACGTACAACGACTTCCTGATCGCGCTCTCGCTGACGTCGACGACGAACGCGCAGACCGTCCCGGTCGGCGTCTCCACGCTGATCGGCAAGATCCAGATCGAGTACGGGCCGATGGCCGCCGCCGGCGTGATCGGGGCGCTTCCGATCGTCATCTTCGCCCTCGTCGTCCAGCGCCACTTCGTGCGCGGCCTGACCCTCGGGGCCGTCAAGTGACGACCGCGCGGATGACGATGGCGCAGGCGCTCGTCCGCGTTCCTGCACTCGCGCAGCAGGTCGAGCGCGACGGCGCGAGCGGCGCCGCTCTTCGCCGGCGTGCTCGGCATCTTCGGCCACGGCAACGTCGCCGGCGTCGGCCAGGCGCTGCAGCAGCACGGCGGCGCTGCGCTACGTACTGCCCCGAAACGAGCAGGCGATGGTGCACACCGCCGTCGGCCTACGCGCCGCCACCGCAACCGGCTGCAGACGTGGGCGTGCACCTCGTCGATCGGCCCCGGCGCGACCAACATGGTCACCGGCGCGGCGCTGGCCACGGTCAACCGGCTGCCGGTGCTGCTCCTGCCCGGCGACGTCTTCGCCACCCGGCGGGTCGAGCCCGGCCCTGCAGCAGCTGGAGCATCCCGGCTGCGCCCGACGCCTCGGTGAACGACGCCTTCCGGCCGGTCAGCCGCTTCTTCGACCGCATCAACCGCCCCGACCAGCTGCAGCGCGTCGCTGCTCGAGGCGATGCGGGTGCTGACCGACCAGGCCGAGACCGGCGCGGTCACCCTCGCGCTGCCCCAGGACGTCCAGGCCGAGGCGTACGACTATCCCGGAGGAGCTCTTCGAGCCGCGGGTGTGGCGGATCGCCCGGCCCGCCCCCGACGCCGACTGCGGTGCGGGCGGCGGCGGAGCTCGTGCGCGCGGCGCGACGCGCCCGCTGATCGTGGCCGGCGGCGGCGTCATCTACTCCGAGGCCACCGACCGCTCTGCGCGCGCTCAGCCGACGCCACCGGCATCCCGGTGGCCGAGACGCAGGCCGGCAAGGGCAGCGCTGCCCTACGACCATCCCGGGGCGCTCGGCGCGGTCGGCGCCACCGGCACGCGGGCCGCGAACCTGATCGCCCGCGACGCCGACGTGGTGATCGCCGTCGGCACGCGCCTGGGCGACTTCACCACGGCCTCGCGCACGGCCTTCCAGGACCCGACGTGCGCCTCGTGACGCTGAACGTGGCCGCCTTCGACGCCCACAAGCAGGGCGCGCTGCCGCTCGTCGGCGACGCCCGCGCCGGGCTCGAGGCCCTGCAGAGCGCGCTCGCCGGGCACCGGGTCGACCCGGCGACCATGCCGAGCTGGCCGCGCGGCTGAACCGCGAGTGGGACGCCGAGGTCGGGCGGCTCTACGCCGGCGAGCCCGGCGGCCGCCGTCACCCAGGCGCAGGTGATCGGCGCGGTGAACGACGCGAGCGAGCCGAGCGCGACGTCGTCGTCTGCGCCGCCGGCAGCCTGCCCGGCGACCTGCACAAGCTGTGGCGCACCCGCGCCCCGAAGGGCTACCACGTCGAGTACGGCTACTCGTGCATGGGCTACGAGGTGCCGGGCGGCCTGGGCGTGAAGCTGGCCGATCCCGACCGCGAGGTGTTCGTGATGGTCGGCGACGGCTCGTGGCTGATGATGTCGTCCGAGATCGCCACCTCGATCCAGGAGGGCGTGCGCCTGATCGTCGTCCTGATCGACAACGCGGGTTCGGCTCGATCGGCGGCGCTGTCGCGCGTCGCTCGGCTCCGAGGGCTTCGGCACCGCCTACCGCGCGGCGTCGGCGCCGACGGCGAGCTCTCCGGGACGCGCTCGAGCTCGACCTGGCCGCGAACGCGCGCAGCCTGGGCGCGCACGGCGTGCTGTCGTCCTCGACGCAGGAGCTGGCGCGAGGCGCTCGACGGGCCCGCGAGAGCCGACCGAACCACGACGGTGATCGTGATCGACTGCGACCCCGGCCGCGGGGTGGCTCGTACGAGTCCTGGTGGGACGTGCCGGTGGCCGAGGTCTCGACGATGCCGGCCGTCGTCCAGGCGCGGGCGGACTACGAGCGCGAGCGCGCGCGCGAGCGGCCCTTCCCCGGCGGCGGCGCGCGTGGCTGAGCGGCGGCTCCGCATCGGCGTGGTGGGCGCCGGGATGATCGCCCAGGTCGAGCACATCCCCAACCTCCTGCATCTGGCCGACCGCTTCGAGCTCGCCGGCGTGGCCGACCCGTCCGCGCGGGTGCGGGCCGCGATCGCCGAGCGCCACGGCGTGCGCGGCTTCGAGACGGCCGCCGAGCTCCTGGCCGCGCCGCTCGACGCGGTGCTGGTCGCGGTGCCCGACCCGCTGCACGGGGCGACGGTGCTGGCAGCGCTCGCCGCCGGGCTGCACGTCTTCTGCGAGAAGCCGCTCTGCTTCACCGAGGCCGAGGCCGCCGCCATCGTCGCCGCCCGCGACCGGGCCGGCCGCGTCGTCCAGGTCGGCTACATGAAGCGGTTCGATCCCAACTACGAGGCGGCCCTCGCCTACCTGCCGGCCGGCGCCGAGGGGCTGCGCTACATCTCGGTCGAGGTGTCCGACCCGGACTCCTGGCCGTTCGTCGCCCACCGGCCGCTGGTGCGCCCCGACGACGTGCCCGCCGCCCTCATCGCCGACACCCGCGCCCGCCAGCGCGCGCAGGCCGCCGAGGCGCTCGGGATCGAGGTCTCAGGCGCCGCCCTGCGCGGCTACTGCGACCCGCTCATGTCGGGCGTCGTGCACTGCGTGAACGCCGTGCACGGCATGCTCGACCACATGGGCGTCGCCGCCGGCGACGTCGTCGCCGGGCAGATCTTCGCCGACGGCGAGGGCGCGCAGCGGGACCGTGTCGCTCCTGGACGGGCGGGCGCTGTGGCATCTCGTCCAGGTGCTCGTGCCCGATGTCGGCTGGTACCACGAGCGCTACGCGCTGCACTTCTCCGACCGGGTGGTCGAGCTCGAGTTCCCGTCGCCCTACCTGAACCACCAGCAGACCGACCTCTACGTGCGCCGCTCCGACGGGCTGCGGCTCGACACGCTGCACGTGCAGGCCGGCTACGAGGAGGCGTTCGTGCGTGAGCTCGAGGGCTTCTGGGCAAGTGCCGTGCACGGTGAGCCGGTGCGAAACCCGGTCGAGGACGCGATGCGCGACGCGCGCCTTCTGACCGACGTCGCCCGGCATGCGATCAGGGGGATGACGGCGTGACCGACCATATGCACTCGGCCCAGCGCGCCCGGGCGCTCGACCGGCTCGCGTCCCCGCGCGGCGTGATCGCGGGTGCCGCCTGCGACCACCGCGACTCGCTTGACGGCTGTGCTCGCCAAGCGCGGCCTCGAGCTCGACGCCGCGGGCATCACCGAGCTCAAGCTGCGCGTCGCGGCGGCGCTCGCACCAGCGGCGACGATGATCCTGCTCGACGCCGAGTACTCGGCGGCCCAGGCGGTCGCCGCCGGTGTGCTGCCCGGCGCGACGGGGCTCGTCGTGCCGCTCGAGGCGATGGGCTACGGCGACGTCGCGAAGGTCGAGCAGACCACGTTTCTGGACGGCTGGTCGCCGGCGAAGGCCCGCCGCCTGGGCGCGTCGGGGGCCAAGCTGCTCCTGCCCTACCGGGCCGACGTGCCCGATCAGGCCGCCCGCCAGGAGGACGTCGTGCGCACGGCGGTGGCCGGCTGCCGCGAGGCGGGGCTCGCCCTGATCGTCGAGCCGATCGTGTACCGCCGCGAGGGCGAGGAGGCGGCCGGCGGCGGCCGCTTCGCCGAGCTCGTCGTCGAGGGCGCGCGCCGGCTGGCCGCGCTCGAGCCGGACGTGCTCAAGCTGCAGTACCCCGGCTCGGCGGCCGGCTGCGAGGCGCTCGACCGCGGCCTGCGGCGCGCTGATCCCGTGGGTGCTGCTCGGCGGCGGCGCGAGCGAGGACGTGATCGGCGGCCAGATCGAGGACGCCTGCCGGGCGGGGTCGAGCGGCTTCATCGTCGGGCGCACGCTCTTCGATGCCGGGCTCGTCACCGACCCGGACGAGTCGCGGCGCGCGCTCGAGACCCACTCGCGGCCGCTGCTCGAGCGGCTCGCCGCGATCGCCGAGCGCCTGGCCGTGCCCTGGCGCGAGCGCGTCGGCGCGCTGCCGCAGCCGCCGCGGGAGTGGTACCGCTAGCCCGCCATCCGGGGTCAGACCCCTTTTGGCGGGCCGTTCGGCGCCACGAGCACCTTCATCGCCGCGCCCGTCTGGGCCAGCTCGAGCGCATCGCCCACGCCCTCGAGCGGCACCCGGTGCGTGATGGCGCGGGCAAACGGCAGCCGGTCGCGGTGCCTGGTCATCATCGCGAGCGCCGGCTGGTACTGGTCGAGCGTCTCGCCGCCGACGCCGAGGATCGTCACGCCCTTGATGCACACCTGGCTGTTGGGGTTGATCGGCACCGGCCCCATGTCGACGAACGCGCCCGCCTCGATCACCGTGCCGCCGGGCCGCACCAGGTCGAGCGCCTCGATCAGGCTCGTCGCCTGGCCGGAGCAGCTGCAGACGACGTCGGCGCCGAGGCCGCCGGTGGCCGCGCGCACGCGCTCGAGCCGCTCCGGCGCCGTCGTCGCCGCCGCGTCGAGGACGAGGTCGGCCCCGAACGCGCGCGCGTGCTCGAGCCGCTCGGCCATCACGTCGACGGCGATCAGCGCACCCGCTCCCAGCATCTCCGCCTTTGCCAGGTGCATCAGCCCGAGCGGCCCCACGCCGAGCACGAGCACCGTGTCGCCGAAGCCGAAGCCCGCGCCGGGCAGCGCCCGCGCCCGGTCAAGGCCGTTCGTGACTGCGAGCAGCTCGGTCAGCGCGGCCAGCTCCGACGGCAGCGCCTCGGGGACGCGGAAGAGGCGCGTGCCCGGCAGCAGGTACATCAGCTCCGACCAGCCGCCGAACAGGTGCGGCGGCGCCGCGCAGGTGAGTGAGTTGCCGTAGTCGTCGAGGGCGGTGCACAGGTAGTACGGGTAGCCCTGGCCGAGGCAGAAGCGGCACCGGCCGCAGGTGAGGTTGGGCGCCGGGACGACCCGGTCGCCGATCGCGAACGGGCGGCCGTCGGCGTCGATCGGCGGGTCGCCGGGCCCGATCGCCTCGATCACGCCGACGTTCTCGTGTCCGCAGATCAGCGGATACGCGGCCTCGCGCTCATGGTCGGTGCCCGCGTACTGCAGGCTCTCGCCGCGCCAGGTGTGCTTGTCGGTGCCGCAGATGCCCGAGAAGTGCATCCGCAGGAGCACGGCGCCCGGCCCGGGGTCGGGCTCGGGGAAGCCTTCGACGGCGAAGCGGCCCGGGGCGTGCACGACCGCGGCGCGGATGCCGCTCATCCCTGCGGCGTGCGGGGGGCGTAGCGATGGTGCAGCATGAGCACGTTGCCGTCGGGATCCCGGAACACGGCCATGTGGCAGACGCTGGTGTCGATCGTGTCGCCCAGGAAGCTCACGCCGCGCGCCTCCAGGTCGGCGCGGGCCGCGGCGACGTCCGCGACGTGCAGCGCGACGGGGTGCGTGCGGGCCTGGAACTCCATCCCGTACGCGGCCGAGTCGATCACCTGGAGCGTCAGGTTGCCGGTCTCGAACTCGACGCCCGGAGTGCGCCCGTACTGGGCCGAGCAGCGCAGCCCGAGCGTCTCTCCGTAGAACGCCCTCGCCGCTTCGAAGTCCCGCGTCCCGATCGAGACGAAGTCGACGCCCGTGATGGTCGCTGGTGACGTGCTCATCCCGGCGAGGCTAGCAGGCGCATCGCCGCCGCGCCGCGGGCTGGCATGATGCGGGCGATGGCTGGCACGGGCGCGTCGGGGAGCTACGGAGCGCTGCTCCGCGTCCCCGGCTACCCGGCGCTCATCTCGGCCGTCGCGCTCTCGCGCCTGGCCAACTCGATGAGCCAGGTCGGCGTCGTCATCTACCTGCTCGAGGCGACCCACAGCCCGGCGATCGCCGGCGCGGGCGCCGCGGCGCAGCTTTTGCCCGGCATCCTCACGGGGCCGTTCGTCGGCGCCTGGCTCGATCGCACCGACAAACGCGTGCGCGGGATCGTGGCGACCCAGCTCGTCCGGGCAGCGCTGCTCTTCGCCGTCGTCGCCTGCGGCCAGGTGCTGCACGCGCCGGCCGCCGTCCTCCTGCTCCTGCTCGCCGGCCTGGGTGCGACCTTCCCGATCCCCACGGTGGGCTTCCGCTCGCTGATCCCGGTGGCCGTGCCGCGCTCGCTCTGGCACCAGGCCAACGCGGCCGACTCCGTGTCGTTCGACTCGGCGTTCGTGATCGGCCCGGCGCTGGCCGGCGCCACCGTGACGCTGATCGGGGCGCCGTGGGCGATCGGGCTGCAGGCCGTGGCGACGCTCGTGGCCGGCGCCGTCGCCTCGCGGGTGCGCGAGCCCCGCGGCCGTGTGATCGAGACCGAGCCGCCGCTCGAGGCGGCGATCGCCGGGCTGCGCGCCGTGCTCTCGCACACGCAGCTGCGCGCGACGGTCGCGCTGATGGTCGTCTCGGGGATCGGCTACGGCTGCTTCACGATCGGACTGCCGCTGTGGGCGCGCGACACGCTGCACATGTCGCCCGGCGTGGCCGGCTGGATGTGGGCGGCGGCCTCGGTCGGGTCGGTCATCGGCGGGCTCACCTACGGCTGGCGGCCGCCGCCGGGGACGCACGCCCGGCATGTGGTCGTGTTCACCGCCCTGTTCGGGCTGCCGCTGCTGCTCGTGCCGCTGGTCTCGTCGCTGTGGCTCGGGATCGTCTGCATGTTCGTCTCGGGCCTGTGCTCGGCGCCGTTCATCATCGCCATGTTCGCGATCCGCCAGGGCGCGGTCGACACCCGCCTGCACGGCCGCATCTTCGCCATCACTGTGTCGATCAACGCCGCCGGGACACCCGCGGGCGCCTTCCTGGCCGGGCTGCTCGTGGGCCACATCGGCGTGCACCGGCTGCTGTTCGGCGCCGGCCTCGGCCAGCTGCTCGCCGCCGCGGTGGCCGCGGTCCTGCTGCGGCAGGGCGACGAGGCGCCGGTGCTCGGGCTGGCCGAGCCCGAGCAGGCGGCGGCCTGAGCCGGGTGGCCGGCGCGCGGCCGGCCGCGTACACTCGATGCATGCCAAGCCGTGCCGACGACGCGCCCGCCAGGCGGCGGCGATCGCCCGGCTGGGAGGCGATGGTCGTCCTCGAGGCCGTCGCCCCGATCGCCATCGGCATCGCAGCCATCGCCTTCCTCATCCTGGCGTTCGCCGGGTCGTCGTCGAACTATCCCTGACCGCCGGCGACGACTCGCACGAGCACCGCGATCGCGGCCGCCACATCGTCCGGCTCGACCGACTCGGCCGGGTTGTGGCTGATGCCGTCCTGGCAGCGGACGAACAGCATCGCGACGGGGACGGCGCCCGCCATCACGGCCGCGTCGTGCCCCGCGCCGCTGGGTAGCACGGGCGGATCGAGGCCAATTGACCGCGCAGCGGATGCCAATTGGCCGGCCAGGCCGGGATCGCAGGCGACCGAGCGCTCGTCGTGCACGACCGCGATCTGCGCCGTGACGCCGCGGCGGGCCGCGACCTCGGCGACGGCGGTGCGCACCTCGGCCACGAGCTGCGCCTTGCGGGCGTCGTCGGGGTGGCGGGCGTCGATCGACAGCGTCACCCGCCCGGGGATGACGTTGGCGGCGCCCGGCGACACGGAGAGCTCGCCCACGGTCGCCACGGCCTCGCCGTCGGCGCGGGCCAGCCGCTCGGCGGCGAGGGCGATCTCGGCGGCGGCCGAGAGCGGGTCGTGGCGCAGGCGCATCGGCACGGTGCCCGCGTGGCCCGCGGTCGCGGTGAGGGTGACGCCGAGCTTGGCGCCGCCGGTGATCGCCGAGACGATGCCGAGCGGGTGGCCAGAAGCGGCGAGCACGGGCCCCTGCTCGATGTGCGGCTCGAGGTAGCCGACGACCCCGTCCGGCAGGCCGGGGCCGGCCGGCGCCGCCGCGTTGCCGGCAACCGCAAGCCCGGACGCGAGCGTCGCCCCCTCGGCGTCGGTGAGCGCCGGGTCGGCCTCCGGCCCGGTGGCCAGAAACGCGCGACTGCCGAAATATGCGGTCGGAAACCGCACCCCCTCCTCGTCGCAGAACGCGACGACGGTCAGGTCGTGCGCGCGATCGGCTCCGCCCAGCTCCTCGGCGCACGCGATCCCGAGCAGGATCCCGAGCGTGCCGTCGTAGCGGCCGGCGTCGATGACCGTGTCGAAGTGCGACCCGATGACGATCCCCGGCCGCGGCGGCTCGCCGGCGAGCGTGCCGATCAGGTTCCCGACCCGGTCGACGCGGGTGGTCATGCCCGCCGCGCGCATCCAGCGCTCGAGCAGGTCGCGTCCGGCGACGAGCGCCGGCGTGCCGTACCGGCGGGTGATCTCGCCCGGCCGCTCGCTGCAGGCCGCGAGCGCGTCGGCCCGCTCCATCACCCGCGCCGCGGATGCGCTCACGGCAGCGGCTCCGCGGTCGCTCCCCGGCGGGCGCGGCGGAAGCCGCCCCACGCCGCCGAGAGCGTGTGCGCCGGCCCTGCCCGCCTGACCGCGGCCAGGGTGCGGTAGCCGCGGATGCGCAGGCTGGGGCGCCCGGCCAGGCGCACTCCGGCCGCGCGGGCGTGCGCCGAGAGCTTGCGGGGGCGGTGGTCGCCCTCGGTCGCCTCGAGCTCGGCCACGGTGCACGCGGCCGTCTCGATGTAGCCCGCCGCCCGCGCGCGCTCGAGCAGGGCACGGCCGTCGCGGGTGCGGGCGATGATGATGTTGCGGCCCTCCGCCTCGGCGTGGATCGGGCGGCCGTCCGCGAGCACCCACCCGTCCGGGCACGACACGTCGGCCACCTCGCCCACAGCGTCCGGGCAGATCTTGCAGCGGAACTGCATGTCGTACTCCCAGGGCACGCTCGGGTCATACCAGGCGGTGTCGTAGTCGACGTCGAACTCGCGGCCGTCGTGCGTGCGGGTGCGCAGCGGCCCGGGCCAGCCGTCGCCGCGGTACTGGAAGAGCGCCACCTCGCCGGGCTCGACGCCGTGGCTGCGCACGATCCGCTCGGCCATGCGCAGGCTGGGCACGCCGCCGCAGTAGGACGTGAGCAGCGCGGCGACCTGGGCCCGCGCGCGCGGATCGCGCCGCTGCAGCGCGCGCACGGCCGAGATGTCGCAGGGCTTCGCCACGACGGCGAAGCGGGCGCCGTCCGCCAGCAGGCGGTGCACGTGCACGAGCGGCGCGGCCGGGCCGTAGCGCGACTGGGCGCCGGCCAGGACGTCGGCCCGCGTCCGTGAGATCTGGGCGACCGACTCGAGCGGGCGGTCGGGGAGATCGGCCCGCACGTGCAGCACCGCGTCGACGCCGTCGCGCTCGAGCAGGTGGAGGGCAAGCGCCGAGAGCACGCCGCCCGCCGCGCCGTGGTGGCGCACCTCGGGGTCGCCCGCCCACCCCCGGGCGAGGGCCGCGATCGGCCCCCACACGGGGTGCATCGCGACGCCGGGCTCGGCCTTCGGGCCGCGCACCTCGACCCCCGGGCACACGGCCAGCGCCTCGGCCAGGACGGGCGCGGGCAGCGGCCCGCTCACCGCCGGGCGCAGCTGGCCGATCCCCGTCACCCTCATCTGCACGCGCTCGCGGCCGGCGACGCTCTCGCACAGGCCGCAGCCGCTGCACAGGCCGTTCGCCACCACCGTCTCGAGGCGGCGGATCACGCCTGCAGCGCGGCGACGATCTCGCGCGCGGTCGTGCGCATGAGCTCGGCGGGCCCCATCGTCACGCGAGCGTAGCCGGGCAGGCCGACCGACTCCCCGCCGCGGATGAGCAGGCCCCTGCGCAGCAGCCGGTCGCACACCGGGCCGTCGTCGACGCCCAGGCGGACGAGGACGAAGTTGGCCTGCGACGGGACCACCTCGATGCCGGCCGGCGCGAGCGCGTCCGCGAAGACCTGCCGCGCCGCGGCCACCTCGGCCCGGCGCCGGGGCACGAACTCCGGCGTGGCGAGCGCCGCCCGCCCGGCCGCGAGCGCGACCCGGTTCACGTTGAACGGCTCCTGCACGACGTTCAGGAGGCTCGCCACCGCCGGGTCGCAGACGGCGTAGCCCAGCCGCAGCCCGGCCAGCCCGAACACCTTCGAGAACGAGCGGATGACGATGACGGGGCGCCCGTCCAGCACGTCCTGCTCGCGGCGCGCGCGCAGCTCGGGATCGGAGAAGTCGCCGTACGCCTCGTCCACCACCGCGACGCAGCGGTCGGGCAGCGCGGCGAGGAACTCCCCCCACTCGTCGCGGCCGATCAAAAGGCCGGTGGGGTTGTTGGGGTCGCACAGCCACACCATCCGGGCCGAGTGCGCCCGCGCCGCCGCCGCGATCGCGCCGAGGTCGAAGCGCAGGCCGGCCGCCGGCACGCGCGTGATCGTGGCCCCGCCCGCCGCGCAGATCTGCGCGTACAGGCCGTAGGTCGGCTGCGGGATCACGACGGCGGTGCCGGGATCGACGAAGACGCTCGCGACGGCGCCGATGAGCGCCTGGGCGCCATGCGCCGGAACGACGCATTCCGCGGGGACGCCGATCCATTCGGCCACCGCCGCGCGGAAGTCGGAGTAGGCCCGCTCCGGGTAGAGCGGCGCCCGGGCCACCTCGGCCGCGGCGGCGTCGAGCACGTGCTGAGGCGGGCCGAACAGGTCCTCGTTCCAGTTGAGCGGCGCGAGGTCGCCGAGGCCATGGCGCTCCTTGAGCTCGTCGCGGCTCTCGCCGGGGTCGTACGGCTCGATGCCGGCGAGCGACGGCCTGGCCAGCTGCGCCCAGTCGACCCGCCCGCGCGATGCCATCAGCTGAGCAGGCCGCGGGCGAGGCCGCCGTCGACCAGCATCGTCGTGCCGTTCACGTAGGCGGCCCCGGTCGAGCACAGGAACGCGACCGCCGCGGCGATCTCCTCCGGCGTGCCGAACCGGCCCGCCGGGATCGTCTCGGCGTCCCGCGCCATCGCGGCGTCGGGATCCGCCTCCCCCGAGTACAGGTGCACGAGCCGCTCGGTGCCGATGTAGCCGGGCGCGATCGAGTTCACCGTGATGCCGTGGCGGGCCTCGTCGCGCGAGATCGTCTTCGCCCACCCGATCACGCCGGGCCGAAACACGTTGGACAGGAGCAGGCCGTCGTTCGTCTCCTTGACCGCCGAGGAGGTCAGGTTGACGACGCGGCCGCGGCCGCTCTTGCGCAGCTCCGGGAGCGCCCGCCGGGTGAGCCGGATCGCCGACGCGAGCACGAGCTCGTAGGCCCGCTGCCAGTCGGCGTCGGCGAAGTCCTCGTAGTTCCCGGCCGGCGGGCCGCCGGCGTTGTTCACGACGATGTCGAGCCGGCCGAAGCGCTCGAGCGCCAGGTCGCAGACGCGATCGAGCGCCGCGGGGTCGGTCGCGTCGGCGGGCACGGCCAGCGCCTCGGTGCCGGTCTCGGCCGTGATCGCCGCCGCCACCTCGGCCAGCAGGTCGGCGCGCCGGGCGTAGAGGACGACGCGGCAGCCCTCGCCGGCCAGCGTGCGCGCAACCGCCCGGCCCATACCCGAGGACGCCCCGCCGACGATCGCAACGGTGTCGTTCAATCCCAGATCCACGCAACCTCCATCACAACGATTATGATGGCGCAGTAAAGCAGGGAGTGAGGAACACTGTCAACGGACAAGAGTAACGAGCCGAGCCACCGCTCGGGGCGCCGCTTCGACGAGATCGCCGCGGCGGCGCGGCGCGTCATCATCCGCGAGGGCCTCGAGGCGACGACGCTGCGGGACATCTCCCGGGAGGGCGGCTTCACGACCGGCGTCCTCACGCACTACTTCCCCGACAAGCAGGCCCTGATCGCCGGCACCTTCGCGGCCACGTCGCGCGACTGGATCGAGTACGCCCGGGCCGCCCTCGCCGACGGCGCGACCGTGCCGCAGCTGCTCTCGGCCTTCGTGGCCGTCGCGGTGCCGCGCGAGCCCGAGCGGCGGGAGGAGTGGCGGCTGTGGGCCGAGATGTGGACCTACGCGGGTCGCGATCGCGCCTTCGGGGCCGAGCTCGAGGCGGCGGATGCGCTGTGGGAGCGCGAGATCCATGCGATGCTCGGCCGCGTCCGTGACGAGGGCTTCCTGCCCGCCGACCTCGACCTGGACATGGAGGCGGCCGTGCTCGCCCGGCTGGTCGACGGCCTCGGCCTGCGCGCGTGGCTGAGCGGCTCGTGGGAGCAGGCCCGCAGCCTCTTGATCGGCCACCTGGCGTCGCTCGGCCTGCCGTTGCGCGTGATCGCCGGCCTCGCCGCCGAGGGCGCGGGGGTGCCGACGTGAGCGGCCCGCGCACGGCGGTGGTCGGCGGCACGCTCGCGACGGACTACGGCGTCTTTGCCGCCGACATCCTGATCGACGGCGGACGCATCGCCGCGGTCGGCCGCGACCCCGGGATCGGCCGCGGCGCCGACGAGGTCATCGATGCGTCCGGCCTGGTCGTCCTGCCCGGCGCGATCGATCCGCACGCGCATTTCGAGGACCCGGGCCACACCGAGCGCGAGGACTTCACCACCGGCACGAGCGCGGCCGCTGCCGGCGGCATCACGACCGTGATCGAGCACCCGCTCACGTACCCGCCCGTGACGACGGCCGAGCTCTACCGGCAGAAGCGGGACATGGCCGCCCGCAAGGTCGTGTGCGACTTCGGCCTGTGGGGCGCGCTGTGCGCTCCCGCCCTGCCCGAGATGGCCGCCCAGTGGCGCGAGGGGGCCTTCGGCTTCAAGGCCTTCATGCCGTTCTCGGAGCCGGCCTATCCGCACGTGAACGACGCCGAGTTCGTGCAGGGGATGCAGAACGCGAAGGCGCTCGGGGCGCTCGTGCTCGTGCACGCGGAGTCCGACGCGCTCCTGCAGGACGGCCTCGAGCGCATGCGCCTGGCCGGGCGGCGCGACCCGCTCGCCCACCACGAGTCGCGGCCGGCGTTCGTCGAGGAGGAGGCCGTGCACCGGGCGCTCTACCTGGCGCAGCACGTGGGGGTGCGCATCCAGATCGTGCACACCTCGACGCCGGTCAGCGTGGATCTCGTCGCCGCCGCCCGCCGCGACGGGCTGCGGGCGACCGCCGAGGTGTGCCCCCACCACCTGCTGCTCGACCTTGACGATCTGGTGCGGCTCGGCCCGTACGGCCGCTGCGCGCCCGCGCTGCGCCCGCGCCCGCTGGTCGAGGCGATGTGGGAGCGCGTCCTCGCGGGGACGCTCGACAGCCTCGTCTCCGATCACTGCGCGTACACGATCGAGGAGAAGGAGCCCGGCTGGGAGGACATCTTCGCCGCGCCGCTCGGCTGCCAGGTGATGCAGGAGACGGTGCCGCTCGTGCTCGACGAGGCGTACCACCGCCGCGGCATGCCACTCGACGCGTTCGCCCGCTTCTGCTCGACGAACGCCGCCCGCACGATCGGCCTGTATCCACGCAAGGGCACGATCCTGCCCGGCTCCGACGCCGACCTGGCGCTGTTCGACCTGCAGACCGAGTGGACGGTGGACGCGCGCAGCCAGCAGCTCTCCAAGAACCCGTGGTCGCCGTTCGACGGGCGCACCAGCCGGGCCCGGTGCGTGCGCACGCTCGTGCGCGGGGTCACGGTGCACCGCGACGGCGAGATCCTGGCCGCGCCCGGCACCGGCCGCTTCCTGTCGGTGCACGACGACTACGCCGCCGCGGCCGCGGCCGCCGCCGAGGTGCCGGCGTGAGCTTCCGGCTCGGGCTCCTGAACCCGAACACCGACCGTCGCCACACCGAGGCGATGGCGGGCGTCGCGCACGCCACCCTGCCCGCGGGCTGCGAGGTGGTCGCCGTCACGGCCGCGCGGGGCCCGGCGTCGATCGAGAGCCAGGCCGATGCTGCCGTGGCGGTCGGCGAGGTGGCGGCGATGGTGATCGAGCATCCCGGGCTCGACGGCTACCTGATCGCGTGCTTCGAGGATCCCGGGCTCGACGCCGCCCGCGAGCTCTGCGCGGCGCCCGTGGTCGGCATCGGCGAGGCCGCGTTCACGGCCGCGTGCATGGTGGCGGGCCGCTTTGCCGTGATCACGACGCTGCGCCGCGGCATCCCCGCTCTCGAGGACATGATCGAGCACCGTGGCATCGGCAGCCGCTGCGTCGGCGTGCTCGCCCTGGACATCCCGGTGGCCGAGCAGGGCGCCGACCACCCCGACACCACCGCGGCGATCGTGGCCGCGGCGCGGCGCGCCGTGGACGAACGCGCGGCCGAGGCGCTGATCCTCGCGTGCGGCGGCATGGCCGATGTCGCCCGGGCGGTGCAGGCCGCGGCCGGCGTGCCGGTGTGCGATGGGGTCGGCTTCGGCGCGATGCTCGCCTACGGCCTGTGGCGCGCCGGCATCTCGACGAGCAAGACCGGCACCTACGCGCCGCCCGAGCCGATCCCGTACACGGGGATGGCAAGCCCCTCCGGGACGTGAAATCGGGCTGAATCGGGCGTACCCTTCGTGGCGGTGACCGAAGGTGCGGCGATCGGAGGGATCGACGCGGCCGGCTACGACCTGACCGCGCTCGGGTGGCTGCAGTTCGAGCAGCTCTGCACCGAGCTGGCCGCCCTCCACGGAGTCCCTCGCGAGGCCTGGCTCGGCGAGGCCGACTCGGCCCGCTGGGCGACGGTCGCCGGCGCTGCCGCCGGGGCGCTCCTCGGGCGGGCCTGCGCTGAGCCCGTGGTGCTGTGCTTGGTCTGGTTCCCGCGCTCGGTCGGGTCGGTGTGGGAGGCGCAGCAGCGCGCCTACGACGCGATCGCCGGCTCCGAGGCCGCGGCGGCGAAGACCCTCGTGGTGCTCACGAACGCGACGGCAGACCCGGATCTGCGCGGGCTGGTGGAGCGGTACGTCGACGAGGGCGTGGCGGCCGAGCTGGTTGGCCGGCACGAGCTGGGCGGCCTGATCGACTCTCACCAGGAGCTGTGGCTCGCGGTGCCCGCGGCGCTCGGCGTGCGCCGCCTCGACGACCTCGTCGCGGCGGATGCGCTGGCCGATTCCACGTTCGATCTGGCGGCGGCGCGTGCGCTCGCTCCCACATTCGTGGCGACCGCCGCCTACCGGCGCTGCTGCGACGTCGTCGCCCGGCACGGCTTCGCGGTGCTCACCGGGCCGCCCGAGATGGGCAAGACCGCGGCCGCGCGCATGCTCGGCCTGGTGCGGCTGTGCCAGGGCTGGGAGGTGCACGAGTGCTCCGATCCCGAGCAGCTCGGGCAGGCGTTTCGGCGTGACCGCCGGCAGATGTTCATCGCCGACGACGCCTTCGGATCGACCGAGTACCGCGCCGACGCCGCCGAGCGCTGGGCGCGCGACCTCGACCGCATCCTGAAGCACATGGACACGGACCACGTGCTCGTGTGGACGTCGCGGCCCGCGCCGCTGCACGCCGGCCTGCGCCGCGTCCACCGCGAGAACGGGCTGCAGCGCTTCCCCAGGCCGGCCGAGGTGATGGTCGACGCGACCGACCTCACCGACGAGGAGAAGGCGCTCATGCTCTACCGCCACGCCGTCGCCGCCGACCTCGCGGGCGGTGCCCGTTCGGTGGTGCGGGACCAGGCCGCGGCCATCGTCACCGACCCCCACGTGACTCCCGAGCGAATTCGGCGGCTCGTGTGGGAGCGGCTGGCGAACTTCGCCGGCGGCGTGCGAATCGCGCTCGAGCTCGCCCGCCCCACCGAGGCGATGGCCGCGTCCCTGGCCGCGCTCGACCCCGAGCATCGCGACGTCCTGGTGGCGATGCTCGACGCGCCGCCGGCGCCCGTCTCCGAGCGCGATCTCGCCGCCGCCGTCCGCCGGCACCAGCCGGGACTGGCCCAGCCGATGGCGGCCCTCGTCGACCGGCTGCAGGATCACTTCCTGCGCCGCGTCCCGCCGACGGCGGTGACCTGGGTGCATCCGAGCTGGCGCGATCTCGTGATCGACCGGCTCGACCGCGACCCGGTCGGGCGGCGCGCGTTCCTCGACCGCTGCGGGGTCGAGGGCGTGCTGCTCGCGCTCTCGGTCGCAGGCGGCCCGGCCGGCGACCGCAACCTGCCGCTGCTGGTCGAGGACGGCGACTGGGATGCCCTGCTCGGGCACGTCGAGGCGGTCGTGGCCGACCTCGACGGCGGCGGCCGCGTGCGGCTCATGCGCCAGCTCGGCGCGGCGCTCGACCGGGTCGAGCGCGCCGACGACCGGCGGGCCGTGGCCGAGCTCGACGCGCTGGCGGTGCGTGTGCTCGCGGTCGTGCTGCCCGCTGACATCGACGCGGCCGCGCTCGTCGTGCTCCAGGAGTGGTACGCCCTGGCCGCGCTCGTGGAGGCGGCGCCGGATCGGCCCGACGTCGCCGGCCTCTGGGTCGAGACGCTCCCGACCGAGACGCTCGACCTGCGCTCCGCGGCCGACATGTCGGCTCTCGAGACGTGGACGGCGCTGATCGCGACCCTGCGGCAGCATGACCCGGCGGCGCTCGAGACGTTCGGGTTCCCGGATGCGCAGGCGGCGGTGGTCGCCGGGCTGTTCGCGACGGACGGGCACAGCCTCGCCGCCGAGCTGCCGCGGGAGCAGGCCGCGTTGCTGCGCCGGCTGGCGCGCTCGCTCGCGGAGTTCTTCCCCGAGCTCACAACCGCGCTGCTCGCGTTCAGCGTCGACGTGTTCCCATACGCGCTCCCGCCGGGCGAGGACGACGTGGAGGACCGACGCCGGAGGTTCAGCCGGCCACCGCCGCGGCCCGCGATCGTCCCCCGCGTGCTCGCCGACCTCGACCCGCCGTCCACGCGGCGGTTCTGGCGGCGGCGACGGCGCCGGCTCGGGCCCGGCTAGGAGTATGCCATGCTACGGTATACCATCCGGCGCCGCCGTCTCACGGCTCCGGCTCGCGCGAGACTGAGGCTGCAGGCTTGGAACGAACGCTCGTCGCCGACAGGATCGCGCAGCTCCTCCAGCGTGAGGGGGCGGAGTTCGTGGTCGGATTCCCCGAGAACCGGCTGCTCGACTCCGCCTCCGCGCTGGGGATGCGGCCGATCATCACCCGCACCGAGCGGGTGGCGGTCAACATCGCCGACGGCTTCGCCCGGGCGACCAACGGCGAGCGCATCACCGCGTGCGTCACCCAGTACGGGCCGGGGGCCGAAGCCGCGTTCGGCGCGGTCGCGCAGGCCCACGGCGACCGCAGCCCCATCCTGCTGATCCCCGGCGAGCACGACTGCGACAAGCAGGACGCGGCTCCGAACCTGCGCACCGAGCAGGCGTTCCGGCCGGTCACGCGCTTCGCGGCCACGGTGAACGACGCCGGCCGGGCGCCCGAGGTGTTCCGGCGGGCGCTGCACGCCCTGCGCTGCGTGAAGGACGGCCCGGTGCTCGTGGCTGTCGCAAACGACGTGCTGAACGCGGATGCCGGCGCCGCCGGCTGGGACGTCGGCCCCGCGCCGCCGCGGCGCTCGCAGGCCGCTCCGGCGGACGTCGCCGAGACGGTGCGGATCCTGACCGAGGCGTCCGACCCGGTGATCCTGGCCGGGCAGGGCGTGCTCTATGCGGGTGCGTCGGAGGAGCTCGTGCAGCTGGCCGAGCGCACCGGCATCCCGGTCGCGACCACCCTGAACGGCAAGAGCGCCTTCCCCGAGGGCCACCCGCTCGCGCTCGGCACCGCCGCCCGCACGCGCCCGGCCACCGTCGACCGGTTCCTGGAGCGGGCGGACGTCATCCTCGGCGTCGGCACGAGCTTCACCCGCTCGCTCTACATCACGTCCCTGCCGGCGGCGGCGACGCTCGGCCAGATCGTGAACGACCCCCGCGACATCGGCTGCGGCTACCCGGTCGGCTTCGGCTGCGTCGGCGATGCCCGGCTCGTGCTGCGGCAGATGCTGGACGCGCTCGAGCGCCGCGATGCGGTGGCCGCGCCGCGGCCGGCGGCGGGGGAGATCGCCGCGGTGCGGCAGGAGTTCGCGGAGCGGTGGCTGCCGCGGCTGACCTCGGACGCGGAGCCGCTCAGCCCGTACCGGGTCGTGTGGGAGCTGATGGCCGCCGTCGACCGCACCCGCACCGTCGTCACCCACGACGCCGGCCATCCCCGCGACCAGATCGTGCCGTTCTACGAGACCCTCGTCCCGCGCGGCTACCTCGGCTGGGGCAAGTCGACCCAGCTCGGCACCGGCCTCGGCCTGGCCATGGGCGCCCGCCTCGCCCGGCCCGACTGGCTCTCGGTCAACATCATGGGCGACGCGGCGTTCGGCATGGTCGGCATGGACATCGAGACCGCGGTGCGCTGCCGCATCCCGATCCTGACGATCGTGCTGAACAACGGCCTCATGGGCGGCTACGGCGAGTACATGCCGCAGGCGGTCGAGCGCTACGCCGCCCATCGCCTCGGCGGCGACTACACCGCGCTTGCGACCGCGCTCGGCGCGCACGCCGAGCGGGTCCGAGTCGCAGCGGAGCTGCGCGACGGGATCGAGCGCTGCGTCGCTGCGGTGGCCGCGGGCCGCACCGCCCTGCTCGAGGTGATGACGCACGAGGAGCCCGAGCTGGCGCTCGGCCAGACCGGGGTCTGACCCCGCACGGAAGCGTCACGCAACTGCGACGTCAGACGTTCGGGGTCTGACCCCGGTCAGTCGTCGAACGTCTGGGCCTGGCCGCTCCACGTCGCGTGGACGTGGTCGAGGTGGTCGCGCATCGCCTGCTGTGCCGCCGCCGGGTCGTGCTCGGCGACGCGGTCGCGGATCGCCGTGTGCATCTCGATCACCCGCCGGCGCTCCGGCGGCCCCAGCGCGAGGTTGCGCCGGCGCACCTCGACCAGCATCTCGCCGATCGAGTCGTGCAGGACGCCGAAGAGCTCGTTGTGGGTGGCCTCGGCCAGCGCGCGGTGGAAGGCCAGGTCGACCTCGATGCTCGTCCCCAGGTCGTCGACGCTGTCGCGCATCTGCCGCAGCGTCTCGTCGATGCGCTCGAGATCCGCCTCGGTGGCCCGCTCGGCCGCGATGCCGGCCGCGGCCACCTCGAGCACGCGCCGCACCTCGTCGACCTTCGCGTAGTCGAGCATGCTCCCGGCCACGAAGTGGCGCATCGACTCGCGCACCGTCTTTGCGTCGACGGCCACGATGCGCACCCCGCTGCCGCTTCTGACCTCGAGCAGGCCCTTCGCGTGGAGCGCGCGGATGGCCTCGCGGATCACCGTGCGCGAGACCCCGAACTGCTTGCCCAGCTCCCGTTCCGGGGGGAGCGCGTCGCCCGGCTTGAGCCTGTTCGAGAGGATCGTCGCCAGGATCGCCTCGGTCACCTTGTCGGACAGCCGGGCGTCGCGACCGACCGCCTCGAACACTTGTGTTGACTCGGTGCGATCAGGGGGATCGATGTGACAAACCTACCACGCGGATTGACAGGAAAGGCTTGCGCTAGACTCGCCGGCGTGGATTCGCTCCAGGCCACAGCGACGCTGCGCTGGGAGGGGCTGCGAGGCCGGATCGAGGGCGGTTCGGGCGCGCTCTCGGTGGCGACCGCGACCCAGGCCGAGCTCGGCGGCCCGGGCGGCGAGTCGAACCCCGAGGAGCTCTTCTCGGCGGCGCTTGCGAACTGCTTCACCTCGACGCTCACGAGCATGGCGCGCGCCCGCGGCGTCGAGCTGGCCGAGATCGAGACCACGGTGTCGGCCCAGCTGGCCTGGGACGACGACACCGCCCACCACCTGTCCGACGCGACGCTGCACGCGGTCATCGCCTCGCCGGCGCCGGAGGCCGACGTGCGCCGGCTGGTGGCCGACGCCGAGGCGCACTGCCCGGTGTGCCAGGCGATCGCCGCCTCGGTGGCGCTGCACGTGACCGCCGACGTGATCCCGACCTGACCCTTCCCCGCGCGGGGCGTCGGCGCCGCCGGGTAGGATGGCATGCCAGATTTGGTGGTTGCGCCCCGGGAGGGTGGATGGGCATTCTGCTGTACGACAACCCGGCCTCGTCGAACGCCATGAAGGTGCGCTTCCTGTTGGCCGAGCTCGGGCTCTCCTACGAGCGCAAGCACGTTCCGCTGGCCCGCCCCCGGCCGGACTGGTACGTGACCCGCTACCCCTTCGGCACGATCCCGTTCCTCGAGGACGGCGACTTCGAGCTCGGCGAGTCAAACGCCATCCTGCGCTACCTGTGCAACCGCGAGGGCCGCACCGACCTCTACCCGGCCGAGCCGGCCGCACGTGCGGCGGTCGACTGGGCGCTCGACGCCTGGAGCACGCAGTTTCGGGGGACGTTCTTCCCCGCCGAGCGGATCGGCCTGATGCACGGCGACTGGGAGCAAGGCGGCAGCCGGCCGGAGGACGCCGACCAGGCCGAGCTCGCCGAGGCGATCGCCGCCGTGCGGCCCAAGCTCGACATCATGGAGCGCTTCGTGGCCGCAAACGGCACGGTGGTCGGGTCGTTCACGATCGCCGACTGCGCCTTCGCCCCGGTGCTGTGGCGCTGGTACCGGATGCCGCTCGACTTCTCGGCCTGGCCGCGGGTGGCGCTCCTGCGCGACACGGTCACCGCCCGCCCGGCCTTCATGGCGATGGGCCCGCGGGCGTGATCCCCGAGCCCGTCCGGCGGCGGGATCTGGTGGGCTACGGGCGCACGCCTCCGGCCTTCGAATGGCCCGACGGCGCGCAGGTCGTCGTGAACCTGGTGCTGGTGTACGAGGAGGGCTCCGAGTACTCGGTGCTCTGGGGCGACGACCGCAACGACGGCTGGGGCGAGTACGCCGATCCGGGCGTGCAGCCCCCGCATCGCGATCCCGGCACCGAGTCGCACTACGAGTACGGCAGCCGCGCAGGCGTCTGGCGGCTGGCCCGCATCTTCGACGCCGCGGGCGTGCCGGTCACGATCTCGGCCGCCGCGGTGGCGCTCGAGCTGAACCCCGCCGTGGCGGAGTGGATGCGCGAGCGCGACCATGACCTGATGGGCCACGGGTGGCGCTGGATCGAGCCGTGGACGATGTCGCGGGACGAGGAGCGCGAGCAGATCGCGCGCGCTGTCGAGACGTACACGCGCGTGCTGGGCAGCCCGCCCGCGGGCTGGAACTCGCGCTCGTGGCCGAGCGAGAACACCCGCGAGCTGCTGCTCGAGCAGGGTGGGTTCACCTACCACTCCGACGGCTACTCGGACGACGTCCCCTACTACGAGCGCATCGCCGGCAAGCCGATGCTGGTGGTGCCCTACTCGAAGACCTACAACGACTCCCGCTTCCTGATGAACCCGGGCTTCGCGAGCCCGCGCGACTTCCTCGAGACCGCGGTCATGGGCCTCGACGAGCTCGTCCGCGAGGGCGGGCGGCGGCGTACGATGATGACCTTCGCGGTGCACGCCCGCTGGAGCGGCCAGGCCGCCCGGGCAGCGGCCGTGCGCAGATTCATCGAGCACGCGCAGGCCCAGGCGGGCGTGCGCTTCATGCGCCGCTGCGACATCGCCCGCTGGTGGCTCGACCGGTACCCGCCCGCGTGAGGTGCGTCGTCTATCAGGGGGTCGGCGGCCGCGAGGTGGTCGCGGTGCAGGAGCGGCGCGATCCGGCCCCGGGGCGGTTCGAGGTGGCGATCGCGCCCACGTACGCCGGCGTGAACCCGGCCGACGTCCTCCAGCGCGAGGGCAAGCACCCCGTTCCCGCAGGGGCTCCGGCGGACGTGCCCGGGCTCGAGGTGGGCGGGACGGTGGTCGCGTGCGGCGAAGGCGTCAGCGGCTTTGCGCCGGGCGACCGGGCGTTCGGGCTCGTCGGCGGCGGCGGGCTGGCGACGCGGGTGATCGCCCACGAGCGAGAGCTCTGCGCCGTGCCCGCCGCGCTCGACGACGCGGCCGCGGCGGCTGCCCCCGAGGCGTTTCTGACCGCCTTCGACGCCGTCTGCCTGCAGGCCGGCCTGACCTCGGGCGAGACCCTGCTCGTGAACGGCGCGAGCGGTGGGGTGGGCACGGCGGCGGTGCAGATCGGTGCGTTCCTGGGCGCGCGCGTCGTCGCCAATGTGCGTGCCGCCGGGCTGCGCCCGCGGGTTGCCGAGCTGGGTGCGACCGCCCTCGCCGGCGACGAGGCCTTCGCCCACGTGCGCGCCGTCGGCGGGGCCGACGTCGTGCTCGAGCTGGTCGGAGCGGTGCACATGTCCGAGAACGTGACCGCCCTCGCCCGCGGCGGCCGCGTGATCGTGGTCGGCGCCCGCCCGGGCGACGAGACCACAATCGTGTTGCGCGACCTGATGAGCCGGCGCGGCCACCTGATCGGGACGACCCTGCGCACCCGCCCGCTCGAGGAGAAGGCGCACCTGGTGCAGCAGTTCGGCCGCCGGATCGGGCCGGCGCTGGCCGACGGGCGGATGCGGCCGATCGTCGATCGGGCCTTCCCGCTCGCCGAGGCGGCCGACGCGCTCGACTACGTCCGGGCGCCGGGCAAGTTCGGCAAGGTGCTGCTGGCGCTGGCCGCGGACTCCGGCTGATGCCGCTGCGTGCCGCGATCATCGGGGGTGGGTGGATCGCGCGCCGGCACGTGCCGGCGATCGATGCCGCCGCAGACGTGCAGCTGGTGGCCGCCTGCGACGTCGATCTCGACCGGGCGGAGGCGATCGCCAGGCCGCGCGGGGCCCGCGCCTACACCCGGTGGGAGGAGATGTTCGAGCGTGAGGAGCTCGACCTCGTGTGGGTGTGCACGCCGCCGCTGCACCATCGCGGGCCGGCCGTGACGGCGCTCGCGGCGGGCATCCACGTCTACCTCGAGAAGCCGATCGCGCGCACGATGGCCGACGCCGAGGCGATCGCCGCCGCCGCCGCCGCGTCGGGCGTTGTCTGCGCCGTCGGCTACCAGTGGCACGCCACCGAGCTGCTCGACGACGTGCGCCGGGCGCTCGAGGGCCAGCGGGTGGGCATGCTCGTCGGGCGCAACTTCGGCCCTGTGAACGGCCGGCCGTGGTTCGTCGATCGGGCTCAGGGCGGCGGCCAGCTGCTCGAGCGCGGCAGCCACCACATCGACCTGCAGCGCGCGATCGCGGGCGAGATCGCCGCCGTGCAGACGGTGGCGGGATCGGTGCGCCTGGCCCAGGCGGCCGGTCCGCGCGGCAACATCGACGACGCCATCGCCCTCGTCTTCCACTTCTCGAACGGCGCGCTCGGCGGCGTCCACAGCGCGTGGTCGCCCGACGGCCAGCCCGAGGTGTACGCGATCGACATCCTGGCCACCGAGGCGACCATCGCGCTCGAGCTCGGCCCCGACCGGTTCCGCATCTCGGGCCGGTCGGGCGCCGACACGCTGGCCGGCGACTACGGCGATCCGCTGGAACGGTCGATCGAGCGGTTCCTCGCGGCCGCCCGCAACGGCGACCGCGACGGGGTCTTCTGCCGGCCCGCCGATGCGCTGCGGACGCTTGCGGTCGCCCTCGCGTGCGAGCGGGCGCTCGAGAGCGGCGCCGTCGTGTCGGTCTAGCGCAGGGGAGGTGCGTGTGCAGCTGAAGCGGATCGACCACATCGGCATCGTCGTCCCCGGCTTCGGCGAGGCCGAGGCGCTGCTCGCGGCGCTCGGGCTCGAGCTCGGGCGCACGAACCGAAACGACGAGAGCGTGGCCCACTACTACCCGTGCGGCGACGCCAGCATCGAGCTCATCGAGGTGCACGATCCCGAGGCGCGCAGGCGGCGGCTGCCGGAGGGGGCGGCGGCGGTGATCGAGCACATCGCCATCGAGGTCGACGACCTCGCGGCCGTGCGCGCCGTCCTGACCGGGCGCGGCGTCGCCGTCAGCTGGCCGCCGTTCCGGTCGGGGGACGCGATGATGATCTGGACCGACGCGGCGACGAGCGGCGGCGTCCAGTACCAGTTCCTGCACCGGCCCGAGGGCGGCGCCGCGTGAGGGTCGGCATCGTCGGGGCGGGGGCGATCGCGCGCACCCATGCGGGCCATCTGGCCGAGCTCGGCCACGAGCTGGCCGGCGTCTGCGACCCGGTCGCGGAGCGCGCCCGGGCGCTGGCCGGGCCGGCGGGCGCGCGCACGTACGCCGGCGTCGAGGAGCTGCTCGACGGCGGGCGGCTCGATGCCGTCCTCGTCTGCTCGCCGCCCGCCCACCACGCCGCCGCCGCGGCGGCCGCCTTCGCCCGCGGCCTTCCCGTCTACCTGGAGAAGCCGCTCGCGCGGGCGCTCGCCGACGGCCGTGCGATCGTCGCCGCCTGGCGCGAGAGCGGCTGCGTGTGCGCGGTCGGCTATCAGTGGCGCAGCCTGGACATCCTGGCCGCCGCGCGCGAGGAGCTGCACGGCTCCCCGCCCGGCCTCATGGTGGCGCGTAGCTTCGGGTCGACCGAGCCGGCGCGCGGCGACGTGGACGCCATCGGGTCGGGGTCGTGGTTCACCGATCCCCGCCAGAGCGGCGGCATCCTGTTCGAGCTCGCGAGCCACGACGTCGACCTCCTGCTCGCCCTCGCCGGCGAGGCGGAGTCGGTGCAGGCGACCGCCGCCTCCGGCGGCCTCGCGCTGCGCGGGCGCGAGGCGGCCGGGCTGCACGACGTGGTCTCGCTCGCCGTGCTCTTCCGATCGGGCGGGGTCGGCGCGGTGCATGTCGGCTGGACCACCGAGGGCTCGCCGTCGGTGTATGCGATCGACGTGCTCGCGGCCGATGCCACCCTCACGCTCGAGCTCGACCCGCACCTGCGCCTGCGCGGCCGCTCGGGCGGCCGCGCGGTCGATGTCCGCGACCGGATCGCGCCCCGGCTGCACTCCCAGCAGCGATTCTTCGCCGCCGTCGCGGCCGGCGATCCCGCCGCCGTCGCGTGCACCCCGGCCGACGCGCTGGGCACGCTCGCCGTCGTCGTGGCCGCCGAGACCGCCATCGCGACCGGCGCGATCGTGCCGGTGCCGCCGGTCTAGAGCTTGCCCGGGATCAGCGGAAGGCCGCCGGTGGCGTCGGTCTGCACCCGCCAGAACGTGCCGGTGCGCTGGTCGGCGTGGATCTCGGCCACCGCCGTGGCGGTCACGTAGAGGTCGGAGCCGGCGAAGATGCAGTTGGTCGCGTGCTGGCCGAGGTGGATCTCCTCGAGCACCGCGCCGTCCGCCGAGAGCACCGTTACGCCTTCCGAGATCGTCGTGCACACGAACGCCCGGCCGTCGGCGGCGAAGGCCATGCCGTCGGGCACGTGGCCGTCGGAGAGCTGCGCCCAGACGGTGGCCTGGCCGTTCTCGAGCCGGCAGACGCGGTGGGCGGCCGACTCGGTCCAGTACATGCGCTTCTGGGCGTCGAAGGCGATGCCGTTCGGGTATACGTCGGGCCGCTCCATCAGGAACTCGCCGTCGCCGCCGGATGCGAGCGCGAACAGGCGCCCCGGCGCGCGGTCGGCGGGGGCGAAGCGATCGTCCTGCTCGGTGCCGGAGTCGGTGAACCACAGCCGCCCGTCGGGGCCGAAGGCGAGGTCGTTGGGCCCGGCGAGGGCGTGGCCGCCGATGCTCGAGGAGAGCAGCTCGACCGACCCGTCCGCGTTCACCCGCTGGATCCCGGCGATCGCGCTCTGGTCGGGGCTCCCGGGGACGTTGCCGCCCTGGGTGACGTAGATCGCGCCGTCGGAGCCGAGCACGGCGCCCCAGGGCGAGCCGCCGGTGTGCACGTGCGTGGCCATCGAACCGTCGTGCCAGCGCAGGAGCTCACCGGTGTTGCCGTCGCAGAGGACGATCGACCCGTCGGGCATCACCACCGGGCCCTCCGGGAAGCCCAGGTTCGAGGCGAGCAGCGTTGCGTCCACGGCAGATCCTTTCAGCGAGGGTTCACGACGGCCTCGCCGGGTTGCAGCGGCGAATCCGGTATGATAGCATACCAGGCCCGGCTTCGGGGGGATCGTCGTGCCGGACCGGCACGGACAAGGGGACAATGTAATGCCCGTCGCAGCCGAACGTTGGGAGGGCTGACAACCAGTCGGCCGATCGGCCATACTGGCCCGCATGTCCCGACGCCCGCGATCGACGCCACGCCGGCTCCGAGTCCGTATGACCCGGTCCGTCTGCACCCGCCGGGTCAACGCCTGTGCCCTGCGCGCGGCCCACGGCCGGTCAGGGGCCCTTCCCGCCGCGTGCTCGCGCACGCCCGCCGGCACGCCCGTGTGCCTGGATGCGACCGACCACGAACCCATCTGGAGGCTCCGGTGACCGACCGACGAGACGCAGACCTGCCCCCGGGCCACGACCTCCTCGACGGGCGCCTGTCGCGCGCGAGCCTGCTCAAGGGCGCAGCCGCGCTCGGCATCGGCATGTCGCCCCTCCTGGCCGCCGCGTGCGGCGGCGGCTCGGGCACGAGCGCGTCCACGCCGACCGCGACCGGGGGGCCGCAGCGCGGCGGCACCCTGCGGCTGGGCTTCGTCGGCGGCGGCACCGCCGAGACCGTCGATCCTTTCATCGGCGTCACCCCGATCGACGAGGGCCGCATCCAGAACCTGTACGACCCGATGGTGATCGTGAACCCCGACCTGACCACGTCGCCGGGGCTCGCGCTCGAGTGGAATCCGAACGCCGACGCCACCGTCTACGAGGTCAAGCTGCGCGACGGCGTCACGTTCCACAACGGCAAGACGTTCGGCGCCGACGACGTCATCTACTCGATCCAGCAGATGTCCAAGCCCGCCAACTTCGGCTCCTACCCGTTCGTGTCGGGCATCGACGTGAACAACATGAAGGCGCTCGCGAAGAACCTGGTGCGGATCCCGCTCAAGGTGCCCGACGCCGATCTGGCCGCGAACTTCACCTACTACAACACCTGGATGATCCCGGCCGGGTTCACCGACTTCAAGCACCCGATCGGCACCGGCCCCTTCGAGTTCGTCTCGTTCACCCCGGGCCAGCAGAGCCTCTTCAAGAAGAACCCGAACTACTGGGTGACGGGCAAGCCGTACGTGGACGAGCTCAAGATCACCTCGATCTCCGATCCGACCGCGCGCCTGAACGCGCTGCTCTCGGGCCAGATCGACGGGATGGCGCAGCTGCCGTTCCAGGAGGCGAAGGCGCACCAGGCCAGTGGCGACATCAACGTCCTCGTGGCCCCGTCGCCCCAGGCCATGATGTTCTACATGGACACGCAGAAGGCGCCGTTCAACGACAACCGCGTGCGCCAGGCCATGCGCCTGATCGCCGATCGGCCCGCCCTGATCGAGGGCGCGATCTCGGGCTTCGGCACGGTCGGCAACGACATCGCCGGCAAGGGGCTGCCGTTCTACGACACGTCGCTGCCCCAGCGCACCCAGGACATCGACAAGGCCAAGAGCCTGCTCAAGCAGGCCGGCCAGGACAACCTGAGTGTCCTGCTCCAGACCTCGGACATCTTCCCCGGGTTCGTCGAGTCGGCGACGCTGCTGGCCCAGCAGGCGCAGGCCGCCGGCGTCAAGATCAACCTCAAGCAGGAGCCGGCGAGCGCTTACTACAACCCCAGCCTGATCTATCTGAAGATGGGCTTCGCCGAGACGCAGTGGCCGATGCTGTCGCTCAAGTACTTCTACCTGCAGTCGCTCTCCTCGAACGCCCCGTACAACGAGACCCACTTCAAGTCGGCGTCGTTTAGTACCGTGCTGCAGAAGGCGATCGGCGAGCTCGACAAGACGAAGGCACAGGACTACTGGAACCAGGTGCAGCAGATCCAGTACGACCAGGGCGGCTACCTGCAGTGGGTGAACGCGGACTGGGTGGACGCCGTGTCGAAGAAGGTGGCGGGCCTGAAGCCGCACGCGGCCGGCGCGCTCGGGAACTACCTCTTCCAGGACGCGTGGCTTCAGGCGTGACGGCGACGGCAGCCGGCCGATGACAGCCGTTGCGGAGCCCCGGGCGGTCCGGCGGGAGACGCCGCCGGTGCTCGCGTTCCTCGGTCGCCGCATCCTCGGCGGGATCCTGGCGCTGTTCGTCGCGTCGATCGTGATCTTCGTCGCCCTGAACATCCTGCCCGGCAACCCCGCGAGCGTGATCCTCGGCCGCAACGCGACGCCGGCCGCGGAGCGCGTGCTCACCCAGCGGATGCACCTCGACCGCCCGGCCACCACCCGCTACGCCGACTGGCTGGGCGGCTTCGCCCACGCCGACCTCGGCATCTCCGCCGTCAGCCTCGCCCAGGGCCAGCGCACCTCGGTGTGGCAGCAGATCTCCGGGCCGCTCAAGAACTCCGCCATCCTGGCGGCGATCGCGGCGCTCTTCATGATCCCGCTCTCGATCGGGCTGGGGGTGATCGGCCCGATCTTCCCCGGCAAGCCCGTCGATCACATGATCTCGATCTTCTCGCTCGCCGCCATCGCGCTGCCCGAGTTCGTGACGGGGTCGCTGCTGATCGGCATCTTCTTCGTGGCGCTCGACTGGCTGCCCCCGGTCGCGCTCGTCCCGCCCGGCGGCAGCCCGCTCGACAACCCGTCCGAGCTCGTGCTGCCCGTGCTGACGCTGCTCTTCGCGTCGCTCGCGGCGGGGGTGCGCATGGTGCGGGCGGGGATGACCGAGGTGCTGCAGACCGAGTACGTGCAGACGGCGCGCCTGAACGGCGTCGGCGAGCGACGGGTGCTGTGGCGCTACGCCCTGCGAAACGCGCTCGCCCCCAGCGTGCAGGTGCTCGCGCAGAACCTGCAGTGGCTGATCGGCGGGATCATCATCACCGAGAACGTCTTCGCCTACCCGGGCATCGGCACCGAGCTCGTGAACGCCGTGCAGACCCGCGACGTGACCGTGGTGCAGTCCGTGGCGATGCTGATCGCGGTCGTCTACGTCGTCATCAACCTGCTCGCCGATCTCGTCGTCATGCTGCTCGTGCCGAAGCTGCGGGAGCCGGCGTGAGGGCGCGCTTCCGCTTCCTGCACTCCCGCTCGGGCGCGATCGGGTTCGGCATCGTCGTGTTCGTGCTGCTCGTGGCGATCCTCGGCCCGTACTTCGCCCCGCATGACCCGCGCGCGCCGGTCGGCCTGCCGCTGAGCGGCCCGTCGGGCAAGGCGCTCCTGGGCACGGACTTCCTCGGCCGCGACGTGCTGAGCCGGCTCCTGTACGGCGGCCGGTCGGTGATCGGGTTCGCCGCCGCCGCGACCGTGCTGGCCTACGCCGTCGGCATGTCCATCGGCCTCGCGGCCGGCTACAGCCGCTCGCTGATCGACCCGGCGCTCATGCGCACCGTCGACGTGATGCTCGCCTTCCCGCCGCTCCTGTTCCTGCTCGTCCTGATCGCCGGCGCCGGCACGAGCATCGCCGTCCTGGTCATCGGCGTTGCCGCCATCCAGGCCCCGGGCATCAGCCGCATCGTCCGCACGGCCACGCTCGAGGTGTCGACACGCGGCTACGTCGAGGCCGGGATCGCCCGCGGCGAGCGCGCGTTCGCGGTCATCGGCCGGGAGGTGCTGCCCAACATCCTCGCCCCGGTGCTGGTCGACGCGGGCCTGCGCTTCACCTACTCGATCCTGATCATCGCGTCGGTCAACTTCCTCGGCCTCGGGCTGCAGCCGCCCAACTCCGACTGGGCGCTCATGATCAGCGAGAACCGCACCTACATCCAGCTCAACCCGTGGGCGGTGCTCGTGCCGGCCGCGATGATCGGCCTGCTCACGATCGGCATCAACCTGACCGGCGACGCGATCGCCCGCAGCCTGGGCCGCTCCTACGTGCCGCGCACGACCAGGAGCGTGGTCGGATGAGCGCGGTGCAGACCGCTCCGGTGATCCGCGTCGACGATCTCAGCATCCGCCTGCAGACGGGCGAGCCGGTGGTCGCGGGGGTGTCGTTCGAGGTGCTCCCGGGCGAGATCGTCGGGCTCGTCGGCGAGTCGGGCAGCGGCAAGACGACGACCGCGCTCTCGCTGCTCGGCTACACCCGGCCGGGCGTCGTGATCGACGGGGGCACGGTCGAGGTCGGCGGCGAGAGCGTGATCGACCGCGACGGCCGGGCGCTGCGCGGCCTGCGCGGCAAGACGGTGTCCTACGTGCCCCAGGATCCGGGCGGCGCGCTCAACCCGTCGATGCGCATCGGCGGGGCGATCATGGACGTCCTGCGCGCGCACCGCGCCGGCGCCGGCTCCGACGAGTCGATCCGCTCCGCGCTCGAGCGGGTCGAGCTCGGCTCCGACCCGCGGTTCGCCCACCGCTACCCCCACCAGCTCTCGGGCGGCCAGCAGCAGCGGGTGACGATCGCGATGGCGTGCGTGTGCGACCCGCCGGTCGCCGTGCTCGACGAGCCCACCACCGGCCTCGACGTGCTCACCCAGGACCGCATCCTGGCCGAGCTGCGGCGCCTGCGCGACGAGGACGGGATGGCGATGGTCTACGTCACCCACGACCTGGCCGTCGTCGCGCAGATGGCCGACCGGATCGTCGTCATGTACGCCGGCCGGATCGTCGAGAACGGACCGGCCGCCGAGGTGATCGAGCGGCCCCGGCATCCCTACACCCGGGCGCTCGTCGAGGCGATCCCCGACTTCCGCCATCCGCGCGCCCTGCGCGGGATCGGCGGGGTGTCGGTCGGTGTCGGCGACTGGCCCGACGGCTGCGCCTTCGCCCCCCGCTGCCAGCACCAGCAGCTGCGCTGCCACGAGGCGCTGCCCGTGCTCGAGGAGACCGTGCCGGGGCACCACGTGCGCTGCATGCGCTGGATGGAGCTCGACCTGCACGACCGCGACCTGCCGGTCGGCCGGGCCAGCCGTGCGGCTGCCGCCGCTCCGCCGCTGCTCGCGGTCAGCGGGCTCGAGGCCCGCTATCGCAGCAACCGCTCGGGGCACCCCGCGGTCGCCGCCGTGTCGTTCACGGTCGAGCCCGGCCGCTGCGTCGCGCTGGTCGGCGAGTCGGGCAGCGGCAAGACCACGATCGGCCGCTGCATCGCCGGGCTGCACGTGCCGGCGGCGGGCACGATCGCGTTCGACGGCGCGGCGGTCGCGGGCCACGCCCGCCAGCGCCCGCTCGAGGTGCGGCGGCGGATCCAGATCGTGTTCCAGAACCCGTTCGAGTCGCTCAATCCGCGCCAGCGCGTGCGCTCGTCGATCGTGCGGCCGCTGCGGATCCTGCGCAGGCTCTCGCGGGCCGAGGCCGAGCGCGAGGTCGGCGAGCTCCTCGAGCGCGTGCAGCTGCCGGCCCGGCTGGGCGACCGCTTCCCGGTCGAGCTCTCGGGAGGCGAGCGCCAGCGGGTCGCGATCGCCCGCGCCCTGGCGGCGCAGCCCGACCTGCTGATCTGCGACGAGGTCACCTCGGCGCTCGACGTCTCGGTGCAGGCGGCGGTGCTCGAGCTCCTGCAGGAGCTGCAGCGCGAGCTGCACCTGAGCATGCTCTTCATCACCCACGACCTGGGCGTCGTCGCGTGCGTCGCCGACACGGTGCTCGTGCTCGACCAGGGCAGGCTGTGCGAGACGGGGGCGGTGGGCGACGTGCTCGCAAGCCCGAGCCACGACTACACGCGGCGGCTGCTGGCCGCTGCGCCGTGCCTGCCCGACGGGGCGGTGTGAGCACCACGACGGTCGTTGTGGGCGGCACGGTCGTGCGCCCGGAGGGATCGGCGCCTGGCGACGTGCTGATTCGCGACGGCGTGATCGCCGCGGTCGGCCGGGTCGACCGGGCGGGGGCCGAGATCGTGGACGCGTCGGGCTGCCTCGTCCTGCCCGGCGGCGTCGACGTCCACACCCACATCTTCGGCGCCGTCGCGGCCGACACCCGCTCGGCGCTGTGCGGCGGGACGACGACGGCGCTCGCCTTCGTCGATGCCGAGCCGGGCGAGCGGCCCGTCGAGGCGGCGCGCAGGACGATCGCCGACGAGCTTGAGGCGGCCCTCATCGACGTCGCGCTGCATGCGGTGATCTGGGAGCCGCAGGCCTACCGCCGGGGCGACATGCGGGCCGTCGCCGAGCTCGGCGTGGGCAGCGTCAAGCTGTGGCTGGCCTACATCGAGCTCGGGATCATGGCCGACGACGACGTCGCCTTCGCGGTCATGCAGGAGGCGGCCGACCTGGGCATGGTCGTGCTCGCGCACTGCGAGAACGGGCGTGTCGTCGACGTCCTGACGCGGGAGCTCGTCGCCGCCGGAAAGCTCGGCCTCGAGTCGCTGCCGGTGAGCCGCCCGATCGCGCTCGAGGCCGAGTGCGTGCACCGCTTCCTGGTCATGGCCGAGCTGGCGGGCGCCACCCCCTACGTGGTGCATGTCACCGGTCGCCGCCCGCTCGAGGCGATCGCCGCCGCCCGCGACCGCGGCCAGACCGTGCACGCCGAGGGCTGCCCGCACCACCTGCTCTTCGACGAGTCTCACCATCGCGGCGCCGACGCGGTGCGCTACGTCATGACGCCGCCCCTGCGCTCGCCCGCCGACCGGGCGGCGCTGCGGGCCGGGCTTGCCGGCGGCGCTCTCGACACCTACGCCTCGGATCACTGCCACCTGCGCCTCGACCGCGACAAGCTGCCCCTGCTGGGCGACTTCTCCCAGGTGCCGACCGGCCTCCCGGGCATCGCCGCGCGGCTGCCGCTCGGGCTTGCGCTCGCCGCGGCGGGCGATGGGCCGGCGGTCGAGCGCCTCGTCGACGCGGCCTGCGCGGCTCCGGCACGCATCTTCGGCCTCGCGCCGCAGAAGGGGACGCTTGCCCCGGGCGGCGACGCGGACGTGGTCGTGTGGGATCCGTCCGCGCCGACCCGCCTCAGCCTCGCCGCGCTTGGCGACGGCCTCGACTGGACGCCGTACGAGGGCATCGAGGTGCCGGGGCGGATGCGGCACGTGCTCGCGCGGGGAGATCGGGTGGTCGAGGACGGCCGCTTCATCGGCGACGAGCATCGCGGCGCCTACCTGGCGGTGCGGCGGTGAGCGGCGCGACCGCGATCGTGACCGGGGCGGCGTCGGGCATCGGCCGCGCGATCGCGATCCGGCTGGCCGCCGATGGGTTCGACGTCGTCTGCGCCGACGTGCGCCACGATCCGATCACGGGCGGTGAGCCGACCGCCGCCGTGATCGCGGCCGGCGGCGGGAGCGCCGTCCACATCGACGCCGATGTGTCGCGGCCGGACGACTGCGAGCGCCTGGTGGCGGTGGCGGTCGAACGCGCGCGGGGGCGTGGGCGTGCTCGTGAACAACGCCGCCATCGCGGGCCGCCACTCCAGGCCGCTGGTCGCCACCGCCGACGGCGACTTCGACGCGATCATGGCGGTGAACCTGCGCGGCCCGTTCATGCTCTGCCGCGCCGCGGTCCGGCAGATGCTCACCCAGCCGCCGAAGGACGAGGTGCGCGGCCGGATCGTCAACATCACCTCCCAGCACGGCCTGGTCGGCTGCCCCGGCCACTTCGCCTACGCCGTGAGCAAGGGCGGCCTGATCCAGATGACCCGCCAGATCGCCGTCGAGCACGGCGCCGACGGCATCCTGTGCAACTCGGTGTCGCCGGGGAAGATCGTCACCGGCACCCCCGGCGACCTGAGCGCCGAGGAGGCAGGGCTCGCGTATGTGCGCTCGCGCACGCCGTTCGCGCGCCTGGGCCGGGCCGAGGATGTGGCCGCTGCGGTCGCCTTCCTCGCGAGCGAGGCGAGCTATACGAGCGGCGCGAACCTGATGGTCGACGGCGGCTGGATGGCGTACTAACCCGATGCGGGCGATCGTGATGTCGCGCCACGGCGGGCCGGAGGTGCTCGAGGCGGCCGAGCGGCCCGATCCCGTCGCCGGCCCCGGGCAGGTGCTCGTCCGGGTGGCGGCGGTGGCCGTGAATCGGCTCGACATCTGGGTGCGCGAGGACGTCGGCCACGCGTATGCGGCCCGGCTCCCGGTGGTGCCCGGCTACGACGTCGCCGGGGAGGTGGTCGCGGTGGGGGCGGAGGTCGCCGACGTCGCGATCGGGAGCGAGGTGTACGTCCACTACGACTACGCCTGCGGCCGCTGCGTCCACTGCCTGGAGGGTGACGAGGCGTCGTGCGCGCGCTACGAGGTGATGGGCGTCCAGCGCGACGGCGGCTACGCGGAGCTCGTGGTCGCGCCGGCCGCCAACATCTTCGCGCTGCCCGAGGGCCTGTCCGCGGTGAGCGCCGCGGCGGCCGGATCGGTGTATCTGACGGCGTACCGCATGCTCTTCGCCCGCGCCGGCCTGCGCCCGGGCGAGACGGTGCTCGTGACCGCCGGCGGCTCCGGGGTCGGCGGGGCGGCGATCGCGCTCGCGCAGATGGCGGGCGCCGAGGTGATCGCGACGGCGTCGACCGCCGCCAAGCGCGCGCGGCTGCGGGCCGGGGGCGTCGAGCGCGTCCTCGACCACACCGCGCCGGGATGGGCGGATGAGGTGCGCGGGTGCACGGGCGGCCTGGGCGTGGACGTGGCCGTCGACCACGTCGGCCGGGCGACGTTCCCCGGCGCGCTCGCGGCGCTCGCAAACGGCGGCCGGCTCGTGATCTGCGGGGCGTCCTCGGGCGCGCACGCCGAGCTCGACCTGGTGGACGTGTTCGCCCGCCAGGTGGCGATCATCGGATCGAGCGACGGGTCGCGGCGCGAGCTGGTCGAGGTGTTCCGGCTGCTGGCCGAGGGCCGCGTCGACCCGCCGCCGATCGCCGCGGTGCTGCCGCTCGAGCGCGCAGCCGAGGCGCAGGCGCTGCTCACCTCACCGGATCATTTCGGCCGCGTGCTGCTCGACCCGCGGCTCTCGCCCTCCCAGTAACTCACGCCGCTCGTTCGTCTCGCGATCAGGTTGTCGGCGTCGTTTCCGGTCCACATCGCGATCTTGTCGCTGTCGGGATAGACGGTTGCGGCGACGGTGCTCCTGTCGGAGAACATGAGCACGCGTGTGACCGAGTCCGTGTCGTTGCGCACGGCATGTGCGCCGGCGGGCCCCGCAGGGAAGAAGACGATGTCCCACGGCTGCAGCTCGTCCTCGCCCGCCGGATGGCGCAGTGTCGGTCGCCCATCGAGCACGAGCAGCCACTCCTCCTCGGGGTTCTCGTAGTGGTAGGGGCAGATGGCCTGGCCGGGTGGGAGCTCGTAGACCGTGATCCCGGTGTTTGTGGCGCCGACGAGCGGGCCGATCCGGGCGCTGCGGGGCCGGAAGCCGTCCGGGTTGTCGGGCGAGGATCTGAGCTCCGGCGAGGCGATGTTGACCCGCCGCGGCGATTCGGCGCTCATCGAGCTCCCTTCTCGAGGTTGCCCTGAGACTAGACCAGCTCGAAGCGGGGTCAGACCCCGAACGGCGGCTGTGCGGCTTCTGCGACGCTTTTGCAGGCGGGGACTGTCCCCGGTTCGCCGGATGCCCACAGCGCGAGCAGCACCACTGCGAGCTCCTCCGGCGCATCGCGAAACGGCGGCGTGAAGTGGTGGAGGTGCGGGAAGACGTGCTCGCGCGCATCGGGGCACACCTCGCCGAGGCGCCGCGAGACGGCCGCCCAGCGGGGACTGCTGCGGCCGCCGCGGATCGTGAGCACCGGCGCGTGGATCGCGGCGAGGTCTGCGCTCACGAATCCGGTGTCGCGGAACAGCATCCGCTCGAGCAGGTTGTCGTGGAAGTCCCACCGCGGCGGGGTGTTCGGCGGCGGTGGTGCCAGCCCCGGTCGCATGAGCAGTCCCCGGAACGCCGCTGTCCGCTCTGGCTGCGGGGACTCCACGACGCCGCGCCAGCGCGACCGCCACTCGGCCTCGATTGGATCCCAGTCGTCGTCTCCGATGAAGGCCGGCTCGAGGACGGCGACGCTGCGCACCGACTGCCCGAGCGCAAGCGCCGCCGCGAGCGCCACCGTCGCTCCCGCCGAGAAGCCGGCCAGATGGCACGGCCGCGACCCCGCGGTCTCGGCGATGGCCGCCACCTCGGCGTCCATGCCGTAGCACTCGCCGTCGGTCAGCGCCCACACCCGCAGCCCTCGCAGCTCCATGCGCACGCGATCTGCGAGGGACTGCGCGAAGCGCTCGATCGCCGTCCCGCCGAACTGCGTGCCTGCGGGGCTGATCCAGAGGACGCGGTGTGTCAGTACGCCATCCAGCCGCCGTCGACCAGCAGATTGGTGCCGCTCACGTACGAGCACTCGTCCGACGCCAGGTAGAGCGCCGCCGCGGCCACGTCGTCGGGCCGGCCGAGGCGCGCGAACGGCGTGCGCGCGTGCGAGTAGGCCAGCACCTCCGGGGTGTCCGGCTCGTCCGCCGGCCGGGTCAGGATCTTGCCCGGCGCGATCGCGTTCACCATGATCCCGCGCGGCCCGAAGTCGACCGCGACCTGGCGGGTCAGGTTGACGACGCCGCCCTTCGCCGTGCAGTAGGCGACGTGGCCGGGCGCGCCGATCATCCCATGCTGGGAGGAGAGGTTGATGATCCGGCCGCGCGCCTCGGCCACGGGCGCCTGGGTGAGCATCTGCTGCACGGCCCGCTTGCAGCACAGGAACACGCCGCGCAGGCCGACGGCCATGATCGCGTCCCAGTCGGCCTCGCCGGTCTCGAGCAGCCCCTTCGAGTGCGGCCCGGCGACGATGGCGTTATTGACCATCACGTCGAGCCGGCCCGAGTGGCGCACGGCCGTCTCGACGAGCGCGTCGATGTCGTCCCAGCGGGACGCGTCGGCCTGGACGAACTCGGCGCTGCCGCCGCGCTCGGCGATCAGCTCGACGGTGGGCCGGCCGCCCTCGCGCGGGTCGGTGCGCACGTCGCCGACGACGACATGGGCGCCCTCGGCGGCGAACCGCAGCGCCATCGCCCGGCCGAGGCCCGACGCCGCTCCGGTGATCGCGATCGTCTTGCCGTCGAGGCGGCCGCTCACCGCTCCTCCGCGGACAGGCGCTCGTCCAGCTCGCGGAAGAGCGGCATCCCGATCGGGTGCCGCATCTCCTCGGCCAGGTGCGCCACCACCCCGGCCGTGCGCGCGAGCAGCGCGAACCCCCGCACGATCGCGGGGTCGAAGCCCAGGTCGGCGAGGGCGGCGCCCGCCGCACCGGCGCCGTTGATCGGAAGCGGCCGGCCCGTCTGCTCCGCCGCGGCCGCTCCCACCAGCGCCAGCGTGCGCAGGTGCGGCCCGAGCACTCCGGCTTCCGCCGCGATCGTATACATACGCGGCGTGCGCGGGTCCTCCACCCGGTGGATGGGATGGCCGAGGCCGGGGATGCGCCGGCCCTCCCCGAGGCGGGCCGCCACCGCCGTGCCGGCGGCGGCGCGCAGGTCGGACTCGGCGGCGCCCGGCGCGGCGGCGATGATCTGCGCCAGGAACACGGCCGCGTCCTCGACGACGCCCAGGAACACGGATCCCGCCCCCAGGAGGCCAGCCGCCACCGATCCCTGCAGCGACTCCGGCGCCCCCGTGTGGGTCAGCCGCGCCGCCAGCACCGTGGGTGTGAGCCCGTGGTCTGCCAGCGACACCAGGACGGCGTCGAGCAGCGTCGTCTCGCCGGCGGCCGGCCGCCGCCCCTGCACGAGCAGGAACGCCAGCTCCGTGAACGTCACCCGCCCCATCAGCTCGCCGGCCAGATCGTGGCCGCGGATGGTGATCGTCTCGGCGGTGGTCGCGCCGATGTCGGTGTGGAGCCAGTCGGTCATGCTCTCCTCTCGAAGTCGACCTCGGCGTCTGTGCGCTCGCGGTCGAGCTGGTGCTTGGCGATGCGCCCGGTGGGGGTGTGGGGGAGCTCGGGCGTCGCCTCCAGGTAGCGCGGCACCTTGAACGGCGCCAGCAGGCCGGCCGCGTGTGCCCGCACCCCCGCCAGGTCGGCGGCGCCGTCGTTCAGGACGACGAAGGCCTTGATCTCCTCCTCGGACAGCTCCGACGGCACGCCCACGACCGCCGCCTCGAAGACGTCGGGGTGGCTCACGAGCGCCTCCTCGATCTCGGCCGGGGCGACGTTCTCGCCGCGGCGGCGGATCACCTCCTTGGCCCGGCCGACGAAGGTGTAGAGGCCGTCCGCAGCGGCCGTCACCAGGTCGCCTGTCTTCAGCCAACCGTCGGCCGAGAGCACCTGCGCCGTCTCCTCGGGCATCCCCCAGTAGCCCTTCATCACCGCCGGGTTGCGCAGCTCCAGCTCGCCCACCTCGCCGAGCGGCGCCGGGCGGCCGTCGCGCATCACCCGGCCCTCGTTGACGACGCCGAGCGTCGGGTGCTGGCGCACGCTCCCGAGCGTGCCGTACGGGCGGGTGCCGCGCGCCCAGATCGTGCCGTACGGCGTCTCCGACATCGCGTAGCCGCACACGATGCGAAGCCCGAAGCGGGCCTCGATCTCGAGCTGGCGCTCCTCGGGCGGAGCGGGGCCGGTGTAGCACAGGCGCAGGGGGTTCTCGGCGTCGTCGGGCCGCTCGGGTTGGCGCATGAGGATCTCGAGCATCGCCCCGATGGCGTTGAACTCGGTCGCGCCGTGCCGTCGCGCCGAGTCGATGAACGTGCTGGCCGAGAAGCTCGGCAAGAGCGCGAGGCTCGCCCGCGCGCCCACCGAGCCGAGCATCGAGTAGGTGGGCGCGTTGATGTGAAACAGCGGCAGCGAGGTCATGAGCCGGTCGTCGGGGCCGAGCTCCATCCACCACGGGAACCCCTCGCCGGCCATCACGTAGGCCCGGTGCGTCTGGGTGACCAGCTTGGAGCGCCCGGTCGTGCCCGAGGTGGGGATGAGGACGGCCGCGTCGTCGGCGCGCGCCGGGCCGGTGCCCTCGACCCCGGCGGCCGCCTCGAACAGGCGCGCGACGTCCACGACGTCCTCCGCTCCCCACCCGCGCGCTCCCGCCCAGACCCGGTCGAGATCGGGGTCGGTGACGACGAGCCGGGGCTGCACCTGGCCGATCAGCCCCGCCTGCTCGGCCTCGGCGCTGCGCGGGTTGGCCGTGACGAGGATCGCGCCGACGTACGCCGACGCGAGCCATGTGAACAGGTAGCCGGGCGTGCTGCGCATGGTGGCGAGCACGAGATCGCCGCGACCGATGCCGCGGCTCCGCAACGCGGCCGCGGCCCGGCCGATCCGGTCGCGCGCCTCGGCGTAGGTGTAGGACTCGTCCCCGGCCACGAGCCACACCTTGCCGGGCACGGCCGCGACGGCCTCGTCGAAGAGCTCCGGGATCGTGGTCGGCATGGACGCGGATCATCGCGGGTTGCGCGGGCCCGGCGCAACCGCGTGCACGTAGACTCGCGCTCATGAATCCGACCCCGTTCGCCGACGCCGTCGACGCCTACCTGCGCGACATCCCGACCCCGTTCACGACCCCGGGGCACAAGCGCAACCCCGCCCTGGTCGGCGAGGCGTCGCTCCTGCTCGCCGACGTCCCCCACCACGGCGGCGCCGACACCCTGCGCAACGAGCTCGAGGTGCTCGACCGGGCCGAGGAGCTGGCCGCGGCGGCCTGGGGGGCCGACATGTGCCGGTTCAGCCACAACGGCTCCACCCATCCCAACCAGGCGCTGTGCCTGGCCACGACCGCGCCCGGCGAGCCGGTGCTCGTGCACCGCACCTGCCACAAGTCGGTCTATGCCGGCCTGATCCTGGCCGGCGCCCGGCCGGTGTGGCTCGCGCCGGACGTCTCCGACGAGCTCGGCATCCCGCTGGGGACGCCGGTCGAGCGCGTGGTGGCGGCGCTCGCTGCCGAGCCGCGCATCCGCACCGTGATCATGACCGAGCCCTCCTACGTCGGGGTGCTGTCCGACCTGCCCGCGATCGCGGCCGCGTGCCACGAGCGCGGCGCGGCGCTCATCTGCGACCACGCCTGGGCGGCGCACTTCGGCTTCGGCTCGATGGTGCCGCCGAACGCGCTTGCGCTCGGCGCGGACGCGATCGCGCTCAGCACCCACAAGACGCTGCCCTCGCTCACGCCCGGGGCGCTCCTGCTCGCACGCGACAGCGGCTTCATCGACCTGGGGCGGCTCGCGGCGGCGTTCGACCTGCTGCTGACGACGAGCCCGTCCGCCATGATCTACGCCACGATCGACCAGTGCCGTGCGCGCATGCAGTCCGACGGCGAGGAGCTGCTCGCGGCCGCGTGCGAGACCGCCCGGCGGGCGCGGGCGGGTGTCGAGCAGATCGACGGCCTGCGCGTGCTGGGCGACGAGCTCATCACCGGCCACCCGTCGGTGCTGATGCGCGACCCGCTGAAGCTCCTGATCGACCTCTCCGGCGCGCATGCCGACGGCATCGCCGTCGACCGCGCGCTGCGGGCCCGCGGCGTCGCGGTCGAGGGCGCCGACCGCCGCCTGCTCATCCCGCACATGACCGTGGGCGACGACGCCGCCCGCGTCGACATCCTGCTGCCGATGCTCGCAAGCGCCGTCGACGAGTGCCGGGGGTCCGCACCCGAGATGCCGCCGGTGGCGACGTCGTGGCGTTCGCAGCCGGAGCTCGCGATGACGCCGCGCGAGGCGTTCTACGCGGCGTCGGAGCGGGTGCCGGCCGCCGCGGCCGCCGGCCGGGTGGCGGCCGAGTTCGCGGTGCCGTACCCGCCCGGGATCCCCGCGCTCGCCCCGGGCGAGGTGATCGGCGCCGACCTGTGGGCGCAGATCCGCTCCGAGGCAGCGTTCGGCGCGCGCATCGCCTTCGCATCGGATCCGGCGCTCGGCAGCGTCAAGGTGGTGGCGGACTGACATTGGCGACGCCGCTTGGCGGCTCGCCGCCCGCCTGCAGCAGCACCGCGATGGTGACGATCGCCCCGCCGATCAGCGTGGCCGTCGAGGGCTGCTCCGACACGACGATCCACACCCACAGCGGGCCGAGCACGACCTCGAGCAGGGTGATCGTGGCGATCTCGGCCGCCGGGATCAGGCGGGCGCCGATCGAGAGCAGCGCGAGGCCCAGGCCGATCTGGCCGGCGCCGAGCAGGATCAGCAGCACCAGGTTGCGCCCGTCGACGGTGCCGGGGTGGGCGAAGGGGACGGCGCACGCGAAGATCAGCACCTGCGCGAGGCAGGTGGCCGGGGCCATCGACATGTGCCGGTGGTGGCGGGTGATCACGATGCTGACCGCGAACGAGAGCGGGATGACGATCGTGAGCAGGTCGACCAGGATGCTGCCGTTGCCGGGCGCCCCGACCATCACGCCGACGCCGGCGAGCGCGATCGCCATCGCCGCCCACGAGCGCGCCGAGACCGGCTCGCCCAGGCTGACCCATGCGAGCAGCGCCGCGAACATCGGCGCGGCCGCCTGCAGGAAGAGGACGCGGGCGACGGTCGTGTAGTTGAGCGCGACGATGAACGCCGCCGACGCGAGCGCCGTCGAGACGCTCACGCCGAGCATGGCCCAGCCGCTCTCGCGCACCTGGCCGACGAGGCCGTGGCGGTGCCCGGCGAACACGAAGATGGCCAGGGCCGCGAAGGCGAAGAGCGCCCGGCCGGTCACCTGCGTCCCCAGGCCGACGTGCAGCTCGCGCTGGAGGACGCCGGCGGTCGACCAGGCGACGGCGGCGAGGGCCACGTAGACCTGCCCGCGGCGATGCTGCGATCGCGACACGCTGTCGATCGCAACGGAGCTCGCCACGCTCGTAGTCAACCAGACGCCGCCGGCCGGGGCGGCGTTAGAACGCGGCGGCGCGGACGTCGGCGGGCAGGCCGGCCCGGGCGTAGCCGGAGCTGCCCTCGGCCCGCAGCTCGCGGGCGCCGGCGAGCATCGCGCCGTAGGCGGCGCTCGCAAGCAGCGAGCCCGTCGAGACGCGGCGCACGCCGAGCCGGCCCAGCTCCGCGATGCCCGGGGCGGACGGAAGCGCAAGCACGTTCACCGGCGCATCCACGGCGGCGACGAGCGCGGCGATGTCCGCAGGAGCGGTCAGGCCGGGGGCGTACACGCAGTCGGCCCCCGCCGCCCGGTAGGCGACGAGCCGGGCGATCGTGTCGTCCAGGTCGTCGCGCCCGTGGAGGTGGTTCTCGGCCCGGGCCGTCAGCACCATGGCATCGCCCTCGTGGGCCGCCGCGGCTGCGGCCGCGACCCGCTCGGCGGCCGTTGCGATCGGGTCGATCCGGCCGGTTGCGGGGTCGTAGTCCTCGATCGAGCAGCCGGCGGCGCCGGCCGCGGCCAGCAGCCGCACCGTCTCGGCGACGCCGGCCGGGTCGGCGCCGAAGCAGCGCTCGCTGTCGACCGAGAGCGGCACGTCGGTGGCGGCGGCGAGGCGGGCGACGTGGGCGACGAGCTCGTCGCGGGTGACGCTCTGGTCGTTTCGCCCGAGCGTCCACGCGAACCCGGCGCTCGTCGTCGCGAGGGCCGGAAAGCCGCACCAGGCGAGCAGGCGGGCCGAGCCCTCGTCCCACGGGTTCGGCATGACGAAGATGCCCTCCTGCGCGTGCAGCTCCCGGAACCGCGCCCGGCGATCGGCGGTCGATACGGCCACGGGGAGAGCTTAGTGCGGTGCGGACTCCGCCGGCTCGGAGCTCTTGAGATCGGCCTTGTAGCTCTCGGCCTGCTTCTGCAGGCCGGACATGAGCAGGCTCGGCGTGAGCCCGAAGACGGCCGCGACGACCAGGTACTCGGCATGATTGGTGAGGTTGAAGATCTGGTCGAGCGTCGTGAGCGACGTCGTCGTCGCGGTGCCGGCGGGCGCAAGCCGGGGCAGGAGGGCGGTCAGGATCACGCCGCCGACGGCCGCGAGGCCGCTGAACAGCGGCCGCTGGATCAGGCGGGCCGTCGCGAGGCCGTAGTCCTCCTCCATCTGGGTGTCGCGGGCGGATGCGAGCCGCAGGTGGCGGAAGAGGCCAACCGTTGCCCCGACCAGGAAGAAGGCGGCCGCCGCGGTGATGATGCGCGTCGAGGTGCCTGCCACCATCGCGAGGCCGAGCACGAGGTAGGCGATCAGGCTCGTGTAGAGCGCCGTACCGAGCAGGTTGTTGCGGGCGCGGATCAGCCCGTCGCGGCGGTCGTCACGGAACTCGCTGATCGCGTGGCGCACCATGCGGATCACCATCCGCGCCTCCGGCTCCGCGCCCGCGCCCGATTCGGGCGGTCGGGTGCTCTGGCCGAGGTAGCGCGCGGACTCGGGGTCGATCACGATCAGCGCCTGGCGCAGCTTGGCGAGCAGGTCGGCCCGCATCGGCATGCGGGCGCCCTGCAGGCGCAGCTCGTCGTTCAGCGCCTGGGCGACGACGGCCTCGGAGGGCACGACGTTGATCAGGCACTCCTCGGCGCGGTGCAGCCGCCGCCACACCGACGTGTAGCCCGACCCGAGCGTCCAGCTCGAGCCGACCCCCGCGCGGCCCTCCCCGTCGACGCCGAGGTCGGACCCGACCGGGTCGAGCTGGAGCCGGGCCTCGTGCACCGCGCACATGGCGACGGGATCGGTGGTGGACTGCAGGGCGTCCAGACGTGCGCGCAGGCTCAGGTAGTCGCGGACGAGCTCGCCGTACACGCAGGGGTTGGCGCCGTCGGCCCGGCTCAGGCGGCGCAGCATGAAGGACGCGGAGATCCAGATCACGAGGCCGAATGCCACGCCGGCGAGGACGGCGAGGACGCCGTTCCAGCGCGGATCGGTGAACACCGGCGGCATCAGGTAGATCACGGTCGACGCGACCGCGGCTGCGCCCGGGAACGTGATCACGAGCGGGACGAAGACGGTGCGGAACTCGCGCCAGGCCGTGTCCCGGGGCGCCGGCCGCGCCGCGAGGCTCGGCGCTGCCACGGTCGTCGTGACGTCCTCGGCCGCGGCGTGCCCGTTTTGACCGGCGGCCGTCGCCGTCGTCCGCGTCGCTCTCTGTGCCCGCTCCGTCCCTGCCATGCGCCCTCCTCTGCCCGGGGGCCCATGATCGTAGCAATCAACACGACCGGATGTCAAAACGAGCGGGCTACCCGAAGAACTGGGGCAGGTGCGCACGATGGGCGGCGAGCAACGCGTCGAGCAACGGCCGGGCGATGTCGTAGCTGCGCACGAGCGGGTTGGCCATGAGCGCCTGCAGCGCCACGTCGCGATCGCCGGTGACGGCGGCCCGCACCGTCAGGCGCTCGTAGGCCTTCACCTGCTCGACGAGGCCGAGCATCTCGGGCGGCAGCGGCCGCTGCGGCCGGGGGTGGGCGCCGGTCGCGTCGATCCGGCAGGGCAGCTCGCAGACGGCGTCCGCGGCGACGTTCGGGATCGCCCCGGCGTTTGCGACGTTCACGATCTGGGTGTCGCCGCGGTCGGTCGCGAGCGACTCGAGCAGCATCGCCGCGGCCTCGGAGTAGAAGGCGCCGCCGCGCTTCTCGAGCAGCGCGGGCTTCACGTCGAGCGCCGGGTCGCGGTACATCTCGAGCAGATCGGCCTCGATCTGCATCACCTCGCGGGCGCGCGGCGGGTGCTCGGCCTGTTGCTCGAGCTCGTGCTCGGTGCGATAGAAGTAGCGCAGGTAGTAGGACGGGATCGCCCGCACGAGCCGGATCAGGTCGCCGGGCAGGTCGACGTCCTCGCCGAGCTGGTCGGCGAAGGTGTCGATCAGGCCGGGCAGCCGGTCGGTGCCGTCCACGTACACGGCCCGCTCCCACGACAGGTGGTTCAGGCCGACGTGCTCGAGCTCGACCTGCTCCGGCGCGACCCCCAGCCGGTCGGCCAGCAGGCGCTGGAACCCGATCGGGATGTTGCACAGGCCGATCGCGCGGTGGCCGGCGTCGATCAGCGCCTGGGCGACCAGCCCGGCCGGGTTCGTGAAGTCGAGCAGCCACGCCCCGTCGGCGCCGCCGGCGGCCATGTCAGCGGCGATGTCGAGGACGACGGGGACGGTGCGCAGCGCCTTTGCGAACCCGCCCGCGCCGGTCGTCTCCTGGCCGATGCAGCCGAACCGGGCCGGCACCGTCTCGTCCGCGAGCCGGGCGGCCAGCCCACCCACGCGCAGCTGCACGAGCACGAACGCCGCCCCGGCGATCGCACGGCGGCGGTCGGTGGTGCACACGAGCTCGCCGCGGAACCCCTGCCGGCGCAGGATCCGCCCGGCCAGCCCGCCGACGACGTCCAGCCGGCCCTGATCGATGTCGTGCAGCACGAGCTCGGAGATGCCCAGGCGCTCGGCCCGCAGCCCCAGCCCCTCGATCAGCTCGGGGGTGTAGGTGCTGCCCCCGCCGATGACTGCGATCTTGGGGTTTTCAACCACGGCGAGAGATTGTAATCTATGGGCCGTGCATTCGTTAGGAAACTTTCCTGACATATTCATGGCCGAGATCGCCGGCCAGCCGGCGGCCATCCGCCGGGCCGCGGCCGCGGCCGTCGAGCAGGTCGACGGCATCGCCGCCCTGCGGGCCGAGGCCGGCCGGCGCACGCGCATCGTCCTGACCGGCATGGGCAGCTCGTACGACGCGTGCTACCCGGCCGCCACCCGGCTCGCGGCGGCCGGAGTGCTCGCGACGATGGTCGACGCGGCCGAGCTCCTGCACTTCCGTCTCGACGCGCTCGACTCGGGCACCCTGCTCGTGTGCGTGAGCCAGTCCGGCGAGAGCGCCGAGACCGTGCGCGTCGTGCGCGCGCTGATCGAGCGGGGCGACCGGCCCTGGATCGCGTCGGTCACGAACGGCGGCACGAGCTCGCTGGCGCGGCTGGCCGACGCGAACCTCGACACGCGCGGCGGCGAGGAGCACGGGCCGTCGACGATGACGTTTGCGGCGACGCTCGTGATGATGGCCGCGGTGACACGGGCGCTGGCCGGCGAGGAGCCGGCGGCGGCCGCCCCGGTCGACGCCGAGGCCGCCGCGGTCTGCGCCGAGCGGCTGCTGGCCGACCCCGAGCGCGACGCGCAGGCGCTCGCGGAGTGGCTGGGCGACCGGCCCGTGCTCGCCCTGCTCGGCCGCGGCGGGTCGCGGGCGGCGGCCGAGATGGCCGCGCTCACGCTCAAGGAAGCGGCCCGGTTCCCGGCCGAGTCGCTGCAGACGGCCCAGTTCCGGCACGGTCCGCTCGAGCTGGCGGGGCCCGAGCTCGCGGCCGCGGTGTTCGCCTCCGAGCGGCGCACGCGCGACCTCGACCTGGGGCTGGCGCAGGAGCTCGTCGCGGCGGGCGCCGCCGTGCTCGTGATCAGCCCCGACGGCGCCGCCCCGGCAGGGGCCACCGGCATCGCCACGGGCGAGGTCGCCGACGGCATCGCGTCGGCCGTCTCGATCGTGCCCCTGCAGCTGCTCTCGTGGGCGCTCGCGCGCAGCCGCGGGCTCGCCCCGGGCACGTATACGATCGCGTCCAAGGTGACCACGCATGAGTAGGCCGCGGATCGCGCTCACGTTCGACACCGAGCACTGGAGCCACCCGTCGGCGGCCGATGTGCAGGATCGCATCCTGGACGTGCTCGAGGGCGCCGGCGTGCGGGCGACCTTCTTCCTGCAGGGCCGCTGGGCGACCGCCTATCCGGCCTGCGCGCGGCGCATCGCCGCTGCCGGCCACCTGGTCGGCAACCACTCGCACCACCACGCGCCGATGGACGCGCTCACCGACGCCGGCATCGAGGGCGACGTGCGCAAGGCCGAGGCCGCCATCCGCGAGCTCGCCGGCGTCGATCCGCGGCCGTGGTTTCGCTGCCCGTTCGGCGACGGCCACGACGATCCGCGCGTGCTGGCGGCGCTCGAGCGGGCCGGGTACCGCAACCAGCACTGGGACGTCGAGCCCGACGACTGGCGGCCCGAGCGCACTCCGGCCGACCTCGCCCGGCTGGTCATCGACGGCTCGCTCGCACACGGCGACGGCGCGGTGGTGCTGCTGCACAGCTGGCCGCCGGCCACGATCGCCGCGCTGCCCACCATCCTGATCGGCCTGCGCGAGGGCGGCGCGCGGCTGGTGCGGCTCGACGAGGTGGCCGCATGAGCCCGCGCACCGTGATCGCCGTCGACGGCGGCAACTCCAAGACCGACGTCGCCATCGTGGATGAGACCGGCAAGGTGCTCGGGACGTGGCGCGGGCCGGGGGCGTCGTTCTCGCCCGCCGACCACGACCGCTCGATCGCCGACCTCGACCGGTCGGTGCGCCAGGCGGCCCGGGCGGCCGGGATCGCGACCGGCACCGTCGCCGACGTCGGCATCTTCTGCCTGGCGGGCGCCGACCTGCCGGCCGACGACCGCCGCATCCTGCGGTCGCTGCGCGGCCTCGGCCTCGTGTCCGATCCGCTGCTGCGCAACGACACCTTCGCGGTGATGCGCGCGGGCGCCGCGCGCGGCTGGGGGGTGGCCGTCGTGTGCGGAGCCGGGTTCAACTGCACCGGCGTCGGCCCGGACGGGCGCGAGGTGCGCTTCCCCGCCCTGGGGCCGATCTCCGGCGACGCGGGTGGCGGCCAGGAGATCGGGATCGCGGCGATCGGGGCCTGCATCCGCGCCGGTGACGGCCGCGGCCCGCACACCTCGCTGGAGCGGGCGGTGCCCGCATTCTTCGGCCTGCGCACGCCGCGCCAGGTCATGGTGGGCCTGCACACCGGCAAGCTCGACGAGGGCCGGCTGTACGACCTGGCCCCGACGGTGCTCGGCGAGGCGAACGCAGGTGACGACGTCGCCGTCGCGATCGTCGAGCGGCAGGCGAACGAGGCGGCGGTGCTCGTGAACACGGCCCTGCGCCGGCTGCGGCTGCGCAAGAGCGACGCCGACGTGGTGCTCGGCGGCGGCGTCGCGCGGGCGCGCAGCCCCGTGTTCATGCGCCGCCTGACCACGCTCGTCCACGCCTGCGCCCCGGAAGCGCGGATCGCGGTGGTCGACGACCTGCCGATCGTCGGCGCGACGCTGCTCGGCCTCGACCGGCTCGCGGTGTCAGACGGCGCCGACGCCCGCCTGCGCGGCGTGCTCGTCGCCTCTCAGTTCGAGCGAAACGGCGCGGTACCCTGAGGAGGAGCCATGGCGCGGATCGTTCTCCAAGACGTGACGAAGCGGTTCGGGAAGGACGTGTACGCGGTCGACCACGTGTCGATGGAGATCCCCGACGGCGAGTTCATGGTGCTCGTCGGCCCGTCGGGGTGCGGCAAGACCACCCTGCTGCGGATCATCGCCGGGCTCGAGGAGGTGACCGACGGCGAGGTCGTGATCGGCGACCGGATCGTCACGGACCTCGCGCCCAAGCACCGGGACGTCGCAATGGTGTTCCAGAACTACGCGCTCTACCCGCACATGACCGTCGCCCAGAACATCGGCATCGGCCTGAAGCTGCGCAAGCGGCCGAAGACCGAGATCGCCCAGAAGGTGGGCGACGCGGCGCGCGTGCTCGGCCTCGAGCCGCTGCTCGAGCGCAGGCCGTCCGAGCTCTCCGGCGGCCAGCGCCAGCGGGTGGCGATGGGGCGGGCGATGGTGCGCGCGCCGCAGGCCTTCCTGATGGACGAGCCGCTGTCGAACCTCGACGCCAAGCTGCGCGTGCAGATGCGGGCCGAGCTGGCCCGGCTGCGCGACCAGCTCGGCACGACGACCGTCTACGTCACCCACGACCAGGTCGAGGCGATGACGCTCGGCGACCGGGTGGCGGTGATGAAGGACGGCGTCGTGCAGCAGCTCGACACGCCCCACAACCTGTACGCGCACCCCGCCAACATGTTCGTGGCGGCGTTCATCGGCTCGCCCTCGATGAACCTGTTCGAGGCCACGGTCGCCGGCGACCACGTCGTCTTCGGCGGCCACCGCCTGCCGCTGGCCGCGGACCGGTTGCGGGCGCAGGACGGCCCGGTGGTGATCGGGATCCGGCCGTCGGACTTCGAGGACGCGGACGTCTGGCGCGACGACACCCGGGCCGTGCTGGAGGTGCAGGTGGATGTGGTCGAGGAGCTCGGGGCCGAGGCGAACGTCATCTTCGCGCTCGACGCGCGGCCGGCGGTGGATGTGTCCGCCGGCGGGCGCACCCCCCAGGAGGAGACCGGCGGGGAGGCCCAGCTGCCGCTCGCGGCCGAGGCCGGCACCACGGTGTGCACCGCCTGCGTCGACGCGCGCACCCAGGCGCGTGTGGGCGAGCGCGTCCGGCTCTCGGTCGACCCCTCGCGGCTGCACTTCTTCGACGCGATCTCGGGCCAGGTGCTCGAGCCGCCGGCGCCGCTCGCGGCCGCGGCGGGCTGGCCGCTACCCCTTCACGCCGGTGAGCGTGATCCCCTCGATGAACACCCGCTGGGCGAGGAAGAAGAGGATGATCACGGGCAGCATGAAGAGCAGCGCCGCCGCCATCGTGAGGTTCCAGTCGACGTGGTGCACCGTGCGGAACGAGGCCAGCGCGACCGAGAGGGTCTGTGACTGCGTGTTGCCCGCCAGATACACGAGCGGCCCGTAGAAGTCGTTCCACGAGTAGATGAAGTTGAAGAGCGCGACGGCGGCGATCGCCGGCTTGGCCAGCGGGAGGATCACGCGGCGCAGGATCTGCCAGTGGCCGCCGCCGTCGACGCGCACCGCATCGGTGAGCTCCTTCGGGATCGTCATGAAGAACTGGCGCAGCAGGAAGATCGAGAAGGCGTCGCCGAAGAAGTTGGGGATGATGAGCGGCTTGAGCGTGCCGATGAACTGGATCCCGGTCCAGTCGTGGTACTGCTTCGACCACAGGATGTAGAGCGGCACCGACGTCACCTGTGGCGGCAGCATCAGCGTCGCCAGGACGAGCAGCAGCACCACGTTGCGGCCCCGCCACTCGATGCGCGCGAACGCGTAGGCGACGGGCACCGACGACACCACCACGCCGACGGTCGAGAACCCTGCGTAGACGAACGAGTTCCACGTGTAGCGGGGCAGGTCGATGCTCGAGAACACGGTGCGGAAGTTCGACCATACGAACGGGTGCGGGATCAGGGTGGACGAGAGCGCCTGCTGGTCGGTCATGAGCGCGGTCAGGAGCATGAAGATCACGGGCAGGGCGAACGCCAGCGAGGCCGCGATCAGCATGGCGTGGTTGGCGATGGCCATCAGCATCCGCCTGCGTCTGACGCCCGGCGGCAGCCGGCGGGTGTCGGCGAGGGCGGCTATGACAGACCTCCCCGGTAGTGCACCCACTTGCGCGCGGTGGCGAACAGGATCGCCGTCGTCGCCATCGTGGCGATGAAGAGCACCCACGCCATCGCGGCCGCGTAGCCCATGTGGAAGTACGTGAACGCCTGCTCGTACAGCCACACCGCCGTAGAAGAGCAGCGACCCCTGCGGGTCGCCGGGCGACGTCAGCCGGCCGTCGTGGACGAGACGAACGCCTGGTCGAAGTACTGGAAGCCGTCGATCACCCCGATCACGAGCGTGAAGAAGATCACGGGCGTGATCAGGGGCAGCGTCACGTGCCGGAAGCGCTGCCAGGCGTTTGCGCCTTCGATCGAGATCGCCTCGTACAGGTCGCGAGGCACGTCGAGCAGCCCGGCCAGGTAGATCACGATCGCGTCGCCGATCCCCCACAGGCCGAGCACGATCAGCGCCGGCTTCGCCCATGTGGGGTCGTAGAACCACAGCGGCGGGTTCAGGCCCGGGATCTTCGAGAGCAGCTGGTTCACCGGGCCCGGTGGTCGGGTTCAGGAGATAGACGAACACGAGCGCGCTGCCGACGGTCGGCGCGAGCGACGGCATGAAGAAGAGCGTGCGATAGACGTTCACGCCGCGCTTGGGCCGGGTCAGGAGCATCGCCGTCAGCATCGCGAAGACGATCCGCAGCGGCACCGAGACGAGGATGATCCAGATCGTGTTGCTCGACCGCCCGCCAGAAGTACGGGTCGGACTCGTGCTGCCCGTGGATCGTCCCGATCCCGAACATGAACCGGTAGTTGTCGAGGCCGACCCAGCTCGGCTGCGTCAGCAGGTCGTAGTGCGTGAACGAGTAGTACAGGCTCGAGCACCATCGGCCACGCGGTGAAGAGCGTGAAGCCGACGATCCACGGCGACAGGAACAGGAGCACCGTGGCGTACTTGCCGACCGACACGCGCCGCCGCGCACGCCGGCGCTCGGCCGGCGTGCGGGTCGGCGCGGCGGATGCCGCAACCAGCGAGAGCGGTGCCTCTACGGTGTCTCCCCCTGCTGGAGCTGGTTGTCGATGTTGGTGTCGAGCTGCTGCAGGCCCTGCTGCAGGTTCGAGACGTTCCCCGCCTGCCACTTGGCGTCGAAGTCGTCGGCGAGCTGCGCGTAGCCGGCGCCCGAGGGCAGGAGCGGCGGATAGAACGAGGAGTTGGAGTTGTTCCAGATCTTCACGAACGTCGGGAACTGCGGCCCCAGGTCGAGCTTGGGCGAGCTGCCCGAGCCGGCCGTCGTCGGCACGTTCCCGAGCGCGTTTGCGAGCGTGACCAGGTAGTTCGTGTTCGTCGCCAGGTACTTGACGAGGTCCCACGCCTCCTGCGGGTGCTTGGTGCCCTGCGGGATGCCGACGATCGTGCCGCCGACGCGGCCCGAGCCGTACAGGCTGGGCACCTGCGACGGGAACGGCGCCGTGCGCGTAGGGCAGCGCCGGGTGCTCGCGGCGGATGAACGCGGTGCGCCACTCGCCGTCGAAGACCATGGCCACCTTGCCGGTCTCGAACGCGTTGGTCGGGTTGAACTCGGAGTTCGTGTACGTGGCGGCGAACTTCTGCAGGTTCGAGTAGCCGTACCAGTCGACGAGCGACTTCTGCCACTGGAACGCCGCCGTCCAGGCCGGATCGGTGGCCAGCTGGGCCTTGCCGCTCGAGTCGAACCACGTCGCCGCCGTAGGCCTGGCCGAGGTCGGCGATGTCGAGCTCGTTGAACAGGTTCAGCGGGACGAACCCGGCCACCTTGATCGAGCCGTCAGGGTTGCGCACGGTGAGCTTCTTGGCGTCGGCCGCGAGCTCGTCCATCGTCTGCGGCGGGCTCGTGATCCCCGCCTTCTTGAACATCGCGGTGTTGTAGTAGAGGCCGTAGGCGTCCGTCAGCGACGGGCAGCGCGCACTGCTTGCCCGCGATCTTCGTGTAGCTCAGCGTCGCAGGTGCGAACTGCGTGATCGACATGTGGTCCTTCTGCATGAAGGGCGCCAGGTCTTCCCACAGGCCGCTCGAGCAATACTGGCCGGCGTAGCTCGGCGTGAAGCCGATCGCGACGTCGGGGGCGTTGCCGCCCTTGATGGCCGCGATCAGGTTGGGATCGAAGGTGTCCGTGTCGCCGTTGGGCTGCGGCTCGAGCTTGAGATGGATCCATGGGTACTGCTGCTCGAACCCCTTCAGGCCGTCCTGGAACGGTCCGGACTCCTCCTGGAGGTACTGATGCCAGACGGTCAGCGTCACCGGGGTGTGCGACCCGCTCGAGCCCGCGCTCGACCCCCCGCCCGAGCTGCCCCCGCCGCATGCGGCGGCGAGCGCAACGGCGAGCACCGCCGCCGTGCCCACAAGTGTCCGTCTCCGTCTCATCTCGCCTCTCCTCCCGTGATGGCGATTGGCATTCGAGAAAACAACGTCTCCTGGGCGGCCGCAAGCGCCGTCGCCACCGCGCCGTGCAGGACCACCTCGTCGCCCAGCGCGGACACTGCCAGCCGCGGCCGAAACGGCGAGATCCGGTGCAGCTCGCGCTCGATCGGCGCGAGCAGCAGGTCGCCGGCGTTGCCGGCGATGCCCCCGCCCAGGATCACGAGCGCGGGATCGAGCACGGGCACGACCGCGGCGATCGCAAGCGCGATCCGGGCGGCGATCAGCTCGACCACCTCGGCGGCCGCGGGATCGCCCTTGCGGGCGGCGGCGAAGATGCTCTTCGGCGAGGCCGGCCGCAGGCCGTGGTCGCGCGCGAGCCGGCGCGCGGCCGCTGCCGACGCCGATTCCTCGAGCTGGCCGCGGCGGCGGTACGCGGGGTCGTGCGGATCGCCCGGGCCGACGGGCAGATAGGCGATCTCGCCCGCGGCCCCGGCGGCGCCGCGGTAGAGCTGGCCGTCGACGACGATGCCGAGGCCGATGCCGGTGCCGACCCACAGGAACACGAAGTTGTCGGTGCCCTGGCCGACGCCGCGGGCGCGCTCGCCCAGGGCGGCCAGGTTGACGTCGTTGTCGAAGCTGATCTTGCCGCCCAGGTCGGCGCGCAGCGCCTCGACGAGCCCCTGCTTGCCGCCGGGCAGGTTCGGGCTGAGGGCGAGGTGGGTGTGGGATGGGTCGAGCACGCCCGGCAGGCCGACGGTGGCGTGCGTGACCTGTGACCAGCTGATCCCGCGCTCGCTCGCGAGGCCGTGTGCGAGCCCGCTGATCTGGGCGACGGTCGCGGTGCGGCGCGTGCGCTCGTCGCGGCGGGCGCGGACGGTGCCCGTGATGTCGGCGAGCGCGGCCCGCACCCAGTGGCTGCCGACGTCGATGCCGACGACCCAGCCGGACTCCGGGTTCAGGCTGTAGACGACAGCGCCCGGGCCCTTCGGGCCCTGCGAGCGGCCGGCCTGGTGCACGAGGCCGGCGCCCTCGAGGCCCAGCAGCGCCTGCGAGACCGTCGGCTTGGAGAGGCCGCTGCGGCGGGCGGCCTCGGCGCGGGACATGGCGCCGTCGCGGCGGATCAGCTCGAGCAGGCTACGCTCGTTGATGGCCCGCAGCAGGCTGGGTGTGCCGGCCGCGAACTCGGGGGCGCTGTCGCCGGAGTAAGGAAACTTTCCTGACAATACTCCGGGGAGGATAGGCCCGCGCGCGCGCCAAAGTCAAGGGTGCCGGCGCCGGTATGCTCTCTTCCCGTGGCACCGCGCCTGGGAAGACAGCTCCTCGCATGCGTCCGCGCCGCCGACAGGTGGCTCGTGCGCGCCGGCCGCAGCTGCTGCGTCGCCCGGTCGCAGGCCGAGTTGCGCCGCACCCTGGCGGACTCCGGCGACCGCGACCGGCCGGTCTGAGACGCTCAGGCCGCGACGCTGAAGCGGTGCTTGCCCCGGCCCTTGGCGTCGAGCAGCGCCGCGTCGGCGGCGTTGATGAGGGCCTCGGCCGTGCCGCCGTGCGTGGGTGATGTGGCGACGCCGATCGAGACGCCGATGCCCTCGCGCCGGAACGCGGCGAGCAGGCGGGCCGAGAGCACGGCCGCCTGCGCGGCGCCGGTGTCCCGTGCCGCCAGTGCCAGCTCGTCGCCGCCCAGCCGCCCGGCCGTATCGGCCCCGCGGGCGTGGCGGCGCAGCAGCCGCGCGCACGTGCGCAGGACGCGGTCGCCGTGGGCGTGGCCGTGGGTGTCGTTCAGCCGCTTGAAGTCGTCGATGTCGATGACGAGGATGCTGACCGGCTCCTGCGCGCGGGCGGCGACCCGCAGCCCCGCCGCGAGCCGGCGCCGGAACGTCCGCGGGTTGGCGAGCCCCGTCAGGGCGTCCTGGTCGGCGAGCCGGCGCACGCGCTCGTACAGGTGGGCCTGGCGCAGGGCGCCCGCCCCGGTCGCGGCGATCGCCTCGCAGAAGCGGATCTCGTCGTCGGTGAAGGCCGCTGCGTGCACGGGATCGACGATCTCGACGACGCCGAGCGTGCGCCCGACCGCGATCAGCGGCACCTGCAGGAGCGTCATCCACCCCCACCTGCGCATGTACTCGCGCTGGGCCTCCGACACCGTCGGGTCGTCGACGAGCGACTGGACGAATCCCGTCTCGCCCGCGAGCAGGGCGGCGAGCTCGGGGAGGCCGGCCACGCCGTGGACACCCGGGGGCGGCAGTGGCACGCGCCGGTTCGTCCAGGTGCGGAACTCGAGCACGTCGCGGATCACGCCGCGGCGCGGATCCCAGACGGCGATCGACACCTCGCCCACCCGCGGGAGCGCCTGGCCGACGCCGCGGGCGACCTCGACCAGCACCTCGTTCACGCGGGCCGAGCTGGTCAGTCGGGCGGTGACGGCGTAGAGCGCGGCCAGCCGCTGGGAGAGCCGTACGTCCTCGCCCAGGGGCCGATCATCGCCGTCGCCGCGGTCGTCCTCCACGCTCTAGGAGATCGGCAGCAGCGGGCCACGTTTGAGCCGCGGCCCGGCGCCGTTGCGGCGGCCGCCGGCCGACCGGGCGATGTCGCCCTGCGTGATCGTGCCGACGATGTGCAGCTCCGCGTCCACGACCGGCAGATGCCTGACCTGGTGCGTCGCCATCACCTGCAGGGCGTGCTCGAGCGGCTGCTCCGGGCGCACGTAGACGAGGGCGGATGAGGAGATGTCGCCGACGCAGCCGGCGTGCATGTCCATGTCCTCTGCGACCGCCCGCACGACCACGTCGTGGTCGGTCACGATCCCGATCAGCCGTCCGCCGGCCACGATCGGCAGGGCGTCGACGTCCTCGTCGCGCATGACCCGGGCCGCGGCGACCAGCACGAGCGACCGCTCCACCGCGACGGGGGCGGACATGACCTGCGCGACCGTCCGCGCCACTTCAGGATCGCTTCGCGGGGTCGTCGGCACGGAGGTGTCCGGCCGGCGCGACGATCCGCGCCGCCTGGTCGAGGGTCGCGCCCCGCCCGATCAGCTCCTCGATGCGGTGCACGAGGTCGGTGTGCTCGCCCTCGCCCCACGCGGCGCGGACGACGCGCGACGCGGCGCTCGACTCGTATCCGAGCTGATTCAGGCGGCGCGCCTGCCACTCCCGTACCCGCACCTCTTCGGCCTCGCGTGGGTCGGCCGTCTCGAGGGTCTCGGAAGCGGTGTCGCGCGGCGATCGGAAACGCATCTCGATCTGGTCGTTCCCCGCCCGTCGGCCGCCGAAACCTGGGTCTGTGGCGGCGATCACCTCTTCATCGCGGTCCCGGCGTTTGGCCGGCCCCGGCGACGGGAATTCTGCTTCCGCGAGTCCCCCGAGCGGAGGTGAGTGATGAGCGGTCCCGAGCATCCCGCGGACGAGCCTCGGCCCGCCGAGCAGCCGACCCGGTTTGCGTCCACCGATTTCCTGTCACGGCACCCGGGTGCCGTGGGACACGGTGACGGTCGCGAGCGGGCCGTCCGCGAGGTCAGCCGCGAGCTCAACCAGCGCTCGGAGTTCCTCCAGGAGCTGCAGCGCCACGCGGAGCAGCACCGCAACCGGCTGCCGTTCCCCGACGGCCAGACCGGCTCGGACTCGGCCCCTACCCCGCCTTGAACTCGCCCCAGATGGCCGTGCGCTTGTTCAGGCCGGTGGGGGTGGTGTAGAGGATCTCGTAGTTGTCCAGGATGCGCTGCGGGAACACGACGAGCGGGTCCTTCGCCTCGGCGCCGACGAGCGGGTAGGAGGCGGGCGTGCCGACCTCGTACTGCACGTACTCCATCTCGCGCGCGTTCACAGCCGGGTCGAGCATGTAGTTGATCCACGCGTGGGCCGCGATCGGGTCGGGCGCATACGCCGAGATCGCCCAGTTGTCGATCCAGATCTCCGACCGCCCCAGGGGAGCGACGACGAGGATGTCGTTCTGGGCCTTGCGGGCGGCGCGGATGCGCAGGCCGTCGCCGGAGTAGGTGATGCCGAGGTCGATCTTGCCGGCGATGAAGTCGTCGAGGTAGACCTCGTTGATCGTCGACACGTGTGGGCGCACCTTCAGGAGCAGGTCGCGGGCCGCGTTCAGCTCGCTGTCGCTCTCCGTGTTCATCGAGAAGCCGAGCGCGTTCAGGGCGACCCCGATCACCTCGGCGGGACTTTCGATGAAGTTCACCGTCAGGCCCTTCGCGGTCGGGATGAAGTCGAAGAAGTCCTTCCAGGTGCGCAGCTTCGCCGTGATCTTGTCGGTGCGCACCGTGAAGCCCGTGAGCCCTGTGTCCTTCATGACCGAGTACACGTTGCCGGGGTCGTAGTCGAGCTGGCGCCAGTGCGGGGCCAGGTTCTTGAGGTTGGGGATCAGGCTGTGGTCGAGCTTCATCAGCAGGCCGAGCTGCTTCTCGATGCGGACGTGGTCGGCGTCCGGCACGATGATGTCGTAGACCGCCTGGCCCTTGGTCGTCTGCAGCTTGGTCAGAAGCTCCTCGTTCGAGGCGTAGTTCGACTCCTTGAACGCGACGCCGTACTTCTGCGAGAACGCCTTCGCGTTCTTCGGGTCGTGGTACTGGGCCCAGTTGAAGAAGTTGAGCGTGCTCTCGATCTTCTTCGTGTTCAGGCTCGAGCTCGCGACCGACGGGGCGTTGCCGCCGCCACCCGTCGACCCGCCGCAAGCCGCCGCCGCGATCGCGATCGCGCCCGCCCCGAGCAGCTCTCGCCGGTTCAGGCGATCGGAAAACCGATCGGCGCGTGGGGGCTCGGGGGTCGAGATTGCATACAGATACATGAAAGTTGCGTGCCAGTCAACAACCTGGTATGAGCCGTCCCGTGAGCAGCGGCCCCAACGGCACGTCCCTCCGGCTCGGCGCCCGCCTGCGCCATGCCCGCGAGCAGCGCCAGCTCTCGCTGGGCGACGTCTCGGAGCGCACGGGTCTCAGCCGCGGGTTCCTCTCGCGCGTCGAGCGCGACATGACGAGCCCGTCGGTCGCGTCGCTCGTCGCCGTCTGCGAGGCGATCTCGCTGCCGCTCGGGCGACTGTTCGGGACCCCGAGCGTGGCGGTCGTGCGCGCCGCCGACCGGCCGACCGCCCTCCTCCCCGGCCGGGCGGTCGTGGACACCCTGATCACGCCGGCCCACGAGTCGCACGTGACCGTCGTCGAGACGCTGGCGGCGCCCGGCGGCTCCGGCGGCGAGCAGTACTACACGCTCCCCAGCGAGTGCGAGGTCTGCTACGTCCTCGAGGGCACGATCGAGCTCGAGGTCGACGGCGAGGCCTTTGCCCTTGCCCGCGGCGACGCCGTCACGTTCGGCGCGAACGTGCCGCACACGTGGCGCAACCCGTCCCGCAGCGCCGAGGCGCGGGTGGTGTGGGTGATCGCGCCCGCACTACCCGATCCGCGTGGCCAGGCCGGGGTGCCGTAGCCAGATTCGCGTATTCAGCAACGCCCCCGACGGCCGATTCACTCGGTGTGGTCCACCACCCGAGAGGAAGCCTGTCATGAGCGAGTCGATTCACGTCCTGATCGTCCGTGCCGCCGGGCTCTCGTGGGCGCTGCCGATGGGCAGCGTCGAGCAGACGCTCGCGTTCGGCGATCGCCAGGTGCACGATGTCGCCGGCGCGCCGGTCGTCGTGTTCCGCGACGACGCGCTCGAGGTGGTCCGGATCGGCGCGCGGCTGGGGTTTGCCGACGACGGCCCGCTCGTCGCCGGGGTCGTGGTCTGGGCCGGCGCGCGCAGGCGGGTCTTCGCCGTCGACGAGCTCGTCGGCCAGATGGTGCTCGAGCGCCAGGACGTGCCCGCCGCCGCCCGCGGCGAGCACACGTCCGGAGTCGTCATCCTGGGATCGGGCGAGATCGTCCCGGTGCTCGAGCCCGGCGTGATCGCGGGCGCATGGTCGCCCGCGGGCGACGGCGCGTTCGGCTTCAGCGAGCTCCAGCGCAGCGCCCTTCTCGAGATCGCCAACATCGGCTCGGGGAATGCCGCAACGGCCCTCTCGCAGCTGCTCGGGAAGCCCGTCGAGATCACGTATGCCGAGGCGCTGCTGGCGACGCTTGCCGAGGCGGCCGACAAGATCGGCGCCGCCGCCTCCCCGTCGGCGGTGGTCGACACGCCGGTGGCCGACGACGGCGGCAAGGTGCTTCTGCTCTTCCCCGACGGCGCCGGCGAGCAGCTGTGTGAGCTCTTCGGCACGCGGCTCGACGACGAGATGGGCCGCTCGGCGCTGCGCGAGGTCGGCAACATCCTGGCCAGCTCCTACCTGAACGCCGTGGTCGAGATGACGGGCATGGAGCTCGAGCCGCAGCCGCCGACGATCGAGGTCGACCTGCTGGGCTCGCTCGTCTCGCGCAGCCTGGCCGGGATCCGCGCCGACGATCCCACGGTGCTGATGCGCTCGGTCATGAGCGTCGAGGCCTCCGACTCGAGCTTCGCGTTCCTGTTCGTCCCCCAGTTCGGGGCCGTCACCTCGCTGCTCGATCACCTCGGCGTGGGCTCGCCGCAGTCCGCGTAACGGGCTCGCACGCCGGACGGTGTTGAGTGGCACGAGCAGCCAAGGAGGAGCGGTGAGCCAGCCCATCGTGGCGGTCGTGAACCGCTCGACCGTTGGGAGCGACACCGAGGTCGCAGGGACCGCCGACGCGGTCGAGAGCGACGAGTTCGCCTACACGGTCGCGGGCGTGCTCGTGAGCGACTTCGTCTACCCGGCCTGGTTCGTCGCCGGCAGCACCGGCCCGTGGGATCACGGCGGGCACTGCACCGCGCCGCTACAGCTGCTGCAGGGCCGGGGACTGCCGCAGCCGCGGGAGGTCCCGGCGTGGGCCGGTAGTACGCTGCCTGCGTGACGGATGCGGGCGATGTCCGAGCCGCGGTCGCCGCCGCGGTCGCCGATGGCCGGATGGGCGACCGGTTGTGGCTCTACGCCACCTACCACTGCAATCTGCGCTGCTCCTACTGCCTGACCGAGTCGAGCCCACGCGTGCGCGACCGGCGCGAGCTCTCCGCCGAGGCGATGGTCGCCGCGGTGCGGGCGGCGGCCCCGCTGGGATTCCGGCAGGCGGGTGTGACCGGCGGGGAGGTGTTCATGCAGCCGGGTATGGCGGAGGTGCTCGCCCGGATGGCCGCGGTCCTGCCGACGACGGCGCTCACCAACGGGACGCTCCTGGACGACAGGCTGCTGCAGCGGCTCGGGCCGCTCCGGGAGCACCCCGGCTTCGCCCTCCAGATCTCGCTCGACTCCGCCGATCCGGTGCGAAACGACGCCCTGCGCGGCCCGCGCAACTTCGCCCGGGTGTGCGCGAGCGTGCCGAAGCTGCGCACCGGCGGCATCCGGGTGCGGATCGCGACCACCGTCGCCGATCAGTCGCGCGACGAGCTGCGCCGCGTGTGCGACCTGCACCGCAGCTGGGGCATCCCCGACGAGGATCACATCGTGCGGCCGGTCGTGCGGCGCGGGCGGGCGGCGACCCGCGGGATGGGCGTCGTCCCCCAGGCCGGCGACATCCTCCCGGAGCTCACGCTCACCGCCGAGGGGGCGTTCCTCGACCCGTTCGGGCCCACCGTGCGCCGCGGCGTGACCGACCTCGACCGGCTGGTGTCCCGCGAGACGGAGCCGATGATCGCCGCGGTCGAGGCGTTCCTCGCCGCGGTCGCTGCACGGCCGGGGGCGGACGCCGAGAGGAACATCAGGTGAGCGTAGGCGCGGCCCTCCGGTCGGAGGGCGACGCCGCCACCCGGGTGCTGATCGCCGCGAAGGCCCCGCTGCCCGGGAGGGCCAAGACACGGCTCTCGCCCCCGCTCTCGCCGACGCTTGCGGCCCGGCTCGCCGAGGCGTTTCTGACCGACGTCCTGGCCGTCGCGCGCACGGTCGACGCGGCGGCCGGCTTCCTGTGCCCGCAGGCCGACGCCGCCGACCTGGGCCGCCTCTTCGCGGGCGTGCCCCTGGTCGTCCAGGAGGGCGACGGGCTCACGGGCGCGCTCGCGACCGGCGTTCGCGGCGGGGCGGTCGTGGTGGCGGGGGACGCGCCCGGGATCACGGCCGCGGCGATCCGGGCGGCGGCGGCCGCCCCCGCGGACGTCGTCCTCGGGCCGACGCGCGACGGCGGCTTCGGGCTGATCCGCATGCGCCCGCACCGGCCGGGCATCTTCGCCGGCATCCCCTGGTCGACGGGCTCGGTGCTCGAGCAGCACCGTCGCCGCATGCCGGGCCGCCGGTCTCACCGTCGCCCTGCTCGATCCGGTGGCCGACGTCGACACGGTGGACGATCTGGCCGCGATCGACCTCACGCGCGCGCGCGCGACCCGGGCCGTCCTGGCGGACGTGGGCCGACCCACACGCCCGGCCGGATCCGGGCGATAGGGTGGCGGCCATGGCCGGCGAGCGTCGAGGAGGGTGACATGAGCGTGATCGAGCGTCCCGTCGTGGACGATGCACTGTGGAGCACGATCGCCGCCCACTCGGAGTCCGTCGACCGCGAGGCCCGGTTCCCCGGCGAGGCGGTGGCCGGGCTCGCCGCGCACGGCCTGCTGGGGCTGGGCGTCCCCGCCGATCTCGGCGGCCCCGGCGGCGGCCCCGCCGAGATCGTCGCCGCGGTGGAGCGGATCGCGAGCGCCTGCTCCTCGACGGCGATGGTGTACGTCATGCACGCGATCGCCACCCAGACCCTGCTCGCGGGCGCCGCGGCCGGCGGCGCGAACCGGGACATCCTGCGCGCGATCGGCGCGGGCCGCCACCTGACGACGCTGGCCTTCTCCGAGCACGCGACGCGCAGCCACTTCTGGGCGCAGGCGTCGCGCGCCGCGGTGGACGGGGATGACGTGATCGTCGCCGCCCGCAAGTCGTGGGTGACCTCGGCGGGCCATGCCGACTCCTACGTCACCGCCACCGGCGCCCCGGACGGCTCCGCCGATCCGCTCGTCACCGAGCTCTACCTGATCGCCGCGGACGCGCCCGGGATCACCGTTGGCGGCCCGTTCGACGGTCTGGGCCTGTGCGGCAACGCGTCGAGCGCGATCGAGTTCGCGCGCGTGCGTGTCGCTGCGGGCCGCCGGCTGGGCGCCCCCGCGTCGGGCATGGCGCTCATGATGGAGGCGACGCTGCCGTGGTTCGTGCTCGGGTGCGCCGCCTGCTGCGTCGGCCTCGCGGGCGCGGCGATCGAGATGGCCGCTGCCCACCTGCAGGGCGCCCGCATCGAGCACCTGGGCACGCCGCTGGCCGGCATCGCCGTCAACCGGGCCCGCCTGGCCGAGGCCAAGATCCGCCATCTGCAGGCCCGCGCCCTCCTGCTGCAGGTGGCCGACCAGGTCGCCTCCGGCCATCCGGACGCCCAGCTCGGCGTGCTCGCCCTCAAGGCGGCCGCGGCCGAGATGGCGATCGCCGTCACCGACGAGACGATGCGCGTCTGCGGCGGGGCGGCGTTCTCGCGCCACCTCCCGCTCGAGCGCCTGTTCCGCGACGCGCGCGCGGCGACGGTGATGGCGCCCACGAGCGACGTGCTGCGCGACCTGCTCGGCCGCGCCCTGACGGGCCTGCCGCTCTTCGACTAGCGCACGGGCGGGTAGATGCGGGCGAGCCGCTCGGGCGGCACCCGCAGGGTGTAGAGCAGCTGGATCAGCCAGTGCCGGGCGAGCGTGCGCGCGTGGCCGGCGTGCCGGTGGCGGCGGGTCGACGTCGTCACCGCCGGCGCCACGACGGTGAGGCCGCCGGCCCGGCGCAGCCGCGCCGCCAGGTCACGGTCCTCCATGATCGGGATCGGCCGGAAGCCGCCGGCGCGCTCGAACGCGGCCCGGGAGACGAACAGGGCCTGGTCGCCGTAGACGACCTTGAAGAGCCGCGAGCGCAGGTTCACGAGCCGCTCGAGCACCGGCCGCGGCCGGTCGAAACGGATCCGGAAGGCGCCGGCGTCGGCGCCGGCGAGCGCGGCCGTGACGGCGGCCGCGGCGCCCTCCGGCAGGAGCGTGTCGGCGTGCAGGAAGAGCAGCACGTCGCCCGTCGCGGCCGCTGCGCCCGCGTTCATCGCCTCGGCCCGGCTCCCCGGCACGGTGACGACCGCCGCACCGGCCGTGGCCGCCGCGGCCGCCGTGCCGTCGCGCGAGCCGGCGTCGACCACGATCACCTCGCAGTCGCCGAGTGCCCGCCGCGCCCCCGCGATCGCCGCTGCGATCGCCGCCTCCTCGTCGAGGGTCGGGATCACGACCGAGACGGTCATGCCCGGCCCTGGCGGCGGTCGAGGCTCAGGTGCCGGTTCGACGGGACGATGGCCACGAGCAGGCTGACGGCGATGAAGAGCACGAACCCCCAGAACCACTGGTGCGGCGCGCGGGCGGTCAGCACGGTGATCGCGATCGCCTGCAGCAAGCCGATGATCCCGCCAAGGCGGGTGTGCCACCCGAGCAGCAACAGGACGCCCGCGATCGCCTCGACCAGGAACACCTGCCATCCGAACAGCGTGAAGTGGGGGATGACGGTGTCGCCCATGAACCGCCGCAGCGGCGCTCCCAGTGCGTAGTGCTGCGCCTGGTGGAACGAGTACAGAAGCCCGCGCGGGTCGTGCCGGCCGAAGTCCGGCGGGAGCTTCCATGTGAGGTTCGCGAGCCAGAGCACGCCCATCAGGATGCGCAGGCCGGTGAAGCCCCAGTCCGATCGATCTGCCTCGCGCACCCGCATACCCCCACCCTACGCCGGGGCCTCGCACCGTGCGGTGAGCGCTACGCGATATCGAACCGCAGCGGTGTGACGACCGCTCGCTCCGCGGGCCCCACGCGGGCGCGCCTGCGCGCCTCGACCTCGTAGCGCCAGCACACGACGTAGCCCTCGACGGCCGTCGGCAGCCCGGGCGGGATGGCGAACGCGAATGGGTGCCAGCGCCGGTCGGGGTCGCGCCCGACCGTCTGCGTCTCGCTCCAGAGGGGGTCGGTGTGCCAGAGCGGCGGCTGGCGATGGTTGCGGAACCGGAAGTTCGTGCGCCACGCCTCCTCGCAGCGCGCGATCACGTCCACCGGGCCCGCGCCGCCGTCGCTGACATGGACGCGGCCCTTGATCCAGCCGCCGCCCTCGAGGAGCGCGTCCGCCAGCTCGACGTGAAAGTGGCGGGCCGGGAACGAGGCGATCATGCGATCGAACAGGTGGGTCGCCTCGTGCACCGGCGGATCGCCGCCCACCATCCGCACGGGCATGACGACCTGCGAGCGATTTCGTCCCGACACCGGTGTGCGCGCGCGGACGGCGAAGCCGAGCCGGCAGCGCGGGCCGTCGATCCCGGGCGGGGTCTGCGCCGGCACCGGCAGCTCGAACCGGCCGCGGTCGCCCTCGGGCTCGACCCGGGACGAGCCTAGGGGCGTCGCCAGCCGGCCCGCCGGGCACACCTCGACCCGCAGCAGGGTCACGTCGGCGGGGCCGGCCAGCCCTCTCAGCTCGCCCCGGATCGGCTCTCCGGCCGCCGCCGTGGGCGCCGCCAGGCCGAGCTCGAGCGGGCGGCCGGTCGCGCCATCTCTGTTGCGTCGCAGCAAGAGCGGTCTCCGACGGTGACGCCCGCACGGTAGCCGACACGAGCGCCGCGGCGGCGTGATCACCCCCGGTGATGTGCAAAAAGGTGGTGACACAGAAACGGTAAATTTATGCATCCATACAGACGTGTGACCCCGCCGACCATGTGCAGAATTCCGCTTGCATAGGCGGCGCGAGCGGGTATATGCTCCGCGCCGGGTGCGCGCCCGCCGCTTCGGTGGATGCGACGAAAGAGTGGGAGGAGACCACGATGGATGGACAGTCCAGGCGCGTCTTGCTGGGATTGGGTGCGTGTGTGCTTGCGTTGGCGGTAGCGGCGGGCTGCGGTTCTTCCGGGTCGAGCTCGTCGGGTGGGAGCTCGTCTGCGCCGGCCGCGTCGGTTCCCAACATCGACGCGACGGCGTTCACATCGGACTTCTCGCTGATGAAGCAGTTGAAGGCCATCGCCGCAGAAGGTAAGGGCATGGTCGGGGTGCTTCTGCCCGACACGACCACGTCGGCGCGGTATGTCGAGTTCGATGCGCCGTATCTGAAGCAGGCGTTCGAGGCGGCGGGCCTGAAGTCGAATCAGTTCAAGATCGATAACGCTCAGGGCAGCGCGAGCACGATGCAGCAGCAGGCCGAGGCGGACATCACCGCCGGCGCGTCGGTGCTGTTGGTCGACCCGCTGGATCCGGGTTCGGGCGCGGCGATCGAGTCGAACGCCGAGTCGCAGGGCGTGAAGGTGATCGATTACGACCGTCTCGTGACGGGTGGTCCGGCGGATCGCTATTACGTCAGCTTCAATAACGTCGAGGTGGGTCAGCTGATCGGGAAGGGCGAGGTCAGCTGCATCGCTGCGTGGCATGTGAAGAAGCCGAACATCCTGATCATGGACGGCGATCCGACCGATAACAACGCGAAGCTGTTCGCGCAGGGCTATAACGGCGTGCTGGCGCCGCATTTCGCCGACAAGTCGTATGTGAAGGTGGGCGAGCCGACGGGGACGTGGGATCCGCCGACGGCGCAGACGACGTTCGAGCAGCAGCTGACCGCGCATTCGAACATCAACGCGGTCATCACCCCGAACGACGACAACGCAAACGCGGTGATCGCGGTGCTGCAGAAGGACAAGATCCCGCCGAAGACGTTCCCGACCACCGGTCAGGACGCGTCCCCGTCGGGTCTGCAGAACATCCTCAAGGGCTACCAGTGCGGCACCGTGTACAAGCCCATCTACCTCGAGGCCCAGGCGGCGGCAGCGCTCGCGCTCTTCCTCCGCGCGGGCGTGACACCGCCGTCGTCGCTCGTGAACGCCCAGACGATGGACACGACGCTCGGCAAGAACATCGCGTCCGTGTACACCAAGCCGATCTGGGTCACGACCGACAACATGGCCGCCACGGTGGTCAAGGACGGCGCCGTCAAGGTGTCCGACCTGTGTGCCGGCGCGGCGCTCAAGTCGGCCTGCACAGCGGCGGGCATCAGCTAACACGTCCATCTGCGCCCGGCCGCCCGCTCACACGAGCGGGCGGCCGAGGCGTAGACTGACCTCCGCAGGATGGAACAGACGAGCCAGACCGAGCCCACGAGCCCGCGCCCGAGCGCAGGAGACGCGCCGCTCCTGCGGCTGAGCGGCCTCTCCAAGAGCTTCGGTCCGGTGCAGGCGCTCAACGAGGTCGACTTCGAGGTGCGCGCCGGCGAGGTGACGGCCCTCATCGGCGACAACGGCGCCGGCAAGTCGGTGCTGATCAAGTGCATCGCGGGCATCCACTCCCCCGACCACGGGGACATCCTGTGGGAGGGGACGCCGGTGCGCCTGCGCACGCCGCGCGACTCGGCGCTGCTCGGGATCGAGACCGTCTACCAGGATCTCGCGCTCTGCAACAACCTCGACATCGTCCAGAACATGTTCCTCGGCCGCGAGCGCATGCGCGGCATCGTGATGGACGAGGAGGCGATGGAGACCTCGGCGCAGGAGACGCTGTCGAGCCTGGCCGTGACCACCGTGCGCTCGATCCGCCAGCCGGTGGCCTCGCTCTCGGGCGGCCAGCGCCAGTCCGTGGCGATCGCAAAGGCGGTGCTCTGGAACTCCAAGCTCGTGATCATGGACGAGCCGACGGCCGCGCTCGGCGTCGCCCAGACCGCGATGGTGCTCGCGCTCGTGCGCCGGCTGGCCGACCGCGGCCTGGCCGCGATGATCGTCTCGCACAACATGAACGACGTCTTCGAGGTCGCCGACCGGATCGCCGTGTTGCGCCTGGGCCACATCGTCGCCCAGCGGCCCAAGTCCGAGCTCGACCCGCAGATCGCCGTCGACCTCATGACCACCGGCAGCTCCGATCGCGTGGTCGGGGCCGGCCGCCCCCAGCCCGGCGGGACGGCCTGACGATGTCGAAGATCGACGAGCCCACGCCCGGCGGGCCCGAAGCCGCCGACGAGCCGAGCGGCGAGGCCGCCCGCAAGGCGCAGATGGCCGTGCCGCCGGAGCTCGTCGCCGGGTCGGCCGGCGAGTACCTGCGCACGTCGATCGCCCGTATCAGGGGCGGCGAGAGCGGCATCCTGCCGGTCGTCGGCGGGCTGATCCTGATCTCGATCCTGTTCCAGTCCCTCAACTCGAACTTCCTGACGGCCCGCAACCTGGTCGACCTGCTGGTGCAGGCCGCGGTGTTCAGCCTGCTCGCGATCGGCGAGGTGTTCGTGCTGCTCCTCGGCGAGATCGACCTCTCGAGCGGCTACGTCGCCGCCATCGGGGGGACGGTCGTCGCCGACCTGGTCGGGCCGGCCCACGGCTGGCCCTGGTGGGTGGCGATCGCCCTCGGCCTGCTCGCGTGCGCCGGGATCGGCCTGATCCACGGGCTCATCATCACGCAGCTGGGTCTGCCGTCGTTCGTGGTCACCCTCGCCGGACTGCTCTTCTGGGAGGGCGTGGACCTGCGCATCCTCGGCAACGGCGGCACCATACCGATCAACGACAACGTCATCATCAATATCGCGAGCGCGAACCTGAGCAACACCGCCGGCTGGATCGTGATGCTCGTGATCGTGGGGTTGTTCGGCGCCATGACCTGGCGCCGCGACGCCAAGCGGCGAGGGGCGGGGCTGGTCGCGCCGCCGCCCAACGTGACGCTGCTCAAGATCGGCGGGGCGCTCCTGGCCGGCATCGGCGTCGTCGTTCTGTGCAACACCGACCGCGGCATCTTCGCGCCGGTGTCGGGCGTGCCCTATGTGGTGCTGCTCGTCCTCGCCGTCCTCGGCGTGGCGACGTTCGTGCTCGGTCGCACCAAGCTCGGCCGCTACCTGTACGCGATCGGCGGCAGCGCCGAGGCGGCCCGCCGCGCCGGCGTGAACCTGGCCATGATCCGGACGACGGCGTTCGTGATGTGCTCGTTCACGGCCGGGATCGCCGGGATCGTGTACGCCTCGCGGCTGCGGTCGATCTCGACGAGCGTCAACGGCGGCACCCTGGTGCTCTACGCCATCGCCGCCGCGGTGATCGGCGGCACGAGCCTCTTCGGCGGCCGTGGCAAGGCGATGCACGGTGTGCTCGGCGGCATCGTGATCGCCGCGATCTACAACGGCATGGGGCTCGTGGGCTTCAGCGCCCCGGCGCAGTACATGGTCACCGCCCTCGTGCTGCTCGCAGCGGTCATCATCGACGCGCAGGCCCACCGCGGGCGCGTCGGCACCACCTGACCGGCCCCAGACCGGCCGCTCCTATACTCGGTCCGATGCACGCGGAGGCGGCCAGTGCGATCTCCCTGCGGGGGGTGGTCAAGCGCTTCGGCGCGCTGACGGCGGTGGATGGGCTCGATCTGGACGTCCCGGCCGGCGTGTGCTTCGGGCTGCTCGGGCCGAACGGCGCCGGCAAGTCGACGACGATGCGCCTGCTCACCGGCCAGGCGCTCGCCGACGCGGGCGAGATCCGCGTGCTCGGCCACGCGCTGCCGGCCGGCTCGAAACAGGCGCGGATCGAGATGGGCGTCGTCCCGCAGCTCGACAATCTCGACGTCGAGCTGACGGCCCGCCAGACGCTCAGCGTGTTCGCGCGTCTGTACCGCGTGCCCGGGCGGGAGCGGCGCGCCGCCGTCGACCGGGCGCTCCAGATCGCAAACCTCGTCCCGCGCGCCGACACGCGCGTCTCCGAGCTCTCGGGAGGCATGCGCCGGCGGCTCCTGATCGCCCGCGGGCTGATTCACGAGCCGCGCCTGGTGCTGCTCGACGAGCCGACCGTCGGGCTCGACCCGCAGGTGCGGCAGGAGCTGTGGGGGCTGATCGACCGGCTGCGGGCCTCCGGCGTCACCGTGCTCATGTCGACGCACTACATCGAGGAGGCCGAGCGCCTGGCCGACGTCGTCGCCGTCATGTCCCACGGCCGTATCGTCGCCCTCGGCCGGCCCGAGGAGGTCGTGCGCGCCCAGGCGGGCGAGCAGGCGCTCGAGGTGTACGGAGCGCCCGACCATCTCGAGGCGGTGGGGCGGCTGGCCGAGCGGGAGGGGTGGCGCACGCGCCGCAGCGGGCCGGCCGTGGTGATCATGCAGGCCGAGCGGCTCGACGGCGACGCGCCCGAGGGCGTGCGGCGGCCGGCGAACCTCGAGGACGCGTTCGTGATGCTGACCGGCGAGGAGATCGAATGACGACGCAGCCCGTCCACCGCGTCCGCCGGCTCGAGCCGGCGGCCCTTGCCGGCGTCATGAGCCGCGACGTCGTCCTCTTCAGCCGCTACTGGAAGGCGACCACGTTCTCGTCGGTCGTGCAGCCGACGATCTACCTGCTCGCGTTCGGGCTCGGCTTCGGCTCGCTCGTCTCGCATGTCGATCACGTGCGCTACGTCGAGTACGTCGGCACGGGTGTCGTCGCCACGGCCGTGCTCTTCTCGTCGGCGTTCCCGGGCATGTTCAACACGTTCATCCGGTGGAAGTTCCAGCGCACCTATGACGCGATGCTCGCCGCCCCGGTGGACGTCGAGGAGCTGATCACGGCCGAGGTGCTGTGGATCTCGGTGCGCGCCGGCGTCTACGGCGTGGCGCCCCTGATCGTCGCGATGGCATTCGGCCTCTCACCCAACGCCGGCATGCTCCTCGTGCCGTTCATCGGCTTCGTCACCGGCGTCGGCTTTGCGAGCTTCGGCGTCCTGGTGGCTGCGGTGGCGAAGACCATCGACAACTTCAACTACGTCACGAGCGCCGTCCTGACGCCGCTCTTCCTCGTCGCCGGGACGTTCTTCCCCATCTCGACGCTGCCGCCGTTCCTCCATGCGCTGGCGCTCCTGAACCCGCTCTACCATTGCGTCGCGCTCGTGCGCGACGCGGCGCTCGGGCACTACTCATGGGCCGACATGACACACGTTGCCGTGCTGCTCTCCTTCGCACTTGTGATGTGGCGCATCGCCGTGTGGCAGATGCAGACGCGGCTGATCGACTGACGTTACCCGCCGTGTAGCTACACGGACGGCCCGAAACCGATTGCCGCCGCGATCCCGGTGCGGTAGAGTCGGCGGGCGTCGCTCACCCGGCCGAGCGGCGAACGCGAAGGGAGCACAGCCGGTGGTGCACGAGGGCGGCACCATAGGGGAGGGCACACCTGCCGGGGCGACGACCAACGGCGCCGTGATCCGCCTGCTCGTCGTGGACGACTGCCGCCTCCAGCGAGATGCGCTCGCGCGCGTCCTGCACAGCGAGCCGTGGGTGGCGGGGATCGAGACGGCGCCCGACTGCGCGAGCGCGCTCCGGCACCCGATCGGCTTCCCGCCGACCATCACGCTGCTCAACATGACGATGGCGCAGAGCCTCGATTCCCTGCGGACGCTCGCCCACTCCGGGCGCAAGGCGCGCGTCGTGTCGATGGGTGTGAGCGAGGACGAGGGCGAGATCATCGCCTGCGCCGAGGCCGGCGCCGCGGGGTATCTGCTGCGGGCCGACCCCCTGTCGCAGCTGCAGGCCGTGATCCAGTGCGTCGCGAAGGGTGAGGCCCTGTGCTCGCCGCGGGTCGCCGCGACGCTGCTCGGGCGCGTGACGATGCTCGCGGCGGAGCGCGGCGGCCACGGCGGGTTCGCGCAGCTCACGGCCCGCGAGTACGAGGTGCTGACGCTGCTCGAGGACGACCTCTCCAACCGCGAGATCGCCGACCGGCTGTGCATCGAGGTGCGCACCGTGAAGAACCACGTCCACAGCATCCTCGACAAGCTCGGCGTCGACCGCCGCGGGCGCGCGGCCGCGCGCCTGCGGGCGGAGCGGGCACAGCGGGCCCAGGCGTCGATCTAGTCCCTCGGATCCCGGCGAGATGGATCCTCCGGCCCTTGTCGCAGGCCGGCCGTGTGCGTAGCGTGGGCGGTTCCTTCGAACGGGGGTGGGAACGATGCGTGCACGACGAGTTCTGCGTGGGAAGTGGTGGTTCGGCCTGATGGCGCTGGTCGCGGCCGGCGTGCTGGTCGCGGCGTTGCCGGCGGCGGCGGCCGCGGCCAAGCACCCGCGCAACGGCCACCGGGTGAGCGGTGCGGCGACCGATCCGCCGCTCGCGTTCGGGCAATGGACGTTCTTCAACTTCGGCGGCACGGGCAGCCTCAACTCCGAGGGCCCGTTCACCTTCTTCCGCAAGACGCCCGTGCTCCTGCGCGTGACCGACGGCTTCTGCCGCGGCGACCGGTTCCGGGTGTGGGACAACGGCTTTCCGATCTTCGTGACCACGAACGTCGCCGTTGACCCCTCGTGCGACGACATCCCGTCGGTCGGCATGCCGGGGCCGGCGTGGCTCGACCAGACCTACAGCAAGGGCCACTTCCTGCTCGAGCCCGGCAGGCACGCCATCCGCATCCAGGCGAGTCGCAGCCCGTTCGGGGCCGGCGGGGCCTGGCTCGAGGCGATCCCGATGCCGGTGGGCTCGGGAAGCTGATTCAGCGACGGGCCCGCGCATGTGCGCGGGCCCGTCATCCCCCGATCCGGGTCGGCTAGCATCGGCACCCGAGCGAGGGGGTGCTGCGTGCAGCGGGTGCGCATCGGCGTCATGAGCGCCGCCAACATCGGCCGCAAGGTCGTGATCCCGGCGATCGTCGCCGCGGCCAACGCCGAGCTCGTCGCGCTTGCGAGCACGAGCGACGCGGGCGCGCGGTTCCTGCGCGAGACGCCGCTCACCGCTGCCGACGGTCGCCCGCTTGGCGAGGCGGTGCGCCTGCACACGAGCTACGCCGACCTCTTGGCCGATCCCGGGGTCGATGCGGTCTACATCCCGCTTCCCAACCACCTGCACGCGGAATGGTCGAAGCGCGCCGCCGACGCCGGCAAGCACGTGCTGTGCGAGAAGCCGGCGGCGCTCGACGCCGCCGAGACCGCCGACATGATCGACCACTGCACGGCTGCCGGCGTCGTCTGGATGGAGGCGTTCATGTACCGCTTTCACCCGCAGTGGGAGCTGGTGCGGCGGCTCGTGCGCGACGGAGCGGTGGGCGACCTGCGCGCCGTCGTCGCCGTCTTCACCTTCACCGTGCGCGATCCGGCAAACATCCGCCGGGTTCCGGAGTACGGCGGCGGCTCGCTGTACGACGTGGGTGCCTACTGTGTGAACGTCTCGCGGTGGCTGTTCGGCCGCCCGCCCGCGGTGGTGAACGGCAGTGCGCACGCGAGCCCCGAGGGCGTCGACGAGGAGTTTCGCGGCCTGCTCGACTTCGGCGCCGGCCGGTCGGCTCTCATCCTGAGCAGCCTCTCCCAGCCGTACCGCCACCACGTCCGCCTGCTCGGCACGGAGGGCGACATCACCGTGCCCGAGGCGTTCGTCCTCGGCTCCGGCGACGTCAAGGTGATCCGCACCGACGCCGACGGAACCGCCCAGGTGCACACGGTGGCCGGCGCCGACGAGTACCGGCTCGAGGTCGAGGACTTCGCCGACTGCGTCCTGCGCGGCCGCGCCCCCGACGTCGTGCCGCATGCCGACACGCTCGCGAATATGCGCACGATCGACGCCCTGTACGCCTCGGCCCGCGAGGGCGCGGCCGTGGCGCTCGACGACTGAGGCGACATGGGAGAATCCGGTGATGCTCCAGCGGGTCGTCTCTCCCGTGCTCGTCGGGCGGCAGGAGGAGCTGTCGCAGCTCGAGGACGCCCTGCTCTCGGCCAACCGGGGCGACGGCCGCTTCATCCTGCTCGCCGGCGAGGCCGGGATCGGCAAGACCCGCCTGGCCGCGGAGCTGGCCCAGCGGGCGCGCAAGCTCGGGTTCGACGTCCTGCGCGGCAGCTGCTCGGAGTCGGAGCTCGCGCTGCCCTATCTGCCGTTCGTCGAGGCGGTGGGGAACCGCCTCGACGAGGCCGATGCCGCCGCTCTGCGGATCGAGCTCGGCCCCACCGCCGGCGAGCTGGCCCAGCTCTTCCCGCAGCTCGCCGAGGGTGCACCGCGGCCGCCGGCCGGCGATCCGGCCCAGGCCAGGCAGCGGCTCTTCGAGTCGTTCGTCACCCTGCTCGACCTGTGGGCGCGGGATCGGGGCCTCGTGCTCGTGCTGGACGACATCCACTGGGCCGACAGCTCCACGCGCGAGCTGCTCGACTACGTCGCCCGCCGGCTGGTCAGAAGCCGGGTGATGCTGCTGGCCGTCCATCGCAGCGACGAGCTCGACCGCCGCCACCCCCTGACCCGCGTGATCCAGATCTGGCGCAGGGCGGGGCTCGCGGAGACCGTGACCGTCGCGCCGATGACCGCCCCCAACGTCGCCGAGCTCGTCGCGGCCATCCTGAACGCCGACCGGGTGGGCACCGATCTGGTCGCACTCGTCGACGCACACGCCGAGGGGAACCCGTTCGTGCTCGAGGAGATGCTGCGCGAGGCGCTTGACCGGGGCGAGATCGTCCAGTCCAAAGACGGGTGGCAGCGCCGCTCGAGCGGCGCGCTGCCGATGCCGGAGACCGTGCGGGACGCGGTGCTCCTGCGGCTGGGCCGGCTGCCACCCGAGCAGATCGACGTGCTGCGCGCGGCGGCGGTGCTCGGTCGCTCGTTCGGCTACGCCCTGCTCGTGCACGTCGCGCAGGCCGAGGACGAGGTCGTGCTCGCCGCGCTCGAGGCGGCCGTGGCCCAGCAGCTGCTCGAAGAGGCCGCCGGGGACGGCGACCAGTACCGCTGGCGCCACGCGCTCACAGAGGAGGCGATCGTCTCCGACACCGTCGTGCCGAAGCGGCAGCGCATCCACTCCCGAGCCGCCGATGCGCTCGCGGGAGGCGGTGGCAGCGCGCTCGCCCTGGCCCGGCACCTGCTCGAGGCCGGCCGCATGCAGGAGGCGGTCGATGCCTGCATGCGCGCCGCGCGCGAGGCCGAGCGCGCCGTGGCGTTCACCGAGGCCGCCGAGCTGCTCGAGCGCGTCCTGCCGCACGTTGCGGATCCGCGCGAGCGGGCGCTCCTGCACGCGCGCATGGGCCAGCTCCGCTGGCTGAGCGGCGAGCCGGCCGCGGGCGAGCAGCTGCTGGCGGAGGGGGTGCGGCAGCTGGACGAGCTGGGATGCGCGCTCGATGCGGCGCGGGCCCGGCTTCACCTCGGCCGCTGCCGCTGGGAGCTCGACCGGCCCGATGCGGCGTTCGGCGACTTCGAGCGCGCGCGGGACGTGCTCGAGCAGGAGGGTCCGTCCGCCGACCTGGCGCTCGCCTACATCCGCATGTCCGGGCTCCACGCGTTCCAGCTGGACTATCAGCGCTGCCGCGAGGCGGCCGAGCGGGCGGCGGCGATCGCCGAGCAGGCGGGTGCGGATTTCGAGCGCGTCTGGGCGCTGTCGCACGCCGCGATCGGGCTCTTCGGCACCTCGCTCGAGTTCGACCTGCTCGACCGCTGCTACCGGGAGGCCGTCGACAAGGGCTACGCCATCATCGCCGGGAACATCCTCTACAACGAGACCTGGGATCGCGTGCAGACGCTCGCAGGCGGCCTGGTTGCGACGCTGGCGAAGCTCGAGAACGTCCCCGACCAGCTCTCGATGTCAAGCGGCGGGCTGATCGCGCGCAGCCTGGCGCTGCTCGCACACGGCGAGCCGGACGCCGCGCTCGAGAGCGCGCGCAAGGCGACGGCGCGGCACGAGAGCCTCGGAGCCACCAAGTTCGCGTGGCGCTCCCGGCTGGCCGCCGCCGAGGCGCTGCTCGAGCTCGGCCGGCCCGACGAGGCGGCGGCCGAGCTGCCGCCTCCGGCGCCCGGGGACGAGCTCCAGGACATCGTCTACGACACTCCGGCCCGCGCCGGGATCGCACTCGCGCTCGGCCGCGTGGACGAGGCAGTCGCGCTCGCACGCAGGGTGGCGGGGGCGGACCCCGTCCTCGTCTTCCGGGCGACGGCGGCGGTGGCCGTCGACGCGCTCGTCCGCACCGGGCACGTCGCCGAGGCAGACGCGCTGCTCGGCCGCGCGCGGCGCGCGCCCGGCGATCTGGGGGGCACGGGTCTCGACCTCGCCGAGGGCCAGATCCTGCTCGCATCGGGCGACGCGGCCGCGGCACGGCCGCAGCTCGAGCGGGCGGTGCGCGACTTCGAGGCAAAGGGCCTGCGGCTGTGGAGGTGGCGCGCCGGCGCGCTTCTGGCCGAGGCCGCCGCCCGGGCGGGCGACGTCGAGGCCGCGAATGCGCTCTTCACAGCGTGCATCCGCGAAACGCATCTGGCCGACGCGGTGCGGCTGCGGGACGCGGCGCTGGCCACGGCCGCCGGCCTGGGCGTCGACGTCGCCGCTCTCGCCGAGGCTGAGGGCGGCGAGGTCGCCGCGCCCGACCTGCTCGCGGCCGGCGAGCGCTTCGTCACGTCCGTCTTCGCCGACGTGCGCGGCTCGACGCCGCTTGCGGCCGCGAGCTCGCCCGCGGAGCTGGCCGACCGCCTGACCACGCTGCACCGCTGGGCCGCGGCCGAGGTCGGACGGCGGCAGGGGATCGTCGACAAGTTCGCGGGCGACGCCGTCATGGCGACGTTCAACGCGGCCGGCGCCAGGGTCGACCACGCCGTCCTCGCGCTCGAGGCGGCGCTCGCGCTCCGCGACAAGGCCGCGCTCATGGATCTCCCGATCGGGATCGGGATCGCGGTCGGCCCGGCCGTCGTCACGCGGTCGGTCGCCGACGGCAACGTGAGCGTGCTCGGGCAGACGACGAACCTGGCGGCGCGGCTGCAAACGGCGGCGGCGGGCAACGAGATCGTCCTGAGCGACGAGGCCTACCGCCGGGTCGCCGCCTGGCTGGACGAGCGCGGCCTCGCCGTCGACTCCGAGCTGCTCGAGCTCAAGGGGTTCGCCGCGGCCCAGCCCGCCTACCGCCTGCGCGCCCCGGTCGTCAGTCGGTGAGCCGGCGGTGATCCCCCAGGAGACGACGGCGCTGCACACCGTGCTCCAGCGGCCGTACACCTTGTGGATGTTGGCCGCGACCCGCGCCGGCTCGGACTTGAAGTACGTGACCGTCCGCGCGCCGATCGTGCCGCACCAGTACGTCCCCAGGCGGCGGTAGTTGCGCGCCGGGCAGCCGGGCCGCATCGTCGCCGAGATGACGTCGAGACAGAGGCGACGAGGTGAGCGGCGGTGCGGCAAGCCCGTCAAGCGGGGGCGATCGCCGGCCACACGGCCGCGACGGTCTGCTCGGGCCAGTCGGCCGGGATCGGCAGTCCGGCGAACGTGCGGTAGAGATACGACCCGATCAACATCTCGACGACGGCCTCGGGGTCGGTGTCGGAGCGGACGTCGCCCTTCTCGCGGGCGAGCTCGAGGACAGCCGCCATGCGCAGCCGGCACGGCCTGATCACCCGCTCACGGAATGATTCCAGCATCTCGGGGTGCACGTGCCGCTGCAGATAGAGCGAGGCCACGATGGAGATGCCGTCGTTGGGGCCGACCGACTCGTGGAAGCCGCGCAGAAGCTCGGTGACCGTGGTGCGCGCGTCCGGGCAGCCGGCCGGCTCGGCCGCCTCCGCCAGCGTGCACACGGCGGCGGTCACCATGTCGGCCTTCGTCGGGTAGCGCCGGTAGACGGTGGCGCGGGTGACGCCGGCCTCGGCCGCGACGGCCTCGATCGACGTGCGGTCGTAGCCCTCGCTCCCGAGCATGCGCAGCGTCGCGGCGATGATCTGGCGGTCGGACGCCTCGTTGCGGGGGCGGCCGGGGCCGCGGTGTGTCGGTTCGGTGATTGCCATGGTCGCCAGATTATGATACACCACAGTGCTGTATCGTAAACCAGCTGATTCTGGAGATACCACTCTCATGCCTGACACCCAAGACCGCAAGGGCCTCGCGCTCATTCTCCTGTGCGCGGTCCAGTTCATGGTGGTGCTCGACATCGCCATCGTCAACGTCGCCTTGCCCACGATCAAGACGGCGCTCGACTTCAAGGAGACCGACCTGCAATGGGTCATCAACGCCTACACGCTGACGTTCGGCGGGCTGCTCATGCTGGGCGGCCGCTCGGCTGACCTGCTGGGCCGCCGGCGCATGTTCCTGATCGGCCTCGCGCTCTTCTCCGGCGCGTCGCTCGCATGTGGCCTGGCGACGTCCGAGGCGCAGCTCATCGCCTCCAGGGCGGTGCAGGGCGTCGGCGCGGCCATCATCTCACCGGCCGCACTGTCCATTCTCATGACCACCTTCCAGGAAGGCGCCGAGCGCAACAAGGCGCTCGGGATCTGGGGCGCGATCGCCGGCACCGGCGGCGCGGCGGGGGTGCTGCTCGGCGGCATCCTCACCGATCAGCTCAACTGGTCGTGGATCTTCTACATCAACGTCCCCGTCGGGCTGCTCGTGATCGCGCTCGGCCCCCGCATCCTGCGCGAGAGCCGGATCGAGGAGGGGCGGCGCTCGTTCGACCTGCTCGGCGCGGTTCTCGTCACGAGCGGCCTCTCGCTGCTCGTGTACGCCCTGGTGCAGACGGTCGACCACTCGTGGTCGTCCCCGCGGACGATCGGGATGTTCGCCGGCGCCGCGGCGCTCCTGGCAGGCTTCGTGGCCACCGAGAGGCGGGCGGAATCGCCGCTCATGCCGCTGCGGCTCTTCCGCAACCGCTCGCTCGCGGGCGCCAACGTGGTGGGGCTGATGCTGGGCGCATCGATCTTCTCGATGTTCTTCCTGCTCACGCTGTACATGCAGCAGGTGCTCGGCTACTCGGCGCTCAAGACCGGCGTCGGCTACCTGCTCGTCTCCCTGGTGATCATCGTGTCGGCGGCGACGTCGCAGGCGCTCGTCACCAGGATCGGGGTGCGCACGGTGCTCGCTGTCGGGATGGGGCTCACCGCCGTGGGCCTGATCTACTTCAGCCAGGTGTCTGTCGGTGGCTCGTACCTGGTCGACCTGGCGCCGGGCTTCATCCTGACCGGCGTCGGCCTCGGCTTCTCGTTCGTGCCGGTCACGATCGCGGCGCTCGTCGGCGTCGAGCAGGCCGAGGCGGGCGTGGCGTCCGGGATCATCAACACCTCGCAGCAGGTGGGCGGGGCGCTGGGGACGGCCATCCTCTCGACGGTCGCCTTCACCCGCGTGACCGACTACCTGCAGAGCCACGCTCCCGCCCCGGACGTCCTCGTGCGGGCGGATGTGAACGGGTTCTCGGTGGCGTTCCTGGTCGGCGCGGTGCTGGCCGGCCTGGGGCTGCTGGCGACGCTGACGATGGTGCCGCGTGGTGTGGCGCCCGAGCCGGCGCAGGCCGAAGAGGCGCCGGAGCCGGTGGCCGCGTAGATCCGCCGTCGGGGAGGGCGCTGCCCGCGCCCTCCCCGACCTGCGGCGCTTCCGGGCGCTGCTCCTAGGCCGCGCGGTGCATGACGCCCTCGCTCAGGCCGAGCACGGCCAGCAGGGCTTCCACGACGCCGGGATCGAGGTGCGAGCCGGCGCTTCGGCGCAGCTCGGCGGCGGCCTCGTGCGGCGGCCGCGCGGCCGAGTACGGTCGGGTCGCGGTCATCGCGGAATAGGCGTCCGCGGCGGCCACGATGCGCGCCTCGATGGGGATGGCGTCGCCCGCGAGGCCGTCCGGGTAGCCGCCGCCGGCGTAGCGTTCGTGGTGGTGGCGGACGGCGGGGGCGGCCTCCTGCAGCGCCGCGACGCGATGGACGATGGTCGCGCCCACCGCGGCGTGGGTGCGCATGATCTGCCACTCGGCGTCGTCGAGGGGGCCGGGCTTGGTCAGGACGTGCTCGGGCACGGTCAGCTTGCCGACGTCGTGCAGCCATCCGGCCAGCCGGCAGCGCAGGACGACCCCCACGGGCAGGCCCAGGTGCTCCGCCGTGAGCGTCGCCAGCTGCGCCACCTGCGCGGCGTGGTCCTCGTGGATGCCCTCGCGCAGGCTGCTCGCGAACGCGAGCGCCCGGGCCATGCCGACGACCTCCGGCTCGCGCGTCGCCGCCCCCGCTCCGCTTCCGCCCGGCAGCAGCGAGACCCGGTTTCGGCCCTGGTGCTTGGCCGCGTACAGGCAGGCATCGGCAAGGTCGACGAGCGCGTCGAGAGTCGTGCCGTCCTTCGCGCCGAGGGCGCCGCCGATCGAGATGGTGAGCTGGAGCCGCGCGGCCTCGTGGGCGATCGGCCTCTCGCTGACGGCCAGCCGGAAGCGCTGGGCACGGGCGTCGAGCTCCCGGTCGGAGCCGACGTCGCGCAGCAGCACCGCGAACTCCTCGCCGCCCCAGCGGGCCAGGCAGTCGCCGGGATCGAGCTGGGAGCGCAGGCGCCGGGCCAGGTCGACCAGGACGGCGTCGCCGACGGCGTGGCCGTAGGCGTCGTTGATCTGCTTGAAATGATCGGCGTCGAGCAGGAGCAGGCCACAGCGGCCGGGGTCGGCGGTCAGCGCCTCGGCAGCGATCTGGGCGAAGTGGCGGCGGTTGAAGGTGCCCGTGAGCTCGTCGGTGCCGGCGCGCAGCTCGGCCTCCGCGCGGGCGCGCTCGAGCTGGCGCATGCTCCGCTGCAGGTCGTCCTCGAGCCGGCGCCGCTCGGTGACGTCCGAGACGATCCCGCTCACCTCGAAGGTGCCGTCCGGCCGCGGCCGGCACGCCCCCCGGTCGTGCACCCAGCGCGTGATCCCGTCGGCGCCGATCAGCCGGTAGGTGACCTCGGCGTCCTCGCCCCGGCCGAGGGCCGCGTTGAAGTCGTCGTAGGGGCCGCGATCGTCGGGATGCACGGCCGCGTCCCAGTTCACCATCCCGGGGTCGGGCTCGGCGCCGCCGAGCAGGCGATCGCCGCCGGGGCCCTGGAAGAGCTCCTCGAGGCTGCCGTCCGGCAGCGCGAGCGCGAGATACACATGGGCGCCGACGACGTCGAGCAGGCTCGTGAACCGGTCGCTGGCCTCGACCAGGCGGGCGGCGGCCTCCTCGCGGGCGGTGATGTCCGAGATGATGCCGTCCACGAGCATCCCGCCGTCGGCCTTGCGGCGCGGCCGGGCCCGATCCCGCAGGATGCGGGTGGTGCCGTCGATCCCTTCGATCCGGTAGGTGGCCTCGGCGTCCTCGCCGCGCAGGAGGCAGCGGTTGAACGCCTCGTAGGCGACGCGATCCTGTGCCGGGATGCGCGACTCCCAGAACTCGCCGGTCTCGATGCCGTCCGGAACGCTGCCGCCGATCAGGCCTTCGAGCGTGTCCGTCGACGTGTGGTGCACATAGCGGCCGTCGGGCGTGATCTCGCCGGCGTACACGTGCTCCTCGAAGAGGTCGAGGATGCGTGCCAGGCGCGCCTCGCTGCGACGCTTGGAGCTCCATACGCGGCCGAGCCACCGCCTCCCTGACCGCACGGGGATGGCGTGAGCGTCATCGCCGCTCTGAGGTAGGGGCGGACCGTTCACAGGTACTACAACCAATCATCGGCCTGCCGGCGTGACGATTGAGACTTATCGGGCCGCGTGGCGCCGGATGGATGCGGCCACGGCGTCGGGGTGGGTGTGGAACACGAAATGGCCCTCGCCGTCGAACAGGTGCGCCTGTGCGCGGCCCAGCTCCCGGGCCGCCCGCTCCGCGAACCTGACCGGGACGGCGGGGTCGTCGCGGCCGTGCCAGATCTCGACGGGCGTCGCGATGTCTCCGAGCGCGAACGGCCATGGCCGGGCGTAGGCCGCGAGGTCGTCCACGATCGCGCGCGTCGCGGCGGTGCCCGCGGCGTAGTCGGCCAGCTCGCCGCGCAGATCCTCCGGCGGGCTCGTGCGGACGTACTCGGCGATGGCGGCGACCTGGGCGCCGCGATCGGAGCCGGTGAAGAACCAGATCGCGGCCTCGGCGGGCGTGTCGAGCCGCGTGCGGATGCCGCGCGCGAGCAGGCGCAGCAGGCCGGCGAGCGGCGGCCCGGCAACGCGCGGCGCGTGCGCCGCCAGGTCGAAGACGAGCCGCCGCGGCAGCCAGGCGCCGCCGTGCCAGCCGTCGCCGGCCAGCGAGCCCATGCCACCGCCGAGGTGCACGACCGTGACCTGGTCGGGCGCGGCATGTGCGGTTGCGAGCGCGTAGCCGGCGCCGCCGGAGAAGCCGACGACTGCGAACCGGCCCAGAGAGAGCGCGCCGGCCAGCTCCACGACGTCGTGGGCGACGGCCAGGAACGAGGGATCCGAGGCGGCATCCGAGCCCAGGTAGCCGGGGCGATCCGGCGAGACGAGCCGCACCCCGTGCGCACGCGCCGCCGCGTGCAGCCAGCGCGCCTCGCTCGCCGAGGAGGGCGTCCCGTGCAGGTAGATCGCCGGAGCTCCGGCCGGGTCGCCGAGCTCCAGGTAGTCGATGCGGCGGCCGCTCGCAAGCCGCTTCTGTCGCCGGGGCATTCTCCCAATATAGTACGACTGTACGGTTTTGTAAACTGCCGCCATGCCGAAGGTGAGCGAGAGCCACCGGGCCGGCCGCCGCCGGCAGATCCTGGACGGAGCGCGGACCGTGTTTGCCCGCCACGGCTACGAGGGGGCGACCGTGGCCAGGCTCGAGGAGCAGGTCGGGCTCTCACGCGGCGCGATCTTCAACTACTTCCCGAGCAAGCGGGCGATCTTCTACGCGCTCGCGCAGGAGGACCTCGAGCGGGCGCTGCGGCTCCTGCTCGACCGGGACTTCGGGGCGGTGCTGCGGATGATGAACGCCGAGAGCCCGGAGTGGCTCGCCGTCTACCTCGAGTTCATGCGGATGCTGCGCACCGACCCCGGGCTGCGGGCCGAGTGGGCGAACCGCAGCCCCGAGCTGATCGGGGAGCTCGCCGAGCACCTCGGCCGGCAGCAGCAGCGGGGCGAGCTGCGAAGCGACGTCTCGGTCGAGGCGATCGGGACGTTCCTCGGCCTGGTCGCCGACGGCGCCGCCGTCCACATCAGCGCCGGGTATCCGATCGACGTCGAATCGGTCGTCAGGCTCGTGGGTAGTGCGATCGAGCGGCCGCGAGCACGGCCAGCGCCCCCCAGCCCGCCGCGACCGCCGCGATCGTGATCCGGGCGCGGCGGGTCGGGCACAGCGTGCCGAAGATCACGGCGTCGCCGGCGTCGAACGCGGCGCGGGCGATCAGCGCCGCGCGCAGCGGCCGCCCCGGCGGGGCGAGCACGATCGCCGTGCCCGAGCACAGGTCGCGCACGCCGACCGTCGCCGAGAGCGCCCGCACGGCAGCGCCGGGGGCGGCTGGGTCGGCAAGGCCCGTGTAGCGGGCCAGGGGCTGCGGCCGCAAGATCGCGCTCACCCCGTAGGCCGCCGTCAGGACGCCGAAGCCGCGCACGGCGCGGGGCGTGCGCGCGGGCGGCGTCACGCGCGCTCGTAGTGGATCGCCCACATCGGCGCGAACTGCCCGCCTGCCGTGCTGCGGGCCCACTCCCACTCGAGCGAGGACGGCGTGATGCCCGCGAAGGTCATCCGATACCTCGAGCCGTCGGATTCCGGGGCGGTCTGCAGCACCAGGTCGGTGCCGGCGAAGTCGCCGGTCAGCTGGAAGACCGATCCGTGGTTGTCCCACCAGGTCTGCGCCCAGCAGCCGTGGCGCGCGTCCCACACCGAGATGCTGTTTCCGCGCAGCTCCTCGGGAGGGTCGGCGCAGAAGGTCTCGAGCACGGCGCGGCCGCCGTGGATCGCACGGATGACGTTGCGGCCGCTGCCGCCGTCCCAGGTGAGCGTCCACTCGCCCACCCAGAAGCCGAGCCGGCCCGACTGCGGATCGGCCGGCGGGGCGCCGGGAGCGGGGTCGATCCAGAGGCCGTCGTGTGCGGCCGCGATGTGCGGGGTGTGGTCAGGCACGCTGGGCTCGGGGGCCGAGCCTAGCCGATCGCCGCGTTGACGCCCCTGTCGCCTCTGGGTATGGTCGCCGGTTGATGGCAAAGCGGCTGGTCGTCTGCTGTGACGGGACGTGGGACGTCCCCGACAATCTCCACCACGGCGTCGCCGCCCCGACGAACGTCGCCAAGCTCGCCCTGGGGGTGGCCACGGGCGAGGCCAGCGGCCAGGAGCTGTTCTACGAGGCCGGCGTCGGCACCACCCCGGACGAGCGCATCCTGGGCGGCGCGTTCGGCTACGGCCTCTCGCGCAACGTCCGCAGCTGCTACCGGTTTCTGGCGCAGAAATACGAGCCGCCTGACGACGAGCTCTTCCTGTTCGGGTTCAGCCGCGGCGCGTACACCGCGCGCAGCCTCGCCGGGCTGATCCGCAACTGCGGGATCCTGAAGCAGGAGCACGTCGACCAGGTCGACGAGGCGTTTGCGTTCTACCGCGACCGCACCTCGCAGACGCACCCGAGCGCGCTCGCGTCGCAGATCTTCCGCAAGATGTACTCCCACCCGCAGGACGACATCCACTTCATCGGCGTCTGGGACACGGTCGGTGCGCTCGGGATCCCCGCAGAGCTGCCTGGATGGGAGTGGCTCTCGCACCACCTGCACGGGTGGGAGCAGGAGTGGGGGTTCCACGACACCCGGCTCAGCAGCCACGTCAGGTACGCCTACCAGGCGCTTGCGATCGACGAGGAGCGGGAGCCGTTCCGGCCGACCCTGTGGGATCAGGACCCAACGGCGCAGGGCCAGACGCTCGAGCAGGTGTGGTTCGCCGGCGTGCATACCGAGGTCGGCGGCGGCGCGGCGGATCCGTCGCTGTCCGATATCCCGCTCCTGTGGATGGCCGAGAAGGCGAGAGACTGCGGCCTCGTGTTCGAGCCCGGCCAGCTCGTGCCGGGCGGTGGCAACGGCGCCGGCGCCGCCGTCGCGCCCAACTACGCGGTGCGGATCGTCGACTCGCGCAAGGGCATCTACGAGGCGCTGCGCCCGTATCACCGGCTCACCCATGCCGACGCCGCCGCCGCGCCCGGCCAGGCGTTCGCGTCGAGCGCCAGGCGCCGGTTCACCGAACGCGTCCTCGACTACTCACCGCGCGGATTCGACGAGTACGTCGCCGCCCATCCCGCCGTCGCGCCCGTGGCGGAGCAGCCCGGCTAGCGCAGACGCCATCGGGCGCAGACGCCGGAAGGCCCGCCGGAGTGGGCCTTCCCGCCGTCCCCGCGTTCAGGACAGGTATTCGCGCAGCTCCCCCCACGCGGTGCGCGTGTCCTTCAGTCTCCTCGTGCGCTCGCCGGAACTCCGCCACGTAGATGCAGATCTCGGCGAGCGCCCACCGCCCGCCCCGGCGCGGAGGTCGTCGGCGCTCACGAACCATCGCGCCCCATCGGCGCCGACCGCCTGCCAGTGGTGGCTGCCGAAGTACATCAGCGGAACCTAGCCACCTGTCCCCGTGGGCGCGGCTCGTTCGTCGTCTCGACGTAACCGAACCGACGCACAAGGAGCAAACGATGCATACGAACCTCGCCCCCAACCCCGAGCGGAAACGCTGGCTGGTGCTCGCCGTGACGGTCGTGGCGCAGCTCATGGTCATCCTCGACGTCTCGGTGGTGAACGTCGCCCTGCCCTCGATCAAGGCCGACCTGCACTTCTCCCAGGAGAGCCTCCAGTGGGTGATCACGGCCTACTCGATCCTGTTCGGCGGCATGCTGCTCCTGGGCGGCCGGCTCGCCGACCTGCTCGGACGCCGGCGGCTCTTCATGACCGGCGTCGGCGTCTTCACGGTCGCCTCGCTGCTGTCCGGGCTCGCCTGGTCAGAGGCCGCCCTGATCGTCACACGGGCGCTGCAGGGGCTCGGGGGCGCGCTGCTCGCGCCCGCCGCGCTCTCGATCGTCGCCACCACGTTCCAGGAAGGGCGCGAGCGCAACATCGCCCTCGGCGTGTGGGGAGCGGCGTCCGGCATCGGCGGCGCGGTCGGGGTGCTGCTCGGTGGAGTCCTCACCTCGTACCTGAGCTGGTCGTGGATCTTCTTCGTCAACCTGCCCGTGGGCGTCGGCGTCCTCGCCGTCAGCCCGTGGCTCCTGAGCGAGAGCCGCTCCGCGCGGGCGCAGAAGCACCTCGACGCCGCCGGCGCCGCCTCGATCACGGCCGGCCTGATGGTGCTCGTGTACGCGATCACGCGGGCCAGCCAGCACGGCTGGGGCGACACCGTCACCGTCGCGCTGCTCGCGACCGCCGGCGCGCTGATCGTCGCGTTCGTCGGCATCGAGGCCCGGTCGCCGGCACCGCTCCTGCCGCTGCGGATGTTCCGCCTGCGGACGCTCGCGGCCGCGAACGCGGCCATGCTGGTCACCGGGGCGGCGGCCTTCGGGCAGTTCTTCCTGCTCACGCTGTACCTGCAGGAGGTCCTGCGCTACTCGGCGATCGAGACCGGCGTCGCCTTCATCGCGATCGCCCTCACGATCGTCGCCCTCTCGAACGCCGGCCAGGCGCTGACGACCCGGCTGGGCCCGCGACCGGTGCTGAGCGCCGGCCTGCTGCTGACCGCGGCCGCCGGCGTGCTCTACGCCCAGATGCCCGCCGACGGGCACTACTTCTGGGACGTCTTCCCCCCGCTGCTCGTCGGCGGGATCGGGCTCGCGTTCTCGTTCGTCCCGGTGACGATCGCGAGCCTCACCGGTGTCCAGGCAGCCGATGCGGGTGTCGCTTCGGGGCTGATCAACACCAGCCGCCAGATCGGCGGCTCGATCGGCCTCGCCGCCGTGACCACGATCGCCGCCACCGCGACGAGCAACTACGCCCGGAGCCACGCCGTCGGCGCCTTCAGCGGCCCGGCGCTTGCGCACGGCTTCCAGATCGGCTTCTACGCGCTGACCGGCCTGGCGCTCGCCGGAGCGGCCATCGCCGCCGTCTTCGTCGAGTCCAAGCCGCGGGCAACCGCGGCAGCCGAGCCGGTCGACGTCTCAGCCGCGCTCGACGAGGCGGCGTGAGGCCACCTGTCCCCAACCGGTGCGGCGGATCGTCGTACCGCGAACGCAGATCCAAGGAGGACACATGAACACGATGACAACCCCTACGCAGATCGCGAATCTCCGCGCCAGCCTGAACGGCAAGGTGATCGGCCTGGACGACCCCCGCTACGACGACGCGCGCCGCGTCTTCTTCACCGGCTTCGACCGCCGGCCCGCGGCGATCGTCCGCGCCGCCGATGCGTCCGACGTCGCCCGCGTCGTCGACCTGGCCCGGGAGACGGGCGCCGAGCTCGCGGTGCGAAGCGGCGGCCACAGCCGCGCCGGGCACGGCACGACCGAGGGCGGGATCGTCCTCGACCTCTCCGCGATGAACGCGGTCGAGATCGACTGCCGACGGCCGCACCGCGTGGGCGCAGACCGGGATCACGGCCGGCGACTACACCACGGCGACCGGCGCACACGGCCTCGCCACCGGGCTCGGCGACACGGCCAGCGTCGGCCTCGGCGGGATCACGCTGGGCGGCGGCATCGGCTTCCTCGTCCGCAAGCACGGGCTCACGATCGACGACCTGCTCGCGGCCGAGGTGGTGACCGCCGACGGCGAGCTGCTCGACGGTGGACGAGCAGACTCACCCCGATCTCTTCTGGGCGCTGCGGGGCGGCGGCGGCAACTTCGGTGTCGCCACCAGGCTCCGGCTGCGGCTGCACGAGATCGACCAGGTCGTCGGCGGGATGCTGCTGCTCCCCGGCGAGCGCCGACGTGATCACCGGGCTCGTCGCCGCGGCCGACGCGGCCCCCGAGGAGCTCTCGGTGATCGCGAACATCCTGAAGGCCCCGCCGCTGCCGTTCATCCCCGCGGAGCAGCACGGCAGGCCCGTCGTGATCGCCCAGATGGTCTACGCGGGCGGCGCCGCGGCCGGTGAGAGGGCGATCGCGCCGATCCGCGCCCTCGCGACCCCGCTCGCCGACATGGTGCGGCCGATCCGCTACCCGGAGATGTACGCGGGGCCGGAAGGCCCCCGGCCCGGCGTTCGCCGACGGGACGAACATGCTCGTCGACGAGCTCTCGGCGCGCGAGCGGCGGAGACGATCCTCGAGCACCTCGAGACCGCGACCGCCGCGATGGCCGCCGTCGCAGGTGCGCGTCCTCGGCGGCGCGATGGCGCGCGTCCCCGACGAGGCGACGGCGTTCGGCCATCGGCGGGCGAAGCTCATGGTGAACATCGCCGCCATGCATCAGCGCCCCGAGGAACGCGCGGAGCACGAGGCCTGGGCCGCGCGGCCTGGCGAAGGCGCTCTCGGGTGGAACCACGACCCCGGCCTACGTCGGGTTCGTCGGCGACGAGGGGGAGGAGGGTGTCCGCCGCGCCTACCCGCCCGCGACCCTGGAGCGCCTCGCGCGGGTGAAGCGTCGGTACGACCCGGACAACCTCTTCCGGCTCAACCTGAACGTCTCGCCGGACCTGAGGTGATAGGAGGCCATGGTGGTCGGGTATTCCCCGTCCAGAACCTGCTGCGAAGGAGGTCACGTGAAGTACCTGTTCCAGAACTATCCGGGCCGCTCGGTGGAGGAGTTCGAGCGGCTGTCCGCGCGACGAGCAGGCAGGCGATCGTCGACGAGTACCTCGCGATCCGGCAGCTGCCCGGCGTCGTCGGCGGCGGGCAGCTGCAGCCGGTCGAGACCGCGACGACCGTGCGCGTCCAGAACGGCGAGACGCTGCTCACCGACGGTCCCTTCATCGACGCGAAGGAGCACCTGGGCGGCTACCTCGTGATCGAGACGGACGATCTCGACGCGGCGCTCGAGATCGCCGCGCGGATCCCGGCCGCGCGGATGGGCGGCGCGGTCGAGGTGCGGCCGCTGGTCGAGAGGTAGGCGCTGCTCGACCAGGTCTTCCGTGACGAGTGGGGCCGCGTGCTCGCAAACCTGGTCGGCTTCCTCGGCGACTTCGACCTCGCCGAGGAGGCCGCCCAGGAGGCGTTCGCGGTCGCCGCCGAACGCTGGCCGCGCGACGGCGTGCCGCCCAACCCGGGCGCGTGGCTGACGATCACGGCCCGCAACCGCGCGATCGACCGTCTGCGCCGCGAGCGCACGCTGGCCGAGAAGACGCGCTTGCTCGAGGTGCCCGAGGCCGTGGAGGACGAGATGGATGAGACGACGTTCCCGGACGAGCGGCTGGAGCTGATCTTCACCTGCTGCCATCCGGCGCTCGGCGTCGAGGCGCAGGTCGCGCTGACCCTGCGCGCGCTCGGTGGGCTGCGCACCGAGGAGATCGCCCGCGCGTTCCTCGTTCCCGAGGAGACGATGAAGCGGCGGCTGTCGCGGGCCAAGCGGAAGATCACGGATGCCGGCATCCCCTTCCGCGTCCCGGCCGGCCACCTGCTGCCGGAGCGGCTGCGGGCGGTGCTCGCGGTCGTCTACCTGATCTTCAACGAGGGCTACGGCGGCCGCGTCGATCTGGCGGCGGAGGCGCTGCGGCTCGGTGCGGCGCTCGCCGAGCTGATGCCCGACGAGCCCGAGGTGCACGGCCTGCTGGCGCTGATGCTGCTCGACGACGCCCGCCGCGACGGCCCGGTTCGACGGCGGCGAGCTCGTGCTGCTGGCAGACCAGGACCGGTCGCGCTGGGATGCCGCCCGGATCGCCGCGCGGCCGCGAGGCGCTTGCTCGGGCCCTCGCGCTGCAGGGCCGCGGCGCCTACGTCATCCAGGCGGCGATCGCGTCGCTGCACATGGACGAGCCGCGCGACTGGCCGCGGATCGCCGCGCTGTACGGAGAGCTCGTGCGCGTGACCGGCTCGCCGGTCGTCGAGCTGAACCGCGCGATCGCGGTGGCCGAGGCGGCCGGGACCGAGGCGGGGCTCGCCCTCGTCGATCGGCTCGACCTGGACGGCTACCAGTACTTCCACTCGACCCGCGCCGACCTGCTGCGCCGGCTCGGCCGCGACCGACGAGGCGCGCGACCGAGTACGAGCGCGCCCTCGAGCTCGCGCGCACCGAGCCCGAGCGCCGGTTCCTGCGGCGGCGCGTGGCCGAGGTCAGCGCGTAGCTGTCCCCTTCCGCCGCTCCCGTTCGTGGTCATCACGGAGACACCACGAAAGGAGAAACGATGCGTGTGTTCGTTACGGGAGCAAGCGGCGCGATCGGCAGCCGGCTCGTCCCCCGGCTGGTCGACGCAGGACATGAGGTGGTCGGCGCGCACCACTCGCCGGCCAGCGCCGAGCGCGTGCGGGCGGCGGGCGCGACGCCGGTGATGCTCGATCTGCTCGACGCCCGGGCCGTGCGCAAGGCCGTGCTCGAGAGCCGAGGCCGAGGCGATCGTGCACGAGGCGACCGCCCTGGCCAACGTGAAGTTCAGCCGCAACCAGGACCGGGTGGCCGCAGGACGAACGCGCTGCGGACGACGGGCACCGACGCGCTGCTCGCGGCGGCGCGCGAGGCCGGCGTGCGCCGGTTCGTGGCGCAGAGCGTCGCCGTCTTCGGCCGATACGCGCGCGAGGGCGGGCCGGTGAAGACCGAGGACGACCCGGTCGACGCGACACCGCCACGGCAACACGGAGCGAGCTCGGCGCTGCGCTGGACCACCTCGAGCGGGCGGTGACCGAGCTTCGGCGGGATCGCGCTGCGCTACGGCGTGTTCTACGGCTCGGCGAGCGACGGGACGATCGAGCCCGTCCGCAAGCGCCAGTTCCCGATCGTGGGCGACGGCGGCGGCATCTGGTCGTGGATCCACCTCGACGACGCCGCCGCGGCGACGGTGCTCGCGCTGGAGCACCAGGGCCCGGCGATCTAAACGTCGTCGACGACGACCCCGCCCCGGTGCGGGAATGGCTGCCGGTGCTCGGCGCAGACCCTGGGCGCACGGCCGCCGCGGCGCCTGCCCGGTGTGGCTCGCCCGGCTGCTCGCCGGCGACTTCGTGGTGGCGCTCTCGACCGAGGCGCGAGGCGCCTCGAACGCGAAGGCCAGGCGCGAGCTCGGCTGGGCGCCGCAGCCATCCCAGCTGGCGCGAGGGCTTCCCGGCGGTCTACGCGGGGATCGGCAGCGCCGGCCGGCCGAAGCAGCGCGCGGCGATGCGGACGGGCCCGTCCGTCGGCTAGGCCCCGCTAGTCCTTCGGGTCGACGACCCTGGTCACGACCCAGCGGTGCTTGCCGATCTTGCGGTCGCGGGTGAAGCCGAGCCGTTCGTAGGTCGAGAGGGCGCCGTTGAAGAGGAAGCCGGCGGGCACCGAGTCGGCGGCCTCCGGATACCCCTCGACGGTGCCACCGCCCAGGCCCGCGATCAGGTCGAGCGCACCCGCCAGCGCCGCGGTCGCCACGCCGCGGCGCCGGTGGCCCTTGCCGACGAAGTTGCACGCGATCCGCCAGTCGGGCGGTGTCGACTGACCCTTCTCGTAGGCGGCGCGGCTCTTGATCCGCGGCAGCTCTTCGGGCGCTCCGAACTGGCACCAGCCGAGGCAATCGTCGCCCTCGAAGACGAGCGCCGCGTGGGTCGTCCCGGCGCGGACGCGCTCGAGCTTGCGCTGGCAATTGATCGCGGCCGTCGCCTCCCTGTCGCCCCCCTCGGGATGGAAGCCGATGCACCAGCATCCGCCGAAGACGCCGTTGTTGTGCTCGACCAGCGCCGCGAACGCATCCCACGTGGTCTCGTCCAGAGCCCTGATCGTGTACGTCATCTGCACCTAGTCCGCCTCTCCCTGCACCGTATCGAGGAACGCCAGCACCCGCTCGGTGAGCAACGCCGCGGCCGCGGCGTCGTACGCCGGCAGCGACGAGTCGGCGAAGAGGTGCTCCTCGCCCGGGTAGAGGAAGAGCTCGGCGGCGGTCGGTCGACTCGACGAGCGCCCGCGCGGCCTCCAGGTCTTCGGCGAAGAACGGGTCGGCCTGCTTGCCGTGCACCTGCACCGGGACGCCGCCGGGCCAGGCGGCTCCGAACTCCGAAACCGGCAGACATCCGGACATCAGCACGCGCCCCGAGCGCGCCGGGCCGCGTCTGGGCGAGCTGCTGGGCGGGCATGACGCCGAGCGAGAACCCGGCGTAGACGACATCCGGGCCGATCCGCTCGGCGGCGGCCACGCCGCGCTCGGCGAGCGCTCCGAACCCCGTCTCGCGCGCGAACGCCATGCCCTGCCTCGATGGTGTCGAACGTGCGCCCGTCGAAGAGATCGGGCGTGTGCACGGTGTGCCCCGCCTGGCGCAGCGTGTCGGCGAACGAGCGCACACCGTCGGTCAGCCCCTGGACGTGGTGGTAGAGCACGACCTCGGTCATCCGCGCACCTCCTCAGCGATTGATCCATCTACTTGGAACATTCGGACATGTTAGTCTATTCAGGCGTGGCCGACAAGTCGCCTCCCCCCGACTACGACCTCGCCGATCGGATCGCGCTCACCCGGCCGTCCCAGGTGAAGGCGCTCGGCCATCCCCTCCGCAACACGATCCTGGGCCTGCTCCACGAGCGGGCGGCGACGGTGACCGAGCTCGCGGTGGCGCTCGGGCGGCCGAAGAGCACGGTCGCCCACCACGTCAAGGTGCTCACCGAGGCCGGCCTGGTGCAGGTCGTGCGGACCCGGCGGGTGCGGGCGATCGAGGAGCGCTTCTACGGCCGCACGGCACGGATGTTCTACGTCGCGGTCGAGCGGAGCGCGGACGGCGACGAGATGCCTCGGGACTTCAACGACTTCGAGGTCGCCGCCCGGGAGTCGTCCGCCGCCTTCCGTGACGGGAAGCTCTGGGGGTTCATCCGCCACGCCCGCATCTCCGAGGCGCAGGCGTCCGAGTTCTGGGAGCGGATGGCGGAGCTGGTGGCGGAGTTCGACCGGCTGCCGCGGTCGGGCGACACGATGTACGGCTTCGCGGTCGGCGTCTATCCCACCGATCAGCCGACGCTGCCGAGCGCCGGCGAGCAGCCCGGCTGAGCGGCGCTTTCCGGGCGGGTCAGGTCACGCGTCCGGCGCTTCGCCCATCGCGATCTTGAGGTCGAGGATCGGCGTGCCGTCGATCGCCTCGAGCGCCCCGACGCGCAGCGTGGTTGCGCCCTCGCGCGCGGTGACGGTCACCCGGTGCAGGCCGATCGGGTTCGGCCGGCCGGGTGACCGCGTTCGGAAGACGCCGGTCAGGGGGATGCGGTCGTCTCCCATCGGATGCGTCTGCAGGACGTCCCGGTCGGCCAGATGCAGCCAGGTCAGGAGGATCAGCTCGTCGCCCGGCTCGACGCGATGCAGGGCGGCGGCGAACGCGGGATCGATCTCGAGCACCGCCTCGGGCGCTCCCTCGAATGCCTGGTTCGGCGCGTCCGCGGTCGCGCGCAGCCGCGAGCGGACAACGCCGATCGGGCGAACCACGTAGCGCTGCGCCTCATCCATGTGCATGCGCTCAGCCCTCCCCTTCCTGCAGCGACGCGTAGGCCCGAAGCGCGCGCTGCCGCGCCTGGGCGTGCCCGACCAGCGGCGCGGTCCGGTCGCCGTCGAGCCAGCGGTCGCGATAGCGGCCGTCGGCGTCGAAGCGCTGCGCCTGCAGTCCGGGGTTGAAGATCCGGAAGAACGGCGCCGCATCGGCGCCGCTCCCCGCGACCCACTGCCATCCCAGCGTGTTGTTCGCCAGGTCGGCATCGACCAGGGTGTCCCAGAACCACCGGGCGCCCTCGTGCCAGTGGATCAGGAGGTGTTTCGTCAGGAACGACGCGGCCACCATGCGGGCGCGGTTGTGGATCCACCCGGTCGTCCACAGCTGGCGCATCCCGGCGTCGACGAGCTCGTAGCCGGTGCGCCCACGCTGCCACGCGTCGAGCCCGTCGGCGTCCTCCCGCCAGGGCATGCGCCGGAACGCGGGCCGCAGCGGCTCGGTCGTCGTCTCCGGGAAGTGATGGAGCAGGTGGTGGGCGAACTCCCGCCAGGCCAGCTGCCGCAGAAAGGGCTCCGCGGCCTGGCCGGCGGCGTCCGAGACCGCGTGCCACACCTGGCGCGGGGACAGCTCGCCGTGGTGGAGGTGGGGCGACAGGCGAGATGTCGGCAGGGCGGGCGTGTCGCGATCGCGCTCGTAGCGCGCGGCACGGTCGAGGAACCCGCCGAGGCGTTCGCCCGCCCCGCGCTCCCCCGGCGTCCATGCGGCGGCGAGGCCCGCGTCCCAGGACACGCGCGGCAGCAGCCCGAGATCGTCGACGGCAAGCGTCACGGGCCAGGAGGCCGGATGCGAGATGTGCGGCTCCGGCAGCGGCGCGTCGGGCCAGCCGGTCGCGCGCAGCGCGCGCCAGTAGGGGGTGAACACCTGGTAGGGGCCGCCGGCAGCCGTCTGCACCGTCCACGGTTCGGCGAGCAGCGCGCCGTTGAAGCTGCGCGACCGCGGCAGGGCCGACCTGACGGCGGTGTCGCGCGCGACCGCGGCCGGCTCGTAGCGGCGGTTCCAGACGACGAGCTGCGCCCCGGTCTCGGCGATCAGCTCGCGCAGGGCGCGAAGGGCCGGGCCGCGCCGGATCACGAGCTGGGATCCGTGCCGATGCAGCGAGCGCTCGAGCGCGAGCAGCGAATGATGCAGCCACCAGCGCGAGGCGGCTCCGGGCGGCCACTCCCCCTCCTCCTCGGGCGACCAGATGTAGACGGGGATCACGTCGCCGCCGGCGGCCGCGGCGGTGAGCGCCGGGTTGTCGGCCAAGCGCAGATCCTGCCGGAACCAGACGATCGTGGTCACGGCGCGTAGGCTAGACCGGCACCCCCGTCCCACCGCAGGTCGCCTCCTCCCGGTCGGGCGGGTGTCTACGGACGGTGACGCCCGCAGACACCCGCCGTGGTTGCTCTTAGCCGGCGACGTGCGCGTTGACGTTCGCCGTGCCCAGCCTGATGCCGGGGGCGAAGAACGACACGCCCAGGGCGTCGTTGAGGGCGCCGGCGGCGGTCGCGTTGAGGTAGGCGCCGACGTTGCCGACTCGGACGGAGGGCAGCGGCTTGACAACGCTCGCCTTGGACAGGTCGAGACGCAGGATCGGCACCCGCAGCTTGGGGTCGCCGTTGACGATCGCGGTCAGATGCGGATGCGCGTCGATCACGATCCGGAACCTGGTCAGCCGCAGCGTCTTGCCGTTGGCGAGGTTGACGAACCTCAGCCCGCCGGTGTGGTCGATCCGGCCCGCGAGCGTCGCGGCATCGACGTGCCCGCCGGCGATGGGGAACCGGTAGCCGATGGACGGTCCGGCCGATGTCCACCTGACGTCGACGCCGGTGCCGCGGGTTGGCAGCGGAACGATCTTGTTGGCGAGCAGCACCCTGGTCGTGGCCGCATCGGTCCAGAGGGTGGTGCGGACGCCGTCCAGCCGAACCGTCGGCGCAGCGGCGGCGTTGGCCGTCCCGGCCACCGTGATCGCGGCCAGCGCCAGGAACGGCGCCAGCCATCGGAGCTTGGGAATCATCGAGGACCTCCTTGTACGTAGTTTGGACAAACGCTCGCTCTGAGCGCGGTGAACCGTACAAGGTTGCCGGTCCTTTGTCAAGGGTCTGTAGAATGTATGTATACTCGGGCAGCGATGGCGACGCCCATTCCCGACACCGCCCCTCGTGTTCGCATTGGCGAGCTCAGCGACCGCGTCGGGGCGTCAACCACCCTGCTGCGAGCGTGGGAGCGCCGCTATGGGCTGCTCTCGCCGGTGCGCAGCGCCGGGGGGTATCGTCTCTACGGGGCCGAGGACGAGCGCCGGGTCCGGGCCATGCAAGCGCTGTTGGCGACAGGTGTGTCAGCCCGGCAGGCGGCCGAGGCGGTGCTCTCCACCCCCACCGGCAGCATCCCGGCTGCTCCGGCCGAGGCTTCCAGCCCCGCGGGGAGCGGGATTGAGAATGCGCGCGCGAGTCTCACGCACACGCTGGGGCGGTTCGATGACGTCGGCGCAAACGCCGTGCTCGATCGGCTGCTCGCTGACTGGGGCGTCGCCACCGTGATCTCCGAGGTGATCGTCCCCTATCTCGTCGACCTCGGCGAGCGATGGGCGGACGGCAGCGCGACGATCGCAGAGGAGCATTTCGCGACCAGCCTGATCCGCGGCCGGCTGCTGGGGCTCGCCCGCGGCTGGGACGGCGGCAGCGGGCCACGCGCCCTGCTCGCATGCCCGAGTGGCGAGCTCCATGACCTGGGCCTGATCTGCTTCGGGGTCGCCCTGCGCGGCCACGGCTGGCGCATCACCTACCTGGGCGCCGACACCCCGCAATCGACGCTGATCGAAGCCGCAGCCAAACTCGCCCCGAGCCTGATCGTGCTGGCGGCGACCAAGTCGTCGCGGCTGCGCGCGCTCGCCCGCGAGGCTCGCACCGCCGCGGTACCGATCGCCGTTGCGGGGAGAGGCGCAACGCGTACCATCGCCGACGAGCTCGATGCCGTGCTCCTCGACGTCGATCCTGTGACCGCCGCCACTCGGGTCGCGGCGGACGTTCGGTGAGCCGTGAGCGCTGGATGGCGCTGTCGTTTGCAGTCGGGTCTGTCTGCTTCGTGGTCGGCCCGTTTCCCGGGTACGCCGGCCTCGTGGGCGAGCGCGCCGACGCGGCGACGTTCTTCGTCGGCTCCATCTTCTTCACGATCGGAGGCGGCGCTGCAGACGTCCCTCGCCTTCCCGCGACGTCATCAGCGCGGCGCCGGCCGCGCCGCGTGGTGGAGCGCGGCGGTGCAATCGGCGGGAACGGTGTTCTTCAACGTGTCGACCTTCCATGCGCTGACCACGGCCATCTCCAGCCCGCACTACAACCGGCTCGTGTGGCGGCCGGATGCGCTCGGGTCGGTGTGCTTCCTCGTCTCGGGTGCGGTGGCCTACCACGCCTCGCGGCGACACGGGTGGCTGCCGGTTCGCGGGGAGCATGGCTGGTGGGAGCCCGCGGTCAACCTGCTCGGCTGCGTGCTCTTCGGAATCTCGGCGGTCGCCGGGTACGTCGTGCCCTCGAGCGGATCGGTGCTCGATCTCGCCGCCGCGAACTGGAACACGTCGCTCGGGGCGGCCTGTTTCCTGGCGTGCGCCGTCGGCACGTTGCGCACCGGCCACACCTCGAAGTTGACGCACCGCTTCCGACATGTGCCGCTCGCCGACCCTCGCTCTTCGTAGGCGCGGGTTTCACCCGCAATGGGCGACGCGAAGACGCTCCCGGCGCCGGATGCTTGGTGCCGACCCGATGCGAGGAGCACACCTATGACGACTGGAGACCACGGCGCCGACCGGTACGGGACGGAGTTCTTGCGCCACGATGCGCCCGATCAGCGCCTGCCCGATCGCGGCATGCCGGCCGTCGACGCGATGCGGCTGCTCGACGAGGAGTTGATCCTCGACGGGATCCCGATGCGGAATCTGGCGACGTTCGTGACGACGTGGATGGAGCCGGAGGCGGAGCGGGTGATCATGGAGAACCTGCATCGCAACTACATCGACCACGCCGAGTACCCGCAGACGGCCGCGATCGAGCAGCGCTGCATCCGGATGTTGGCCGACCTGTTCAACGCGCCGGGAGAGACGACCGGGACGCGCACACAGGGATCGTCAGAGGCGATCATGCTGGGCGCACTGGGCCTGAAGTGGAAGTGGCGGGGGCGGCGCGAGCAGGCGAACAAGGACACGGCCCGGCCGAATCTCGTGTTCGGTGGCGACGTGCACGTCGTGTGGGAGAAGTTCTGCCGCTACTTCGACGTCGAGCCGCGGATCATCCCGTTGCAGCCCGACAGGCTGACGATCGGCCCCGAGGACGTCGAGCCGCACGTTGACGAGAACACGATCGGCGTCGCCGCGGTGCTCGGCACGACCTTTACCGGCCACGCCGACGACATCCGCGGAATCAACGACCTGCTCGTGCAGATCAAGCAGACACGCGGCCTGGACGTGCCCCTGCACGTGGATGCCGCGAGCGGCGGGTTCGTGTGGCCGTTCCTGTACCCCGACACCGAGTGGGACTTCCGGCTCGAGCAGGTGCGCTCGATCAACGTCTCCGGCCACAAGTACGGGTTGGTCTACCCCGGCCTCGGCTGGCTCGTGTTCCGCGAGCCCAGCGACCTGCCCGATGACCTCGTCTTCTACGAGAACTACCTCGGGAAGCGGGATGCGACCTTCACGCTGAACTTCTCGACGGGCGCGAGCATGGTGCTGGCGCAGTACTACAACTTCGTGCGCTTCGGCCGCGACGGGTACCGCACGATCATGGAGACCATGCAGCACAACTCCCGCCTTCTGAGCAGCAACATCCTCGCGACGAAGAACTTCGAGCTCGTCGGCCAGCACCACGTCGAGCAGCTGCCCCTTGTCGCGTTCAAGCTCACGGGCGAGCGCGACTACGACGAGTTCGACGTCGCGTCACAGGTTGCGGCCGAGCGCGGATGGATGGTCCCCGCCTACACCCTTCCGCCGAACGCCGACCACGTCACGATCCTGCGGGTTCTGGTCAAGGAACGGATCGGACAGTCGATCGTCGGAACGCTCGCCGAGGACATCGCCCAGGCCTGCGCCAGCCTCGATCAGAAGGGCGGACTGCATGAGCTCGACCGCCGGCGGGTGAAGAGCGGCACCGGCTACTGACCGTCACCAAACTCCCAACCGGGCGCTTGCACCATCTCGCTATCCTTCGCTGGCTGTGCGGGAGCGGACGTCAAGGAGGATGGGTTCATGACCGGGAAGGCTGATTTCTCCGCCGAGGAGTGGGAGACGATCTCCGAGGCGCCCGCGACCGCGGGGCTGCTGGTGATGACGGCGCAGCGCGGCGGCATGTTCCGCGAGACGCTGGCGATCGCCAAGGCGTACACGGAAGCTCGCCAGAAGCACGGTCAAAGCACGCTGTTGGACGAACTGGTGGCGTCCAAGCCGAAGACGGATCACACCCGCTACCACTCCCCCGAGGAGCTCCGGCAGGCGGGTCTCGGTCACCTGCGCGACGCGATCGGGGTGCTGGAGCCAAAGGCAACGCCCACCGAGGTGTCCGACGTCAAGCAGTTCATCGTCACCGTCGCCGAGCGGGTGGCACACGCCCACCGCGAGGATGGCGTCGACGTCAGCCCGGCCGAGCAAGCCGCGATCCAAGAGATCACCGACGCTCTCGGCTAGACGGTCCGCGCCCACGGAAGGGCGCTGACCCACGCGGGGCTGGCAGACTGCCAGCGCTTGCAACTCTCCGCACAAATCGCTAGCCTGACGTTTCCCAATGGAGGGAGGCACGATGTCGCTGACCGCAGCCCTGAGAGCCTGGCGCGATCGTCGAGCCGAGCGGCGCCGCGAACGACGCGACGCCGAAGCGGAAGCACTGCACGGAGCCCACCGCCCAGACTTCGACAAGGAGTTTCGGAAGGCCCAGCCCCCAGGACCCAGCGTCTGAGAAGCTGGCTGAGGGCGAGATGTCGTGGGGCGATGGACGGCGCATGAACTCGCCCGCGACATGGCGTCGGTGGGGCACCCAACGGGGCACGGGATGCGACCCGATGCACTATGAACGAGTTTGAACGGGCGACCGCCTGTCAAGCGGCCGGGCGCGGGAACCAGGTGGGCGGGGACTTCCACGGCGCCCGGCAGACCGACGCCGACGCGTTCCGGTTGACGCCTGCGACCGTGTCGAAGGTCGCCGACTGACGCATGCAGGCCGTCGACGCATCTCCGGCGCCCCGACCTGAGCTGACGCTGGGCATCGTGGCGACGCCCGGGCTGCCGGCCGATATGGCCCCCGACCTGGCCACCGGGCTGCGGGCGGAGCTGTCCCAGATGTATCCGCAGCTGACGTGGAGGCTGCCCGTCGTGTCGGACGCGTTGGTTGCCCCGCCGGCGCTCCTGCCCGACCTGATCGACGGGGGCCGGCGCAAGCTGCTCTCGGAGCGGTGGGACATGGCGTTGTGCCTGACCGACCTGCCCCTGCCCTCGGCCGGGCGCACGGTCGCCGGCCATGTCAGCGTCAGTCACAGCGTGGTCGTCATCTCGGTCCCGGCGATCGGCGTCGTGGCCGTGCGCCGGCGGTTGCGCGAGGCGGCGCTGCGCCTGATCGGCCGGGCCCTGGACGGCTCGGGTCGCGACGCGTCCCGTGGCGTCAGGCTGCGGAGGCTCCAGGACCTCGCCGATCTCGGGGACGACGGTCTCAGCCTGGGATGGGGATCCGGGCGCGGCGGCGGCCGGCTGGTGGTCGGCATGCTTCGTGCGAACCGTCCCTGGCGGCTTGGCGTGAAGCTCTACCGGGCGCTGATCGCTTCGCTGGCTGTCGTGGCCGCGGCTCTCGTGACCACCGACGTGTGGCGGATCGCCGTCACGATGGGCTGGGCACGCCTGGGCGCGATCGCCATCTTCGCTGTGCTGGTGACGACCGTCACCCTGATCGCGGCTCACGATCTGTGGGAGAGCGGCGAGGACGAGCGGTCGAGCGACCAGATCGTGCTGTTCAACATCGTGACGTCACTCAGCCTGCTGATCGGACTGCTCACGCTCTACGCGGCGCTGCTCCTGGTCACGGCCGTGGGCGCCCTGCTGCTCGTGTCGATGCCACTGTTCCACGCGGTCGTCGCACGCCCGGTCGGTGCCGCGCAGTACATCGCGCTGATCTGGCTGGTCGCGTCGCTGGCGATGGTGGGCGGGGCGCTGGCAGCGGGGCTGGAGGCCGACTCCACCGTCCGCGAGGCGGCGTATGGCTACCGGCCCGACGTCGAGCCGGCCGCCGGGCAGCCCGGGGCTGGATAGACGGCGGGGTTGTCATCACGCCCCGGCGTGGCATCAGGTCTCGGTGCCCGAAGTGCCCTGAACCCGCGTCCAGAACGAAGCCCTCTAACGGACTCGAACCGTTGACCCCTTCCTTACCATGGAAGTGCTCTACCAACTGAGCTAAGAGGGCATGCGCGCGGATTCTAGGTGAAATCCGGGCCCGCAAACACGAGCCTAGTCGAGGTACCTCACGACGTCTGCGACCGGCGCCCGCTCCGGCGGCTCCTGCGCGTGCATCGGATACCCGAGGTGGAGCAGCCCGAGCGGCGTCTCATCGGGCGGGATCTCAAGCGCGGCGCGGCCGGCGGGCAGGTCGAGCGCCGCCACGGTGCGCCAGTAGCCCCCGAGGCCGTGCGCCGGGGCGGCCAGGAGCACGATGTAGGCGGCGACGGCCGTCGCCAGCAGGTCCTCCCGGTCCTGCACCGGGTCGCCGGTCTGGCGGGCGCAGGCCGCGACCAGGGTCGGCGCGCGGTCGAGCTTGCGCGCCGACCCGGGCTTCAGCTCCTCGGTCACGGCCTTCAGTTGCTCCAGCGCCCGCGGCCCGAGCACGCGGAACCGCCACGGGTTCGTGAGGTGATGGTTCGGCGCCCAGCGGGCGAGGTCGAAGAGCTGGTCGAGCACGGCCCGGTCGACGGGCTCGGGCCGGTAGGCCTTGTGCGTGCGGCGAGTGCGGATGGCCTGCTCGAGCTCCATCGCCGGATCGTAGGTGCCGCCGGCGGGCTCACGAGCCGTACCGCAGCGCGAGGCCCCATGCGATGAACAGCAGCACCCACGCGCCCATGGTCGCGAGCGCGAGCCTCGCCAGCAGCCGCTCCCGGCGGCCGCCCGAGCGGCGCGCCGCCCACAGCGTGATCCCGGCGAGGGGGATGGCGGCGTAGATCGCGAACGTGGTCGCGGCCGACCAGGCCGTGATGGAGAGCATCGGGAGCAGCGGGGAGAGCGCGCACGCCAGTGCGGCGGCCGCTGTGATCGAGACCCACCGCGGTCGGGCGACCCGGGCCGGCGGCGCTTCGGGAGTGGTGCTCATGATGACCTCCTCGACGTTTCCTCAGGACGATCCGAGCGTATGCAGGCCCGCATCGGGTGGCGTCGGGGATTCCCCTACGGTCGCGGCGCGCCCGCCTCCAGCCGCCGGCCGGCGAGCTCGGCCCTGTTGCGCACCCCGAGCTTGCGGTAGATGCGCGACAGGTGCGCCTCGACCGTCTTCTCGCTCATCCAGAGCGCGCCGGCGATCTCCCGGTTCGTCCTGCCCTCGGCCGCGAGCCCCGCCACCTCGACCTCGGCCGGCGTGAGCTCGTCGCGCTGCGCCGTGCCGCGCCGAAGCGCCTTGCCGCTGCGGGCGAGCGCCGAGGCGGCCTGCTCCTCCCAGGCCGCCGCCCCGAGCGCCTCGAACGCCGCCCGGGCCGTCTCGAGCAGCTCGCGTGACTCGACCCGCTGCCCCGCCCGCCGCAGCGCATCGCCCCACGCGAGCGCCGTCCGCGCCCGGCCGAAGGCGTCGGGGGAGTCCGCATGCAGCGTCCACGCTCGGGCAAAGCCGTCCATCCCGTCGTCCGCCACGAGCGCCCGCGCCCGCTCGGCCACGGCCAGCACCGAGCCGCCGCCGGCGCGAGCGGCCGCATCGGCGAGGACGGCCGCCTCGGCCGCCGCCTCCTCGCGCCTGCCGCAGCGGAGGAGCGCCTCGACCAGATCCGCGCCGATCACGGGCTGCGTGGTCGCGTCGGCGACGCCGCACGCGCCGCTTGATCGCGAGCGCCAGCCCGAGCTCGCCGGCGGCGGCGTCGGCGGCGCCCGCCGCCAGCGCGTGCAGCCCCCGGCCGGCGTGCACGCCCATCGCCTGGTAGGGCAGCTCCAGCTCCTGGGCGAGCGCGCGCTGGCGCTCGAGCAGCTCCTCGTCGAGCCGGCCCTGGGCCGCCGTGATCCACGTCAGGATGCTGAGCCCCCAGCACTCGTCGCTTGCCCGGCCGAGCTGCGCGGGCCAGCCGCACGGCCCGCTGGGCGTCGGCCTGCGCACCGGCCCAGGCACCGCACAGGCGCCGCAGCCACGCCCGGCTGATCAGCGGGTAGGTGAGCGCGCCGGGCGCGATCTGCTCGCACTCCTCGACGAGCGCGTCCAGCGCCGGCATCGCCCGGTCGACCCGCTCGGCGAACGCAAGCGTCATCCCCAGATACGCGCGCAGCTGCAGGTCGGCCGTGACCGCGGGCGAGCCGGCGGCCGCGTCGGCCGCCGCGGCGATGTCGCGCTCGGCCGCCGCCGCGTCGCCGAGGAACACGAGCGCCGCGGCCTGCGCGATCTGCGCGGCCAGGCCGAGCGCATCCCCAGCGGGTGCCAGCTCACCCGCTCGCCGGGCCGCTGCGAGTGCCTCCTGCGGGCGGCCGGCGCGGATCGACGGGTCGACCGACTCGATGAAGAGCGCCGCCGCCGCAACCGGATCGGCCGCCTCGAGCGCTCCCGCGGCCCGCAGGAAGCGCGCGGATGCCGCCTGCGTCGAGCCGCTGCGCGCCTCGATCCGGCCCCGCAGGAGCTCGACCCGGGCGACGTCGGCAGGGGCGCGGGACTCGGCCTCGACGTCGTCCAGGATGCGCTGGGCGATCTGCGCCCGGCCGCTCGCATGCGCCGCCTCGGCGGCCGCGAGCAGTCGCCGGCGGCGACCGGCCGGGTCGAGGCTGAGCGTCCCGGCGCGCTCGTACCACTCCACCGCGGCGATGATGCCGCCGCGCAGGCGCACGTCGGTGGCCAGCCGCTCGACGGCGACGGCGAGCTCCTCGTCGGGGTCTGTCGCCGCCGCGGCGAGGTGGGACACCCGCTCCCACTCGAGCTCGGGCTCGACGCAGGCGGCGGCCAGCGCCTCGTGCGCACGGCGGCGTTCCGCGGCGGCCGCCGAGGCGTAGACGCCCGACCGGATCAGCGGGTGCCGGAACGCGACTGCGCCCGTGGCGATGGTGACCAGGCCGGCCTGCTCGGCGGGGGCGAACGCGGCGGCGGTCAATCCCTCGCCGGCCAGGGCGCGGCCGATCACGAGCGGGCTCGTCGACCGGGCCGCGGCCAGCACGATCACCGCCCTGCGGCAGTCGTCGGGCAGCGCCGCCGCCATGCGCGCGTAGCCCTGCTCGAGGGTCGAATGCCCGAGCTCGAAGCCGGCGTCCGGCGAGCGGGCGAGCTCGAGCAGTGCGAGCGGGTTGCCCGCCGCGTCGCGCACCGCGGCGGCGAGAGCCGCGGAACCGAAGCCGCGGCTCTCGAGCACGTCGCGCGACTCGGCGGCGCTGAGCGGCCCAAGCGCGACGGCCGGGATGTCGCCGCCGCCCGGCTCGCGGGTGGCGATGAGGAGCGCGACGCGGTCGGCGCCGATCCGGCGGGCGGCGAACGTGATCGCCTCGGCGGAGGCCGCATCGAGCCAGTGCGCGTCGTCGACCAGCACGAGCAGCGGCTGCGTGCCCGCGGCCGCGCACAGCAGATTGAACCCGCCCACGAGCACGGCGAGCCGGTCGGCGGCGCGGGGCGGGCCGATCGCAAGGGCGCTTCGCACCGCGTCCGCCTGGCGCTCGGGCACGTGCGCCAGGTGCTGCATGAGCGGCGTCAGCAGGTCGACGAGGCCGGCGAAGGGCAGCGACGTCTCGGTCTCGACTCCGCGCACGCGCACGATCCGCATCTCGCCGGCCCCGGCGGCCGCGTGTGTCAGGAGCGCGGTCTTGCCGATCCCCGGCTCGCCGCCGATGACGAGCGCGCCTCCGCGGCCGGCCCGCGCCTCCGCCAGCAGCAGGTCGATGCGCGCACACTCACCCGCCCTCCCCACCAGCATGCCGCGAGTCTACCGGCGCGGGCGCCGCCCTCCTGCGGGCGCTATCCCGCCAGCCACATCGATGGGAACAGGTCGTAGTAGGTGCCGTTGAAGACCAGGCCGTGCAGCCGCGCCGACACGAACTTGTAGCGGGCCGCGTTCATGAACACGACCCACGGCGCGTTCGTCTTCATGTAGTCGGCGTCGAGCTGCGCCCACAGGGCGTTTCGGGCCGCGCCGACGGGCATGCGCTTGGCCCGGTCGATCATGGCGTTCAGGGCGGGGATGTTGACGTTCGACTGGTTGTTGTTCCCGACGTTCACGATGCCCTGGCCGTTCAGCTGGGTGTCGATGAAGTCGGCGCCTTCGGGGAAGTCCTGGCTCCAGTTGTTGTAGGCGATCTGGGGGTCGTTCTTCTCGGTCGCGATCAGGTCCCAGTACACCGATGCGTCGACGACCTTGACCGTCGCGTTCATGCCGAGCGAGTTGAGGACGCCCGCCATGTACTGGGCGACGTTCGGATACGGCTCGGTGTTCAGCACCCACAGGGTGACATGCGCACCGGTGACGCCGGCCTGCTGGATCAGTGCCTTCGCCTTCGCCGGGTCGTACGGGAAGAAGGTGTGCCGCTGGAAGGCGCTGCCGAAGCTCGGCGGGATCACGTTCTCGGTGACGTTGCCCTGGCCGCCCTCGAGCTTCAGCATGCTCTGCCGGTTCGCCGCGTAGTTGACCGCCTGGCGCACCGCGAGCTTGTTGAACGGGTAGAGGCGCTCGTTCATCGAGAAGTACTCGATCTCGCCGGTCGCGCCCTTCTGCAGCTGCTTCGGGTATTGCTGCTCGAGCTGCGCCAGACGATCGGGCGGCGGGTTCTCGAAGTACCAGTCGAGCTGGCCGTCGGCGGTCTCGTTCACGGCCTGCTCGGGCGTCACCCCGACGGCGATCTTGATCTCTGCGAGGTGCCCGCCGGGCGTGTTCGGCCACGGGTGGAAGCTGGGATTGCGGGTCAGCACGACCTGCTGGCTGGGCACGTAGGACGAGATCATGTACGGGCCGGTGGCGACCCGCTCGGTCGCGTGCGTGGAGACGTCGTGTGCCGGCGTCCCGGCCGGGTAGACGAAGGCCGGCGGCATCGCCATGTATTCGAGGAACGTGCCGTCGGGCTGGGTCAGGTGGAAGGTCACCGTCATCGCCGCGTCGTCGGCGACGATGCCGGTCACGCTGGCCGCCTTGCCGGACTCGTACGCGGTCGCGCCGGCGATCCCGGTGTACCAGCTGACGTTCGGCGAGTTCACCTTGAGGATGCGCTCGATCGACGCCTTGACGTCGGAGGGTCGCACCGCCCGGTCGACCGGCGGCGAGAACCGCACGCCCGAGCGCAGATGGAACGTGTAGACACGGCCGCCGGCTGAGATCTTCGGCATGGCCGTCGCCAGATCGGGCACGACCTGCGAGCCGGCGCCGCCGCCCGCCCGCCGGAACGTCAGCAGCCCGTCGTTGGTCGCCTCGAGGATCTCCCAGCCCTCGGTGGTCGCCGAGAGGGCGCCGTCGAGATGGTCGGGGTTGGCCGGGATGCCGGCGAGCAGCGTCCCGCCGTTCACGGGGCCGCCGCCCGCCGATCCGGACTGGGAGGTGCCGGAGCCCCCGCCGCAGGCCGGGGCGATCGCGACGGCGCAGAGGGCGGCGGCGAGTCCGAGCGCCTGGTGTGAGAACGCTCTCATATGCGCCCGCCGATTCTACTCCTCGAGCACGGTCGGCGGAGGACGTTTCGGAACCGAGAGTTGGGGAACGGTTGGCGGTATCGCGCGTCGCGCGACCCGCGGTGCGCTCCGGCGGCATCGACTGGAGGGGCCATGGACTATGACCGCGCAGTGCCACTCGACGAGGCCCGCAGCATCGGCCGCGTGTTCGGGGTGCTCTACCTGATCACGTTCGTCACCTCGATCACGGCGCTCTGGCTCTACCAGCCGGTGCTCGACGACCCTGTCGGCTACATCGCGGGCGCCGGCCACGACAACCGCATCTTCCTGGGCGTCGCGCTGGAGCTGCTCCTGATCTTCGCGAACATCGGCACCGCCGTCGTTCCGTATCCGCTGCTGAAGCGGCAGAACGAGACCATCGCGCTCGGGTACGTGACCGCGCGCATCGTCGAGTGCACCTTCATCCTGGTGGGCATCCTCGCCGTCCTCACGGTGGTGACCCTGCAGCAGGAGAATGCCGGGCCGAACGAGGGCACGCTCGCCTACGCGCTGGCCGCGCTCAAGGACTGGACGTTCCTGCTCGGCCCCGGCTTCGTCGTCGGCATCGGGAACGGGCTCATGCTGGGCTACCTGATGTACCGATCGGCGCTCGTGCCGCCGCGCGCGGCGTGGCTCGGCCTGATCGGAGGGCCGCTCATCATCGCCTCCGGGATCGCCGTGCTGTTCGGCGCCGCCGATCAGGGCGGCTCTCTGCAGGGCGTCGCCACCATCCCCGAGTTCCTGTGGGAGCTCTTCCTCGGCGTCTATTGCACCGCCTTCGGGTTCCGGGCGGCGCCGATCCTCGCCGGCCGGCAACCGGCGCTGGGCGGCGCCCGCAGCTAGGAGGCGCGGCGCAGCGGGTCGTGCCTGCGCGCACCCGTGCCCGCGGCGAGCAGGCACGCCGACGTCTCATCGGCCCACGCCACCGCCTGCAGGTAGGCGTCGCGGAGCAGCATCGGGTCGATCGCGGCCGGGTCGAGCTGGTCGAGCCGCCCGCGCTCGTACTGCTCGACCAGGCGCAGCTGCGCACCGAGCGCGCCGTCGCGGGAGGCGAGCGCGCGCGTGACCTCGCCGTCGAGCTCCTCGAGCTCCTCGAGCAGCACGTCCATCGGCACCGCCAGCAGGGCGTCGGCGACCGACAGCAGGCCGACGGTGAAGCACGTCGCCCGGTCGGCCCGCCCGAGCGCCGGGCCCAGGAGCTCCATCATCTTCGCGCGCACCATGCCGATCCGGGCGAGCTCGGTCGGCTGCTGGGAGTGCGCCGTCAGGCTGACCAGATAGGCGAATGAGCGGATCGTCTCGGTGCCGAGGAAGACGATCGCGTCGCGCATCGAGCTGATCCGCCGGTGCAGCCCCACCGCGGCCGAGTTCATGTAGCGCAGGAGCGTCACGGACAGGCCGATGTCCTGGACGATGATGGCCTCGAGCTCGGCCACCGAGACATCGGGCCGCGAGAGCGCGGCGAGCAGCGTCAGGACGGTGGGCCGCCCCGCCCGGATGCGACGTCCGGTCATCAGCTGGGGCACGCCGAACACGAAGCCCTGGAAGTAGTCGAATCCGAGCCGGCGGCACGCCTCGAACTCCTCGGGGCGCTCGATCTTCTCGGCGATCAGCCTGACCGGGTGGGCGCGCAGCCGGGCGACGAGCCGCACGATGTCCTCCTCGTCACGGTCCTTCACGTCGAGCTTCACGAAGCCCGAGACGGCGAGCAGCCTGCGCGTGTGCCGGGTGAGCACGAAGTCGTCCAGGATGATCTGGTAGCCGCGGGCGGCCAGCTCGTGCAGGCGGTCGATGACCGCCGCGTCCGGCGCGACCGACTCGAGCACCTCGAGGCTGACCCGGTCGGGTGGAAGCGCCAGCACCTGCTCGCCGAGCAGGAATGAGCGCGAGACGTTCACGAGCGCCCGCCGCCCGCCGACGAGCACATCCAGCCCGATGTCGGCGACGGCGGTGAGGGCGGCCTCGCCGGTCGCCGCCTGTGCGTCGATCACGATCGCCTCGCTCGCCGCGACGCCGCCGCGGAACAGCAGCTCGTAGGCGACGACGTTCAGGTCGCGGTCATAGACGGGCTGGCGGGCGACATACGTGGGCCACGCGCTCGGTGACGACCGTCCTGCGATCGCCGCCCGCAGCATCGTGCCCTGCGACCGCGCGAGCCGGGCGCGGCTCTCGTCGGTCATGTCCCGCCGCCGCCTGCACACACAAGGGGGGCGTAGATGGTGATGATCTGATCAAAGCGCACCCGTGGCCACTAGTCAACGACGTTTCGATGCGGCCCGCATGGGTACCGAGAATTGATGGCCACGGCCGTCACGCGCGCGCGTGCGTCGTGGCGGCACCGCTCGGGTCGCTCGTGCTCCTGCTCGGCGGAGCCGTGCTGACGGGCGCCGGCCACGGCGTAGGGTTCCTGTATGCGCAGGACGAGCTCAACCGGATCGCCCCGCCCGCGCGCCGCGGCGAGGTGACCGCCGCCTTCATCACCTGCATCTACGTCGGCGTCGCCGGGTCGGTGATCGCCGTCGGGCTGCTCGACCTGCGGGTCTCGCTGGCCGTGGCGGTCGGAGCGGTGGCGAGCACGCTTGCCGCCACCGCCCTTGTGACCGCCGGCTGGCACCGGCGCGCCGAGGCATAAGCCGGCTTGCTCGCGCGCGTCCCGCCGCTGCTGCGTGAGCGCGTGTTCCGCCGGTACTGGTCGGCGCAGAGCATCTCGATGCTCGGCGACCAGGTGAACGGCATCGCGCTGCCCCTCGTCGGCGTGCTCACGCTGCACGCGACGCCGGCGCAGATGGGGGTGCTGACGGCGCTCGTGTGGGCGCCGAACCTCGTGCTCGCGCTCCACGCCGGGGCGTTCGCCGACCGCTTCGGCCGGCGCCGCCGGGTGATGATCGCAAGCGACCTCGGCCGCGCGCTGCTGCTCGCGAGCGTGCCGGTCGCCGCGGCCCTGGGGGTGCTCAGCATGGCGCAGCTCTACGTGGTCGCGTTCGCCGCCGGCAGCCTGAGCGTCTTCTTCCAGGTCGCCGACAGCACGCTCTTCATCTGCGTCGTCGACCGCGACCACTACCTCGACGCGAACTCCCTCGTGTACGGCAGCCGGGCCGTCTCGTTCATGGCCGGGCCGAGCCTCGGAGGCATCCTCACCCAGGCCGTCTCGGCGCCGCTTGCACTGCTCGTCGACGCGGCGTCGTTCGTGGGATCGGCGGGCTTCCTGTCACGGATCTCCCCGGCCGAGCCGCCGCCACAGCCGCCGGAGCCCGGCCACGTCACGGCCGGCGTCCGCTACATCCGGCGCACGCCGACGCTCTTCTACGAGCTCGCCTCGACCGCCACCGTCAACTTCTTCAACCTCGGGTTCTTCGCCCTCTTCCTGCTGTACGCCACGCGCTCGCTGCACGTGCGTGCGGGCACGCTCGGCATCGTGCTCGGGCTCGGGGCGATCGGCGGCCTGCTGGGGGCGGCGCTCACCCGCCCGCTCACCCGCCGCATCGGCGTCGGGCCAAGCTTCTGCCTGGGGTCGGTGCTGTTCCCGGCGCCGCTTCTGCTCGTCCCGCTCGCGGGCGGGCCCCACGCGCTCGTGATCGGCATGCTCTTCCTGGCCGAGTTCAGCTCCGGCATGGGCGTCATGATCCTCGACATCACCGCGGGATCGATCAACGCCGCGCTCGTCCCCGGCGGGCTGCGCGCCCGCGTGCAGGGCGCCTACACGATCGTGAACTACGGCGTGCGCCCGCTCGGGTCGCTGGCCGCCGGACTCGGCGCGGCCACGCTCGGCATCCACACGACCCTGTGGATCGCGACGATCGGCGGGGCGCTGAGCGCGCTCTGGCTCGTGCCCTCACCCCTGCCGCACCTCAAGGCGCTGCCCGAGATCCCGGCCGCCGCCGTCACCCCCGACGTCGCGGGCTGACCTCCTCGCGCGAATGGCGGTGCTGGAAGGTCGGCCCAGTTCTCATCGGATGCCAACGTTGCCATTGCAGGGTCGTGCTCAGAGGCGGTGCCACCAGTCATTGGTCGTGCCTGGACGCCGCCGTCCTGGACGTCAGGGTGGCCGGTCCAAGCCCACAACAGCCCTCGGCCGGCCACCCACGGCGCTCACCGCGGCCGCGGCGGTGGCTTCGGTGAGGGCGGTGGTGGCGGCTGCTTGGGTGGCTTCGGTGGTTTCGGCGGCTTCGGTGGCGGCGCAGGCTGTGGCTTTGGCGGCTTCGGCGCCTTCGGAGGGTGCTTGGGCTTCGGCTGGGGTTGGATTGGCGGCGCCGGGGTGCGGGGCGGATGCCTCGTCACCGGGACGGCGCGGCGGCCGGCGTGCGCGCGCCGGGCGGCGACGTCGATGATCACAGGCGCAGCGGTCACGGTCGTCGTCGCGGTGAGGATCTCCGGTACGGTGGTCGTCCGTGTGATGGGCGCCTGTGCCGTCGCCCCGGTGGTTGTGGTCACCGTCTCCACCTGGAGGACGTGCGCGGTATGGCTGCCCCCGGCCCGCACCCCCAGCAGCAGGCCGATCGCCAACGCCGCGAGTGACGCAGATACCGCCACTGCGAAACGGGTTGGGTTGATGCCCATGCGTCACCTCTTCCGTCGCCCTGTCCCGCCATGCCGACGGCCCTTGCTCGCGGGACGTTGACAGGTTACGGCCGGAGGGGAGAAAAGGCTAGTCCCGGGCGCGATCCTGGCTACGCGACCTTGAAGTGCGACACCAGCCGCTCGAGGCTCTGAGCGGTGGCAGACAGCTCCTGGGCCGACGCCGTGATCTCCTCGGCCGAGGCGCTCGTCTCCTCCGTGGAGGCCGACACCTGCTGGGTCGAGGCTGACGACTGCTCGGCGACGCTCGCGACCTCGTTGCTGGCGGTCGCGATGCTGTCGATGCGGATCGCCATGTCGCTCACGGCCGCGCCGATCTCCTCGAAGGCCTGCCGGGTCTGGTCGACGACGACCGCGCCCTCCTCGGTCTGGCGGGCGCCGTCGGTGACGACGGTGACCGTGCGGCCGGTCTCGGACTGGATCTCGCTCACGAGCGTCGAGATCTGCTCGGCGGCGCGCTGCGACTCCTCGGCCAGCTTGCGCACCTCCTCGGCGACGACCGCGAAGCCGCGGCCCTGCTCGCCGGCGCGGGCGGCCTCGATGGCCGCGTTCAGCGCCAGCAGGTTGGTCTGCCCGGCGATGCCGGTGATCGTCTCGACGATGCCGCCGATCTGCTCCGACTTGCCCGCGAGCTGGTTGATCGCCTCGACCACCTCGGCGGACGACCGCTTGACGGCCGCCATGGCGCTATTGGCCTGCTCGGCGGCGGTGACGCCCTGGTCGGCCACCTCGCGCGCCCGATCGGCGGCGACGCTCGACTCCTCGGCCGACTGGCGGGTCGCGTGCACCATCTGCACCTGCCGCTCGGCGCCGGCGGCGACGTCCTGCACGGCCTTTGCGATCTCCTCGACGGCCCGCCCGGTTTCCTCCGAGGTCGACGACATCTCCTGCGACGCCGCGCTCAGCCGCTGCGCGGTGGCGGTCACGTCGCTCACGATCTTGCGCAGGCTGGCGCCCATGGTCTGGAATGCCACGCCGAGCACGTCGCGCTCGGACTTCGGCTCGACCTCGACGGTGAGGTCGCCGTCGGCGATGCTGCCTGCCGATGCGGCCAGCCCCTGCAGGTACTCGATCATGCGCTGGAAGGCCCGGGCGGTGTCGCCGAGCTCGTCGCGGCTCTTGGTGTGCACGTCCTGGTCGAGGTCGCCCTCGGCGATGCCCTCGGCGGCGCGCAGCATCTGCCGCGCCCCGGTGGTGATCGAGCGGGCGATTGCGAACGCGAGGCCGGCGGCAACGAGGCCGGCGATCACGAGGAGCGCGATCATGATCACGCGGGCGGTCGCGTGGGTCGAGCGCGCGTCGGCCAGCGACTGGTGGGCCTCCTTCAGATTGAAGGCGTTCCAGGCGGTCAGGTTGGCCTCCATCGTGTCGAACGCATCCAGGGAGTTGCCGAGCATCGTCTCCATCGCCTTGACATCGCCGGCCTTGACGGCGGCGGGGAACCCGGCCGTCGCCTTGCGGTAGGCCCGCCACCCCTTGAGCGTGGCCCGCCAGAGCGTGCGATCGTGGCCCGCGGCAAGCACGTCGTAGCTCGCGAGCGTCCTGGAGGCCGAAGTCGCGTAGGGCTGCATTCCCGGCAGGAGCTTCGCCCGGTCGGCCGGCGTCGCCCACACCATTCGGTTCTGGTAGCGGCGGAAGTTGGCCACATCCCCGCCGACCTGCCCGATCTTGACGACGCTCGGTAGGCTGTTCGTGCCCAGGTAGTCCGCGCGCCCGGCGACCGAGGCGAGCTCGACGATGGCGGCGATGCCGAGCACGACCATGAGGCCGACGATGACACCGAACGAACCGAACAACTTCGTGCGTACCGAGAGGCGCATTGGGGGGCCTTCCCTGAGGATTGACGTGGAGACGCCGAACGAACACCGGCGGCCTATGCCCTGTGATCGCTTGCCTCGGGGCAACCTGCATCCCCGGATCCGCGTAGCGGCCCTCCCCGCAACCGCCGATGGCTGACGACCCCTGTTTGCTCCCCGCGACCGGCCAGGCCGCACTCGTGCGCGGCCGATCGGTGTCGGCGGTCGAGCTCGTCGGCGCCCATCTCGACCGGATCGAGCGGCTCAACCCGGCGGTGAACGCGGTCGTCACCGTCGTCTCCGAGCGCGCGCTCGCGGCTGCCGCCGCGGCCGACCGCCAGAGCGCCGCCGGCGAGCCGCTGCCGCCGCTGCACGGTCTGCCGATCGCCCACAAGGATCTGGTCGACACGGCCGGCGTGCGCACGACGTACGGCTCGCCGTCCTATGCCGATCACGTGCCCGAGGCCGACGAGCTGCTCGCCGCGCGTCTGCGCGCAGCGGGGGCGATCCTCGTCGGCAAGACCAACACGCCCGAGTGGGGGGCCGGGTCGAACACGTTCAACCCGGTGTTCGGGGCAACGCGCAATCCCTGGGACACCACCCGCTCGGCGGGCGGATCGAGCGGAGGCGCGGCGGCGGCGCTCGCCTGCCGGCTCGTGCCCCTCGCCGACGGCAGCGATCTGGGCGGCTCGCTGCGCAACCCGGCCGCGTGGAACGGCGTCGTCGGCCTGCGGCCAACGCCGGGGGTCGTCCCGTCGTGGCCCGACGAGGCCCCGTGGCTGCCCTTCTCGGTCGACGGCCCGCTCGGCCGCACCGCCGCCGACGTCGCCCTCCTTCTGGGCGCGATGGCGGGGCCGGATCCGCGCGCGCCGCTCTCGCAGCGCGCGGCGGCGCTCGATCTGACGGGGCCGCTGGATGCGGATCTGCGTGGGCGGCGGGTGGCGTGGAGCCCGTCGCTCGGGGGGCTGCCGGTCGAGCCGGCGGTGCTGGAGGCGGCGCAGCGCGGGGTCTCGCAGCTGGGCGATCTCGGTCTCGACGTCTGCGCGGACGAGCCCGACCTGGCCGGCGCGGATCAGGTGTTCGAGACGTGGCGCGCCTTCCTGTTCGCCCTCTCGCTGGGCGACCTCTACGACCGCGACGGCGCTCGCATGAAGGCCACCGTGCGCTGGAACGTGGAGCGCGGCCGCGCGCTCTCGTCGGCCGATCTGGTGGCGGCCACGCGCCTGCACACCGAGGTGTGCGAGCGGGTCGGCGCGTTCTTCGACCGCTACGACTACCTGGCCTGCCCGGTCACCCAGGTCGAGCCGTTCCCCTTCGAGACCGAGTACCCGACCGCCGTTGCCGGTGTGCCGATGGGCTCGTATCTGGAGTGGATGCGCTCCTGCTCGCGCATCACGGTCACCGGCTGCCCCGCGATCTCGATCCCGGCGGGCCTGACGCCGTCGGGCCTGCCCGCCGGCCTGCAGCTGGTCGCCCGTCCGTTCGCCGAGCGGGCCCTGCTCGAGGCAGCGCATGCGCTCGACGGGCTCACCGGCTACTCCCGGCTCGAGCCGCCGGTCGCGGTGGCGGTGCGGTGAAGCCGCACCAGGCCCGCGCGCCGGTGGAGTAGCATCGCGCCGATGGAAGGCAGCCGGTTCGACCTCGTCGTCCTGGGCTCCGGGCCCGCAGGGCAGAAGGCCGCGATCCAGGCGGCCAAGGTCGGAGCGTCGGTGGCCGTGGTCGAGCGCCGCGACACGATCGGCGGCGTGTGCGCCAACACCGGCACCATCCCGTCCAAGACGCTGCGCGAGGCGGCGATCTACCTCACCGGCCTGTCCGAGCGCGGGCTCTACGGGCAGAGCTACCGGGTGAAGGAGGAGATCACGATCGAGGATCTGATCTGGCGCACCCAGCAGGTGATGACGCGCGAGGTGGACGTGATCCGAAACCAGCTCGCGCGCAACCACATCCGCGTGCTCCCCGGTCAGGGCCGCCTTGCCGACGCGCACCATGTCGAGGTGTCCGACATGCAGGGCGGCCTGCGCACCGTCGCAGCCGACCGGATCGTGATTGCGACCGGCACGACGCCCGCCCATCCCGCCGGGGTCGAGTTCGACGAGGCCACCATCCTCGACTCGGACGGCATCCTGCTCATGTCCCGCATCCCCTCGACGCTGGTGGTCGTGGGCGCAGGGGTGATCGGGATCGAGTACGCGTCGATCTTCGCCGCGCTCGGCACCCGCGTGACCGTCGTCGAGAAGCGCGAGCGCCTGCTCGAGTTCTGCGACAACCAGATGGTCGAGGCGCTGCAGTACTACCTGCGCGACCTGGGGCTCGTGTTCCGGCTGGGCGAGACGGTGACCTCCGTCGAGAAGCACGACGGCGGCACGCTGACGACGCTTGCGAGCGGCAAGCGGATCGCCGCCGATGCGGTCATGTACTCCGCCGGCAGGCAGGGCGCGACCGCCGATCTGGGGCTCGAGGCGGCCGGCATCGAGATCGACGCGCGTGGCCGCATCGAGGTGGACGAGCACTACCGCACCGCGGTCGAGCACATCTATGCGGTGGGCGACGTGATCGGCTTCCCGAGCCTGGCGTCCGCCTCGTTCGAGCAGGGCCGGCTGGCGGCGGCGCACGCCTTCGGCCTGGACGCGCGGCCGATGCGCGACCTGCTCCCGATCGGCATCTACACCATCCCCGAGATCAGCTTCGCCGGCCGCACCGAGGAGGAGCTGACCGGCGACGGGATCCCGTACGAGATCGGCGTCTCCCGCTACCGCGAGCTGGCCCGCGGGCAGATCCTGGGCGACTCGGTCGGCATCCTCAAGCTCCTGGTCGCGCCCGACTCGCGGACGATCCTCGGCGTGCACGTGTTCGGCACGGCCGCGACCGAGCTCGTGCACATCGGCCAGACCGTGATGGGCCTCGGCGGGACGGTCGACTACCTGATCGACCAGGTGTTCAACTACCCGACCCTGGCCGAGTCCTACAAGGTCGCCGCCCTGGACGCCACCAACAAGCTGCGGGCGCTCAACCGGCTCTCCGTCTAGGTCGCGGCGCCGGTGCGCTCGAGCACGACGACCGGGATCTCGCGGGTCGTGCGCGTCTGGTACACCGCGTAGTCGGGGAAGACGCTCGTCATCGTCTGCCACAGCCGGGGCTTCTCGTCGGGGCCGGCGGGGTGGGCGCGGGCATGGAAGCGGTCGCCCTTCACCTGCACCTCGACGTCGGGATCGGCCAGCAGGTTCAGGTACCAGCTCGGGTGGTTCGGTGCGCCTCCGCGGGAGGCGACGATGAGCAGGCGGTCGCCGTCGCGGCCGTAGATCAGCGGCAGCGTGTGGGCCTCGCCCGACCGCCGGCCGCGCGTCGTCAGAAGCAGGGTCGGGCGGCCGTTCCAGTCGTGCCCGTCCTCGCCGTCCGTGGCGATGTAGCGGTCCACGTGCTCGGCGAACCAGGGCCGGGGTTCTGCATCAGCCATGCCTCCAGATTAGCCAGGGCTGCCGGCGGCCGGTGCAGGTACCGGGGCGGGTGGCGGCGGGCCGGCCGCGCGTGACAGGAGCACCGCCCCGAGGCTGGCGACGCCCAGGCTGATCAGGGCCGACGCCACGATCGCGGCACCCTGGCCCGGCGTCAGGATCCGCTCGGCGAGCCCGAGGGCGACCACGCCCGCCGGCAGTCCCAGCTGCGCCGAGGCAAGCAGCCCGCTGCCCCACGGCATCCGCATCAGGCGCGCCACCGCGACATGGCAGATCACGATCGCGGCGGAGAGCAGCGCGACGAGCGCGAGGTCGGAGCGCGACGAGCCGAGCGCGCGGAAGTCGAGCTTGGCGCCGAGCGTGACGAAGAAGAGCGGCACGAAGAAGCCCTCGGCGAGCCCGACGAGCTGCTGGGTCAGGCGGCGGGGCTCCCCGGCGAGCGCCACGATCATCCCGGCGGCGAAGCCGGCGATGAGGATGCTCGTGCCGAACCGCGTCGCGAGCGCCGCGAGGCCGAAGAGGACGAGCAGCGAGACGCGCAGGTCGAGCGCCCATCCCCGCTGCTGCGACCCCGTGCGCAGGGCCACCACCACGCGGTCGCCGCGGTAGGCGTGCACGATCGCGAACAGGCCCACCGCCGCACAGGCCACCAGCACCCCGCCGCCGCCGATCCGAAACGCCTTCGCCGGGGTGAGCGCGACCGGCAGCGCGACGATGCTCGCGATGTCGACGAGCGCGATCCAGGTGGTCGCGACCAGCATCTCCTCCCCGGTGATGCCGCGCTCCTGGATGATCGGCATGACCACGGCAGAGCTCGATGCGGCCAGCAGGAGCACGAAGACGGCCGGATGCCCGACGCCCGAGACGTCGGCGAGCAGCCAGCCCCCGGGGACGGCGATCGCGAACGAGAGCACCGCCGCGATCCCGGCTGTGCGCAGCGCGCGGCGCAGGCCGCGGTCGCGCAGCGGCAGATGGGTGCCGACCACGAACATGAGCATCGCAAAGCCCACGCTCGAGAGGAACACCACCGTGGGATCGGCGGTGTTGATGTCGCCGAGGCCGGTCTTGCCGACGACCACACCCGCGGCGATCTCGCCGACGACCACCGGGACGGCGAGCCGCGTCGCCGCCGCGAGCAGGGGACCGGCCAGGCCGCAGGCGACGATCAGTGTGAGGATGCCGAAGCTCATTTGCGCAGGTGGCGATAGTGTGACCGCATGCGCGCGATCGTGCTCGAGGAGCCCGGCCGCCTGGTCGAGCGCGAGGTGGCCGACCCGGTGGCGGCCGCCGGCGAGGTGGTGATCGAGGTCGCCGCCTGCGGCGTCTGCCGCACCGACCTGCAGATCTACCAGGGTGACCTGGCCATGCGCCGCCGGCCGCTCATCCCGGGCCATCAGGTCGTCGGCCGCATCGCCGCGACGGGGGAGCGGGTCGGGGTGGCCTGGCTGCACGGCGCCGACGGCACCTGCCCGGCCTGCCGCCGCGGCCTCGAGAACCTGTGCCCGAACGCCGAGTTCACCGGCTGGACAGCCGACGGCGGCTACGCCGAGCTGATCGCCGCCCGGCGCGACTTCGTGTTCGCGCTGCCCGAGGAGTTCACCGACCTCGCGGCGGCGCCGCTTCTGTGCGCGGGCATCATCGGCTATCGCTCGCTGCGACTGGCCGGGGCCGACGCGGGCGGGCGGCTCGGCCTGTTCGGCTTCGGATCGTCCGCACACCTCGCCATCCAGGTGGCGCTTCACCACGGCTGCGAGGTGGCCGTGTTCACCCGCTCGCCGAGGGAGCGCGAGCTGGCCGAGCGGCTCGGGGCGGCGTGGACCGGCGGGTACGACGACCGGGCGCCGTGGCCGCTCGATTCCGCGGTCACGTTCGCGCCCGTTGGCTCCGTGGTGGTGGCGGCCCTGCGGGCGCTCGCGCCGGGGGCGACGGTCGCCGTGAACGCGATCCACCTCGACGAGATGCCCGCGTTCTCCTACGACCTGCTGTGGCAGGAGCGCTGCATCCGCTCGGTGGCGAACTTCACCCGTCGCGACGCGACCGAGTTCCTGGCGCTCGCGGCGGCCATCCCGATCGAGGCGCAGGTGCAGGAGTTCCCGCTGGCCGCCGCCGGTGAGGCGCTCGATCGGCTGGCGGCCGGCGAGATCAGCGGCTCGGCCGTGCTGACCGTCGGCTGACGCAGTAGGCTGCGACGCGTATGAGCTACTCGGTCGTCCACATCGACGACATCGAGCCCAGCGGCCCCGGCGGCGCCGTGCGCTTCGTCCGCCGCGAGCTCGGCGTCGAGGCCTTCGGCATCAACCGGTTCGACCTGCCTCCCGGCAGAGAGGGCCGCGAGCACGACGAGGCGGGCACCGGCCAGGAGGAGGTCGCGGTCGTGATTCGCGGCGGCGGGCACTGGCGCGTCGACGGCGAGCTCGTCGCGGTGCGCGAGGGCTCGTTCATCCGCTTCGACCCCGGGACGACGCGGTGCCCGGTCGCCGGCCCCGACGGGCTGGCGTTCGTCTCGGTCGGCGCTCCGCCCGGGGCCTACGCCCCGCACGGCCCGTTCTGAGCCAGAGCCGCATGCGGGTCACTGCGCTCGGCCGCCGACCGTCCGGGGCGACGTCGCCGGCCTGGGACCGGTCCTGTTCTGGACGATCCTTGGGCCCGGCGTCGAGCCGCACAACAGCGCCTTCGACGCCGACGCCTTCGCATCGACCCTGCGCTCAACCGGCTATGGGCACCCGGAATGGTTCGACGTTGAGACGGCCGAGGCCGCCGCGGAAGAGCACGAGCAGATGGCGCGCGAGCAGGCCGCCGGCTCGTGAGACGTCCGACGGCGTGGCGCTGTGGGTCGTGATGGGAGGAGCAGGATTCGAACCTGCGTAGGCAGAGCCAACGGGTTTACAGCCCGTCTCCTTTAGCCACTCGGACATCCTCCCGGGTGCCGGCGGATTCTACTCGGCGTTGCGCAGCGCCTGGGCCTCGGGCAGGCCCTCGAGCTTCTTGAGCGTGTTGTTCTCGATCTGGCGGATGCGCTCCCGGGTGACTCCAAAGGCGCGGCCGACCTCCTCGAGCGTGCACGGCTGCTCGCCCTTGAGGCCGAAGCGCAGCTCGATCACCTTGCGCTCGCGCTCGGGCAGCGAGTCGAGCGCGCGGTCGATGTCCTCGCGGCGCAGCGTCATCGTGGCCGAGTCGAACGGCGAGACGGCCTGCTCGTCGGGCACGAAGTCGCCCAGCTCGGACTCCTCCTCCTCGCCGATCGGCTTCTCGAGGCTGACGGGGAGCTGCGCCATGCGCTGGATCTCGCGCACCTCGTCGGTGGTCATGCCGAGCTCGCCGGCGATCTCCTCGGGGCGCGGCTCGCGGCCGAGCCGCTGGACGAGCTGGCGCTCGATGTGCACGACCCGGTTCAGCTTCTCGACCATGTGCACGGGGATGCGGATCGTGCGGGCCTTGTCGGCGATCGCACGCGTCACGGCCTGGCGGATCCACCAGGTGGCGTAGGTCGAGAACTTGTAGCCCTTGCGGTAGTCGAACTTCTCGACGGCCCGGATCAGGCCCAGGCTGCCCTCCTGGATCAGGTCGAGAAAGGAGAGTCCGCGGCCCAGGTAGCCCTTCGCAATCGAGACGACGAGGCGCAGGTTGGCCTCGGTCATCTGCTGCTTGGCCAGCATGTCGCCGCGCTCGATCCGCTTCGCCAGGCTGACCTCCTGGTCGGCCGTGAGCAGCGCCACCTTGCCGATCTCGCGCAGGTACAGGCGCAGCGAGTCGAGGCTGGGCTCGACGGTGAGGTCGAGCTCGGGCGGCTTCTCACCGTGGAAGACCGCGTCCTGCGAGGCCGTCTGCCGCGACTCGGCGTCGAGCAGCTCGATGTTGTGGTCGAGGAGGTACGTGTAGAAGTCCTCGAGCTGCTCCTTCGTGAGCTCGATCTCCTCGAGCGTCGCCGCGACCTCGTCGAAGGTCAGATACCCCTTCTCGTGTCCTTCTTGGACCAGGGCCTTGAGCTCTTCGATCTCCGGGAGCGAGATGTCGACGGTCAGCATGGGCCCCCCCAAATGCTTGGACTACAGATAATCGCCGTCGCGACGGACTCCCGAATCGACCATGCCGGGAACGCAAAAGCCCCGGAACGGCCGGTAGGGGAGACAAAGCGGATCGCAGACGCCAGGAGTGTACAAGCGGTTATCAGGCTCGGCAAGGAACTTTCCGGAACACGTTTCCGCCGGCGTTGTCACGAGCTTGTCACGAGGTCAGGTCAGGCTCACCTGGGCCCGCAGGCGCACGACCGGGTCGCCCACCGAGTTTTCCAGCACCGGCTCTGACAGCGCTCTCAGCCCGGCGGGCGGCTCGTCCCAGTGCAGCAGCTGCCCGAGCACGGCCAGGGCGGCGGGCGCGCTTGCCCGCGCGTTGCCGTCGTCGATGCGCACCGCGACTCCGATGCCCTCGCCGGCCAGGCCGATGCACGAGAGCGCCTCGGCGCCGCCCTTCGAGACGCAGCCGGGGACGGCGCGCATCGCCTCGGTGTCGAGGTCGCCGGCCCCGCGCACGAGCTCCGGATGGGCTCGCATCGCCGCGAACTGGCGCGGCAGCCGCTCGGGCAGGCGCGCGTACATGGTGGCGATCACGCGCAGCGGCAGGGCGAAGGCCAGCACGCCGCAGCCGTCGCTCATGGTCGGGATCGTGGCCGGATCGACACCGGCATGGTCGGCGATCACGGCGAGCGCCGCCTGCTGGGACGGATGCTCGGGCAGGCGGTAGCCAGTCGTCTCCCAGCCGCGGTGGACGCTGTGGGCCAGGAAGCCGAGGTGGTTCCCCGAGCAGTTGTGGCGCATCCGCTCCTGCGGCGTGCCGAGCGAGTTCTGGAGCGCGCTCGCATCGAGCCCGCAGGCCGCGAGTCCGCGCTCGAGCGCCTCCACGTGGATGTCCTGGCCGGCGTGTGAGGCGCACATGACCGCGAGCACGCGGTCGTCGAGGCCCAGCGCATCGAGGCCGCCCGACGCGATCAGCGGCTCGGCCTGGAACGGCTTGGCCGCCGAGCGCAGGGTCGTGACCCGGTCGGGATCGCCGCACGTGCCGATGACCGCGCCGTCGGTGCGCACGGCCACGGCGTGGACGCGGTGGTGGCTCTCGGGGAAGCCGTTTCGGTAGGCGGTGACGACGCCGGGCTCGGTCACGGGACGCCGACCCTACCGAAACGGGTGGGAGCGGTGCGTCCGCTACCGGTAGCGTTCACCCCATGCCCGAGCTCCCCGAACTGGAGGCGTTCGTGATCGCCCAGCGCGAGACGCTCACCGCCGAGCCGATCGCCGCCGTGCCAGTCTCCCACTTCGCGACCACGAAGACGATCGACCCGCCGCTCGCGTCGCTTGCGGGCCAGCGCTTCACCGCGGTCGGGCGGCGGGCCAAGCGGCTGCTCTTCACGGTGCAGGACGGCAACACGCTCCAGGTGCACCTGATGTCGGCCGGCAGGCTGGCCGTGGGGGCGAAGCGCCTGAAGACGGCGATGCTCGTCGTGCAGTTCGAGTCGGGCCGCGAGCTGATGATGTCCGAGTCGGGGCACAAGCGCCGCGCCGGGGTCTGGCTGCTGCGCCCGGACGCGCTCGCCGCCGAGCTCGCCCACATCGGCCCCGAGCCGCTCGACCCGGCGTTCACGCCGGCCGCGCTGGCCGCGACGCTCACGGCTCACCCGCACCAGCTGCACGCCTTCCTGCGCGACCAGCGCGCGATCGCCGGCATCGGCCGGGCGTTTGCGAACGAGATCCTGCACGCTGCGATGCTCTCGCCCTACCAGCGCTCGGCGACCCTCGCCGATGCCGAGATCGAGCGCCTGCACGCGGCGATCACGGGCGTCCTGGGCGCCGCGGTCGAGCGGCTCGTGCCGCTCTCGGGGAACGGCCTCACGACCAAGGCCGACCGCGGCTACGTCGTCCACGACCGGCTCGGCGAGCCCTGCCCGCGCTGCGGCGAGGCCATCCGGCGCGTCTCCTTCGACGAGCACACGGTCTTCTACTGCCCGCACTGCCAGACCGGCGATCGCATCCTGGCCGACCGGCGCCTGTCACGCCTGTTACGGGAGTAGCCGGCCGCGGGCGGGTACCATCCGACCATGCTTGAATCCTCAACCTTCACACATGACCTCCAGGCCGCCGAGCCTGACGTCCATCTCGCCCTGACCCGCGCCGGGGTGACCGGCGTCGACAAGGTGATCCGGATCGCGCACGCCGGCACCGAGCTCCTCTACTACGCCCAGATCGACTGCTTCGTCGACCTCGACCCTTCCCAGAAGGGCGTGCACATGTCCCGCTTCCCCGAGACGGTGGCCGAGTGCATCGACCAGGTCGTGATCGGTGAGGCCCTGCACGTCGAGGATCTGGCGGAGCACATCGCCTCACGGATCGTCGAGCGCCAGAGCGCCGTGCGCTCCGAGGTCACGATCCGGGCGAAGTTCCCGGTCACGCGGCGCACGCCCGTCTCCGACCTGCCCACCCAGGAGATCTACACGCTGATCGGGCAGGCGCTCGCGAACGGCTCCGGCGCCCGCCGGCTGGTCGGCGTCGAGGTGCGGGGGCTGAACGCCTGCCCGTGCGCGCAGGGCCTCGTGCGCGAGCGCGCCCGCGAGCGGCTGACCGACGCCGGCTACGACGACGGCCAGATCGATGAGGTGTTCGGGCTCCTGCCCGCGGCCACCCACAACCAGCGGGCCGAGGCGACGCTCATGATCGGCACGCGCCGCGAGATCGACGCCCGCGACCTGATCGCGATCGCCGAGAGCGCGATGAGCGCCCCCGTCTTCGAGCTCCTGAAGCGGCCGGACGAGCTGCACGTCGTCGAGCAGGCCCACCTCCATCCCCGATTCGTGGAGGACTCGGTGCGGCTGATGGTCGCCGGCGCGTTCGAGCGCTACGACGACCTCTCCGAAGGCTGCTTCCTGCTCGCCCGCCAGGTGAACCACGAGACGATCCACAACCACGACGTGCTGGCAGAGCGGCACGGCAAGGTGTCCGAGATCCGGGCAGACATGGAACGGCGCGACGGCGCGAGCCCGCCGCACCACACCACCGCGCGGGACTGGCTGGAAGGCCGCTGAGCCTGACCTGAATATCCGGTGCCAGGCACCGGATATTCACATCTGAGCCGGCGCAGCCGATAACGACGGCATGCGCCTCGCTGGTCTCGTCACGCTGCTCCTCGCAGCCCTGGCCGTGACCGCTCCTGCATGCGGCCAGTCGAGCGCCCCGCCCGCGCCCACCCCGAAGAGCACATCCACCGCGGCCGCATCCGCGCGCGCCGCCCACGGCCGGCTCACCCCGGCCGCCGCCCGCACGATCGTCACCCGGCTCTGGCTGGGGCGCGAGACGGCGCTCGCGTCGCTCGCCGTCGGCCTGCTCCCACCGGTCGAGACGGGCGCCGCGGCCGCCGCGGATCGGGCCTACGTGGAGGCCGTCCGCTGCGCCTGCCAGCCGCAGAAGGCCGAGCATACGATTCTCGCGATCCTGCCCGAGATCCCGCGCAGCGCTCCTGGCGACACGTTCTTCGCCCAGGTGCGCACCACGAACACGACCTCGGGCGACCACCCCTGGTACGTGCTCGCGATCACCCGCGCGGCCGGAAGCTGGAAGATCGCCCACGTCACCCTCGGCGGCTACAAGCCGCGGCCGCCGCTGAGCGGCCTGGGCGTCGCCGCCGGTGCGACCGCCGCGGTGTCGCCGCACGACGCGGCCAGGATGGTGCACCTCGCGGTGCGCGAGACCGCGTGGGCCAACGCCCACGCTCATCGCACGTCGCGCACGAACTACGGCGCCACCGTGCGTGCCCGCGGCGTCGTCCGCCCGGGCGCCGACGGCGTGTTCGGCCTCACCCTCCCCGGCGGCAGGGTGCTCGCCTGCTTCACGCTGCATGAGCTCGACACCTACTCGCTGCGCGGCGGCCTCGCGCAGGACGACTCCCGCCAGCAGTGGGGCGCCCAGCTCGCCCCCGGCGCCTACGGCACGATCACCGTCGACACCGCCGAGCCCGAATGTGCGGCGGGCACCGGCGTCGGGCGGGCCGTGCCCGGCCTCTGGCTGCAGTACACCCCGCAGCACGTCGGGGTCACCGGCACGCCGCTCGCCTAGCCGATCGGGTCGCGCTCCCAGAGCGCCGCGGCCACGAGCTCGGCGACGTGCGTCTCGATCAGCGGCCGCACGCCTGGATCGGCGCTCCCGGCCAGGTCGATGGCGAGCGCCGCGCCCGCCAGGCTGCCGCCCGCGACGACGACCGGGAAGCTGCGCTGCGCGGCCCACTCCATCACCTCAGCCTCGTACGCCGAGCCGGGCAGGAGCAGCGCCCGGTAGCCGGGTCGCTTGGTCAGGTAGACGTCGACGTGCGACCAGTCGCCGGTCTCGCAGGCGTGGGCCGGCACCCGCGCCACCTCGCGCAGCATCAGGGCCGACTGCTCGGCGCTGCCGATCCGCTCCGCCGGGGCGAGCACGTGGATCGGGCCACCCGCGAGCAGCTCGACCGCCCGCGGCAGCCACGCCTCACGGGTCGCGATGACCGCCGCAGAGGCCGCGGCCGCGCCCGCGAGCGACGGAGCGTCGCCGAGCACGAGTCCGCACACCCGCCGCAGGAGCGCCACGGTGGAGCGGTAGCTGGCGCACGCGACGCCGCTTCGCCCGTCGGCCGCGATCGTCAGGCAGACATCGGCCTCCTGCCCGATCGCCGACGCGGGCCGGCTCGTGACGCCGACGACCATGCCGGTGCCGAGGTGGCGCCGCATCGCGGCCACCGTCTCGGCCGACCCGCCCGTTGCGGAGATCGCCACGACCAGGGTGTCCGGCGACGGCGGTTGCGGCAGCCCCGTGGAGGCGAGCTCGGCGTGTGCGTCGACACCGTGCGAGCGCAGGAGCGCCGCCGCGTCGAGGGCGGCGTAGCGGGAGCTGCCCATGCCCAGGAACAGCACCCTCCGCGCCCGCCGGACGAGCGGCTCCACCGCATCGAGCGCCGCTGCCGGCGCGGCGAGCACCGCGGGCTGGTCGAGGACGTCGGCGAGGAACCGATCGGGGTGCAGGTCAGCCATGCCCCTCCATCAGCCAGCGCATGCCGCCCACCGGCGCGTACGTCCACTCGGGCAGGAAATCGGCGGCGTAGGTGAACTCGTAGCACTCCTTCTCGACCTCGAGCGCGCGCAAGAGGGCCTCGTCCACCGGCCCGTAGGCCTCGAGGAAGGCGGCCCGCGCGCGCACGATCCACGCCTCGACCTCGGCGCTTCGGCCGGGCCAGAGGTCGCGCTCGACGTGGCGGCCGAGGTGGTCGAACGAGCGCAGCATGGCCGCCACGTCGCGCAGCGCCGGGCCCGGCCGGGAGCGCTCGGCGACGGGCTTCGTGGGCTCGCCCTCGAGGTCGACCACCACCAGCCGCCCCGCGTCGGTCCGCAGCACCTGCCCGACGTGGAAGTCGCCGTGCAGGCGCTGCAGCGCGACCGGCCCGGCGGGAGTCTCGAGCGCTGCGAGCTCGGCCAGGATCCGCGGCCGAAACGCGGTCAGCTCGGCCGCCACCTCCGGCGGCACGCAGCCGATCGCGCGCTCGAGCTGAGCCTCCGCCTCGACCCGCCACCCGCGCAGGTCGGCGGCGGTCGCCGGGGCCGCGCCGTAGGCGGCGAGCGCCGCGTGCAGGCGGGCGCTCTCGGCGCCGAGACGGGCGATGTCGGCCACCTCGCCCGCCCGGGCCGCGTCGGCGCACCACGCCCAACCGTCGGCGCCCGGCACGTACTCCTGCACGAGCGCGACCGCGTGGTCGCCCCAGTGCAGGGAGCCGGCGAAGGCCGGGACGCAGTCGAGCCCCGCCGTCTCGGTGAGGTGGCGGCCCAGCTCGACCTCGGGGTGCACGCCCGGCCAGATGCGGCGGTAGAGCTTCACGACCAGCCGCTCGTCGACGACGTAGGACGTGTTCGACTGATCGAGGCCGATCGGGCGCTCGCCGCACCGGCGCGGGCGTCACAACATCGCCACGAAACTGCCACCGCCCCCGTTCGGGGACAGTCCCCGGTTGCAGGAGCGCCGAGGCGACCGCGCCCTCGCTCCAGACGTAGCGGTCGCTCCCGTCCACGAGCAGGATCGAGAGCGCCGCGCCGCCAGGCAGCTCGAGCCGATCCTCCACCTGCACCGTCCCGATCGCGCCCGCCTTGCCGCCGAACCAGCGCGCGGCCGCGAGCCGCTCAGGCGTCGGCAGCGACACGCTCGATGAGATCCGCCGCGCGCACCGTGCCGGGAGCCGCCTGCAGCCGCGCCGCGACGGCTGCCATGCGCCTGCGCAGGTCGGCGTCGGCCAGCAGCCCGTCGATCGCCGCGCCGATCTCGGCTTCGGCGAACTCGTACGTCTGGAGGCGCACGCCGAACCCGGTCTCCTGCACGCGCTGGGCGTTGTCGTACTGGTCCCAGAAGAGCGGCAGGGCGATCATCGGCTTGCCGAAGTGGAAGCACTCCGTGGTGGTGTTGTTGCCGCCGTGGGTGATGACGAGGTCGACCAGCGGCAGCACCGACGGCTGCGGCACGAACTCCTCGCCCCACATGTTGGGGGCAAGCTCGTACTGGTCGTGCTGCGGCCCCTTCGAGACGATGAAGCGGTGCGGCGTGCGGCCGAGCACGTCGACGAGCCGCCGCATCAGGTCGACGTCCGCCGATCCCAGCGAGCCGAGCGACAGGTAGACCAGGCCGCCGTCGCCCTCCCGCAGGCCCTCCGGGATCTCGAACGCCGCCTCCGAGCCGCGCACGCACGACTCGAGCCGGTGCCACGTCGGGCCGAGCGGCCGCGAGCGCGGGTAGTCGGCCTCGGCCGGATACACGTACAGGTTCAGGTGGGGCGACGTGTACATGAACTCGAGGTCGGGCAGGGGCGGCGCACCCGCCGCCTGGCTGAACGCGTCGAAGTCGGCCCACATGGCCCGGTGGGTGCGCTCGTACTCGGCCCGGAACTCGGCCCAGCCCGAGGCATCCGCCGCGGCGTAGCCGGAGAAGACCGGCGGAATGGCCGGGTCGGGCACCTCGAGCGGGTTACACGAGACGATCCGCACCCACGGCCGGCCGCTGGCGGGAAGTGCGGGGAAGGCGCACACGTTGTCCTCGCAGATCACGTCGGGCGCGAGCTCGGCGATGATCTCCTCGAGGCGCGGGTTGACGTAGCGCGAGCCGTCCAGGAGCGCCTGCCAGGTGGGTTGGATGAAGCCGGCCAGCTGCTCGATCGTGGGCGTGCGGAAGACGGGCGCGGTGTCGCGGATGAAGTCCTTCCAGAACTGCCCCGGCGCCTCCTCGACCTCGGGCTTGGGGCCGAGCCGCATCAGCCGCTCCTCGAACCCACGCGCCTCCAGGGTGCCGGCGAAGGACTCCTCGACGATGAACACCACCCGGTGGCCGCGCTCGCGCAGCACGTCGCCGATGCCGACGCAGTTGTTGGTGGGGCCGAACGCCCCCTCGGGGAAGAAGACGACTGTCGCCACGCGCGCCCAAGTATGACGAACGCGGGTGGGCCGGTGCCGGCCCACCCGCCCGTCTTCGTCTCGGCTACGCGGTGGCGTGGGCCGAGCGCGCCGCGGTGTAGCGCTCGGCGACGGCCGACCAGTCGATCGCGTTGAAGATCGCGGCCAGGTAGTCCGGCCGCCGGTTCTGGTACTTCAGGTAGTAGGCGTGCTCCCAGACGTCGATGCCGAGGATCGGCGTCTGCCCGTCCGAGATCGGCGAGTCCTGGTTGGCGGTGCTCGTCACCTTGAGCGCGCCGTCTGCGACGACCAGCCACGACCAGCCGGAGCCGAAGCGGTTGACGCCCGCGTCGGTCATCTGCTGCTTGAGCGCGTCGAAGCTGCCGAACGCGGCGTCGATGGCGCCGGCCAGGTCGCCGGTCGGCGCGCCGCCGCCGTTCGGGCCGAGCACGGTCCAGAACAGCGAGTGGTTGGCGTGGCCGCCGGCGTTGTTGCGCACCGGGCCCTGCTTGTCGGCAGGCAGCGACGACAGGTTGGCCAGCACGTCCTCGACGGGCCGGTCGGCCCACTCGGTGCCCTCGAGGGCGGCGTTGGCCTTGTCCACGTACGCCTGGTGGTGCTTGTCGTGGTGGATGCGCATCGTCTGCTCGTCGATGTGCGGCTCGAGCGCGTCGTACGCATACGGCAGATCGGGAACCTCATAGGCCATGCGGTGCTCCCTTCCGGAGTGGTTTTTCGCTCTCTGGATACCCCATAGCTAGCATATCCCCCCATGCCCGCCCTCGACGGCAGCCGCAGCCTCGTCGTGGGGGGCGCACACCGCCTGGGCAAGGCGATTGCGCTCGACCTGGCGGCCGCCGGGGCCGACGTCGCGATCAGCTACCGATCGAGCGCGCACGCGGCGGAGGCGACCCGGGCGGAGATCACGGCGCTCGGCGTGCGCAGCGCGGCGTTCGCGGCCGAGGCGGGCATCCCCGCGCAGATGGCGGCCCTGATCGACTCGGCCGTCGCCGAGCTGGGCGGCCTCGACGTGGTCGTCTATTGCCCGTCGGGCGGGTTCGAGCCGGTGGCCGCGGCCGATGTGTCCGAGGAGCTCTGGGACGCCGCCCTCGACTCGACCGCGAAGGGGTTCATGTTCGCGGCGCAGGCCGCCCACCGGCACATGGCGGCAGCCGGCGGCGGTGTGATCGTCGCGATCACCGACGTTGCGGGGATGCAGCCGTGGCCGCTCTTCGGGCCGCACGGGGCCGCGAAGGCCGCGCAGGTGCACCTCGTGAAGAGCTTCGCGCTCGCGTGGGGGCGCGACGGCGTGCGCGTCTGCGGCGTCGCCCCGGGGCCGGTGCTCCTGCCCGGCGGCGAGCGCGGAGCGACCGAGGAGACGGTGCTCGGCACGATCGGCGAGCCGGCCGACGTGTGCCGGGCGGTGCGCTTCTGCGTCGAGTCGGGCTTCGTCACCGGCACGAACGTCGTCGTCGACGGCGGCCGCATGCTGCGGCCCTAGCCGATCCGCGTCTCGCCGCGGGCCGCCGTGGCCAGCCAGCGCGGGCTCACCTCGACGCCCCAGCCCGGCCCGGCGGGCGCCGCCAGCCGCCCGTCGCGGATCGCGAGCGGCGGATCGTACAGGTCGTACTGCCACGGGTAGTAGTCGGGGCCCTCGATCGAGAGCTCGAGGTAGGGCCCCGCGTTTGGGATCGCGCACAGCAGGTGCTGGGCGAAGGTCGTCACGAGCGACAGGTTGGCCGAGTGGGGGACGCAGGCCAGCCCGGCCTCGGCGGCCATGCCGGCGACGGCGAGTGCGCGGGTGAAGCCGCCGACGTAACAGACGTCCGGCTGGACGACGTCGACCGCCCGCAGTGCCACCATCCGCCGCCACTGCCACAGGAAACAGTCCTGCTCGCCGCCGGCCACGTCCAGGTCGAGCGCGGCGGCCACCTCGGCCGTCCATTCGAGCTGCCAGTACGGGCACGGCTCCTCGAAGTGCTCGACTCCCCACTGCTCGAGGAACCGGCCGACCGCGATCGCACGAGCCGGCGTGTAGCAGCTGTTCGCATCGACGAGCAGGCGCGCGTCGTCGCCCAGGGCGCGGCGGACAGCGGGGACGATCTCCTCGGTGCGGCCCGGCCACTCGTCGCGGTCGTGGCCGCACTCGCTGCCGACGCGGAACTTGAACGCACCGAACCCGTGCTCGGCGCCCAGCCGCGCCAGCCGCTGGGCCTCGGCCGCCGGCGCGATGTCGCGGCGCATGCTCGACGCGTAGGCGGCAAGCTCGCGTGGTGCGCCCCCCGCGAGCGTGCACACCGGCACGCCCGCCTGGCGGGCGCGCAGATCCCAGAGCGCGGTATCGACGCCGGCGAGCGCCCGGCAGACGTAGGAGCCGGGGTACTTGTGCTCGGCCTCGAGCACGCGGTCGCCGAGCGCCGCGTCGGCCGGGTCGGCGCCGAGCACGTGCGGGGCGACCTGCCGGTGCAGCACCGCGGCCGTGATGTCGGCGTTATAGGGCGAGAGCTGGCCCCAGCCCTCCGCGCCGTCGCCGGTGCGGACGCGCACGAACCCGACCCACTCGTCGGTGAAGCTCTCGATGCTCGCGATCCGGTCGCCGCCGTCGGTCACGGCACGATCACGTTTCGGATCGCCTCGCCGCGGCGCATCGAGGCGATCGCCTCGTTGATCCGCGCGAGCGGGTAGACGGCGGTGACGAGCTCGTCGAGCTTCAGCCGTCCCTCCAGGTAGAGGCCGGCGATCCGGGGGATGTCGACGGCGGGCCGGGCCGATCCCAGCTTGCTGCCGAGGATGCGCTTGCCGTCGTGGGCGAGGGCGCCGGCGTCGAACTGCGCCGGCCGGTCGCTCGCGGGCATGCCCACGCAGACGAGGGTGCCGCCGCGGCGCAGGCAGGCCAGGCCCTGGCCGACCGCGTCGGCGGCCCCCGCGGTGACGATGACGCTGTCGGCCCCGCCGCCGCCGTCTCGGCGTGGACGCGCTCGGCCGGGTCGGACACCGAGGCATCCACGGTCGCCGTCGCACCGAGCCGCGCGGCGGCCGCGAGCTTCGCCTCCGAGACGTCGACGGCGATCACGCGCCGGGCGCCCTCGAGGGCCGCCCCCTGGATCGCGTTCAGGCCGACGCCGCCCGCGCCGATCACGACCACGTTCTCGCCCGGCCGCACGCGGGCGTCGCGGGCGACCGCGCCGATCCCGGTCATGACGGCGCACGCGATCAGGCAGGCGCTCGTGTCCGGGATGCCGGCCGGGATCGCGACCGCCTGGGACGCGTGCACGACGACCTCATCGGCGAACGCGCCGCAGCGCATCCCCTGGACGGCGCGCTCGCCGCCGGCGAGCAGGATCGGCGAGGCGGCGTCGAGCCGGAACCGGGCGTCGCACAGCGCCGGCGCGCCTTCCCGGCAGCGGGCGCAGCGCCCGCAGCTGCGCACGAGGCTGACGACGACACGGTCGCCGGCGGCCGGCGCGGCGACGCCCGGCCCCGCCGCGACCACGACGCCGCAGGCCTCGTGCCCGTAGACGGCGGGCAGGGCGCCGCCCCAGTCGCCGCCCGCGTAGGCCACGTCGCTGTGGCAGATCGCGCAGGCCGTCACCTGGATCCGCACCTCGTCGGGCCCGGGCGGATCGAGGGTCACCTGCTCCACCGAGAGCGGCTCGGCGAAGTGGCGGCAGACGGCGGCGCGGGGCATCGCACACTCCTACCACAGCCGCTCGCCGCAGTACGATGGACGAAGATGAGCACCGACGTGGTCGACGCGAGAACACGAGGCGGCGAGGAGCACGGGCCCGGCGCCATCCCCGTGCTCGATCACGGGTTCGTGCGCCTCGACGGGTGCATGGCCGACGACCTGTCGGTGGTGAACGCGGCCCGGGTCTCGTTCGCGCAGCGGTCGGACACGGTCGGCGAGCGCGACCAGGGCCTGATCCGGTTTCTGATGCGCGAGCGCCACGGCACGCCGTTCGAGCACAACGCCTTCCGGTTCCACGTCAAGCTGCCGATCTTCGTGATGCGCGAGTGGGCCAGGCACCGGATGGGCTCCTTCAACGAGTGGAGCGCCCGCTACTCGCAGCTCGACCCCGAGTTCTACGTGCCCGAGCCGCAGGACGTGCGCACGCAGGTGGGCAAGCCCGGCTCCTACAGCTTCGACGCGGTCGACCCGGAGCTCGCCGAGCACACGCGCGAGTCACAGCTCGCCGTCTACGAGCAGGCCTACGCGGCCTACGCCGACCTGCTCGAGCGCGGCGTCGCCAAGGAGGTGGCGCGAAACGTGCTGCCGGTGGCGATCTACACCCAGTTCTACTGGACGGTGAACGCCCGCAGCCTGATGAACTTCCTCTCGCTGCGAAACGCGGTCACCGCCCAGCGCGAGATCCGCCGCTACGCGGCCGCGGTCGAGCAGCTGTTCGCCGAGAAGATGCCGATCACCCACTCGGCCTTCGTGGCGAACGAGCGCCGCGCCCCCTAGCCGCGCCAGCCGGCCGCGGTCATCACGCCCCGGGGCGCGGCGTTGACGGCCATCGTCTGTGCGATCACCCGCCGCACGCCGGCTGGTATCAGCGCCGCCGTCTGGTGCGACCGGTCGGCGGTGCGAGCAGCTCCAGGCGGTTGCCGAACGGGTCGTGCGTGTAGAAGCGGCGCACACCGGGCCAGCGCTCGTCCCACTCGACGTCGGCGCCGGCGGCCGCGAGCCGCTCGGCGGCCGCGTCCAGATCCGCCACGAGCAGCGCCGGGTGAGCCTTGAGCGCCGGGCGGAAGCCGTCCTCGATGCCGAGGTGCAGCCCCGGCTCGAACCAGACGCCGCCGGTCGCACGCAGCGGCTCGGGCTTGGCCACCTCGGCCAGCCCGAGCACCCCGCCGTAGAACCGGCGGGCGGCGTCGTCGCCGCCCGCCGGCATCGCCAGCTGGACGTGGTCGAGCGCGGCCGCCGGGCCGCCGTTTGCGTCGGCCACCTACATCTCCACCACGGCCGGCGGGGCCTCGGCGGCCGGCTCGCCCGCCGGCGTCTCGGCGGCCTCGGCCGGGCGCGTGCGCATGTTGCGCAGACCGATCATGGCGACCAGTGCGGCCGCGAACGTGAGCCCCGCACCGGTGAGCAGCGCCCGGTCGACGCCGTGCACGAACGCCTCGAGCGCGTCGCTCTGGGCGGTGGGGTTGTGGGTGATCGCGAGGATCTTCGCCCCCTGGCCACCCTGCACGAGCGGCACGAGCTGCTCGGCCTGGGCATGCAGCGCCGGCGGCAGGCCGGCGATCTTGTCCGACCACTGGTTCGCGGCGAGCGTCGTCCCGATGCCGCCCAGGACGGCGATGCCGAGCGCGCCGCCCACCTGGCGGGAGGCGTTGATCACGCCCGAGGCGATGCCCGCCTTCGTGCGCTCGACGGCGGCCATGCCCGTGGCCGAGACGGCGGGCATCGTCAGCGCCATCCCGGCGCCCATCAGCATCTGGAACGGCCAGATGGCGTTGTAGGAGGAGTCCACGCTGACGAACGACAGCCCGAACAGGCCGATCGACGCGGCGAACATACCCACGGTCATCAGCCAGCGCGGGCCGACCCGGCCCGACAGCCGCCCGCCGATGGGCGCGACGAACAGGATCATCATCGTGGTGGGAAGCGTGCGCAGACCGGCCTGGATCGGGTCATAGCCGCGCACGTTCTGGAAGTACAGGGTGAGGAAGTAGATGACGCCGAAGAGCGCGAGCCCGACGAGGGCCACGACGATGCTCGATACCGTGAACGCGCGGATGCGGAAGAAGCCGAGCGGGATCATCGGCTCCGGCGTGCGGCTCTCCCAGATGATGAAGAGCGCCACGAGCACGGCCGAGGCCGCGAGGAACGACAGCGTGTACGCGCTCAGCCACGCATGGCTTGCGGTCTGGATCAGCCCCCACGTGAGCGCGAACAGGCCGGCGCTGATGAGCACCGTGCCCACGATGTCGAGCGAATGGGCGCTCGGGTCGCGCGACTCGATCACGGCCCAGGCGGTCACGCCCATCGCCACGATGCCGATGGGGACGTTCACCCAGAACACGGCCGACCACGAGAAGTGCTGCGTCAGGAAGCCGCCCAGGAGCGGCCCGATCGCGAGGCCGAGGCCGGAGATGCCGGCCCAGATGCCGATCGCCTGCGGCAGCTGCTTGCGCGGGAACGCAGCCACCAGGATCGAGAGCGACAGCGGGTTCAGAAGCGCGCCGCCGACGCCCTGGACGGCGCGGAAGCCGATCAGCTGGGTGTCGGTCTGCGCGAGCGCGCACGCCGCCGACGAGAGCGTGAACACGACCAGGCCGACCATGAAGATGCGCTTGCGCCCGAACCGGTCGCCCAGCTTGCCGCCGAGCAGGATCAGGGTGGCGAACACGAGCACGTACGCGTTCACCGTCCACTCCAGGTTCTCCGGCGTCGGCTTGAGCTGATGCTGGATCGACGGCAGCGCCACGTTCACGATCGTGTTGTCGAGCATGATCATGAAGAGGGCGAAGCACATGGCGAACAGCGTCCACCACTTGTGGTTGGGGTGATCGTGGGTCACAGCGTCTCCTCGGGGGCTGGTGGTGCGCCAAACAGGTGGCCGAGCGTCTCGGCCACGGTGACGAATTCGAGCAGGGCGGGGGTGCCGTGGACGGCGTAGGCATGGCCGCCCGCGAGCGTGTAGCCGTACAGGATCCAGGCGGCCATGCGCGGGTCGATGTCGGCCCGCACCTCGCCGGCGGCCTGGCCGGCGGCGATGTTCGCCGTCATCCGCTGCAGCACCTCGTTCAGGCTGGCGGTGAGGGCCGCGCACACCTCCGGGTCGTCGACGAGCGCCGCCGCCAGCGTGCGCAGCCGGATCGTCTCGATGATGAGGGGGTCGCTGGCGGCCCGCTCGGCCACGGCCAGCATCCCCGCGAGCGGCCCGGACGAGGCGGTCATGACGCCGTCGACCATGGTCTTCATCGCCTCGGTGGCATCGGTGAGCACGGCGGCGAAGAGCGCCTGCTTGGACGGGAAGTGCTTGTAGAGCATCGGCTCGGAGCAGCCCGCCCCGGTCGCGATCGCGGCCGTGCGGGCACCGCGGTATCCGCGCGTCGCGAACTCGTGCCGGGCGGCCGTCAGGATCAGCCTGCGGCGGGCGTCCGCCGTCAGGCGGGTGCATTCCATCACCATGCCCTGCAGGTTAGTGAGAATTCACTACAGCCTCAACCAGGAACCCGCCGGGGCGCGGACAACGAGTCGTCCGCGCCCCGGCTCGAGAACCTAGAGGCCGCAGGCCGCGGCCGACGACGGCCACGGCGAGTAGCCGACCTCGAGCGTCGCCCGATAGGCCGCCGCGGTCTGCATCGGCGCGGGCCAGCTCGAGGCGTCGCCCCAGATGGCGAGGTAGTCGGCGCCGTAGTGCGCCTCGAACGACGGATCCATCTGGTAGCCGCCGTAGTACGGGCCGGCAGGCGAGTACGCCCACCACGAGCCCTCGTAGCTGTGGATGCACGCGAGCGCCGCATACACCGGCGCCCGCCGGCGCAGCTCGAGCCGGTAGGCATGAGCGCGCAGGTGCCAGCGTGCGTCCATCGCGCGCAGCGTCGGGATGTCGACCGTCAGCCGCTCACGATCGTGTGGGGTGAGGATGATGCCCAGCTTCCACGCCCGGTCGACTGCGCGATCGCGCCGGAAGCGGATGTCCTGGCGCAGCTTGTGCACGAGCTTGGGGTGGGGTGCCTGCCACCACGGGATGAATCCCGGCGGTTCGGCGGCGGACACCGTCGGTGCTGTGATCGTCGTTGCCGCGAGCACCGTCACGGCGGCAATGGCCTTCTTCAGGGCTTCCCTCCTTACTCGACAGCAGCAGCGCTGCCGGCTGGACGCCCTCTTGTCCAACCTGGCAGGCGGCCGCCCGGGGCATGGGCGCCCGCGTCGCATCGCCGTTCGGCATCGCTGCCGCCGGCGAGTGCGTCATCCTGCTCCGGCGTCGTGACTGCCCCTGCCTGCCGAAGCAAGCGCGCAGTGTAGATGCCCATCCGGACGCCCGCGCAGGCAGAGGCTGGCAGATCGGGGCTCAGGTCCAGCGGCGATTGCGCCGATGAGGTCTTCCAGAATGCCACCGCTCTCACGCCAGCAGGCGATCTCGATGCTGTTCTCGGGGCTCGACGCCGAGCTCGAGAACGACGACGGCGCGACCGTCACCGTGCAGCCCTCGGGGATGGCCGGCGACACCGCCTGGGTGACCGCGCCCCGTCTGCAGATCGCGAGCGGCATGCGCCTGCGCGGCCGCCTCATCGGGGCCGACGGCGAGCCGTGGGTGGTCGCCCTGGTGGTGGACGAGGCCGAGTTCTACAGCCACGATCTCGCCCGCGCCCGCGTGCGCGCCGACGAGGTCTCGGCCGACGACAGCCGCCGCCGCAATCCGCGCATCCCCGCGGGGGGCATCGCCTGGCTCGCGGCGGTCAACTGCCAGCACGTCGTCGACGGCGATCGCGTCGACGGGACGATGGTCGATCTGTCGATCGACGGGGTCGCATTCGCGACGAACCGCGTGCTGCGCCCGTCCGACCGGCTGACGTTCCACGGCCGCTTCTTCGCGGAGCAGGTCGACGCCGAGGTGCGAGTGTCGTCGGTGCGCGAGTCCGGCGCCGCCGGACGCACGATCGTCGGCTGCACCTTCATCGACATCGACGCGGCCAACCGCGCCCGCGTCGAGCGGCTCACCTCCGGCGAGCCCGGCCCGGCCCGGCCGGCCGTGCAGGCGTTCGACGTCGCCCGCCTGCGCGTCCTCGCCGACGCGGACAAGCCCGAGCAGGGCGGCTGGCGGCGCCGGTTCAAGCGGTAGGATAGGGGCGCAATGCGCCCTGCCGGTATCGCCCCCCTGTGCTTCGGCATCGCCACCCTCGCCTACCTGGCTGCCGTCCTCATCGCCTTCCCGCTCGGTGCCGTACTCGAGGTCGTGAGCGAGAACCTGAGCCTGATCCCGCTCGCCATCGGCGCCTTCGCGATGACGATCGGCATGCTCGCCGAGACGCGCGGCTAGCTGTCCCCGCCGAGCGCCGCGATGTAGCGATCGGCCGAGCGCAGCACCTTCGCCCGGCCGTCGTCGGGGACGACCGCGTCCCACCAGGCGCCGTACACCCGGTCGAAGGCCATCACCTCGAGCAGCCCGCGCATGCGCCGGATCGAGCCGGCCGGAAGCGGGATCAGGTTGGGGTAGCTGTACATGAAGCTCACCCACGCGCGGTCGGCGACCACCTGCACGATGTCGCCCGAGAGCAGCGCGCCGCGGCCCTCGGCGCCGTCGCGCCACAGGCACACCGTCCCGCCGTCGAAGTGGCCGCCGAGCCGGTGCAGCTCGAGGCCGTCGCCGACCGCGAGGCGCTCGCCCGACCAGAACTCGACCCGCGGGTCGGGCCGCATCACCCAGCGGCGGTCGGCCTCGTGCAGCAGCACGCGCGCGTCGAGCTCCTCGGCCCAGGCGACCATGCCGGAGTAGTAGTGCGGGTGCGAGATCGCGATCGTGTGCACACCGCCGGCCGCGCGCGCCGCCGCGGCCCCGTCGGAGTCGACCAGGGTGATGCAGTCCCACATCAGCCCGCCGACGAGGAGCGCGCGCTGGCCGATCGCAAACCCGGGCTCGGTGCCGATGCCCACGAGGCCGGGCTCGACCTCACGGACGCGGTTGCGGTGGTCGGCGGCGAGCGCCGCCATCGTCGTCCAGCGCTGGCCGGCGTGGCCGACGTACTGGCGCTCGTCCAGGCAGATCGGGCAGTCGGGCGGCGGCTCGGCGGCAGGCGAGAACTGGGTGCCGCAGGTGACGCAGATGTGGGCGTCCACGCCGGGCGCTACCCGAAGTGGATCACGCTGCGGATGCCGTCCTGGGCCTCCATCAGCTCGAAGCCGCGGTTCACGTCGGCGAGCTTGAGGTGGTGGGAGACGAACGGGTCGACGTCGATCTCCCCCGCGAGCCAGCGCTCGATCAGCGCGGGCACGCCGACGCGGCCCTTGACGCCGCCGAACGACGAGCCCGCCACGCGCCGGCCGGTGATCAGCAGGCGCGGGACGATGTCGAGCGTCTCGCCCTTGCCGGCCACGCCGGCGACGGTGGCAAGGCCCCAGCCCATCCGGGCGGCCTCGACGGCCTGGCGCATCACGGCGACGTTGCCCGTGGCCTCGAACGTGTAGTCGGCCCCGAAGCCGCCGGTCATCTCGAGGATCGCCGCGACCGTGTCGGGGCCGCCGACCATGACGTCGGTCGCCCCCTGGCCGCGGGCGAGCTCGAGGCGCTCGGCGGACATGTCGACGCACACGATCCGCTCGGCGCCCTGCAGCCGGCATCCCGCCACCGCACCCAGGCCGACCATGCCCGCGCCGAACACCACGCAGGTCGATCCCGGCTGGACGGCGGCGGTGTTCATGGCGGCGCCGAGTCCCGTCGAGAGTCCGCACGCGAACAGGCAGGCGCGGTCGAGCGGCGCCTCCGGGTTGATCTTGGCGAGCGCGATCTGCGGCATCACCGTGTACTCGGCGAAGGTCGAGGTGCCCATGAAGTGGCGGATCGGCTCGCCGCCCCGCGAGAGCCGCGTCGTGCCGTCGGGCAGGTACCCCTGCCCCTGCATGTCGCGGATCGCCAGGCACAGGTTCGTGCGCGGGCTGAGGCAGTGGACGCACTCGCCGCACTGGGGCGAGAAGAGGGTGACGACGTGGTCGCCCGGCTGCACCATCGCGACGCCCTCGCCGACGCGCTCGACGACGCCGGCGCCCTCGTGCCCGAGCACGGTCGGGCTGTAGCCCGACGGGTCGGCGCCCGAGGCGGTGTACAGGTCGGTGTGGCACACACCGCACGCCTCCAGCCGTACCAGCACCTCGCCCGCCCGGGGCTCGGCGAGGTCGACGTCCTGGACGACGAGCGGCGCGCCGAACTCTTCCAGCACCGCAGCCTGCATCCTCATGGCGGCCGAGTGTACCCTGTCCGCCACCACCGTGTCCGACATCGCCCCGAACGCCGATATCGTCGCCGAGGCCGAGCGCCTCCTGGGGGCTGCGGTCACGGCGGACGTGCCGGTGCGGCTCGTGGGCGGCCTGGCGGTGCGGGCGCACCTGCCCGCGGGCACCACGCCGGTGATCACGCGCGAGTACAAGGACATCGACCTCGTCACCCTCAAGGGCAAGAGCCGGGCCGTGACGGCGTTCATGACCGAGCAGGGCTACGAGGCAGACCGCGTGTTCAACACGACCAACGGCCATCGCCGCCTGCTCTATTACGACGTCCCCCACCAGCGCCAGGTGGACGTGTTCGTCGGGTCGTTCGAGATGTGCCACGCCATCCCGATCACCGAGCGGATCGCGCTGCACCCGACCGCCGTGCCGCTGGCCGAGCTCATGCTGACGAAGATGCAGATCGTCGAGCTGAACGCGAAGGACCAGTCCGACATCGTCACGATGCTCTACCACCACGACGTGGGCGAGGGCGACGACGGCGTCATCAATGCGGCCCGCGTGGCGCAGCTGTGCGCGGCCGACTGGGGCCTGTGGCGCACGACCAAGATGAACACCGAGCGCACCCGTCAGGCGCTCTCCGGCGACGGCGTCGCCGCGGACGTCCGCGCGGTGGCCGCACCGCGCCTGGAAGCCCTGTGGGAGCGGATCGAGTCACAGCCGAAGTCGGGCCGCTGGAAGATGCGAAACCGCGTGGGCGACAAGGTGCGCTGGTACGAGGAGCCCGAAGAGGTCGGCTAACCCGCCAAGCGGGGTCAGACCCCTTTTGGCGGGTATGTGACAGGGCGATTTGCGGGGTATGGCCCGCCAAAAGGGGTCTGACCCCGCTTGGCGGTCTACGGCCTCGAGCGCAGCGCGATGTAGAGGTCGACCCGGTCCTCCATCGAGGACAGGTCGCGGCCCGTGAGCTGCTCGACCCGGTCGAGCCGGTGGCGCAGCGTGTTCACGTGGACGTGCAGCGCGGTGGCCGTCTCCTGCCAGCGGCAGCCGGACGAGAGGAACCGGTCGAGCGTCTCGACGAGGCGGGAGCGGCGGCGGGCGTCGTGCTCCTCGAGCGGCCGCAGGAGCGCCCGCCGGAACGCCGCCAGCACCTCCTCGTCCTGGAGCGCCAGCAGCAGCGAATGCGAGCCCACCTGGTTGTGGGTCGCCCAGCCCGCGTCGCGGCGCAGGCGGGCGAAGCGGCAGGCGTGGCGGGCCTCGACGACGGCCGTGCGCAGGCCCGAGGCGTCCGCCGCCAGGCCGCCGACGCCGATCGGCTCGTCCATGCGCTCGTGCATCGCGGCCGCGAGGTCCGCCAGCCCGGCCTCGTCACCGGGCCAGCCGGCGACCGCCACGAGCTCCCGGGTCTTCACGGCGGCGACGGCCCGCACCCCGGCGTCGGCCAGCGCGCGCTCGAGCCGGTCAAGGCCGATGTCGGGGTCCTCCGACTCGCACACGATCGCCGTCAGCGGCGCGGCCCCGTCCAGGCCGAACGTCTCCAGGCGCACCGCGGTCGCCTGCTGCTGGGCGGGACCCGCCATGATGAGGTCGACGAGCTCGGCCGCGAGCCGGCGCTCGTTCTCGCGCAGCGCCTGCACCCGGGCCAGCTCGAGGCCCAGGAACGGCAGCGTCTGGTCGACGGCGGCGCGGTCGTCGTCGGTGAGGCCGGCGGTGCCGGCGGCGACGACGAGATGGGCCTCGGTGCGGCCGACGGCCACGATCGGGAACGCCAGCCAGCCGTTGGCCGACACCGGCTCGGTGCGGCCGAGGGCCGTCGCCTCGGCACACAGCTCGGCCACGTCGCCGGCCTCGGCGCTGCCCGCGATCACGCGCCGGCCCCGGCCGAGCATCCACGCCTGCAGGCGCGGGTCGAGCACGCCGAGGATGCCCTCGACGCCGGCGCCGTGGCCGGCCGCGTGCACGAGCCGGTCGTTGCGCAGCACGCGCTCGCGCAGGGCGTCCTCGCGCTGGCCGTACACGCGATCGACGAACGCCCGCGAGACGGCGATGAACGGCACCTCGAACGGCACCGCGAACAGGGGCAGGCCGGCGGCGGCGCATGCCGCGACGAGGTCGTCCGGCACCACCGCGTCGGGCTGGGGCAGGCCGTAGCCGAGCGCGGCGACGTCGCTCTGGCGCAGGGGCGCGACGAAGCCGGTGCTGGTGGTGCCCGCGTCGCGCCAGACCCCGGTCGTCAGGATCACCTCGCCGCCCTGCAGGTAGCGGGTCGGGTCGGCCAGCTCGGTCGTGTGCACCCAGCGGATGACCCGTTCGAGGTCGCCGTCGACCACGACCCGCAGGTCGAGTGAGGGTACCGCCATCAGCTCACTCACGCGCATCGCCATTGGATAAACCTCTAACGGCGATCGTACAACGTTGCAGGGTCGCACCCTTGTGACCGGCGCACCAATCCGTGAGACTCGCCGCCATGGCGGGGTACACATGGCCCGGCGGTCACCGCGCCGCGCTCGCGCTCACGTTCGACGTCGACGCCGAGTCGGCCATCCTCGCGGTCGATCCCGCCTACGCCGCCCGCCTGACCACGATGAGCCACCAGGCGTACGGGCCGAAGGTGGGCGTGCCGCGCATCCTGCGCATGCTCGAGCGCACCGGCGTGCGCGGCAGCTTCTTCGTCCCCGGCCTGACCGCCGACCGCTACCCCGGCACCGTCGAGGCGATCCTGGCCGCCGGGCACGAGGTCGGCCACCACGGCTACTCGCACGTCCCCTATCACGCTCTTTCAGACGACGAGCAGCGGCGAGATGTTGAGCGCGCCCTCGCCAGCCTCGAGCGCATCACCGGCGGCCGCCCCGAGGGCTTCCGGGCGCCGTGGTGGGAGCTCACGAACTCGACCCCGGCGTTGCTGGCCGAGCTCGGCTTCAGCTGGGACTCGAGCATGATGGACGACGACCGCCCCTACCTGCTCGACTCGGGCAAGGGCATCCTCGTCGAGATGCCGGTGCACTGGATGCTCGACGACTGGGAGCAGTACGCCTTCCTGCCCGAGCCGCACATCGGCGCCGTCATCGAGTCGCCGGCGAAGGTGCTCGACCTGTGGACGGGCGAGCTCGATGCGCTCGCCGCCGAGGGCGGCCTGATGGTGCTGACGAGTCACCCGTTCCTGTCGGGCCGGGCCTCGCGGGTGGCGACGCTCGAGCGGGTGGTCGAGCACGCCCGGGCCGCCGGCGGGATCTGGATCGCACCCCTCGGCGAGATCGCCGCGCACACGCGCACGGTGATCGCCGAGGCCGACGCGCGGCCGGTGCCGGCCGTGCACATCGAGGAGGACGTCTATGGCCGCTGACTCCGCCGCTCCGCGGGCCTTCGAGCGCCAGGCCACCGGGCTCGTCCGCGAGGCGGGCTGGCTCGACGTCTTCATCTACAACCTGAACTTCATCTCGATCGGGTTGATGGCGGCGTTCCTGTTCAACACCACCATCCCCTTCTACCCCGGGGTGAACGTCTACCTGAACGAGCTGATCGCGTTCGCGCTGATCATCCCGCTCTCGCTCGTCTTTGCGATGTTCGCGGCGGCGATGCCGCGTTCGGGCGGCGACTACGTGTACGTGTCGAGGACGCTGCACCCCGCGCTCGGCATGATGTCGTCGTTCAACAACACCGTCTGGTGGTTCATCTACGGCGGCGTGCCCTCGGCGTTCTTCGCCCGCTACGGCCTCGGGCCGTTCCTGCGCACCGTCGGCGACATGTCCGGCTCCTCGACGCTCACGAGCTGGGGCAACACGCTCGTCGGCAAGACGGGCACCGTCGTCGCCGGCACGATCCTGATCGTCGTCCTGTGCGCGATCTTCTCGCGCAGCCTGCGGCTCTACTTCCGCCTCCAGAACACGCTCTTCTTCCTGGCGATGGCGAGCATCCTGCTCTCGATCATCGTGTTCGCATCCAAGAGCCACGGCGACGTCGTCTCAGGCATCAACGCGACGTTCGGCTCGGGCAGCGTCAAGGGCGCGCTCAAGGCGGGCTCGCCGCAGGGGTCGCTCGACCTCCGCAACACCATCCTGCCGATGACGTGGCTCTATCTCGAGCTCGTGTTCAACCAGTCGTCGGCCTATATCGGCGGCGAGGTGCGGCGGGCGTCGCGCGTGCAGCTGTGGTCGATCCCGGCCGCCGCCGTGGCCGCTGTCGGCGTGCTCCTGCTGCTGACCTGGGCGGCCATGCACGCGGTCGGGTTCACCCTCTGGAGCGGCCTCGGCAACGACTTCGGCGCGAGCCTGGGACTGTCCTCGACGCCGGTCTACAGCGAGATCGCCGCGGCGGCGAGCGGCAACACGGTGATCGGCGTCATCATCCTGGGCGGGTTCGTGTTCTGGAGCTACACCTGGCTGCCCGGCCAGATCCTGAACGCGTCCCGCAACCTGGTCGCGTACGCGATCGACGGCGTCATGCCGCGCCAATTGGCGTATGTCAGCGAGAGCACGCACGCCCCGCTCGTGGCCATCTGGCTGGTCGGCGCCGGGTCGATCCTGTTCCTCTACCTGTACGTCTACACGCACATCTTCCCGACCCTGACCGGCATCTTCGGGTTCATCCTCGGGTTCTGCCTGGTCTCGATCGCCGGCATCCTGTTCCCCTACCGCCTGCCGGAGGTGTTCGAGTCCTCGCCGGTGCGCTGGCGCGTCGCCGGGCTCCCGGTCATGAGCATCGTCAGCACGCTCTCGCTCGCGGCCTGCATCGCCTCGCTCGTGATCTTCTGGAAGGACCCGTTCGCCGGCCTGCGCAACCTGGACGACGGCTCCCGCTACTGGTGGGGGGTCATCTACAACGTCGCCATCTTCCTCTCCGGCTTCGTCATCTACTTCGTCGCGAGGGCGCTCAACCGCCGCCGCGGCGTCGATATCGAGAAGCGCTTCGCGGAGATCCCGGTTGAGTAGGCCGGTGGCGCTCGTCACCGGAGCCGCGGGCGGGATCGGCGGCGCGTCCGCGGACGCCCTCGAGGCGGCCGGCATGGCGGTCGCCCGCACCGATCTCCCGCTCGACGTGTCCGACGCCGCCGCCGTCGCCGACCTCGTCGAGCGGACCGAGGCCGACGTCGGCCCGATCGAGGTGCTCGTGAACTGCGCCGGCCACCTCACCGAGACGCCGCTCGCAGACATCTCCGACGCCGACTGGAACCGGATGCTGCGCGTGCACCTGGGCGGGACCTGGCACACCTGCCGCGAGGTCGCGCCGCGGATGGCCGCCCGCGGCCGCGGGGCCATCGTGAACACGAGCTCCGAGCTCGCCCTGTGCGGCGCCGAGCTGCACGCGCACTACTGCGCCGCGAAGGGCGCGATCATCGGCCTCACGCGCTCGCTCGCGCTCGAGCTGGCGGCCCGCGGCGTGCGCGTGAACGCGGTCGCGCCGGGGGCGACCGACACCGCGCTTCTCACCGAGACCTGGCGCACGCCCGACTACCTCGAGTCGCTGCCGATGCGGCGCCTGTCCACCCCCGCCGAGATCGCCGCCACCGTCGCGTTCCTGGCCTCGGACGCCGCCTCGTATGTGACCGGCCAGGTGGTCTCGCCGAACTCGGGAGCGGTGATATGAGGGTGGCCCTCGTCACCGGCGCCGCCACCGGGATCGGCGCGGCCACCGCGGATCTGCTCGAGCGAAACGGGCTCACCGTCGCGCGCAACCATCTGCCTGGGCAGTCGGTGCCCGGCTATTCGGCGCCCGCCGACGTCGCCGACGCGCATGCCGTGGCGGACATGGTGCAGCGCGTGAGCGGCGACCTGGGCCCGGTTGGAGTGCTCGTGTGCAACGCCGCCCACATGGTCATGGGCGGGATCGACGAGGTCGGGCCGCAGGACTTCTGGCGCGTGCTCGACACCAATCTGACCGGCAGCTTCAACTGCATCCGCGCCTGCGCTCCCTGGATGAGCGCCGCGGGCTTCGGCCGGATCGTCACGATCGCGTCGGGCTGGGGCGTGCGCGGCTATCCCCGGGCGAGCGCCTACAGCGCGTCGAAGGCGGGGGTGATCTCGCTCACGCGCGCCGTTGCGCGCGAGCTCGGCCCCCACGGCGTGACCGCAAACGCGGTCGCCCCCGGCGTGGTCGACACGCCCCAGCTCGACGTCGATGCCGACGACGCCGGCGTCTCGCCGCAGCTGATCCGCGTCCGCTACGGGGAGCAGGTGCCGCTCGGCCGGGTCGGCCGCCCGGGCGAGGTCGCCGCGGTCGTCGCCCACCTGTGCGGCGAGGCCGCCGGCACGATCACCGGCCAGGTCGTCGGCGTCGACGGAGGGATGCTGTGAGCCGCTACCAACCTGCCGATGCGTTTCGCAGCCCGCGGTTCGCCGGCATCCGCACGTACATGCGCCTGCCCCACGTCACCGACCTCGATGGGGTCGACGTGGCGGTGCTGGGGCTGCCGTTCGACACCGCGACGAGCTTCCGCGCCGGCGCGCGCTTCGGGCCGGAGGCGATCCGGTCGGCGTCCGCGCTCCTGCGCCCGTACAACCCGGAGCAGCGGGTCGACATCTTCGCCCACGTGTCGGTGGTGGACGCCGGCGACCTGCCGATCGCCCCGGGCGACACCGAGGCCACGTACGCGCTGGTCGAGGAAGGGCTCGCCCCGTTCGTCGCGGCCGGCGTGTTCCCGGTCGTCCTGGGCGGCGACCACTCGATCACGCTGGCAGAGCTGCGGGCGCTGCACCGCCGCCACGGGCCGATGGCGCTCGTGCACCTTGACGCGCACGGCGACACCTGGCACGAGTACTTCGGCCAGCGCTACTACCACGGCACGACGTTCCGGCGGGCGGCCGAGGAGGGCCTGATCGACCCGGCCGCCTCGATCCAGGCGGGCATGCGCGGCTCGCTCTACGGCCCCGAGGACATCACGGCCGCCCGCGAGCTCGGCTTCACGGTGCTCTCGACCCGCGAGCTGCGGGAGCTGGGTGCGGCCGGCTATGGGGATCTCGTCCGCGGCCGGGTCGGCGGCCGCCCCGCCTTCCTCTCCTTCGACGTCGACTTCTGCGATCCGGCCTTCGCGCCTGGCACGGGCACGCCCGAGATCGGCGGCCCGAGCTCGTCGGAGGCGCTCGAGTTCGTGCGCGCCCTGCACGGGATCGGCCTCGTCGGCAGCGACGTGGTCGAGGTGGCGCCGCCCTACGACTCGCCCGGCCAGCCGACGGCGCTGCTCGGCGCGACCATCGCCTGGGAGGCGATCTCGCTGCACGCGCGGGCACGGGCGGCCGTCGCGGAGGCGCGCGCGTGAGGCTCTACTACGCCGGCGACGTGCACGGGTCGGAGAAGTGCTGGCGCAAGTTCCTCGGCGCCGCCCGCTTCTACGAGGTCGACACGCTGATCATGGGCGGCGACATCACCGGCAAGCTGATGGTGCCCGTGGTGGCGACCGCGGACGGCCGCTACGAGGCGAGCGTGCTCGGCCGGCCGGAGTCCGTGACCGCCGACGGCCTCGACGAGCTCGAGAAGCGGATCCGGTTCAACGGCTTCTACCCGTACCGCTGCGACCGGCCCGAGTACGAGCGTCTGAGCTCCGACCAGGAGTACCGCGAGACGGTGTTCACCCAGCTCATGGTGGACGAGGTCGAGCGCTGGATCCACCTGGCCGAGGAGCGCCTGGCCGGGACCGGCATCCGCTGCTACGTGATGCCCGGAAACGACGACGAGTTCGCGATCGACCAGGCGCTTCAGTCGACCACCGTCGTGAATCCCGACAACCGCGTCGTCCGCGTCGACTCAGAGACGCAGATGCTCTCGTGCTCGTGGACGAACCCGACGCCCTGGGACAGCCCGAGGGAGGAGGCAGAGGACGATCTGCTCGCGCGCCTGCGCGGCCTGGCGGCCCAGCTCGAGCCGGGCCTGAACACGATCTTCAACCTGCACTGCCCGCCGTACAACACGAGCCTCGACCGGGCGCCGCAGCTCACGTCCGACCTGAAGGTCGTGCTGGACGGGGGCGAGCCGCGCATCGTGCCGGTCGGGGCGAAGGCCGTGCGCACCCTGATCGAGGAGGTCCAGCCGGTGCTCTCGCTGCACGGGCACATCCATGAGTCGAAGGCTGTCGCCAAGATCGGCAAGACCACGTGCGTCAACCCGGGCAGCGCCTATTCAGAAGGTGTCATCGACGGGGCCGTGGTGGAGCTGCGCGGCCACAAGATCAGATCCTGCCAGCTCGTGACCGGATAAGGAGGGAGCAGCCTTGGCCACCGAAGTTCCAGACGCCCCCCAGGTCTTCGCCCGCAAGGCGACGGGGCTCAGACGCGAGGCATCCGCCCGCGATGTCTTCATCTACAACACGAACAACCAGAACGTCGGCATCGGCGTCGCCTTCGTGGTGCTCCTCGTGGCGCCGTTCTACATCGGCGCGAGCATGGTCACCGCGACCATCCTGGCCGGCATCCTGGCGCTGCCGATGGCGTGCGTGTACGCCTACTTCGCCTCGGCGATGCCGCGCTCGGGCGGCGACTACGTCTACATCAGCCGCACGCTGCACCCGTATCTCGGCTTCCTGTCGTCGTGGAACTGGATGATCTGGCTCGTCACCTACACCGGCATCCCGGCCGCCTACCTGGCCCAGTACGGCCTCTCGGGCCTGTTCCGCGAAGCCGGGTTCGTGTTCAACAGCCCGCGCCTGGTCGCCGACGGCAACAACTTCACCCGCAAGTGGTGGATCTTCGCGGCCGGGACGATCCTGCTCACCGTCTTCGCCATCGTGTTCGCGCTCGGGACGCGGCTCTACTTCCGCATCCAGAACGTGACCTTCGTGATCGCCATGACGGGTGTGGTCGTCGGGCTCGTCATCCTCGCGGTCAAGGGCCATTCCGAGTCCGCCGCAGGGATCAACACCTACGTCCATGGGTTGGGAGGGCCCAAGGATGCGGTCGCGGCAGCGGCCAAATCGTCAGGGAACCTGCAACAGGGCGGGTTCGATCTCAAACAGACGCTGTATGCGATGGTGTGGCCGCTCTTCATCACGCTCTACGCGATCACGTCGAGCTTCATCGGCGGCGAGGTGCGGAATGCGAAGCGGTCGCAGTTCCTGGCCATGCCGGGATCGATCGTCTACGTGACGATCCTGATGCTCCTGCTCGTCCTGGGCCTGAACCACGCCATCGGCACGACCGTCCTCGGCCAGTTCGGCGCCTCCAACCCGGCCGACCTCGGCCTCGGTGCGGTGCCCACATACAACGAGCTCATCGCCGCGACCGTGGCCAATCAGGGATGGCTGATCATCATCCTCGGGGTCAGCTTCGTGTTCTGGACGTACGTGTGGCTGCCGATCAACTTCCTGGCGGCGACGCGGGCGATCCTGGCCTGGGCCTTCGACGGCCTCTTCCCGCGCAAGCTGTCCGAGGTGAGCGAGCGCTACCACACCCCCATCTACGCGATCATCCTGATCTGGGTGGCGTCGGAGATCTGCCTGTACCTGTACGTCGATCAGATCTTCAACACGCTGAACGGGGCCTTCGCCTGGATCCTGTCGTTCGTGCTCTGCTCGATCGCGGCGATGGTGTTCCCGTACCGGCGGCGGGAGCTGTGGCAGGCCTCGCCCTGGAACGGCTCGACCCTCGGGATCCCCAACATCACCATCCTCGGCGCCGTCTCGACCGCGTCGCTGCTCTTCGTCGAGTACTGGTTCTGGTACGACCCGGGCCAGGGCTTCGACACCTGGGGCACGACGCTTCGCTGGGTGATGGTGCTGGTCATCCCCACAGCGACCCTGATCTACGGCATCGCCTGGTTCACGAGCAAGCAGCGCGGCGTCGCCGTGGACAAGGTGTTCGCCGAGATCCCACCCGAATAGCCCGACGACAAGGAGTCACGGTATGACCTCGATGGCAGCACAGCACACCCGCCAGGGCTGGCACTCGGTGCTCGTTGGCGGGATCGCCACCTTCATGGGCGCGCCCCAGGTCGAGCCCACCGCCGACGCCCTGCGGGCCGCCGGCGCGCGGGCGGCGTTCCTGGGCATGCCGTTTGACTCCACCACCATCGCCCGCCCGGGGGCGCAGCTCGGCCCCCGGGCGGTGCGCGACTGGTCGAGCCACACGCTCTCCTACCACGGCGAGTACGACCTCGACATCTTCGAGGCGCTCGGCGTGGTCGATATGGGCGACGTCAACGTGGTGCCGGCCAACGCCCCGAAGACCGTCGACCTCGTCGCCGACGCGATGGGTGAGGCGATCAAGGCCGGCGCCCTGCCGGTGCTGATGGGCGGCGAGCACATCACGACGATCGGCGGGTCGCTGGCGGTCGACCGCCACGCGCCGTCGGGCACCTACGGCCTGATCCTGGTCGACACCCACCTCGACACGGCTCCCGACGTCGGCGGCGAGGTCATCAACCACTGCTGCCCGATCACGCGGGCGATGGAGCTCGATGCCTTCGACCCGGCCAGGTGCGTGATCATCGGCCCGCACGGGGCGATGAACCCGAAGAGCGAGTACGCGTATGTGCGCGAGGCGGGGGTGACGGTCTACCACGTCTCCGACGTCGATCGCCGCGGCGCCCGGGCGGTGGCCGAGGAGGCGGTCAAGATCGCCTCCGACGGCACCGACGGCGTCTACTTCAGCTTCGACGTCGACAGCCTGGACAGCTCGGTCTGCGCCGGCACGTGCGTGCCGACCATGGGCGGCCTGACCGCCCGCGAGGCCCTGACGATGGTGTCGGTGATCGGCCGGGCCGACCTTGTCGCGATGGACGTGTGCGAGGTCGCACCCGCCTACGACAACGGGGAGTCGGCGATGGCGGCGTGCCAGGTGATCGTCGACACCCTGGCGGCCTACGCCGACGCGCACCGCTGAGGGCTGTGAAGAGCCGGTGCCAGGCACCGGCTCTTCACGCAGCGTCGTGGAAGATGATCCCGAGCGTCGTTCGCTCGCCACCGAGCACCGTCGCCACGCCGTGGCGCATGGCCGCCCGGTAGAAGCCGCGGGCGCCTTGCACGGGGCGCCTGCGGGTGGGGAAGATCAGGAAGGCGCCGGGATCGAGGTCGATGACGTGGGCGCGTGACTGCTGCCGTGGCCGGCCCTCGACGAGCACGAACTGGCCGCCCGCGAAGTCGCCGATCGGGCTCAGGAGCGTCACCGCCTGCAGCGGGAAGGCGACCTCGCCGTAGACGTCCTGGTGAAGCGCGTTGTGGCCGCCCTCGGTGTAGCGCAGGATGAGCGGCGTCGGCCGTTCCTGGCCGGCGCGGTGGCAGCGCTCGAGGAAGGTGTCGAGATCGGCGGGATAGCCGTCCGGCTCGCCGAGCCGCCCCGCCCACCGGTTCGCCAGCTCGGCCAGGGGCGGGTAGAGGCCGTGGCGGGCCGCGTCGATCACGCCGGGCAGCGGCCGGTCGAAGTAGCGGTACGTGCCCTCGCCGAAGCGGTGGCGGCGCATGTCGATCGTCGCCCGGAAGTGGCCGTCGTCGAAGCTGCCCGCCAGATCGGCGCGCTCCGCCGCGGTGAGCACGGGTGGCGTCTGCACGAAGCCGTCCTCGTCGAGCCGCCGCGTCAGCTCTTCCCAGTCGAGGGCCTCGAGCCGTGTCTGGATCGTCTGTGGCATGCCCGAAGAACGGCCGGCGCCGCCGGGCCGTGAGATCGCGCCGCCGTCAAGGAGACGGCGCGGGACCGGCGAAAGCTCCCCGCGATGAACCGGTGGGACACGAGCCGTCTGGAGGCGTTCAGCGACGGCGTGTTTGCGATCGCGATCACGCTGCTCGTGCTCGAGCTGCACGTGCCGCCGGCGGCCTTCGCCAACCTCTGGCGCGGCTTCGTCCAGCAGTGGCCGTCCTACCTCGCTTACGCCACGAGCTTCATCACGATCGGCGGGATCTGGATGCTCCACCACGGCGTCTTCCGCCGCCTGCGCTATGCGAACACGCGCGTCATGCGCGTGAACCTGGGGCTGCTCATGGCGGTCTCGTTCCTGCCCTACCCGACCCGGCTCGTCGCCGAAGCAATCGACCATTCGAGCGCGGAGCGGGCGGCCGTCGTCATCTACGGCGCCTCGCTGCTGGTCGTGTCGTCGCTCTTCGGCGCGCTCGCCCTTGCGATCGCGCGCGACCCCGCATTGCTCGCCCCGGGTGTCGACGCCGCGGAGGTGCGGGCGATCGTCAACTCCGTGCGGCCGAACCTCGGGTTCTACGTGGCGCTGATCGTGCTCGCAGGATTCGCCCCCAAGGTGGCAGCCTTCGGCTTCCTGGTCTCGGCGATGGTGGCCGTCCTGCGTGCCCGCGGCGACTCGGGCGAGCCCGATCCCGCCGGGGGCCGGCTCACCCCGTCCGGGTGACCTCGAGGACGATCTCGGTCGGGTGGCCGGAGTTGATCGGGATCATGTCCTGCGGGCAGGCCGAGACGGCGAAGACGATGTCGAGCTCGGCCCGCAGCGTGACCGAGTCGCCCGCGCCGGTCGGCGCGGGCTCCCAGCCGAGCGTGCCCTCTGTGCCCACCGGAATGTTCATGAAGAGGTTGATGGGCTGGGGGATCACGATGCCTTCGTGCCCGAGCGCGGCCATCGCCCGCTGCAGGTTCTCCTCGCACGACGCGTGCCAGCCCGGGGCGCCGAGGAGCGCGAAGCGGGCCGGGTCGCAGGCCGCGCACAGCATGTCGTGCACGCCGGGGGAGGTGTCGGCCACGAGCGCCAGGATCGGCCGCCGGTGGTTGGTGACGAACTGCTCGCCGACATGGGGGAAGAGCCGGTTCACCCACACGCGCGTGTGCTGGGCGCTGTGGTACTCGGAGAGGTCGTCGGCGCAGAACGCGAACACGTCGGCGACCTGGCCGCCGTTCGGATCGATCACGCGCACCTGATCGCCGCGGTGAAGCGCGAGGGCATGCCCCTCGCGGGCGGGGACGGTGATCGTGGTGGGGGCGTTCAAGGCGGGTGTACGACACGCGGGTCGGACCAGAAATTCGCCGTCGCGGCTGGCCTTTCGTCCCCCGACCGAAAGAGCTTTTGAGTTGCCTCTACAGCTCCTCCGTCCGGCTTCGACCTACTCGGCTGCCCTCGACGGCGCAAAGAGGACGGTACGGCACCGCGGGCCTCGCTGCAACCCAAAACTTCACGCACTTTGCGAGGTTCCGGGTGGCGGTCGAGCACCATTGCGGCGGTGCCGGCCCGGACCAAAGATTCGCCGTCGTGGCTGGCCTTTCGTCCCCCGGCCGAAAGAGCTTTCGAGTCACCTCTACAGCTCCTCCGTCCGGCTTCGACCTACTCGGCTGCCCGCGACGGCGCAGTGGTCAAGCTACGGCACGGCGCAGCCGTCTGCAACCCGAAACTTCACGCACTTTGCGGAGTTGCGACCTGTAGAGTTGCCGCGGTGCGCGTGTTCATCATCAGCGACATGGAGGGCGTCGCCGGCATCACCAACTGGGGTGGCGTCGGCGCCGGCGAGCCGCTCTACGACGAGGGCCGCACGCTCTACACCGAGGAGATCAACGCGGCCGTGCGCGGTGCCCGGGCGGGCGGCGCGACCGAGGTCGTCGTCATGGACTGCCACGGCGCGGGCGGCGTGCGCTCGTTCAACTCGCTGCGCCCGGACCTGCTCGACGACGGCTGCGAGTTCGTCGTCCAGCGCGAGTGGACCGAGTACACGGGCGTGCTCGAGGACGGGTGCGACGCCGCCTTCTTCGTCGGCATGCACGCGATGGCCGGGAGCCGCGGCCAGATGAGCCACACCGTGTCGGGCACCGACTGGCGCAGCGTGCGCTTCAACGGCCGCGAGGTCGGTGAGACGGGGATCAACGCCGCGCTGTGCGGCAACTGGAACTGCCCGGTGCTGCTCGTGACCGGCGACCAGGTTGCGTGCGCCGAGGCCACGGACCTGCTCGGCCCGGGCCTCGTGACGGTGCAGGTGAAGACCGCGCTCGGCCGCTTCAGCGCCCGCCACAAGACGCCGGGTGTGGCCCGCACCCTGATCGAGGCGGGCGCCCGCAAGGCCATGTCCGACCTGAAGGCCGTCGCGCCGTGGGATCCGGGCCGGCCGTGCGAGGTGCGCATCGAGCTCGCGACCTCCGACCTCAGCGAGCAGTTCCGCCACCACCCGACCGTCGAGATCGCGGACCCGCGCACGGTGGTGAGCCGCGGCGAGGACTGGTGGACGGCCTGGCGCCGCTTCTACTTCTCGTACCAGTGGCCGGAGTAGAGCCCAGCGTCGCCCGGCCGGGCGGCATCTCCTACCTGCGCATCCCGGCCGCCGACGCGCGCCGGTCGGCGCGGTTCTACGCGGCGGTGTTCGGCTGGACGGTCGATCTCGACCGCCCCGACCCGAGCTTCGCCGACGGCACGGGGCACGTGATCGGCCACTTCCGCTCCGACCTCGCCGCCGCCGAGGACGCGGGCGTGCGGCCGTACGTCTACGTCGAGTCGGTCGACGCGGCGGTGGCCGCCGTCCTGGCGCAGGGCGGCGAGATCGTGAACGAGCCCTACCCAGAGGGCAACCTGTGGGTGGCGACCTTCCGCGACCCGGGCGGGAATGTCGTCGGCGCCTGGCAGATGGGCCCGCGAAAGTAGACTTCCGCGGATGCCGTCCGAGTACCCGACCGTCCTCGATCTGATCGGCGGCACGCCGATGGTGCGCCTCCAGCGGGTGGCGCGCGACGTCGAGCCGACGGTCGTGGCGAAGCTCGAGTACATGAACCCGGGCGGCTCCGTGAAGGACCGCATCGGCCTGCGCATGATCGAGGCGGCCGAGCGCGAGGGCCTCCTGCGCCCCGGGGGCACGATCGTCGAGCCGACCTCGGGCAACACGGGCGTCGGCCTCGCGATGGTCGCCGCGCTGCGCGGCTACCGCATGATCTTCGTCATGCCCGACAAGATGAGCCAGGAGAAGATCTCGCTCCTGCGCGCGTTCGGCGCCGAGGTGATCGTGTGCCCGACCGCGGTCGAGGCCGACTCGCCCGAGAGCTACTACTCGGTGTCCGACCGGCTGGCCGAGGAGATCCCCGGCGCCTTCAAGCCCAACCAGTACGCAAACGGCGCCAACCCGCAGGCCCACTACGACACCACCGGCCCCGAGATCTGGGAGCAGACGGGCGGCGCGCTCGACGCCCTGGTGATCTCGGTCGGCACCGGCGGCACGATCTCCGGCTGTGCCCGCTACCTGAAGGAGCGCAAGCCCGACCTGGTCGTCGTCGGCGCCGACCCCGAGGGCTCGATCTACTCGTCCGAGACGATGCACCCCTACCTGGTCGAGGGCATCGGCGAGGACTTCTGGCCCGAGACGTTCGACCCGGCGCTCGTCGACGAGTACGTGACGGTCTCCGACCGCGACTCGTTCCTGACCGCGCGGCGGATGGCCCGCGAGGAGGGCCTGCTCGTCGGCGGCTCGGGCGGCACCGCCGTGTTCGCAGCGCTCGACGTCGCCGGCCGCTTCGGCCGTGACGCCACCATCGTCACCCTGATCCCCGACGGCGGCCGCGCGTACCTGAGCAAGTTCTTCAACGACAACTACATGCTCGAGTACGGCTTCCTCGAGCGCACGGCGCCGGTGCCGACGGTGATCCAGGTGCTGCACACGAAGCACGGCGCCGAGGTGCCCGAGCTCGTCACCATCGAGGCCCACCACAAGGTGGGCGAGGCGATCGAGCTCATGCAGCGCTACTCGATCTCGCAGCTGCCGGTCGTGCGCACGCAGCCGCCGGAGTCGCTGGCCGACGTGGTCGGCTCGCTGCACGACCGCGGGCTGCTCGACCGCGTGTTCAAGAACCCGGACGCGCTCAACGACAACGTCGCCGAGGCGATGGGGCCGCCGCTGGCGGCGGTGGATGCGAGCGACTCGCTCGACCGGGTGTTCGCCGACCTGACCGCGGGCAGCCCGGCGGTCGTCGTCGTGCGCCACGGCCGACCGGCGGGGATGCTCACCCGCTCCGACCTGCTCGAGTACCTGGCCCACCGGCGAAACGGCGCGTGACGGCGCTCTCGGTGCCGGCGCTGCGCCGGCATGTGGTGGCCGCGCAGGGGTACAGCACCCGGCATCGCCGGGCGGGTTCCGACGAGGTGTGCGCGGCCGTGGCCCGGCTCTCCTGCGTGCAGCTCGACTCGATCTCGGCGGTCGCCCGCAGCCACCGGCTGACGCTGCTCTCGCGGGTGGGGAGCTATCCGCCCGGCACCATCTCCGCGCTGCTCGGGTCCGGCCGCCTGTTCGAGTTCTGGGCGCACGAGGCCTGTCTGCTGCCGGTCGAGATGTGGCCGCTCATGCGCCGGTTCATGGAGCGGACGCACCGGTGGTGGGGGCCGATCATCGAGCGCGATCCAGCGCTTGCGGACGACATCATGGGCCAGATCCGGGAGCGGGGGGCACGCGGATCGCGTGACTTCGAGGGCGTGCACTCCGGAGTCGGGATGTGGAACAACCTGAAGCCGGCCAAACGCATGCTCGAGGCGCTCTGGAACGCGGGTGAGCTCGTGATCGCCGGCCGGCAGGGGTTCCAGCGCCTCTACGACCTGCCCGAGCGGGTGCTGCCCGCCGACGTGCGCGCCGCGCCGGTGCCGGACGAGGACGAGGTGCTGCGGCGGCTGGTCGTGCTGGCGGTGCGCGCACGCGGCGCGCTGACCGAGGCCGGCGTCGTCGAGCACTGGCGGCTGCGGGGCGGGACGGCCCGGATCCGGCCGTGCGTCGAGGCCGTGATCGCGTCGGGTGAGCTGCGGCGGCTCGAAGTGGCGGACGGCGGTGCGCCGGTGCTCGTCGCCGCGGACGCCGATCTCGACGCGGCCGCGCCGGCCGGCGCGGTCCTGCTCTCGCCCTTCGACAACCTGCTCTGGGACCGGCCCTTCGCCGAGCGCGTGCTCGGCTTCGCCCACCTGATCGAGGTGTACAAGCCGGAGCCCGAGCGCCGCTACGGCTACTACGTGCTGCCGCTCCTGGCCGGCGACCGCATCGTCGGCCGGGCCGACCTGCGCGCGAACCGCAAGGCGGGGACGCTGGTGCTCAAGGCCTGGCACCCGGAGGGCCGCTTCCGCAGCACCGAGCCGCTCGAGCGGGCCCTCGCACGCCTGGCGGGACAGCTCGGGCTCGAGGCCGTGCGCCACTAGACTCGCGGCCATGGACTTCGACACCCGCGCCATCCACGTCGGCCAGGCGCCCGATCCCGACACCGGGGCCGTCATCGTGCCGATCTACCAGACCTCCACGTATGCGCAGAAGGCGGTGGGGGAGTTCCGGTACGACTACGCGCGCACCGCGAACCCCACCCGCGACGCGCTGCAGGAGTGCCTTGCCTCGCTCGAGGGCGCCCGCCACGGGCTCGCGTTCGCGTCGGGCATGGCGGCGACCACGACGATCATGCATCTGCTCGATCCCGGACGGCGGGTGGTGGCGGTGAACGACGTCTACGGCGGCACGTACCGGCTGTTCTCGAAGGTGTACGAGCCCAAGGGCTACCGGTTCACCTACGTCACACCCGAGCAGTGCAACACCGAGCTTGGCGCGCACCTGGGCGACGACACGGCGCTCGTCTGGCTGGAGTCGCCGACGAACCCGCTGCTCAACGTGATCGACCTGCGGGCGGCCGCCGACGCAGCCCACGCAGCCGGCGCGATCGTCGTGGTCGACAACACGTTCGCCTCGCCGTACCTGCAGCGGCCGCTCGAGCACGGCGCCGACATCGTCGTGCACTCGACGACGAAGTACCTGGGTGGCCACTCCGACGTCGTGGGCGGGTTCGCCGCGACGAACGACGACGGCATCGCCGAGCGTCTGGGCTTCCTCCAGAACTCGCTCGGCGCGGTGCCGGGGCCGTTCGACGCCTGGCTCGTCCTGCGCGGGCTCAAGACGCTGGGCGTGCGGATGCGCGCCCATTGCGAGAACGCCGCGCGCGTCGTCGACTTTCTCCAGGCCGACGAGGCGGTCGAGCGGGTGCTCTACCCGGGCCTTCCATCCCACCCGGGCCATGAGATCGCCCGCCGGCAGATGGACGGCTTCGGCGGCATGATCTCGTTCCTCGCCAGGAGCGAGCGGGAGGCCGTGGCGCTGGTCGCGCGGACGAAGATCTGGACGCTCGCCGAGAGCCTGGGCGGCGTCGAGAGCCTGATCGAGCACCCCGGCCGGATGACGCACGCCTCCACGGCCGACTCGCCGTTCGCGACGCCGCCGAACCTGGTGCGGCTCTCGGTCGGCATCGAGTCGGCCGCCGACCTGATCGCCGATCTGGATCAGGCGCTGGGCTAGGCCAGACCTCGCGACCCGATGGGGACTGTCCCCGGTTGGTGGGGACTGTCCCCGCTTGAGCGACCGATGCTCCGGCTGGGACCGGGCCTGGCCCTGGTATGGACCGGATGGGGACTGTCCCCGGTTGGTGGGGACTGTCCCCGCTTCGGGCGACGGATGCCCCGGCTGGGACGGGGCCTGGCCCCGGGCTACGGGTCGGTGCGCACGCGCGCGTAGATGTAGGCGTCGCCGCGGCGTCCGTCGGGCCAGGGTCCCAGATATGCCCGCAGGCGCCCCTCGCGCACAAAGCCGGCCTTCTCGACCACCCGCAGCGACGCAACGTTTCCGGGCTCGACGAGCGCCTCGATCCGCGCCATCCCGGCGTCGGCGAACGCCCAGCGTGTGAGCAGCGCGACGGCGCGCGACGCCAGGCCGCGGCGGCGGGCGCGCTCGAGCACCCAGTAGCCGAGGCCGACCGTGCCTGCCTGGGGGACGAAGAGGAGACCGTCGGGGTGGCTGATGGGGGCCGTCCCGGGCTGCGGCCGTACGAGCAGGCTGATGCAGCCGAGCGCCTCGCCGGAACCGGCCGCGGTGATCGCCAGCGACAGGCCTGCGCCGTCGCGCCCGCGCTGCCGCTGGGCGTCGATCCAGGCCGCCGCGCCGGCGGTGTCGCGGCCCTTGCCCTCCCGTGCGCAGGCGACGTCGGCGCGCTCCCATCCCCGCAGCACGACGCTGCCGTCGGCCAGCGGAGGATCGGGGGAGGGGAAGCCCGTCAGGCGGCGATGTCGGCGTCGCCCTGTTGGCCGCGGTGCTCGCCCGGCTCCTGCGCATGCTCCTCGGTCTGGCGGATCTCGGCCTCGAGGGCGCGCCGGCTGACACCGAACATCGCCGCCGTGATCAGGAGGAGGATCACCGCCGCGACAGCTCCGCATGCGATCAGGAGGGGGTTCGTCATCGCGCTTAGCCTGCCCTTCGCGCTCGCTCGCCAAACCCCTTCCCGGTAGTTTGCCGGTATGCCCGTGGTCGCTCCGGACACGCCCGCGCCGGCCTTCGCCCTCCAGAGCACAGGCGCCGGCAGGGTGGCGCTCGGCGACCTGCTGGCCGGCGGCGGCACCGTCGTCATGTTCGTCACCGACGACTGCCCGACGTGCGAGCTCGCCCTGCGGCGGCTGGCCGCCGTGGCTGCCCCGATCGCGGTCGTGTGCGAGTCCGACCCCGCGGCGGCGGCCCGGCTGGCGCAGCGCACCGGCTTCCGCGGGCCGATGCTCGCGGAGCCGCCGCCGTATGAGACGTCGCGCGCCTACGGGCTCGAGGCCGTGCCGACGACCATCGCGATCGGCGCAGGCGGCGAGGTGCGCGACTCGGTCGTCGGCTGGGACGTGACCGCGCTCGGCGCGCTCCTGCGGATCGACCTCGTGCCCGAGCCGCCGCTGCGAAAGCCCGGCTGCGCGGCCAAGTCGACGTATGACGCGGGCCAGCTCGCTGCGGACGCCGCGGGATCCGGCGACGATCCCGAGGCCATGTACGAGCTCGGCTGGACGGATGGCCTGCCGACCGTCGCTCCGACGCCGGAGCGGGTCGCGGCGATGCTGGCCGGCCGCGATCCGCACCGGTCCCTCGGCCAGGTGCCTCCCGGGATGGGCGAGGCCACGCTCGAGCGGGTCGCGGCCTGCGCGGTCCTGGCCGGCTGCCGGCCCGAGCACTTCGCCGTCGTCGCCGCCGCGGCGGAGGCGATGCTCCGCCCCGAGTTCAACCTGCACGGCCAGGCGGTGACCACGCAGCCGGCCGGCCAGATCGCCGTCGTCAACGGGCCGGTGCGGCGCACGGCGAAGCTCAACTCGGGCATGGGCGCGCTGGGACCGGGCGCCCGCGCGAACCTGACCATCGGCCGGGCGCTGCGGCTGCTCGTCGCCCTCACCGGCGAGGGCATGCCGGGGCGGCTCGACCGCTCGACCCTGGGCCAGCCCGGCAAGGTGGGCGTGTGCCTGGCCGAGGACGAGGAGCGCAGCCCGTGGCCGCCGCTGCACGCCGAGCGCGGCTTCGCCCCCGAAGCGTCCGCCGTGACGATGTTCGCGGGCGATGCGCCGCTCTCGATCTCCGAGCACCGCAGCCGCAGCGCCGGACGATCTGGCGGCCGCGCTGGGCTGGGCGGCCGCAACCCTCTGGAGCCCCAACTGGTGGCCGCTCGGCTCCGCCACGCTGTTCGTCATCTGCCCGGAGCACGCCGACACGCTGGCCGCGGGCGGCTGGAGCAAGGACGACGTCCGCGCCGCGATCTGGGGGGCGGTGCGGCGCCCCGCCGGTGAGCTGCGCCACGGCGAGTTCACCTCGCGCGTGGCCGCGGCCGCGGACGCCGAGCTCGTCCCCAAGTGGGACTCGCCCGCAGACATCGTCCTGATCGTGGCCGGCGGCGAGGCCGGCCGCTTCTCCGCGGTCTTCGGGCCGTGCGTGGGCATGGACTGGAACCCCGTCTCCCTGGAGGTGCGATGCGATACGTGAGCCCCTACGACCCCGCCGCGCGCACGCCCGTCGAGCCGGCCCCCCGGCCGGACGCGGTCGCCGGCCGCACGGTCGCCCTGCTCGATATCGGAAAGAACCGCGGCGCCGCCTTCCTCGATCGCATCGAGCACCATCTGCGTGGCGCCGGCGCCGAGGTCGAGCGGTTTGCAAAGCCGCTCTTCTCGCGCCCGGCGGCGCCCGACCTCGTGGAGCGGATCGCGATCCGGGCCGACCTGGCCGTCGAGGGCCTGGCCGATTGAGGGTCGTGCGTGTCGTGCAGTGTGCACGACCTGGTGCGGCTCGAGCGGCGCGGCGTGGCCACGGCCGGCGTCGGCACCGAGCCGTTCGCCGACGAGGCGCTCGAGCAGGCGGCGCTTCTGGGGATGCCCGGCTACCGGATGATCCTGATCCCCCACCCGGTGCAGCTGCTGACCGACGCCGAGCTCGACACGCGCGCGGACGCCGCGTTCGCGCACGTGCTGGCGCGGTTGACCGCGTGACGGCATCCGCCTGGAGCGCGCGCGACCTGCCCGACCTCTCCGGCCGCACGGCGATCGTCACCGGCGCCTCGAGCGGGATCGGGGCCGAGACCGCGCGGGCGCTCGCGCAGGCGGGCGCCCACGTCGTGCTGGCCGTGCGGGATCCGGGCAAGGGCGAGCGGGTGGCGGCGGGGATCGACGGGGCCACCGAGGTGCTGCCGCTCGATCTCGCCGACCTCGGGTCGGTGCGCGCGTTCGCGCAGGGCTGGGCGCGCCCCGTCGACCTCTTGATCAACAACGCCGGGATCATGGCGGTGCCGCAGGGCCGCACCGCCGACGGGTTCGAGCTGCACATCGGCACGAACCACCTGGGCCACTTCGCCCTGACGACGCTGCTCATGCCGCATCTGCGCGGGCGCGTGGTGACCGTCTCGTCGCTGGCCGCCGCGGGGGGAACCGTCGACCTGGACGACCTGAACTGGGAGCGGCGCCGGTACCGGCCGTGGCAGGCGTACTGCCAGTCCAAGCTCGCGAACCTGCTCTTCACCCAGGAGCTCCATCTGCGGCTCGGCGACGAGGGAGGCAGCGTCACTGCCCTCTCGGCTCACCCCGGCTTTGCCGCGACGCCGCTCCAGCGGCGCACGTCGAGCCGCATCCAGAACCGGCTGCTCGCGCCCTTCACCCGCCTGTTCGCGCAGAGCGCCGCGCAGGGGGCGCTGCCGACGCTCTTCGCCGCGACGCAGGATCTGCCCGGCGGCGGCTACGTCGGCCCCGACGGCGGCACGCGGATGCGGCGCTCGCCCGCGCTCACGCCGCCGCCGCGGGCAGCTCGCGATGCCGGGCTGGCGCGGGCGTTGTGGGACGTGTCGGCGCGACTCGTCCTTGACCGGAATCGTTCGGGTGCTAATCTTTCGTGATCGAATGAATAGGCCCGCCCCCATCACGCTTGACCAGGACTCGCCCCGCCCCGCCGTGCTGCGGGGCGTGCGCCGGGTGAACCGGCTGGCGCAGGTGCACGCAGACCGCATCGCCCGCAGGCACGGGATGACCATGCAGCAGTGGGAGCTCCTGACGCGGCTGCGCTGCTGCCCCGGGCCGGCCGACCAGCACGAGCTCTGCCGCAGCTTCGGCGTCACGCCGCCGACGCTCTCGGCGCTGATCGACTCGGCCGCCGAGCGCGGCTGGATCCGACGCAGCCCCCACCCCGGCGACCGCCGCCGGCGTCGTCATCGAGCTCACCCCCGCCGGCGCAGCGGTCATCGCCGCCGTGCCGCACCTGGGCCGCGAGGTCGACGACGCGATGACCGCGGGCTTCACGCCTGCTGAGCTCGAGCGGATGGCGGCGCTGCTCAAGCGCGCCGCGGCCAACCTGCGCGAGGCGGCGCCGTGAGGGACGGCAACACGGGACGCATCTTCCGCCTCTTCCGGCCCTACCGCCTGCGGCTCTCGTGGCTGCTGACGATGATCCTGTTCTCGGCGGCGCTCGGCGTCGTGCCGCCGTTCCTGCTGCGCGACCTGCTGAACAACGTCCTGCCGATGGGTCAGGCGCTCGACACGCAGACGCTGGCATTGCTCGTGGCCGGCATGGTCGCGATCCCGATCGTCACGCAGGCGATCGGCGTCGCCCAGACCTGGCAGTCAAACCTCGTCGGCCAGCAGGTGATGCACGACCTGCGCGCCGCCGTTTACCGGCATTTGCAGCGGCTTTCGCTGGCGTTCTTCACCCGCACGCGCACGGGCGAGGTGCAGTCGCGCATCGCCAACGACATCGGCGGCGTCCAGACCGTCGTCACCTCGACGGCCACCTCCGTCGTCTCGAACGTGACCACGGTGGTGACCACGTCGGTGGCGATGATCCTGCTCGACTGGCGGCTCGCGATCGCGGCGTTCGCGCTCCTGCCGGTGTTCGTGCTGATGACCCGCCGGATCGGCCAGAAGCGGCGCGCGCTCACCTCGACGATGCAGGGCACCCTGGCCGACATCTCGACGCTGGTCGAGGAATCGCTCTCGGTGTCGGGCGTGCTGCTCGCAAAGACGATGGGCCAGACCGACGAGCTGACCGACCGCTTCGTGGCCGAGAGCCGGCTCCTGGCCGACCTCGAGCAGCGCTCGCGGATGGCCGGGCGGTGGGTGATGGGCTCGATCCAGGCCACGTTCGCGGTCATGCCCGCGCTCATGTACGGCGTCGCCGGGTACCTGCTCGCCCAGGGCGGCCCGTCGATCTCGATCGGCACGCTGGTCGCCTTCACCACGCTGCAGACGCGGCTCTTCTTCCCGGTGTCGTCCCTGCTCTCGGTGCAGACCGACGTGCAGTCGTCGCTCGCCCTGTTCGACCGCGTGTTCGAGTACCTCGACCTGCCGGTCGACATCGACGAGCGCCCCGACGCGATCGCCGTCGACCGCGCCCATGTCGCCGGCCGGGTCGAGTTCGACGACGTGAGCTTCGGCTATGACCCCGATGCGCGGCCGATCCTGGAGGGGATCTCGTTCGTGGCCGAGCCCGGCAGCAAGGTCGCGGTGGTCGGCGAGACCGGCTCGGGCAAGACGACGCTCGGCTACCTGGTGGCACGTCTCTACGACGTCGGCTCCGGCGCGGTGCGGATCGACGGCACCGACGTGCGCGACCTCACGTTCGACTCGCTGCGGAGCATCGTCGGCGTCGTGTCGCAGGAGACCTACCTGTTCCACGGCTCCGTGCGCGACAACCTCGCGTTCGCACGTCCCGGGGCCGAGCCCGCCGACATCGAGGCCGCCGCCCGTGCGGCCCAGATCGACGAGCACCTGCGCTCGCTGCCGGAGGGCTACGACACCGTGGTGGGCGAGCGCGGCTACCGCTTCTCGGGCGGCGAGAAGCAGCGCCTGGCGATCGCCCGGGCGGTGCTGCGCGATCCGCCGGTGCTCGTGCTCGACGAGGCCACGAGCTCCCTCGACGTCGAGACCGAGCGGGCCGTGCAGGAGGCGCTCGACGAGCTCAGCCAGGGCCGCACGAGCATCGTCATCGCCCATCGGCTCTCGACCGTCCGCGACGCCGACCTGATCCTCGTGCTCGACCACGGCCGCATCGTCGAGCGCGGCACGCACACGGAGCTCGTGGCGGCGGGCGGCCGCTACGCCGCGTTGGTCGAGCGCGACGCCGTGATCGCGTAGCCCCGCGGCCGGGCGGCCGGCGAGAGCACGAGCGCGGCGGCCAGGATCCCGAGCGCGACGCACCCGCCCCAGAGCAGGTCGGGGGAGACGGCGAACACGGCGGTGCCGAGGGCGGGGCCGATGATCAGGGCGAGGCCATAGGTCATCCCCCAGGCTCCGGCATAGCGCCCGCGCATGTGCGGTGGCGAGACGTCGGCGACGTACGCACCCGACACCGGGGCGGCCACGATCTCGCCGAGCGTCCACACCACCACGGTCACCGCGAGCAGCGGCGCCGAGGTGACGAGCCCGGTCGCCCCGAAGCCGAGGCCGAGCAGCACCGACCCGGTCGCGATCACCCGTCGCGGCGGGAAGCGGCGCGTCACCGCCGAGAAGGGCAGCTCGATCACGGTCACGACGAGCCCGTTGAGCGATATCAGGCTCCCGTATATGGCGGTAGAGTGACCGTCGGCGAGCACCTGCAGGGGCAGCGTGGCCTCCTGCTGGAAGTACACGATCGCCGTCGCCGTCGATGCCGCCAGGAACACCAGGAACGGGACGTCGGCGAGCAGCGTGCGCCGCGCACTCGGCAGCTCGGCCTCGTCGCTCGCAGCCGCCACCGGGGTCGCGTGAGTGGCCGGGAGCAGCACGAGCGCCATCACGCCGAAGACCGCCGACGTGGCGGCGTCGCCGAGGAAGACGAGCACGTAGGCGCGCTCGGCCAGAAGGCCGGCGACCGCGGGCCCGGCCGAGAAGCCGAGGTTGATGGCGAAGCGGTAGGCGGCAAACGCCGTGACCCTGCGGCCGGCGGGGACGAGATCGGCCAGGAGCGCCGATGATGCCGGCCGGTAGGCCTCGGACGTGAGCCCGGCGAGCCCGGTGAGGACCAGGATCAGCGCCAGGTTGCCGGCCTGCGAGAGCGCCACCATCACACAGGCCGACGACAGCATCGACGCCGCGATCGTCTCGCGCCGGCCCACCCGGTCGGCCAGGTGGCCGCCGACCGCCGCCGCTCCCAGGCTGCCCACACCGTAGGCGCTGATGGCGAATCCGGCTTGCGCAGGCGAATAGCCGCGCCGCGTCAGGTAGAGCACGAGGAATGGCAGCACGAAGCTCCCGAAGCGGTTCACGAACGACCCGGCGAACAGGAACCACGCCGGGCGTGGCATCTGTCGCAGATCCGAGCGCATGGTCGAGGTCGGCGCGGCCACGGCCTGCCATCCTATGCGGGTGCCGCGCACGTACCGTTACGGCTCCGACCCGAGCCAGGTGGCCGACCTCCACCTGCCCGAGGGCGGCGGGCACGGTCACTGGCCGGTCGCGGTCGTGATCCACGGCGGCTTCTGGCGGGCGCCCTACGACCGGACGCTGATGGACGCCGTGTGCGCCGACCTGGCGGTACGGGGCTGGGCGGCCTGGAACCTCGAGTACCGCCGCATCGGTCCCGGCGGCACCGGCGGCTGGCCGGCGACGTTCGATGACGTGGGTGCCGGCATCGACCAATTGGCATCCATTGATGCGCCAATTGACGTGCGACGCGTAGTGACAATTGGCCACTCGGCCGGTGGCCACTTGGCGCTCTGGGCGGCCACCAGAGAGCGATGTCAGGTTGCCTTACAAGGCGCGGTCGGCCAGGCGGCGGTGGCCGATCTGGCGGAGGCCGCCCGCCTCGGTCTGAGCGGCGGCGCGGCGACGGAGCTGCTGGGTGGCGGGCCCGAGGAGGTGCCCGAGCGCTACGCCGCCGCCTCACCTGTGCAGCGCCTGCCATTCGGCGTGCCGACCCTGCTCGTCCACGGGGCGCGCGACGACACGGTGCCTGTGACCTTCAGCCTCGAGCTGCACGCGGCCGCGGTCGCGGCGGGCGACGCCTGCGAGCTGGTGGTGAGGGAGGGCGACGGCCATTTCGAGCACATCGATCCCGCGTCGGCCGCCTGGGCTACGGTGACGCGGTGGCTGCACGCCCTGTGACCCGCGCGCACGCGCTCGAGCGCGACCGCTCCGATCCGCTGGCGGCGTTCCGGGACCGGTTCGAGCTCGGCGACGGCGATCGCATCTACCTCGACGGCAACTCGCTCGGCCGCCTCTCCCACGACGCCCGCCACGCGCTCCAAGCCACCGTCGATGAGTGGAGCACCCAGCTCGTGGCCGGCTGGCACGACTGGGTCGACCTGGCCGGCCGGGTGGGCGACGAGCTCGGCGCGGCGGCGCTCGGCGCCGGCCCCGGCCAGGTGCTCGCCTGCGACTCGACCACGGTCAACCTGTACAAGCTGGCGGGGGCGGTGCTCGCGGTGCGGCCGGGCGCGGTGGTCGTTCCGAGCGACGACTTCCCCACCGACCGCTACGTGCTCGAGGGCCTGGCCGCGACCCACGGCCGCGAGCTGCGCATGCTCGAGAGCGACCCCGTCGCCGGCCCCGACCCGGCCGCCGTCGCAGCCGCCGCCGACGGCGCCGCGCTGGTCGTGCTCTCGCACGTGAACTATCGCTCCGGGGCGCTGGCCGACATGGCTGCGATCACGCGGGCCGTTCAGGCCGCGGGCACGCTGGTGCTGTGGGATCTGTGCCACTCGGCCGGCGCGGTCGAGGTCGCGCTCGACGCCGCCGGCGCCGATCTCGCCGTCGGCTGCACCTACAAGTATCTGAACGCCGGGCCGGGATCGCCGGCGTTCCTGTACGTCGCCGAGCGCCATCAGGCCATGCTGCGATCGCCGATCCAGGGCTGGTTCTCGCAGGCCGACCAGTTCGCGATGGGGCCGCGCTACCAGCCGGTGGCCGGCATCGGCCGCTTCCTGGCGGGCACGCCCCCGGTGCTCGGCCTTGCGGCCGTGCGCGCCGGGGCCGCGATGCTCGACGAGGCGGGGATCGCCGCCGTGCGCCAGAAGGCGGCCGCGTTGACCGCGCTTGCGGTCGACCTCTGCGACCAGCGCCTGGAGGGGCTGGGCTTCACACTCGGCACGCCGCGCGATCCGGACGCGCGCGGCGCGCACGTCTCGCTGCGCCATCCCGACGCCTGGCGGGTGTGCCGGGCGCTGATCGAGCACGCGCACGTCGTCCCCGACTTCCGCCGCCCCGACAGCATCCGCCTCGGCCTGCCGCCGCTCTACACGCGCTTCGTCGACGTCTGGGACGCGGTGGATCGGCTCGTCGCGCTCGTCTCGGAGGGCGTGCACGAGCGCATGCCCGTCGAGGCGGCCCGCGTCACCTAGACACTTCGGTCACCGCCGAAGCGTGTCCGGGCTACCGTGAAGGTATGCCGGGAGACGCCGACATCGCCGCCACCGCAGCGCTCCTCGGGGACCGCGGCCGCGCCCGGATCGTGACCGCGCTGGGCGACGGCCGGGCGCTGCCGGCGAGCGTGCTCGCCGACGAGGCGGGCGTGGCCGCGTCGACCGCCAGCGAGCACCTGGCCAAGCTGGTCGAGGGCGGCCTCCTGAGGGCTGAGCGGCACGGCCGCCATCGCTACTTCCGGCTGGCCGGCGCCGACGTTGCCGAGATGCTCGAGGCGATGGCGCGAGTGTCGCCGCCCGCGCCGGTGACATCGCTGCGCGAGGGCACGCGCGCGAACGCTCTGCGGGCCGCGCGCACGTGCTACGACCACCTGGCCGGGAAGCTCGGCACCGGCCTCATGGCGGCGATGATCTCAGGGAACCTGATCGAGGGTGGGGACGGCTGTTTCGACCCGCTTGCGGCCAGACACGATCGGCTCTCGGGCCGCGGCTACGACATCGAGTACCGGCTGACCCCGCGGGGCGCGGCGACCCTCGCGGCGTTCGGGGCCGATCTGCCCGTGCCGACCGGCCGGCGGCCGTTCGTCGGCTACTGCGTCGACTGGAGCGAGCAGCGCCACCACCTGGCCGGTGCGGTTGGAGCCGCAATCCTCGACCGGATGCTGGAACGCAGGTGGATCGTGCGCCAGCCCCGCGGCCGGGCGGTGGGGCTCACGCCCGCGGGCGCGGACGGCCTGCGCGAGACGTTCGCCTTCGAGCCCGAGCCGTCGTGCTACGCGGCGTCGGCGAGGCCGCGCACCAGCGGCTCGATCAGCTCGGCCGGCACCGGCTTGCTGAACAGGTAGCCCTGGCCGAGCGGGCAGCCGTGCTCGATCAGGAACGCGCGCTGCTCCTCGGTCTCGATGCCCTCCGCGAGCGGCTGCAGGCCGAGGCCCTCGGCCATCCTGATCATCGCCGGGACGAGCACCCGGGCGCCGCGATCGCCGGGCAGGTCGGCGACGAACGAGCGGTCGATCTTGAGCGTCGTCACCGCCATCCGGTGCAGCCGGCCGAGCGACGAGTGGCCGGTGCCGAAGTCGTCGATCGCAATCTTGAGGCCGCGATTGTGCAGCTCGGCCAGCACCTCGTTGCGCTGAAGGGCGTTCATGAACGCCGACTCCGTGATCTCGATCATCATCCGGTCGGGCGAGAGGCCGAAGGACTCGATCGTCCGCAGCACGCCGCGCATCGCGGTCGGCTCCCAGTAGGCGGGCGGCAGGTTGACCGACACGTACAGGTCGAGGCCGGCGTCGCGCCACTCGCAGCCCTGCCGGCAGGCCTCGAAGATGACCCATTCCGACATGGCGCCGATCAGGCCGGTGCGCTCGGCGAGCGGGATGAAGTCGCCCGGCATCACCAGGCGCTTGCCGTCCTGCCAGCGCACGAGCGCCTCGACGCCGACGATGGCGCCGGTCTTCAGGTCGACCAGGGGCTGGTAGTGCAGCCGCAGGTTCTCCTCGACGATGGCCCGGCGCAGGCGCCCGGCCATCGCCAGCTGCTCGAGCGCGTCGACCGAGGCGTGGGTATAGCGGCGCTGGGCGTCGCGGCCCGACGCCTTCGCCTGGTGGAGGGCGGTGTCGGCGTGCTTGAGCAGGTTCATCGGGTCGGAGGCATCGGCCGGGTAGAGGCTGATGCCGACGCTGGCCGAGCAGTAGATCTCGGTGCCGGCGAGCTCGGCCGGCTCACGCAGCGCGGCGCGGATGCGCTCGGCCATCGCGTCGGCGGCAAGGCCGGTGCCGCCGCCGCCGCGGCCCGGGTCGAGGTCGGCCAGAAGGATCGCGAACTCGTCCCCTCCCAGCCGCGAGACGGCGTCCGCGTTCTCGACGGTGTCGACCAGCCGCCGGGCCGCCTCGAGCACGAGCGCGTCCCCCGCGGCGTGCCCGAAGCTGTCGTTCACGAGCTTGAAATCGTCCAGGTCGACGAGCAGCACGGCCACACCGTCGCCCGAGCCCTCCGCACGCGTGACGGCCATCCCCACGTGCTCCTGGAACATGGCCAGGTTCGGCAGGCCGGTGAGCGGGTCGTGGTAGGCCACGTGCGCGAGCCGCTCCTCCGCGCGGCGGTGGTCGGTCACGTCGAGCAGGTAGCCCTGCCGGCACGGCTGGGCGCCGTCCTGATCGCCCACGACGACCGACTCGTCGAGCACCCAGACGACGCTTCCGTCAGGGCGGACGATCCGGTACTCGGCCGAGTGCGGCGTGCCGGCAGCCGCGGCGGTCGAGATGCCCGGAAGGACGCGGTCGCGGTCGTCAGGGTGGATGATCGTCGTCAGGAGCGTGGGGTTCGCGATCCACTCGGCCTCGGGATAGCCCGTGATCGCCTCGGTTGCCGGGCTGCGGTAGATCGGCGTGGCCGCCTCGTCGAGCGCGTTCACGTAGATGCCGAGCGGCAGCTGCTCGACCAGGCTGCGGTAGCGCGCCTCGGCGGCCCGCAGCCGCCGCTCCGACTCGTGCAGGGCCTGCTCGGCATGCTTGCGATCGGTGATGTCGTGGATGACGCCCTGGATCTCGATGGGCGTGCCGTGCTCGTCGCGGACGACGGCGATCTGGTCATGGAACCAGCGTTCGCGCCCATCGGTGGCGAGCAGCCGGTACTCGTCCCAGAACGGGATGCCGGTCGCGAGCGCCTCGCGGTAGGCGCCCAGGGCGCGGTCGCGATCGTCGGGATGCACCCGTTTCGACCACCCGTCGGTGCCGTCGAGCCACTGCTCGACCGCGACGCCGCTCATGGTCTCGATCTGGGGACTGACGTAGATGGGCTCTCCGGTGACCGCCCGGTCGACGTAGGTGATCGCCGGCATGTGCTCGACCAGGCCCTGAAAGCGCTCCAGCGCTTCGCGCGCGTCCCGGTGGCGCTGCGCGTTCGTGACCGCCTCTGCGACCGTCTCCCCGAGCGCGTGCCAGAAGCGCATCCCCCCGGACGCGAGCTGGGCGGGCGACGCGCCGATCACCTGGATCAGGCCGATGGCGACGCCGTCGCACACGAGCGGGGCCAGGAACTCGGCCCCGACCTGGCGGGGGCGGCGACCCGAGAGCACCGCGCTCCAGTCGGCGTCGGGACGGCGCGGCGGCGGCGCGTCCGCTCCCAGCGCGAGCAGGCGGTCAGACCCGGCTTCGAGCAGCCAGATGCGCGCTTGCCCGCCGATCACCGGCGCGGTGTGCACCTCGAAGCGGCGTGCAACCTCGTCGGGGTCGAGGGTCGTGAAGAGCGCGCGCGCGAGCGCGAACAGCGCGTGTTGACGGCCGGGGGACGGCACGGCCGAGTCATCGGCCGGGTGCGGCACCCGCTTGAGCGTTGACCGTAGGGTTGCCCTTAGGCGTGCTGGTCGGCGATGTCGAGCGGCGGGAACAGCCGCCGGCTCGGCGAGGGCTGCCAGTCGGTCCCGCGGCACATCGGGCACGTGGGCAGGACGCGGTGTACCACGATGCCGTAGCCGCAGTCGGTGCAGTGGAACTCGCCGCGCGCGGCCGCCCCGGCGCCCAGGCCAGCCTGCATGCCAGCGGAGCCGATGATCGCTATGCCCATGTGTCCCCCCGGTGATGCGCCCCCGGATCGCGCTGCGGCGATCCCTTGCCACTCACCGTAGCCCGGCCGACACCGGTGCGCGTACCCCGCGCGGGGGTTCGTGGGCTACTTCTTTGCGGCCTCGTAATAGGGGTTTTCCCCGGATGCGTGATCGGTCACGTCGATCACACGGGTGATCACCGGCACCGCCTCGCGCAGGGCGACCTCGATGCCCTGACGCAACGTCACCGACACCATCCCGCAGCCGACGCACCCGCCGCCCAGGCGCAGGTAGGCCGTGTCCGCCTCGACGGCAACGAGCTCCGCGCTGCCGCCGTGGGCGGCGATCGCCGGGTTGATCTGCTGCTCGAGCACCTGCATCAGCCGCTGGGCGATGTCGCCGCTCAGGTCGGCGGTCGCCGGCACGCCGACCGCGGGGCTCGGCGGCGTGCGGTTGCGGATGACGAGCCCGCCGGTCGCCAGGTCGCCCTGGCGGTCGAGCGTGGCTCCGCGCAGAAGCTCGACGCTCCCGGCCGGGATCACGACGGCGATCCGGCCCAGGTCCTGGATGTGGGCATCGGCCGGGGCGTCGGCCAGCGGCTGCAGCGACAGGTCGTAGCCGTACTCGCCTCCCTGCACGCCGGTCACCTCGACCCAGAGCGCGAAGCGCTCGGGATCGGCCTCGCGCGAGCGCACGAGCACCGTCTTCTCGACGGCCGCGTCCGTGACGTTGAGCACCGTCTCCACACACATAGGGTATCGGTCATGCCGCGTGTGCTCCTCCTGCTGCCCACCGCGACCTACCGGGCCGAGGACTTCCTCGCCGCCGCGGCCGCGGTCGGCGCCGAGGTCGTGGTCGCGTCCGATCGCCGCCAGGCGCTGCACGGAGCGATGGGCGACCGGGCGCTTCGCATCGACATGCGCCGGCCCGACCGGGCCGCGGCCGCGATCGCCGAGCTGGCGGGCCGGTCGCCGCTCGACGCCGTGGTCGCGGTCGACGACGGCGGTGTCGCGGCGGCGGCGCTTGCGAGCGAGCGGCTCGGCCTGGCCCACAATCCGCCCTCCGCCGTCGCCGCCACCCGCGACAAGGCCGCCATGCGGCGCGCGTTTGCCGCGGCGGGGATCCCGCAGCCCGGGTTCGTCGTGCTGGCGCCCGGAGACGACGCCGGCGCCGTCGATCTGCCGGCGGTGCTGAAGCCGGTGGCGCTCTCGGCCAGCCGCGGCGTCATCCGCGCCGACGATGCCGAGGCCGCCCGCCGCGCTCACGCCCGCATCCGCGCCATCCTGGAGGCGGCCGGCGAGGACGCGGACGGCCCGGTCGTGGCCGAGACCTATGTGCCCGGAGTCGAGGTCGCCGTCGAGGCGCTCATGCGATCCGGCGAGCTCGAGGTGCTGGCGGTGTTCGACAAGCCGGATCCGCTCGAGGGGCCGTACTTCGAGGAGACGCTGTACGTGACCCCGTCCCGGCTTGCGGCCGAGGCCTTGCGCCGGGTCGAGGCGCTGACCGCCGATGCGGCCCGCGCCCTCGGGCTGCGCGAGGGGCCGGTGCACGCCGAGCTGCGCCTGCACGGAGACCGGGCCTGGGTGCTCGAGCTGGCCGCCCGCTCGATCGGCGGCCTGTGCTCGCGCGCGCTGCGCTTCGGGGCGGGCATCAGCCTGGAGGAGGTGATCCTGCGGCACGCCCTGGGCCTTCCGATCGGGCCACACGAACGCGAGCGGGCGGCGGCCGGCGTGATGATGCTGCCGATCGCCCGGGCCGGCACCCTGCGCGAGGTGCGCGGCCTGGACGCGGCCCGCGCCGTGGCCGGCGTCGAGGACGTGCGCATCACGATTCCGCGCGGCCGGCCGGTCGTGCCGCTGCCCGAGGGCGACCGCTACCTGGGCTTCGCGTTCGCCCGGGCGGCGACCCCGGCGTTGGTCGAGGCGGCGCTGCGCGAGGCGCATGCCAGGCTCGGCGTCGTCGTCGACTGAGTATCCTCCCGCGTCCGTGGCCGCCCTCACCCCTGACATCGTCCGCCGCCAGGCGGTGATCGGCTTCTGTGCGCTCTCGCCGGACGGCAGCTCGGTCGTCTACACGCATCGGACGGTCGCGGGCGACCGCTACCAGACGAGCCTGTGGCTCGTGCCCTACCGCGGCGGGCGCCCGCGCCGGCTCACGAGCGGACGCTGGAGCGACTCCGCTCCGGCCTGGTCGCCGGACGGCGCCAGCATCGCGTTCACGAGCGATCGCGGCCCGGCCGACACCCCGGCGGCGCTCTATCTGATCGCGCCCGACGGCGGCGAGGCGCAGCGCGTCTGCGCTGCCGAGCACGGCGACGTGGGGGCGCCGGTGTGGTCGCCGGACGGGACGCGGATCGCGTTTGTCGCAAAGGCGGGCCCCGCCCGGTTCTGGAGCGGCGATCCGAAGCTGCGCACGGCCCGCGTCATCCGGACGGTCGACTGGCGCAGCGATGCCGGCGAGCGCGACTATCGCACGCACCTCTTCGTGGTCCCCGCCCGCCCCGGCGCCCGCCCCGTGCAGATCACGCAGGGCGACTTCGACGTGGCCGATCCGGCCTGGCACCCCGACGGCACCCGGATCGCCTTCGCCGCCCGGATGGGGCCCGACGCCGACCTCGCGCCCAAGCCCAGCATCCACTCCGTCCGCGCGAAGGCGGGGGCCCGCGCGAAGCAGCTGGTGCAGCTCGCGGGCTTCGCCCGGCTGCCGTCCTGGTCGCCCGACGGCCGCACGCTCGCGTTCGTCGGCACCGACGTCCCCGGCGCGCCCGACCACGCCGAGCCGGAGCTGTACGTGTGGGACGGCACCGCCGTCCGCAGCCTCACCGGCGTCCTCGACCTGCCGGTGACGCTGGGCTTCGGCTCCGATCTGCACGACTGGATGGGGCCCGAGGAGCAGCGTCCGCACTGGGACGACGCGTCGCTCGTCGTCGCGATCAACCGCCGCGGCCGGGACGAGGTGTGGCGGGTGCCTCTCGCCGGTGAGCCGCATCCGCTGACGAGCGGCGACACGTCGCTCACGGCGATCTCGGGCGCGGCCGGCCGCTTCGTGGCGACCGTGACCGACGACGCCTACCCGCCCGAGGTGTGCGCGGTGCAGGACGGCCGGCTGCGGCGGCTGACCCGTCACGGCGGCGCGTGGCTGCGCCGCCACCCTGAGCCGGTGGTGCGCGAGGTCGACGCCGGCGGCGTGCCCGCCTTCCTGTTCGAGCCGGCGGGTGTCGAGGGCCGCTCGGCGCTCGTGCTCGCGCCGCACGGCGGCCCCTACGGCGCCCACGCGCCGACCCCCGAGCTCGACACGTGGCTTCTGACCTCGCTCGGCTACCGCGTGCTCGCGCCCAACATCCGCGGCTCGTGCGGCTACGGCCGCGCCTGGGTCGAGGCGATCCACGGCCGCTGGGGCGGGCCCGACGCCGACGACCTCGTGACGGCGCTCGAGTGGGCGGTGCGCCGGCGCCTGGCCGACCCCAGGCGGATCGCGGTCATGGGCCTGTCCTACGGCGGCTGGGCGGCCAACTGGCTCGCCGGCACCAGCACGCGCTTCGCGTGCGTCATCTCCGAGAACGGCGTCGCCAGCATGCAGACGGCGCACGCGGCCTCGTGCATCGGCCCCGCGTATGACCGCGACATCGGCTACGGCCCGGTGTATGCGCACGGGGCAGAGCTTGCGGCCGCCTCGCCGATCCAGCACGTCGAGCGGATGACCGCACCGATGCTGATGCTGCAGGGCGAGGCCGACCGGATCTGCCCGCTCGACGACAACTGGCAGCTCTTCGTCGCCCTGCGCGAGCTCGGGCGCGACGTCGAGATGGTGCTCTACCCGGACGAGCACCACGTGATGATGGCGACGGCCCGCCCCGACCGCCGCATCGACCGCATGCAGCGCGTGGTCGACTTCCTGGCCAAGCACTGCCCGGCGTGACCCGCCAAACGGGGTCAGACCCCTTCTGGCGGGCTGTGCCATTAGAGCGCGCCGAAGTCACCACCCCGCCAGAAGGGGTCTGACCCCGTTTGGCGGGCGTTCAGCTCTTGACGAGCAGGGCGGCGCCGATCGCGCCGCCGAGGTCGCCCAGGGCGGCCACATGCACCGCGGGCGGACGGGCGTCGACGAACAGGTGCGGATGCATCTGCTCCTTGATGCGGGCCACGTACGGGTCGCCCAGGCGGGTGCCGAGGCCGCCGCCGATCACGACCGCCTCGACATCGAGCAGGTTGACCGCGGACGCGATGCCCGCGCCGAGCGCCGCCAGCGCGCGTTCGACCAGATCCACCGCCAGCTTGTCCTCGTCCTCGAGCGCATCCGCCCACACGCCGCTCGTGAGCGCCGTTCGGCCCTTCTTCTCCATGAGCTTGAAGAGCGCCGTCTTCTCGCCCCCGTGATGGCGGCGGCGGGCCTCGAGCTCCATCGCCTTGCGGCCGGCGTAGGCCTCCATGCAGCCCAGCCGCCCGCACGGGCACTTGGCGCCGTTGCGCCGCACCACCATGTGCCCGATCTCGCCGGCGGCGCCACGCCCCCGCCACGGCCGCCCGCCCAGGATCACGCCGCCGCCCACGCCGGTGCCCCAGAACACGCCGAGCAGGCTCGCGTACGGCTTGCCGGCGCCGAGCTCGAACTCGGCGTTCGTGGCCACCCGGACGTCGTTTCCGAGCGCGATCCGCGTGCCCAGCTCCTGCTGGAGGGTGCCCGCGACGCTGATGGTGCGGTTCCAGTCGGGGACGACGTTGTAGGCGTTCGTGATCGTCCCGGCGTCCGAGTCGACCTCGCCGGGCGAGCCGATGCCGACGCCGTCCAGGTCGGACGTCTGCACCTTCGCCTGCGCCGCCGCGCTCTTGATCGCGTCGGCCATCGCCCGCAGCACGCCGTCGGGGCCGCCGTCCTTCGGCGTCGGCACGCGGGCCTCGCCGCGCACGCCGTTGCGCGCGCCCACGACCGCCGCCTGGATCTTGGTGCCGCCGAGATCGATGCCGCCTCGTAATGCCATCGCCGTAGTCTCGCGCATTCCCAGAAGCCCGGTTGCGATAATCTCGGTCGCCCGATGACCCCCGACGCCATCATCCGCGCCGTCGACGAGCACGGCCTGCGCCTGGTGCGGTTCCTCTACTGCGACAACGGGGGCACCATCCGCGGCAAGTCGTCCAGCCGTCACGGCCTCCAGGGCCGGATCGCGAGCGGCATCGGCCTGACCGTGGCCATGCAGGCGATGAACAGCCTCGACCAGCTGCAGCCGGTGGCGGAAATGGGGCCTGTCGGCGAGGTGCGGATGCGGCCCGACCCGGAGACGTTCCGGGTGCTGCCGTATGCGCCCCGGATCGGCGCGATGTTCGTCGACATGCTCGACCTCGACGGCAATCCGGCGCCGGTGTGCCAGCGCTCGTTCCTGAAGCGCATGTGCGACCGCCTGGCCGAGCGCGGCCTGCGGCTCGAGGTGTCGTTCGAGAACGAGTTCTCGCTGGCGCGGGCGGTCGACGGCGGCTACGAGCCGATCGATCGCAGCCTGTGCTTCTCGACGATCGGGATGACCGCCGCACAGGACGTGATCGACGACCTGGTGGCGGCGCTCGAGGCGCAGGGCATCGTGCTCGAGCAGTACTACGCCGAGCTCGGCCACGGCCAGCACGAGATCGCCACCGGCCACGCCCCCGCCCTGCGCGCCGTCGACGAGCAGATCTTCACGCGCGAGACCATCCGCGCCGTCGCCGCCGCCCACGGCATGGTGGCGTCGCTCGCGCCGAAGCCCTGGCCCGACAACGCCGGCAACGGCTGCCACATCCACTTCTCGCTCTGGGACGGCGACCGCAACCGCTTCCACGACGCGTCCGGGCCCGGCAGCCTCTCGGCCGAGGCGCTCGCGTTCATCGCCGGCCTGCTCGAGCACCTGCCCGGCCTGTGCGGGCTGACCGCGCCGAGCTTCAACTCCTACCACCGCATCATCCCCCACTACTGGGCGGGGGCGTTCACCTGCTGGGGGCTCGACAACCGCGAGGCGCCCGTGCGGGTGCCGTCGCTCTACGCCGGCCGCGAGGAGGCCTCGACGAACGCCGAGCTGAAGGCGGCCGACGCGAGCTGCAACCCGTACCTGGCCGTGGCCGGCCTGATCGCCGCCGGCCTGGACGGCCTGGAGCGCGGCCTCGAGCCGCCCGCGCCGGTGCAGGTCGACCCGGGTGGCCTGCCGGAGGCGGAGCGTGCAGCGCTCGGCATCCGGCCGCTGCCTGCAAGCCAGCGCGAAGCGCTCGACGCGCTCGCCGCCGACGAGGTGCTGACCGGGGCGATGGGCGACGTGCTCGCCACCTCCTACCTGGCCGTGCGCGGGTCGGAGTGGGACGTCTACTCTGCGGCCGGCGAGGAGTTCGAGCAGCAGGGGCACTTCCAGAAGTACTGACCGGAGGCGGGATGGCGGGGCGGATCATGACCAGGCGCTCGCTGCTCGCCGGCGCGATGGGAAGCGCGGTGGGCCTCGTGGTGGTCGGCGCCGGCGTCGGCGCGGGCGTGCTGCCGGGGCGCACCCGGCTGAAGGCCGAGTACCACGACATCTTCGGCCCGCACGCGCACATCCCGTCGGCGCCGGAGGGGCGGGTGCGCCTCGAGCAGGTCTACTCCCACGCGCGGGGCAGGACCGTCGACCTGTTCACCGCCGTCCCGCACGGTCACGGCGACGGCGCCGGGCTGCCGGTGTGCCTGATCCTGCACGGCGTCACCGCGACGGCGTCGGACTACCAGGGATTCGGCCTCGGCCGCTTCCTCACCGCAGCCGTCGAGCGGGGCGCTCCGCCGTTCGTGCTCGCCGGCGCCGACGGCGGCCTGCTCTACTGGGAGCCCGATCCGGCGAGCGCCGACAATCCCCAGAAGATGGTGACCGACGAGATGCCCCACTGGCTCGCCGCCCGCGGGTTCGACGCGACCAGGGTCGCCGCCTGGGGCTGGTCGATGGGCGGCTATGGCGTCTTGCGGCTGGGGGAGGTCAAGCCCGGCTGGCTGCGGGCGGTGGCCGCCTTCAGCCCGGACGTCACCCACAGCGAGCGCGTCGTCACCGCCGACGACGTCTACCGGACGACGCCGCTCGGGATCTGGATCGGCCGCTCCGACCCGCTCTTCGCCGATGTGCAGGCGTTCGTCGCGCAGCTGCCGCGGCGGCCGCAGGTCCTGTCCTACGGCGACGGCGCCCACACCCGCGCCTACTGGGACAGCGTCACGCTGCCCGCGTTCGCATTCCTCGGCGGCGCCCTCGGCCGGGCGGCGGCCTGAGCCATGGCCGCGACCCTGCTCGATGCGCTCTGGGCGGTGCCCGCGGTCGACCACCACGCCCACGGCATCGTGCCGGTGCGGCCGAGCCTGGACGAGTTCCGGGGCATGTTCTCGGAGAGCCCGCATCCGGCGCAGTGGCCGCACGTCGCCACCGGGCTCACCTATCGGCGGGCGATGCGCGAGCTGTCCGCGTTCGTCGGCTGCGAGCCCGGCGAGGACGCGGTGCACGCCCACAGGCTCGCGGCGGACTTCGACGCCTATTCGGCCGGGCTCCTGCGCGCGTCGGGCACCGGCCTCCTGCTGATCGACGACGGCTACCCGGCTCCGGGCGAGGGCTACGGCTGGGAGCGCATGGGCGAGCTCGCCGGGTGCGCCGCGCGGCCGGTGATGCGCATCGAGCGCGTCGCCGAGGAGGCGCTCGGGGGCTCCTTCGCCGACTTCCGCGAGCGGGTGCGGGCCGAGGTGGCCTCGGCGGGGGCGCGCGGGTTCGCCGGGCTGAAGACGATCGCGGCCTACCGCACCGGCCTCGACGTGCGCCCGCCCGACGTCGAGGCGGCCCGGGCCGCGTTCGCCGCGGCCGGCACGCGGCTCGAGTCGAAGCCGCTGCTCGAGCTGGCGCTGTGGGACGCGCTCGAGGCCAACGCCGCCGACCCGCTGCCCGTGCAGGTGCACGCCGGGTTCGGCGACTCCGACCTCCTGCTGCCGCGCGCCGACCCCACCTGGCTCAAGCCGGCGATCGAGCGCCACCCGGCGACCCCGTTCGTGCTGCTGCACTGCTATCCGTTCGTCCGCGAGGCGGGCTGGCTCGCGCATGTGTACGGCAACGTCTTCTTCGATCTGTCGCTGACGATCCCGCACGTCTCCCGTCCGGCCGAGATGGTGCGCCAGGCGCTCGAGCTGGCGCCGGTGTCGAAGCTGCTCTACGCAAGCGACGCCGCCCGCACGCCCGAGCTCTACCTGGTCGCCGCCCGCTGGTGGCGGACGGCGCTCGCCGAGGTGCTCGCGGCAGAGCTGCCGGCGGGCGAGGCGGAGCACGCCGGGGCGATGATCCTGCGCGACAACGCCCACGCCGTGTACCCACTCGGCTGAAACGTGCTGCAATTGCCGCACACGGGTGGTTGCATTCGCGCCCGGACGCGGTGACAATCGTCTCGATGGATCAGGTACCCCAACCGCGGGTGCGGTACTCCCGGCTCGGTGTGCGGGTGCTCGCCGCCGGAATGCTGGTGGCGAGCTTCGCCGTCGTCGCGTCGGTGATCACGCATCTGCCGTGGCGCAACGGCTCGTCGCCGCCTCCGCCCGTCGCGTCGCGAAAGACGCAGGCGGACCTGTGGGGGGCCAAGCAGGCCGGCTACCGCCAGATCGACGCTCCCGTGGCGAAGGCGCTGCGGCAGCTGCCGGTGCGGGTCGTGCTGCCCGGCGCGGCCGGCAAGCCCGCGGGCGTGTACGCCGCGACCCACAGCATCCGGGTGCGCTACGCCTCGGGCTCGCACTTCGGCGTGTACCTGCTGACGGTGTGGGGATCGCGCTACGGCGTCGGCCCCCGGGCGATCCGGACACGGGCGTCGACGTGCCGCGCGTGCACGCACAACCGGCTGATCACGCTCGCAAGCGGCGTGCCTGCGGCCGTCGCCGCCGGCGGCGGTCACCCGAGCACGGTCACCTGGCGCGAGGGCGGCCGCACGTTCGAGGTCCGCGGCCCGGGGGCGACGTTCTCGAACCGCGAGGCGGTCGCGGTGGCCCGCGCGGTCGCCCGCGCCAACGGCTAGCGGCTGCGGAGCTCGACGAAGGCGACCCAGTTGCCTTCGGCGTCGATCACGGTCGCCTTGCGGCCGGCGGCGAACGTCTCGACCGTGGCGGGCTCGATGCCTCGGCCGGCGAGATCGGCGAGGCGCGCGTCCAGATCGGAGACGGCGAGCGTGACGGTGCCGCCGCCGGCCCGGGCCGGATCGGTGACAACGTAGATCGAGCCCGTGCCCGTGGCTGTCCACATGGCCTCGCCCGCGGTCGGCAGGATGTCCGGCGGCCGCCCGAACAGCCGCTCGTACCAGGGCAGCGCCCGTTCGTAGTCGGCCGTCGGGATGCCGGCGAAGAGATGGGTGAACGGCGTGTCAGCGGCCATGTCCGGCAGACTATGCCCGGTGACCGCCAACCCGAATCCCACCTGGAAGCACGTGCAGCCGCCGCGCAACTGGGCGGTCGTGATCATCCGCGGCGGGCTCGCGCTGCTCGTGCTGCTCGCCGTGCTCTACGTGACCCAGTGGCGGCAGCGGATCGCCGCGCCGACGCTCCAGCGGGATGTGGCGGCGAAGCTGCACGCCGGTTCGGCGCGGTGCGCCGACCGCACCGGCAACGGCTCGACGTGGAACTGCCTCGTCGGCGCGCCGCCGGCGGCGCGCTGCGTCGTGGTCGACGTGACGGTCACGGGTCGGTGGAGCCTGCGGAAGCACCCGCACGGCTGCCGTTATCCGTGAACGCGGCTTCGCCGAGGTCGATCCCGAACAGGTCGCGCAGCACCCGCCGGCGCTCGCCGTCGTCGGCCAGATCGCGCTCGCGGCGGTCGTCCCCGGCGGTCGTGATCAGGCGCATCCCTGCCAGGCTGATGCGGCCGTCGGCGGTCGCCATGCTGCAGATCGGCGCGTCGGTGAAGTGCCCCGGCGGCGTCTGCAGCGCCCGGCACATGCCCTCGAACTGGGGCATCTCCCGGGCCGCCCGCTCGAAGCGGTACTGCGGCCGGCCGTCCTGCGTCAGCAGCACGCGGTCGCCGCCGGCCGGCTCGAGCCGGTACACGCGGCCGCGCTCGCGCACCTGCGGCCGGGTCTCGTCGAGCAGGAGGGGCGCCGTGAAGCTGTCGCCGAAGCCGACGTCGGCGAGCCACGGGCGGTCGAGGTCGACCCGCAGCGTCAGGTGGGCGAAGTCGGGCGTGCCCGGCTCGCTCAGGACGACCGCCGCGGAGTAGCGCGTCACCGCGAACCCGAGCCGCTCGAGCAGGCGCGCGAAGGTGCCGTTCAGCTCGAAGCACCAGCCGCCGCGACGGTCGCGGACGATCTTTCGGTAGTTGCGCTCTGCGTCGATGACGTTCCGGCGGCCGATGTGCAGGTCGAGGTTCTCGAACGGCACCGCGAGCATGTGGGCGCGGTGCAGCGCCGCGAGCGTCTCGGCGCTCGGGTCGCGCGGGCCGGTGTAGGCAATCCGGGCCAGGTACGCGTCGACGTCCACCGGCGGATCCTATGGAGCCGGCGGCCCGGCCGTGAGCCGGCGGATGGCGGCGGCGCGGACGCGCTCGGGGTCCATGTCCTCCCAGTCGGCGTCGATCCACCACGTCGCGCCGGCCTCGAGCCACGGCCGCACGATCGCGCCCGCGGCGGCCGGGTCGGGCGGTGTCGTGCCCTCGGCGACGACGTCGTAGCCGTCCATGCCGAGCCCGGCTGCGGCACGCCGCTCGCGCAGCCACCCGATGCCCTCGCGCAGGAGCGCGGGCGTCATCTCCCTGTCGCCCTCGCCCTTCGGCATATGGGCCGGCAGCCAGCCGTCCAGACGCGCCGCGCGGCGCATCGACTTCGGCCGCGGCCATGCCCCGACGACCCAGATCGGCGGCCGCGGCCGCTGCACGGGCGGCGGCGGGATCATCCGGTCGGCCGGCCGGGCCTGGTAGTGGGCGCCGTCGTAGGCAAACGGCTCGCCGCTCCACAGGCCCTGCATCAGGTCGAGCGACTCGTCCATCCGCTCGGCCCGCTCACGCCGGCCCGGGTCGTCCTCGAAGATCCACCAGCGATCGTCCGTGGCGCCGAGCCCGATCGGCAGGATCACCCGGCCGCCGGAGAGGTTGTCGAGCGTCGCCACCTGGCTCGCCAGGTCCCAGGGCAGCCGCCGCGGCAGCGGCGTCAGCATCGTGCCGAGGCGGATGCGCTCGGTGCGCATCGCGGCGGCCGTCAGCAGCATCCAGGCGTCCATGCCCCACACGGCCTCCCAGACGAAGAAGCCGTCCCAGCCGGCCTCCTCTGCGACCGCGGCCAGCTCGGCCGCGGTGCGCGCATCACCGTAGGGGAGCACCCAGCCGTATCGCATCGGCACAGGCTAGCCGGACAGGCGGGGTGGTACGGGGACTGTCCCCGCTCGTGGCGGGGACAGTCCCCGGTGGGCCGTTACGGGCCGTCGCGAGGGGGGTCAGGACGCGACGGCGGTCACCGGCTCCGGGTCGAGCGCGAGGCGCAGCACCTCTTCGACGCTCATCACGGGGTGGAAGCTGATCTGATCACGCACATCCTGGGGTACGTCGTCGATGTCGCCGCGGTTTCGCTCCGGCAGGATCACGTCGGTGAGCCCGGCCGCGTGGGCGGCGAGCACCTTCTGCTTGAGCCCGCCGATCGGCAGCACCCGGCCCTGCAGCGTGACCTCTCCGGTCATGCCGACCGTGTGCTTGACCGGCCGCCCGGTGAGGAGCGACGCAATCGCCGTCGTCATGGCGATGCCGGCGGACGGGCCGTCCTTCGGGATCGCCCCGGCGGGGACGTGGACGTGGAACTCGTGATCGTCGAAGTCGGCCGGGTCGATGCCGAGCTCGTCCGCGTGGCTGCGGACGAACGAGAGCGCGATCCGGGCGGACTCCTTCATCACGTCGCCCAGCTGGCCGGTCAGCGTCAGGCCGCCGGTGCCCGGCATCCGCGTCGCCTCGATGAAGAGGACGTCGCCGCCGGTGCCGGTGACCGCCAGGCCCGTCGACACGCCCGGCACCGCCGTGCGCACCGCCGACTCCTGGAAGAACTTCTGCCGGCCCAGCGCGTCGCGCACCGCCGCCGCATCGACCGCGACGGGCGGCTGCGCCGTCCCCGAGGCGATCTTCGTGGCGGTCTTGCGCAGCACCGTCCCCAGCTCGCGCTCGAGCTGGCGCACACCCGCCTCGCGGGTGTAGTCGGTGATCACGGACTGCACGACCTCGTCGGAGATCTCCACCTCGTCGGGCTGCAGGCCGTTTCGCTCCACCTGCCGCGGCCACAGGTAGCCACGGGCGATGGCGGCCTTCTCGGCGGTGGTGTACCCGTCGAAACGGATCACCTCCATGCGGTCGAGCAGCGGTCCGGGGATCGTGTCGGCCACGTTGGCGGTGGCGATGAAGAGGACGTGCGACAGGTCGAGCTCGACGTCCAGGTAGTGGTCGCGGAACGAGTGGTTCTGGGCCGGGTCGAGCACCTCGAGCAGGGCCGAGGAGGGGTCGCCGCGCCAGTCGGCGCCGACCTTGTCCACCTCGTCCAGCATGATCACCGGGTTCATCGTGCCGGCGTCGCGCAGCGCGCGCACCAGCCGTCCCGGCAGGGCGCCGATGTACGTGCGCCGGTGTCCCCGGATCTCGGCCTCGTCGCGCACGCCGCCGAGCGACATGCGCACGAACTCGCGCCCGGTGGCGCGGGCGATCGACTCGCCGATCGAGGTCTTGCCGGTGCCCGGAGGGCCGATCAGGGTCAGGATGACGCCCGAGCGGCGATCGTCCGGGACGCCCCGGTCGGCGCGCAGCTTGCGCACCGCCAGGTACTCGGTGATCCGCTCCTTGACGTCTTCCAGCCCGGCGTGATCGCGGTCGAGCACCTCACGCGCATGCACCGGATCGAGCCGCTCGTCCGACCGCTTCGACCACGGCACGGCGATCAGCCAGTCGAGGTAGGTGCGGATCATGGAGGACTCGCCGGTGGACTCGCCCATGCGCTCGAGCCGGGCGACCTCGCGCTCGGCCTGCTCGCGCACGTCGTCGGGCATCCCGGCCTCGGCGATCTTGCCCCGGTACTCCTCGGCCACGGAGGCGTCGTCGTCGCCGAGCTCCTTGCGGATCGAGTCCATCTGCTTGCGCAGGAAGTACTCGCGCTGCTGCTTCTGCGCACCCGACTCGACGTCGTCGCGGATGCGCCGGCGCACCTGCAGCTCGGCCAGGCGGTCGCGCTGCAGGCGCAGCGCCAGCTCGAGCCGCTCGATCACGTCGATCGTCTGCAGCAGCTCGACCTTCTGGTCGAAGTTCAGGTCGGGCGCATAGCCCGACGTGTCGGCCAGCGCGCCCGGATCGTTGATCGAGCGCACGAACGCGCTCACGCGCCCGTCGTCGCCGCGCAGCTCGAGGATCTCCTCGACCACGGCGCGGTACTCGCGCTCGAGCTCGCGGGTGCGGGAGGGCGGCGGCGTCTCGTCGGGGCGCTCGTCGACCTCGACCCACAGGCGACCCTGGGGATCGGTGGTGGCGGCTCCGGCGATGCCGCGGTGCAGGCCGGAGAGGGCAATGGCGTGGATGCGTCCCGGCAGCCGCATGTGCTCGCCGACCTCGGCCACCAGGCCGACGTTGGCGTACTCAGAGCCGTGGCGCGGGACGAGCAGAACGCGGGACTCGTCGCCGACGTCCACCGGCAGGGTGACATCCATGCCGGGGAAGACGACGGTGTCCTCGAGTGGGATCAGGAGAAGTTTCGTCATGGGGGTATTCTGCCAGAAATAGTTGAGGTTGGCAAATATCCGCTACATGGATTATGATTGCCGTCAGATGACTGAGTGCTGGGAGCTGCTGTTCGATCTGCTCATGGCCGAGCGCGCCCGGATGCCCACCATCGCCGCCGAGTTCGACCTCTCGCCGACCCAGGTGCACGTGCTGCGCCTGCTCGAGCCGGGAACGACGGTGCCGATGGGGCGGCTGGCGTGTGGTCTGGGCTGCGACGCGTCCAACATCACGGGCGTCATCGACCGGCTCGAGGCGCGCGGACTCGTCGAGCGGCGGGCGGGGGAGCGCGATCGCCGGGTGAAGGTGCTCGTCGTCACCGAGCGTGGCCTCGAGCTGCGCCGGCGCCTGCTCAGCCGCATCTCCGAGCCGCCCGAGCCGATCGCCCGGCTCTCGCCGGCCGACCAGCGGGCGCTCTCGGCGATCCTGCGCCGGGCGCTCGATCAGCCGTCGAGCACGCCGCGCACGAGCCGCATCAGCTGATCCACCGGCAGGTGCTCCAGGGCGGTGTGCAGGAGCAGGCCCTCGACCTCGTTCACGGCTCCCGCCTTCTGCCCGTCGGAGATCGCCCGCCCCACGCCCGCCCGCACGGCGTCGGCGACCTCGAGCGTCGAGAGCCCATGCCGGTCGGCGAACCGGCGGAGCTGAGACGTGCTCGTGAACGCGAGCAGGAGCGCCGGCTGGGAGACGTGCAGGTGGCAGGCCGCGCCGGCGAGCGCGGAGAGCGCGACCTCGTTCTCGAGGTCGCTGTAGCTCGAGACGTGGTGCCAGTGCCGCGGCGCGCACGGGCTGGCGACGCTGGCCGGGGCGTAGGTGCGGCCGCCCAGGGCGATGTACGCCCCGACCAGGGCGACCGCCGCGACGAGCGCGGCGATGGGCCAGCGCAGCGCGCTCATGTGGCCGCCTCGCGTCTGCCCGCGAGCAGCGGGACGGCCAGCGGGACGAGCGCCAGGAGCGCGATGCCGGAGGCGATCAGGAACGCGCGCGAGAACGCGTGCGTGGCCGCCCGCCGCACCTGCTCGGTCAGCGCCGAGCGGAGCTGGTCGTACGTGGGCCGGTCGGCGGCCGAGGGGTGCTGCGCGCGGAAGGCCGGCCCCAGGTCGGGCAGGCGGTTCCGCGTCGTGCGCAGGCTCTGGTCGATCGCGTCGCCCAGCCGCAGCTTGGCCTGGAGCGAGAGCCGCGAGTTGAGCACGAGCGCCGCCCCCGAGCGCTCGGCGGCGGCCTGCTGGGTGAGCAGGTCGGCCGTGAAGATCGGCGTCAGGATCAGCAGGCCGACGACCACGCCGGCGTGCCGCGCCCCGATCGTCCAGCCGCCGTGGATCGCCAGCGAGCCCACGCCGGCCAGGGCCTCCCGGGTCAGTCCGGGCAGCGTCAGCGCGAGGCCGGCGCCGATCAGCGCCTGGGGCAGGAGCGTCCAGCCGATGGAGGCCGACGGCACCAGCGCGAGCGCAGCGAGGCCGCCGGCGATCAGGATCACCCCCGCCGCCACGAGGCCGGCCGCATCCGGGGCCGACCGGGCGAGGGCCGCCGTCGCGAGGGTCGCGGCCGGGATCACGGTCAGCACGGCGGCGGCCGCAAGCGGCGAGAGGCCCCATCCCCGCACGAGCTCGAGGACGAGCAGGAAGAGCGCCGCCGTGAGCGCCGCCGACACCAGCGCGAGCGCCAGGTTGGGGGCCAGCCGCGGCCGCGCGCCCTCCACCGAGACGTCGCCGGGCATGGGGACGCGCCCGCGCACCAGAAGCAGCAGCGGTACGACCGCGAGCGGCACCTGAGCGGCGAACACCCCGCGCCACGAGAACGCCTGGGTCAGGGCGCCGCCGGCGGCCGGCCCGACCGCCGCCCCGATCGCCGCGGCGCCCGCCCAGGCGGCCACCCCTTTCGCCGGCGAGCCGAGCAGGCGCGGCAGGATCCGCAGCGCCGCGCACACGACGACCGCTCCGCTCGCCGCCTGGACGCAGCGGGCGGCGAGCAGCAGGTCGAAGTTCCCGGCCACGGTGCAGACGGCCGAGGCGAGCGCGAAGACGGCCAGGCCCGCTGCGGCGACGCCGTTCGCGCCGGCCCTCGTCGCCAGGTATGCGGCCGGCACTGCGGCCAGGGCGAGGACGAGGTTGAAGCCCGGTGATCACCCAGGAGACGCGCTCGATCGAGACGTCGAACGTGGAGAGCACGTCGGGCAGGGCCAGCACGACGACCGACGAGTCGGCCAGCACCGTCGCGACCGCGAGCAGGAGGCCGACGACGAGCGGCCCCGACCGCGCTTCGTCGATCTCCTCGACGGCGACGAGGTCAACTGCCATCGGCCGCCACGTCCGCCCCGCGGGCCAGCCGGCCGCCGGGCCAGCCGCTCACCTCGCCGAACAGGGACAGGAGCGCCGGTACGAGCAGCGGACGCACGATGAACGTCTCGAGCAGGATCCCGACCGCCATCGCGAACGCCAGCTCGCGGAACGCGCGCACGTCGACGATCGCGAGCAGGGCGAAGCTCGTCGCCAGGGTGATGCCCGCCGTGCGGATCGCCGCGGTCGTCCGCGCCGGGGCCAGCCGCAACGCGTCCCGCAGCGGCCGCACGCGCGCCTCCTGCCAGACCCGGCCTGCGACGAACACGTTGTAGTCAGACCCCAGAGACACCAGCAGCACCCCCGCTGCGAAGGGGACATAGTAGGTCAGCTCGTGGTAGCCGAGCAGCGTTTGGAAGGTCCAGGTCGTGATGCCCAGGGCGGCCGCCACCGAGAGCGCCCCCGACGCGACCAGCAGCACCGGTGCGATCACCGCGCGCAAGAACAGCATGAGCAGGATCAGGTTGACCGCGAGCACCGCGAGCACGACCCGCGCCAGGTCGGAGCGCACGGCGGTCACGGTGTCGGCAGCGACGACGGTATCGCCGGCGACGGTCGCGCGCGCGTCCCGCAGCCCGGCGGCCGCCACGAGGCCCGGCAGGTGCGAGCGCAGGGCGCCCGCCTGCCCGATCGCGGTCGCCCCGTAGGGATCGGTGCGGTATGCGACCAGGAACCGGGCCGCCCCGCCCGATCGCGTGGTGAGCACGCCCTGGCCGCGTTCGAACGGCGCATCCGCCGGGCCCACGGTCGTCGCGATGCCGGGCTGGCCGCGCAGCTCGTGCTGCAGAGCGGCGAGGCCGGCGGCGTTCGCGGCCACGCCGGGGCCGGTGACGATCACCTGCGTCGGCGAGAGCATCCCGGGCTGGAAGCCGCGGGCGACGGCGGCGGCCGCGACCCGCTCCTGCGCGTCGGCGGGCAGGCCGGCGATGTTCGTCACGCCAAGCTTGATGTCGCTCAGTTGCCGCGCGGCCGCGCCCAGCCCGGCGATGCACGCGATCGCGACCACGGCCGCGACCGAGCGGTGGGCGATCAGCCGGGCCGTCCAGTTGCGCCGCGCCGTGTGCGCGTCGGGATGCGGCCGCCAGCTCTCGCCGGAGCGCAGGCGCGGCCAGAAGAGCGCCCGGCCGAAGATGGCGAGCGCCGCGGGCACGAGGGTGATGGCGACGGCCACCGCCGCGGCGACGGCGACCGCGAGCCCTGGCCCGAGCTCCTGGAACGCGCGCACGCGCGCCACCTCGAGCGCCATCAGGCCCGCGGTCAGGATCGCCCCGCCGGCGACGACGATCGGCGTCGTCTCGGCAGTGGCGAGCGAGGCCGCCCGCAGCCGCGATTCGCCTCGCAGCGTCTTCGTCCGCGCGTTCGAGAGGTAGAAGACGACGTAGTCGGTGACGATCCCGAGCACGAGCGCGACGAGCAGCGGGCGCAGGAGCGACGGCTGCTCGAAGCCCGCCCGCTCGGCCACGCGGGCCACCAGCTGCTCGGCCAGGGTGTAGGCCGTGCCCACCGCGGCGAGGGTCAGAAGCGGCGCGCCGGGGGAGCGGAACCGCACGCCCACGAGCAGCGCGACCAGGACGACCGTGGCGACCTCGATCAGCGGCAATGCCCGGTCGACCAGGTCGCCCTCGTGCAGCTCCGCCGGGTAGATGCCGGTCACGCCGACCAGGTCGTCGCCGTGGCGGGCGATGTCAGCGCGATAGCGCTCCACGCTCGCGGTCCGTTGCGGCGACGTGACCCCGGCCCTCGACTCGAGATAGGTGATCGCGGTGGTGCCGGTCTCGCGCGAGCCGGGCACGACGCCGCGCTCGTTGACGACCGGAAGCGCGATGAGGCCGCTGCCCGATCCGCTCGCAAGCGCCGCCCGGTCGACCCGGGCCGCCCGCGCGAACACGCGCGCAACGACGGTCGCGGGCAGGCCGTGCGGATTGCGCTGGACGATCTCGGTCTCGGCCGTGAGCGGCACGCGGAAGAGATGCAGTGCGAGCGTGCTCGCGCGGAGCGCCGCGGAGTTGGGCGGCACGAGCGAGACGAGCGAGTCGGGCGGCTGTGCGGGCACCGGCAGCACGACGGCGCCATACACGGCCGCCGCGAGCCAGCCGAGCAGGATCGGCCACCGCAGCTTGACCACGGTCCACGCGTAGGCGCGGGGCACGCGCCCCGTGGTGGGGGCGAGGTCGGGCGGGGCGTCCGTCATACCCGTACCATGCCCTACCCGTCCGTCGGGCAACCCGGACGGCCCGCCGGGTAGGGTGGGCGGGTCGTGATCGAGGCCTTCTCGTTCCAGCTCCCCGTGCGGATCCGATTCGGCGAGGGCGTGATCGCGCAGCTGCCCGAGGTCCTGAGCGAGCTCCGCGCCTCGGCGGCCACGGTCGTGTGCGAGCAGCCGGTCGCCGACCTGCCCGCCGTGGCGGCCGCCACCGCCGGCCTCGACGTCTACCGCAAGCCGCCCGGCGAGCCCACCGCCGCGCTCGTCGATGCGCTGGTCGAGCGGATGCACGGCCGCCCGCCCGACGCCCTTGTCGCGATCGGCGGCGGCTCGGCGCTCGACCTCGCGAAGGGCGCCCGGGCCGCGTATTCGCAGGGCGTCGCCTTCCCCCGCCTGCTCTGCGGCGAGGTTGCCGTGGCCGAGCCGCGGATCGGCCTCGTGACCGTCCCGACGACGTCCGGAACCGGGTCGGAGGTGTCGGGAGGCGTCGTGGTCGTGGATCCGCGCTCGGGCCGCAAGCTCGGCGTCGCCTCGCCGCTCATGCGGGCGCAGCACGCGCTCGTCGATCCGCTCCTGACGCTCGGGCTGCCGGCGGCCGCCACGATGCAGACCGGGGCCGACGCGCTGGCGCAGGCCATCGGCGGCGTCATCGTGCGCAACGGCAACCCCGGCTCGGTGGCGCTCGGCCTGGAGGCGTGCGCGCACGTGGCGGCGGGGCTCGGACCGGCCGTGGCCGACGGCGGCGACCGGGCGGCCCGCTCACGGCTCAGCCTCGGCAGCCTGCTGGCGGGACTCGCCATGAACCTGTCGGACTGCGGCGCCGACCACGCGCTCGGGCACGCCCTCGGCGGCCGCCTGGGGCTGCCTCACGGGCTGAGCGTCGGCCTCGTGCTCGCCGAGACCCTCGACGTCGACCGGGAGGCCTGCCCGCAGGCGCTCGAACGGGTGGCAGACGCGCTCGGCGAGCCGCCCGGCGGCCCCCCCGACGGCTCCCGGGCGGTGCGTGCCGTGCGCCGGATCCTGAGGGCGATCGGCTTCCCCACGTGCGCACAGGCCGGCGTCCGTGGTGACGACGTCGAGGCCCTGGTCGCGGTCGCCCTGGACGACTACTGCCTGACCGTGAGCCCGCACGTGTGGACCGCGGCGGACGTCCGCGGCGCGTACGCTGCCGCCCTCGCGGTTGGGACGAGCAGGTCGTCCTCCAACCGATGAGTGGTACGTTTTGCACGGCCCGTCGACGGCTTCGAGGGGAAACCATATGAGGATTCGATTCGAGAACCACGATCTGGACACGGAGGGCTGCGGGCAGTTCATCGATCTCACCGACGATGTCGTGAAGGTGGTCGAGCGCAGCGAGGTGCGTGAGGGCATGGCGGTCGTGTACTCCCCGCACACCACCTGCGCGGTGCTGATCAACGAGCGGGAGAGCGGGTTCATCGAGGACTTCGGCCAGATGCTCGACACGATTGCCCCGCGGGACGGGATCTACTATCGCCACGACGATCTCTCGATTCGCACCGAGGGGCTCGAGGGCGATCCGCACCAGGTCCCGAACGGGCACTCCCACTGCCGGGCGGCGCTGATGGGGTCGGCGTCGCAGACCATCCCGGTGGTCGACGGCAAGCTCACGCTGGGCCGGTGGCAGAAGATCTTCTTCTGCGAGCTCGACCGCGCCCGGCAGCGCAAGGTCTTCATCCAGGTGATCGGCGAGGAATGACGCCGCGGCCGGGGGCGGCCGGGGCGGTGCAGACGTGATCCGAGCGCTCCCGCCCGTGCTGGAGGGCGCGGGGGCGGCCGTCGCGCCGGCGCTGCAGGCCGCGACCGGGCGGCTCTCGCCCGCGATCGGCACCGTGGTCGGCTACCACCTGGGCTTCACCGACGCCGACGGCAACCCCGCCGACCTCGGGGGCGGCAAATCGGTGCGCGCCGCGCTCGCCCTGCTCTCGGCCCGGGCCGCGGGCGCGGCCGACGCCGACGGTCTGCCCGGCGCGGCGGCGGTCGAGCTCGTGCACACGTTCTCGCTGCTGCACGACGACATCATGGACGGCGACGGCGAGCGCCACCACCGGCCGGCCGCGTGGGCCGTCTTCGGCAGCGCGCGGGCGATCCTGGCCGGCGACGCCGTGCTGGCGCTCGCCTTCCGGGTGCTGCTCGACGCCGGGTCGCCGCACCGGGGCGCGGCGCTCGAGTCGCTGGCCGACGCCACCGCGCGCCTGATCGACGGCCAGGCGGCCGACCTCGCCCTCGAGGGCCGTCTCGACGCGACGCCGGAGCAGTGCACGCAGATGTGCGCGGGCAAGACCGGGGCCCTGCTCGAGTGCGCCGCCTCGATCGGGGCGGTGCTGGCCGGTGCGGACGCCGAGGTGACGGATCCGCTGCGCGCGTTCGGCGGCCACCTCGGGCTCGCGTTCCAGGCCGTCGACGACCTGCTCGGGATCTGGGGCGACCCGGCCGTGACCGGCAAGCCGGTGTTCGGCGACCTCGTGCAGCGCAAGACCTCCCTGCCCGTGGCGATCGCGCTCCAATCCGCCGGAGCCGGCGCGCGCCGGCTGGCCGACCTGCTCGGACGGCCCCATCTCGACGCGGCCGAGCTGGCCGCCGCCGCCGGGCTCGTCGATGCGTGCGGCGGGCGGGCGGGGGCCGTCGCCCAGGCCGAGGCGCAGCTCGGTCTGGCGCTGGCCGCACTCGGCGGCGCGCCGATCGACGCCGCGGCCCGGGCCGACATGGCCGCGGTCGCCCGGTTCGTCGCCGCGCGCGACTTCTAGGCGGCGGCTACGGCCCTTCGCCGGCGACCCAGAGCAGACACGACGCCCGCCGCCGGATCCGCCGCACCATCCGCGCGAACGTGCGCGGCCGCAGTCGGGTGCGGTCGGGGCCGAACACGAGCAGGCCCGCCTCGCGCTCGCCGGCCACCTCGAGCAGCGCGTCCACCGGGTGCGGGCTGCGCACGCGCAGATGCTCGACGATGAGGCCGAGCGCGACCGCCTGATCGACCGTCTCCCGGATGCAGGCCCGGTCGGCCTCGAGCTCCGTGTCGGCCCGGCGGGTGGCGATCGACTGCGGCCACAGCGGCAGCTCGACGGCGTCGATCACGATCAGCGGCGCCTGCGACTCGAGCGCGGCGCCGAGCGCCACCCGGAAGGCATCGGGCTCGAAGGGGACGGCCATCGTCGCCAGCACCACCGGGCGGGTGCGCGAGTCGGCGGCCGGCGCCGCGGACGGCGTGGGGGCGGCCGGCCGGTCGCGCAGCTTCACAGCTCGCCCTCGGCCTTGAGCGTCCACGACCGCTGCAGCTCGCCAACACGGCGGCGGTAGCGGGATCGCATGAACGGGCGCGCGTAGGTGAACCAGACGAGCAGGATCAGGGGCAGGCCGATGAAGAGCTGGAACTCCTGGGCCGTCAGCGCCAGGAGCAGGACGAACGCCGCGACCAGCGAGACGCCGGCATACCCAATGATGCGGTAGCGCCGGCGCAGGGCCTGGATCGCCTCGTAGTCGGCCGATGGGATGGCGTTCGTGTCGTAGGTGCGCCCGCACGATTCGCATGTCCACCGCTCCCCGTAGGCGACCCACGCCTCGGACTTACCGCAGTCGCATTGCAGGGTGATACGCGGCGCAGCCATCGGAGGGATCTTCGCGGATGTGTGGAAGCTTCCGCAAGCGCCGTCCAAGTTGGTGGGAAAAATCTCTTGACCGTGACCCCGTCTTCCTGTTTCATCGGCGGTCCCTTCATCCGCTGGTAGGCCGATTTCCGGGAGGTTTTACATGGCCGTAGCTGCAGTCGAGGAACGGGAGCTCCTCAAGACGATCAGCTGGTTCGACGGGTTCGTGGTGGCACTCGCGAACCCGAGCTTCCTGATCACCGGTCTGGGCGCATCGGTGCTTGGTCTGGGCGGCTGGGGCGCCGTCATCCTGTGGACCACGTCGGTGATCATCGGCGCGCTCCACAACTACGTCTACTCCGAGCTCGCGGCGATGTTCCCCAAGCTCTCGGGCGGCATCGCGATCTACGCCCACGAGGCCTGGAAGAAGTACCTCTCCTTCGTCGGTCCGGTGGCGGCGTTCGGCTACTGGATCGGCTGGTCGGTCGTGCTGTCGGCGACCGGCATCGTCGTCGGGTTCCTGATTCAGGCCCAGTTCTACACGTCGTCGGCCACGTCTACGGCCTGGAACCACACGTGGCACGTTGCCGGACAGTCGATCTATTTCTCGTTCCCGATCGCCCTCACCATCGTCATCATCTGCGCGATCTGGACGTTCAACGTCATCGGCATGCGGCCCGCCGTGTGGGTCGGCTACATCACGGGCGGTCTACTCCTGATCCCGCTCGCCGTGATCATGTTCCTGCCGTACGTCACCGGCGACTGGCACTCGAGCAACATGAACTCGACGATCCACTGGACCTCGCTCACCGGCGACAACGGGATCAAGCTCGTCATCGTCTGGCTGTACGTCATGTGCTGGTCGTCCTACGGCATGGAGTGCTGCGCGACCTTCGCGCCCGAGTACCACGACACCGCCCGCGACACGGGCAAGGCCCTGCGGGTGGCGGCCATCTTCGGCGTCATCGTCTACGCCCTCCTGCCGCTCGGCGCCGTCGGCACGTTCGGCGCTCAGAACATCACGCTCGACAACTACCTGGGCAGCTTCTACGCCACGACGTTCCACGACATCCTGGGAACGGGCACAGGGATTGCAATCATCCTGCTCTGCGCCGGGATCGTGCTCGCGATGAACACCGCCACGGCGGACGGGTCGCGGGCGCTCTACGGCATCTCCCAGGACGGGATGACCATCCGCTGGTTCGGGAAGCTGAACCGCTACCACGTCCCGGCGAACGCGATGACGCTGGACGCGCTCCTGAACATCATCCTGCTGCTCACGTACGCCTCCGACCCGATCGGGGCGCTCAAGATCCTGGTGATCTCGAACCTCGGCTACGTGCTCTGCCACGTGTTCGCGACATCAGGGTTCCTGCTCCTGCGCAAGGACCGGCCCAACTGGCCGCGGCCGATCAAGGTCAACTCGATCTGGGTCGGCGTGTGCGGCCTGCTGTTCCTGTTCGACCTGACGCTGCTGATCGTCGGCGCGGCCAACGTCGGCCTCGCGTACGGGGCCAGCACGCGCTCGACGCTCGTACCCTCGCTCGCGATCCTGGTGATCGCGCTCGGGCTGTACGTGTACCGCGTCGTCGTCCAGGAGAAGAAGTCGCTGCAGCTGCGGCTGCCGGCGGCGACGATGCCGGAGGAGGAGGCGGTGATCGGGGCACCGACCTCGACGGTCTGATCCCAAGAAGCACAACGGGGGCCGGCTCTCCGCGAGCCGGCCCCCTTCGCGTCTCTGCGCTCAGCCGCCGTTGGCCGACGCGCCGGCCTCGGCCAGCAGCTGCTCGGCCAGCTCGCGCTTCTGGTCGGCGGTCATCTTCTTGAACTCGTTCTGAAGCGCCCGCCGGTTGATCACCTGGTTCCAGTAGTCGAGCGACTCCATCCCCAGGAGCGCGGTCTTGCCGACGAACTGGCGCAGCACCTCGTTGGTCGGCCCCATCACCCAGCCGGCCTTGCCGTCGCGCAGGAAGCGCTCGAGCTGCAGCGGCTCCTTCTTGTAGCCGGTGCCGCCGCAGCAGTGCAGCATCTTGTCGACCACGTGGGCGACGTTCTTGGCCGCGTTGAACTTGATCTGCCACAGCCAGTGCAGGTAGTTGCCGCGGGCGAGCTCGCCCACCGCGGGGTTCGTCTGCGAGCCGTCGGTGACCTTGTCGAGCGCCTGCGCCACCGAGAACACGAACATGCGCGAGGCGTTCGTGTCCATGATCGCCTCGCCGACCGCGTCCTGGATGGTCGGGTAGTCGCACACCCGTAGGCCGACGTCCTTGTGCGTCTTTCTGGTGGTGTGGCGGATGGCGATGTCGATCGCCCCGAGCGAGATGCCGTTCCACGTGCCGGACGAGCCGACCAGGAAGTTGGGGTCGACCGACTCGTCGTTCGAGTTGGCGCCGTCGCCGACGGGGCCGACGAGCTGCTGCTCGGGCACGAACTTCCAGTCGAGCAGCAGCGAGCCGGACTGGTTGCCGCGCAGGCCCATCGCGTCCCACTCCTCGGGCTTCGCCTGGATGTCGGCGGCGTCGACGACGAACACCGACAGGTTGGAGTAGTCCCCCGAGTAGTCGGGCGAGGTCGTCTGCAGCACGTAGAAGTCGGCGAACCCGGCCGACGTCGTCCACGAGGCCTTCTTCAGCACCTCGAACCCGCCGTCGGCGCGGCGCGCGCCGGAGGCGATCGGGTACCAGAAGTGCGAGCCGGTCTCGGGATCGGAGTACGACAGCGTCCCCAGCTTGCCCTCGCGCACCTTCTTCAGGTACTTCTCGATCGTGTAGTCGGTGGCGCGCAGCTTCAGCGCCTCGACGGCGCCGATGTGCATGACGTAGCACATGGCGCAGGAGGCGTCGCCGTACCGGGCGATCGTCTCGGTGACCGCCGCGTACATGACGTGGTTCTGGCCCAGGCCGCCCCACTCGGTGGGCAGCATCAACCCGAGGAACCCGTCCGGTCCCAGCGCCTCCAGGCTCTTGCGCGGGAAGGTCAGCGTGCGGTCGTTCTCGGCCGCAAGCGGCCTGATCGTCTCGACGCAGATCTCGCGCAGCCGTTCGAGCAGCGCCAGCTGCTCGGAGGTGAAGAACCATTCCGGGTTGAACATCGGGTCGAGCCCGTTCATGGCCGACTCGGGTGCGACCGTTGCCATACTCGAAGCTCCTTCGTCGTTGCTCTGGCCGCCATATCCTAATCGCGCCGCTGCGGCCGGGTCTATGGTGGGTCGTCCACCTCGGGCAGGTGGCGCACTTGGGTGCCGTACACAGCCGCGGACGGCGCCGCGCACGGAGCCTCCATGTCTTGCGCAGGGCAATTACCGCCGCGAACCGGTCCGACAGCCGACCGGATGCCACCTCTCCCGATGTGGAAGTGCTCACCCATGTAGAATTTTCGCTATGTCGGTTCCGAACACATCCGCGCGCCCGACCGAGACGCGGCATCTGTTTCGGATCATCAACACCGTCTCCTCGACGCTCGACCTCGACCGCGTGCTGCGCGCCATCGTCGATCTCGTGTCGGACGCGATCGACTGCCACGCCTGCTTCATCTATCTGGTCGCGCCCGACGGCTCGCTCGTGCTGCGGTCGGTCTCGGATCCCTACGGGGCGCTGGTCGATCGGCTGCGCTTCGATCGCGGCGAGGGCCTGGCCGGGTGGGTCGCCGAGCACAACCAGCCGGTGTTCCTGACCGAGGGCGCGCTCACCGACCCGCGCGCGAAGGTCGTCCCGGAGGCCGACGAGGAGCAGTACCAGTCGATCGTCGCGGTGCCGCTGCGGAGCAAGGCGGGAGATGTGGTCGGCGTGATCTCGCTGCACGCCGAGGCCCCGCGCGAGTTCACCGAGGCCGACTCCGACTTCCTGGTCCACGCGGCGAGCCTCGTGGCGGGCGCGATCGAGAACGCCCGCCTGTACGAGCACACCCGCCACCGGCTGGCGCTGGTCGAGGGCATGGCCGACCTCGCCCGGGCCGTCTCGGCCGCCTCGACGCTCGACCAGCTGCTGCCCGCGGTGGCGCGCCGGGCGCAGCGGCTGCTGGGCGCGCAGGCCTGCGAGGTGTACGTCTCGAACGCCGACGGCACGCTCGAGCTGGGCGCGGCGGCGCCGGCGGCGGGGCCGCGCGACCGGCCGCCGACGGCCTCCGACCTGGGCGTCGTGCTGGCCCGCGGCCGTGCCGACGACGGCGACTCGCGCCGGCTGGCCGAGCTGCTCTGGGGCGACCCGACCGCCTCGGCGTTGGTCGCGCCGATGGTGGCGGCGGACGAGCTCCTGGGCTTCCTGACCCTGCGCTTCCCCGGCGAGCAGCCGGCCGACCCGGAGGCGCGCGAGGTGGCGACGTCGATCGCGGGCCAGTCGGCCATCGCGGTCAAGAACCTGCAGCTGATCGAGCGGCTGACCGAGCACAACGCCATCAAGGACTTCCTCGAGGACCTCTCCCGGGGCCGCCCGGCGCCCGCCGACCTGGCCGACCGCGGCCGCGGCCTGGGCTGCGACCTCGGCCGCCCCCACCTCGTCCTGCAGGCCGCTCCGCGCTCGGGCGGCGGCACCCAGTCGTGGGAGGAGGTGGCGCGCGCGCTCGAGGCGGGCGCCGGCCGCGCCTTCCCGGGGTCGCTCTTCGACCGCCGCGACGGCGCCGTCCGCGGGCTCGTCCGGCTCGGCTCGACCGACGAGACGGCCGCGATCGCCCGCCTGCGCGAGATGCACACGGCGCTCAACAAGAGCCATCCGCTCGCGATCGGCCTCTCCCACCGGTGCGAGGGGCCGCAGAGCTTCGCCACCGGGTTCGAGGAGGCGCAGCAGGCGGTCACGGCGGCGGCGGTCATCAGCCCCGAGCCCGGCGTCGTCAGCTTCGACGACCTCGGCGCCTACAAGTACCTGCTGCGCGTGTCCCAGGACGGCCGCACGCGCGACCATCGCGGCGACGCGCTCAAGAAGCTCGAGGCCTACGACCGCCGCCATCGCTCGCAGCTTCTGGCGACGCTCGAGGAGTACCTGAAGCGGCGGGGCAACATCGCCGCCGCCGCCCAGACGCTCTTCGTGCACCCGAACACGCTGCGCCAGCGCCTGCGCCGCATCCAGGACCTGACCGAGCTCGACGTCCAGAACGAGGACTGGCTGATGATCGAGATCGAGCTCAAGCTGCTGCGGCTGGAGCGGGCGCTCGGCCGGGCGGGCTAGTCAGGTGCCCGGCACCGATGGTGGGATGGGGACTGTCCCCGCTGGGGACAGTCCCCGGTTCTCCTGGCTTAGAACCTGCGCCGGCCGCCGCCGCCGCGCCGGCGGCTGGAGTAGACCAGCCGCGGCGGTGAGACAGTCATGCCGGCCGAGCGGAACTCGTCGGCGATCTCGAGCCGTGTCGCGAACCTGCTGACGTCGGCCTGCTGGTCGCGCGTGACCAGGGTGACGGCGCGGCCGGCGGCTCCGGCCCGGGCGGTGCGCCCGACCCGGTGGGTGTAGTCGTCTGCCGCGGACGGCGCGTCGTAGTTCACGACGAGCCCGATGCCGGTGAGATCGATGCCGCGCGCGGCCACATCGGTCGCGACCAGCACCTGCACCTCGCCGCTTGCAAACCGCGACATGGCCCGGTTGCGCTCGGCCTGGCTGCGGTCGCCGTGGATGGCCTCGCAGCGCACGCCGCTGCCCTCGAGCCGGCGCGCCAGCCAGGCGCAGCCGTACTTGGTCTCGCAGAAGACGAGGGTCAGCCCCTCGACGTCGCCGAGCAGCTCGGTCAGCTGGGCGTACTTCTCGTGCTCGGTCACCGAGATGAACGCGTGGTCGACCTCGCCGCGCTCGACGGTGACATGGCTGGTGGCGTCGATCCGCACCGGGTTGCGCGTGAAGCGGCGCGCGGCCACTCCCGCGGCGCCCTCGACGGTCGCCGAGAAGAAGAGCGTCTGGCGCTCGCGGGCGAGCATCGGCAGGATCCGCTCGACCTGGGGCAGGAAGCCCATGTCGACCATGCGGTCGGCCTCGTCCAGGACGAGCCGGCGCACGCCGGACAGGTTGACCATGCGCCGCTGGGAGAGGTCGATCAGGCGGCCGGGCGTGGCCACCACGATCTGGCTCCTGGAGGCCTGCTTGGCCTGCTGGGGCAGTCCGGCGCCGCCGTAGCAGACGGCGACGCGCACGCCTCTGGCCGCTGCCAGCGGCTCGAGGTCGGCGCCGATCTGCTGGGCGAGCTCACGCGTCGGGCAGAGCACGAGCGCCTCGGGGGCGGTGGCGGCGGGATCGGCCTGCATCACGAGCGGCAGCCCGAACGCGAGCGTCTTGCCGCTGCCCGTGGGGCTCTTGGCGATCACATCGTCGCCCGCGAGCCCCGCCGGGATACACATCCTCTGAACGGCGAACGGCTCGGTGATCCCGAGGCCGGCGAGCGCGGACAACACGTCCTCGCTCACGCCGAGGGCTGAGAAACTGTCGGTCATCGAATACTCCTCTATCGGACGCGATCGTCCGCATCTGCAGTGCCGGAAGGCCTCGGAGCTACTCGATCACCCTCGCCGCCGCGGCCCATGCCGCACGCATCTAGCACAGTTGTCGTATTCCCGAAGCATAGGCGACGTCCTGCCATATGGGTGGAATCACCCATCCCAAGTGGAAATCGGCGGGGGTTCGTGGGAGTGTTTGCGGCCCGACCCGCGACAAGGAGTCCCAAGCGATGGCGACAACCATGGCCAGGCCCGCCGCCGAGGCGATCAAGAAGCGCGCGGAGAAGGACGGGATCGAGTTCTTCTTCGCGCAGTTCGTCGACATGAACGCGAAGCCCTCGGCGAAGCTCGTGCCGATGTCGAACTTCGACGGCCTCGTGACCGAAGGCGCCGGGTTCGCGGGCTTCGCCGCCGGGCCGATCGGCCAGACGCCGGCATCGCCCGACATGATGGCGATCCCCGACCTGCACAGCTACACCCGGGTGCCGTTCAAGTCCAACCTGGCCCGCTTCGCCTGCGACATCTACGTCGAGGGCAAGGAGTGGCCGTACTGCCCGCGCACCATCCTGCGCAAGCAGATCGAGCGGGCCAAGAGCCTCGGCTACACGTTCAAGATCGGCATGGAGCTCGAGTTCTTCCTGCTGCGCGAGACGGCCGACGGCGGCCTCGAGCTGGCCGACCCGCTCGACCGGCTCGACCAGCCCTGCTACGACATGAAGGGGCTCACGCGCCACTACGAGTTCCTGAGCCGGCTCTCGACCTACGTGAACGAGCTCGGCTGGGGCAGCTACGCGAACGACCACGAGGACGCCAACGGCCAGTTCGAGTCGAACTTCGAGTTCGCCGATGCGCTCACGACGTGCGACCGGGCGATCTTCTTCCGCTACATGGTGCACGCGATGGCCCAGGCCGAGGGCATGCTGGCGACGTTCATGCCCAAGCCGTTCGGCCATCTGACCGGCAACGGCGGCCACTTCCACATGTCGCTCTGGGACGAGAGCGGCGAGCGCGACCTGTTCGCCTCCGACGACGACCCGAACGGGCTCGGCCTCTCCCAGCTCGCCTACCAGTTCACGGGCGGCCTGAAGAAGCACGCGAGCGCCTACATCGCCGTCACCGCTCCGACCGTGAACAGCTACAAGCGGCTGACGACGACCGCCGGCACGCCGACGTCCGGCGCGACCTGGTCGCCGATCTTCATCACCCACGGCGCCAACAACCGCACCCAGATGCTGCGGCTGCCCGGCGGGCACGTCGAGGACCGCACGGTGGACGGCTCGTGCAACCCGTACCTGGCGGCGGCCGTGATCCTGGCGGCCGGGCTGGACGGGATCGAGAAGGGCATGGACCCCGGCCCCCACAACGACGAGAACCTCTACACGCTCACCCCGGAGCAGCTCAAGCAGCGCGGCATCGAGCTCTTGCCGGCGAACCTGCTCGACGCCACCCGCAACCTCGCTCAGGACGACGTCCTGCGCACGGCGCTCGGCAACACCGGCACCGAGGACTACATCGACTACTACGTCCAGACGAAGCAGGACGAGTGGAAGGCCTACCACGAGCAGGTCACGCCGTGGGAGGTCAAGACCTACCTGACGCTGTTCTAGCCGGCGCGGGGGACTGTCCCCGCGTGTCGGGGACAGTCCCCGGGTGTCCGACTTGCACATAGGCCCCGGGTGAATTGGTTGCCCGCTGGCATTCCCGCTCGACCGGCTCGGAGTCTAGGATTGCGCACGGCTGCCGGAGGTCTGCGCCCATGTGCGGGTTGTGTGGGTTTCTCTATAAGGATTCGGAACGGGTGGGGCCCGTGGGCCGCACGCTGCACGCCATGCTCGGGCCGATGGCCCGCCGCGGCACCGACTCGACCGGCATCGCCCTCTACGGCCCGCCGCAGCCGGGCTCCTACGTCGTGCGCGCCCGGATCGACGCCAACCACGGCACGCCGGAACGGGTGGCCGCGGCGCTCGATGCCGCCGGCACGGTCACCGAGCGCTCGCAGCAGGGGCCCAATATGCGCGCCCGCATCACCTACGCCGGCGACCTGGGCGACCTCACCGACAGCATCGAGGCCGAGCCCGACGTCGAGGTGTTCTCGATCGGCCGGGCGATGGAGATCGTCAAGGAGGTCGGCGACGCCGACGCCGTCGAGGCGGCCGATCCGTACTCCGCGTTCGAGGGCAGCCACGCCATCGGCCACACCCGCATGGCCACCGAGTCCCTCGTCGACGTCGCCCACAGCCATCCGTTCTGGGCGCGGCCGTTCCCGGACATCTCGGTCGTCCACAACGGCCACATCACGAACTACCACAAGCTGCGCCGCCGGCTCGAGAACCAGGGCCACCGCTTCGCCACCGGCAACGACTCCGAGGTGATCGCGGTCTACATCGCCGACAAGCTCGAGCGCGGTGAGAGCCTCGAGGACGCGCTGCGGGCGTCGGTCTCCGACCTGGACGGCACCTTCGCCTACCTGATCTCGACGCCGGACGGCATCGGCGTCGCCCGCGACCCGTTCGCGCTCAAGCCGCTGCTCTACGCCGAGTCCGCCGATGTCGCCCTGATCGCCTCCGAGGAGGTCGCGATCCGCGCCGTCGACGCAGACACCGCGCTGGTGCCCCGTGAGCTGGCTGCCGGGGAGGTGCGCTGGTGGCTACGCTGACCTCCGACATCGACTGCTCGCGGCACACCACCCGCGAGATCAACCAGGCGATCAAGCGGGCGGCGGCCGACGGCGTGCCCGAGATCCACCTGGCCAACCCGGCCGCCCGCCACAGCCTGGCGGTGGCCGTGATGCAGCCGATCGAGATCGTCTTCGACGGCCCGGTCGGCTGGTTCTGCGGGGGCATGTGCGACGGCGCCCGGATCACGGTGCACGGCAACTGCGGCTGGAGCCTGGGCGAGAACCTGATGTCAGGCGCGATCAGCGTGCACGGCAACGCCGGCTCGTCCGCGGCGGCGACGATGCGCGGCGGGCGGGTCTTCATCGCCGGCGACACCGGTGCCCGGGCCGGCATCTCGATGAAGGGCGGCACCCTCGTCGTCGGCGGGTCGGTGGGCTACATGTCCGGCTTCATGATGCAGCGCGGCGTGATGATCGTGTGCGGCGACGCGGCCGACGGCATCGGCGACTCGATGTACGAGGGCACGGTGTACGTCGGCGGCGCGATCGCCTCGCTCGGCGCGGACTGCATCGAGGCCGAGCTCGGCGCCGACGACCGCGCCCTGCTCGCGGCCGAGCTGCAACCGCACGGCATCGACGCCGGGGCGGCGGGGTGGAAGAAGCTCGTGGCCGGCCGCAAGCTCTGGAACTTCTCCCGGCACGAGTACGACGCATGGAGGGGAGCACTGTGAGCGACCTCATCCCCCGCGGCGCCGACGGCCACGTGCTGCAGAAGCTGTGGGTGTGGTCGCCCGAGACGATCCAGGACATCCAGACGAAGGCCGAGCTCGGCCGCTACACGAACAGGGCGCTCGGGACGACCCGGCGCACGCCGCACTTCGAGGATCTGACGTTCGTGCCCTGCACGCTCTCGCGCGTGCCGCTCGAGGGCTACCGGGAGACGTGCCGCACCGACATCGAGATCGGCGGCCGCCACGGCGCCAAGCCGATCAAGCTGCGCATCCCGGTCACCATCGCGGGCATGAGCTACGGCGCGCTCTCGCGCAATGCCAAGGCCGCGCTGGGCACGGCGGCCACTCGCGTCGGCATCTCGACCACGACCGGCGACGGCGGCATGCTCGACCTCGAGCGCGAGGCCTCCGACCAGCTCGTCTACCAGGTGCTGCCGAGCCGGTACGGCTTCAACCCCCACCACCTGCGGATGGCGAACGCCGCCGAGATCGTGATCGGCCAGGGCGCCAAGCCCGGCACGGGCGGCGTCCTCCTGGGGGCGAAGGTGTCGGAGATCATCGCCGAGGCGCGCACGCTGCCGCCCGGCGTCGACCAGCGCTCGCCCTGCCGCCACCCCGACTTCATCGGCCCCGACGACCTGCAGATCAAGATCGAGGAGCTGCGCGAGGCGACCGACGGCACGATCCCGATCTACGTCAAGATCGGCGCCTGCCGCGTCCCCGACGACGTCAAGCTGGCCTGCAAGGCGGGCGCCGACGTGATCGTGATCGACGGCCTCGAGGGCGGCACCGGCGCCTCGCCCGACTCGCTCATGGATCACACCGGGATCCCGACGCTGGCCGCCACCTGCGAGGCGGTCGCCGCCATCCGCGAGATGCGGCTCGAGGGCGTCGTCAACCTGATCGTGTCCGGCGGGATCAGAAACGGCGTCGACGCCGCGAAGGCGCTCGCGCTCGGCGCCGACGCGGTCTCGATCGGCACCGCGGCCATGATCGCGCTCAACTGCAACCGGCCGGTGCACCTGGAGGACTACGCGCGCATGGGCACCGAGCCGGGCGCCTGCCACCACTGCCACACCGGCCTGTGCCCGGTCGGGATCGCGACGCAGGACGAGGACCTGATCGCGCGGCTGCCGATTGACGAGGCGGCCGACCGGGTGGAGGGCTTTCTGCACTCGATGACGCAGGAGATGCAGATGTTCGCGCGGGCCTGCGGCAAGTCGGCGGTGCACGATCTCGAGCCGGAGGACCTGCGGGCCATGACCATCGAGGCCTCGGCGATCACCGGCATCCCCCTCGTCGGTACCAACTTCGCCTTCCGCCCCGAGAGCTTCGCCCAGGCCGTCGTCGAGGCGATGACGGCCGCCTCCGCCAACGGTCACGTGTCACCCCAGGGAGCGCACCACTAGGCATGTCGTTTCTCCTGGAGTGCCCGAACTGCGGTCGGCGGCCGGTGGACGAGTATGCCTACGGCGGCGAGGTGACCGTGCGGCCGACGTCGTCCGAGGACGCCCGCGCGCTCTTCTCGTACCTGTACTTCAAGCAGAACGAGGCCGGTGCCCAGCGCGAGTGGTGGTTCCACTCATCGGGCTGCCGCGAATGGTTCCAGGCCGAGCGCGACACCCGCTCGAACGCCGTCATGCAGGTGGCTCCGCCCGGAGGGCTCGTATGAGCGACCGGCTGGCGGAGCGACGCGGCGAGCTGATCGATCGCGCCCGGACGGTCACGTTCTCGTGGCAGGGCGAGGAGGTCGAGGGCCTGGCCGGCGACACGATCGCATCCGCGCTCTACGCCCGCGGTGTGCGGATCTTCTCGCGCTCGTTCAAGTACCACCGCAAGCGCGGCCTCCTGTGCTGCTCGGGCCAGTGCCCCAACTGCCTCGTCCAGGTCGACGGCGACCCGGCCGTGCGCGCGTGCACGACGCCGATCGCCGCGGGCATGCAGGTGGCCCACATCAACGCCTGGCCGTCGCTCGAGCGCGACGCCCTGCACGCGCTCGCGAAGGCCACGCCGGCCTTCGGCATGCAGGTCGGCTTCTACTACAAGACGTTCATGCGCCCGCGCTGGGCGTGGAAGTACTACGAGAAGTTCCTGCGCTCGGCCGCGGGCCTCGGCAAGCTCGATCCCGAGCACCGCCGCGACCGCCGCTACGAGAAGGTGCACCGGCATGTCGACGTGCTCGTGATCGGGGGCGGCGAGGCCGGCCTCGAGGCAGCGATCGCCGCCGCCGGCGAGGGCCGCGACACGGCGCTCGTGGACGAGGGTCTGGCGCTCGGGGGGCGGCTCGCGTTCTCGGGCATCGCCGCCGCGTCCCGGGCGGCCGAGCTGGAGTCGGCGGCTCGCGCGGCCGGGGTCGAGATCCTCCAGCCCGCCTGGGCGGGGGGCGTGTACGAAGGCAACCTCGTGCCGGTGTACCAGGGCGACACCATGTTCCGCTTCCGGGCGGGCGAGATCGTGCTCGCGACCGGGGTGATCGAGCAGCCGCTGGTGTTCGGGGGCAACGACCTGCCGGGCGTCATGCTCGGATCGGGTGTGCGCAGGCTGGTGAACCAGTACCGGATCGCCCCAGGCGAGCAGGCGGTCGTGCTGACCGTCGACGATCTCGGCATCGAGACGGCCTGCGACCTGGCCGAGGCCGGCGTGCACGTCAGCGCCGTCGCCGACACCCGCGCAGGCGAGCCCGACGAGCGCCTCGGAGTGTGCGGGATCGAGCACCTGCGCGGCTTTGTGCCCGTCGAGGCGCGGGGGTCGGACCACGTCACCGCCGTCGTCGTCGCGCGCGGCTCCGAGCGGCGCACGCTCCCGGCCGACCTGGTCGCGATGAGCGGCGGCACCGTCGCCCAGTTCGGGGCGCTCGTGCAGGCCGGCGGGTCGGTGCGCTACGACGCCGCGCGCGGCGTGTACGTGGCCGACCATGTCCCCGAGGGTGTGCGCGTCGCCGGTCAGCCCGTGGGCACCGCGGCCGCCGTGCCGGCGGCGGCCGAGGCGGCCAGGGGCAAGCAGTTCGTCTGCTACTGCGAGGACGTCACCACGAAGGACGTCCACCTCTCGGTCGAGGAGGGGTTCCGGTCGCTCGAGCTCTCCAAGCGGTACACGACCGTGACGATGGGGCCGTGCCAGGGCAAGATGTGCCACCGCAACTCGGGCCTCCTGATGGCGCGCGAGCTCGGGGTCGACCCCGACGAGCAGCGTGTCGGCGTCACCACCGCCCGGCCCCCGCACAACCCCACCAGCTTCTCGCTCCTGGCCGGGCGCGGATACGAGCCGGTCAAGCGCACCTCCGTCCACCACTGGCACGCCGAGCGCGGCGGCAAGATGCTCTGGGCCGGCGACTGGAAGCGGCCGTACGACTACGGAGCGCCCGACGACGAGACGGCGGCCGTGCACGAGTCGCTCGGCCTGATCGACGTCTCGACGCTCGGCAAGCTGATCGTGCGCGGGCCGGACGCGGCCGCGTTCCTCGAGCGCATCTACCCGAACCGCTACGGCGACATGAAGCTCGCGCGGGTGCGCTACGGGATCGTGTGCGGCGACGACGGCTCGATCCTCGACGACGGCACCGTTGCGCGCCTGTCCGAGACCGAGTTCTACGTGACCACCACCTCGTCGGGCGCGGGCGGGATGGAGCAGTGGTTCACCTGGTGGAACGCGGTCTGGGGGATGGACTGCCAGATCGTGAACGTGACCTCCGCGGTCGCCGCCTTCAACCTGGCCGGCCCGGCCAGCCGCACCGCCCTCTCCGGACTGACCGACTTCGACCTCGGAAACGAGGCGTTTCCCTACCTGGGCGCCGGCCATGCCGAGGTCGCCGGAGTGCCCTGCCTGCTCCTGCGGATCGGGTTCGTGGGCGAGCTCGGGTACGAGATCCACTGCCCGGCGGCGGCCGGCGAGCACCTGTGGGAGGCGCTGATGGCCGTCGGCGAGGCGCACTCGGTGAAGCCGTTCGGCCTCGAGCCCCAGCGCGTCCTGCGGCTCGAGAAGGCGCACGTGATCGTGGGCCAGGACACGAACGCCGAGTCGCAGCCGCTCGAGGCCGGCATGCCCTGGATCGTCAAGCTCGACAAGGAGTCCGACTGGATCGGCCGCTACTCGATCGAGTGGTACCAGAACCGCGGCAACCGCACCTCGCTGGTCGGCTTCGAGGGCACGAACGGGACGGCGCCGAAGGAGGGCGCGCAGGTGGTCAGAGACGGCGCCCCCGTCGGCCGGGTGACGTCGGCGCGCTTCTCGCGCCGGCTGGGCAAGGCGATCGGGATCGCGTGGGTGCCGTCCGAGCTCGCCGAGGAGGGCACGGCGATCACGCTCTCGGATCCCTCCGGCGCGACCATCCCGGCCCGCGTCACCCTGAAGGCGTTCTACGACCCCGACCAGGAGCGGCTGCGGTCGTGAGCGAGCGCGACCCCTACGCGTTCCTCTCGCCGGCGGCCGCCGCAGCCGGCGTCGCGCTGCGCACGCCGATGGAGCGCTCGCACGTGCAGGCCGGCGCGACCATCGTGGAGCAGGACGGCTGGCGGGTGGCGGCATACGAGCCGGCGGCCGCCGCGACCTGGGCCTGCGACGTGAGCCACCTCGGCAAGCTCGACGCGCGCGCGCCCGCTGCCGAGCTCGACGCGCTCACGGGCGGACTCGAGCCCGGCGCCGCCCGGTCGGACGCCGGCGTGTGGACGCTGCGGCTCACGCCCACGCACGCCTACGTGCTGTGCCCGTTCCCGCGGGTGGGCGACCTGCGCGGGCGGATCGGCGCCGCGGCGATCGACGTCACCTGCGGCATGGCCGCCGTCGCGCTGGGCGGCGAGCGCCGCCGCGACGTCTTCAACCGCTCGTCGGGCCTCGATGTGCGCGAGGCGCGCTTCGGCCCCAACCGCTGCATGGCCGGATCGGTCATGCGGGTGCCGACGCTCGTCGTGAACCGCGGAGACGACCTGCTCATGCTGGTGGCGTGGGAGTACGGCGAGTACTTCTTCGAGGCCATCCTCGACGCGGGCGAGACGATCGGCATCGCCCGGGCCGGGGCCGCCGCACCCGTGGCCGCCGCGCCGGCCCCGCAGGAGGCGACGGCGTGATCGGCCTCCTGCGCAAGCACCGGTTCTTCCGCTCCCACCCGCTGCGGGCGAGCTACGACGCGATCGTCATCGGCGGCGGCGCCCACGGCATGGCCACGGCCTACTACCTGGCGAAGGACCACGGCATGAAGAACGTGGCCGTGATCGAGCAGAGCTACATCGGCGCCGGCGCGTCGGGCCGCAACACGACGATCATCCGCTCGAACTACCTGACGCCGGAGGGCACCCGCTTCTACACCGCGAGCGTGAAGCTGTACGAGACGCTGTCGCAGGACCTGAACTTCAACATGCTGTTCTCGCAGCACGGCCACCTGACCCTCGCGCACTCCGACCGCTCCGTGAACACGATGATGGAGCGGGCCGAGGTGAACCGGCTGCTCGGCGTCGACTCGCGCGTCATCTACCCGGACGAGATCAAGGAGCTCGAGCCGATGCTCGACGTCTCCGATCACCCGACGTTCCCGATCCTGGCGGCGCTCTACCACCCGCCCGGCGGGATCATCCGCCACGACGCGGTGGTGTGGGGCTACGCCAAGGAGGCCGACCGGCTCGGCGTCGAGATCCACCCCTACACGCAGGTGACCGGCATCACCCGCCAGAACGGCCGCGTGACCGGCATCGAGACGAACCGGGGGGCGATCTCGGCGGGAACCGTGATCTCGTGCACGTCGGGCTGGTCGTCGCTCGTCGGCCGGCTGGCCGGGATCGAGGTGCCGATCACGACGCACATCCTGCAGGCCTGCGTCACGGAGCCGGTGAAGCCGCTGCTGCGCAAGATCATCGTGTCGGGCACCCTGCACATCTACATCTCGCAGTCCGACCGGGGCGAGTTCGTGATGGGCTCCGAGATCGAGCCGTACTCCGGCTACTCGAACCGGGGCACCTTCCGCTTCATCGAGGATCTCGCGATGCACATGGTCGAGCTGCTGCCGATGCTCGGCCGGGCCCGCATCCTGCGCCAGTGGACGGGCCTCTGCGACGTCTCGCCCGACTACGCCCCGATCATGGGCCTGACCGAGACCGACGGCTTCCTGATCGACGCCGGCTGGGGCACCTACGGCTTCAAGGCCTCGCCGATCGTCGGCAAGACGATGGCCGAGCTCGCCGCCACGGGCCGCACCCCCGATCTGATCGCGCCGTTCCGGCTCGCGCGCTTCTACGAGAACGAGCTCGTCTCCGAGCGCGGCGCGGCCGCGGTATCGCACTGATGACATCCCTGCACCCAAGGAGAACCCGTTGAAGTCCAGCCTCGAGATCGCCCAGGAAGCCACCCTCCGCCCGATCATGGACATCGCCCGTGAGATCGGCCTCGAGGAGGACGAGGTCGACCTGTACGGCAAGTACAAGGCCAAGGTCAGCCTGGGCGCGCTCGACCGGCTGGCCGGGACGCCCGACGCCAAGGTCGTGTGCGTGTCGGCCATCACGCCGACGAAGGCCGGCGAGGGCAAGACGACCACGTCGGTCTCGCTCACGCAGGGCCTCGGCCACATCGGCAAGCGGCCGGTGCTGTGCCTGCGCGAGCCGTCGCTCGGGCCGATCTTCGGCATCAAGGGCGGCGCCGCCGGCGGCGGCCTCACCCAGGTCGTGCCGATGGAGGACCTGAACCTGCACTTCACCGGCGACTTCCACGCCATCGCGGCCGCGAACAACATGCTGGCGGCCTTCGTCGACCGGCACATGTTCTACGGCAACGACTGCAACATCGATCCCCACCGGGTGACGTGGCGGCGGGCGATCGACATGAACGACCGCCACCTGCGCAACGTGATCACGGGCCTCGGCGGCCCCACCCACGGCATCCCCCGCGAGACCGGCTTCGACATCGTGGCCGCGTCCGAGGTGATGGCGATCATGGGCATGGCGACGTCGCTCTCGGATCTGCGCGCGCGCATCGGCCGGATCACCGTCGGCTACGACGTCGACGGCAAGCCCGTGAACGCCGAGCAGATGGGCTGCGCAGGGGCGATGACGGTGCTCCTCAAGGACGCGCTCAAGCCGAACCTGATCCAGACGCTCGAGGGCCAGCCGTGCTTCATGCACATCGGCCCGTTCGGCAACATCGCCCACGGCAACAGCTCGATCGTGGCCGACCTGGTCGGGCGCAAGCTGGGCGACTACGTGATCACCGAGGCCGGCTTCGGCAGCGACCTCGGCATGCAGAAGTTCATGGACATCGTCTGCCGGGCCGGCGGGTTTGCGCCGAGCGCGGTCGTGATCGTGGCGACGGCGAAGGCGCTCAAGCACCACGCCGGCCTCGAGGACGACCCCCGCAACTCGGCCGCCGAGAACCTGAAGGCGATCGAGACCGGGTCGGCCAACCTCGCCCGCCACATCCAGAACGTCAAGCACTTCGGCCTGCCGTGCGTCGTGGCCGCGAACCGCTTCCCCGGCGACACCGACGACGAGGTGGCGCTGGTGCAGAAGCTCGCGCTCGACCACGGCGCGCACGCGGCGGTGCTGAACGAGGGCTTCTCGAAGGGCGGCGCCGGCGCCGCCGACATGGCCGAGGCGGTCGCCGACGCCTGCGAGCAGCCGAACACGTTCTCATTCACGTTCGACGACTCCGACCCCATCGCGACGAAGATCGAGAAGATCGCGACCGAGGTGTACCAGGCCGACGGGGTCGACTTCGCGCCGGTGGCGCAGCAGAAGATCGAGCAGTTCACCCGCGACGGCCTCGGCGGCCTCTCGATCTGCATGGCCAAGTCACACCTGTCGCTCTCGGCCGATCCCGCACTGGCCAACGCGCCGACGGGCTTCCGCATCCCGGTGCGCGACATCCGCCCCTACACCGGCGCCGGCTTCCTGACGCCCCTGTGCGGCGACATCATGCAGATGCCCGGTCTGGGCAAGACGCCGGCCGGATTCGCCGTCGACATCGACAAGGACGGAAAGACGGTTGGCCTCTTCTAGCGACGCCGACTACGGCCCGTACCTGACGACGACCGTCGCCGACTTCCTCGAGCAGGTGGCGGCGCGTACGCCCGCGCCCGGCGGCGGGGCGGTGTCGGCGGTCGTGTGCGCGCTCGCGGCCGGGCTGGTCGAGATGGCGGCGGCGTTCGACAGCGGCGGCCAGCTCGACGGCGTCGGCGAGCGCGCCCACGCGCTGCGCGGCCGGGTGGCCGACCTGGCCGCGGCGGACGCGCGTGCCTACGGCGAGGTGCTGGAGGCGCTGCGGATGCCGGCCGGGCCCGATCGCACGGGCCGGCTGGACGCGGCCGTGTCTGGGGCGATCGAGTGCCCGATGGAGGTGCTCGAGATCGCCGCCGAGGTGGCGACGCTCGCCGCCGACGTCGCGGCGCAGGGCAATCGCAACCTCGAGGGCGATGCGATCACGGGCGCCCTCCTGGCCGAGGCGGTGGCTCGTTCCGCCGCCACGCTCGCCCAGCTGAACGTGAGCATGCTCTCCCGCCATGCCGTCGCCGACGCTCACCTGGAGCGGCTGCGGCCCGGGCTGGCCTGCGCGACCCGCGCCCGCGAGCGGGCGGTCGAGGCCTACGTGCACGCCGAGCGCGGCTGAGCCCGTTCGCCCGTACGCGGAGCGCTCAAGCCGAACCGGCGATCGGCCGACGACAACGGGGAGAGATCGCCGTGGCGCTGCGGTGAGGCAACGTCGACCCGGAAGGCAGGCCCCGCATGACCAGCACACCCGCACCGCACGGATCGGGGCGCCTCGCGACCGCCGCCGCGGTCGCACCCGCTGTGGCGCTCGGGATCGCGATCGTGAGCGGAGCGACCTGGATGCTCTGGGTCGCGTGCCTGGTGACCGTGGCGTGCGTCGTGTTCGTCGCTCCGCGCCTGCACTAGTCCGCAGGTAACACCTGGAAGGGGTGCGCCGGTATTGCGTGTGTCAGCCCGGCTGTCGCCTCCTCGCGGAAGGTGGACGGCCGGGCTGGCGTACGCCGGCGGTGGTGGCCCCGGGCGGGGCGCGGGATCAGTGCACGACGGTCGGGTGTCCCCGCCAGCGGGTGACGCTGACCGCATCGATGTAGGTGCCGATCGAGTCCGAGATGCCTGCGTCCTCGAACTCGACCCCCGTCGCCGTGCCGGTGGCCCGGACCTTGAACGCATAGGCGTGCCACTCGGTCGCAGTGCTGCCCCGCCCGTCCGCGGTGATGGTCGCGACCACCCGTCCGTGCCACTTCACGACGAGCACGTTCTCGGCCGCCGACGTGCCGGGCCGGGGCGAGAAGAAGAACTGCAGCCGGTACAGGCGGTTCGGGCGGGTGGGCACCACCTGGCGGATGCCGCTCGATGCGTTGGAGTCCAGTTCGACGAACTGGTTTCCGGCCTCCGGATCGCCGGCCACGTGGTTCTGGATCTCGATGTCGGGTCCGAATGCGAGCCGCCACCCCGGTATCGCCGCGAACGGGTGCGAGCTGCCGACGGTGATCACCGGACGCTCGAAGCTGCCGTTTCGAACCAGGTTGCGCAGCGGCGGCGGCGCCGCCGAGGCGACCGAGCTGCTGCCGACGGCGCTGATCACCGCGGCCAGGACCCCAATGACAAGGCGTGGACGCATCACCCGACCCTCCCGTCTCTCGCCAACGATGCCGTGTACCCAGACCCCTCTGCTGGGACATCGCGTGCCCGGCTGCGGGCGTTACAGCCCATCGCCATACTCGGTCTGCCTCGCCGGCTGAGCACGTTTCGCGAGGCGTGGCCGCGGGTAGTGCCGCAGCATGGCAGCCCGGACACAGCCTCCTGCAGGATCGCTTCAGGAAGAGGGCGCCGGCCGGCGGCACGGCCGGCGCCGGCGCCAGCTCACCGGACTTGCCGCCGGCGTCGTTGTCGGCTGGCTGATCGGGTTCGGCCTCGAGTATGCCATCGGCTCCCGGCCGGTCACGGGCAGCGCCTCGAACCCATTCTCGGTCGCGTTCGGCCTACCGCTCGCGCTGGCTGTCGCCGTCGGCCTGTTCGGCCTCATGCTGGGAACGACCAGCGAGGTCGACGTCGTCGACGCCCCGGTGCGCGTCGGCCGGTTCCGCCGTCTGGGCCGCGCCGCCACGAGCGAGCGCGGCCAGCTTCCCGGCTCGACGGTCGCCCCGCGCTACCCGGAAGAGCTCGGCCGCCCTGAGCCCCCGCGCCGGAATTCTAGCCGCGCCTCACCCTTCTTAGCGGAGTTTTATCCTCCCGGCCGTCACCGGCTCATACCCTTCCTTCACGGGTGGAGGCAGTTCGGCAGGCCGCACCTGGACCAGCGATGAGGCAGGGGCGCAGGGCGGCGTCAGCCCCCCGGCTGCCGCCTGCGCACGAACGACTGCCGGCGAAGGGCGAGGACAGATGCATCCGGGGAATTACTTGCAAGTGCACTATGCGACGGCCGAGCGATGGGTGACCGTCGCCGTGTCGGACACCCGCGCCGTCGCGGCCAGGTTCGCGCCCGACGCGTTCGCGACGCGGCGCGCCGGGCGTGACGAGCCACCGATCCACGTGCGCATCGTGAGCGCCGCCCAGCTCGTCTTCGAAGGCGGCGAGCAGGAGGTCCAGCTGGCCGATGCCGACGTGATCGACGCCGCCATGCGGGAGGTCTCCGGGCTGATCCGGAGATGAGCCTCGTCCGGTCTGGATGATGCGCGCCGGGGGCCGCACCCGATAGTACGGCTGGACGAAAGAGGAGTGGCGGGGTGGTTGCTCTCGAGGTGTTCGGCGAGTCGGAGTTGCTGGACGTCGTCGCCCGGACGCTCGACCAGACGGACGGCGTGAGCTACGTGACCCGTGTCGATGCGGCCAGGCCGGGGCACGCGGTGGTCTCGGCGAAGGTCCGCCCGCGGTCGGTCGACCCGCTCCTCGAGACCCTGCACGATCTGGGCGTTGCCGATGCCCACATACTGTTGCTGCGGACCGAGGTCGTCGGCGCCCTGGCACCGGGCCGGGTCGAGCGCACGATGGTCTGGGCCGACGTGATGGGGACGGCCTGGGTGAACGCGCGGCCGCTCGCGCGCTACCTCGCGTTCATGATCGTCGCCGGCGTGATCGCCTGCTACGGCGTCGTCGACAACAACGGGATCCTGATCGTCGGTGCGATGGCGGTCAGCCCGGACCTCCTGCCGATCACCGCCATCGCCGTCGGCATCGTGGGTCTCGAGGCCCAGCTCGCCGGCCGGGCGCTGCTCACGCTCGCACTCGGCCTGGCAACCGCCGGCGTCGCGGCCGCTGCCGCGACATTCCTGCAGGATCAGTTCGGGTTCATCCCTTCCGCCTACACCATCCAGGCAACCGGCGTGCTGAGCGGCCTCACGACCATCGGGAACGAGACGATCGTGGTCGCCTTGGTCGCCGGCATCGCCGGCATGCTGGCGCTGGAGACCCGTGCGAGCTCGGGGGTGGGCGTGGCCATCTCGGTGACGACCATCCCGGCGGTCGGCTACCTCGGAGTGGCGGTCGGCCTCGGCGACGCAGGCAAGGCCGCCGGCGCGCTGGAGGTGCTCGGCGTGAACGTCCTCATGATGGTGCTCGGTGCCGTCGCGACTCTGCTGCTGCAGCGCGCACTCCTGAATGCCGCGAGCGCGAAGCGGCGCCGCGCGAAGACCGGCTGACCGAACGGCTCAGTCGGCGAAGCCGGGCACCGTGCCCTTGCGGGCGTCCCGGAGCATGTTGCTCGCGGCGACGATCGCTTCCCCCTTGTCCTCGAACGTGGCCTCGGTCATGACCTTCCGGGTGGAGCCGTTGGGCTCGATGTACCCCCGCCAGGTCTGTGACTCTGCGTCGAACTCCACGCCGTCGTGCCAGTGCAGGTAGTTCTCGCCGCTCATTCGAAAGCCTCCCCGGGTCGAGTGTCCCGATGGTAGCGCCGCGGGCGCAACCCCAGGTGGTGCGTGGATCGATGTCGGCCCGGTATCGGCTCCGTAACGACGGCGCCTCCGGCGTGACAGCCGCCGGTGCAGGGGCGATGATTGGACCGTGAACCGGGTGCTCTTGGTCGAGGACGACCCCACGATCCGCGAGATGACGCGCTTGACGCTCGAGCGCGACGGCTTCGTCGTGGACACCGCGGGCGACGGCCAGGCCGGCCTCGACGCGTTCGACCGCGGCACCCCCGATGTCGTCCTGCTCGATGTGATGCTGCCAGGGATGGACGGCGTGACGGTGTGCCGCCGGATCCGCGCCCGCAGCGTCGTCCCGATCGTGATGCTGTCGGCCCGCACCGACCCGATCGACGTCGTCCTGGGCCTCGAGGCGGGCGCCGACGACTACGTCACCAAGCCGTTCGAGCCCCCCATCCTGTCGGCCCGCCTGCGCGCCGTCCTGCGCCGCGCCACCCGCCTCGCCGAGGGCGCCCGCATGCGCTTCGGCGACCTCGAGATCGACCCGAAGGGCATGGTGGTGACGCGCGACGGCCTCGTGCTCTCGCTGACGCCCACCGAGTACCGGCTGCTGCTCGAGCTGGCCGAGAACGTCGGCATCGTGCTCTCGCGCGAGCAGCTGCTCGAGAACGTGTGGGGGTACGTGTGGTCGGGCGACACGCGCCTGGTGGACATGCACGTCCGCCGCCTGCGGGGCAAGATCGGCGCCGACACGATCGAGACGGTGCGGGGAGCGGGGTACAAGCTGGTGCGACCGGGATGAGCCTGCGCCTCCGCCTGGCGCTCGCGTTCGCGCTGCTGGCGGGCCTCGTCGCGACAGCCGTGGGAGTGGTGGTCTATGAGCTGACGCAGCAGGACCTGGTCGACCGCGCGCGGGCGAAGGCGGTGCAGTCGGCCCGGGCGGCGGCGTCGTTCTACGACCGCTTCGACGTGCTCTCCCCGGGGTCGGTGGTGGCAGCGGGGCACGGCGTGCCCGCGCCGCTGCGGCAGGCCGTCGCGGCCCGCCACGTGGCCACCTTCAAGACGGTGCAGAACGGGACGAGCGTGATCTGGGCCGGGGCTGCCGTCTGCGCGGGCCCCCGGGGGCGTGTACGTGCGCCTGTCCTTCGCCGCCGACCAGGCCACGATCGCCGATCTGCGCCGAACGCTGGTCGAGGTCGCCCTGGCCGGCGCCGCCGGCGGCGCCCTCCTGGGGCTGGCGCTGGCCTGGCGGCTGTCGCGCAGGCTGCGGGCGGCGGCGGCCGCGGCCGAGCAGGTCACGGCGGGGTCGCTGTCTGCCCGGGTGAACGCGCGCGGCAGCGACGAGGTGGCGGCGCTCGGGGCGGCGATGGACCGGATGGCCGACTCGCTGCAGGAACGGATCGAGCACGAGCAGCGGTTCGTCGCCAACGTCGCCCACGACCTGCGCACCCCGGTGACCGGCCTGGTCGCCGCCGCCAGCCTGCTCGAGCCCGACCGGGTGGGTACGGTCGTGCGGGAGCGGGTGGCGCGCCTGCACACGCTCGTCGAGGACCTGCTCGAGATCTCGCGGCTCGAGAACGGCGCCGTCACCGCCGACCTGCGCTGGGTCGAGGTCGACGCGTTCGTGCGCAGCCTCGTGGCCCGCCGGCCGGGCGTGATCGCCGACGCGCCCGACCCGGCCAGGGCGTTCACCGACCCGCGGCGGCTCGAGCGGATCATCGACAACCTGCTCGACAACTGCGCCCGTCACGGGGCGCCGCCGGTCACCGTGTCGGTGCGCGGCCGCACCATCGTCGTCACCGACAGCGGCCCCGGATTCGGCGCCGAGATCCTGGAGCGGGCCACCCAGAGGTTCGCGACCGGCGACACCGCGCGCGGTCACGGCATCGGCCTGGGGCTCGCGATCGCCGCCGCGCAGGCGCGCGTGCTGGACGGGTCGCTCACCGTCGCCAACCGCCCCGAGGGCGGTGCGCAGGTCACGGTCGAGCTCTCCGGCCGCGCCCCGACCGAGGACCCGGTCGGCGCATGAGGCCCGCCCCGGCCGTCGCGCTCGCCGTCGCCGCCGTGCTCGCCGCCGGCTGCGGCAACAGCGCCGGGCTGCACATCGAGGACGGCGGCCGCACCGTGCGCGTGCACCGGGTGCCCCCGCCGCAGCCGCCGCCCACGACGCATGTCCACGTGCCGGCGACGCCGGGGGTGCACCTGGGCGCCCCTTCGGCGATCGCCTACGACGCGGGCACGCTCTGGTGCGCGGTGCAGCCCGCGGCGGGGCTCCTCGGCTCGCTCGTCACCGTCGACACCGCGACCGGCCGCCGGGTGGGGGCGCCCGTGCCGCTGCCGGCCGCCGGGCGGCCGTATCTGCTCGCGGTGGGCGCCGACGGCGTCTGGCTGGCGGCGGGTGTGCGGCTGTGGCGGATCGACCCGACGTCGGGCAAGGCGGTGGTGAGCGTCCGCCTGAGCGGGCCGGCGACCGCGCTCCTGGACACGGCCGGCTCCATCTGGGCGACCGTCGCGGCGCCGGGCGGCGGGCGGATCGTGCGTCTCGACCCCGGCTCGGGACAGCGCACCGCCGAGGCGCCGGTCGGCCCCTCGCCGAGCGCGCTCACCGTCGCCGCCGGCTCGGCCTGGGTCACCGACAGCGTCGACCAGTCGATCGAGCGGTTCGCGATCCACCCAAAGGCGCTGCGCGCCACCGCCACCATCCCGCTGCCGCGCTCGCCGGTGCGCGCCCCGACGCAGATCACCGTCTCCGGCGGGTTGGTGTGGGTATACGAGCGCGGCCGGGTGCTGCGCATCGGCCAGTCGTCGAACCGGGTGATCGGCACGACCCACGTCGCAGGCGTGGCGGGCGGGACGATCGCGGCCGGGAGCGGCGGCATCTGGGTGATCACCCGCACCCGCGCTCGCCGCCGCGGCGCCGTGCGGCTGCTCGACGCCGCCACCGGCCTGCCGCTCGGCCGCCGGATCGTGGTCGGCGGGCATCCGACCGCGATCGTCACCGACGGTCGCGCGGCCTGGGTGCTCGACTCGGCGGCGGATCGCCTGATCCGGGTCTTCCCGGACTGAGCCCCGGCCGGGTGCGGATCTACGATCCGGCCGATGATGGCTGCGCCGCATGGGTGAGATCGCCGCCTTCCTGCGCCGGTACGCGCCGTTCGACGCGCTGCCCGACGGGGAGCTGGAGCAGGCCGAGGCGGCCGTGCTCGAGCGCACCTACGCCGAGGGCGAGCTGGTCCTGATCGAGGACGGCACCCCGGCCCGCCACCTCTACGTCGTCCGCACGGGCTCGGTCGAGCTCGTGCACGAGGAGGAGGTGATCGACGTGCTCGAGCCCGGCGAGGCGTTCGGTCACCCGTCGCTTCTGTCCGGCATGGCGCCCGCGTTCGACGTCCGCGCCCGCGAAGCGACCGTATGCCTGCTGCTGGACGCGGCCGTCGCCCGGCGTCTCCTCGGCAGCCCCTCAGGCGTCGAGTTCGTGGCCAGCTCGCTGCGCGAGCGGCTCGTCCGCACGGGCCATGTCGCCCACGCGCAGGCCGACCAGCGCACCGCCCATCTGGGCGCGCTCGTGCACCGGCCGGCGGTCGAGTGCCTGCCCGAGACGACCGCCGGGAATGCCGCGCGGCTGATGGCCGAGGCGGACGTGTCGTGCCTGCTCGTGCGCCTCCCCGACGGCTTCGGGATCGTCACCGACTCCGACCTGCGCCGCAAGCTGATCGCCCGCGACCGCTCCTACGACACGCCCGTGCGGGAGCTGATGGTGGCGCCCGCGCTCACGTTCCGGCCCGAGCGGCTGGCGGTCGACGCGATGATCGACATGCTCGACGCCGGGATCCATCACCTGCCGATCGTCGACGCCGGCGGCCTGCCTGTGGGCGTGGTGACGGCGACCGACCTGATGTATCTCGAGAGCCGCACGCCGTTCGCCCTGCGCCGCTCGATCGCCCACGCGGCGACGGTCGCCGAGGTGGTCGAGGCGGCGTCGCACCTCCCGCAGGTGGTGGTCTCGCTGACGCGCGCCGGCGTCGTCGCCACCGACATCGGCCGCGTCCTCGCGCTGCAGTCCGACACGGCGACCACGCGCCTGATCGACCTCGCCGTGGCCGAGCGCGGCACGGCCCCGTCGGCGTGGGCGTGGCTGGCGCTCGGGTCGACCGCCCGCCGGGAGGCGTCGCTCGCATCCGACCAGGACAACGCCCTCGCCTACGCCGGCGAGGACGACGACTGGTACGCGGCGCTCGCCGCCGATGTGAACGACGGCCTCGCCCGGTGCGGGTTCGGCGCCGACAACGCCGAGGTGCTCGCCCGCAACCGCCAGTGGCGCATGTCGGACGCCGACTGGCAGCGCGTCTTCCGCGACTGCCTGGAGCAGCCCGACCGCTCCCACCTGGTGCGGGCGGCGGTCGCGTTCGACTTCCGGCATGTCTGCGGCGGCCTGCAGATCGTCCGGCCGCTGGTCGAGATCGAGCGCCAGGCGCCGGCGCACCCCGACTTCCTGCGCAGGCTCGCCCGCACCGCGACCGACTTCCAGCCACCGCTCGGCTTCCGCGGCCGGCTGCAGATCGACGTCGACGGCCGCATCGACGTCAAGCGCGGCGGGGTGGTGCCGATCGCCAACCTGGCCCGGTTCCATGCCCTCCAGGCCGGGATCACCGTCTCCGACACGATCGGGCGGCTGCGCGGAGCCGCCCAGGTCGGCTCGCTCGAGGGCGAGCGGGCGGCGGCCCTGGAGGAGGCGTTCGAGCTCGTCACGCGGCTGCGCCTGGAGCACCAGGCCGGCGAGGTCGAGGCCGGCACGCCGCCGACCAACCGGATCGCCCCGGCCGACCTGGCGCCGCTCACGCGCGGCCAGCTGCGCAGCGCCCTGCGCATCGTCGCCGACGCACAGCACGCGCTCGCCAGGTTCGTCCCGCTGGGGATGTAGCAGGGGACACGTTTGCGCGCGAACCCTTTACTCCGGCCGATCGACCTGATTCACTAGGCGCGGAAACCCGTTCCTCAAGGAGGTCTCATGGCGGTCGATAGCGGCGCTCCTGACTACGAGGGTGGTGGCCTCAGCCGGGAGACGAACTGGTGGGGCGCATTCGTCATCGGACTCGCCGGCACGATTCTTGTGACGGGGATCGCGCCGGTGATGGTGACGTCCCTCGGGGCTGCGGCGATCCCCGTGATGGTCGTGATCACGATCACCGGGTATTTGCTGTGCCTGATCCTCGCGGAGCTCTCCGCGATGATGCCGGAGCGGACGGGCGGCTCTCCCACCTACGCCTACGTGGCATATAAGGACAAGTGGCCGCGGTTCGCCAAGCACGTGAACGGGTTCACGTCGTGGGCGTACTGGCTGGGCTGGTTCCCGGTCGCCCCGCTGAACATGATCCTGGCCTCGTTCTACATCACCGAGAAGTTCAACCTCTCGCAGAAGGGGTTCACGCCGATCCACACGCCGATCGCGTACTGGACGATCGTGATCTCCGTGGTCGGGATCCTGATCGTCTTCATCCCGGCGTGGCTGGGGATCCGGCTCGGGGCGATGTTCGCGACCGTGCTCGGCCTCCTGTCGATGATCCCGCTGACGCTGCTCGCGCTCATGCCGTTCCTGCATCCGTCGGCCGCCGACTGGGGCAACCTGTCCGGCTTCCACCAGCTGGACGGCACAGGATTCTTCACGCCTGACCTCGGCCATAACTGGCTCACCATCTACATCGCGTTCTCCTTCCTGCTGACGTGGAACGTGATCGCGATGGAGGCGGCCGCGTGCTACATCGGCGAGTGCCGCGACCCGGAGCGCGACGCCAAGATCGCGATGAACCTCGAGGGCCTGTACGGCCTGTTCATCTACACCATGATCCCGATCGCGTTCGTGGTCGTCCTGGGCGCCACCGCGCTCAGCGATCCGAGCCAGGCCGACCCGCGCACCATCTTCTCCACGTTCGCCACGGCGGTGTTCGGGACAGGTGCGTCGTGGCTCGACTGGGCGATCTCGATCATGCTGATCATCGCGCTCTCCCTGTCCGTGCTGAACGCGATCATGGGCTCGGCGCGCGCGCTGCATCAGATGTCGATCGACGGCGAGTTCCCGCGCATCTTCTCGAGCGTGAACAGGCACGGCGTGCCCGGCTTCTCGATGGGCTTCAACGTCGTCTGCTCGATCCTGCTCATCTTCACGGGCGGCGCGGTCGAGATCTACTCGCTCTCGAACGTCGGCTACCTGGCGTCGTTCATTCCCGTCCTCGTCGGCTACTACCTGCTGCGCAAGTACCGGCCCGACATGAAGCGCCCGGTGCGCCTGCCGGAGTTCTTCAAGTACATCGCACTCCTGATGGCGGCCGGCTACTTCGTCATCTGGAGCTACGGCGGGCTCGTCTACACGAGCCTTCCGAACGCGTTGCTCGGCGGCGCCGACACGCGGATCTACTTCTTCATCGGCTGGGCCATCCTGCTCTCCTACCTGCCGCTGTACTGGTACCGCATCAAGGTGGAGGATCCCAAGCACGCCCGGGAGGCGCCCGAGGCGCCGCAGATGGCCGCCGGCGACTGATCACGGGAGCGCGGGTGGGAGCGGTGTTCAGCCGGGCATCGCCCCCACCCGATCCCGCCACCCTGCGCATCGAGCGGGTGGTGGTGGCGTCCGAGGGGCGGGCGTTCGACTGGGCGGTGCTCCAGCAGACGTTCGAGCTCGCCCGGCCCGCCCGTGCGCAGGTGCTCGTCGTCTCGATCGCCCGGATATGGGGAACCGCCCTCGGCTTCCCCAACCCTGGCCTGAACCCGACCCGGCCCGAGTGGGACGCGCAGCGGCTTCGCGTCCGTGAGGCCGTCGAGGCGCTCGAGAAGGCCGGCTTCGAGGCTTCCGGGCATGTGATCGGCACCCGCCGGGCGGCCAAGCGGATCCTCGCCGAGGCGGCCCGCTTCGGCGCCGACGCGATCGTGATGGGCGCCGATCCGAAGCGCGTTGTCGTCGGCGACTTCCTGTGGTCGCAGGAGCCGTACCGGGTGGCGCGCCGGGCGCGGGTGCCGGTCTACCTCGTCCCGCTCGAGCCTCGCGGGCGAGGGGCGGCACCGGCAAGGTAGACTCGCCGCGGAGATGCGAGTCCTCATTGTCGGATCCGGCGGTCGCGAGCACGCGCTGGCGTGGGCGCTCGCGCGCTCGCCGCTGCTCGGTGAGCTGCACGCCGCCCCGGGCAACCCTGGCATCGGCACCCTCGCCCGCCTGCACGCGGTGCCGGTGAGCGACCTCGAGGGCCTGACCCGGCTCGCGGCCGAGCTCGACACCGACCTCGTGGTCATCGGCCCCGAGGCGCCGCTGGTGGCCGGCCTGGCCGACCGCATGGCCGCCGCCGGCATCGCCGCGTTCGGCCCGTCGGCAGCGGCCGCGCAGCTCGAGGGCTCGAAGGCGTTCGCCAAGACCGTGATGGCCACGGCCGGCGTGCCGACGGCGCGCTTCGCGGTGTGCGACACCGTCTCTGCGGCTCACGCCGCGATCGCCGAGGCGGACGGGGACGTCGTCGTCAAGGCCGACGGCCTGGCCGCCGGCAAGGGCGTTGTCGTGTGCTCGTCGACGGCGGAGGCGCACGCGGCGGTGGCGGCGGCGCTCGTGGACGACCGCTTCGGCGTCGCCGGCCACAGGGTGCTGATCGAGGAGCGGCTCGAGGGCGAGGAGCTCTCGCTGCTCGCGCTGTGCGACGGCGAGCACGTCATGCCGCTGGCGCCGGCTCGGGACTTCAAGCGCGCGGGCGACGACGACTCCGGCCCGAACACCGGCGGCATGGGGTCGATCTCGCCGGTGCCGGGGATCGATGCCGACGCGGTCGCGGACATCGTCGCGCAGGTGCACCGGCCGGTCGTGAACGAGCTCGCCCGCCTCGGCTCGCCCTTCCGCGGCTGCCTGTACGCCGGGCTGATCATGACCGCCGACGGCCCGCGCGTGATCGAGTTCAACGTCCGCTTCGGCGATCCCGAGACGCAGGTGATCCTGCCCCGCACCGGCGGCGACCTGCTGGCGCTGCTCGCGCGCGCCGCCGGGAGCAGCCTGGCCGGGTGCGAGGCCGAGCCGGCCGAGGCCGCCTGCGTGAGCGTCGTCGTGGCGTCGCGCGGATATCCCGACGCACCGGAGCTGGGCGACCCGATCGCCGGCGTCGACGCGGCCGAGGAGATCGAGGGAGTGACCATCTTTCATGCCGGCACCGCTCACGGCGAGGCCGGCCTGCAGACCGCGGGAGGCAGAGTGCTGAACGTGACCGCCGTCGGGCCCGACTTCGACACCGCCCGCCGGCGCGCCTACGCCGGCGTCGACGCGGTCCGGATCGCCGGCTCCCACCATCGCAGCGACATCGGCCGCGCGGCCGCCGCCGCGGAGCGTGTGCATGCGTGAGCCACCCGCACCCGCGCCCGAGGTCAAGCACCTGTGGGCGGAGCTCGAGGCCAACGGGCCGGAGGTCGGCATCCTGATGGGCTCGGAGTCCGACCGCGAGGTGATGGAGGCGGCGGCGAACGAGCTCGCGGAGCGCGCCATCACCTACGAGATGCAGGCGCTCTCGGCCCACCGCGACCCCCGCGGCGTCGCCGAGTACGCCTCGACCGCGGCGCTGCGTGGCGTGCGCGTGATCATCGCCGGCGCCGGCAAGGCCGCGGCGCTGCCGGGCGTCGTGGCCGCCTACACCGAGCTGCCGGTGATCGGCGTCCCCATCCGCACGTCCGATCTCGGCGGCATGGACTCGCTGCTCTCGATCGTGCAGATGCCGCCCGGCGTCCCCGTGGCGTGCATGGCGATCAACGGCGCGCGCAACGCGGCCATCTTCGCCGCCAAGATCCTGGCCCAGGGCCAGATGCCGCCGCCCGCCGAGTTCTAGGCGAAGTCGACCGCCTGGGTCGTGACCGTCCCGGCCGTGCGCCCCGGCGCCGTCTGGTACGTCCAGTACAGGTTCGTGTGGGCGATGACCTGGTCGGGCGGCGGCGCTCCCCACTCGGTCTGATCCTCGGTCGTGTGGGCGTCGCTGACGAGGGTCGCGTCGTACCCACGGGCGAGCGCCCCGTGCAGGGTCGAGCGGATACACGCGTCGGTCTGGGCGCCGACGACCACCAGCCGCCCGACTGCCTCGCCGGCGAGCATGTCCTCGAGGGCCGTGTCCTCGAACGAGTCGCCGTAGCGCTTCTCGAGCCGGGCCTCGGCCTCGGCCGGCCGCAGCTCTGGCACGATCCGCCATTCGTCGCTGCCCTTGGCCAGGTGCTCGTCGGAGTGCTGCACCCAGATCACCGGGACGCCGTGCTCCCGCGCCTTCTCGACCAGGCTGCCGATATTCGCGACGACCGCAGCCCGCTCGTGCGCCCCCTCGACGACGCCGTTCTGCACGTCGACCACCAGAAGCGCCGTGTTCGGACGATTCTCGAGTGTGCTCACTGGTTCTCCTTCGTCTCGCCGACGGCTGCATCCGCCACGGTAGTGCTACCATGGCCGCCGCGCCGGAAACCGTCTCGGCCGCGGCTTTAGCCCTAGCTCGGAGCGATCGGGGCGGTGTTTCCGGGGGTGCGCCACTTGGCGCGTTGTACACATGTCAATTGGAGTTCCCCGACACCCTCGCCACCCCCCGTCACCCACACGTCACATGTTGCCGCCCATACTCAAACGTATGCCCTATGGCCCCGTCCCCACCTTGTACAAGGCCCGCGGCGTGCCGCTCAAGCAGGCGGTGTGCGCCATCTGCGTCGACCGGACGCGCGGGCGCACGCGCAAGGTGACGCTGACGAACCGGGTGAGCGTCCATCTCTGCGAAGCGCATGCCGACCGCAGCTTCCAGACGCGCCGCGGTGGGCGCGACTTCGTGCGCACGCTGATGGGCGTGTGGCGGGCGAACGACTGCCTCACCCTCGCCCGCAGCAGGGCGCTCGCCGCGCACCTCGACGAACCTGGCCGGGCACTCCGCCCGCCCGCGGCCCGGCAGCTACACGTGGCCGGAGCTGCGCCGCGACCTCGAGGCCCGCTACGCCGGCGGCGCGACACCGGCGCAGCTGCACCCGGCGATGCACGCTCGCCTGGCGCCGTTCCCGGCCCACCCGCCGAGCCGGCGCACCCTGCAGCGCTGGCATGCCGAGCACCGCTGGCTCGCCAGAGCGCCGTAGCCGCGGAGTCCCGCCACCCCCTTCGCTAGACTGGAAACCCGCGCGGCCCCTCCGACCGAAGGTAGCGACTCCGGCTTGATCTCTCGCTATACCCGCCCCGCCATCGGCGCCGTATGGTCGGACGAGCGCAAGTTCCAGCGGTGGCTGGACGTGGAGATCGCAGCGATGGCCGCCTGGTCTGACCTGGGTGTGCTCCCCGGCGCCGCGGTCGACGCTGTCCGTGCCCGCGCCCGCATCGACGTCGGCCGCATCGGCGAGATCGAGGACCGCACCCACCACGACGTGCTGGCCTTCACCGAGTCGGTGGCCGAGCAGGTCGGCGAGGAGGCCCGCTGGTTCCACTACGGCCTCACGTCGTCCGACGTCGTCGACACTGCCCTCGCTCTGCAGCTGCGCGACGCGGGCGAGCTCCTGCTCGCCGGCATCGACGCCGTCGAGCGGGCCGCCGTCGCCCGCGCCGAGGAGTTCCGGCACACGCCGATCATCGGCCGCACGCACGGCGTGCACGCCGAGCCGACGACGTTCGGCCTCGTGCTGCTCGGCTGGGTGACCGAGCTGCGCCGCCAGCGCGTGCGGCTGGGCGATGCCTTCGAGGGCGTCCGCGTCGGCAAGCTCTCCGGCGCTGTGGGCGCCTACGCCAACTCCGATCCGCGCATGGAGGCGCTCGCCCTGCACGACCTCGGTCTGGAGCGCGAGGACGTCGCCACCCAGGTGGTGCCGCGCGATCGCCACGCCGCCCTGCTCTCGGCCGTGGCGGGCGTCGGCGCGTCGCTCGAGCGGTTCGCCGTCGAGGTGCGGCACCTGCAGCGCACCGAGGTGCGGGAGGCGCTCGAGCCGTTCGCCACAGGGCAGAAGGGCAGCTCGGCGATGCCGCACAAGCGCAACCCGATCGTGTGCGAGCGCATCTGCGGCCTCGCCCGGATCCTGCGCGCGAACGCCCACGTCGGCCTCGAGGACGTCGCCCTCTGGCACGAGCGCGACATCTCCCACTCCTCGGCCGAGCGCGTCGTCCTGCCCGACTCCACCATCGCCCTCGACTACATGCTCGACCGCACCCGCTGGCTGATCGAGGGCCTCGCGGTCGACCCCGAGCGAATGCTGCGAAACCTGGAGGCGTCGCACGGCCTGGTGTTCTCGGGCCGGGCGCTCCTGCGCCTGGTCGAGGCCGGCATGAGCCGGGAGGCGGCATACGAGCTGGTGCAGCGAAACGCGCTCGCCGCGTGGGACCAGGAGGTGGCGCTGCGCAGCCTGCTCGAGGCTGACGCCGACGTCGCGGCCGTCCTGACCGCGGCCGACCTCGACCAGATCTTCGACCTCGACGCCCTGCTCGTCCACGTGGACGAGATCTTCGACCGCACGCTACGACGCCCGGAGGTTGCCCATGCCTGACACCCTGTCCCATCTGCACGAAGCCTCCGGCAAGGTGCGCGAGCTGTACGGCTTCGGCGACCGGCTGCTGCTCGTCGCCTCCGACCGCATCTCCGCGTTCGACGTCGTGCTGCCGACTCCGATCCCGGACAAGGGCAGGGTGCTGACGGCGCTCTCGCGGTTCTGGTTCGAGCGCACCGCCGACCTGGTGCCGAACCACATGATCAGCATCGACGTCGCCGACTTCCCGGCCGAGGCCCGCGAGCTCCCCGACCTGGCCGGCCGGTCGATGCTCGCGAACCGGCTCGTGATGATGCCCATCGAGTGCGTCGTGCGCGGCTACCTGGTCGGGTCGGGCTGGAAGGACTATCGCGCCACCGGGTCGGTGTGCGGCCACGCCCTGCCGAGCGGCCTGCGCGAGGCCGACCGCCTGCCCGAGCCGCTCTTCACGCCGTCGACGAAGGCGACCGAGGGGCACGACACGAACATCGATCGCGCCGGCGGCGTGGCGCTCGTCGGCGAGGAGCGGTTCGCGCGCCTCGAGCAGCTCTCGATCGAGCTCTACCGCACGGCCGCCGACTACGCCCTCGAGCGCGGCATCATCATCGCCGACACCAAGTTCGAGTTCGGCGAGGACGCGCAGGGCCGGCTCGTGGTCGGCGACGAGGTGCTGACGCCGGACTCGTCCCGGTTCTGGCCCGTCGACGAGTACGCGCCCGGCAGCTCGCCGCCGTCCTACGACAAGCAGTACGTGCGCAACTGGCTCGAGACGCTCGACTGGGACAAGACCCCGCCCGGCCCCGAGATCCCGGCCGACGTCGTCGCGGGCACGCGCGCCCGCTACGTGGAGGCCTACGAGCGGCTCACCGGCGAGCCCTTCCAGGCGTACCTGGACGCGACCCGGAGCGGCTCGTGAAGGTGACGGTGACGGTGCGCCCCCGGGCCGGCATCCTCGACCCCCAGGGCGAGGCGCTGCGGCGCTCGCTGCAGGGGCTCGGGTACGCCGCGGCCGACGTGCGCGCGGGCAAGGTGTTCGACCTCGAGCTGGAGGCGGCCGACGAGCGTGAGGCCCTGCGGCTGGCCGGCCGGATCGCGGAGCAGGTGCTCTCGAACCCCCTGATCGAGGAGTTCGAGGTGCACGCGCACGCGGAGGTGCGCGCGTGAGCGCACGTGTCGCGGTGCTGGCCTTCCCCGGCTCGTGCGACGATCGCGACGCCGTGCGGGCCGTGGAGCTCGTGGGCGCCGAGCCCGTGCGCGTGTGGCATGCCGACAGCGACCTGGGCGGTGCGGACGCCGTGATCGTGCCCGGCGGGTTCAGCTACGGCGACTACCTGCGGCCGGGTGCGCTCGCGGCGCTCTCGCCGGCGATGGCGGCGGTGGGCGAGCTGGCCGCGGCCGGCGGGCCGGTGCTCGGCATCTGCAACGGCTTCCAGGTGCTGACCGAGGCGGGCCTTCTGCCCGGCGTGCTGCGTCCCAACGCCCACCTCAAATTCCGCTGCCAGGACGTCGGCCTGCGGGTGCAGCGCGAGTCGGCCTGGCTGCCGGACATGGTCGCCGGCGACGTGCTCGAGATCCCGGTGAAGCACCACGACGGCTGCTTCTTCGCCACACCGGGGCAGCTCGAGGATCTCGACGGGCACGGGCAGGTGCTCCTGCGCTACGTGCACAACCCCAACGGCTCGGTCGAGTCGATCGCCTGCATCACCAACGCGGCGGGCAACGTCGCCGGCCTCATGCCCCACCCCGAGCACGCCGTCGATCCGCTGCTCGGGTCGGTCGACGGGCGCATCCTGCTGCGCGGCCTGCTGGATCAGGCTGCGGTCGGAGCCCCGGCCTAGGATGCGGCGGTGAGCGCAGTCACGCCGACGCCGCTGCACCGCTCCCTCGGCCTGACCGACGCCGAGTTCGAGCGCATCGGCGAGCTCCTCGAGCGCGAGCCGAACGACTTCGAGCTCGCGGTGTTCTCGCTGCTCTGGAGCGAGCACTGCGCCTACAAGCACTCGCGCGCGCTGCTCGCCGGCCTGCCCACGGAGGGCGAGCGGGTGCTGCAGGGCCCGGGCGAGAACGCCGGCGTGATCGACGTCGGCGACGGCCTCGCGGTCGCGCTCAAGGTCGAGAGCCACAACCACCCCTCCGCCGTCGAGCCGTTCCAGGGCGCGGCCACCGGTGTCGGCGGGATCCTGCGCGACATCTTCGCGATGGGCGCGCGCCCGATCGCCATCCTCGACTCGCTCCGCTTCGGCGAGCTCGACTCCGAGCGCCAGCGGCACCTGTTCGCCCGCGTCGTCGAGGGCGTCGGCCACTACGGCAACTGCGTCGGCGTGGCCAACGTCGGCGGCGAGGTCGAGTTCGAGCCGGCGTACGCCCAGAACTGCCTCGTGAACGCGATGTGCGTCGGGGTGCTACCGGTTGGGGGGCTGCAGTCCGCCGGCGCGAACGGCCCCGGCAACATGCTCGTCCTGTACGGGTCGAAGACCGGGCGCGACGGCATCGGCGGGGCGAGCGTGCTGGCCTCACAGGGCTTCGACGAGGGCTCCGAGGCCAAGCGCCCGAGCGTCCAGATCGGCGACCCGTTCACCGGCAAGAAGCTGATCGAGTGCACCCTCGCGCTGCTCGAAGCGGGTCTCGTCGTCTCGCTGCAGGACCTGGGCGCCGCCGGCCTGGCGTCGTCGACGTCCGAGATGGCGTCCGCCGGGGGGGTCGGGCTCGATGTCGACCTCTCGGCCGTGACCGTCCGCGAGCCGGGCATGGAGCCGTTCGAGATCATGATCTCCGAGTCGCAGGAGCGGATGGCCGCGATCGTCGAGCCGGGATCGTGGCCGCAGGTCGAGGCGGTCTGCCGCCGGTTCGAGGTCGATGCGACCGTGATCGGCGAGGTGACCGAGACCGGCCACCTGCGTGCCTTCTACGACGGTGAGCTCGTGGGCGACATCCCGGTGGCGACCCTCACCGACGACGCCCCCCGCTACGAGGTCGACCGTGCCCGCCCCGCCCGGCTGGCCGACGAGCCGGTGGCGGCGCCCGACTCCGACGTCGCCCCCGATGCGGCCCTGCGCGCGCTGCTCGGGGCGCCGGGCAGCGGCAGCCGGGGCTGGGTGACGCGGCAGTACGACCAGCTGGTCGGCTCCGGCACGGTGGTGCGGCCGGGCGGCGACGCGGCGGTGGTGCGCCTGACGCCCTCGCGGCGGGCGATCGCCATCTCGCTCGACGGCAACGGCCGGCGCACGTGGCTCGACCCGCGCCGGGGCGGCATGAGCGCCGTCTGCGAGGCCGCCCGCAACGTCGCGTGCACGGGCGCCCGCCCCGCAGCGGTCACGAACTGCCTCAACTTCGGAAACCCGGAGGATCCCGAGATCGGCTACGAGCTGGCCGAGGCGATCGCAGGCATGGCGGACGCGTGCACGGCGCTCGGCCTGCCGGTCGTCTCGGGCAACGTCTCGCTCTACAACGAGCACGACGGCCGCCCGATCCTGCCGACGCCGGTCGTCGGCGTGGTCGGCGTCCTCGCCGATGCCGACCTGGCCGTGCGGATCGGATTTCAGGAGGCGGGCGATGTGGTCCTCCTCGCGGGCGCCGGTATGAGCGCGGTGGACGGCTCGGACTACCAGAAGCTGATCCTGGGCGAGGTGGCCGGGCGCATCCCCGAGCCTGACCTCGAGCTCGAGCGGGCGCTGCACGCCTTCCTGGCCGCGGCGGCCGATCGCAAGCTGCTGCGCAGCGCCCACGACGTGGGCGGCGGCGGGCTGGCGATGGCCGTCGCCGAATCGGCGATGGCCGGCGGCCTCGGCGTTCGCGTCGAGGAGGGCGGCGACCTGTTCGGCGAGGGCGACGGCCGGGTCGTCGTCTCGGCCCGACGGGCGGATGTCGCCGCGCTGCGCCGGCTCGCGTCCGGCCTGCCCCTGCGCCGGCTCGGCGCCGTCGGCGGCACCGAGATCGCCGTCGGGCCCGCCCGGATCTCTCTGGCCGACGCCGTCGCGGTCTACGAGGGCGCCCTGCCCGGCATCATGGACGGTGACGGCTGATGTGCGGCGTCTTCGGCATCTACGCCCCGCCGGGCGATCCCGACCGCGACGTCGCCCGGATGACCTTCTTCGGCCTCTTCGCGCTCCAGCACCGGGGCCAGGAGAGCGCCGGCATCGCGGTCTCCGACGGCGACCGGATCACGGCGATGAAGGACATGGGCCTCGTCAGCCAGGTGTTCGACGAGCCGCGGCTCTCGGGCCTCGAAGGGCACATCGCGATCGGGCATGCGCGGTACTCGACCACCGGCTCGACGGTGTGGCAGAACGCGCAGCCCGTCGTCCGCCACGCCGGCGGGCGCACGATCGCCCTGGGGCACAACGGCAACCTGACGAACACGGCGGCCCTGCGCGAGGACCTGCACGCGCGCCGGGTGTCGATGCGCTCGACGTCCGACACCGAGGTGATGGCGGCGCTGATCGCCCAGCACGACTCCGGCGACCTGGGCGACGCGGTCGCCGACGCGATGGGCCGCATCGAGGGCGCGTTCGCCGCGGTGGTCATGAGCGAGCGCGCCCTGGCCGGCTTCCGCGACCCGGACGGGATCCGGCCGCTCGTCGTCGGCCGCCTCGACGACGCGTGGGTGCTCGCGTCGGAGACCTGCGCCTTCGACCTGATCGGCGCCCGGGCCGAGCGCGAGCTCGCGCCGGGCGAGCTGGTGGTGATCGACGAGGGCGGCCCCCGCTATCGCCGCGTCGGCGACCGGCCCGGCTCGCTGTGCGTCTTCGAGTACATCTACTTCGCCCGGCCCGACTCGGTCATGGGCGGCCACGGCCTGCATGAGGTGCGGCGGGGCATGGGCGAGCGCCTCGCCGAGGAGGCGCCGGTCGCGGCCGACGTCGTGATCGGCGTGCCCGACTCGGGGACGCCGGCCGCGGTGGGCTACGCGAAGCGCAGCGGGATCCCGTTCGGCGAGGGGCTGGTCAAGAACCGCTACGTCGGACGCACGTTCATCCAGCCCGATCAGGCCCTGCGCGAGCGCGGCGTCAAGCTCAAGTTCAACGCGCTGCGGTCGGTGCTCGAGGGCCGCCGGGTCGTGGTGGTCGACGACTCGATCGTGCGCGGCTCGACGACGCGCAAGCTCGTGCAGATGCTGTTCGAGGCGGGCGCCCGCGAGGTGCACCTGCGGGTGTCCTCGCCGCCGATCGTCTCGCCCTGCTTCTACGGCATCGACATGGCCGACCAGGACGAGCTGATCGCCGCCGGCCGCAGCGTCGAAGAGGTGCGTGAGCGGCTCGGGGCGACGTCGCTCGCCTACCTGTCGCTCGACGGCCTGGCGGCCGCCACCGGGCCGGCCGACGGCTTCTGCCGGGCCTGCCTGACCGGGGAGTACCCGACCGAGATCCCCGCCGACATGCGCCTGGCGAAGCTCCGGTTCGAGGCGGCGCCGGTGCCGGTGGAGATCCGGTGAGCGGCGATCGGCCGCCGCTGACATACGCCGGGTCGGGTGTGAGCCTCGATGCGTCCGGCGCCGTCGTCGAGCGGATCCGCTCGGCGGTCACGTCGACGCACGGCCGCGAGGTGCTCGGCGGCCACGGCGGCTTCGCCGGCCTCTTCACGCCGTCCGTCGGCGACCCGCTGATCGCCGCCGGCTGCGACGGGGTGGGGACGAAGGTGCTGCTCGGCGCCGCGGCCGGCCGCCACGCCGGCCTCGGCATCGACCTGGTGGCGATGAGCGTGAACGACGTGCTCACCTCGGGCTGCCGGCCCGCGTTCTTCATGGACGTGATCACGTGCGCCCAGATCGACGCCGACGTCGTCGCGGAGGTCGTGTCCGGCATCGCCGAGGGCTGCCGCCAGGCCGGCTGCGCCCTGCTCGGCGGCGAGACGGCCGAGCATCCCGACATGATGCGGCCGGGCGAGTTCGACCTGGCCGGCTTCTGCGTCGCGATCGCCGAGCGGCGGGAGCTGGTCTCCGGCAGCCGCGTGCAGTCCGGCGACACCATCATCGGCCTGCCGTCCAGCGGGCCGCACGCCAACGGCTTCTCGCTCGTCCGCCGCCTGCTCGAGCGGGCGGGTACGGGCCTCGCCGACACGCCGGACGTGCTCGGCGGGGCGACCGTCGCCGATGCCCTGCTCGAGCCCACCCGCGTCTACGCCCGGCCGGTCGGCGAGCTCTGCCGCACGGTGGACGTGCGGGCGATGGCGCACATCACCGGCGGCGGCATCCCGGGCAACCTCACCCGGCAGTTCCCGGAGGCGCTCGGCGCCGAGATCGACCTGGGATCGTGGCCGCGGCCGCCCGTGTTCGACTGGCTCGGATCGCTCGGGGTCGAGGAGGACGAGCTGCGCCGGGTCTTCAACCTCGGCCTCGGCTACGCGGCGGTGGTCGCGCCCGACGCCACGCCGGCCGCCCTCGCGGCGCTCGAGCGGGGCGGGTGCCCGAGCTTCGTCGCCGGCAGCGTCGCCGAGGGCGCGGGGGTGCGCTTCCGCTGAGAGTCGGCGTGCTCATCTCCGGTGAGGGCACGAACCTGCAGGCGCTGCTCGACGCTCCCGACATCGACGTGGCCTGCGTCGTCTCGAGCCGTGCCGGCGCGGCTGGCCTCGATCGCGCCCTTCGGGCCGGCGTCCCGGCGCTGGCATCCTCCGAAGAGGCCGAGACGATCGCGTTCCTCGACGAGCACGGCGCCGGCCTCGTCGTGCTGGCCGGGTACATGCGCATCCTCTCGGCGGACTTCGTCGGCCGCTACTCGGGTCGCATCCTGAACGTGCACCCGGCGCTTCTGCCCGCATTTCCGGGCGCGACGGCCGTCGCAGACGCGATCGCGCACGGCGTCAAGGTCACCGGTGTGACGGTGCACCTGGTGGACGTGGACCACCAGGAGGTGGACAGCGGGCCGATCGTCCTGCAGGAGGCGCTGGCCGTTTCGTATGATGACACCGCCGCCGAGGTGATGGAGCGTCTTCACCGGATCGAGCACCGGTTGCTGCCGGAGGCGGTGCGGTTGTACGGGGCGGGCAGGATCCACGTCGATGGACGGCGGGTGAGGGTGAGCAGATGAAGATCAGACGGGCCCTGATATCGGTCAGTGACAAGAACGGCCTCTCGACGTTCGCGCTCGGGCTGCATGCCCTCGGCGTGGAGCTGATCTCGACGTCGGGCACCGCGGCCTTCCTGGAGCAGGCGGGCGTCCCGGTGACGACGGTCGAGCAGGTGACGGGCTCGGCCGAGCTGCTCGGCGGCCGGGTGAAGACTCTGCACGCGTCGCTGCATGCGGCCATCCTCGCCCGGCGCGACCATCCCGACGACATGGCCTCGCTCGAGGCGGCCGGGATCGAGCCGATCGACCTCGTCGTCTGCAACCTGTACCCGTTCCGGTCGGTGGCGGCGCGCCGCGGCGTGTCCGAGGCCGAGGTGATCGCGAACATCGACATCGGCGGGCCGACGATGGTGCGGGCGGCGGCGAAGAACTTCCACTCCGTGGCCGTGGTCACCGAGCCCGACCGCTACGGCTTCATGCTCGACGAGCTGAACTCCGACGGCGGCTCGCTCTCGCTCGACACCCGCCGCGACCTGGCCGGCGAGGCCTTTGCGCACGTGGCGTCCTACGACTCGGCGGTCGCGGCCTGGTTCACCGACACCGAGCCCTTCCCCGACCGGCTCACGATCGACCTGGTCAAGGTCGGCGACCTGGCCTACGGCGAGAACCCCCACCAGCGGGCCGCGTTCTACCGTGAGGCCGGCGCCCGCCGGCACGTGCTCTCGCGCATCGACCAGGTCAGCGGCAAGCCGCTCTCGTTCAACAACCTCGCCGACCTGCAGGCGGCCCGCACGATCGCCGCCGCGTTCCAGCTTCCGGCCTGCGCGATCGTGAAGCACGCGAACCCGTGCGGCGTGGCGGTCGGCGCGACGCTCGAGGAGGCCTACGCCCGCGCGCTCGCCGGCGATCCCCTGTCGGCGTTCGGCGCCGTGATCGCGGTCAACCGGCCGGTGACCGGCGCCCTCGCGGAGCGCATGATCGAGACGAAGGTCGATGTCCTCTTCGCGCCCGGATACGACGACGCCGCCCGCGAGACGCTCTCGTCGAAGCCGACCACGCGTGTCCTCGAAGACCGGGAGCGGCGCAAGACGAGCCCCGGCGAGCGCGACCTGCGGCGCGTGCTCGGAGGCGTGCTGATCCAGGATCGCGACAACGAGACCGAGGACCGGGCCGACATGCAGGTCGTGTCCGAGCAGGCGCCGGGCAAGCGCGAGTGGGAGGACATGCTGTTCGCGTGGCGCACCGTGCACTTCGTCCGCTCGAACGCGGTCGTGCTCGCCCGCGACCTGGCCGCGGTCGGGATCGGGGCGGGCCAGATGAGCCGCGTCGACGCGGTCAAGATGGCCGTCGCGAAGGCCGGCGAGCGGGCGCAGGGCGCGGTGCTCGCATCGGACGGCTTCTTCCCGTTCGCCGACGGGCCCGAGGCGGCCTTCGCCGCGGGCGTGCGTGCGATCGTGCAGCCGGGCGGCTCGGTGCGCGACGCCGACGTGATCGCCGCCGCGGACGCCGCCGGCGCCGCGATGGTCTTCACGGGCCGCCGCCACTTCCTGCACTAGCGGTGACGGGCGGTGCGAGCTGGGGGAAGAAGTGCCAGGCGACGTCCCTGAGCACTTCGATGATGAGTTGTGGTGTGAGCTCGGTATCGGGGTCGTCGAGCTGTGGCGGCAGCGTGGCTCCGAGGGCGCGTGCCTTCTCGATCAGGGCCGGGCCGGCGGCCTTGCCGAGGTGGCTGAGAGCCTGGCCGAGGATCTGGTAGTCGAGCGCCCAGTCGGGGAGGGGAGGCGCTTCGACGGTGATCCAGGTGTCGGGGTTGCGGGGTGCCCGGCGGGTGAAGAGGTGGTCGAAGGTACGTGCATGGGCGTCGCGCTGGGTGAGCGGGTCACCCAGGCCCCACGTCTTTCGCAGCGTGGCGATCAGCGAGGTATGGCGGTACTCCTCGTTGTACACCGAGCCTTGTTCGACCCACGGCGAGACCATGATGGCCGGGACGCGGTAGCCGGAGCGGTCGAACGTGAACCCGAACTCGCCGGGCGGTGCCGCCGGATCGGGCGGCGGGACGGGGCCGGGAGGGACGTGATCGTAGGTTCCGCCCGGCTCATCCCACCCGATCAGAAGCGCCGTGTTCCAGACGTTCGGGCCCGACGCGGACGTGGCCGAGCGGTAGCTGTCGTAGACGCGGGCGAGGAACGCCTCCCCGCCCAGGATCGACGACGGCGCGTCGATCCCGAGGTCGATGCCGTTGCCGAGCAGGGCGCGGCCCGCGGCCGGGTGGTAGTCGCCGTGTCCGGTGAGCATGTTCGGCTCGATCAGCGCGAAGTCCGGGAGCGTTCCGGCGGCGGCGTCACGCTCGAACTCGGCGAACGGCACGAAGTGGGTCGCCAGCCGGTGCTTCAGCCTGGGGTAGTGGATGACGCCGGTGAACGACAGCGGCATCGGCTCATCGACATACACCTTCCACGTCTTGCCGTGCTGCTCCAGCCGCTCGAAGAGGGTCTCGGCAGTGTTCTGCTCGAGCCACTTCTTGGCCGGGGAGTTCACGACCAGGCCCGACGACGTCGCCGCCGTCCAGAACGAGCGGTTCATGAACGTCTGTGAGGGCACCTCGCAGAACCAGTGGTCGAACACGCCGAAATCTCGCGCGATCCCCGCCAGCACCGGCACCTGCTCGGGCGTGTACCCGGTCATGATGTGGGCATACTCGTCGGCGGTCGGCTGGCGACCCACCTCAGCGGTGAACGTGCTGATGTAGTCGGTGACGAAGCCGTCCATCGTCGGCTGCGCACCCGGCGGCGGCACGTTCCAGGGCGCTGCCATGCCCGTGTCCTGGTTGAGCTTGAAGCGATTGTGCTCATCCAGCGTGCCGTAGAGCTGCGTGTTCGTGTGGTACCACTCCTCGCCCGAATCCGGGTTCGGCGAGTCCATGTCCGTCGCGACCGTGTACGGCACGACCTTGCGATCCGCGCCGTGCTCGGCCCACTCCGGAATCGGGTTGGAGAGGTCCTTCCCGATCACACCCTCGAACGTCTTGCCATCCGCAGGCCCGTACAGCCGCCCGAGCAGGTTGTCCAGCGACCGGTTCTCGAACAGCACCACGACCACATGATCCAGCGCATTCGCGCGAGTCGCCGCGCCAGACATCTCAAACTCCGATCAGTTCGACACCATCGACGCTGCCCCGATCAGCCGTCGGGGCGGCCCACTCAGACCGGGAGCGTCGGCCGGACAAAGGCGGCCTGTGTCATCCGATCCGGATGATCGCCCGCACGGTCGCGCAAGGGCACGTCCCCGAGCGAACGGTCGGCGCTACTGCTCGGCGAGCAGGCGCGCGTACGCGCGCTCGTAGTCGGCCACCATGCGCTTCGCCGAGAAGCTCTCGTCCGCGACCGCGCGCGCCTCGAGGGGGTCGAGCGCGAGCAGCTCGGGGATGCATGCGGCCATCTCGTCGATGGTGTCGACGACGAGGCCGCTGCGGCCGTGCTCGACCACCTCGGGGACGGCGCCGAGGCGGGTGGCGAGCACCGGCGTCCCGCACGCCATCGACTCCACCATGACCAGGCCGAACGGCTCGGGCCACTGGATCGGGAACACCGTCCCGGCGGCCTTCTGCAGAAGCTCGACCTTGTCGTTGTGCGACACCTCGCCGACGTACTCGATGCCGTTGCCGAGGTACGGCCGCACGGCCGCGTCGAAGTACTCGTGCTCGATCGGGTCGTGGATCTTCCCGGCCAGCCGCAGCGGCATGCCCGATTCGCGCGCGACCCGCACCGCGTTTCCGGCCCCCTTGTCCGGCGACATGCGGCCCAGGAAGAGCAGGTAGCCGTCGTTGCCCGGGTGGATGGGGTAGCTGTCCAGGTCGATCGCGTTGTGACAGGTGGCAAGCCAGTTCAGCTCGGGCCGGGGGCTGCGCTGGTTCTCCGACAGCGACACCAGCCGCACCCGCGGCGAGACCCGCGCGATCTGGGCGTACACGAGCCCGGGCTCGCCCGTGAGCGGTCCGTGGACGGTGTGGCAGAACGGCGTCGAGATCGCCTGCCCGAGCGCGCATGCCAGCGGGCCGGAGTGGTCGTGCACCACGTCGTAGTCGCCGGCCTCCTCGAGGCAGGTGAGGGTGTGGTGCAGGTCGGGCATCGACATCCCGATGCGGTAGGAGGGCGGCTCGTCGTATGTGGTCACGAGCCGCGCCTTCGTCTGCGAGTCGCCGGCCGCGTACAGCGCGACGTCGTGGCCGTGGTCGACGAGGCCGTCGGCCAGGATCGAGACCACCCACTCGATGCCGCCGTAGCGCACCGGCGGAACCGCGAACCAGGCCGGGGCCAGCAGGGCGATCCTCACGATCCGATGTTACTGCGGCGGCGGCGGTGGATGGGGGTGGTGGCCCATCGGCGGATGGGGCGGCCGCGGCCGCCGTGGCGGGGCGGTGCCGGCCAGCACCGGCTCGAGCCGTGCGAGCGCCGCGGCCAGCGCGTCTGATTCGTGCGGGGCGAGCGCCGTGAGCATCGGGTCGAGCCGGCTGCGGACGAGCCTCTGGGCCGACCGCAGGACGCGCTCGCCCTCGGCGGTAAGCACCGGCCGGCGGCGGCGACGGTCGGCCCCCGCGGCGGTGCGCGCGACCGTCCCCGCGCGCTCGAACGCCGCCATCAGCTGCGACACCGCCGCCTCCGACACGCCGGCTGCGCGCGCCAGGTCGGCGGCCGATTCGGTTCCGGCCGCGATCGCACGCAGGCCGAGGTACTGGCCGAGCGTGAGCGGTGGGTCGTGGCTCGCCAGCACGCGCTCCATCCAGCGGGTCACGAGCGGCGCGACGGCCGCGAGCGTGTCGGCGGTGTTTGGGGTGCGCGGCCGCGGGGGCATATACTTAAGTGAGCTTTAGTATATGGAAGGAAACTGCCCGCATGCACGCTCTGTTCGCCGCCGTCCACGCCGCCCTCGCGGCCTCGATCCCGCTCGTGTGCTTCCTGACCGCCGTGATCTGGCTGGCGAACGTCGCCGACCGCACGGGGCTCGCCGGCCGGATCGCACACGTGCTGGCCGGGCAGGCGCGCGGCAGCACGGCGCGATTGTACGTGCTCGTCTGCCTGGCCTGCGCGCTGCTCACGGCAACCGTCTCGCTCGACGGCGCCGTCGTCGTGATGGTGCCGGTGATCCTGGCTCTGGTCGAGCTCGGCGCCCCGGGGCGGCCGCTCCTGCTCGCCACGATCGGCGTGGCCAACGCGTTCTCGATCGCGGTCGTCCAGGGCAACCCCACAAACCTCGTCGTGATGAGCGGCCTGCACCTGGATCCCGGCACGTTCGATGCGACGATGCTCGGCCCGGGCACGGCGGCCGCCCTCATCTGCGCCGCGGTCGTGGCGGTGCGGGAGCGGTCGCGCCTGCGGGGATCGGTGCGCCCCGGCGCTGCGCCCGCGCTCGGGAGGGGGGCCGCCCTCGCGGCCGCCGCGCTCGTGGCGGCGGGCGCCGGCGAGGCGGTGGCGCCGGTCGCCGGCCTGGCGCCGTGGTGGCCCGTCTGCGTCGTCGCCGGCGTGACCGGGGTCGGGCTCATGGCCGCGGGTGTGCGGCCGCCGGCCGTGTCGGTGCCCTGGCGGATCGGGCTCTTCGTCACGGTGCTCGCGACGGCGCTCGGGGTGGCCGCCGACGTCGCCGGACTGGCCGCGGTGCGGCTGCCGTCCGGCTCCGTATGGGCGCTCCTGGCGGTGACCGTGGTCGCCGCGGCGGTGGCCGCCACGGTGAACAACCTACCGGCCGCGGTCGCCGCGGGGGCGCTCCTGCACTCCGGTCCGGCGGCCTTCGCCGTGCTCGCCGGGGTCTCCGTCGGCGCCCTGGCCGGGTCACGCGGATCGGTCGCCACGGTGCTCGTGCGCGACCTCGCCGGCGGCAGCTTCTCGGCCGCGATCGGCGAGGGCTACCTGCGCCTGTGGCCGGCGACCGCGGCCGTCGCGGCGATGGCCGCGACCGCGCTCATCTGGTTCACCGCCATGCCCGCCTAGCGGTTCTCGCGGCGCCACATGAACTTGAGCCCCGACCAGTCCTGGTCGATCGCGGCCACCTTCGTGTCGACGATCCCGAGCGGCAGGGCGTGCTCGCGCAGCCCGTTCTCGGTGATGTCGCTGCGGTGGCCGCCGGCGCGCCGCGGCCACGCCACCCACAGCGAGCCGGCGGGAAAGATGCGCTGCGCGAGCGCCGGCAGCCGGTCGGTCAGCTCGGCCTCCTCGCGGAAGAACGCGATCACGACGTCCGCAGGCTCCGGCGCGAGCACGTCTGCCACACCCTCGGGGAGCGCGGGGACGTGCCATCCGGCCGGCGCCAGGTCGAGCGCGAGCGTGCTCCCGGCCTTGATGCCGAGCTTCCTGGCGAGCGGGGTCTGCGAGTAGCCGGCCATGCCGGCGCGATTGTACGACGCACACCTGCGTGATGTTCGCCGCCCGCGGGGGGATAGATCGACGATGCTTGTCAAGGAGGAGCCCAGATGAACCCGCGTCGCATCGCCACCGTCTCGTTCGCCCTGCTGGCCCTGTGGCCGGCGGCGCCGGCCGCCGCCAAGTCCGTCGAGGTGCGCGCGGCCCGCGCGTGCGGCGCGACCGGGTGCGTGCCCCTGCCCGCGGCGATGGTTGCCCAGATGCTCGGCCGGTTCGAGGGTGGCGACACCGGCAATCCCGGCATGCGCCTGGGGCCGTTCTACCGGCTGCACATCCGGCCGCAGTCCGGCTCGTCGCTGCTCTTCTACGTCCCCGTGAGCCGCATGATCGTGGTGAACGGGCAGACGCTGCGGGTCGGTCCCCGCCACGCGGCCCGGCTCGGCGCTGTGCTCCGCGACGTGCAGCCGATCCCTCCGCGCATCGAGAGCGTGACGGTCGGCGCCCACGCGGCCGCGCATCCGCAGGCATATACGCCCCTGCTGTACGGCCGGCCGGTGTCTGCGCCCGCGTCGGTGTGGAACCATCGGGACGTGCTGATCGCCATCGATATCGCCGGCGAGACGCCATGGAGCTACTGGGGAGCGGCCGAGTACTTCCCGTCGGCGCGGCTGCTGCATGTGCCCGACGGCGTCTGGGTGCGGGCGAGCGCCGGCCAGGCGGCGATGCTCGCGTCGGATCTGCATCCGGGACGGCGGGCGGCGCGGGGAGGCGGCACGAGCACCGCGACGGTGGCAGCCGTTGGCGCCGTCGCGGTTGCGATCGGCGCCGTGCTGGCCGTGGCCCTGCGGCGCCCTCGGCGACGGGCGCGGGTTGCCTAACAGGTGGCGGAAGGGACGCCCGAGGCCCGGTTTCGCCATGAGCAACGCGACTTCGATGCACTCTTTCGCGCCCACCACGCCGAGATCGTGCGCTACCTGGCGGCCCGGCTCGGCTCCCGCGAGGAGGCCCGCGACGTCGCCGCCGAGGTGTTCGTCGAGGCCTGGCGGCGCACGCCGTCTCTGCGCTACCGGGGCCGGCCGGTGCTGGCGTGGCTCTATCGCGTCGCGGCCAACATGGCGGCCGACCGGATGAGCGCCCGGCGGCGAGAGCCCGTTGCGGCCGAGGTCCGCGACACCGCCTCCCCGGGTGACGAGGCCCAGGCCGTGGTCGAGCGCGACCTGCTGCGCCGCGCGCTCGCCACGCTGCCCCCCGACCATGCGCTTGCGGTGCACCTGCGGCTCGTCGAGGGCTACCCCTTCGCCGACGTCGCCCGGGTGATGGGCCGCAGCGTCGGCGCCTGCCAGATGCTGGTCCTGCGCGCCGGGCGGGAGCTGCGTGAGGCGCTCGAGCGGGAGGGCATCGATGCGCCGCAGTGACGACGCGACGCTGGCGCGCCGGCTGGCGGAGGCCCTGGACGGCCGGGCGCAGGCGACCGGGGAGCTCGAGGCGATCGTGCGCGTCCTCGAGGCGGCGGCGGCAGAGGCCCGCTTCGGCGTCGCCGCCGATGAGACCGAGCGCGCCCTCGCGGCGGCCCGCCCCCGCCCGCTCCGGGCCAGGCGGCGCTGGCCGGTGGCCGCGGCCGCGGCGGCGGTCGCCGTGGTCGCGGCGGCGCTGGTGCTGGCCTGGCCCTTCGGTGCGGCGTCGACCAGGGACGTCCAGGCGCAGGCGCTCGCCGCGCTCGGCGGGCCGGGGTCGGTGCTCGAGGTCGGCGAGCGGATCACGCCCGGCCCGGGCGGAGGGTTCGCCGCGTCGACGCGCACCGGCTGGCTCGACCCCGCCCGCGGCCGGGCCCTGTGGACGCAGAGCACGGCCGCCGGCACCGTGGTCGATCAGACCCTGGTCGAGCGCGGACGGGTGACCCGCTACGACCCGGCCACGCACACCGCCGTCCTGGCGGCGTCGTGCACGGCCCTGGCGACGGGCTGCGCCTCGGCCGTCGACCCGATCGCGGTCTACCGGGCCGCCCTGCTTCGGGCGGCGGCCACGTCGGCGCACACGGTCACGTTCCATGGCCGCAGCGCCTACCGGTTCTCGCTGCCGGTCACGCGCCTGGCCGACGCCACCCGCGTGGCGCAGGTCGTCACGATCGACGCCCGCACGCTGCTCCCGGAGCGGATCGTGTGGCAAGCGGGTGGAGGCCGGACGATCGCCGTGATCGACATCCGCTCGGCGACGGTGATGGGGCGCGACCTCGCGCCGTCCGACGCGTTCTCGCTCGCGCTCCCGCAGCGGACGGCGATCACCCAGCTGGCCGCGTCGGGGCAGCCTGTGCGCCTGCTCGGCGCGAGCCGCATCAGCGTCGCCCGGGCGCGTGCTCTGCGACCGGCCCCCGACTGGCTCGGGCCGCGCGACGGCCGCTTCCCGCTCGGCCGGGTGACGCGGTACCGCTACACGGGCGGGGCCGCCGTGATGCTGCGCTACGGCTCCCTGCGCGTCTGGAGCTACGGAGCGGTCGTGCCGCCGGCGCTGCTTGCCGACCTGGCCGTACCCGTGAAGCAGTTCCCCGTCGGTGCGCGCACCGCCCGGCTCTACGCGACCGCCGGCGGCATGTTCGCGGTCGAGGTCGATCGCCCCGGCGGCACCGTCGTCGTGATCGCGCCGGCGCGCCTGAGCAGCGCCGCGATCAACGCGCTGCCGCGGCTGCGGCCGATGGCAGCAGCAGGTTGAGGTCGCCGAACTCGTGCCACAGGTAGCCGTGGGTGGCCGCGGCCGCGTAGCAGCGCTCTGTCAGCTCGCGGCCGGCGATCGCGCGCACGAGGTCGAGATGGGTGGCCTCGGGCGGGTGCCAGCCCGTGAGCAGGCCGTCCACGACGCCGGCGCCGCGCTCCTCGTCGATCACGAGCTCCGTCCAGCCCTGCGCCGCGGCGACCGCGGGTCCGCCCGCGGCCGCGGTCTCGAGGGCCCTCACGGCGGTCGTGCCCACCGCGATGACGCGCCCGCCGGCGGCGCGCACCGCGTTCACGTGCCGCGCGGTCGGCTCCGGGACGCTGTAGGGCTCGGGGAAGGGCGGCTCGCCGGTCTCGGGCGATGACACGCCCGTGTGCAGCACGATCGGCGCGAACTCGACGCCGGCCGCGACCAGGGCGGTCACGAGCTCGGGCGTGAACGCGCGCCCCGCGCTCGGCATCTCGGCGCTGCCGGGCTGTGTGGCGAACACGGTCTGGTAGTCGGAGATCGGCCAGTCGGCTCCGGCGTAGGCGTAGCGGATCGGGCGGCCGTGGGCCTCGAGGTGCTCGTGCAGGCCCACCGGCAGGTCGAGCCGCGCCGTCCACAGCCGCGGGCCGCCCCGCAGCAGGCGCGCGCGGCCGCCGCCGGGGAGCGCCAGCCGCCAGCCGCGCCGGGCGGCCGCGAACGGCAGCGTGCCCGGGCCGGCCGGGATGCGCAGCTCCACCGTCCACAGGTGCTCGTCCGGGTCGGCGCCCGGAAGCGGAGTGGACAGGTGCAGCCGCAGCAGCCGGCCTCCGGGCGCGACCGCGTCGAGCGCCGCCGGGAGCGTCTCCGACGTGTTGACCACGAGCAGGTCGCCCGGTGCGAGCAGCCGCGGCAGATCGCGGAAGACGGCGTGCGTGACGGTGCCGTCGCCGCGGCCCACGAGCAGGCGCACCAGGTCGCGGGCGACGCCCCGCCGCTCGGGCGGGGCGGTGGCCTCGGCCAGTGCGACGGCGCTCACGCCGCTGCCTCGGATCGGCTCAGCTCGCGTGCGCGGTAGCGCCCCGACGGCAGGTCGCCCTCGATCAGCCGCAGCAGGCCGGGGACGCTCGTCTGCGGCCGCGGCCGGTCGGAGATGTCCTCGCCGGGGAAGGCCTCCTGGTGCATGCGGGTGCGCATGTCGCCGGGGTCGGCCCAGTACACGCGCAGATGCGGGTGCTCGGCCGCGAGCACGTTGGACAGCTGCTCGAGCGCGGCCTTCGCCGATCCGTACCCGCCCCAGCCGGGGTAGTTCTCGACGGCTGCGTCGGAGGTGATGTTGAGCACGACGCCGCCGTCCGGCGCGAGCGCCGGCAGGGCCAGCTGGATCAGGCCGAGCGGGGCGAGCACGTTGATCCGGTAGACCGCGTCGAGCACCTCGAGCGGGTAGTCGGCCAGGTCGGGCTGCGGGCTCGGGCCGAGCACCGACGCGTTGTTTGCAAGCAGCCGCAGCCGGCCCATCCGCACCGCCGCTGCCACCAGCTCCTCGCGGTGGCGGGGATCGGCCACGTCGCCGGCGATCGCCGTCACGGCGGTCTTCTGCGCCAGCGCCTCCCGCGCCTCTGCGAGCGCGTCTGCGCCCCGTGCGTCGATGACGAGCCCGTAGCCGCGATCGGCCAGCGCCTGCGCCAGCGCGAGCCCGAGGCCGCGCGACGCTCCTGTGATGAGTGCGATATCCATGCGCCCAGGCTAGGCCGCCGCGTGCGCCGGCGCCTCGGGCGGGGGTCGCGATCTGGGCGGGACGTTGGTCCTAGACCGTCGCGGGAGGGGGCGCCCGCAGGCGCCCCCTCCCGAGGTCGGCCCGGCCTACGTCGAGCAGGTCGGGTTGTGCCGCATCGGCCCCTCGAGGTTGCCGAAGAAGTACGCCGAGGGCTGCCCGTACTGATGCGTGCCGCCGAAGGTGTTGCCGTTGCGCATCTGCCCGAACTCCCACACACACTGGCCGTGCACCCTGGCCTGTGTCCAGAACGGGTAGAAGTTCCCCGGCGCCGCGGACGGAGGCACCGCGCACCCGACGCCGGTCGGCGCGCACGACGCCTCGCTGGCCGGGGCGTTGGTCTGGAACTGGATCGTCTTGTACGCATGCCCGCGCGTTCGCGGCTCCTGCTGCAGGAAGGGCGACGGATAGCGGTCGGGCTTCGTGTTGTCGGGCCAGTTCGGCCAGTACGACGTGCCGTCGTAGTCGAGGTCGCCGTTCTGGGCGATCGTCTGGATGCACCCCGCCACCTCGTTCGGAGGCGCGTGGCCACCGTGCGTGAAGCCGTTCGGCCAGCAGGGCGCGTCGGAGACCTCCGGGTTCGGGGAGCCGTCCGGCGGGGCCGAGTTCTCGTACGGCCCGGTGCAGTTCTGCCAGATGGTGTCGGTGAAGTTCCCGACCGGGAACGGCATCGGGTCGGTCACGGACGTGCACGGCTCGAAGTGGCCGATCTCGAACTGGGTCGAGATGTTGGTCTCGAGCGCCGCCCACGGGATGATGTTCTGCGGCCTGGCCGTGTCGTACTCGGGCTGGTAGTTGAACGGGCGCCCGCTGCAGTCGGCGATCGACGTCTGCATGAAGCCGTTTCGCGCCGAGGCGATCATGAACCCGCTCTGCCCGGTCGTGAGGTCGTGGATGCTGGTCTCGAGCGCGTGCCCTCCACCACGCAGCTTCGCGTCGAAGATGTGGATCACGAGCCGGTCACCGGGATTCATCAGCAGCGTCTCGCCGTTCGGCGTCGCCGTGTTGCCGTTTGCGAGCTGCGGGCTGGGCGGCCCGGTGGGCACGCCGTCTCTCTGGATGAACGCGAAGTTGGTCGGCTCCTCGCAGTTGGGGTTGCAGTTCACGAATCCGAGCTCGCACTCGAGGTCGTTGATGTGCAGCGACGCGCACCAGTGCGTGTTGTCGCACGAGATCGAGTCGACGAACGGCGCGAACCCGGGCGGGTAGAACTGCATCTCGAGGAACGAGCTGCCGCCGCCGCCCTGGTCGAACGTGGGCGGATGGTGCGGGGCGTTGGAGTCGCTGCGCGGCTTGCACGGGTTGAGCGGGTAGGACTCGGCGTTGCACAGCGCCATCGAGAACCACGGCGCGATCGAGAGCTCGAACCAGTGCGTGACGTCGGTGCCCGGATGGGCCACGGTCGGAAGCGCGGCGGGATCGAAGGGCAGCCGCTCCTTCCAGGTGATGTCGTTGCCGGAGCCGTGCCGCTTGGACAGGAACCGGATGATGGGCTCGTCATGGCCGATGTACTTGCCGTTGTCCTCGAACCGGGTCGGCTTGCCGTCATACAGCGAGCGCGGGTCGCTGCAGACGAGCGAGGCGCGCAGCGCGTGCTGGCTCTTGCTCTGGCCGTTGCAATCGAGCATGCCGCTCGCCCCCGGCTTCACGCCGGTGCTGGCGCCGGCAGACGCTGGGGCGGCGGCGGTCATCGCACACGCGGCCAGGAGCGCGATCACCCACGGTCCGAGCCGCCTACGGCTGCGGGCCTCCTTGGACAGGGACCATGACATAGCTGCCCACCCCTTCGGGAGACGAATATGGACGCAGGTAGAAATAGTCCAGTTGGGTCTCTGTGTCAATGACTACGAACACGCACCGTTTTCAGCCGGATCGCTTGAGGCGGCCGTGCTGTTTGGCATACCGCTCGCCGCGCGAGAACACGTACAGTCCGAGCGGGATCGCGATGACCCCGATCACGATCAGCGGCCAGATGTCGTCCCAGATCGCTGCGACGCCCGCGCCGTCGAGGATCGCCCGCCGCGCGCCCTCGAGCGTGTAGGTGGCCGGCGACACGACCGAGATCCACTGCATCCACTGCGGCAGCACGCTGACCGGGTAGTACACCCCCGACACGACGAGCAGCAGGCCCTGCGCGATGAACCCGAGCTGCGTGCCCTTCTCGGGCGAGATCAGGGGCAGCACCGCGGTCATCATGCCGATCCCGACGAACGAGAGCGACGAGATCGCGAGCACGAGCGTCGCCGCGGCGAAGTCGGGGTTGCCGAAGTGGACGTCGAGGAAGCTCGCCACCACGACGAACAGGAGCACCGTCCGCAGCACGCCGTAGAAGACGGCGAACGCGCCCATCCCGAGCAGGTGCGCGGGCCGCGACAGCGGGGCCATGAACGTGTACTCGATCGTGCCCTCCCACCGCTCCCAGGCGACCGTCTCGGTCTCGATCTCGAAGATGAGCCCGAGGTATGACCACACCACCGCGCCGATCAGGAGGACGATGGTCTCGCGGTTCACGTCCAGGCGGTAGCCGGCCGCCTCCACGCCCTTCGCGATGAAGACGATCGTGAGCGTGTTCGCGACGGTGTACAGGAACCAGGCCAGCTCCCACCATGCGAACCGGCGGATCAGGTAGGTGTTGCGCTCGACGATGCCGGCGAAGCCGATCACCTCGCGCCGCACCGCCACGGATGCCTGCCGCATCATGCGGTCACCTCCGACTCGGTCTCGGCCTCGTCCTCGAAGCTGCGCCCGGTCGCCATCATGAAGGCGTCCTCGAGCGTCGCGGCGCCGTAGCGGTCACGGATCTCGCCGGGCGTGTCCAGGCAGAGCAGGTTGCCTCCGTGCAGGATCCCCACCCGGTCGGCGAGCGCCTCGGCCTCGGCCATGTCGTGGGTGCACAGGAGGATCGTGCAGTCGTGCTGGCGGCGCAGGTCGCGCACGAGCTCCTGCACCTCGAGCTTGGAGCGGGGGTCGAGGCCGGTGGTCGGCTCGTCGAGGAGGAGCAGCACCGGCGAGGTCAGAAGCGCCCGGGCGAGCGCGATCTTCTGCTGCATCCCGCGGGAGAGGTCCTCCATCGGCTCGCCGCGGCGGTCGGGCGGAAAGCCCACGCGGCGCAGGATCGCCGGGATGGCCGTGCGCGTCTGCCGCGGGGTGAGGCCGTAGAAGCGCGCCGAGTAGCTCAGGTTCTCGGCCGGGGACATGCGCTTGAAGAACGACGCCTCCACCGACACCCGGTTCACCAGCCGCTGCACCGCGCGCGGGTGCGCGCCGACGTCGATGCCGAACACCTCGGCCGTGCCGCCGTCGTGCAGGAGCAGCGTCGAGAGCACGCGCACGAGCGTCGACTTGCCGGAGCCGTTCTGGCCCAGGATGGCGACGCACTCGCCGCGCGCGAGGGTGAAGGTCACGCCCTGCAGGGCCGCCACACGGCGGCGGCGGACGCGGCCACGGCGGCGGCCGTCGCGGCGGATGAACTCCTTGCGCAGATCGTGGACTTCGACGGCGGGATGGGTGGACACGCGGACGCTCCAGGGACGACGGCGATCGGCTCCGGCTCCGCGCAGGGACGCACCGAGGTGCGTGCGGGCGGAGCGAGACTGATGGGGCGGCGGGCGGCGCGGGCCGGGCGGAAAACCCGGCGCAGCCGGTGACTCTAGCAGACGTCCGCAGCGACCTCGATCCCGCTTGGGCGGCCGGTTCCCGGGCGGTCCCGCCGATGCCGTTGGCTATGGTTGCCCGGTGGAATCGGTCGCAGGCACAAACGGCGACCGGCCCGTGGCGGTGCCCGCCCGGCCGGCCGCCCTCGCGCTGAAACGCTCGTTTGACGTCTGCGCCGCCGCCGCGGGGCTCGTGGTGCTCTCGCCGGTGCTCGCGGCGCTCGCGGCGGTGATCCTCGTCGAGGACGGGATGCCGGTGCTCTTCCGCCAGGAGCGGGCCGGGCAGGACGGCGAGCCGTTCACCATCTTCAAGTTCCGCACGATGATCCGCGAGGCCCATGCCCATGGCGACGGGCTCGCCGTCAACGAGGGCGACGACCGCATCCTGCGCAGCGGCGACTTCTATCGCCGCTACGGCCTCGACGAGCTGCCGCAGCTCTGGAACGTCCTGCGCGGCGAGATGTCGATCATCGGCCCGCGGCCGACGCTGATGGATCAGGTGCAGCGCTACAACCCGCGCCAGCGGCTGCGCCTGGCGATGCGCCCCGGGGTGACCGGCTGGTCGCAGATCCACGGCCGCACGTCGATCCCGTGGTCGCGCCGGATCGAGCTCGACGTGTGGTACGTCGAGCACTGGTCGCTGCGGCTCGACGCGCGCATCCTGTGGCGGACGCTGCACCAGATGACGCGGCCGGCCGAGACCTACAAGGGCACGACGGGCGGCTGGGACCTGTGAGCAAGCGGTCGGTGCTGCTCACGTGCGCCGGGCAGCGCGTGGACGTCGTGCGGGCCTTCCGCGAGGCGCTCGACGGCCTCGGCTGGGACGGCGACGTGGTCGCGGTCGACGCGAACCCGCTCTCGCCGGCGCTGATGAAGGCCGACCGCGGGGTCGTGGTGCCGGTCGCGAGCAGCCCCGACTACGTGCCGGCGCTGGCCGACCTGGTGACCGCCCACGGCGTGCGCGCGGTGCTGCCGCTGGCCGACCTCGACAACGTCGAGCTCGTCGCCGGCCGTGCGCTCCTCGAGGCCGCCGGGGCGGCGCTGCTTCTGCCCGACCTGGCTGTGGCCGAGGCCATGTTCGACAAGTACCGCTGCCACGAGGCGCTGCTCGCCGCCGGCCTGCCGTCGCCCGACACGTGGATCCCCGAGGAGCTGCCGCCGCGGCCGCCGCTGCCGCTGCTCGTGAAGCGGCGGTGGGGGTATGCGTCGCGCGACATCTACCGCTGCGAGAGCCTGGCCGAGGTGCGCTTCTTCGTCGCCTACGCGGGCGTGCCGGTGATCGTGCAGCGGTTCTGTCCTGGCGAGCAGTTCTCGATCGACGTCCTCTGCGATCTGCAGGGCACGGCGGTGAACGTCATCCCGCGCACGATGATCGAGTCGAAGGGCGGCGAGTCGATCAAGGGCATGACCATCGCCGATCCGCGCCTGATCGAGCTCGGGCGCACGGTCGCCGAGGGCCTGCGGCTGGTCGGTCCGGCGACCGTCCAGTGCTTCGACGAGCCGGAGGGCCTGCCGGTCACCGACATCAACTGCCGCTTCGGCGGGGCCTTCCCGCTCCCGCTCGCGGCGGGCTCGCGCTATCCCGAGCTGGTGCTGCGGATCGCCTGCGGCGAGCGCATCGAGCCGCACGTGGGCAGGTTCACGCCCGGGGTGACGATGACCCGCTACTACGACACCGTGATCCTGCCGCAGGGCGACCGCGCCGCTGCCGCCGAGGCGCTCGGCGGCGCCCCGGCGGCCGCAGACTAGACCCGTCTAGCCGCCGCTCGACTGCGTGAACCGGGGCGGCAGGGGCGCCTCGGCGACGTGCGCCACGAGCACCGGCCGGTCCCACCAGGTGTGCGTGTGGCCGCACCCGCGCGACTGCAGGCACCGCGGCGGCGGGTGGTCGAAGAGGCCCGCGACGTCGGCCGGCGCCGGCCCGATCAGGACGACGAGCGCTGCGACCGTCCCGAGCGCGAGCTGCCTGCGCCTCACCACCATGCGCCGATCCTATCGCGGTCAGCCCACCACGGGCTCGCGATCGAAGCGGCGATAGAGCGGCTCGACCGCGTCCGCCGGCACCGCCGGGCTGAACAGGAACCCCTGGCCGAGCGTGCACCCCTCGCGCTTCAGGAACTCGTACTGGTCGGGCGTCTCGATGCCCTCGGCCAGCGCCTCGGCGCCGATGTTGCGGGCGAGCTGGATGATCGTGGTCGCGATCGCGTTGGCGTGCGGGCTCCCGGGGATGTCGCGCACGAACGCGCGATCGATCTTGAGCGTCGAGACAGGCATCTCGGTGAGGCGGCTGAGCGACGAATGGCCCGTGCCGAAGTCGTCGATCGCGAGCTTGATGCCGCGCCGGTGCAGATCGTGCAGGATGGCCTGAGTGCGGTCGGGCTCGGTCATCGCGCTCGACTCGCTCACCTCGACGACGATCTGGCTGGGGTCGAGGCCGCTCGCGCGGATCGTGTGCAGCAACCGCTCGGCCGCCTCCGGGTGCCAGTGGGCGATGGGCAGGTTGACGGCCGCGCGGATGTTCATCTCGCCTGCAAGCCACGGCCGTGACACCCGGCACACCTCGTCGACGACCCACTCCGAGATGGCGCCGATCAGATCGGTGCGCTCGGCCAGGGGGATGAAGGCCGAGGGCGCCAGCAGCCCGTCGTCGGGGTGGTTCCAGCGGATGAGCGCCTCGACGCCCACCATGTGCATGTCCTCGAGGCGCAGGATCGGCTGGTAGTGGAGCACGAACTCGCCGCGCTCGAGTGCGAGCTGCATCTGTGCCGTCAGCGACACCTGGGCTGCGCCGTTTGCCGCTGCCGGCAGCGAGCGCCGGGCGAGCTCCTTCGACCGGTACATGGCCGCGTCGGCGCGGCGCAGGAGCTCGTCGCGGCCGGTGGCGTCGTCGGGGTAGAGCGCGATGCCGACGCTGCCGCCCGCCGCGATCGTGGCGCCGTCGATCGCGGCCGGCGCGGCCAGGGCCTGCTCGACGTGCTCGGCGATCGTCTGGGCGATGGCCCGCGGGCCCGGCGACGCGTCCGTCGGCAGGTCGGCGACCAGGACGAGGAACTCGTCGCCGCCGTGGCGGGCGACCAGATCGGTGGCCCGCGTCGCCCGCTCGAGCCGCCGCGCGACCTGGCGCAGCAGCTGGTCGCCCGCCTGGTGCCCGTGCGTGTCGTTGGTGAGCTTGAAGTCGTCCAGGTCGACGTACAGGACGGCCACGCCGCGCCCGTGCCGCTGGGCGCGCGCGAGCGCCAGGTCGAGGTGCTCGGCGAACATGAGCCGGTTCGGCAGGCCGGTCAGGTCGTCGTGGTAGGCGAGGTAGGCCACGCGCTGCTCGGCCAGCTTGCGGGCGGTGATGTCGCGGCCGATCTCGGCCGCGCCGATCACGTGGCCGGCCGCGTCGACGATGGGCGAGACGGTCAGCGCCACCCGCACCTCGACCCCGTCCTTGCGCACCCGCACCGTCTCCAGGTTCTCGACCGGCTCTCCCCGCCGGATCAGCGCCAGCAGCGCCGGCGAGTCGGCCGGGCGGCCGCGCGGCTCGACGAGCGAGATGCGGCGGCCGACCGCCTCGGTGGCGGAGTGGCCGTACAGGCGCTCGGCGCCGCGGTTCCACGATTCGATGACCCCGTCGAGGGTCTGCGACACGATGGCGTCCTCGGACGACTGGACGATCGCGGCCAGGTCGTAGAGCGCCCGCTGGGACCGGCGCCGGTCGCTCTGGTCGCGCACCTGGAGCAGCCGCAGGCGGGTGGCGACGCCGGCCAGCGGCGCCGACGACACCTCGGCCGAGAAGGTCGTTCCGTCGTCGCGCCTGGCCGTGACCTCGTAGCGGCCGTCCCGCTCCCACACCCGCGCGGGCGCGTCGGCCTGCATGGGTGCGAGCAGCCCGTCCTCCAGGGTGGCGCCGACCGTGTCGTCGCGCCGCAGACCGAGCATGCGCTCGGCCGCCGAGTTGCACTCGACCAGCGTCCCGCGCTCGTCCACGACGAGCACGGCGTCCGGCGTCGACGCCACGATCGCGTGGGCGAGGGCGTCGTCGCGGCGGCGGCGGCGGCCGATCACGGCCCTGGTCGAGACGGCGCCCGCGAGGGCTGCCAGCCACAGCGCCGCGGGGGCGACGCGCCAGTACCAGGCGGTGCCCGCCCCGGCCAGGAGCCACCAGCTCGCGGCGGCGACGGCGCCGGCCGCCCACAGACCGAAGCCCGCACCCCGATACCGCCCTACCCGGCTCACGCCTCGCCTCCCTCGGCTGCCCGCCTCGCCAGCGTCCGTTCGTCTCGCGAAATGATACGACGCTCCTCCCTGCGCTCCTGCGGCCGTGGCGGCGGCGTGGCAGGATTGCGACGGTGGCCCGCTACCACGCGCCCGGCCGTGTCAACCTGATCGGCGAGCACACCGACTACGCCGGCGGCCTCGTCCTCCCGGCGGCGATCGACCGCGGCCTCACGCTCGACTGCGTGGCCGCCGACCGGATCCGGCTGCGCTCCTCGGCCGCGCCCGGCGAGGCCGACCTGGGGCCAGACGGGGCCGGCGCCGCGGAGGGGTTCGGGCGGTACGTGGGCGCCCTGGCGGCCGAGCTGGCCGATCTCGGCCGGGCGCCGTGCGGGATCGACGGCCGCATCGCCGCCGACCTGCCCGCCGGCGCGGGCCTCGCGTCGTCCGCGGCGCTGCTCGTGGCCGTCGGCCTCGCCCTGTGCGACGCCGCCGGCATGGAGCTCGCGCCGCTCGCGCTCGCCGGCGCCTGCCGCCGGGCCGAGGAGCGGGCGGTGGGCGTTCCGTGCGGCATCATGGATCCAGCCGTCGCGCTGCTCGGCCGGGCCGGGCAGGCGCTTCTGCTCGACTGCGGCTCGCTCGCCCACCGCCACGTGCCGCTGCCGGATGGGCTCGGGCTGATCGTCGTCGACTCCGGCGCGCGCCGGCGCCTGGCCGAGACGGGCTACGCCGCCCGGCGGCGCGAGCTCGAGCGCGCGCTCGCCGGCGACCGCGACGAGACGGCCGCCCGCCGCCTGCGGCATCTGCGCTCCGAGAACGCCCGGGTCGAGCAGGCCGCCGCGGCGCTCGCGGAGGGCGACGCCCGCGCCCTCGGCCCGATCCTCGCGGCCGGCCACGCCAGCCTGCGCGACGACTTCGAGGTCTCGACCCCCGAGCTCGACCTGCTGGTCGGGCTCGCCCTCGACGCGGGCGCGTGGGCGGCGCGGATGACCGGCGGCGGCTTCGGCGGCGCGATCGTGGCGCTCGCCCCGGCAGGTCGGTGCGCCGCCATCGCTGCGTCCGTGGCCGCCGGCTACCGGGCCGCGACCGGGCGGGCGACCGCGCCGATCGTCACGCGCGCCGCGGACGGCGCCCGGCGGCTGGCGTGAGCCGAGAAGCGGGGCCAGGCCGCGACAGGCGGGGACAGTCCCCTGTTAGGCCGGTGCGCGGGCGAGCGGCTGGCACAGGCAGTGCACGCCGCCGCCGGCGAGCTGGAACTGGCTCATGTCCGGGTCGTAGACGACGAGGCCGAGCGCCCGCAGCTTGGCGTTCAGGTCGGTCGCGAACGCCGTGGAGAGCACCCGGTCGCCGCCCAGGGCGACCACGTTGCAGCCCAGGCCCATCGTCTCGCGGAAGCCGACGGGCACGATCTGGATCCGCCTGGACTCGAGCCACTGGACGACGGCCGGGTCGGTCGTCTCGAGGCAGACCGCGGCGAGGCCGGGGGCGACCATGCACACCATCAGGTCGAGGTGCACGTAGAACTCGTCGATCGGCGCGTAGCAGACGTCGTAGCCCTCGCGCTCGAGCCAGCCGCCGACCTGGCGCGCCCCGACCTCCTCGCTGCGCATGCCGGTGAACCCGATCAGGGCGCTGCCCGGCGCGACGAGCGCGAAGTCGCCGCCCTCGAAGCTCCCGGCGGTGACCAGGTCGTAGATGGGGATGCCGTTGCCGGCGTAGAAGTCGAGGCAGGGGGCGTACTCGCCGCGCCGGCGCGGGTTGGCGAGCTGGCAGACCACGGCGCCCCACGGCGTCATGATGCTCGAGTCGCGCGTGTACACGCCGTAGGCGAGCTCGGCGCGGGCCTCGATCAGGTGCACCGCCACCCCGGCCGTAGCGGAAGGCGTCCACCATCTCGCCGTGCTGGCGCAGCGCCAGGTCGCGGTCGAAGCGATGGCCGCGGCGCAGGGTGTCGCGGACGAGCGCCGAGTAGGCCGCGTTCTCCTCCCCGAGCCAGCGAAACGCGCTCGGGTCGGCCAGCAGCACGTCCCGCATCGGGGCGTACTCGGAATCGATGCCCCAGCGCTCGAGCGCGGTCGTGCCGCCCTCGGCCGCGCGCCTGCCGATCGCCGCCACCTAGGCGACCACCGGGCTGCGCCGCTCCATCAGGAGCACGTCGCGCCACTCGCCCCGCAGCCGGCCGAGCCGCTCACGGCGGCCGACCAGCCGGAATCCGGCCCGCTCGTGCAGCCGCACGCTGGCCGTGTTCTCGGGGAACATCCCGGCCTGCAGCGTCCACAGCCCGCCGGCCTCCGCGGAGGCGACCAGCGCGGCGAGGAGGGCTGCGCCGACACCGTGCCCGCGCGCGTCCGCTGCCACGTAGACGCTCACCTCGGCGACACCGGCGTACACGCACCGTCCGGACACGGGCGTGAGCGCCGCCCATCCCACCGGCCCCGCCTCCGTCGCGGCCATGAGGCGGTGGTCGGGCAGGTGGGAGCGGTCGAACCGCTCCCAGTCGGGCACCTCGGTCTCGAACGTGGCGTCCCCGCTCGCGATGCCGTCGGCGTAGATCCGGGCCACGTCGCCCCAGTCGCCGGCCGTCATCGCCGTGATCGCGAGCTTCGCCGCCCCTGTGGTCACGCGAGCATCGTCTCGCCGACGTATCCGCCGGGGCGGATCCCGGGCGGGACGGCGTACATCGCGCTGCCGCGCGGCACCGGGTACTCGACCGTGAACCGGTCGTGGACGGCGAGCCGGCTCTGGATCGGGATGAACTGCCGGCGCGGGTCGCGCTGATAGGCGATGAAGAAGAGGCCGCCGAGCGGCGATGAGATCTGGTCGTCGTAGCCGGTGGTGAAGGTGTAGCCGCGGCGCAGGATGCGCTCGGCCTCGCTGCCCGGCTTGCGCGGGTTCGCCACCATGATGTGGCAGTCGGTGGGCTCCTTGGAGGCGATCACGGGATCGAACTCGTGCTTCTGGCCGAACGGCGCGCCGCTGGCCTTGCGCCTGCCGAACGCGTACTCCTGCACGCTCAGCGGCTCGGTCACGAAGTTCGCGACGTGCACCGTCAGGTTGCGGGTGACGAGATAGGTGCCGTTGGTCATCCAGGCGGGCCCGTCGCTCGCGTTGACCCACACGTTGGAGCGCATCTTGGCCGTGTCCTCGCCATGCAGGTTGTTCGTGCCGTCCTTGAAGCCGACGATGTTGCGCGGCGTGCCGCCCTTCTCGCCGGGCAGGGCGTCGCGCACGAAGCCGTACTGCGACCAGCGCACCCGGGTGGCGGCGCCGGTCACGGCCACGAGCGCGGCCTGCGCCCGCTCCACCACCTCGCGGCTGGCCGCGCAGCACTGCACGCCGATGTCGCCGTCGCTCAGCTCGGGGCGCAGCTGGTCGCCCTTGAAGTGCGGCATGTCGACGAGCGCCGGCGGCCGCTGCGAGGCGAGCCCGAAGCGCGAGTCGAACAGGCTCGCGCCGAAGCCGAACGTGATCGTCAGGAGCGCGGGGTCGAAGCTCTCGCCGGCGGGCGGCGCCTTCCCGGCCGTGAGGTCGGCGGCGGCCGTCGTCAGCGCCCGCATCACGTCGCGCAGGCCTGACTTCCCCGGCACCTGCACGTCGAGCGCCGCGAACTGGAGGTACTTCGGCTGCGGGTTCGTGATGCCGGCCTGGTGGACGCCGTGGAACTGCTCGACCTGGGAGTCGGCGCTGGCCGACCCGCTCTCGAGCTTCGCGTAGCCCGCTGCGCCCAGCGCCAGGCCTCCACCCGCCGCCCCAGCCCACCGCAACAGGTGCTTGCGCGACAGTCGCCGGCTCATCCGTTTGCATCCTACCGCGGCCGCGCCGCCGGTTCGGCGGCAGCATCTACAGTTAACGCCGATGCGGATCGTGGCCGAGCATCTGCCGCACCTGATCCCGGCCGTCGCCGGCCTCGGGTTCCTGGGCTGGTTCTCGTGGCACCTGCGCACCGGCCCGCCCGCCGAGCTCTCCGATCAGGAGCTCGCCGCCTGGCAGGAGGCGCGCGCCGCGCGCCGCAAGCGCCCCAAGCTCGAGCGGTGAGCCCGCCGGCCGTGTGACCGCGCCCGCGGCGACCTCCTTCACGTTCGAGCCGGCCTTCGCCGTGGCCGCCGCCCTGGCCGCGGTGGTGTACCTGCGCGCCGCCCACCGGGCGGCCGTCCCAGGCTGGCGGCGGGCATCGTTCCTCGCAGGGATGGTGCTGATGGCCGCCCCGCTCAACTCGCCGCTCGAGACGATCGCGGTGCACTACCTGCTGCTCGGCCACCTGGTGCAGAACGCGCTCATCGCCGATCTGGCGCCGCCGCTCGCTGCTGCTCGGGCTCACGGCCGGCATGGGCGCGGCGATCCTGCGCCGGCTGGGCCCGACCGGGCGGCTGCTGCAGTCGGGCTTCGGCTGGCCGCTGTGGGTGGTGGGGTGGTACGGCACCCACCTCGCCCGTCCCTACACCTACGCCCTCGAGCACCCGCTGGCGCTCGACGCCGAGCACGCGTTCCTGATCCTGATCGGCCTGTGCTTCTGGTGGCCCGTGGTGGTGCCGGGCCCGCGCCGGATGGGCTCGGGCGTCGCCGTGCTCTACCTGCTCGGGGCCTTCGTCGCCGCCTCGTTCCTCGGCCTCGCCTACACCTTCATCCCGACGCCGCTCTACGCCTACTACGTCCACGCCCCGCGGCTCTGGGGCATCTCGGCGGCCCGCGACCAGAACCTCGGCGGAGTGCTCATGACCGCCGAGCAGTCGGCCGTGTTCCTGACCGCGGTGGCGCTCACGCTCCTGCGCCTGCTCGAGGAGGAGCAGGAGCGGGCCGACCACCAGGTGGCGGCGGCGCTCGAGGGCGAGGCCGCGCGGGCGGGGAGCGCGCCGGCGCGAGAGGATTAGCGCCGCATGCTGCCGCTCCTCGCCGCACGGGACGTGTCGGCCGCCTCGATCGCGGGCGCCTGGCACCTGCGCCCGGCGGCGGCCGTGTTCACGATCCTGGCCCTGGCGGCGTTCGCCCCCGCCTTCGCCCGCGCCCGCCGCAGCGATCCGGCGGGGGCGCCGTGGACGCGCGCCGCGCTCTTCGCCGCGGGCGTCGCCCTGATGACGGTGCCGTTGTGCTCGCCGCTCAACGCCGCCGCCGAGCGCTATCTGCTGTCGGCGCACATGCTCGAGCATGTGCTCCTGGCCGACGCCGGCCCGGCGCTGCTCGTGCTGGCCGTGCGCGGGCCGATCGCCCGGGGCATGGCCGAGCGGCTGCGGCCACTGCGGCCGGTGACCGACGTGCTGTTGCGACCTGGCGTCACGCTCGCAGCGTGGGCGGGCGTGATCGGCCTCTGGCACGTGCCGGCCCTGTATGACCGCGCGCTCGGGTCGGCCGCGCTGCACAACCTCGAGCATGCCTCGTTCGTCCTCGTCGGGACGTTGGTCTGGATCCAGATGATCGACCCCACCGGCAGCGGCCGGCTGGCGCTGCCCGGGCGGCTGGCCTTCACGGTGGCCGTGTTCTTCGCCGGCCAGGTGCTCTCCGACGCGCTCGTGTTCTCGTTCCATGCGTACTACCCGGCGTACGCCGATCAGCCCGGCCGCCTGCTCGGGCTCTCGCCGCTCGCCGACCAGCGCCTAGCGGGCATCGTGATGGCGCTCGAGCAGCTGCTGACGCTGGGGACGTGCTTCGTGGTGCTCCTGCTCCAGCTGCGCCGCGGCGGCCGGCTGCAGCGGGCTGTGATGCGCGCTTAAGACTCGCGGCGGCCATCATGAGGGCCGGTTGAGGCGGCCGGGAATACGTTGGCCGCATGACCGCCGCCTCGCCCGCTCCGGCACCGCAGCGTGACGCAATCTTGAGCCTCCCGGCCCGATCTTTCAGGGCCGGTTGAGGCGTTCGTGCCTACGTTGGGGACGATGATTCAGCACGACTCCAAGGCTGGCCGCCGGGCCTCCGCAGAGACGGACGCGCTCCCCAGCCCGCTGCGCTCGGCCGCTCCGTACGCCGTCATCCTCGCGGCCGCGCCGGTGATGGCGGCGGGGCGTGCCATCACGTGGCGCTGGGCCCTCGCAATGGCGACCGCAGCGCTCGTCGCCGCGGCAGGTGCAGGTGCCTGGGGCTGGATGCGGCGCGTCATGGTGTGCGACCTGGCCGACCGGTGGATCGCCACCGGCGCCGGCGCGCCGCCCGCGGACGCCGTCGTGACGCAGCGCCGGGCGCAGCTCTCGAGCACGCGCGAGCAGCGCATGCTGGCCACGTCGCTGCGGCGGCTCGTCGCCGCCGCTCAGGAGCCTGCGCGCGTCTCGGCGCGGGTGCCCACCGACCGCCGGGCCGTGCGCGCCGAGGCCGCGGCGATCGAGCGCCTGGCGGCGCACCTGGCTGATGTGAACACGCCGGTCGAGGCGCGCAGCGTCGCCCTCGTGCACCTGCTCGTCTCCGACGCCGGCAGCCCGCTTTACCGCAATGGACAGCCGGGCGGGGAGGACCTGCACCGGCGCCTGACCCAGGTGCTGTTCGAGATCGAGAGAGGTGTGGACCGATGAATGATGTGGAGTCAATCGTGCTCATGGTCGTCTGCATGGTGGCCATGTTCGGCGTGATCGCCGGATTCGAGCGTCTGTGATGGCCGGCAGCGACATCTTCGGCCTCGTCGTCTCGATCCTGCTCTTCGTCTACCTCTGCTACGCGCTCTTTCGAGGGGAGAACCTGTAGATGACCCTCATTCCCGCGCAGGGGATCGCGCAGATCCTCTTCTACGTCATCGTGCTGCTGGCGGTGACGCCGCTCCTGGGCTCCTACATGGCCCGGGTGTACGAGGGCGAGGACGTCCTGCTCGCCCGCTGGTTCGGCGTTGCGGAGCGCGGCTTCTACCGCCTGCTGCGGACATCGCCCGAGGACGAGCAGGACTGGAAGGGCTACGGCACGAGCGTGATCGTGTTCAGCCTGCTCTTCCTGATCCCGCTGTACGTGCTCCTGCGTGTGCAGGGACACCTGCCGCTCAATCCTGACCACCTCCCGAGCGTCAACGCCGGCGTCGCCGCGAACACCGCCTCGAGCTTCGTCACGAACACGAACTGGCAGTACTACGGCGGCGAGTACACCATGAGCTACCTGAGCCAGATGGCCGGCCTCGCGGTGCAGAACTTCATCTCGGCCGCCGTCGGCATGGCCGTGCTGGCCGCGATGATCCGCGGCTTCGCCCGCCGCGAGACCTCCAAGCTCGGCAACTTCTGGGTCGATCTCTACCGCACGACCGCCTACATCCTGCTGCCGATCTGCATCGTCACGGCGGCCTTCTTCATCTGGCAGGGCGTCCCCGACACGTTCAGCGGCCACGCGGTCGCGCACACCGTCCAGGGCCACACGCAGAGCATCGCCCGCGGGCCGGTGGCGTCCCAGATCGCGATCAAGCAGCTGGGCACGAACGGCGGCGGCTTCTACAACTCGAACTCGGCCGTGCCGTTCGAGAACCCGACCGGGTTCACGAACTTCGTCTCGATGCTGTTCCTGCTGATCATCGGATCGGCAGAGGTGTTCATGTTCGGGAAGATGGTGCGGGCGACCCGGCAGGGGTGGTCGATCCTCGCGGTCATGTTCATCCTGATGATCGCGGGCGTCGTGATCGCCGCCCCCGCCGAGCAGCACGCATCGCCGGTGCTGCGCCAGTCGGGCGTCAACATCACGGCGTCGGCCAATTCGCCCGGCGGCAACATGGAGGGCAAGGAGATCCGCTGGGGGATCGCCAACAGCGCTCTTTGGGCCGACGCGACGACCGACGCCTCAAACGGCTCGGTGAACGCGAGCCACGACTCGATGACGGCCCTCGGCGGCGCGGTGCCGCTGACCAACATCTTCATCGGCGAGGTGATCTTCGGCGGTGTCGGCTCGGGCCTCTACGGCATGCTCATGCTGGTCATCATCGCCGTCTTCGTCGGCGGCCTGATGGTCGGGCGCACGCCCGAGTACCTGGGCAAGAAGATCGAGGCCCGGGAGATGAAGCTGGCCGTGATCGGCTCGATCTGGGTGCCGCTCGTCGTGCTCGTCCTGACGGCCGTCGCGATGTCGACGCACGCGGGCAAGCTCTCGATCTTCAACGCCGGCCCGCACGGCTTCACCGAGGCGTTCTACGCCTACACGTCGCAGACCAACAACAACGGCAGCGCCTTCGCCGGCTACGGGGCGCTGCACTTCTCGACCATGCTCGGCGCATTCGCGATGCTGGTGGGGCGGTTCGTGCCGCTCCTGGCGGCGCTCGCGATCGGCGGCTCGGTGGCGCTCAAGAAGACCGCCCCCGCGTCGGCCGGGACGATGCGCACCGACGGGCCAACGTTCGTGGTGCTCCTGACCGGCGTCGTCATCCTGCTGCCCGCCCTCACCATCCTGCCCGCGATCGTGCTGGGCCCGGTGGTCGAGGCACTCACAACGAAGCTCTTCTAGAGAGGGGCGACATCACCATGCGCAAGGACATCATCCGCTCGGCGATCGTGATCGTCGCGAGCACCGTCGTGCTCGGGTTGATCTACCCCGCGGTGATGGTGCTGTTCGGCCAGGTCTTCTTCTCGAGCCAGGCCAACGGCAGCCTCATCACCCGCAACGGCAAGACCGTGGGCTCGAAGCTCGCCGCGCAGGCGTTCAACGGCCCGCGCTACTTCCACGAGCGCCCGTCGGCGGTCGCCTATAACGCCGCCGGCACGAGCTTCTCCAACCTCGGCCCGAACGCCAAGGCGCTGCGGACGCTCGTGAAGACCCGGATCCGGAAGATCATGGCGCTCGAGGGGCCGTACAACCCCGGTCTGACCGTCCACGACATTCCGGTCGACGCCGTTACGGCCTCGGCATCGGGCATCGACCCCGAGATCTCGAAGGCGTACGCCTACCTGCAGGCGCCGCGGATCGCGGCGGTGCGGCACCTGCCGCTCGCGACCGTCCGCAGCCTGATCACCTCACACGTCACCGGCCGCTCCCTGGGCTTCCTCGGGGAGCCGGGCGTGAACGTGCTCGAGCTCAACCTCGCACTCGACCAGGAGCACTGATGGCCCGGCAAGAAGCCAAGCTGTTCACGCGGGAGATCGTCACCCGCGCGACGATCGACTCGATCAAGAAGCTCGATCCCCGGATCCAGCTGCGAAATCCGGTCATGTTCGTGGTCGAGGTGGGCTCGGCGATCACCACCGCCACCTTCTTCATCGACCTGATCGGCGGCGGCGGCCAGGCGCTCTGGTTCACCGGCGACATCGCCCTCTGGCTGTGGCTCACGGTGATCTTCGCGAACTTCGCCGAGGCGATCGCCGAGGGCCGCGGCAAGGCCCAGGCCGACACGCTGCGGGCGATGCGCACGACGACGCTGGCCACGAGGCGGCGCGACGACGGCGGCACCGAGCAGGTGCCGGCCCCCGAGCTGCGGCGCGGCGACATCGTGGTGGTCGAGGCCGGCGAGGCGATCCCCGCAGACGGAGACGTCGTCGAGGGCATCGGCTCGGTGGACGAGTCGGCCATCACCGGCGAGTCGGCGCCGGTGATCCGCGAGTCGGGCGGCGACCGCTCGGCCGTCACCGGCGGCACCCGGCTGCTCTCCGACCGCCTGGTCGTCCAGGTCACGCAGGAGCCGGGCAAGTCCTTCCTCGACCGCATGATCGCGCTGGTCGAGGGCGCGGCCCGGCGCAAGACGCCCAACGAGATCGCGCTCAACATCCTGCTCGCCGGCCTCACCCTGATCTTCCTGGTCGCCGTCGTGACGCTGCAGCCGTTCGCCCTGTATGCCAAGAGCGGCGTCTCGACGACCGTGCTGATCTGCCTGCTCGTGGCGTTGATCCCGACCACGATCGGCGCGCTGCTCTCCTGCATCGGCATCGCCGGCATGGACCGGCTCGTGCGCCGCAACGTGCTCGCCCTGTCGGGCCGCGCGGTCGAGGCCTCGGGCGACATCGACGTGCTCCTGCTCGACAAGACGGGCACGATCACGCTCGGCAACCGCGAGGCCGTCGAGTTCATCCCCGCCCCGGGGGTGGAGCCGCACGACCTGGCCGAGGCCGCCCAGCTCTCGTCGCTGGCCGACGAGACGCCCGAGGGCCGCTCGATCGTCGTCCTCGCCAAGCAGTTCGGCGTGCGCGAGCACGAGCTCTCGACCATCGAGGCCGAGTTCGTCCCCTTCTCGGCCACCACCCGCATGAGCGGTGTGAACATGAACGGCACGGTCATCCGCAAGGGCGCGACCGACGCGGTGCGCCACTTCGTCGAGGAGAGCGGCGGCCGCGTGCCGGCCGAGGTCGACGCGGCCGTCGATCGCATCGCCCGGGACGGCGGCACCCCGCTCGTCGTCGCCCGCGACAACTGGACGCTTGGCGTCATCTACCTGAAGGACATCGTCAAGGGCGGCATCAAGGAGCGCTTCGACGAGCTGCGCAAGATGGGCATCCGCACGGTGATGATCACCGGGGACAACCCCGTCACGGCCGCATTCATCGCCAACGAGTCCGGTGTCGACGACTTCCTGGCCGAGGCGACGCCCGAGAACAAGATGGCCCTGATCAAGGAGGAGCAGGCCAAGGGCCGCATGGTCGCCATGACCGGCGACGGCACGAACGACGCGCCCGCGCTCGCCCAGGCCGACGTCGGCGTCGCCATGAACACCGGCACGCAGGCCGCGAAGGAGGCCGGCAACATGGTCGACCTCGACTCCAACCCGACCAAGCTGATCGAGATCGTCGAGGTGGGCAAGCAGCTGCTGATCACGCGCGGCGCCCTGACCACGTTCTCGATCGCAAACGACGTGGCCAAGTACTTCGCGATCCTGCCGGCCATGTTCGCGTTCACGTATGCGGCCCATCCCGGCGATCACGGGCCGCTCTGGACGATCAACGTCATGAAGCTCGGGACGCCGCTCTCGGCGGTCACCTCGGCCATCATCTTCAACGCCCTGGTCATCCCGATCCTGATCCCGCTCTCGCTGCGCGGCGTCCGCTACCGCGCGATCGGCGCCACCGCCCTGCTGCGCCGGAATCTGCTCATCTACGGCCTGGGCGGCATCATCGCGCCCTTCATCGGCATCAAGCTGATCGACCTCGTGGTGCACAACGTCCTCGGGGCGTAGGGTCGGCGGATGCGCGGCCGATTCCGGATCCTGCTGGGTGCCGCCGCCGGGGTGGGGAAGACCTACCGCATGCTGCAGGAGGGCCGTCAGGCGGCGCTCGAGGGCGTCGATGTCGTCATCGGCTACCTCGAGCCGCACGACCGCCCCGAGACGGCGGCGCTCGCCGAGGGGCTCGAGGTCGTGGCGCGGCGGACGGTCGAGCACCAGGGGGTGGCGCTCCAGGAGATGGACACCGTCGCGGTCATCCGCCGCGCGCCGGAGCTCACCCTGATCGACGAGCTCGCCCACACGAACGCCCCCGGCTCGCGCCACGCCAAGCGCTACCAGGACATCGAGGACGTGCTCGACGCGGGCATCGACGTCATCTCCACCGTCAACGTCCAGCACCTCGAGAGCCTGAACGACACGGTGTTCGAGCTGACCGGCGTGCGCGTCCGCGAGACGTTCCCCGACAGCATCCTGGACGAGGCCGACGAGGTCGTGCTGGTCGACCTCTCCCCGCAGGAGCTGCAGGAGCGCCTGCGCGCGGGCAAGGTGTACCCGATGAGCCGGGTCGACACGGCGCTGCAGAACTTCTTCCGCACCGAGAACCTGGGGGCGCTGCGCCAGCTCGCGCTGCGGGAGCTGTCCGAGGATGTCGAGGCCCGGCGCGAGACCGCAGTGATCGACCCGGCCGCGCAGCAGGCCATCCTCGAGCGGATCCTCGTCCTGGTCACGCCGCAGCCGAGCTCGCAGCGGCTGCTGCGGCGGGCCTGGCGCTCGGCTCAGCGGCTCGGTGCCGACATCGACGTCCTGTGGGTGCGCGACCCGGGCGAGCGCCTCTCCGAGGAGCAGACCGTCGCGCTGGCGGCGCTGCGGCGGCTCGCCGCGATCCTGGGCGCGCACTTCCTCGAGGAGGAGAGCGGCGACGTGATCGCGTCGGTGCGGTCGATCGTGATCGACCGCGGGACGACCTACGTCTACCTGGGCACGCCCGCGCGCCGCCGCGCCGAGGAGATCCTGCACGGAGCGTTCCTGGGCCGGCTGATCGCCGCGCTGCCGGGCGTCGACATCCGCATCGCAGCCGACCGCGCCCGCCGGCGGGAGCTGCACCCGTGAGGCTCGGCCGGCGCCGCACGCCCCAGGCCCGCCCGGGCGCGCCGCGGCTGCTCGTCCCGTTCTCCGGTGGGCAGCTCGACCCGGCCGTGCTCGACGCCGCACTTCGGATCGCCCGCGCCGACGAGGCGGTGTTCGTCCCCGCCTACCTGATCATGGTCCCGTTCTCGCTGGCGCTCGACTCGCCGCTGCGGCAGGAGGTCGAGGTGGCCCTGCCGGTGCTCGAGGCGGTCGAGCTGCACGCCCAGGAGGAGGGGGTGCCCGTCGACGCGCGCCTGGAGCGGGGGCGGTCGCTGCGCGACGCGCTGCGGCGGCTGTGGGAGGTCGAGAGCTTCGACCGCATCCTGCTGCCCGTCTCGGCCGACGAGCGGGCCGGCTTCGACGAGCGCGACATCGCCTGGATCCTGATGCACGCTCCGACCGAGACGCTCGCATTGCGGCCCGCGGCGGGCAGCGTCCGTGCGAGAGTGACGCGGTGATCGCACGCGCGTACGCGACGCTCGACAGCGCGTCGGGATCGCGCCGCCACGGGCTGGCCGTGGGCGCGAGCGTCGTCGTGCTGGTCGTCGTCACGGTGGCGATCGGGCTGCTGAAGTCGTTCGTGCCCGTGCTCAGCCTGGGCGTGCTCTACGTGTTCGCGGTGCTGCCCATCGCGGTCGCGTTCGGCCTGATCTACGCGGTGCTCGTCTCGATCGCGAGCATGCTCGCCTTCAACTGGTTCTTCCTGCCGCCGGTGCACACGTTCACGCTGTCTGACTCGCGCAACTGGTTTGCCCTGGCGGTGTACGTGGTCACGGCCGTCGTCGTCAGCGGCCTCGCCGCGAGCGCGCGCCGCCGGGCGACCGAGGCGGAGCAGCGCGAGGTCGAGACCGCCCTTCTGGCCGATGTGGCCGCCTCCCTGCTCGAGGGCGGCGACGTGGCCGCCGAGCTCGGGGCGATCAGCGAGCGCGTGGCGAGGATCCTGAAGGCACGGTCGGCGGCGATCGTGCTCGGCGCCGAGCCGGGCCCGTCGCCGACGGCGGCGCCGATCGAGCTCGTGGCCGGCGCCCGCCGGGTCGGCACGCTCGAGCTGGTCGAGGGCGGCGAGCCGAACCTGGCCGCGCGCAGGCGGCTGCTGCCGGCGCTCGCCTCGCTCCTGGCGGTGGCGGTCGATCGCGAGCGGCTTGCGAACGAGGCGTTCGAGGCCGAGGCGCTGCGGCGGTCGGACACCATGAAGACCGCGGTGCTGCGGGCCGTCAGCCACGATCTGCGCTCTCCGCTCACGGCGATCCGGGCCGCGAGCGACGGGCTCGAGGACGAGACGCTCGCGCTCACCGACGCCGATCGCCGCGAGCTGCTCGACACGATCAGCGTCGAGGTGCGCCGGCTCGAGGGCGTCGTCGACAACCTGCTCGCCCTGTCCCGCCTGCAGGCCGGGGCGCTCGCACCGATGCCCGAGGTGTGGACGGTCGACGACCTGGTCTACGGGGCCCTGGCCGATGTCGGCAGGAGCACCGAGCGGGTGAACGTCTCGGTGCCGGCCGACACGCCGCCCGTGCTCGTCGACGCCGTGCAGGCGCGCCAGATCCTGAGCAACCTGATCGACAACGCCCTCAAGTTCTCGCCGCCGGAGAGTCCGGTGAGCGTGCGCGTGACCAGGACGCGCAAGGAGGTGATCGTGCGCGTCGTCGACCAGGGCCGGGGCCTGCCCGAGAACGAGCTCGAGCACGTCTTCGAGCCGTTCTATCGCGGCGCTCCTGCGCAGGATCAGACCGGCACCGGCCTGGGCCTCGCCATCGCGCGCGGCTTCGCCGAGGCAAACGGCGGCCGCCTGTGGGCCGAGTCACGCCCGGGGCAGGGCGCCGGCTTCGCGCTCGCGCTGCCGCCCGCGGCCGAGGCCCCCGCGTGAGCACCGGCCTGATCCTGGTCGTCGACGACGAGCCCCAGATCCTGCGCGCCCTGACCACCAACCTGCGCGGCGCAGGCTACGAGGTCGTGCGCGCGGCCACCGCGGAAGAGGCGCTCGCGGCCGCCGCCACGCGGCCGCCCGACGCCGTGGTGCTCGACCTGGTGCTGCCCGACGGCTCCGGTGTGGACGTGTGCCGCGAGCTGCGGTCGTGGAGCCAGGTGCCCATCGTGATCCTGTCGGCGATCGGCGAGGAGAGCCAGAAGGTCGCCGCCCTCGACGCGGGCGCCGACGACTACGTCACCAAGCCGTTCGGCATGGGCGAGCTCCTGGCCCGGCTGCGGGCGGCGATGCGCCGGGCGGCGCCGGCGGGCGGCGAGTCGATCGCCGTGGGCGGCCTCGTGGTCGACTTCGACCGCCACCAGGTGACCGTCGACGGCGTGCCCGTGCCGGTCACCCGGATCGAGTTCGACCTGCTGTCGCTCTTCGTGCGCAACGAGGGCAAGCTCCTCACCCATCGTACGATCCTGCGCGAGGTGTGGGGCCCGGCCTACCAGATCGAGTCGCACTATCTGCACGTCTACATCAGCAAGCTGCGGGGGAAGATCGAGCATGACCCGCGCCATCCGCAGTATCTGATCACCGAGCCGGGCGCCGGCTACCGGCTGACCCGCCCGGCGGCCGGCGGCGCGCCGGCGTGACGTTCGCCGCGCGATCTGCGTAGAGTCGGGCGGTGCCCGACCTGCAGCGCCTGCGAGCCGACCATGCCGCGGCGGTCTTCGCCTTCGAGGTGGCGAACCGGGCCTACTTCGCCGCGTCGATCTCCGACCGTGGCGACGAGTACTTCGAGCGGTTCAGCGAGCGCCACAGCGCGTTGCTGGCCGAGCAGGAGGCCGGCATCGGCGCCTTCCATGTGCTCGTCGCCGAGGACGGCGCGGTGGTGGGCCGGTTCAACCTGGTCTTCGGCGAGGACGGTACGGCGGTGCTCGGGTACCGGGTCGCGCAGCACGTCGCCGGCCGCGGTGTGGCGACGGCGGCGGTGCGCGAGGTGTGCCGGCTCGCGCCCGCGCGGTACGGGCTGCGCACGCTCAGGGCGGCCACCTCACACGACAATGTCGCGTCCCGGAAGGTGCTGACGAACGCCGGGTTCGTCGCGGCCGGCCCGGCCGACCCGGCCGACCTCGGCGGCAAGCCCGGCACCTGGTATCAGCGCGACCTCGTGCCGCCTGAGCCCTGACGCCGCGGTCACATCGTCGTGGCGATCCGCACCGCCACGTAGGCGACGTAGGAGCCGACGATCGCCGCCCCCGCGAGCCTGCCGGCGCCGTTGCGCTTCCCCACGAGCACGAGCGTCGCGACGGTGACCGCGACCATCCAGAGGTAGTCGAGCCCGAATCCGGCGCCGCCGCGGGCGGCGCTGACGATGACCGCCGGCACGAGGATCCCCATCGACAGGTTGATCGTGTTCGAGTTGAGCGCCTCGCTGACCAGCGCCGCGCCGCGCCCCGCGAGGCCGAGCCGGATCGCCGTATAGGCATTGGGCAGGCTCGTCAGCGTGGCCAGCAGGAGGAGGCCGACGAGCGGCCGCGGCACGCCCCAGCGGCCGGCCACGAGCACCGCCGAGTAGACCATGCCGATGCTGCCGGCGATGATCACGACCAGGGCCGGCAGCTCGCGGACGAAGAGCGCCCACGACCTGCATGGCGCGCCCGGCGGGCGAGGGGGCGCCCGCGACGGCGGCCGAGGCCACCGCCGGGGCGGGCTCGCGGGGCGGCAGCGGGCCGTGGAAGGTCCCTCGCGCGAGCAGGATCAGGTAGGGAACGGCGCCCGCGGCGAAGACGCCGAGGGCGATCCACGGCTCGACGCCGGCGAAGAGCACGGCTGCGGTCACCGCCGTCGCAAAGAGCGCGAACGTCCCCTCCAGAGCAAGGGCGGGCCGCTCCAGCCGGACGCTCCCGGCGAGGAGCGCGCTCATGCCCACCATCGCCGCCAGGTTGAAGATGTTCGAGCCCAGGAGCACCCCGACACCGACCCCGCGCTCTCCGCGCAGCATCGCCGTCAGCCCCGACGAGAGCTCCGGCCCGTCGGCGGCGAGGGCGGTGAGCAGGCCGAGCACGGCCTCGTGGATCCCGAGCCGGGCACCGAGGCGGTCGAGCCTGCGTGCGAACAGCGCAGACGCGACCAATGTGGCCGCCAGGGACGCGAAGAACAGGATGAGCGCGACCGGCGTGGACACGGTCAGTGCGCGCCTCCGGGCGGTGAATGGGGGCGGCGCGGGATGGGCGGGGGGCGGTCCATGGCGGTGGGCTCGCCGACCCGACTTCCCGGCACACCGCGGCCGACTCTAGCGGGTTCGAGGTATCCAGCGGCGGGGCTCGGGGTTACGATCTGAAGGTGAGCACGGCCTCGGCTCTACGCACGGACGCGGGCGGCGGCGTCCGCCGGCTCGGCTGGGGCCTGGGCGATCAGGCCCTCTCGAGCCTCACCAACTTCGCCCTCGCGATCCTGGTCGCGCGCACCGTGAGCACGTCGGCGCTCGGGGCGTTCGGGCTCGCGTTCACCACCTACACGATCACCCTCGGCGCCACCCGCGCGCTCTGCGCGGAGCCGCTCACCGTGCGCTACAGCGCCACCGGCGAGCGCGAGTGGCGGGAGGGCGCGGCGGCCGCGACCGGCGTGGCGCTGGTGCTCGGGGCGGTCGCCGGCGTGCTCTGCATCGGGGCGTCCTTCCTGTTCGGCGGCACGCTGCGGCCGTCGCTGATCGTGCTCGGCCTGAGCATGCCCGGACTGATCGTCCAGGACACCTGGCGCAGCGCCTTCTTCTGCCATCTGCGCGGGTCATACGCGTTCGCGAACGACCTCGCCTGGGCGATCGCCCAGGTCGTGCTGGTCGCGGCGGTGCTGGCCGTCGGCCTGCGCTCCTCGCCTGCGTTCATCCTCGCCTGGGCCGGCGCGGCCAACGTCGCGGCGGTGTTCGGGATCGTCCAGGCGGGGTTCCTGCCCCGGCCGCTGCGGGCGCGGCACTGGCTCTCGCGCCACCGCGATCTCGGCCCTCGCTACCTGATCGAGTTCGTCGCCCGCAACGCCGCCCAGTCGGGCGCGATGTATGCCACGGCCGGGTTCGCGGGCCTGTCTGCGGCCGGCGCCCTGCGCGGCGCCCAGGTCGCGCTCGGCCCGCTCAACATCCTGAACATGGGCGTGACGTCGCCGGCGATCGCGGAGTCGGTGCGGATCGCCCGCCGCTCGCCGCGGCGGATGCTGCGCGCCGTGACGATCCTCGCGGTCGCCCTCGTCGTCGTCTTCGTCCTCTGGGGCGTCGCCATGTACCTGCTGCCGGACTCGGCCGGCGAGGCGCTCCTGAAGCGCTCGTGGCTGCCCGCCCACCCGGTCATCCTGCCGTATACCGCCGTGATGGCGGCGTCCGGCATGCTCACGGCGGCCACCGTCGGCCTGCGGGCGATGGCCGCCGCCAAGCGCAGCATGCGCTCGCGCCTCGTCACCGGCGTCCTGGCCGTCACCGGCGGTACGGTGGGCGCGGCCACCTTCGGCGCGGTCGGCGCGGCCCTCGGCCTCGCGGCAGGGCTCTGGATCGGCGGCATCCAGTGGTGGCAGCAGCTGCACGCTGCGGTCGTCGAGGAGGAGGAGCGGCGCAGCATGGTCGCCGCGGCGCCGCTCGCCGTCTCCGGCACCGCCGACCGGGAGCACGTGTAAAAGTCCGGAAAGGTTGGGCGGGTAATGCTTGACAATGCGCCGTGCTCGCGGTGTACTTGTGAACGATTGGTGTACCGCCGGACGCTGGGAGGCCCCGGCGGTGCAGGGCACGACCAGTGAGGGAGTAGTACATGCACGACGAAATGCACGCGGCCTCGGCCGCAGGTCGGCGGACATGTCGCGTTCATCTCGTCCGGCATGGACAGACGATCATGAATGCGCAGGTCAGGTTTCGCGGCCGCCTCGAAGTTCCCCTGAACGAGGTCGGCCGGGCCGAGGCCCGCGAGGCGGCCCGGTCGCTCGTCGGCTCCGGCCTTGTCGCCGTGTACACGAGCCCGCTCGGGCGGGCGCGTGAGGTCGCCGAGGCGATCGCCGTCAAGAACGGCGTCGGCGCGGTGCGGGCGCAGCCCGGCCTCCTCAACCTGGACTACGGCGCGTGGGAGGGCCTGACGAAGGAGGAGTCCGCGCAGGTCGACCCCGAGGCGTGGGCTGCCTACGTGAACGATCCCGAGCGGGCGGTCTGCCCCGAGGGCGAGGCCGTCGCCGACGCGGCGGACCGTGTCGTCGAGGCGCTGCGCGCCATCGCCCGGGAGCACCCGGGCCAGAGCGTCGCGGCGGTGTCGCACGGCGTCATGCTGCGCCTGGCGGTGCTGCGCGTGGCCGGCGCATCCGACGACGACTGGCAGTTCGCGATGCCGACCGGCGGCGCGATCGTGTTCGAGATCGACGGCGACGAGATCACCCTCGTCTCTGAGGTCGACCGCAGCAAGTCGGATCCGCGCAAGGCGTCTGGCGCCCCGGCTACGCTGTCTGAACGCGCGGGTTGATCTCAGCAGGGCGCGATCGGGCGCGGCTCGGTGTTCGCCGCGCGCGCTGGTCGGTGCGTACCCGCGCGGCGGAGCACGCCGGCTACCTGCATGTGGCCCGGCGCATCTACGGCGACGGCGTCGTCTCTCCCGCCACGGAGCTTGTGATCGACGGGTTCACCCGGTCGGCGTCGACGTTCGCCGTGGTCGCGTTCCAGCTGGCCCAGCCGGCGCCCGTGCGGGTCGGCCACCACATCCACGCCCCCAGTCAGATCATCGCGGCGGTCCGGCGCGACGTGCCCGTCCTGCTCACCGTGCGCCCGCCGGAGGACACGGTGCTCTCGCTCGTCGTCCGCGAGCCCTACGTGACCCTCGCCCAGGGCATCACCGCCTACGCGCGGTTCCACGCCAAGCTCAGCGACCACCTGGCCGGGATGGTGGTCGCCGACTTCGCCGAGGTGACGACGCATCTCGACCGCAGCATCGAGCGCGTGAACGCCCGCTTCGGCACCGCCTTCACGCCGTTTCGGCCCACGCCCGAGGGCACGGCCGAATGCTTCGAGCTGATCGAGATGCGCGCCCGGCGCCCGCCATGGCGGCCGGCCATCCGGGACTTCCTCTCGGGGGTCATCTCACGGGCCGAGCTCGAGCAGGCGGCCGCCGCCCACCCGGGAGGTCTCGCCGCCGTGCCGGAGCATCGCGCCCAGCGGCCGTCGGCCTACAAGGAGGCGCGCAAGGACGAGCTGCGCAGCGCCTACCACGCCCCGGCGCTCGCCCGCCTGCGGGAGCGGGCGGACGCGATCTACGCCCGATTCGCCGCCGCCTCCTGAGCACCCGGCAGAAATTCCCAGCAGCCTGTTGGAGTCGCGTTGATCCGCAAGTCTTGACTTGACTCGTTCCGGGGTTATGTTGGAGTGCAGTCACACGAGGCTTGGGGGAGAATCGATGCTGGGTCGAACGAGACGGTTGGGGTTTGCAGCTGCGGCGACGATGGTCGCCGGGCTGGGCACTGCGGGGGTGGCACAGGCGGTCATCGTGCAACCGCACCCGGTGCCGACCTGGCAGACGAATGGTCGCGTGAATGCGATCGCCGTCTCCGGGACGACGGTGTATCTCGGGGGACAGTTCACGTCGATGCGCCCGGCCGGCGCAGCGGCGGGCACGGGTGAGGTGGCGCGCAACCACGTCGCCGCAGTCAGCCTGACGACGGGCAACCTGCTGCCGTGGAACCCGAACGCAAACGGGACGGTGCGGGCGATCAAGGTCGCGGGAACGGCCGTGTATCTCGGCGGGGCGTTCACGCAGGTCGGCGGGGTCGGTCATCCGCGCATCGCCAAGGTCGCGGCCACCGGAGCCGGCGCACTCGTCGCGGGATGGAACGCCACCGCGAGCGGCGAGGTGTTCTCGATCGCCTCGGCCGGCGGCACGATCTACCTCGGCGGCGGCTTCGGCACCGTCGACGGCAGCGCCCGCCCCAACCTGGCCGCGGTCAAGGGGTCGGATGGAACGGTGCTGCCGTGGAACCCGGGCACCGACGGACAGGTGCGCTCGATCAAGTTCACCTCGGCCACGCGGCTCGTGGTCGGCGGGACGTTCACGCACCTCGCGGGCGCCGCGACGACGAACCTCGGCGCGGTCGACGCCGCCATCGGGCAGCTCGCTGCCGTGGCAGGGCCACATCACCTACCCGGTGATCGGCCTCGCGAACGACGCGGCCGGCGTGTACGTGGCCGGTGCGGGCGGCGGTGGCAACTTCGCCGCGTTCAACCCGGCGACCGGCGCCCCGCTGTGGCAGGGCGGCACGAATGGGAACGTCCAGGCGATCGGCGTGGCGGGCGGCTTCGTCTACCTGGGTGGCCACTTCCAGACCTACTGCGGGCCGCAGCATGGCCAGCACACGTGCACGACCCCGATCAGCCGCGACAAGCTGCTCGCGGTCAACGAGACGACCGGCGCGCTGCAGGCGTGGAATCCGAGCGCGAACAGCGTCCTCGGCGTCTTCGCCCTTCAGGGCGTCGGCTCCAACAGCGACATGCTGGTCGGTGGCGACTTCACCAGCACCGGCCAGAAGAAGCAGCAGGGGTACGCGCAGTACACGCCGTGAGCGGCACACCTGCCTGAGGCACCACCTCGAGGCCCTCGCACTCCGGTGCGGGGGCCTCGATTCGCGATGGGGCATTTCGGATCCCTGTGATGCGCTGGGCGGCGAGAACCGAGCCTCGCAAGGACGCAGGGAGCGGTCATAGTGGTGGAACTCTGGGCGCGACCGAGAACGTCGCGAGGCGACGGTTCGCAGCCGCAGCTCACCAACGCTCCGTCGGTCCAGCCCCCATTCATCGCGTCCAGGCGTGCAGGGATTCGAATTGCCCCATCCGGTTCCGGAAGGCATCTTCAAGCGCCACCGGGCCGGGCCGATTAAGCGGTGGACGAGCCGAGCCTGCACCCCATGCCCGAAGCTGACGCCCCCGACGAGCCGCAGCATCCCCGCCCAACGCGGCGCGTCACGGTGCCCATCTCGTTCACCGGGGACATGGCCGGGTTCCTGTTCGACCTCCTGAGCGACATCGAGGCGATCGTGTGGGAGGCGGACGCCGACACGCTCGCGGTCGAGTTCGTGAACGACCGCGTGCTCGACCTGCTCGGCTACGAGCCGATGGATCTGATCGCGGTGCCGGACTTCTGGAGCGGGACCGTCGTGCACCCGGACGACCGCGAGCGGTACCTGGCGTCGAGCGCCGAGGTGCTCGCGGCGCGGGGTGTCGCGGGTGACCTATCGCGCGCTCTCGCGTGACCAGCGGGTCGTGTGGCTCTCGAGCGTCGCGCACCTCACCATCGACCAGGAGGGCCGGCGGCGCATCCGCGGGCTCGAGACCGACGTGACCGCGATGAAGCGGGCCGAGGAGCAGGCGCGCGAGTCCGAGGAGCGGTTCCGGCTCCTGTCCGAGGCCTCGCGTGACTCGGTCATCGTCCACACCGGCGGCACGATCGTCGAGGTGAACCAGGCCTTCTGCGACCAGTTCGGCTGGTCGGCGGACGAGGCGCTCGACCTGCGGCCCGAGGACTACATCGCCCCCGAGTCGATCGCCGTGGCGCTGGCGCGTCTGGCCGACGGCACGACCGGCGCGTTCGAGCTCACAGGCGTGCACCGCAGCGGCGCCCGCCGCTGGTACGCCGCCCAGAGCCAGGAGACGCGCTACCACGGGGAGCTCGCCCGCGTCGTCGTCCTGACGGACATCACCGACCTGAAGGAGCGCGAGGAGCGCGCCCTCCACGACGCCAACCACGATCAGCTGACAGGGCTGCCCAACCGGGCTGCGTTCGAGCGGCGGCTCGACGATGAGCTCAATCGGCGCGAGCCCGGCCACGTCCTGGGCATGCTCTTCTGCGACCTGAACGGCTTCAAGCGCGTGAACGACGACCACGGCCACGCCGCCGGCGACTCGCTGCTGCGGCTGGTCGCGCAGCGGCTCGGGAGCGTCGTGCGCACGAGCGACCCGGTGTTCCGGCTCGGCGGCGACGAGTTCGTGATCCTGCTCCCGCTCCTGCCCGAGGCCGACGCCGAGCGGGTGGTCGACGTGATGCGCCGCCGGCTCCTGACCGTCTTCGCCCCGTCGTTCTCCGTCGGCCCGGCGGCCGTCCACGTCGGCGTCGCCGTCGGCACCGCCATGTGCCCGCGCGACGGCGCCACCGCGGATGCGCTGGTCGGCCACGCCGACACGGCCATGTACGTGCACAAGCGCATGAGCAAGTCGAAGGGCGATCGGGCGGCGTAGCCTGCTCGCATGCGCGGCCCGGTTGAGGCAGAATCGGTCGGCCGCCGACCGGCGGTGAAGTCCTCCGACCCGCAGGAGACCGCCATGGCCGACACCAAGATCCTGCTGCCCGAGCGCGACATGCCCCGCGCCTGGTACAACATCCTCGCCGACGCGCCCTCTCCGCCGCAGCCGCCGCTGCACCCGGGCACGGGCCAGCCGATCGGCCCGGACGACCTCGCGCCGCTCTTCCCGATCGACCTGATCATGCAGGAGGTCTCGACCGAGCGCGAGATCCCGATCCCCGAGGAGGTCATCGACGTGCTGCGGCTGTGGCGGCCGACGCCGCTCTCATCGCGCGCACCGGCTCGAGCGCGCCCTGGGCACGCGCTCGCGCATCTACTACAAGTACGAGGGCGTCTCGCCCGCCGGGTCGCACAAGCCGAACACGGCCGTCGCCGCAGGCGTACTACAACGCCAAGGCGGGCCGCACCCGGATCGCCACCGAGACCGGCGCCGGCCAGTGGGGCAGCTCGATGGCGCTCGCCTGCGGCTACTTCGGGCTCGAGTGCAAGGTGTACATGGTGCGCGTCTCCTACGACCAGAAGCCGTACCGGCGGATGATGATGGAGACATGGGGCGCGTCCGTCGTGCCCAGCCCATCGCCGGACACGAACGCCGGCCGGGCGATGCTCGAGCACGATCCCGACTCGCCGGGCAGCCTCGGCATGGCCATCTCCGAGGCGGTCGAGGACGCCGCCACCCACGACGACACGAGCTACGCGCTCGGCTCGGTGCTGAACCACGTGCTGCTGCACCAGACGGTGATCGGGCAGGAGGCGCAGCGCCAGCTCGACGCTCGCGGGCGAGCGCGGCGTGGACGTCGTCATCGGCTGCGTGGGCGGCGGGTCGAACTTCTCGGGCCTCGCGCTGCCGTTCGTGCGCGACAAGATCGCGGGCGCCGACATCGAGATCATCGCGTGCGAGCCGGCGGCGTGCCCGACGCTCACGCGCGGGCCGTTCGCCTACGACTTCGGCGACACGGCCCAGCTGACGCCGCTCGTCGCGATGCACACGCTCGGGCACGACTTCGTCCCGCCGGGCATCCACGCGGGCGGGCTGCGCTACCACGGCGCCGCGCCGATCGTCTCGCAGCTGCTGCTGGACGGCCTGCTGCGCGCCGAGGCCTACCGCCAGAACGACGTGTTCGCGGCCGCGATCACCTTCGCCCGCTCGGAGGGGATCGTGCCGGCGCCCGAGAGCGCCCACGCCATCAAGGGCGTCGTCGACGCCGCCAAGCGGGCGGACGAGTCCGGCACCGAGCAGGCGATCCTGTTCAACCTCTCCGGCCACGGCCACTTCGACATGGCCGCCTACGACGCCTACCTGCACCACCGGCTCGAGGACCACGAGCTGCCCGAGGCGGAGATCGCCCGCGCGCTGCGCGCGATCGAGCCGCTGCCCAAGCCGGCGGTGCCGGCCGGGTAGGCTTCGGTCCGATGCGGCGCGCGATTGTGGCACTCACGCTCGGGCTCGCCCTGGGCTTCCCGGCGCAGGCCCTCGCGAGCGGCGCGACGGTCGTGCACGGGTGGCGCGTGAACCTCGACGGCGACGCGCACATGGAGCACGTGCGGCTGATGCTCCAGCTCAAGCCCAACCCGTTCGGCGGCACCGTGCCGATCAGGCAGCACTGGCTCCAGGTGGTCGACCGCGTCGGCGGCCGCACCGTGAAGACGCGGATCACCCCGATCCTCGAGCACATGCTGCCGCGCTTCATCCGGATCGCGGACCTGAACACGGACGGCCGGCCCGAGATCTTCTACCGCGGGTTCAACGGCGGCGCGGGCGCGGTGCCGGTGTTCGCCGGCATCCGCGGCTGGGACGGCACGTCCAAGCACCGCTTCTGGTCATACGCGCCGCCGTACCCACCGCTCATCCACGGCGGCCATCACTACCGCTACGTCGGCGCGAGCGTCACGCTCGAGAACCTGGCCGCGGCCGCAACGCCCGGGCTCGAGGTGCATCTCGTCCAGGGGGAGGCGCGCCCGGCCGATCCGGACTGCTGCCCGAGCCAGCTCCTGGTCCGCAACTACCGCTTCGATTCGGCGGCGCGCTCCTGGGTGCTCTACCAGACCGTCTGGCGACCGACCTAGAGCCGGTCAGCCTCCCGCGGCGGCCCGCTGCAGCCCGGCGGTGATCCCCGCCGCGACCTCCTCGAGCTGCTCCGCCGTGCAGATCAGCGGCGGCGAGATCGCCAGGCACGGGTTCACCCGGTCGTCGAGGCGCACGATCACGCCCTCGCGCCGGATCGCGTCCCGCGCCGCGGGCAGGGCGCTCGCGTCGCGCAGCTCGATGGCGCGGAAGAAGCCGTGGCCGCGGGCCTCGACGACCAGCGGCGAGGCCGCCGCGACGTCGTCGAGCAGCCGGCCGAGGGTGTCCTCCAGCGTGCGCACGTTGGCGAGCACGTCGAGCCGCTCCATGATGTCGAGGTTCGCGAGCGCCACGGCGCACGAGAGCGGATGGCCGCCGAACGTGAAGCCGTGCGCGTACACGGTCTTCTGGTCGATCAGCGGCGCGGCGACGTCGTCGCTGAAGAGCACGCCGCCGAGCGGGGCCTGTCCCGAGGTGACGCCCTTCGCGAACGTGATCATGTCGGCGTCGAACCCGAGCCGGTCGGAGCCGAACCAGGCCCCGAGGCGGCCGAAGCCCGTGATCACCTCGTCGCACCAGAGCAGCAGGCCGTAGCGGTCGCAGACCTCGCGCAGCCGGGCGCCGTACCCCGGCGGGGGCGCCAGGCAGCCGCCCGCGTTCTGCACCGGCTCGACCACGACCGCGGCGACGGTGTGCGGCCCCTCCGCGACGATGGTGCGCTCGATCGCGGCGATCGCGGCGTCGGTCCACTCCTCGTCGGTGACGGCGTGGCGGGTAGTGGCGGCGGTCGGTGTTCTCGGCGTGACGAACGTCGCCGAGAAGCGGCTCGAACGGTGCCCGTGCGGCCGGGATCCCGGTCAGCGAGAGCGCGCCGAGCGTGCAGCCGTGGTAGGCGCCGCGGCGGGCGACGATCTTGCGCCGCAGCGGCTCGCCGCGGCCGAGCCAGTGCTGGCGGACGAGCTTGAGCGCCGACTCGACCGCCTCGGAGCCGCCCGACGTGAAGAACGCGCGGGTGAGGTTCTCGGGGGCGAGGCCGGTGACGCGCCGCGTCAGCTCGACCGGCGGCGGGCGACGTCGCCGCCCAGTTCGGGTAGAAGCCGAACGACTCGAGCTGCCGCTTGGCGGCCTCGCCGAGCTCGGCGCCGTGGGAGTAGCCGATCTGGGTCGTGAACAGGCCGGACATCGCGTCCAGGAGCCGCGTGCCGTCGGCCTCGAACACGTACGGCCCCTCGCCGCCGACCAGGATCGGAGGAGCGGTGCCGTCGAAGTCGGCCATCCGCGTCCATGACAACCACTCACCGGCCGCGGCCTCCCGCAGCGCGTCGACGCCTACGTCCATCGTCGCCATCGCCGATCCTCCTCGTCGAAAATGCTCTTTGCGGCGAGCATAGCCGCTGACGCCGCCGGGCCTGTACCGTCAGGAAATGACGGATCCGCGCAAGCAGATCGTGCGGGCGGGCTACGACCGGCTGGCGGCCACGTTCCTGGCATGGGGCGCGCGGGTCGAGGGCGATCCGCGCGACCGGTACGTCGAGGAGTTCGCCGCGCTCCTGCCCGTGCCCGGGACCGTGCTCGACCTGGGGTGCGGCGCGGGCGTCCCTTCGACCCGGCGCCTGGCGGAGACCTTCGACGTGGTCGGCGCCGACATCTCCGAGGTCCAGATCGGGCTCGCCCGCCACAACGTGCCCGGCGCACGGTTCGTACGGGCCGATATGACCGACCTCGAGCTCGCTCCGGCGTCGTTCGACGGGGTCTGCGCCCTCTACTCGATCGCCCACATCCCGCGCGAGCAGCACGCCGATGTGTTCGCGCGCGTCCGGCGGTGGCTGCGGCCCGGCGGTGTGCTCCTGGCGTCGCTCGGCGTCGGCGACCTGCCCGGCTGGACGGGCGACTGGCTCGGCGAGCCGATGTTCTTCTCGAGCCACGCGGCGGATGCGAACCTGCGCCTGCTGGCCGCTGCCGGCCTCGACGTCGTGCACGCCGAGGCGGTGACCATGCGAGAGCCCGAGGGCGAGGCGACGTTCCAGTGGGTCATCTGCCGCGCGCCGCGCGGCGCGTGAGCCGGGGCCTGGCCCCGCTTCGCAGGTGCCTCAGGCGGCCGGGTCGGCCGGGGCGGCCCCGCCCGGGCGGCGCCGGCGCATCTCCTGGAGCGCCGCGCGCATGTCGGCGCGCACGAACCCCTTCAGCGCGCCGTGGCGCTTCTGCGGCTTGCGCCCGAGCCGGCCGATCAGGTCGTCGCTCGCGCTGCGGTAGGCGGCGGCGGCGCTCGAGCGCGGCGCGCTGACGACGACGGGCACGCCCGCGAGCGCGGCCGAGTCGTAGCGGGCGCTGCGCGGGATCTGCGTCGGCGACACCAGATCGCCGAACCGCTCGCGCATCAGGGCGGCGGCGGCCGTGGCGCCGGGGCGGCGGGCGTCGACGAACGTCGGCAGGAGGACGAGCGGCGTGTAGCGGCGGCTGGTCTCGCGCTCGATCCGCCGCACGGCCTCGATCGTCCCCTGCAGCGCGTCGATCGACAGGTAGTCCGCCGCAGCCGGGATCACGACCGAGTCGGCCGCTCGCAGCGCCGCAGCCGAGAGCCCGCCCAGCCCGGGTGGGGTGTCGACCACGACCACCTCCCACTCCTCGCTCGCACCCTCGATCGCGGCGGCGAAGCGCTCGCCGTGGCGGTGGTCGGTGAAGACCGACACCTCCTCGCCGATCAGGCGCGTGTCGGCGGGCACAACGCCCAGCCGGGACGAGCGCCGGCACGGGCGACGAGCGGGCGAACCAGCGCGGCTTGCCGCGGAACATCCCGCCCGAGCCGTCGTCGGCGGCCGCCGGAACGCCGACGGCGACGCCGGCCGAGCCCTGCGGATCGAGATCCACGAGCAGCACGGCGCGTGAGTCGAGCGACATGGCCGCAGCCAGGTTGACCGCGGTCGTCGTCTTGCCGACCCCACCCTTGCGGTTGACCACGGCGATCACGTGCACGCGGCCATTCTGTCACGAACTCGGCCCTGTGTCGTGACATCTACGGATGTCGATCGGGTCGTGCCCCGATGCGGCCCTGGCCGGGCCCGGCGAGAATCGGATTCCAAGCACGAATTTCGATCCAGGAGGGCCTCCCATGGCCGGCACCCAGCAGCTCTCGCCCGCTCCCCCCACGTTCGATCGAGCCCGCTTCTTCCGCCACGAGCACGACGAGCTTCTCGCCGCCGTCGAGCGCGCCCGCAGGCGGCCCGAGCGCCGCCCGGCCGCTCGGCGGCAAACGGTTGCGCCAATGGTACGATCGCGCGGGTGAAGGCCACCCTCGAGCGGGAGCGCAAACTCACAGCACCCCCTGGATTCGCGCTCCCGGCCCTCCCGGGTGACCCTCTGCCCGTGCGAGAGCTGAGCTCGACGTACCACGACACGACCGACCTGCGGCTGGCCGCCGGCGGGATCACCCTGCGCTATCGCACCGAGCGCGGTCACGGCGCCTGGCAGCTGAAGCTGCCCCACGGCGAGGATCGGCTCGAGCTCGAGTTCGAGGGCACCGCCCGGGCGGCGCCGGCCGAGGTGCTCGACCTGCTCACCGCCCACCTGCGCGGGAAGCGGCCGGCGCCGGTCGCGCGGCTGCGCACCCGCCGTGCCGGCGTCCTCGTCCGCTCCGGCGACCGCAGGGTCGCCGAGGTCGTCAAGGACGCCGTCTCGGTGTTCGAGGGGCGCCGGGTCGCGCGCCGGTTCGAGGAGATCGAGGTCGAGCTGGTCGACGGCACGAGCGCCGACCTGACCACGATCGTGGGCCGGCTGCGGCAGGCCGGTGCGGCCGGCACCGACCTCCGCCCAAAGCTCTTCCAGGCGCTCGACCTCCCGGCGCCGGCGCCGCCCGCACGCCCGCGCCGGTCGGCCCCGGCCGGTGAGCACGTGGCCGCCGCGCTGCGCGCGCAGTATGCGGCGATCGTGCGCCACCACCCCGGCACCCGGCTCGGCACCGATCCCGAGGAGCTGCACCAGATGCGGGTCGCGACGAGGCGGATGCGGGCGATCCTGCGCGCCGCCCGGCCGCTGCTCGACCCGGAGTGGGTGCGGTCGCTGCGGGCCGAGCTCGGCTGGCTCGGCGGCGCGCTCGGCCCGGTGCGCGACCTCGACGTGCTGCTCGATCACCTGCGGGCGGATGCGCATCTGCTGGGCGGCGCCGATGAGCGCGCGTTCCTCGGCCTTCTGCGCGCGCTCGAGGCCGAGCACGCGGCCGACCGGGCGGCGCTTCTGGCCGCGCTCGGCGAGCCGCGCTTCGTCGCGCTGATCGAGCGGCTGGACGCCGAGACGAACGCGCCGCCGCTGCAGCCGGGAGGGGAGTCTCTGCAGGCGCTTGCGGCGCGTGAGTTCCGGCGCCTGCGCAAGGCGGTGCGCGCGCTCGGCGACGATCCTCCGGACGCCGATCTGCACGCCGCCCGCATCGCCGTCAAGCGCGCCCGCTACGCGGCCGAGCTCGCCGAGCGCTCCGTCGGCCGGGCCGCCGCGGCGGTCATCCGCGACGCCAAGCTGCTGCAGGACGTGCTCGGCGACCACCAGGACGCGCACGTGGCCGACGAGCGCATCCGGGCGCTCGTGAAGCCGCGCACCAGCGTCGCCCAGGCGCTCGCCGCCGGCCGCGTGATCGAGCGCCAGCACGAGCGCCGGCGGGTCGCCCGCGCCGCCTACCCGGAGGCGTGGCGGACGCTCAAGCGCGACGCGAAGGGCGTGTTCCTGTGAACGGGGCCTCCCGCTAAGCCGATGCGGCTGCTCGTCTTCCGCCACGGGATCGCCGAGGATCACTCGGCCGACGGCACCGACGCGGCCCGGGAGCTGACCGCGCAGGGCGTCGCCCGCACCCGGTCGGCCGCCCGCGGCCTGGCCGCGTTCGCCGACCCGCCCGACGTGATCCTGTCGAGCCCGAAGACGCGCGCGCTGCAGACCGCCCGCGCGGCGGCCGCGGCGTTCGGCCGCGAGGTCGAGGTGCTCGCGGAGCTGGCCGACGGCCCGCCCGACGACGCGCTGCGGGCGCTCGCGGCGCGCACCGAGGCCACGGTGATGATCGTCGGCCACGAGCCGATGCTGAGCGAGCTCATCGAGCAGGTGTGCACCGGGGATCGCCGCCGCGGCTTCGTCGACATGCGCAAGGCCGGCTGCGCCTGTCTCGACGTCGCCTTCGCGCCCGGCGGAGAGACGGCGGCCGCGACGCTGCTGTGGCTGGCGACGCCGAAGATGCTCCGTGGCGTCGAGCCTGGCTGAGCCGCCCGAGGGCGGCGCCGGCGGCCACGGCGGGGTGGCGACCGTCGCCCGCGAATGGGGGCGGCTGGGGGCGATCGGTTTCGGCGGGCCGCCGACGCACATCCTGTTGCTGCGGCAGCTGTGCGTCGAGCGGCGGCGGTGGATCCCCGGCGACGAGTTCGAGGATGCGATCGCGGCCTGCAATCTGCTCCCCGGCCCCGCTTCGACACAGCTCGCGATCTACTGCGCCGGCCGCGTGGGCGGCTGGCAGGGCGCGCTCGTGGGCGGCGCCGGGTTCATCCTGCCGGGACTCGCGACGATCCTGGCGCTGGCGTGGCTGTTCCTGTCCTCGTCGCCGCCGGACTGGGTGCGGGCCGCGGGGGCCGGCGGCGGGGCCGCCGTCGCCGCCGTCGCCGCCCGCGCGGCCGCTGACCTGGCGGGCCCGTCGTGGCGGCGGGCGGCGGGGCAGGCGGCCCGATCGCGCTGGCTGCTCTATGTCGGCGCGGGTGCGCTTGCGAGCGCGACGCTCGGACCGTGGCTCGTGCTCGTCCTGCTCGGCTGCGGCTGCGCGGAGGTGCTCGCGCGCCGGGGCCCGCCGAGCGCGATGACGCTGGCCGCCGTGCCTCACGCCGGGCTCGGCGCCGTCGCGTGGACGGCGCTCAAGGTCGGCGCCCTCAGCTTCGGCGGCGGGTTCGTGATCATCCCGCTCATGCAGGGCGACGCCGTGTCGCGCTACCACTGGATGACCGGCCCGCAGTTCCTCGATGCGGTCGCGCTCGGTCAGGTGACGCCCGGGCCGGTCGTCGGCACGGTGGCAATGGTCGGCTACGCCGCGGGCGGCTTCGGCGCCGGCCTGCTCGCGGCGGCGGTCGCCTTCACCCCGTCGTTCGTGTTCGTGCTCGCCGGCCGCTCGCACTTCGAGCGCCTGCGCGGCAACCGCACCGCGCAGGCGTTCCTGGCGGGCGCGGGACCGGGGGCGATCGGGGCCATCGCCGGGTCGGCCGTGCTGCTCGCCCGCGAGCTGTCGGAGGCCTGGCAGTACGCGCTGCTGGCGGCGGCGGGGGTCGCGCTCCTCGGCGCCCGGCGTGGCATTGTCACCGTGCTCGTGGCGGCGGCGCTCCTGGGCGAGGTCGCGCTCGTGGCCGGCGCCCACATCCCCGGCTAGCTGCTGCCCTACCCAGAGCACGGCGTGAACATGATCGGCTTGCGGGGACACCTCGCCAAAGCGAAGGCGGCGAGACATCTCGCCGGTGCCGCTGTCCGGCCAGGTCGACTATCTGCGGCGATCATGCGCAGGGTGGTTTCGGAATCGCTGCTGCCCGTCTCGTGGACGCCGTAGGCCACCAGGAGTGCCTTCTTGCGCAACATGCCGGAGGCGGTGTCGCGGACGCGCTCGGCCTGGGCGTACAGCCACAGGTACGGATATGCGCCCGGTGGCCGATTATGCAAGGCCCGACGCGCCCGTCCAACGCCTCGCAGATGCGGGCCGTGCGGCGATTGCTCGTACAGCTCAGCGCCGGCCCTGCGCGGCCTGCAGCTTCATCACCTTCCCCAGCACCAACGCCTCGCTCCCACGCAGAACGCCGACGTGCTCCGACGCCAGGATCTTGTCTAGCGCTACTATGCCGTTGTCGGGGACGTTGGGTGCCTCAAGTTTCAAGTCGACCGAGCCGATGGGGCAGCCAAAGGGTTCATCGAGGCGCGATTGTTCGCGCCCTCAACCGAAGGACGAATCTTGCTGGCGCTGGGGGTCATGCTGATAGCGGCAGCGCTCTCTGCGCCGTCTCATCTTCACGTCGTTCGCACCACGACGAGCTCGATCATGATTCAGTGGACGGGCTCCTCACGAGCCAGCAATTACGCGGTGTTCCGGAACGGCGCGCGGGTGGCGGTGATTGGCCGAACCCGGCGGTCGTACACGTTCACGAAGCTCGCCTGCGGCAAGAGAGTGTTGCTCGGCGTTCGGGCTCTGCAGCGGGTATCGCAGAAGGACTCCAGCATCACCAAGATCGTGGCACACACACGGAGTTGCGCTCAGCCCACGACCAGCGCGAATATGGGCGCCACGGGTTACAGGGCTCTCGACCCTCCGCCATTCACGCCGAACCGAGTTCGAACCGCGGACACGCCTGCAGAGTTTCTCGCGGACGTCGCGAACCTCCAAACCGGCGATCAACTGAACGTTGCGCCCATGACTCTTACAGGCGAGGTCACCTTCCGGAACGATCTCGCTGGGCCCGCAGAGATCCACTTCGCCCCTGGCGTGCGGTTCAGCGGGGGCAGCGCCCATGGGTTCTACGCCTTGTGGTTCACCGGTGTACGCAACCTCCGACTCTTTGGGGGGGACGTCACCAACCCCGGAGGTGGGTGTGTGCGCGAGGACGACTCCACGAATCTCCTCTGGTGGGGTTTCGTGCTCCACGACTGCGGCGGAACCGGATTGCTTGCAACCACGGTATCCAAGGATGCGTCAGGATTGGACTTCGACGGCGAGATAACAAACTGCGGCCTCGACCGTTCACTTGACCCACACGCCGAGAAAGGGACAGGACTGCACGCCGCGTATCTCGGGGGCACGTACCAGAATCCGAATCTCACGACCTCCGGGAAGTTCTCGCTGTACGTGCACGACCAATCCACGGGCGCAGCGATCCAGGCAGGCTCCAGCCTCGTCGACACCGATCTATGGCTGAAGGCGATCAACGTGACGTTTGAAGCCCAGCAGCAGGCCGCCGGCAGTGGCATTCAATTCTGGGGGGGCGACCTCGAAAACATCATCGTGCGCCACGCGACTGGTCAGAACCTCGCCGGGCGGATGATTGAGACAAGCGGAATGTATGTCTGCTGCAACAGCGGTATCAGAGTCGAGTACGCCAGGGCATCGAGTACTATGAAGAATCCGAGGCTTACCGGGAGCACCTACGACGCGAATCCTGCGGTGACGTACGACGACGTAGGCTAGGTCGCCCCGCCCGTGGCCCCATCATGGCGACGCGCGACGCCTATGGGCCGGGGTGGTCATCGTGAGTCGAGCGCTTGGAGCAGACCGTCGAATGCCGTCTCTCTATCTGGGAGCGCCTCGATGAATGCACGCCCGCATGCCCCCATTGCCGCTGCGCGTGCCTCAGAGCTCAAGACGTCAGCAATCGCAGCCGCGATCGCCCTGGCATCGCCCGGAGGAACAGCAAGCCCGCTGCCGACTTCCGCGATCAACTTTGACGCGAGGCCTTTTCCGGCGTAAACGACCGGTTTACCCGTTGCCATGTACTCGTGGAGCTTGGATGGAAGACCGGTGGCGTTGAGCGTCGGCGTGTCCTTCAGTTGCGCGAACAGGACGTCGCTTTGCCGATACACCTCCAATACGTCCGCGCGGGGCAGATAGCCCATTAGCTCAAAGTTCCCCAGCCCCATCTCGCGAACCTTCTGTTCCATTCGCGCGCGCTCAGGACCGTCCCCGGCCACGACGAAATCCACTGCGGGTAGAAGTCGCGCCACGTCTGGGAGGACGAGTAGACCTTGGGCGTCACCGATCAAACCGACGTATGCGACGCGCGGCCGAGGCTTGGGCACGTGTTCGCGGCAATTTTCGCAGGCTACCCGCAGCTCGCGGCTCACCGAGTTGCCTACCATCGTGATCGTCTTATCTGGCCCGACGTGGCGCGCAACTGCCTCGGCGATACCGGGAGTGGCCGCCACGATGATGTCGGCACGCCGTGCGACGAACCACATGTAGCGGCGGAGAGCCTTGAGCAGGTGTGGTGCCAGTCGCCCGGATGCGAGACGAGACTCCCCGGCGTACTCCCACCCGATGTCGCGAATGTCCCAGGCAAGCCGGGCTGACTTGGCACGGGCCAGCACCCAGGCTACCGGCGCGAGGAACATACTCGGTGACGACGTCAACACGATGTCAGCCGGTTCACGCGCCGCACGCAACCCCAGTCGGATGGCCATGAGGTGCTCGCGGACCGCGCGGACGGCGAGCGATCGCGTGTGGGGTACGAACGTCGTCGTCCGATCGATGCGGAAGTGCTGCCGCCGGTCGTGGGCGAGTGCGTCCCGGAGATCGTAAACGTCCGGGGACGGGTAGCTCGGACGGAGCGTGATGACCACCACCTCGTGCGGTTTCGAGAGCGCCGCCACCATGCTTCCCACGCGATTTGCACCAGCGAAAGTCTCCGGCGGGAAGAACTGTGTGAGAACAACCACGCGCCCCATTTAGGCTCGATCAATCGGCGTGGTCGGGCTGTTCGGGTGGTGGGAAGGGGCCGTCATTTGGATCCCTGACAACGCTTGAACCTCGCGACAAGAGCCGCGGTCGTCGTGGCCACGTTGAAGTCCGTCCGCACTCGGTCGCGCCCGGCCTCGCCGAGTTCACGCCGAGTCGACGGATTCCGGGCGAGCAGCTCAAGCGCGTCCGCGAGTGCCACCGGATCCGCGGCGTCCACCATGACGCCGGCTCCGTCAGCGAGGAGTTCCGGAATGGCGCCTGACCGGGTGGAGACCACCGGCACTCCAACGCCCATCGCCTCGACAAGCGAAACCGGGATACCCTCCTCGATGTCCTCGAGAACGACACTCGGTAGGACGACAGCATCCCACCGTTCGGACGCGAGCGCTCTCAGCAAGGCCGCGTGTGGCATCGTTCCGCGCACGTGTACACGGGAGGCCATGTCTTGCTCGCGGATCTGGCGCTCGACAGTTCGCCTGGTGGGCCCATCACCGACGAGGTCAACCCTTACATCGACACCTCGCTGTCTCAGCAGCGCTGCGGATTCAACTAACAGCTCGTGACCCTTGACGGGTACGAAGTCGGCCACCATCACGATCGAGAAGGGGCCGCCAACGCCCGGCCGCGGCACCGAGTCCGAGGCGTCCTTGCACTCGATACCCATGTGTATCACCGTGACGTTTGACGCAGATTCGCGCTGAACCCGAATCTGGTCTGCCCCCTTCGTGCTAATGGCTCGGACAAAGCAGGCTGCACACATCTTGGTCTTGAGGAGATTGTTCTCGCGGATGTCCCAGCGGTGAGCTGTAAAGCTCCATGGGATGCGCGAAACGGTGGCCGCGACGAACGCCATGGTCGACGACGCGGATGCCCAATGCGCGTGGATATGTTCGACGTCTGCGAGCCTAGCCTGCCTTGCCAGCCACACTCCTTTCGTAAAGACCGCGGTGTTCTTGAGGAGGATGCCGGGACTTCGGCTGTGCAGGATCAGCCGGCAAGCCTTTGCGGTTCGGCCCGGGAAGATCACAGCCTCTGCGATAGCGCCTGCCATGATGCCCGCGGACAGAACCGACGCACTCCGCGTTCGCGGCAGAAGGGCTAGGGCGTCGTCGTGCACAACTGCGCCGCGCGCCCTCATCGGAACCACGGTTACATCATGGCCCGTCCTCAAGAGTTCGGCGATCTCGGGAATGATGAACGCCTCCTGGCGACCATAAGGCAGCGTTGACGTCACGTAGAAGAGCTTCAACCCGAATCCTGAGCTTGTGTCGAGCCGGCGTCGAGGCTGGGGCCGAGACGCCTCTGCCAGGCGTGCGGAGCTTGTTTATACTGATGGCATGCCGGCGCGCTCGATGCACGTCGCGTGCCAGGGTCGCGCCGGCAGGAGTCGTCATGAAGAATCAAGCTACTGAACTCAATGACGTCGAGACCGCGTTGCTGCGCCTTGCGGATTGGCGGTCGCGACTCCCGGTACTGGTTGCCCGACTGGCGCCGTATCTCGACCTTGAACCCGGCGACCCAATCCTCGATGTCGGCGCGGCCCAGGGCGTCACGGTGACGGCGTTTGCGGAGGCCGGGTATCGAGCCAAAGGGGTCGAGCCCAACCCCCAAGCGCTGGCGACTCGCCGCGAATTGGTCGACGCGACAGGAGTGGAGACAGACATCGTCGAGGGCCTCGCCGAGCGGCTCCCGTTTGGCGGCGGAGAATTTGTGTATGTGCACATGTATTCGGTTCTTGAGCACGTCCACGAACCGTGGGTGGCCCTGAGCGAGGCGTACCGGGTGTTGAGGCCCGGCGGTGGATTGCTTCTCAGCACGACGAGCCAAATCTGCCCGCGGCAGTCCGAGATTCTCGGGTGGCCGTGCTTCCCGTGGTATCCGGACCGTATTCGCCGCGGCATAATGGATTGGGCCAAGCGCGAACGCCCCGAGCTCGTCGGCCATACCGAAGCTCCCGCGTACTGGTGGTTCAAGCATGGCGAGGTCAGAGCGAGGCTTCACTCGCTTGGTTTTGCAAGGGTCGTCGATATGTGGCAACTGCGTGCGACCTCGGGAGAAGCCGCCGGGTGGCGCAGGGTCGTGATCGAAAGTGCGGCGCGACATAGGGTTGCGCGTACCGTGGGAAATCTCGTCGTGCCGGGTATGGAATACCTCGCGATTAAGCCTGCCCTAGGTGCGAGTCGGGCAGCGCGCGGGAGAGCGGTGGCCAAGAGCTACGCTGGGAGTTTACTCCTGAGACTGCGTAGCTTCACGGCGGCGTCGAACACCGCAGCCTTGGTGCGGTCGATGGTTTCGAGCTCACCTAACGGTCGCGGGGAAATATGCAGCTGCCGCAGCCTCTTGTTGATTCCGTACACGCCGGCGGCGCGTTCACAGTATGGAGTATAGAACGGGATCGAGAACGAAATTGAGACACCGGCCTCGGTTTCTACCCAGTGCGGCACGTACGATGGGAGATACACACCTATGCCCGCCGCGAGGTGGGTTGTCTCTGCCACTTCTTGCATGGCCTTAAAGTCGCAGTCAACGCCGTCGAGGTACCGGTCGATTTCCCGCATACGGGTGGCAGGATCGGAGAGGGTGGCCACGCTGACATTCTTCGCACCGCGCACCTGAAGAAGAAAGCTGTGTTCGACGTCGTAGTGCATTGGTGTCGTCGCGGCAGGCGACGAGATAAAGAGGTAGCCGGCTCGACGCCTCATCCCGCCTTCCCGGTCGCCCACAAGTCGGTCTACCTCATCGAGGCATTCGTTGATGAGCTCAGCGTATTCGGGTACCTGGTGAATGTCTCGAAGAGATACGCGAACTCCGTTCTCCTCGACGTGGCGAATTTCTCCGATGGGCGACCGACGCCGACATCCACATACCCGACTCGCCCGTTGGCCAGCGGAAGTCCGGCCCCCTCACGCCTCACTGAGGCCGGTGGAAGTTTGTCCGCGAGCTCAGCGATCGCATCGATCGTGAAGAGCGGATGGCCTACCAGTGAGTGTCGCACCGCGAGCGATCTGATCGCGAACGCGTTCACAAAAGACGGAGCATCGATCTCCAACAGCCGAGTCATGCCGGCACCCCCGCGTAAACCGGCCCGAAACAGGCCGTCCGTAGCTTGACCGACTACGAGCCTACTCCCCGTTGATCCTGTGTGCAAGCATCCGCGCGTCCACCTCGAGGCCGGGGGCGCGGCGGGCGATGGGCCCTCGAGCTCTGGGAACAGGTCGGGCGAGACCAGAGGCCTGGGGCACCGTCGCGCTGAAGTCAACGCGTCGCAGCGGGCCGGTGGGCTGAACCCGGCCCCGACGGGGATGGTGCCGGAAGTTGCGGAGCCGCTCGGGCTGCGACTGATCCGGCCCGCCTCGAAGCTAACCGCAGAGGCTGGCGACCTCATCCGCCGGATGCCCAGCGCAGCGCCACCTCCCGGTGTCACGGCAACCTCTCCGGCGGCTCGCCGATCCGATCGGGGCACCGACCAAGCCCCCGCAGGATGTCCGGGCGCTCCTTCGAGGAGGCCAGCGCCCGGCGATCACCCGCGACCAACACGGCTCGCTCGCCGCCAACCAGATCGGACGAAAGTCGAGGTCACAACCCGGCCGGACGCTCCCGGCTCCTGCCCCAGGTGGGTCACTCTGCGACCGACGCGCACGCGTCGGTATCGACCCGCGCCCACAGCTCGCGGGGTTGCGCGACGGACCGCTGGACGTTTAGGCTGGTACGGCGTTGCCAGGAAATTCGTGGAGGTAGTAGATGCGGAAGGCCAACGTCGTTGGGCCATTCCTCGCCCGGTGCACCGAATGTAGGCTCCGGTGGGCCACTTCACGGCGGTAGTCACAATACCTGAGCGGTTGCGGCGCCAGGAACGCCTTGGCGACCGCCGGAGCTCGTGTCCCGTCCCATGAGCACGTCATCCCGCCAGACGATGGCACAATCGATCGAGCGTCAAATCGAGTCGATCCTCGAGGCGCGAACCGGCCGAGCCTGCTGTTTCATGCCTTCCGGCCGGTTCGCAATGTACGCCGCCTTTCGTCTCCTGCTTCGTCCGGGCGAGCGAATACTCATGTCACCACTCGAGGACGACACCGTCTTCTTCGGTGCGTTGGCGGCAGGGCTGCGCCCGGTGATGGCACCGATCTCAGCCGACGACGGGAACATCGCCGTAGGGGCGATTCCCGAAAGCACCTGGGCAACCCTCGGGGCGGTGCTGACCGGAAACACCTACGGACTGCCGGACCAGGTTCTCGAGCTCAAACGGCGATGCGTAACATCCGGCAGCGTGCTGATCGAGGACGCGGCTCATGCATTGCAGACCGATGTTGACGGCCGCGCAATCGGGTCATTTGGGTCTGCCTCGGTGTTCAGCCTTTCTAAACACCTGCCCGGCAGAGGGGGCATTCTTTCGGTGGCGGACGGAATCGACCGAGCGGATGTCGCCGAGCTTCGAAACGAACTGATAGCGGACAGACCGCTTGACTCGCGCGCGCGATTCGCCACAAGGTCAGCTCTGAGGACTGCCCTCGAGACGGCCCGCCTCCGGCCGGCGGCTCAGAGGGTCAAGGCGATGCTGCACCCGGTCAAGCCTGCGCCGTGGCGAGTGCGTCTGAGAAGTGACGCTCTTAGCCAAGCAGTCCATGAAGGGGGCCTACCCCCGTTCGACCCGTGGATGGCTACCGCATATCCTGACTATAGGATGATGCAAGGCTTGGGCGTTCTCGAGCGTACCCTCGAAGCGCTGAGGACGATGGCGGTGGATCGCGAGCGTCGTATCGCTGGAGTGCAGCGACTGCAAGATCTCGAATGCCTCGCGACGGGGGCGCGATCGGATACCGCTCCGCTTCTGCGTGTTCCGCTTCTGGTGGAGGATCGAGACGCGGTTGCATTGGAGTTGCGTAGACGACGCGTCAGCGTCCATTTCGTGTACGACCCTCCGCTGGACGCATACGCGGGTACTGAGTACCTGGACGCCCCCCACGTCTCAGGCGCGGCGACGTGGTGGGGGGCGCATGTGTTACCGGTGAATCCTCACGAGGCGGGTCGCGTGCTCGAACTAATGGACGCGAAGGAAATCCGCCTGGCTCCCGCGAGCGCTCCTTCCGCGGGAGATGCGGCAACCTAGCTGCCTGCCTGATCGCTGTCTGTTCGCTGCTCAGTCCTAGCCCATCAGGCGTCGCTGGAGTCCCATGGATCGTCCGCCGAGCGCATCCGCCGCTCTTAGCACGAACCGAGCGGCCGGGCCCCGCGGCACGCCGAACGTGCGAATACCCCGATCGCTGGTGGCAAATCGGAACTTGTAGTCCGTATCACCCCGAAGTAATCGGCACTCCTTCACTCCATCATCCAGCGCCGCCTGTATGTTGTGGGCAAGGAGCACGAAGCCGACATTCTGGCGGTGAAGGCGAGGATCGCGGCCGGCTTGGTAGAACGACTCGCTTCCGGCGAATCTGAATCCGTACGACGCAGCGGCCGGTTCGCCGTCGACATCAAGGATCCACAGCCGCAGCCATCGTTTGCGGCACGCCACGAGTGCGAAATCGCGGTGGAAGCTTGACGCGTTGAGAAACGGCGTGTCGGGAGATCCCCATCGCATCGCATGCAGCCTGAAGAGGGTATCGAGGTCATCCTGCAGGCGACTCGGGTCATTGGAGAGGCGGTAGACGACGTCGCCTGACTCGGAAAGCCTCCGGGGAAATCGGCGAACCTGTTGCCGGAAAATTGCGGCCACGACTCTGGACGAAGCTGTCCCACGTCCCTCCGGGTGGCTGCAACACCAGGCTCGACTGGCGGTACAACTCGTGGGCACCAGCGAGCTCGCCGAACCGCCCGTCCCCTCGCATCTGCTCCGCGAGAAGGAGATAGCGTCGGAAAGGGAGGCGATCCACAGCGGCTGCGACTGCTGCGACAGCATATGGCTCCGTGAGTGGGGCGGAAACGGGCCCGAGTTCGTCTCCCTGTCCGTGCCCGATAAATCGCAACACCGGAACCCCGCGGCTTCGCCAGACGTAGAGTGGCACGATCGCGACGACTGCACCGTTTCGCTGCACGAGTCCAATCAGTCGACGCCGGCCCGCACCGTAGTGCTCCCACCACGTCTCGAGCCATTCTCGAGCGGCGAAAATGAGTCCTGCCTGCTCGGCTAGCCTGGCCCAGGTATCAGGCGGCACTTCACAAAACGACTCTACGAAGTCAACGTCCAGGACTCGCAACCTTCTCGTTTGATGCGCGGGATAGCAGGAAGGCCCGGGTGCAAGTGTACAGCGACTCGCCCGTATCATTCACGGTTTCGCGCGGCGGAGGCTTCGCCGACTCCGGCCCAGCCAGGCGGGGGCCGTGGGACGGATGATGTCTAGTACGGTTACGTGGCCATCCGTGTCGACGCAGTGCGCACCCAGGGTGCGGGGTGGGCGAATACGGGCGAATGAGCGCTCGACGTAGGAGTCCGGGCTCAACTCCAAGATCCGGTTGAGCGTGATTGCTGCCCCGTACCGAGTGCTGCAGTCTTGGCCCGGCCTGATGTGTCCGTGTGAGTTCACGATGATCCGCCCTGCCGGCCTGGCCGTGCGTACATCGCGAACCACTGGGTTCAAGCTGTGAGGCTGCCACGGTCCGACGAGATCATCGGCGTAGTACAGCGAAAGCTGTGAGTTCGGACTCTCGGATCGCTCCACAATGGAGACGAACATCCACCACCGATCGGCGCATCGGAACGGCGTAGCATCGAACGCGCTTACCCCGTCCAGCAGGACGGCCTCCAGAACCCAGCGGTCGGGCACCCTCTCCGCTCGATAGAGTTCGACGCTTTTGCGCTGACCGGTCTCAGGAATCATGTAGGCGTGTCCCTGCACCACAAACACGTGTGGATACGACATGTGCGTGTCGTGTTCTAGCACGACTGTGGGCTCCGACATCCGGCCATCGGGGGAGAGTTCGAAAGTTGAGATCACGCCGTGTGGTTCGCCGCAAGGTATCTGTTCGAAGAACACGTGGTGGCGATCTTCGTGATGCAGCAAGAACGGGTCAGCCCACTCCTCTCCGTGGGGCGGCCGGAGCTCGGTGAGCGGCGACTCTCCGCGAATCAAGGGTTCAATTCCCCCGGCGGACCATGCGAGCCGAAACCGCCCCGGGGCAAGAGCCCGCCGAGCTCGACGCGTGCCCATGGCAATCGACGTGCGCGAAACGAGTGAGCCAATACCCGGGTGCCCGTGCGCGGCCTGGTCGACCGGCGGCACCAACGAAGCGGTGGTCCAGACTTGCCGCTCGATGGCGCGTTTGAGCATTCCGGCAATCGGCGCGACCGCGGCCTCGGTGGACCGTTGGACGGAGACCGGGTCGATGGCAGTCCGCGCACGGCCAATCTCCGTGCCCTCCCCACGAACCCGATGTGTCAACGTCACCAGGGCGGTCGGCTCGGCTTGCGCGATCGCCGCGGCAATTGCGTAACGAGCTTGCGCCGCCCGCAGTCCCCCGACCAATGGCTCGATTTCACCGAACCGGGAAACGAGGCCCGGCGGTGGTTGAGCGAGTCGTATGATGATGTCGGGGGAAGACGACCCGATCGATTCCCCAACCTCGAGATCGACGTCCTGAAGTGGACTTCCGGCTCGTCCGAAGAGGTATTGATCGACCGTCAGGTAAGGCTTGACAAGGATCCGATAGGAAGCGTCCTCACCAGGAACGGTCTGGATGCGCGTGTCGGGTACCACCTCTGTCACGGCATGGATCACCTCGCTCATCCACCTGACCGGCCTTGTGGGAACGACGACGACCGCAGACGCTACAGAGCGCTCCTCCGACTCGGAGGTCGGTAGACGGTCGTCTTCCGTGTGTGGGCTGACTTCGACAGGCGTTCGATCCTGCGGCTGGGTCACGAGCGCGCCAGCATCTTCCGGGCGGCGGCCGCCGCGAGGCGGATTTCGGCATAGGTGATCTCGCGCACGGCGATCAGGGTAACGCAATAGGCTGTGAGCGCGCAGACAGCTCCCATGACAACCTTCCAGATGGGCAGATCCTCGGTTCCAAACGCGAGCAGCACCGCGCCCATCGCAATAGCGGCAGTTCCCGCCCTCGCGGTCGAGCGGAGCGATGGGACCACGCTCAGGCGCTGGATCTTGAGGCACAATCCAAGGTGCGGAGGGAGGAACACGGCGTAGGCTGCGTCGGTACCAATCGCCCCCCCGACCACCCCGATGCGTGGAATCAGATAGAGGTCGAGAGCGACGTTCGTCAACACGGCTGCCACCACGCTCGGGATGCGACGCCTCGCCTCTCCGAGATAATCCAGCGTGTTGGAGGCAAGTGTCGCCGGGCCGACCATGAACACATATGGGGCGAGCGCGCGGAGCACGTCTGGCGCCTGGTGGTAGGAGCTCCCGAGGAGGATGTTTACGATGACGCTCGGCCATACCACCAGCGGAGCGACGGCCATGGCCTGTAGTAGGATGACCAATCGGAGTGAGCTGCCGAAGACCTCGCCGGGTCGCAGGCTTCGCCCCAGCCGAGGCGCCACGGCCGTGGCAATCGCGGCGGTTGGGTAGAAGAGGAATGTTGTCAACCTCATGGGCGCTTGAAAGTTCGCAACCGCGGAGGTCGTCAGAATTGCGCCGATCACAAGGACATCGATCTGCGCGAACACCGTCCATGAAACGTCGACGATCGCGATCGCTCCGGCGTAGGCGCAGAATTCGCCGTCGCGCGTCTGGCGATCGATGTCGGAAGTCCACGGCCGACCATCCGAGCATTCTTGCGACCGTGATCGTTCCAACGATCGCGCCAAAGATGTATCCGGCCGCCCAGCCAAACGCCGCTCCACTCGCGCCCGCGCCGGCCAGTACGAACGCGACGCTCGCCCCTACCTCCATGGCACTCTCAAGTCCGATCAACCGCGTATTTACATCGGTGCGTCGCTGGGCGTTAAACGCGTGGACGTACAGAGAGAAGATGCTCCAACCGAACAAGCCGAGGCCGAGCCCTCGAAGTGGCCAGGTCGCTGCGGGGTGGTGGTACGCTTGGGCGACGGTGCCCGACAACGCGATGAAGCCGATCGACACCAGCCCCGATACGATGAGCTTGAGTCGAAGTGCTGTGGCGATAACGCTGCTGACAGCTGCAGCGTCACCGTGATGGTGGGCAATGAATCGAGCCGCAGACCACGAAATGCCAAGATCGGATGGGATCGCAAGCAATCCCACGACGGCGACCGCGAGTGCGAACGTCCCGTATTGGTGGGGTGACAGCGCCCGGACAAGGAAGAGCGTGAGCACCGCGGTACCCACTGCCGTTGTCAATTGGTTGGCCAACGCCCATACGGCCCCGCGCCGCGCACTCGGGTCGGAAGTGGCGGGCTCGGTCGGGTTGCCCGGGTCGGGAGCCGTGTCAGTCATCAAACGCTCTGCCCGAGTTCGGCGCGCGCCAAAAGCAGACCTGAGCAGCACGAGGATCATGGTGCTCCGGGAGAAGGGAGTCAAGCATGATGGGGTTGTTTCGGAGACGCTTCGGAGGTGGGTGCGCCCAGGCGGATGATGGGTTGTCGCGGGATCCCCTGTCGTCGCGTGACCGGGCGGAGCTTGCGGAGCTGCGACGGGAGAAGCGGGATCTGCGCCGTCGGAATGCGATCCTGAAAGGCGGCGAGCCTGTTCTCGCCGCGGTAGCTCAACCAGCGTTCGTCGGCGAGCATCGCGCGCGTTTTCGGGGTTGAGCCGATCTGTCGGAGCTCACCGCATCCGACGGCGCCCACTGCAAGCACAGAGGCGCGCCGCCGAGCGCGAGCGCAGGGCGACGCGGCGCGGAGTTCGTCGCGAGGGGCTTCCAGGCCGGGCTGGGCGTGACTGGCGATGGTGACCGGCTCGCGGACCACGCCTGGCGATGACGATCGCGAGCCGCAAGCGGCCCGGCGAGCCGGTGGGCGGCCACACCGACAACAGCCCGCAGTACACGTTGTCGGAGTACACTGGGCCACTGCGAGACGCCGGCATCGCCCCCAGCCGCGGGGGCCGGCACCTGTGCTCGACAACGCGATGGCAGAGAGCGTGATTGCCCGTCGATGACCCGAGTCATAGAGCGACGCTCTTGGCCGACATGGTTCGATCGCGGAATCGCGGTGCTCGGCTTCTCTAACGAGCGCCGCATCCAGCTCGCTTTCCTGCCGCTCGACGAGCGTCGGAACGGCGCATGGACACAGAGAAGACCGCCTACCCACGCCGGCGCGAGGCTGCGACGCTTCAGACCACCATGTGGTGCCGTGACAAGCTGAGTTCCGAGCGAGGTGGGGATGGGCTCGGCTCCGTGGGCGCTCCCCGGATTTGGTCGAGACGAGTGATCCGACGGCTGCTCGCATGGCCTGAGATGCGCAGCGACGAGCCCGACTGGCTTCGGCGAGCTCGTCGTTGTCTTTGCCGGTTGGTCATCGTCGGTGTCGGCCGGAGTTCTCGGATACCCGATCGACCTCCGAGCCAAGGGCGGTTGATCCCCGGTTGTCCCCTGCCGGGCTGGAGCTCGGCGGCGAGATGTCCGACGAGCCGATACGGATCCGGGGCGAGGTCGCGGATCAGATGCTCTACGTGGCGCATGCGCAGTCGGGCCTGGGTGCTTTGAGCGGTATCTCAACGGCGACGGCGAGGAGTGGCTCAGCGCTGCGCGCGGTGCCGCGCGCTATCTGGTTGCGACCCAGGCGCGGGGGGACAGACACGACGGCGGCTGGGTGGACCGCTGACCTCTAAGGACACTCTAGCCCCTCCAACCTCCATGGGGGCTCTGCGATGGCACAGGGGGAAGGCGCGAGCCTGCTGGTCCGTCTGTATCAGACGACCGGTCACGAGATCTACTCTGAGGCTGCGGCTGGGGCGCTGCGACCGCTGCGGCGGCCCGTCGCTGAAGGTGGGGCCGTCGCTTCGCTCGGGGCGGGCCAGTTCCTCGAGGAGTATCCAACGCAGCGGCCATCCCTCGTACTGAACGGTACGTTCTTTGCCCTCTGGGTCTGCACGATGTAGGAGTTTGCCTCGGAGCACGAAGGCTCTGGCCGACTTTGAGGCACTCGTGGACGTGCTGGCCCACGACTTCATCGATGGGACACGGGCTTCGGTCTTGGTACGACCTGTATCCCCATAAGATCGCCAACCTAGCCAATCCATTTTCACCATCGGCTCCATATCACGCTCCTAGAGGCGATGTCGTGCTCGCACCGCGTCCCCAGTTCTCCCTGATGGCCGGCCGCTTCGAGGCAGTATGCCGGCTCGGTAAGCGCCCAAGCACGCGCGTACACGCAGAAGGGGCTGTTCCGCATCATCTCGCCACGTAACTCGATCGCTCGGCGCGTCCTGCCGTGGTTTAGGATCGGGGCGCGCGGGTGAGAGCTGGTCCTGGACGGAAGGCTGCGCGTGTGCCTTTCGGTGGTGAACGGCAAGTCGGGGCATCGCCCGAGGGAGTCAGTGATCGTGAGACCGCTCCGAGTGCTGACTCTGGTCGACCGGCCCGTGCAAGAAGGTGGCGGCGAACGGGTGGCTCGAACGATCGCGATGCGGCTGGATCCCGAACGCTTCGACAGCACCTTGATGCGCGACGCGACCGGTAGACGCCCGTAGCGTCGCCGGACTGAACCGCCGCCGGCGTGCAGGTGCTGTGCCTCGACCGCGCCTCGCGCGCGAGTCTTGCCTCGTGGTGGCCACTCGTTACATTTATCCGGAGCAAGCGGATAGACGTTATTCACACCCACAAGTTTCGGTTCGAATGTGTGGGGCTCCATCATCGGCAGGATGTCGCGCGTCCCGTCGTCGTCGCACACGAGCATTCGTGGTCGTATGAAGGGGACGCGATCCGGCGATTTCTCGACCGAGAGGCAGTGGGTCGTGCCGCGGACGTCATTCTCGCTGTGTCGCGGCCCGATCGCCAACGGATGATCGAGGTTGAGGGCATCGGGTCCTGATCGTGTGCGATACATCCCGAATGGTGTTTACGCAGCGATCAGACGAGCGGGAAAGTAGTGCGCTGGAGCTTGGGATCCGGACCACGCGCCGGTCATCGGCGCGGTGGGGGCCTGCGCCGGAGAAGGCGTTCCATCTTCTCGTGGAGTGTGCGAGCCTGCTCGTGCCCCGAGTTTCCCAGTTGCGCGTACTGTTGGCCGGCAGCGGCCCCAAGGAATCCGGCTTGACGGCGCTCATCAGATCTCGGAAACTGGATCGGGTCGTCTCGACTGTTGGGCTACCATCCGACGTGCCGGAGGTTGTTGCGGCATTTGACGTCGCGGCGTCTACATCCGAGAGGGAGGGGAGTCCTCTTGCGGTGATGGAGTACATGGCTGGCGGCAAACCGGTGGTCGCCACGTCCGTGGAGGCGTTCCGGACATGATCGCCGACGGAGCCGAGGGGTTGCTTGTGGAGCGGGGAACGCCCAGGAATGCGGCCGCGATTGGAGGACTCCTCCGACAGATCCTCGCAAACTCAGAGCTGAGACGGGAGTCCGGGCGCGGCGACGCCAGCGGGCCGAGTACGACATCAATCTCACAGTCAAAGGAATCGAAGTCTCTCGACGAGGAGTTGTTCCGAGTGTCAAGTCGGGCCGGTCGAGCGTTGCGTGCTAAGGTGCGTTTTGAGACCAGCTGGAGAGGAGGATGCGTGGTGTGTGGCCGCCACAACTAGGCCGAACGGCCTATTGAACCCGTCGAAGCGGCTCCTGATAGAATCCGACCGACCGGCAGACCTTCAGGGGCGGCGTGGTGGGGTGGAAGCCACCGGTTGGGGGGCGCCGCGAGGTGCGTGGTGCTGGGCGCGATGGTGGGACGAACGGGCACAGGGGCTCGTGTGGTCGCGGCGACGCGCGTTCCGCATCTTGGTGGTGCCGAGGGTTGCGTACGAGTCTGTGCCAGCTGGATGCTGAGCGGTCGCACCCCCGCGACGATGCTGGCGATCTTCGCTGCGCTGTACATCGCCGGCGGTGGGCGTGCTGTTGTCGTGTATGGGGTCGCCGCTGCAACGATGTTCATCGGGACGCGGCCCACCCGGAGTTACTGGGACGTCAAGGTCTCGAAGACATTGGGGATGGCTGCCGCTTGGCTGGCGGTTGCGTTGCTTGCACTTGTCTTGGGGGTGCTGGTGCTATTCGATCGTACTCTCGAGGGCGCTTCGACCGCCTTGCTCGTTGCGGCGGCATGCGCTGTGACGGCGGTTGCACTCGAACGTTTCGCTCGGTCAAGCACCGCGCGCCAGCGATTCATGGTGATGGCGTCCGCGGACGAAATTCGGCGGCTTCAGCGCGAGTTGCGCCGCACTAATACTATGCAACTAACATGCGTTGGGTGGTAGCCTCAGATGCAGGCGGCGACGTGGTGTCCGGGTTAGCTGACGCGATACAGGCCGCGGAGCCGGCTCTTCTCGTTCTCGGAGACGGCCCGGAAAAGACAGGAGCTATCGAGCAACTCTTGCACGCGCCGGCGGCGGCGGTGAAGGTAGTCAGCATCCATCAATTCACGGCGACGCATCGGGCGCGTGCCGGTTGAGCACCTATCTCCGGTGTGGTTTATGGGTGTCATGCACGTCTACGGACGTCGGGTGTACTCGCAGGCAACGAAGCGCATTGTCGATGTCCTTCTGGCGTCGACGGCCATCGTGGTGGGCTCCCCGGTGTTCCTGCTGCTGGTCCTGCTGGTGCGAGCTTCCGGTCCGGGGCCGATCCTTCCGTCAGACGCGACTCGGCGAGGGTGGGCGGCCCTTCGAAATACTCAAGTTGCGTACGATGGTGGCGGGCGCCGAAGGCGACGGCGAAGCCAGGTGGGCGGCGGAAGATGATCCTCGGATCACGGGGATTGGGCGGGTTCTCCGTCAAAAGCGCCTGGATGAACTGCCCCAGATCTGGAATGTGCTCCGCGGGGATATGAGCTTGGTTGGCCCGCGCCCGGAGCGGCCAGAGTTCCTTGAGACCCTTGAGCAGGAGGTCCCGTTCTGGACGTCGCGCCACCTCGTCAAGCCAGGAATCACCGGGTGGGCTCAGATAAACATGGGGTATGCGGATGACGTGAGCAGCGCGGCCACGAAGCTTTCCTATGATCTCTTCTACCTGCGCCATCAAAGCATCTGGATGGACGCCGTGATCGCCTTCGCGACAATCCGCGTGATGGCCCTCGGGCCGGTCACCCAACCCACCGGCTGGGCAGATGTCGGTCAATCGCCTCTCGTCGACGACGACGGGGAGGCAGTCGCCCACATCGCCGTGCCCCCGAGTCGTGGGGCTGCCGGGGGCCGTGCACCCCGCAACGGACGGTTTAGCGCGGAGCGATGTCCTCGCTCCGGTGCGCCAGGGCGGCGATTGAGGCAAGCAGTCCGAGGAGAAGTGGCAGAGGTTTGTCGTACTGTGCCGAAAGGAACGTGTAGGCCGCGAGCAGGCCGATCGTCCCGACAACGACTCCGCGCGCCACCATTCCCATCCCGTGGTTGCCCAGACGGTCGAATACGCGGCCCGATCGCCCTGCAGGCACGAGGGCCGAGATGATCATGACGCAGAACAGCAGGAAGCCCACGACCCCGAGTTCCACGAGAATGTTGAGGTACATATTGTGCACGAGGGTCGGCGTCTGCGATATCAGATCGAACCGCGGAAGGTCGCCTCCCGTGTATGCATACTGTGGCTCGAGAATCGTGAAGTTCCCGACGCCAACTCCCACGAGCGGGTGGTTTTCGTACACGCGGGCGGCGACCGACCAGATGTCGGCTCGCCCTGATCCTCCTCCAGCGCTGAAGTCGGTGATCCTGACAAGCGCCGCGTGTGGGGCGACGAAAAAGGAGTAGGCGGCGGCGACAGCCAAGACTGTCGCGATCATCGTCATCAGACGGTGTCGTGCTCTGCCGGCAAAGAGGACGGCTGCTAGAAGCATGGCGCCGAGGCCAATGAGCCCACCTCGCGATCCCGTCGCGAGAATGGCGACACCGCATATCGCGGCGACGCCCAAAAGCAAGGGGGTTTCGATACGACCGCGTTTTGTCGACAGCATGAACATCGCGAGAGCCAGTGCCGGCAACAGGACGGCCGCCAACTCATTCGGATCGCCGATGCTCCCGGCGATCCGGCCGGTCGAGACCACATCGGGTCGATCGAGCTGCGTAACGCCGGACAGGCCGACGAGAGCGGCGATAACAGCACCGCTTAGAAACGCGTACACAACCAAGGTGATGTCAGACTCGCGCCGGAGGGCCGCAAAGAGAATGAATATCAGAAGGACGCTTTGGCCAAACCGGAGCGCGGTCAATCCCGCAGTCGTAGCACTGGTGGCCCAGAGAGTCGTGAGGAACGACCAGGCGAGCACGCCGACCGCGGCAAATGCAAGCGCAGGCAAGCTGTCCCATAGTTGCCGCTGACGATGCCCCAGTCGGTGCTCGGTGCTCATGCTGAACAGCCAGACAACCGCCAGGACCCCCCCGCCGAATTTGGTAAGTGTGAGGCCCGACCCTGAGATCGCCGGGATTTGCTCGAGAAACGTCAGAACCGTAAACACCGCGACGCCGGCGGCGAAGTTGCGGACGGCGATGACTGCGAATGCCGTCGCAAGTGCGCCGGCGACCGTATAGATCGGTGTCACGGCAGCACCGATGCCGATGAGCCCGGCGAGCACGAGCAGGCCGATCACCGCGGCTCGAGAACCGAGCGGGGAACGCCTAGCCGCAGGGGCGGCTGTGATCAGGCGTCACCTCCATCAACGTCTGCCACCACCGGCACCGGCCGGCGCAACGCGGCTTCCTGCGGTGTCGCCTGCGGTGGCGCAGCCGGGCGTTTCCGCGACCGACGGTACCTCGGCTTGCCGCGATCGATGACGACAAACCCTGCCGGCGGCGGTGAGCGACGGGCGAAGGCCGCCCGCAGCTCGGACAGGTTCTCGCGCTGCGTGTGTCCTAAATGTGCAACCACCAGCACCATCTCAACTCCCTCGGCCATGACGAGCGCGTCCGCCGAGGCCAGCGGGGAGGCCGAGTCGATAATCACGACGTCGGCAGTCCGCTTGAGTCGCTGCAATCCGCGCTTGAACGTCTGCGGATCGAGCGGTGTGAATCGCGGAGGATGACTCGCAACTGGAGGGTCCACAACTCGCAGGCCTCCGTTCTGCGAGCGGACCGACGCGCGTTGCGTGGATCCCGGCTCGCGGAAGGTCTCTGCGAAATCGCGCCTCGGGACATCCTCGCCGAACGCGCTCGCCAGCGACGAGGCGCTGCCGGCGTCTCCGTCGACGGCAACCACGGTCAAGCCCTCCAGGACAAGCGCGGTGGTGAGGCTTGCTGCGACGGTGGTCTTCCCCTCCCCGTGCGTTGAGCCGGTGACCAGGATCGTTCGCGGGAACGTGGCCGACAGGGTGTTGAATCCGAGACCGACCGTAAGCAACCGGTACGCCTCCCACGCGGGGGTAGGGAGAGCGCGCTGCCGGAGCGACTCGGTCGTCTCCGAACTATGAAGCACCGGCACGCGGGCGAGGATTGGAAGCCAGCCCAAGTCACGGAGCTCCGACTCCCCAGCGATCGATGAACCGAACGACTCAGCACCTACGGCTGCGACGAACCCGACCAGCAGCGCGAGAACGAACGCCAGCGCCAGGGTGAGGCCGACACGTGGCGAGGACGGGCCATACGGCGGAGTCGCTGGCCTCGCAATCGCGAGCGTGGGGTCGGGCTGTCCACGGTACTGGTTCAGCACCGCGAGTTGGGCATCGATCGCTGCTGCGGCCGCCGTCCCGAGGCCGCTGCGCTGCGCCTGTCGGTGGGCGCGTTGCAACTCGCTGATCCGCTGCGCGAGCTGCGCTTGGAACAGAACCGTTCTCGTCGCTACGAGATGAGCAGCGAACGCGTTCGCAATCCGCGCTGCCTCGTCAGCCGACGATGATGAGGCGACAACGCTGAGGATGTTCGCTTGGCCCACGGGCTGTGCGGACACCTGGTTCAATAGAGTCTCGGAGCTGGTATTGAGACCGAGTCGGCTACGGACAGCACTGGCAGCCGCGGGAGTTTTCAGCAGACGTGCCGCCGTCAGGACGCTGCTCCCTGGCCCGGCTGAGTCGCGTAGCAACTGGAAACCGTCGAGTGTTGTGTCGGACGTTGATATGGGGGAGACGAGGACGTCCGCAGTAGCCGTATAAACCTTAGGGGCGAGGAGCACGTAGATCGCGGCGGCGGCGACGCACACAACTGTGACTGCCAGAACCAGCAGCCAGCGCCGACGAATCGCATCGAAGTAGCGGCTCGATGTCGACCGCGTTTCCTCGCCCACAAGCGCATTCATGTCGCCCCCGGCACCTACTGGCCCTACACTAGCGCACTACAAGACTTGCAGCACGCGGTGAGAGTTTACCCGATCGATGTGCTCCGGGGTGCCGACGGCCCTCGTCCTCGCCGTGCTCCGGACAGCGTGCCGGCACTCGGCGGCTTCCAGACCGGAGCACCCTCAAACCCGGCTTGCGGCCGGGGCCGCGCGAACGGCCACCTGCCGGCGCGGGTGGATGCTGACTCACGCGCGACGGTCGAAGAGTGACCCACCGGCGCGGAGCTGGGGGTGCCCGGCCGGGGCGTGATCGACAGCCGCTCCACCCGATGCATGCCCGATCTTCGACGCGCAGCCGCTCGCACAGCCACTCCCGGAACCGATCCGGCCTCTCGTCACCAGCGGACGCCGATACGGAGGCGGCTGGTCACTCGCGGGCGCGCGCCGGATCGTCTCCCGATGCAGACCCGCCTCCGAGTCTGCGCACAAAGCACGCCGCGCAAAGAAACGGCTCGGCAGCGATCCGGCCTTGACACCACCACCACCCAGGATGTGAGCCAAGCCACACCCTCCAGCTACCCAGTTCCTGGGTGGCGCGGGTGGGGTAGAGTCGTGGCTGTTCGAAGCGCGATCGGAGTTCTGGGGGCGGGATCTTTGGGATCGGTACATCGCACACGCGTTGACGGTGTATGCGTTGAGGTTGTCTTGGTGGGCTCCACTGCCGAATGCGCTCCGGTGCTGGTCAATGCTGGAATCGGCGTGGCAGGGGACCGAGTATTTCGCGACGTCAGCCTCGCGCCGATCTCGTGCCAACGGAAACCGACTGTTGTCGTCGGGTGTTTGGACACCTATGACTGGGTCTTGCGCCACTCGGATGCCCCCGTCCTGGTCGTCGGCGGTATGGGCGGATTGGATGATGGGCTACGAGCGTTGCGCGCCGGTGCGGCTGGATTCCTCGCGACGGAGAGGATCGAAGGATTCCTCCGGTGCGCAGTCCTCGCAGTGGCGAGAGGGACGATCTACGTCGACCCTCGACTCGTTCTCCATCTCCTGTCGCTGTTCGACGTGGTTCCGGCCGGCGCTTCACCGCGAGCCGAGTCGTGTTTGTCTCATAGGGAGCGCCAGGTCGTGGCAGCGGTGACGCGCGGGGCCAGCAACCGGGACATCGCACAAGAACTCGCCATCAGTACAAGGACGGTGAAGAACCACATTTCGAACTCCCTGGCCAAGCTCGGGCTCGCAAACCGCACGCAGCTCGCGGTTTACGTTGTGCGCACCGGGCTGGTGTCCGTCAACGATGGCCCCTGGGAGCTTCCCGCCGCGACCGATCGAGAGGCCGTCGACGCAAAACTCATCAGCTGATTGCTTGACACCCGTCCCGGCGCCCACGTCGAAGGTCGCGTTTGACAAGATCGTCAGTGCGTTTGCGCTCGTCGTCGCGATTCCGCTATTTGTCGCAATAGCTGTGTGCATCCTGCTTGAATCCCTGCTTTCTGCGACTGCCCGTGGAGGGGTGATCCACACGGAGGTGCGGATCTCGGAAGGAAGGCGGTTCACGCTGTACAAGTTTCGAATCCTGACTCCGGTCGGCGAGCAGTTGATCCGAGATGGTGCAGTGCCGAAACGGGTGGAGAACGATCCTGCGAATCTCACGATGGTCGGTTCGATCCTGAAGAAACTGGCCCTCGATGACCTGCCGCAACTCGTGACGATTCTCGCAGGCCGCATGTCGCTGATCGGGCCGCGTCCCCTTCCTGTCGGCGAGTTTGAGCACGAGTTGCGCACCGGGAACGTGTTCAGATCGCAGCTTCGGGCAGGACTGTCCGGCCCCTCGCAGGTTATGAAGGGCACGGCGCGGAGCCAGGCGGATCAGACCCGGGCCGAGTTCGAGTACGCGGAGCTCTTGCGCGTGGGGAGGGGACGAGCGATCCTTCGGGCCGACTTGAGGATGCTCGCCCAGACGTTCGTCGTGGTCGTCCGCGCCACTGGCGAGTAGGCATGACTCCGAGCTACGCACGCTCGACGCGTCCCCGCCTGTCGATGTCGGCATCGTAGGCGCCCGGCCGTGTTTCGGAGCGTGATCCGGACGCCGCCCGCTACATCGGCGGCGGTGGCGCCGGCGGAGCCGGCAGCGGCAGGTTGAACGCCGGCGCCATGTCGGCGGCGTCGGCGGCGTTTGCGAGCGGCGGCAGGCCGAGCAGCTGCTCGTCGAGGCGCAGCAGGGAATAGTGGTCGAACCGGGTCGCGACCTGCGCCCCGGCGGTGACATCGGGGTTGATGAGCACCGTCGCCAGCAGGTTGCCGTTCGCCGCCGAGGCGCTCGTGTCGGCGGTGACCACGACCAGCAGGTGGCCGCTCTGGTAGTCGGGCGAGGCCAGGATCTGCGGCATCCACGCGGCGATGGTGGCGTCCTCTTCGGCGACGCGGGGGACGCCGCCGCAGGAGTTGTGGCCGTCGTTGCAGAGGTTGGGGATGAAGAGCCCGTAGCTCGGGAGCGTCCCCGCGGCCAGATCGGTTGCGAAGGCCCCGGCGGCCGGCGTGCCGGACGGCACATCGTTGACGGCGCACGCCGCGGCGTCGTTCGGGTAGTAGACGGCGGGGTTGTGCCGGGCCGCGTAGTCCCCTGCGTTCACGAGCCCGCAGTTGGCCGGCATGCTCTCGGCGTAGGTGCGCCAGGTGGGCGCGGTGGCCGGGTCGGGCGCGGCAGCGGCCGCCGTGTCGATCTGGGTGAAGATGCTCGGGTCGGTGCTCTGGCAGGTCGGGCTGGGCAGGCAGTCGACCCCCTTCACGCCGTCTCCGGCGATCGCGGGCGGCACCTGCCCGGAGGTGAGCGCGATGTAGTTCGGGAGGCTCGGGAACTGGATGCCGTGATAGTCCGTGGCCGTCGCGCACGCGCCGGCCAGCGCGTTCACGGTCGGCGCCTGCGGCGAGCCGATGATCTGGCCGAAGTCGGTGTTCTCGAGCACGATGGTCAGCACCTTCGTCACGGCGACCGGCGCTGCGGCGGCCGAGCCGCAGGCGGTCTGGCTCGCGAGGGTCGGCGGCGAGTCGGCCCCTGCGGTCGCCGGCCAGACACACAGGAGCGCAACGGCGATTGCGCACACGATCCTCATCACGACGTCCCCCTCGTTTGCCCACACCGAACGAGGTATCTCTAGCACACACGCGGGAGCGCTACCATGGTTTTTCGCGTTGCGGGCGTAACCATCAGCGGAGGTTCACATGCACCGGTTCATCATCGCCACCGTCATGCTCCTCGTCGCTCCGGCGACGGCGCTTGCGGTCACGACGACGCCCGCACAGCCACCAACGATCTCGCTGACGGCCAGCGGCGCGCCCCGCTGCACCAAGCTGCCCTACACGCTTCTGAGCCTGCGGCACAAGGTGATCCTGCGCATCACCCACACCGAGTCCGCGACGGCGCGGGCGGTCAAGCACACGCGCCTGCGGGACGTGAAGGCGGGCAATCACACGTTCGGCTGGTGCGGGAAGACCGACGCCGGCAAGCCGGTCAAGCCCGGCACGTTCTTCTGGCGCGTCGGCACGACCCAGAAGGCCGGCGCGACGGTCGCGTGGAGCCAGTTCCGGCATGTGAACGTCACGGCCTGACGTGGCGTCCGCCCCCTCCGGCGACGCCGCCAAACGGCCGAAGCTCCCGCGCAAGCGCTTCGACGAGGAGCTCCTGAGGCTTCAGCGCGAGCTCGTGATCATGCAGGAGTACGTGCGCACGAGCGGGCTCAAGGTCATCGTCATCTTCGAGGGCCGCGACGCGGCCGGCAAGGGCGGCGTGATCAAGCGCATCGCCGAGCGCACGAACCCGCGTATCTGCCGGGTCGTGGCGCTGCCCGCGCCGACCGAGCGGGAGCGGACGCAGTGGTACTTCCAGCGCTACGTGCCGCACCTGCCGGCGGGCGGCGAGATCGTCCTCTTCGACCGCTCCTGGTACAACCGGGCGGGCGTCGAGCGGGTGATGGGGTTCTGCACCGAGCTCGAGTACGAGGAGTTCATGCGCTCGTGCCCCGAGTTCGAGCGGATGCTCGTGCGCTCGGGCATCAAGCTCGTCAAGTACTGGTTCTCGGTCTCGGACGAGGAGCAGGAGCGCCGCTTCCAGGCCCGCGTCCGCGACCCCATGCGGCGGTGGAAGCTCTCGCCGATGGACCTGCAGTCACGGGCGCGCTGGGTGGACTACTCGCGGGCGAAGGACGAGATGTTCCGCTACACCGACATCAAGCACGCGCCCTGGTACGTCGTCCAGGCCGACGACAAGCGCCGCGCGCGCCTGAACTGCATCGCCCATCTGCTCTCGCTCGTCGAGTACGAGGACCTGACGCCTCCGCCGCTCGAGCTGCCGCCGCGCGACAAGGCCGCCTACGTGCGCCCGCCGATGGACGAGCAGACCTTCGTGCCCGAGGTGTACTGAGCCGGACCGGCGCTACTCCCCCGGGTCGGTGCGGGAGACGGTGCGCCATGACTGCCACGTGATGCGCAGGATGACGGCGGTGATCACGAGCCCGATGACGGGGTCGGCCACCTGCACGCCCAGCGCCACGAGCGCGGCGCTTGCGACCACCGAGAGCGACACGAAGCCGTCGATGCGGGCATGGTTGCCGTCGGCGACGAGGGCCGGGCTGTGCAGCCTGCGGCCGGCGGCGAGCCGGTAGCGCGCCGCCAGCTCGTTTCCGGCGAAGCCGATCACGCCGGCCAGTGCGAGCACGCCGAGGTGGGTGAGGTGCTGCGGGTGGACGAATCGCATGACCGTCTCGTAGAGGGCGACGCACGCCGAGACGAAGATGGCGAGCACGACGGCCAGGCCGGCCAGCTTCTCGCCGCGGAACGAGCGCAGGAAGAAGGCGATGCCGAGCGGTATGGCGGTGAGGGCGTCGCCGAAGTTGTGGATCAGGTCCGCCAGCAGCGCGACGCTGCCGGAGGAGGCGAAGACGACCGTCTGGGCGACGGCGGCCGCCCCGAGCACCGCCAGGCTGATCGAGACCGCCCGCACGCCTTCGCGGGAGCGCACCAGCGAGCGGTCGACGAGCCCGTGCGAGTGCCCGTGCTCGCCATGTGCGTGCCCGTGATGGTGATGGTTGCTCATATGCATATCTATGAATGTCGATGATAGCCTTGAGGGATGGGACACGGCGTGCAGGGCCGCGCGGAGCCGACAGCGATCGATGCCGCCACGGCCAACGATGTGGCCGCGGCGATGCAGGCGCTCGCGGCCCCCAGCCGCGTCTTGATCCTGGGCCGGCTGAGGACGGGCGCATGCGCCGTCGGCGAGCTGGCCGCGGCGGTGGGCATGTCGCAGCCGGCGGTCAGCCAGCAGCTGCGCGTGCTGCGTCACCTGGGCCTCGTCGTGGGCGAGCGGCGCGGCCGAAACGTCGTCTACGAGCTGCATGACGACCACGTGGCTGCGCTGGTCGACGAGGCCGTCTACCACGTCGAACACCTGCGGCTCGCCTTCCGCGGCCGGTCGCGGACGGCCGCCGGAGCCGGCTAGGCCGGCTCGCCCGGGGCGGGCACCGCGCCCGCTCGCCGCACCGACCGCGCCGCATCGTCGGCCGGTACCCCCAGAGCCAGCAACAGGTCGAGCGTGATCGAGCGCACCTGGCCGGCCACCGCGCCGGTCGACAGGCTGGCGCCTGCGTCCAGGGCGTGGGTCGCGCTCGCGGCCGCGTCGAGCAGCTGCTCGGTCTCGCGGGTCGCGTCACCGCCGCCGAGCAGCTCGGCGAACATCGTCCGGCACGCCTTGGCCAGGAGCCGGACCCCGGCGCTCAGGCCAGGGGGTGTCGCCGGCTCGAGGTCGATCGCCCGCCGGGCGGCGCGCGCGAGCACCCGGCTGTTGCGGACGGCGTGGTCGATGTTCGGCGCGGCCGCCGCCAGGCGCTCGATCGCGGCGCGCGCGTACCAGTTCGTCGGCGCGATGCGGGCCGTCTCACGCACGCGGCCGAGGTCGTCGGCGAACCGGGCAGCCGGGCCGTCCATCGCGCGCACGCGGTGGAGGGCCGCCTCGGCGCCGTCGCGGTCGCGGCGCTCGAGCGCCGCTGCGATCGCGTCCAGCGAGTCTGCCAGCTCGGCCAGCAGCGGCTCGCCCGTGCGGCGGGCGAGCCGGGTCGGGTTGCCCGGGGCAAGCGCGAGCACGGCCAGGCCCACCGCGCCTCCGAGCAGGGTGTCGATGAGCCGAGGCGGGGGCAGCCCGTGCGACGAGGGCAAGAGCGCCGCCACGAGCACGGACGAGATCGCAGCCTGAGACGCGAGCAGCGCTCCGCCGCCCAGCAGCACCGCCGCGCTCATCGCCAGGAGCACGGCGAGGCCCATCTGCAGCGGGCCCGTGCCGATGACGTCGATCAGCGCATCGCCGATGAGCACCCCGAGCGACACGCCGAGCACCATCTCGACCGCGCGGTGGGTGCGGTAGCCGGCGTTCAGGCCGAGGGCGATGATCGCCGAGATCGGCGCGAACAGGGGTGTGACGTGGTGCAGGAGGTCGGTGGCGATCCACCACGCCAGCCCGGCCGCCACGGCCGTCTGCGCGATTGGCATCGCCGCGGTCCGCAGGTCTTCGAGCCGGTGCGAGCCGCGGACCCCGGCGCCGGCGAGGCTCACCGCCGGCGCTGGGCCGGATCGCTCAGGGCGGGCGGGGTGTATCCGGCGTCGGCCGGGTTCAGGTTCGTCCCCGGTGGGACGATCGCGTCGATCTGGTCGAGCACGGCGGCGTCGAGGTCGACGTCGGCCGCGCCGAGCTGGCTCTCGAGCTGCTCCATCGTGCGCGAGCCGATGATCGCGGCGGTCACCGCCGGATGGTTGGTCACGAATGCGAGCGCCATGTGGATCGGCGAGAGGCCGGCGGCCCGCGCCACCTCGGCGAGCGCGCCCGCCGCGTCCAGCTTGGCCTGGTTGGCGGGGATCGACATGTCGAAGCGGGCCGGGATGCGCTCGGCCCGGTTGCTGCCCGGCGCCGTGACATCGGCGCGGCCCGATAGCCAGCCGCCGGCGAGCGGGCTCCACGCGATCACGCCCATGCCGTGGCTGCGGCACACCGGCAGCACGTCGGCCTCGATGCCGCGCACCAGCATCGAGTACGGCGGCTGCTCGCAGACGAACCGCTCGCGGCCGCGCCGCTGCGCCGTCCACTGGGCGGCGACGATCGCATGGGCGGGGAACGTCGAGCTGCCCAGGTAGCGCACCTTGCCCGCGCGGACGAGGTCGGTGAGCGCGCCCAGCGTCTCGTCGATGGCGGTGTCCGGCTCGGGCCGGTGCACCTGGTAGAGATCGATCCAGTCGGTGCCGAGCCGCCGCAGGCTGTCGTCGACGGCGCGCATGATCCAGCGGCGGGAGTTGCCGCGGCGGTTGCGGTCGTCGCCCATCGGCCCGTGGAACTTGGTGGCGAGGACGACGTCGTCGCGGCGGCCGCGCAGGGCCTTGCCGACGATCTGCTCGGACTCGCCGGCCGCGTAGACGTCGGCGGTGTCGACGAAGTTGATGCCCGCGTCGAGCGCCCGGTGGATGATGCGGATCGACTCGTCGTGGTCGCGGTTGCCCCACGGCCCGAACAGCATCGTGCCCAGGCAGAGCGTGCTGACCTCGACGCCGGTATGCCCGAGTTGCCGGTACCGCATGCGCGGCAGACTACTGCGGGCGCCGGGTCACGCCCGCCACTTGATCGAGCAGCCGACCGGGTCGGTCAGAGGCTCCGCGACGGGGCTGCCGGCGAGCACCGCGTCGAGCGCCGAGCGCAGCCAGGCGGCCTGCAGCGACTCGTCGCGGTGATCGGCATCCGGCGCGCCCCGATAGGCCAGCCGCCCGGCGGCGTCGACCACGAACACGTCGGGGGTGACCCGCGCGCCCCAGGCCCGCGCCACCTCCTGGGTGGCGTCGTGCAGGTACGGGCCGGAGAACTCGCCTGCCTGCACGCGGGCGCGCATCGCCTCGGGCGCGTCGCGGGGGTAGCGCTCGGCGTCGTTGCTGCAGATCTGAAGCGTGCGCACGCCCCGGCCGGAGTAGTCCCGCGCGACGGCCTCGATGCGGCCGTGCCACGCGAGCGCGTACGGGCAGTGGTTGCACGTGAAGACGACCACGGTCGCGGCCGCTCCGGCGTGCAGCGGGACGGGCCCGCCGTCGGTGTCGGGCAGGGTGAAGTCGGGGACGGCGTCTCCGGGGCGGGGTGTCATCGCGGCGGCTCCGCCGCGGCAGGGCCGAGCAGGCGTGCGAGCCCCTCGCGCAGCAGGACGGGATCGGGGGTCGGGGAGTAGCGCCCGTCGGCCAGCCGGTAGACGCGGCAGGTGAGCCCCGTCGGCTCGTCCGCGGGCGGCGGCACGGGGTCGACCCCGTCCACGCGGATCGTCGGCGATCCGCAGAACCCGAGGCTGGCCGCCTCGGCCTCTGTGTCCACGCGGCGAAGGACGACCGCGTCATCGTCCCGCCCGACGTCGGCGAGCGCCTCGCGGAGCTCGGCGAGTGCCTGGGGATGCGAAGGGCAGCCCTCCCAGTAGAGCAGCTCGATCGTGGTCATCGGAGGCATGGCGAACCGGTCGGTAGTGTATTGAGGCCGTGGCCGTGGAGTCGCCGCCCGAACTCTCTCGCAGCCTTGATGACGCTGCGCGGGCGGCCCGCACCGATCCCGCGGCAAAGGCCGCGCTGGTCGAGGCGATGATGCCGCTCCTGCGCCGGTGGGCGCGCCGCTACCGGGGGCGCGGCGTCGACGACGACGACCTCGTGCAGGAGGCCGCCGTCGGCGTCCTGCACGCGGCGGCCCGGTACGAGCCCGAGCGGGGGCCGTTCCTGCCATGGGCGCGGCTGTGGGTGCGCCAGGCGATGCAGCAGACGGTGGCCGAGAGCGCGCGTCCGATGCGGCTGCCGACCCATGTCCTGTGGGACATGCACGAGCTGAAGGAGCACCGCGAACGCCTGGTACGGACGCTGCACCGGGAGCCGCGGGTGATGGAGCTTGCTGACTCGCTCGGCTGGGGGGTGGAGCACCTGGCCGATGTGCTCGCGGTCGAGCATCCGGCGGCCGACGTGAGCGCCGCCGACCTCGTCGAGTACCCGGTGGCCGCCGCCGAGTTCGAGCAGGTGCTCCTGCGGATCACATCCGAGCAGCTGCGCCCGGCGCTCGTGCGGCTCTCCGAGCGCGAGCGCATCGTGCTCGCCGCACGGGCAAACGGCGAGTCGCTGCGCACGATCGGCCGCCGCCTCGGGGTTTCCGGCGAGCGGGTGCGCACCATCGAGGGCCGCGCGCTCGCTCGGATCCGAGTTGCGGCGAAATTGGGGGTTGACACGTCTCCCCGGATGCTTACCCGAGGAGATGGAAACCACGAGAAGGGAGGTTGACCCCGATGGCAACTGTGACTGGACGTGATCCGCTGCTGGCCGAGCTGGACGCGATGGCCGAGAACTTCGACCGCATGTTCGGGCTGCGCGCGGCACCGGGCGGCAGTCGCGGGTTCATCCCTCCGGTGGACATCTGGGAGGACGAGCAGACCGTGACGATCGCGCTCGACGTTCCGGGCTGCCGCCCCGAGAACCTGTCCGCTGAGGTTGTGGACGGCCAGCTGGTCGTGACCGGCGAGCGCAAGCTCGAGGCTTCGGCGGTGCGGAGGTACCGCAGCGAGCGCTGGCAGGGCAAGTTCGTGCGCTCGTTCACCCTGCCGCAGAACATCGACGGCGGCGCCATCCGGGCGCAGTACGAGGACGGCGTGCTCGTCGTGACGCTACCGAAGCCCGAGGAGGCAAAGCCGAAGCGCATCTCGATCGGGCACCGGTCGAAGACGATCGAGGCGTCCGAGGGCTGACGGCTACCCGCCGTCCATCCGCGAGAGCAGCGCGTTCAGGGCGGCGAGGAAGTCCGAGACGGCGCGGTCGTCGCCGCGCCCGGCGACCCGGGAGGCGATCTGTGCAAGTGCGCGCAGGTCGCCTCCGCCGCCTTCGAGCGCCGCCGCGGCGAGGCGCGCCCGCCGGATCAGCGCGAGCGCCGCGGCGGCCTGGATGCCGAAGAGGCCGAGCAGGTCGACCTCCTCGATGCTGAAGCGGGCGTCGGCCGGGCGGTCGAGCACCTCGAGCACGCCGAGCGCCTCCTCGCCGTGCAGGAGTGGCACGGCCATGATTCCCTTCGGCACGTATCCGGTCGCCGCCGCCGTGTCGGCGGAGAAGCGCGGATCCGCGGTCACGTCCGTGATGACGAGCGGCTGGCGGGTGTTCAGCACCCAGCCGGCGATGCCCTTCGAGGCGGGGAAGCGCTGCCCGACCAGGGTGTCCTCGCCCTCGCCCACGACCGCCTCGAACACGAGCTCGCCGGCGGTCTCGTCGAGCAGGAGCACGCTGGCCGCGCGGGCGCGAAAGATGGCGCGGGCCACCTGCACGATCGAGCCCAGCAGCGCCGCGTGGGTGGCGTTGTCGGCCAGAACCCCTGCGGCCACGGCGTCGCGCAGGCGGTGGTCGGCGTCACTCACCGTCGGCTCCGGCATTCGCAGCGGTGAGGCCGAGCAGCGTCTTCACCTCGGCGGGGGTGAGCTCGGGGTGCTTCGCGCGGATCAGGGCGCAGATGCCGGTGATGTGCGGCGTGGCGAAGCTGTTCCCGGTCGAGCGCATGCTGACGCCGCCGGTCCAGGCGACGCTGACGTCGACGCCTCGGGCGAAGAACTCGACCGGGGGATCGGGGTTGCGGTAGTAGGCCAGCGGGTCCTCCAGCTCGTGGCTCGCCACCGAGATCACCGACGAGAACCGCCAGGGATAGCTTGCGACGGGCATGTTGTGGGCCGATGCGACCACGATGCTGCGGCGAAAGTAGGCCGCGTCGGCCAGGTCGTGCAGCTCCTCGACGAACTTGCGCTTGGTGGTCGAGAGGCTCATGTTGATGACGTCGTAGCCCTGCGCGATCGCCCAGCGCAGGCCCGCGACGAGCACGGGGCCGCTGCCGACGAAGCCCTCGCCCAGCACGCGCACGCTCGCGAGCTCGCAGTCGGGCGCGATCTCGCGGATGATCCCGGCGCAGGCGGTGCCGTGGCCGCACAGGTCGCCCTCGGTATCGGGCTCGATCACGATCTCGTCGTCCACGATCGAGACCGCCATCGCCGTCGTCACCTCGCCGACCCGCGGGTGGCCGGCCTCGATCCCGCTATCGACCACGCACACCCGGGCGCCGCGGCCGGTCGAGCCGCCGAGCGCCCATTCGCGCGTCACGCCCGTGGGCCAGGCCCGGGCGCCGCGCAGCCGCTGCACGGCCGTCCGGTCGACGGCATAGGCGGGGAGGGATTCGTCGGCCGCTTCAGCGCTCACTCTGGAGCGATGCTAGCGAACGCAACGCGGGGCGCGCCGTGGCGCCGCCGCACCGGCGGCGGCGCCACCGGGCTTGCGCTAGACGTGCTTGTGCGCGTGCGCCTCGACGTCCGGGGAGTCGTCGTCGCCGTGGTCCTCGTCCGGCTGATCCGGCTGAGCCTTGTGTGCGCTCGCGTGTGCCTCGACGTCGGGCTCGTCCGTTGCCCGCGGTGCGCGATCTCGTTCGTCTCCCACCGTGTGTCCTCCTGTACGGGGTCCGTGTTCCCACCAGACGGTGGCCGGACCCCGAATCTTCCCACACCCCGCAAATTCTGTCTCGATCGGTACAATCGCCCACCCGATGCGCGACACGCTGAGAGCCCTGCGCGACGTGCTCGCAAACCCCGCCCTGCGCCGGCTGCAGGTGGCCTGGGCGGCGTCGATGACCGGCAACGTGGCCTATCTGGTCACGCTCTCGGTCGTCGCCTACCGGCACGGCGGCGGCGCCACCGGGGTCGGCCTCCTGATGCTGCTGCGCATGGCGGCGTCGGCCGTCTTCGCGCCGTTCACGGCGATCATCGCCGATCGCGGCTCGCGCCGGCGCGTCATGATCACGACCGACCTCATCCGGGCGGCCCTCGTCCTCGGCCTGGCCTGGGAGGTGCGCGCCTCGGCCGGCGTGGCCGTCATCTTCGCCACGGCCTGCCTGATCGCCGTGGTCGCCACGGCGTTTCGACCCGCCCAGGCGTCGCTCCTGCCGGCGCTCGCGCGCACGCCTGAGGAGCTCACGGCCGCAAATGCGGTGGCGGTCACGATCGAGAGCGCGGCGATCTTTCTCGGCCCAGGGATCGGCGGCCTGCTGCTGGCCGTGACCGGGCCGGACACGGTCTTCGCCGTTTGTGCCGCGGTCTTTGTGTGGTCGGCGGGACTGGTCGCGCTCGTCCCCGAGCCTGCGCGGGTGCCGCCGCCGCTCGCCGAGGGCGAGGCCGAGCACAGCGAGGGTCTGATCGGCACGGTCACCGCCGGGTTCCGCGCGCTCGTGGCCACCCCGGTCCTGGCGACCGTGGTCGGCGTCTACGCGCTGCAGGCGGCGGCCGCCGGCGCGCTCGGCGTGTTCACCGTCGTCCTCGCGCTGCAGCAGCTGCATATCGGCAACGCCGGCGTGGGCTACCTCGACTCGGCCTTCGGGATCGGCGGCATCCTGGGGGGCGTCGGCGCGGCCGGGCTGGCCGCCGGGCGCAGGCTCGCGCTCGCGTTCGCCGTGGGCGTGCTCGTCTGGGGCTTCGGCATCGCCCTCGTCGGCCTCTCGAGCAGCACGGCGGTCGTGGTCGTGCTCCTGGCCGGCATCGGCGCCGGCAACACGGTCGTCGACGTGGCCGCGATCACGCTCCTGCAGCGGGCCGCTCCGGCCCACGTGATCGGGCGGGTGTTCGGCGTGCTGGAGAGCATCATGCTGGCCGCCATCGGGCTCGGGTCGATCGGCGCCCCGGCGTTGATCGCGCTCCTCGGCGAGCGGCCTGCGATCGTGGTCACCGGGCTGATGCTGCCGGTGGCCGTGGCGCTCACGGGCCGGTGGCTGATCCGGCTCGACACGGCGCCGGCGGCGACGGCCGCGCACGTGCAGCTCCTGCGCGAGCTGGTCGTGTTCGCGCCGCTGTCGCTGCCGGCGCTCGAAGGCATCGCCGGGCACCTGCGCCCCGTCGCCGTCGCCGAGGACACGGTCGTCGTGCGCGAGGGCGACGCGGGCGACGAGTTCTACGTGGTCGAGGACGGCACGCTGGCCGTGACCGTCGCCGGCGAGCCACGGCCGCCCATCCACCCGGGCGGGTTCTTCGGCGAGATCGCGCTCCTGCGCGACACCCCCCGCACCGCGACGGTGCGCGCCACCTCCGACTGCCGCCTGCTCGCCCTCGGCCGCGACCAGTTCCTCGCGGCGGTCACCGGGCACGCCGAGAGCGCGGCCGCGGCCGACCTGGTGGTCGCCCGCCGGCTGGGCTCGCTGCGCCCGGCCGTCTCGCCGATCTGAGCGGGCGCCTCCGCCTCAGCTCTTGTCGGGCTCGTCCTCGGGCAGGAGCTTCATCAGGTGCGCCATCACGCTCGGCGAGAGGTCATAGCCGTGGTCGCGCAGCGTCGTGTCCGGGTCGGCCCGCAGGCCGTCGCGGAATCCGCCGTCGCCGCGCGCCCGCTCGAGGATGTCCGCGAGCTCGGCGCTCAGGAAGGGCAGCTCCTGCGCCGTCAGCGTCCACTCTGCGGGGGCTGCGGGCAAGAGCCTCAGCAGCCGTCCGATCTCACGCTCGTCCATGCTCACTCCCCACCAGACGCACCGGCGGCCGGATCTCTTCCCGCCATCTCCCGCCGCAGGCGATCGAGACAGCGGCTGATCCGGCTCGCGATCGTGCCCGCCGGGATCCCGAGCGCGCCACCGATCGTGCGGTAGGACTCGTCCCGGCAGAAGAACCGGTCGAGGATCTCGGCGCAGCCCTGCGGCAGGCGGGTCAGCGCCTGGCGCACAGCGAGCGCGTCGTCGAGGTCGGCCAGGCGGTCGTCGACGTCGGTCACCGTGGCGTCGGTGAGCTCCTCGTGCGGATGGGCGCGGCGCAGGTGGTCGGAGCACAGGTTGCGGGTGACCTGCGCGATCCAGCCCCGCAGGGCGTCGTCGTCGCGCAGCGTCTCCAGCCGCTCGAAGACGCGGGCGAACACGTCCTGGAAGACGTCCTCGGCGTCGCTCTCGGGGAGCCGGTAGCCGCGCATGATGATCGCGTAGACGTAGCGCGAGTACTCCGCGACGAGGTCGCGCCACGCGTCGCGGTCGCCGCGGCGGCAGCGGTCGACCAGCGACGTCGAGATCACGGCTTCACCGGCTTCGGTGTCCACGGCACGCCGCATGGTCCGCCACCCGGACGCGCGAGTCAAGCGGGGCCTGATAGCGTCGGCCCTGCGATGCGCGCTGTCGTCTTTCGTGACCCGCAGCAGCCGGTCGAGGTCGCCGATGTCGATCTGGACGATCCCCGCGCGGGCGAGGTGCGCGTGCGCATCGCCGCGGCCGGCGTCTGCCACAGCGACCTGCACGTGCGCCGCGGCGACTGGCGGGTGGCGACGCCGCTCGTGATGGGGCACGAGGGCTCGGGGACGGTCGTCGCGACGGGTGCCGGGGTCACGTCGCTGCGCGAGGGCGATCACGTGATCCTCTCGTGGGTGCCCAGTTGCGGCCGCTGCCGGATGTGCCGGGCCGGTCATCCCGCCAGGTGCGAGCTCTGTGCGGATGTGCTCCTGCCCCGGGGCGTGCTGTACGACGGCACCACCCGCCTGCACCGCGGCGACGAGCGGTTGCATCACTACCTGTCGGTGTCATCGTTCGCCGAGGAGGCCGTGGTGCCGGAGTCGGGCGCGATCCCGATCCGCGCCGACGCCCCGCTCGAGGTGATGGCGCTGGTCGGCTGCGCCGTGGCCACCGGCGTCGGGGCGGTGCGCCGCACCGCCGCCGTGCCCGAGGGCGCATCGGTGGCCGTGATCGGCTGCGGCGGCGTGGGCCTCTCGGTCGTCCAGGGGGCGCGCCTGGCCCGGGCGGGCCGGGTGATCGCGATCGACCTCGACCCCGCCCGGGGCGCGCTCGCGGGGACGCTCGGGGCGACCGATGCGATCACCGCCGGCGACGGTGATGTGGCCGAGGCCGTGCACGAGCTGACCGGCGGCGGGGTCGACTTCGCGTTCGATGCGATCGGCAAGGTGGAGACCACCGAGCAGGCGGTGCGGATGCTCGGCCTGGGCGGCACCGCGGTCGTGGTCGGACTGCCGCCGGCGGGCGCTCGGGCCGGCTTCGACCCGCTGACGCTGGCCGAGCGCGAGCAGCGCATCATCGGCTCGAACTACGGCAGCACCCACCCGCACGAGGACTTCCCCGAGCTCGTGTCGCTCTACCTGGCGGGCGAGCTCCTCCTCGACGAGCTCGTGAGCGGCCGCCGGCCGCTTGCCGATGCCGAGGACGCGCTGCACGAGCTCGCCGCCGGCCGCGCCCTGCGCACGCTGCTCGTGCCCTCGCTCTGACGCCTCTGCCACCGGCTGGTATATGCTCACGCGCTGCCTATGCGGTGACTATGTAGAAAGGTGTGTGGGGTGGACGACCGGCTCGTCTCGATCGGGGAGGCTGCAAAGGCGCTCGGCGTGAGCGTGGACACGCTGCGCCGGTGGGAGCGGGCGGGCCGCGTGCAGACCCGGCGCGACTATCGCAACCGGCGTGAGATCGCCGTTTCCGAGATCGAGCGGCTCGGCGGCCACATGCCCATCAGGGTGGGCGACGGGTTCTCGGCCCGCAATCGCTTCGAGGGCGAGGTCGAGAGCGTCGAGGTGACGGGGGTGATCGCACAGGTGGTGATCAAGGCCGGGCCGCATCGGGTGGTCTCGGTGGTGACCCGCGACGCGGTCGATGAGCTGGGGCTTGCCCCGGGCATCCCGGCAGTCGCGACGGTCAAGGCAACGTCGGTGATGGTGGGGAGGATATGAGCACACGCATGAAGACAGTGGCGCTGGCGGCGGCCGTCGTGTTCGCGGCCACGGCCTGCGGCGGATCGTCGTCCGGGGGCTCCTCCGGCGGATCGTCGGCTGGATCGACCGGCGGCACGCTGTACGTGTCGGCGGCGTCGTCGCTCACGAACGCGTTCACCCAGCTCGTGACGACGTACCAGCAGGCGCACCCGGGGTGGACGGTCAAGACCAACTTCGACGGCTCCGACGTGCTCGAGGCGCAGATCCTGCAGCACGCCCCGGCCGACGTGTACGCGGCGGCGAGCCCGAAGTATCCGGAGATCCTGCAGGGCAAGAAGCTGCTCGGCCCGACGACGAACTTCGCGACGAACACCCTCGTCCTGGTCACGCCCAAGAGCAATCCGGCCCACATCACGTCTCCCCAGGACCTGACGAAGGGCAGCCCGAAGATCGTCGTCGCCGATCCGGCGGTGCCGCTCGGCGCCTACACCGAGCAGGTGCTGACGAACCTCGGCATCGACGAGACGAAACTGCACATCGTCAGCAAGGAGCAGAATGCAACCGACGTGCTGGCGAAGCTCACCTCGGGTGAGGCGGACGCCGGCTTCGTGTACGTGACCGATGCCCTCTCGCAGAAGGCGAAACTGCACGAAGTCGACTTCCCCGCATCGGCGCAGGCGACCGCGACGTACCCGATCGGCATCGTCAGCTACAGCAAGAACACGAAGGCGGCGCAGCAGTGGATCGACCTGGTGATGAGCGCGCAGGGACAAGCGGTCTTGAAGCAGTTCGGCTTCGGGGCGGCGCCTACGGGCTGATCACCGCTCTGCTCGGCCTGGTGGCGGCAGCCTTCTTCGGGCTGCCGCTGTTGGGCGTCTTCCTGCAGGGGAACCTGCACGACGGGTTCTCGTCCGAGACGGCGCGGGCCGCGTTTCGGGTGACGGCGGAGACGAGCGCGCTCTCGCTCGCGGCGATGCTGATCGTCGGCACGCCCGTCGCCTACCGGCTCGCGACGAGCACGTTCCCCGGCAAGACGCTCCTCGTGACGCTGTTCGAGCTGCCGCTCGTGCTGCCGCCGGCCGTCGCCGGGATCGGGCTCTTCGCGGCCTTCGGGCGCACGGGCCTGCTCGGGAGCCAGCTGAGCGCGCTGGGGATCGAGCTGCCGTTCACCAAGGCGGCGGTCGTCATGGCGATGACCTTCGTCGCCGGCCCGCTCTACCTTCGCCAGGCGCAGGAGGCCTTCGCCGCGGTCGACCCCGACCTGCTCGCGGCGGCCCGCACCCTGGGCGCGGGCAAGTGGAAGGTGTTCGGCCGGGTGGCGGTGCCGCTCGCCGGCTCCGGCCTCGGTGCCGGCGCCGCGCTTGCCTGGGCACGGGCGGTGGGCGAGTTCGGGGCGACGATCATGTTCGCGGGCAGCCTGCAGGGCGTCACGCAGACCGCCCCGATCGCGACGTACCTGCTGTTCGAGCAGGGCGACTTCGGCACGGCCCTCGCGCTCGGCGCGGCCCTGATCGCGATCAGCGCCGCGGTGCTCCTGACGGTCAAGCTCATCGTGCGAGGGAGGACGCTTCGCTACGGGCCGATGTGACCTCCCCCCTGCGCGAGTTCACGGTCGACATCTCGCTTGCCGTGGACGTGCCGACGGCGCTCGTCGGCCCCTCCGGTGCGGGCAAGTCCACGATCCTGCGTCTGATCGCGGGGCTGCGGACGCCCGCAAGCGGCGAGATCTCCTACAACGGCCAGATGTGGTTCGGGCCGGGTGTGAACGTGCCGGTCGAGCGCCGCCGGGTGGGGTTCGTGTTCCAGGACTATGCCCTGTTCCCGCATCGCAACGTGATCGGAAACGTGGCGTTCGAGGCGCGCCGCGACCCCGATGAGGTGCTGCGCCAGCTGGGCATCGAACACCTGGCACGGGCCCGCCCGCGCAGCCTCTCGGGGGGCGAGCGCCAGCGGGTCGCGCTGGCGCGCGCCCTCGCGATCGAGCCGCAGCTGCTGCTCCTCGACGAGCCGCTCGCGGCGCTCGACCCGGGGACGCGCTCGAGCGTGGCCGCCGAGCTCGCGGGCATCCTGCAGCGCACGCGCATCCCGACGATCACGGTCACCCACTCCTACGAGGAGGCGACGCTCCTCGCCGAGCAGGTGATCGTCATCGACCGCGGCCGCATCGTCCAGTCGGGGACGAGCGAGGAGCTGCTGCACTCGCCGGAGAGCCGGTTCGTCGCCGATTTCGCCGGGGTGAACTACGTCCCCGGCTACGCCGAGGGCCCCGTCGTGCATCTGCCCGACGGCACCGTGATCCACATCAGCGACGCCGCCGACGGCCCCGTGGCGGTGCTCGTCGCTCCGTGGGAGATCACGCTCGAGCTCGAGCCGCCCAGGGACAGCTCCGCGATGAACCACCTCCAGGGCATCGTCGATCGAGTGACGGTGCAGGGCAACCGTGCCCGCGTCACGGTGGGCGGGCTGACGGCCGAGGTCACACCGGCATCGGTCGAACGGCTCGGGATCCGGGCCGGTGGGCGGGTGGTCGCGTCGTGGAAGGCCACGAGCACGCGGGTCGTGCCCCGCCCGGACGGCGACCGGCGCGGCTGACCCGTGGCCGGGTCGCGGTCATCGGACTCCGGCGGCATCACAGCTGTGATCTGAGCACGGCGAACTCGCAGCCCGGCGAGGAGGGGTCGAAGCCGTGCTCGATCAGCCACCGGGCCGCCCACAGGCTTCGCACCGACCACCACGCGCGGATCACGTCGAGGTCGACGTCCGTCCCGTAGCCGGCGACGACGTCGCTCAGGTGCTCCTCGTGTCCGAGCGTCAGGATGGCGAGGTCGTACAGGGCATCGCCCCGGCCCGCCTCGGACCAGTCGATCACGCCGGTGATCTCGTCACCGTCGACGAACACGTGGGTGACCTGGAGGTCGCCGTGCGTGAACACCGGTGTCCACGGCCGCAGCGCAGCCTCGGCAATCCGGCGGTTGCGCGTGACCAACTCGGCGGGGAGGACGCCGTTCGTTATGAGCCACTCGCATTCGCCGTCGAGGCGGGCAGCGATCTCGTCCACACTCCGACCGGGCCATGGCGGCAGCGGCGCGGCGTGCAGCGTCCGCGCGGCGGCACCCGCCGCGGCCCACGCCGCCGCCGAAGCGGTCGACGGCTCCCCCAGGCGGCCGAGTGCCGTCCCAGGGAGGGCGGCGAGCGCGAGCACGGGCGGCGTTCGCCACAGGACCTCCGGAGTCGGGATCGGCGCCATGGCCATCGCCTCGACCTCGACGTCGGTGCGCGTCTGATCGGCGTCGACCTTCACGAAGACGTCGCCGACACGCAGAGTCGCCCGCTCGTTGTGGGCGACGACCACCTCAACCTCGTCCACCCCGCCATCATCGCAGGGGACGACCGCTGCCGCGCACCCGCGGGCCTCGCCCGTTCTCCCAATTGACATCCGTGGTGGATGTCAATTGGCCGGCGCGGGGCTCTGCCATTTGGCGGTTGCATCGGATGCCAATTGCGTTTTCTTCGCGTTCCCGGCGCCGCTCAGCGATCCAGCGTCCGATGGGGCCGCCCGAGGCGGGCGCGCATGCCCTCGACCGTCTCGTCCAGCTCCCGCAGCCGCGTCTCGAGCTCGGCGACACGTGCGTCGCTCGCGGCGGTCGGCTCGCCGGCGGCGGCCTGGCGCTCGCGGTAGCGCCGCAGCACCTTCAGCTGCGAGCGGACGTAGAAGCGCTCGCGCCGCGCCTCGACCAGCCGGAGCTCGGACTCCGCCTCCATGTGCGGAAGTATCGCTCTTCCCCAACCGGCCGTTTCGGCTTAGCATGGGAGGCACGCAGGTCGTCGCCGCCACCCGTGTCTGTCCGCACTGCCACCAGCCGACGCGAGTCGGATGGCCGCTGTGCGACGGCTGCGCGCGCTCGCTTCCGGACTACCGGCCGCTGCCCGACCTGCGCCTGATCGCCGAGCTCGAGCGCTGGGACCGGGCCAACCCGCGCCCGCTCGACGCGGCCGCGGTCACGCGCCGGACGCTCAAGTGGCTGTGGGCGGCGGTGGTGGTGTGCTGTGTGCTCGACCTGCGCTACGGTCGCAACATCGGCCCGGTCACCTCGGTGTGGGACGAACTGGCGGTGGGGTCGCTGCTCGTCGCGTTCCTGGCGACGCTCGCCGGCATCGTGGCGGTGGCCTTCTTCGCCGGCCGCGATCCGGCGCCGGCCTGGCGGCGCGAGCGCGCGTCGCTGCGCCGCCGCCTCGGCATCGGCCCGCCGGAAGGCTCGCCCTAGTCAGGCAGCGGCGCGGTCGGCCAGCTCCGCCGGAAGCGCGCAGAAGACGTCCACCACATGCGGGTCGAACTGGCTGCCGGCGTTTCGGCGCAGCTCGGCGAGCGCCTCGGCGTGACCGATGCGCGGCTGGTAGACGCTCTCGTTCGTCATCGTGTCGTAGGCGTCGCAGACGGTGATGATGCGCGCCTCGACCGGAATCGCCTCTCCGCGCAGCCGGTCGGGATAGCCCGTCCCGTCGAAGCGCTCGTGGGTCGACCGCACGACCTCGGCGACCGGCACGAGCGCCGGCGCCGCGGCGATGATGTGCTCGCCGATCACCGTATGGCGGTGGATGAACTCCCACTCCGCCGGATCGAGACTGCCCGCCTTGCTCACGATCGCATCCGGGATCGCCGCCTTGCCCACGTCGTGCAGCGTCGCCGCGAGGGCGACCTGCCTGGTCGCCTCGTCCGAGAAGCCCATCCCGCGGGCGGTCCGCTCGCTCAGCCGGGCGACGCGCTGGACGTGCTCGAGCAGCTCGGGGCCGCGCTCGTTGATGAGCGCCATCAGCACGTCGGTGCTCTGGCGGCCGGCGGACGGTCGCCCGGTCGCCTTGTCGTCGTACATGCGCACGTCGGCGACGTGCAGGATCGTCGCCACGGTGGCGCCGTCGCCGGGGATCTCGGCGATGCCGTAGGAGGCCCCGACCTCGAACCCGTCGCCGCGCTCGGAGAGGGCGGTGAACGCGGTCCAGACCGTGCTCTCGGAGTCCTCGGCCGGTGTGAGCACGCAGAACTCGTCGCCCCCCATCCGGTAGGCCGTGCCGCCGCAGGGTGCGACGGCCGCCTGCAGCCGCTCTCCGAGCCGCTGCAGCAGCATGTCGCCGGCGGGGTGACCGAACGCGTCGTTGTATTGCTTGAATCCGTCCAGATCGAACAGGATCAGGATCGCGCGCCGCTGGGTCTCCCATGCGACCGCCGCCGTGAGATCTGCGATCAGCGCCCGGCGGTTGGGCAGCCCGGTGAGCGGGTCGGTGCGAGCCTCCCGGCGGCTCGCGACCAGCAGGCGCCCGTTCTCGTCGGCCAGCCGCCGCGATTCGTCGTGGGCGAACTGCGCCCGGCGCTGGAAGAACGCGAAGGCGACGAACAGCAGGGCGATGGCCATCCCGGAGCCGGCCACCACGTTGTCCTGGGTGCGCCCGGCGCGGGCGCCGTAGACGCGGCCGGCGGCGTCGATCGACCCGCTCAGCGCTTGCAGCTGGTGCCCCGATATCCCCCCGAGCCGATCTGCCTGTGCGCCGTAGCCGGCGGGCGAGATGCCGACCAGGTAGATCCGGTGGAGCGTGCGGAAGTACGCCTGCGCCCTCGCGGCCATGTGCCGCAGCTCGGCCGGCGGCGAATCGCCCTGCAAGATCGCGAGGACGCGCAGCACGCGCCGCTCCCCGCTGCGCAGGCGCATCCGCGCGAGCGCCGGCGTGCCGCCGGTCGCAGGCCGGGCGCGGAACGGCACGTCCTGCAGTGCGAGCAGATCCCGTCCCATCACCGCGAGCCGCACCTCCGACCGCGCGCTCCGGTCGGCGCTGTGGTTCAGGTGCACGATCGCGCCGACGGCTGCAGTCGAGAGGACGGCCACCACCGCGAGCACGCGCAGGGTCGCGATCCGCGCTCTCGGGGCGATGGCCGTGTGCCGGGCAGGTGTGGGCGTCGTCATGGGGATCAGGGCCGGCCGGCACGCGGCGGCGTGACGGTCCGGGTTACCCCGGCAATCGGCGCGGGCAGGCGCGTGTTTACGTACCTGGCCGCAAGCTCCCACAGAACGGGGAGGGCGCGAGGGGCGCAGGGCGCCGCGCGGGGGGAGCCGATGGCGTGGCGCGGCGGGCGGCTAGGCCGCGTCGGTGCTGCGCTCGTCCGTGAAGAGCATCCGCGCCGGCATCGGCCGCGCGAACAGGTAGCCCTGGCCGTTGCGCACGCCGAGCCGGCGCAGCGCGACGCGCTGGCGCTCGGTCTCGATGCCCTCGGCGACCACGGTCGCGTCGAGGGCCTCGGCCGTGGCGATGATCGCGCGCACGATGGCGTGCTCGCGGGGCGAGTCGCAGATGCCCGCGATCAGGCTGCGCTCGATCTTGAGCACGTCGAACGGGAGCTGGGCGATCCGCGCGAGCGAGGAGTGGCCGGTGCCGAAGTCGTCGATCGCGATCCGGTAGCCGGCCGCGCGCAGCGACTCGAGGTGGTCGAACAGGCGGCGGTCGTCCATCATGGCCGACTCCACGAGCTCGAGCGTGATGGCGCCGCGGGCGAGCTTGTGCTCGGCGGCGATGCGGACGAGCCGGTCGCACATGCGCCGGTCGAGCATCGCCGGCGGCACGTTCACGGACACGTCCACGTCCATGCCCACTGCCCGCCACCGGTCGAGCTGGCTCACCGCCTCCTGCACGACCCAATGCGTGATCGGCGTCAGGAGGCCCGTGCGCTCGGCGGCGGGCAGGAACAGCCCGGGGCTCATCAGCTCCCCGCCGCGATCCCAGCGCACGAGCGCCTCGACGCTCAGGATCGCCGCCGTGTCGAGGTCGACGATCGGCTGGTACTCGAGCACCAGCTGGCCGCGGGCGATGGCGTGGTGCAGCGAGGCCGCGAGCTCGAGGTCGCGGGTGGGGTCGTCGGAGGCGCGGTCGCGGACGCGGCGGCCCTGCCGCGCCGCCTTCGCGTGGTACATCTCGGCGTCGGCGTGGTGCAGGAGCTCCTCGGCCGTGCGCCCATCCTCGGGGTAGATGCTGGTGCCCACCGAGACGCCGATCACGACCTCGTGGCCGTCGAGTGAGAACGGCGAGGAGATCGCATGCTCGATCCGGGAGGCGAGCGCCTCGGCGAGCTGGGCGACGTCGCCATGCGAGCCGCGCGCGTCGCGCACCAGCACCAGGAACTCGTCACCCGACTGGCGGGCGATCATGTCGGCCGCGCGGGTCACCGCCTTCAGGCGGGTGGCGACGTGGCGCAGCAGGTCGTCGCCGGCGGCGTGACCGAGGGAGTCGTTCACGAGCTTGAACGCGTCGATGTCGCAGAAGAGCACCGCGATCTGGGCGTCCCCGCGCTCGGCCTCGGCCACGGTGGCGACGAGGTGATCGGCGAAGGACGTCCGGTTGGGCAGCCCGGTGAGATCGTCGTGGTAGGCCAGATGCGAGACGCGCTGCTCGGCCCGGCGCCGCTCGGTCACGTCCTCGCCGAGCGAGATGGCGCCGACCGCCGTGCCGGCGGCGTCGTGGCGGACGATGGTCGACCAGCTGATCACCCTGCGCTCGCCGCCGGCGGTGACGATCTGGTTCTCGTGGTGGGGCAGCTCGATCTCGCCGCGCATCGTCCGCTCGAAGGTCTCCCGCGTCCACGAGCGCTCGGGGGGCACGATCTCGGAGAACCAGTCGAGGCCGACGACCGCGGCCGGCGGCCGTCCGAGCATCTGGGCCAGGTGCGGGTTGCAGTAGACGACGTGCCCGCTCGCGTCGAGCTGCGCGGCGGCCAGCGCGACGTTCTCGAGCGTGTCGCGGAAGAGCTGCTCGGACTCGGACAGCCGCCGCTGCGCGCCGACCCGCTCGGAGATGTCCTGCGTGGTGATGACGAAGCCCGTGACGCGCCCGTCGTCGGCCCGGATCGGCCCCGCGGTGGCGCGCAGGTGCACGGCGGTGCCGTCGGGGCGGTCGACCAGGAACTCGCTGTCGAAGACCCGGCCCTCGCCGGGCTCGTGTGACCACCGGTCGAGCACGCCGGCGGCGTCGTGCCCGCTCAGGGCCTCGATCCAGCCCGTGCCGCGCACCTCGCCCTCGCAGCGGCCGGCGAGCTCGCAGAAGCGGCGGTTCGCATACCAGCAGCTGCCGTGCTCGTCGGTCTGGACGATGCCGACCGGGGCGTGCTCCGACAGCGCCCGGAAGCGCTCCTCGGACTTGCGCAGCGCCTGCTCGGACTGGTGCCGGGCGGTGATGTCGTGCGCCAGCCCGACGAAGCCGACGACCGCCCCGGAGGCGTCGCGCTGGGTCGTCACTGTGTGGGTCACGCGCACGTGCGAGCCGTCCGCGCGGACGAACGTCCACTCGCGCGTGTGCGCGCCCTGGGCGAGGGTCGTGAACACGGCCCGGCCGGGCTCGACCCCGAGCTCCTCCGCGACGGCCGCCACCTCCTCGGCGAGGTGCAGGTCGATCCCGCGCATCTTGCCGACCACGTTCGCGGCCTCGTAGCCCAGCAGGCGCTCTGCGCCCTCGTTGAAGAACGTGATCACGCCGGTGAGGCTCGTCGTGAAGATCGCGTCGGCCGTCGCCGCGGCGAGCATCTGGTAGTAGTTGTCGCGCTCGGCGCGCACGGCGGCGGCGAGCGCCGCCGGGTCGGCGGTCTCGGCCGCGGCGGGCGGGACCACGCGCCGCCCAGGGCCGCCGAACCTGGCTCGGGCGGCCCGCCTCATCCGGTGCTCTCCGGGCATGGCGGCGCTCCCACGATCATGGTTTCACCCACAACATCGGCGCCTGAAGCGCGAGGTTGAGCGCCGCGCTCGCGGCGCGGCTCACGCGGCTGCGGCGGCCGCCGCGCGGACGTGCCGGACGACCCGTGCGCACACCTCGCCGAGCTCGTCGCGATCGTCGGTGAACATCGACGGCTTGAAGCAGATCGATGTGAAGCCGCGGGCGAGCTCGCCCGGCACCGCGGCCAGTGCCTGGTCGAGGTCGGCGACGTCGTCCGGCCCGGCGAACCGGCCGCGGATGCCGCCGACGAGCTCGAGCTCGGCGATGTCGCGGCCGGCGGCCGCCATCGCCTCGCGCAGGCGGCCGAGCTCGTCGTCCGTCGGGGTGCCGAAGGGGTGGAAGCCGCTGCCGTAGCGCACGATCCGCCGGATCAGCGGCGGAGTGCAGCGTCTGGCCGCCGAACCACATCCGCGGCCCCTCCGGCCTGTACGGCTTGGGCTCGCAGTAGACGTCCGCGAAGCGGAAGTGGGCGCCGGCGAAGGCCGCGGGCGTGTCGCGTCCAGGCGGCGCGCATCGCCTCGAGCTGCTCGTCCAGGATCGCACCGCGCTGCGCCGAATGGCACCCCGAGCGCCTCGTACTCCTCGGCCGCCCAGCTCACGGTCGGCTGCACGACGAGCCGGCCCGCTGCCCAGGCAGGTCGAGCGTCGCCAGCTGCTTGGCCAGCAGCAGCGGATGGCGCAGCGGGGCGATGACGGCCGCGAGGGCGACCCGCAGCTCGCTGGTCGCCGCCGCGATCGCCGCGGCGAGCACGATCGAGTCCGGCCATGGCGTGGCCGGATCCTGATTGCCGGGCGCGGCGTAGTCGCGCGGGTTCTGCATGCGGCCGGCGGCTCCGGCCGACGGGCCCAGGACGACGTGCTCCGACAGCATGACCGTGTCGACCCCGGCCTGCTCGGCGCAGACTGCCATGTCGACCAGCGCGCGCAGGTCGCGGGGCGGGGTGAGCGTCCAGTTCTCGCTCAGGACCATCACGACGCGTGCCATCGGGCGAGCCTACCGGCGCATGACGCGGCTGTGCACAGGCCGGGCGGAAGCGGGGCCGGGCCCCGCTGCCCACGGGGCCGGGCCCCAAACCCCCGGGGACTGTCCCCCTCACCGCGGCAGGTAGGTCGCGCTCAGGGCCTGGGCGATGTCGACGAGCGTCTTTCCGGTGTGCTGCGCGGCCGAGCGCATGCGCGCGAACGCCTCGGCCTCGGTGAGGCCGTCCCGCTCCATCAGCAGGCCCTTCGCCCGCTCGATCACCTTGCGCGCCGCGAGCGCCTCGCGCAGCGAGTCGGACTCGGCCCGCACCGCCTCGAGCTCGGCGTGGCGGGCGCGGGCGGTCGCGATCGCCGGCAGCAGATCCGCCTCGCGAAACGGCTTCACCAGATAGCCGAACACGCCGGCCTCGACCGCCCGGGCGATCACGTCTCGCTGCGAGTAGGCGGTGATGATGACGACCGGGAGGGGCCGCTCGTCGAGCATCGCCCGGGCCGCGTCGATCCCGTCCATCCCCGGCATGCGCACGTCGAGCAGCGCCAGGTCGGGCGCCTGCGACCGGGCCAGCGCGACAGCCTCGACGCCGTCGCGGGCCTCGGCCACCACCTCGAAGCCGGCCCGCTGCAGCATCGCGGCCAGGTCGAGCCGGATGATCGTCTCGTCCTCCGCGATCAGGACTCGGCCGGAAACCGCGCCACCGCCTTTCCGCCGCCGTCGGCGCGCAGGTCGAGCGCCCCGGCGAGCTGGTCGCGCACGAGCGTGCGGGCGATCGTCATGCCGAGCCCGTCCACCGTGTCGGGCCCCGGCCCGGGGCCGCGGTCCGTGACCGTGAGCACGATCCCGTCACCGTCCCTGCAGAGCGCGACCGCGATCGCGCCGGCGCCGTGCTCGACGGCGTTGGAGAAGAGCTCGCAGAAGACCAGCGCAAGCGCCGTCGCCTGGTCTCCGCGCAGGGGCACCGGTTGCAGGGACGCGTGCACCGGGCGGTCGTCGAGGCCGCTGCCGAGCATGGCCTGCAGCCGGCCGATCAGGCCCGCGCAGTCGACGCCGTCCACTCGCGACGACGTCAAGAGGTCGTGCACCTCGGCGATCGAGCAGATCCGGTTCACGCTCTCGCGCAGCGCCTTCTCGGCCGCCGGCCCGCCGGCCGACCCGAGCTGCAGCCGCAGCAGCGAGGCCACCGTCTGCAGGTTGTTCTTGACCCGGTGGTGGATCTCCTGGGCGAGCAGCCCGCGCAGGGCGGTGCGCGCCGACTCGACCGCGGCGGCGCCCTGGTGGGCGACCGTCGTCAGCAGCGAGAGCTCTTCGGGCGCCCACGTCCGCGCCGACTCGCTGACCACCACGAGCGCGCCGATCCGGCGCTGCTTCCAGTGCAGCGGCTCGGCCGCCGCCAGGTCGGTGACGAACGGGGCGCGGGCGGCCATCTCGATCAGGTCGGCCTCGCTCAGATCGCTGGCCGAGCGATAGGCCACGGCCGGCCCCTCGTCGCTCTCGAGCACGACCGCGCACTCCTGCGCCCGCAGCGCCCGGCACGTGCTCGCCGAGATGTCGCGCAGCACGTCGTCCAGGTAGAGCGACGACGTCATCGAGCGTGAGATCACCGCGAGCGCCTCGAGCTCGGCCACGCGCCGCTGCGAGCGCTCGTAGAGCTTCGCGTTCTCGATCGCCTGGCCGACCTGCCCGGCGATCGCGGCCAGCAGCGCGACCTCGTCGTCGGAGAACTCGCGCGGCCGCCGCGTGCGCACGTTGAGGGCGCCCGCCAGGTGGTCGCGGGCGAGGACGGGCACCGCCAGGATCGACTCGTACTCGTCCTCGGGCAGGTTGGGGAAGGCGCGGAAGCGCGGGTCGAGATGGGCCTGGGCCGGGATCATGACCGGGTGGCGCAGCTCGGCCGCGGCGCCGGTGATGCCCTCGCCGGGGCGCATGCGCGGCCGGTGGGCGGGGTCGTCGAACCGGGTGCCGTGCGTCGCCCGCAGCTCGAGCATCCCCGTGGACTCGTCGTAGAGATAGAGGAAGCACGCGTCGGTCGCCATCGCGTCGGCCACGCGCGAGGCGATCCGCTGGAGCACCTCGGCCAGGTCGAGGCTCGAGCTCACGGCGGCGACCGTGTCGGTCAGGAGCTCGACGTGGCGGGTGGCACGGTCGTCGGCGACGCTCATCGATCGAGTGTAGAACCGTGGGGGAACCCAGGGTTCCCCCACGAGCCCCCTCCGTTCAGGGGCACTCGCAACCGGCTGGGCGCTCCGGCGAGAACGCGGTCTCGCCGGAGCAGGCGTCCCAGCCACGGGCTCAAAGCGTCGGGAGATACCGCTCCAGCTCCCACTCGCTCACCTGGACGCGGTACTCGTCCCACTCGTCCCGCTTGAGGGCGATCAGGCGGTCGCGCAGCTCGAAGCCGAGCGCCTTCTCGACCACGGGCGACTCCTCGGCCAGGTCGATCGCCTCGCCGAGCGACTCCGGCAGGGCCTCGATGCCCAGCGCGTGCCGCTCGGGCTTCGTGAGCGTGTAGAGGTTCGTCTCCATCGGGTCGGGCAGCTCGTAGCCCTGCTCGATCCCCTCGAGGCCCGCATGCAGGAGCGCGGCGAAGGCCAGGTACGGGTTGCAGGCCGGGTCGGGGCAGCGGATCTCGGCCCGGGTGGCCGCGGCCTTGCCGGGGTGATACAGCGGCACCCGGATCAGCGCCGAGCGGTTGCGCTGCGACCACGCGATGTACACCGGCGCCTCGTAGCCGGGCACGAGCCGCTTGTAGCTGTTCGCCCACTGCGCGAAGAGCAGCGAGATCTCGCGGGCATGCCGCAGCTGGCCGGCGATGAAGCTCTTGGCGACGTCGGAGAGGTACCAGCGGTCGTCGCCGTCGTAGAAGGCGTTCTCCCCGCCGGCGAAGAGCGACTGGTGGGTGTGCATCCCCGAGCCGTTCACGCCGAAGAGCGGCTTGGGCATGAAGGTCGCGTACACGCCGTGGCGCTTGGCCACCTCCTTGACGACGCTGCGGTACGTGATGCAGTGGTCGGCCATGTCCAGGCCGGCCGTGTAGCGCATGTCGATTTCGTGCTGGCTCGGCCCCACCTCGTGGTGCAGGTACTCGATCGGGATGCCCATCTGCTCGAGCGCGAGGACGGTGTGCTTGCGCAGGTCGACCGACGCGTCGAGCGTGGTCTCCTCGAAGTAGCCGCCGGCGTCAAGCGGCGTGGGCCGGCCGTCCTCGCCGAGCTTGAAGTAGAAGAACTCGAGCTCGGGCCCCACGTTGAAGGCGTCGAATCCGAGCGACCGCATCCGCTCGAGCGCCATGCGCAGGACGTGCCGGGAGTCGGCGAAATAGGGCTCTCCGGCCGGCGTGCGGATGTCGCAGATCATGCGCGCGACCGACCGCTCGCCCGAGCTCCACGGCAGCACCCGGAACGACGCGGGGTCGGGCATCGCGATCATGTCGGACTCCTCGATCGCGTTGAACCCGGTCACCGACGAGCCGTCGAAGCCCATCCCGTGCATGACGGCGTCCTCCAGCTCGCGCTGGGTGATGGCGAAGCTCTTGAGGCGCCCGACGACGTCGGTGAACCACAGCTGGATGAAGGTGATGTCCTCGTCCTTCACCCGCCGGATCACCTCCGCCCGCAGCTCGTCCGCGGCGGTTGGGATCGTCTCCATCTCGCTCCTTTCGCTGGTTTTGGGCATGAAAAAAGCCCCTGGCTGGACCACGCTCGCGTCCAGAACCAGAGGCTTCGTCGCCTCTCGCCGACCGCCGGCATCGGCGGGGGCGATCACTGCTGCGCAACTGTAGCGCAGGCCCCGGCGGGCGCGCGCCTCGCAGCAGACTCACAGCCGATCCCCAGCCGGGCGGGTTAGGGTGGGAGCCATGCACACCATCGCCCGGACGGTCGCGCGCGCACCGCTGCGCGCCCGTCTCACGGCGGCGAGCGTGCTCCTGGTCGCGCTCGGCCTGGTCGCGGCCGGCGTCGCCACGCATTTCGCGCTGCGGTCGTTCCTGATCGACCGCGTCGACCAGGAGTTCAGCAAGGCGGAGGGCCCGGCGCTGCACTGGGTCACCGACGGCGACGGCGGTGCCAGGCGCTGCGTCGAGAACGCCCTGCCGCTGCAGTCGTTCGTCGTGGCCGTCCTGCCCGGCGACGACCGCCTCCAGCAGCCGCTCTATCACGGCCACGGCAGGGTGACCGACGCTCTGGGCGAGCTCGCGGAGCACGCGCCGCTCGGGTACTCGACGAGCGGCGGCTACCGCCTGCGGGCGGTGCGCACGGCGCAGGTGGCGGCGAGCATCGAGGGCGCGCCCGTCTGCGGCGGCCCGCGGCAGCCCGGCGAGGGGCCGACCGAGCATCCGCCGCCGCCGGGGAAGATCGTGATCGCGGTCTCGACCGCCGACGTGAGCTCGACCGTCGGCCGGCTCGACCGGCTCGAGCTCATGATCGGGCTCGTCGTCGTGATCCTGGCCGGCGCCGTGGCGTGGGCGCTCGTCCGGGTCGAGCTGCGACCGCTCGCGCGGATCGAGGACACGGCGGCTGCGATCGCGGCCGGAGACCTCTCGCGCCGCGTCGACGCCGGCGACCCCGGCACCGAGGTCGGCAGCCTGGGAGCGTCGCTGAACGCGATGCTCGCCCAGATCGAGGCCGCGTTCGAGGAGCGGCGGGCGTCGGAGAACCGGCTGCGCCGCTTCGTCGCCGACGCCGGGCACGAGCTGCGAACGCCGCTCACGTCCGTGCGCGGCTATGCCGAGCTGTTCCGTCGCGGCGGAGCGGGCGACCCGGCCGACCTGGCGATGATCATGTCCAGGATCGAGTCCGAGGCCCAGCGCATGGGTGTGCTGGTCGAGGACCTGCTGCTTTTGGCCAAGCTCGACCAGGGGCGGCCGCTGGCGCGCCAGCAGGTGCAGCTCTCCGACGTCGTCGCCGAGATGGCGAGCGATCAGGCCATGCTGCACCCGGCCTGGCCCGTCGAGCAGCGCATCGCCCCCGGGGTGGCGGTGGTCGGCGACGAGCTGCGCATCCGCCAGGCCGTCGGCAACCTGCTCACGAACGCTCGCGCGCACACGCCGCCCGGCACCCGCACCGTGGTGACGGTGCAGATGCGCGATGCGATGGCGATGGTCGAGGTGGCCGATGCCGGCCCCGGCGTCCCGCCCGAGGTGATGGGCCGCCTGTTCGAGCGGTTCTTCCGGGCCGACCCGTCCCGGTCGCGCGCGTCCGGAGGCTCCGGCCTGGGCCTCTCGATCGTGGCGGCGATCGCCGAGGCCCACGGCGGGCGCGTCGAGGTCGAGAGCCCGGAGGCGGGCGGGGCCGTCTTCCGGATCCTGCTGCCGCCGCAGCCGCCCGCCGCCGACGGCGACTAAGCTCGCCGCCCATGGCGATCGAGCAGTCCGACAAGCTCGCCGGCGTCGCCTATGACGTGCGCGGGCCGGTGCTGACCGAGGCGATGCGGATGGAGCAGGAGGGGCACCGGATCCTGCGCCTGAACATCGGCAACCCGGCCCCGTTCGGGTTCGACGCGCCGGAGGCGGTGCTCGAGGACGTGATCCGCAACCTGCCCTCGGCCCAGGGCTACAGCGATGCGCGCGGCCTGCTCTCGGCTCGCCGCGCGGTCGTCCAGTACCACGAGCGGCTCGGCGTCGAGGACATCGGCGTCGACGCCGTGTACCTCGGAAACGGCGTCTCGGAGCTGATCGCGATGGCGCTCCAGGCCCTGCTGAACAACGACGACGAGGTGCTGATCCCGGCGCCCGACTACCCGCTGTGGACCGCCGTCACGAGCCTGTGCCGCGGCCGCGCGGTGCACTACCGCTGCGACGAGGCCGCCGGCTGGCTGCCCGACCTCGACGACGTCGCCGCCCGCATCACGCCGCGGACGCGGGGGCTCGTCGTCATCAATCCCAACAACCCCACCGGCGCGGTGTATCCGCGGGCATTGCTGGAGGGGCTGGTCGAGCTGGCCCGCCGGCACGGGCTCGTGCTCTTCTCGGACGAGATCTATGACCGCATCCTCTACGACGGCGCTCGCCACACGGCCACGGCGGCGCTCGCACCCGACGTCCTGTGCCTGACGTTCAACGGCCTGTCGAAGGCCTACCGGGTGGCCGGCTTCCGCTCCGGGTGGCTGGTCGTGTCGGGTCCCACCGGGCACGCCCGCAGCTATCTGGAGGGGCTCGACATCCTCGCCAACATGCGCCTGTGCGCGAACGTGCCCGGCCAGCACGCGATCCAGCCGGCGCTCGGGAGCCCCGATGCCGTCTCCGATCTGGTGCTGCCGGGAGGGCGGCTGGTGGCCCAGCGCGACCGCGCGTGGGAGCTCCTGAACGCGATCCCGGGCGTCTCGTGCGTGAAGCCGCTCGGCGCGATGTACATGTTCCCGCGGCTCGACCCGGCCGTGCACAGGATCGCCGACGACGAGCGCTTCGTGCTCGACCTGCTGCGGGCGGAGCGGCTGCTGGTGGTGCAGGGCACCGGCTTCAACTGGCCCGCGCCCGACCACTTCCGGCTCGTCACCCTCCCGCACGTGGACGACCTCACCGAGGCGATCGGGCGCATCGGCCGCTTCCTCGCCGGCTACCGGCAGTAGGCTGCGCCTGTCCGGTCCCGCACGACCCTCGGGGAGGTGAGACGGCGATGAGGCGACGCGTGTTCGCGGCGCTGTACGACGGGATGAACAAGGGCACCGAGGCGGCCGGCATCCGCGGCGAGCGCCACGAGCTCCTGGCACAGGCCGAGGGGGCGACGATCGAGATCGGGGCCGGTACGGGGCTGAACGTCGAGCACTACCCGGGGTCGGTGACGCGGCTCGTGCTCGCCGAGCCGGACGAGTACATGCGCCGCCGGCTGGGCCGCCGCGCCGGCGCCCTCCGGCCGGCCGCCGAGCTGATCGACGCGGGCGCCGGCGGGCTGCCCTTTGCAGACGCGACGTTCGACACCGCCGTCGTGACGTGGGTGCTGTGCAGCGTCCCCGACCAGCGGGTGGCACTGCAAGAGATCGCGCGAGTGGTGAAGCCGAGCGGGCAGCTGCTGTTCCTCGAGCACGTCCGGTCGGATGACCCGCAGATTGCGAAATGGCAGGACCGGATCAGGCCGCTCTACCACAGGCTCGCGGGCTGCAATCCCAACCGCGACACGCTGGCGGCGATCCAGGCGTCCGAGTTCGAGGTCGAATCGGTCAGACACGGGCTGGTGCCCAAGGCGCCCAGGTTCGAGCGCCCGATGATCGTCGGCGCCGCGCGGCGCTGACTTCGGCGCACCCGGCCCGGCCATTTCGGCCTGGTTGACCGGGGGCCGTGCGGGCGGTACCGTCGGCGGCACCGCGCGCCCGTAGGCGGCATCCGAGATCGGAGGGGAAGTGGCTGCAAACGCAGATGCAGGGCTGCGATCGAACTCGATCGGGCTGATCGACGTCGTGTTCCAGTCGATCACATACATGGCACCGGCGGCTGCGACCGCCTTCTCGATCGGCATCGGCGTCGGCCTCGCGGGCACCGCGCTGCCGTTGTCGGCGCTGGTCGCGCTCGTCGCGTGCACGTTCTGCGCGATCTCGATCGGCCAGATGGGCAAGTTCATCCCGTCGGCCGGCGGCCTGTACGTCTTCGCCGCGCGCGGGCTCTCGCCCGTGGTCGGCTTCTTCGTCGGCTGGCTCTACGTCGGCTTCTCGATCTTCCTGCCGCCGTTCCTGTTCATCCTGAACGGCTGGTTCATCAACGAGACGATGGTCAGCCAGGGCTGGTGGACCGGGTCGCCCGGGTGGTGGTTCTGGGGCGGGCTGACGGCGCTCGTGGTGTTCTGCCTCACGTACTTCGACGTGCGCCTCTCGGCCAAGGCGGGGATCATCCTCGGCCTGATCGAGATCACCGTGTTCATGGCGCTCTCGCTGACGCTGCTCGCAACGCATCCGAACTCGACGGCCCCCTTCCACCCCGGCAACTCCGCCGGCGGCTATCGCGGCATCTTCCAGTCGTCCGTCTTCGTGATCACCGCGTTCATCGGCTTCGAGGCGGCAACGGCGCTCGGCGAGGAGTCGCGCGACCCCAGCCGCACCGTCCCCCGCGGGGTCGTCTGGGCGTGCATCGCGATCGGGCTCTTCTACCTCTTCAACACCTACGCCTGGAACGTGGGCGCCGACATGAACATCGTCAAGTTCCACACCGACACGGGCGGAAACGACTGGGTGCAGCTGGGCAAGAACGCATGGCACAACGGCTGGATCCTCGTGTTCTTCGCGCTGGTCAACTCGAACATCGGATCTGCGACGGCGGCGGTGAACAACTGCAGCCGCGTGCTCTTCGCGATGGGCCGGTCGGGCTCGCTGCCGGCGGTCTTCGGGCGCACGCACCCCAAGCACCGCACACCCCATATCGCGGTCATCTTCAGCGTGGTGGCCTCGATGATCATCTCCGTGTTCGCGGCCCACAAGTTCACCGCGGCGCTCGCCTTCGGCGTGGTCGGGACGACGTTCACGGTGCTCGCGATCATCGTGTACATGATCTCGTGCGCGGCGTGCATCGGCTTCTTCTCCGGAGAGGGCCGGGCGCACCGAAGCATCCTCATGCACATCGTCGTGCCCGTGCTCGGGATCGTCGTGTTCGCGTTCCCGCTGTACGCCCAGTACTTCGACCTGAACAAGCTCTTCAGCTACGTGCTCGCCTACCCGTTCAACTGGGGCGGCATCACGGCGGTGGTGTGGGTCGTCGTCGGGCTGGTGGTCACGTTCGTGATGGCGCGGGTCAAGCGCGGCGCCCTCGACGCGGCCACGCGCGGCTTCGCCGGGGATGTGGTCGAGGAGGCCGTCTAGATCCGCGATTCGATCTGACGCGTGTTCCTCGACGCGCTCCTCCGGCGCAACCCGGCGTTCGTCTCGGCCGCGATCGGCCTCCAGCAGCAGGGGGCGATCCCGGCCGCGGCGTACGTGCTCGACCTGGACGCGGTCGAACACAACGCGGGACTGATCGCGCAGGAGGCCGCCCGGCTCGGGCTCGAGGTCTTCGCGATGACCAAGCAGGCCGGTCGCCATCCGGCGCTGATGGCGGCCGTGCGCCGGGGCGGGATCGCGGCGGGCGTGGCGGTCGACATGGGCTGCGTGCGGGCGCTCGTCGCGGGCGGCATGCGGATGGGGCACGTCGGCCACCTGGTGCAGGTGCCGCGCCACGACGCCGCCGAGGCGGCCGCCACGGCGCCGGACAACTGGACGGTGTTCTCGCAGACGAAGGCGGCCGAGGCCGCTGCGGCCGCCCACGCCGCGGGCCGCGAGCAGGCACTGCTGGCCCGCCTCGCCGCGCCCGGCGACACGTTCTACATGGGCCACGAGGGCGGCTTTGCGGCAGACGACGTGCTGGCCGTCGCGGCTGCCCTCGACGGCCTCGACGGGGCGCGCTTTGCCGGGATCACCACCTTCCCGGCGCTCCTGTACGACCACGACCGGCGGTCGGTGGCCCCGACGCCCAACCTGGCCACGCTCGAGCGGGCGGCCGAGCGGCTGCGGGGCGCCGGCCGCTCCGGCGTGCGGCTGAACGGCCCGGGCACGACCGCATCGGGCGTGCTCGCGATGCTGGCGGATGCGGGGGTCACCCAGGTCGAGCCCGGCCACGGGCTCACCGGGACGACGCCGCTGCACGCCGTCCGCGACGAGCCGGAGCTGCCGGCGGCGCTCTACATCGGCGAGATCTCACACCACCACGGCGGCCGCGCCTACTGCTACGGCGGCGGCCTCTACGTGGATCCCGTCTTCCCGCCCTACCAGGTGCAGGCCCTGGTGGCCCGCGACGGCGACCTGGCCGCCGCCCACCGCGTGGACGCGGACATCCCCCCGCCGGCCGCGATCGACTACTACGGCATGCTGCACCAGCCGCCCGGCGTCCGGCTCGAGGCCGGCGCCTCCGCCGTGTTCGGGTTCCGCATCCAGGCATTTCACACCCGGGCGCCGGTCGTGGCCATCCGCGGCGTCGCCGCGGGAACGCCGCGGGTCGAGTAGACGCACCGCGCGTCTACCCGAGCGTCGCCTCGATGCCGCGCACGTCGCCGTCGGCGTCGGCGAGCACCGCTGTGCCGGAGTAGCCGGCCCGGGCCAGCTCGCCGGCAACCGCGTCGGCCTGATCGCCGCCGAGCTCGAGCAGGAGCGCGCCGCCGCTGCGCAGGAACCGGGCGCCTTCGGCGATGGCGCGGCGCAGGAGGGCCGTCCCGTCCGGCCCGCCGTCGTAGGCGAGCGCCGTCTCGAACCTGAACGTGTCGCGCTGCAGCAGCGGCAGGTCGGGCGTCGGCACGTAGGGAACGACCCCCGTCACGACGTCGACCCGGCCGGCGAGCTCGGCGGGCACCGGCGCGTAGAGGTCGCCGCGGCGGGCATCGACGCCGTTCCTGATCGCGCAGGCGACCGCCCGGGGGTCGATGTCGGTGGCGACCACGCGCGCGTTTGGCCGGTGGGCCGAGAGGGTCAGGGCAACGGCGCCCGATCCGGTGCACACGTCGACCGCGATCCCGGTCGGCGGCAGGCGTTCGACCGCCCGCAACGCCAGCTGCTCGGTGTGGGGCCGGGGGACGTAGACGCCGACCTCGACAGGGATCTCGCGGTCGCAGAACGCGACGCGCCCGGTGATCCAGGCGAGCGGCTCACCGCGCAGGCGGCGGGCGAGCAGCCCGTCGAGCAGGGCCGGGTCGCCGCCGGCGCGGCGCAGGAGCGCGTCCGCCTCGTCGCCGGCCGCGAGGAACCCGGCGCGCGCGAGCGCCGCCGTCAGCGCGCCGCGATCCAGTCGCCGACGACCTGATTGAAGCGGTCTGGCTCCTCCCACATCGGGCAGTGGCCGGAGTCCTCGAAGATGTGCAGGTCGGCCGGGGCATGCGCCGCCAGCCACTCGCCGGCGGCGACCGGCACGAGCTTCTCGTCCCGGCCCCATGCGCACAGCGTCGGCAGCTCGTAGGAGCCGACGACCTCGCGAAAGTCGCGCAGCGACTGGTCGAGCAGGATGCAGGTGGCGGCGTTTGCGCCCAGCTTCTGCGTCTCGCCGACGAGCAGCTCGAGCTCCCCGGCGGGGCGCTCGGCGGCGAACATCGACGGGACGAACTCGGCCATCACCCCGGCGAAGTCGTCCTGGGCCGCCTCGAGCAGCCCGAACAGCTCCTCCGTCGAGAACGCGCCCAGGTCCCAGCCCTCGCGCTTGAGGTCGGACGGCCCCTGCGAGACGTTCACGTGGCCGGCGAGGTCGCCGGGCCCGAACTGGCGGATCATGTCCCACACGACCATCGTCCCCATCGACCAGCCGACCGCGACCGCGCCCTGCAGGCCGAGCCGGTCGATCAGCTCGTGCACGTCGCGGGCGTACTGGGCGACGGTGTGCCCGCCCTCGCTCGCCGGCGACTCGCCGTGGCCGCGCAGGTCGACGCTGACCACGCGGAAGCGCCGGGCCAGCGGATCCAGGTTGCGCTCGAAGAAGCGGCGCGACATCGACACGCCGTGGACGAGCAGCACGGGGCGGCCGCTGCCGCGGTCGTCGCAGGCCAGGCGGACGCCGCCGCCGATGTCGAGGAGGTCGGCCACCGCGCGATCGTACACCCGACGCGGCGCATAGGCTCTCCCGCTGATGAGCGGCCTCTCCACCCCGATCCTCGTCGCGGTCTTCCTGCTCGCCTCGGCCGCCACGTGGGTCGCCGGGATCGGGCTCTCGAGCACCACCGACGAGCTCGACAACCGGCTGGGCCTGGGCGCCGCCCTGGGCGGCATGATCCTGCTCGCGATCGCCGGCAGCCTGCCCGAGATCGCGATCACGGTGACGGCGGCCGGACAGGGCCACCTGGGGCTCGCGGCCGGCAACCTGATCGGCGGCATCGCCATCCAGACGCTCGTGCTCGTCGTCTGCGACGCGGTCGCCTCCCGCGACCAGCCGCTGACCTTCCTGGTCGGGTCGCTCGTTCCGGTCGTCGAGGGCCTGACGGTCGTGTTCGTGGTCGGCCTGGTGCTGCTCGGGGCGCTCCTGCCCGCGAGCTCCGCGATCGGCCCGCTCAGCCCGGCGTCGATTGCGATCGTCGTCACCTGGCTCGGGCTGCTGTGGGTGCTGAACCACGTGCAGCGCGATCCCCGCTGGGAGGTCGTCATGCCCGGCGCCCAGCCGGGGCGGCCGGATCGCTCGGTCCGCGAGGAGCAGCATCCCGCGCGCCACGCCGGCCGGCCGCTCGCGGTCGTCGTGGGCCTGTTCGCCGCCGGGTGCGTGGTCACGCTCATCGGCGGCTACGTGCTCGAGAGCGGGGGCAACGTGCTGGCCGACCGGGCGGGCGTGAACGGCGTCATCTTCGGCGCGACGGTGCTCGCGCTCGCGACGGCGCTGCCCGAGCTCTCGTCGGGGATCGCCGCGGTGCGGGTGGGCGACCACCAGCTGGCCACGGGCGACATCTTCGGCGGCAACGCGTTCCAGGTGTGCCTGTTCCTCGTGGCCGACCTGGTGGCCGGGCGGCCGGTGCTGCCCACCGCGGGCATCCTGAACAGCTGGCTCGGCGGCCTCGGCATCGTGCTGACCGTGATCTACCTGATCGGCGTGATCGTGCGGCCGAAGCGGTGCCTGCTGCGGCTCGGGATCGACTCGATCCTGGTGGTGATCGTGTTCGTCCTGGGGATCATCGGCCTCACCGCCCTCCCGACCTGAGTTTCCTTTCGTCCTGTAAGCAACGTGGGTATGCTGTGCTCGGGAGGAACGCCCGTGATGATCATCACCATCTCGTGGCAGATCGGCATCGACGGCGAGCGTGTGGGAGCGCTGGTCGGCGAGCGGCTGGGCCTGCCGGTGGTCGACAACGAGGTCGTGGACGCGGTCATGGAGGCGCTGCGCACCGGTCGCGCCGAGGCGGCCGACATGGAGCGCTTCGTGCCGACGTGGGGTGCGACCCTGGCCGTGTCACTGCTGGCGACGGCAGGGATGCCCGCCGCACGCGCCGACCTGATCCGGGCCGAGTGCGCCCACGCCGCGGCCGAGTCGGTGCTGCGCGAGGCGGCCAAGCAGTCGTGCGTGATCATGGGCCGGGGCGGGTTTGCGCTGCTCGCCGACCATCCCGGCGCCTGCCACGTGCGGCTGGCCGCGCCGGCGGGCTGGCGGGCGGCGCGGCTGGCGGCCGGCGAGTGCCTCCCGGCCGAGCGGGCCGAGCGGCTGGTCGAGGCGGACGACCGCAACCGGGCCGGGTTCGTCCGCCACTACTACGACCGCCGACTCGACGACCCGGGCAATTTCCACCTCGTGCTGGCGGCGGAGCGGTTCCGGCCCGACGAGCTCGCCGAGGTCATCGTGGCGGCCGCGGCGCCGGCCGCCACCGCCGCACCGGACGGGGTCAGGCCCCTGCTGGTGCGCTCGCCCGCCTGAGCCCGTCAGTCGGCGGCGCGATCCGGGAGCGTGCGCACCGTCCGCACCACCCGGGACATGAGCTCGGCCAGGTGGCGGCCGTCGCGCTCGCCCAGCTCGCACATGCCCGATGCGAGCGACGTGCGCAGGGTTTGGCGGCGATCCTCGACCAGCGCCCGCCCGGCGGCGGTCAGCCCGGCCAGCACGGCCCGGCCGTCGGCGGGGTCGCGGCCGCGTTCCGCCAGGCCCCGCCGGGTGAGCGCCGTGACGGTGCGCGTCGCGGTGGCCTCGGTCGTCTCGGCCAGCCGGGCGAGCGCCCCCACACGCACCGGGCCGTTGTCGGCGAGCAGCACGAGCACGAGCCGCTGCGTCGAGGTCAGCGCGTCCGTCCCCGGGCCGTCGACCTGGCCGCCGCGGCGGTAGACGAGCAGGATCAGGTCCTCGACCGAGCGGGCGACGATCGCGGTGGGATCCTCGATCACGATCCGGCCGCGGCGTCCATGCCCGCCGCCGCGCCGGCCCACGGGCGCGCCGACGGCAGCCACTCACGCGCCATCCGCTCGGCGTCGGCGATCAGGCGGCCGGCCGCGCGGGTCGAGAGCGGGTGCAGGGCGGTGATCGGCGGCGAGGGCAGCACGAACAGGTCGCACTCCGGCGCCCATCGCTCGAGGTGGGCGGACGCCGCGCTCCAGAACAGCCAGTCGAGCGCATCCATCGCCCGCACCAGCGTCCCGCGGACGGGGGCCGGCCCGAGCGGCCATCCCACCGGCAGCAGGTACACGGTGGTGGCGCCCCGCTCGATCGCCGTGCCCAGCGGCGGGTCCTCCGCGAGGCCGCCGTCGACGAGCAGGCGCCCGCCGATCGCGACGGGGGGATAGATCCCGGGGATCGCGGTGGAAGCCACGAGGGCGTCGATGGCGTTGCCGCTCGAGAGCACGACCTTCTCCCGCGTCTCGGTGTCCGCCGCGACGACGTGCATCGGCACCGTCGTGTCCTCGAGGCGGTCGACCGGCAGATGCTGCTCGAGCACCCGCCGGATCCCGGTGCTCGGCGCGATGGACGGGGAACGCCCCGTGACGGCGCGGACGAGGGTGAGTGGGCGCATGGGCAGGATCTGGGCGCGGCCGACCGTCGTCCACACCGCCTCCAGGCGCCCGAGCGCCGTGCCCGGGTCGGCGGCGAGCATCGCGCCGTTCAGCGCCCCTGACGAGGTGCCGGTGATCAGATCCGGCACGATCCCCGCCCCGAGCAGCGCCCGCAGCATCCCCACCTGGATCGACGCGAGCGCGGCCCCGCCGGCGAACACGAACGCGATCGGCCCGGGCCGGCGGCGGGCATCCCGGGCCGCACCGAGGCGGGTCGGCCGCCGTCCGGTGTGCCCATGCGTGCGCTCGTGCCCCGCCATATCTGTTCGGTTCCCTCCGATGTGGGTATTATAATATTCAGATCCAATGATTGGTCACGTGAACGAACCGGCGGCGGCGTCGGGGGGATGGTCGCCTCCCCGCTGGGTGGCGCCCCTCTTCGCCTTCGCCGCGCTTGCGCTCGTGCCGTGGGTGATCGTCCTCGTGAGCGCCCTTCCCGCCGCGCACCGCGTGGCCCACTGGGACGCGGCCTGGGTCGGGCTCGACGTCGCGGTCGTGGCGATGCTCGTGACGGTGGCGGCCTGCCTCTGGCGCCGCTCCGGCTGGGTGGAGCCGGCGGCGAGCGCGGCTGCGACGCTGCTGCTCGTGGATGCCTGGTTCGACCTCACCACCGCATCGGCCACGGCCGGGCCCGCCCGCCCGCTCGGTGCGGCCATCCTCGTCGAGGTGCCGCTCGCGCTCGCCTGCCTCGCGGTCGCGCGGCGGGCGGCACGCCAGCGCCGCGCCGCCACTGTGGGTGACGGATGAGCGACGTCGATCTCCCGGCCGAGCCGGCGGCGCCCGAGCGCCTGGCCGAGCTGCCCCATCCGCTCCAGAATCACGTCGGCGTGCTGCTGATCCGGGTGGCGGCGATGGTGAAGCAGCGCATCGAGCTCGGCATGCAGGAGTGCGGGCTGCGCCCGCGCCACTACGCGATCCTGCAGCTCCTGCGGACGGAGGGCGCCGTCTCGCAGCAGGCCGTCGGCGCCCGGCTCGACATCGATCCGGGCACCGTGGTCGATCTGATCGACGCGCTCGAGGAGCGCGGCCTGGTCGAGCGCCGGCGCCGGGTCGGCGACCGCCGGGTGTACGAGCTGCATCTGACCGCGGCCGGCATCGCGATGTCCGAGCAGATCGAGCCGGTGCTGCACTCGGTCGAGGGCACCGCGCTCGAGCCGCTCTCGGCCGCCGAGATGGACGTCCTCAAAGAGATGCTGACGCGCGTCGTGACGCAGCCGCGCTGACGCCCGGCCGCCGTGCGGGCTCAGGCGGCGGCGTGCAGGCCGGCCAGCTCGGGCAGGCCGCCCAGGACATGCATGGCCTCCGCCTCGAGCCGGCGGATGCGCGTGCGGTTCATCCCCAGCGTGCGCGCGGCCGCCTCGATCGATACGGGCTCGCCGCCGGTCAGGCCGTAGCGCAGCTCGAGCACGGTGCGGCTCTCGGCCGGCAGCAGATCGAGGGCCTCGCGCACACGCCCGGCCTCGAGGTCTGCGGCGACCTGGTCGGAGGGGTCGGGAGCGGTATCGGCGAGCGTCTCGGACAGGGCCGTCTCCGTCCCCTCCCCGAGCGACGCGCTGATCGAGATCGTGCGCGCCCGCCACCGCATGGCCTCACCGACCTGGGCGTGCGAGAGCCGTGTCCGCGCCGCGATCTCGTCGATGCTCGGCTCGCGGCCGAACCGCGCCTCGAGCTCGCGCGCGGCCCGGTCGACCGCCCGGATGCGGTCGCCGAGGTGCACGGGCAGGCGGATCGTGCGGGCGCCGTTTGCGACCGATCGCTGCGCGGCCTGCTGGATCCACCACGTCGCATAGGTCGAGAACTTGAGGTCACGGCGCCAGTCGAACTTCTCGACCGCGCGGATCAGCCCCACGCTCGCATCCTGGATCAGGTCGAGGAACGCGACCCCCTGGCCGCGATAGCGCTTCGCGATCGAGACGACCAGGCGCAGGTTCGACTCGACCATCCGCCGCTTCGCGGCCTCGTCGCCGAGCTCGATCCGGCGAGCGAGCACCTGCTCCTCGTGTTTCGTCAGCAGCGGGAACCGGGCGATCTGCTCGAGGTAGGTATCGAGGAGGTCGAGTCCCGCGGGCTCTCCCGGCCGCGGCTCGGCGGCCGGGTCGGTCATCGTCAGCACGTTCATTGTCCGCTCCAATGGTTTCTCGGGCATACGATCTTACCAGGTTTCGTGCCGAGAGCAAATGATCGGACGCGCGAACGATTCGCGCACCTCGCAGTGCCGGTCGCAGCTTCGGGGCTCGCTCCCGGGCGGTGCCGGGCGCCTGCTCAGGCGGCGGTGTTGCGGCGGCGCAGCGGGAGCGAGGGCGCGCGCACCAGGAACGCGGCGGCGAGCACCAGCACCAGCGCCCCGCCGAGGACGCCTGCGCTGCCGTCGGCGCTCGACCTGCGCACGCTCGCGAGCGACACCAGGCGCGGGGTGACGGCCGGCGTCGTCGTCGCGGCCACCGGCGCCCGGGCTGCGAGCAGGTGATCGGCGAAGACCGCTCCGGGTGGCCGCACCCGGCGGGCGGCCAGGGCGTCGGCGGCGCGGGCGGCGGCCAGGCGGCCGCGGCCGGGATGGGCGAATCTGCGCGCGGCGGCCGCGACGCTGCCGGCCAGCCCGTCACCCCTGCCGCCCTTGAGCAGCCGGCCGTACCCGTCCCAGGGGACGGCGGCGAGCGGCTCGATCTGGACGTCGGCGCCCGTGTGCGGCGCGACCACGACCAGGCCGTCGCCGACGTACAGGGCGACGTGGTACGGGGCGCGGCGGCGGGTGTACAGGAACGCGAGATCGCCGGGGGCGAGCCGGGCGCGGCCAACGGGCATGGACATCTGCCAGAGCACCGCCGCCGTGGGCCGTCCGGGCAGCGGCATGCCGGCGCGGGCGTAGGCGTAGTCGACCAGGCCGGAGCAGTCAAAGCCGCCCTCCGTCCGGCTGTCGCCGCCCCAGATGTAGGGCCACCCCACCTGGGCGAGCGCCGCGGCGATGACGTGGGCGCGACCGCCGGCCGCGGCGTCGATGAGCGCATGCGATGCCTGGGCGATGTGGATGTCGCGGCTGCGGGCGGGATGCCGGTGGCGGGGTCTGGCCGGCCGGTGCTGCGGGGTGCGATGGTGGGCCGGCTTTGAATGCTGCTTCGGCGGCGTGGGCGGCGGCGGTGGAGGTGGGGCGGTGCCGCCGCTCCCGCTGCCCGACCCCTGGCCGTTGCCGGAGCTCGTGGGCGCGGGCGGCGGCGTGATCGCAGCCTTCGCCGTCCCGAGCGCGACGACGGTGCCGGCCGCCAGGCCGTCGTGGTCGTGCAGGAGCGTCAGGGTGAGGCCGGTGATCGTCTCGGCCACCGTGCCGCTCGTCGCCGTGCGCTGCGACGCGAGCACCTGCAGCGTGCCCCAGTCGGCCAGCGGCAGGGTCGCGCCGGTGTCGAGGTGGACGTGGTGGCCAAGCACGACGAGGCCCTGGATCGCCCCGCCCGTCAGGTCGTGGACGGCGCCGTCGGCGCCGGCGGCAAGCGAGGCCGACGTCACGAGCTTGCGCACCCGCACGGCCCCGCCCAGCAGCCGGGCATGGCGCACGATCGTGCTCGCCTCGGCGGTCGGGCTCGAGCCCTGGTGCTTGGCGGCCGTCGCCTTCGCCCAGCCCGCGCGGACGGCTACGGAGTCGCGGTAGGAGCCGGCGATCGATGTGGGGCCGAACGCCATCGCGAGGCCCGTTCCCTGCGCCGCCGCGCCCGGCGCCAGCACCGCCACGGCCTCGGCGGACGCGCGCACCGGCGGCTCACCGGCGGCCAGCGCAAATTCCGCGGAGGCGGACGCCGCAACGACAATCGCCGCCGCAGAGAGTCCCAACCACAAGCGACCCCACAATCGCACGAACGGACCTCCGATGCCTTCCTCGAACCGCATGATGCCACGTTTTCGGGCCGGCGCCGTCGGTCCGCTCACTCTGCCGCCGATTTCGTCAGCACTGCGCGCACACGATCGACCGCGGTGTGCGTCGCGGGCGCATCACCGCCGGCCGTACCGCGTCGAGCCCATCACGTCGCGCCGGAACGACGCCTGGCGGCGCTGCCAGAGGGCGATCTCGGCGGCGATGATCCCGAGCAGGATGCCGATCGCCCAGAGGAGCTCGGCGCGGAGCGGGTGGTGGCGGTGCGGCTTGACGGCGCAGGCGACCGTGGTCGGGCAGCGTGCACCCGTCGACTTCATCTGCCACATCACGACGCCGGCGATCAGGCAGGCCACGGCGATCGCGGCGATGGTCGCCGGGACGACCCATCTGCGAGAACCTGTCACGTCGCGGACGCTACCACCATCGCCGTCGTCCCTGCTGCTTCAGCATTCGAATCATTTGATTCACCAGGAAGATGTCAGCGATCTATATGGTTCGAATTCTGCTACGCTCGGGCGATGCCGCCGCCGCCCGCATCCGGCCTGTACGACCCCCGGTTCGAGCACGCCGCCTGCGGCCTCGCGGCGCTCGTCAGCCTCGACGGCCGGCCCGCGCACGAGCTGGTCTGGCGGGCCCTGCGCGCCCTCGAGAACCTCGACCACCGCGGGGCGACCGGCGCCGACCCCGATACCGGTGACGGGGCCGGGATCATGACCCAGCTGCCGCACCGGTTCCTGCGCGCCGTGTTCCGGGAGGCGGTCGGGCACGAGCTGCCGCCGCCGGGCGGCCTACGCGACGGGGCTCGTCTTCCTGCCCCGCGACCCGTCGTCGCGCATGCGCTGCGAGGAGCTGTGCGTCCGCATCTGCGCCGAGGAGGGCCAGCGGGCGCTCGGCTGGCGCGACCCGACCGGTCGACCGCGACCGGATCGGGCGGCTCGCGCGGGCCTCCGAGCCGGTCGTGCGCCAGCTCTTCGTCGAGCGCCGCACCGGCGATCAGGCCGCCTTCGAGCGCAAGCTCTACGTGATCCGCCGCCGGGTCGAGCGGGCGGCCGCGGCGGCCGGCGTGCCCGAGGCCGAGTTCACGATCGTCAGCCTGTCCTCGCAGCGGCTCGTGTACAAGGGCCTGCTGCGCGCGCCGCAGCTCGGGGCCTACTACGCCGACCTGCGCGACCCCCGCTTCGAGAGCGCGCTCGCGCTCGTCCACAGCCGCTTCTCGACCAACACGTTCGGCACCTGGGATCTGGCGCACCCGTTCAACCTGCTCGCTCACAACGGCGAGATCAACACGGTGCGCGGGCAACGCCAACTGGCTGGCGGCGCGCGAGCCGCAGCTGCGCTCCCAGCTCCTGGGCGACGACCTGCAGAAGCTCTATCCGATCGTCGACGAGCGCTGGTCGGACTCGGCCAAGCTCGACGCCGCGGTCGAGCTGCTCGTGCTCGGCGGCCGCTCGCTCCAGCACGCGCTGACCATGCTCGTGCCGCCGGCCTGGACGGATCCCGGGGCGGTGGCCGACGAGGCGGTGCGGGCGTTCTACGAGTACTCGAGCTGCCTGGCCGAGCCGTGGGACGGCCCGGCGGCGGTGATCGCAAGCGACGGCGTCCGGGTCGTCGCCCAGCTCGACCGCAACGGCCTGCGCCCGGCCCGCTTCGTGCGCAGCCGCGACGGGCTGGCCGTGGTCTCGTCCGAGGTGGGCGTGGTGGACATCGATCCCGCCGACGTCGTCGAGCACGGGCGCATCGGCCCTGGCCAGGCGCTCGTGCTGGACACCGCCCGTGGCCGCGTGGTCGGCGACCGCGAGCTCAAGCAGGGCCTCGCCCGGCGGCGCCCGTACGCAGCCTGGCTGGCCGAGCACCGCGTCTGGCTCGACCTGGCGGCCGCGGGCGGGCCCGAGCCGCCGCCGGAGCCGAACACGGCCGCGCTGATGGCGGCGTTCGGCTACACCGAGGAGGAGCTCGAGCTGATCGTGCGGCCGCTCGCCCGCACCGGGGCGGAGCCGGTCGGCTCGATGGGCGACGACGCCTCGCCGGCGGTGCTCTCGGAGCGGCCGCGGCTCCTGCCGAGCTTCTTCCGGCAGCAGTTCGCGCAGGTCACGAACCCCGCCATCGACCCCCAGCGCGAGGCGCTCGTCATGAGTCTGCGCACGTCGATCGGGGCGATCGGCAACCTGCTCGACGAGCGGCCCGAGCACTGCCGCCGCGTGGTCGTGCCCCGGCCGGTCCTGAGCCTGGCCGAGCATGCGCGGCTGCACACCATCGGCCGCGCCGGCTTCGCCGCGGTGACGCTGCCGACGCTCTACCCGGTCGGCGAGGGCGCCGCCGGGATGGAGCGGGCGATCGACGAGGCCTGCCGGGCGGCGTCGCGGGCGGTGTGGGACGGCGCGTCGATCGTGGTGCTGTCCGACCGCGGCGTCGACGCCGACGCACGCGCCGGTGCCGCCCCTGCTCGCGGTGGCGGCCGTGCACTCGCACCTCGTCCGCGAGGGCGCTCGCACGATGTGCGGCCTGGTCGTCGAGTCCGGCGAGCCGCGCGAGACGATGCACTTCGCGCTGCTGCTCGGCTACGGCGCCGCGGCCGTCACCCCGTACCTCGCGCTCGAGGCCCTGCCTCGCGCCGACCGGCAGCGCTACCTGGACGGCGATCGTGCGGCGGCTGCTCAAGGTGTGCTCCAAGATGGGCATCTCGACCGTGCAGAGCTACCGGGGCGCCCAGATCTTCGAGGCCGTCGGCCTCGGCGCCGCCCTGGTCGATCGCTACTTCCCGGGCACCGTCTCCCGCATCGGCGGGATCGGCCTCGCCGAGCTCCACGCCGCGGCCGCCGCCCGGCACGCGCTCGCCTTCGCCGGCGCCGAGGCCGGGGAGGAGCTCGAGGTCGGCGGCGAGTACCGCTACCGCCACGGCGGGGAGCACCACGTGCTGGGAGCCGGAGCCGATCGTGCGCCTGCAGCGGGCCGTCCGCGACGAGAGCCACGCCGCGTTCCGCGACTACGCCCGCGCGGTCGACGGCCGCGCCGCCCGGCTCGCGACGCTGCGCGGCCTGCTCGAGCCGCTGGCAGCCGGCCCGCCCGTCGCGCTCGCCGACGTCGAGCCGGCCACCGCGATCGTGCGCCGGTTCGCCACCGGGGCGATGAGCCTGGGCTCGATCTCGCCCGAGGCCCACGAGACGCTCGCGATCGCGATGAACCGGCTCGGCGGCCGCTCGAACACCGGCGAGGGCGGGGAGGATCCGGCCCGGTCGATCCCCGACCCGAACGGCGATCTGCGCCGCTCGGCGATCAAGCAGGTGGCCTCGGCGCGCTTCGGGGTGACCGCCGCCTACCTGGTCGACGCCGACCAGCTCCAGATCAAGATCGCCCAGGGGGCGAAGCCCGGCGAGGGCGGCCAGCTCCCCGGCGACAAGGTCGACCGAGACGATCGCCCGCCTGCGCCACTCGACTCCCGGCGTCGGCCTGATCTCGCCGCCGCCGCACCACGACATCTACTCGATCGAGGACCTCGCCCAGCTCGATCTACGACCTGCAAGTGCGTGAACCCGGCCGCGACGATCTCGGTCAAGCTGGTGGCCGAGGCCGGCGTCGGCACGATCGCCGCCGGGGTGACCAAGGCGAAGGCCGAGCACATCGTGATCGCCGGGCACGACGGCGGCACCGGCGCGTCGCCGCTCTCGTCGCTCAAGCACGCCGGCCTGCCCTGGGAGCTCGGGCTCGCCGAGACGCACCAGGTGCTCGAGCGAAACGGGCTGCGCGACCGCGTCACGCCTGCAGGTCGACGGCGGCCTGCGCACCGGCCGCGACGTCGTCGTCGGCGCGCTGCTGGGCGCCGAGGAGTTCGCGTTCTCGACCGCTCCGCTGGTGGCGGCCGGCTGCGTGATGATGCGCGTCTGCCACCTGAACACGTGCCCGGTGGGGATCGCCACCCAGGATCCGGAGCTGCGGCGGCGGTTCACCGGCACGCCCGAGCACGTCGTGCGCTACTTCCTGTTCGTCGCCGAGCACGTGCGCGAGCTCCTGGCGGAGCTGGGCGTGCGCCCGGCTCGCGGACGTCGTCGGCCGCAGCGACCTGCTGCGCCGCCGGGCCGACCCGCGGCCGTGGCTGGCCGGCCTCGATCTGGGCGCGCTGATCGCGGCGGAGCCGGCGCAGCCGGTGCCGGGCCGGCGGCGCGCGGCCGACCACGGCCTCGCCGCCGCGGTCGACACCGAGCTGCTCCCGCGCGCCGCCGCCGCGCTCGCCGGGGCCGGCCCGGTCGTGCTCGAGCGCGCGGTCAGGAACACCGACCGCAGCATCGGCGCGATCCTCGCGGGCGAGATCGCACGCCGGGCCGGGCCGGCGGGCCTGCCCGACGACACGATCGTCCTGCGACTGGAGGGCTGCGCCGGCCAGAGCATCGCGGCGTTCGCGCCCCGCGGGCTCACGATCGAGCTGGCGGGCGCCTGCAACGACTACGCGGGCAAGGGCCTGTCCGGCGGCCGGCTGATCGTGCGGCCGCCCGCAGCCGCCGGCTACGCCGCCGAGGACAACGTCATCGCCGGGAACACGGTGCTCTACGGCGCCACCTCCGGCGAGGCCTTCCTGCGCGGCCGCGCCGGCGAGCGCTTCTGCGTGCGCAACTCCGGCGCGACCGCCGTGGTCGAGGGCGTCGGCGATCACGGCTGCGAGTACATGACCGGCGGCGTCGTCTGCGTGCTCGGCGAGACCGGCCGCAACTTCGCCGCCGGGATGTCCGGCGGGACGGCCTACGTCCTCGATCCGGACGGTGCGCTCGGCGACCGCTGCAACCTCGGATCGGTCGGCCTCGAGCCGCCCGGCGGCGCGGATCGAGGCGCTTCTGCAGGATCTGCTCGAGCGGCATGCCGCGGCCACGGGCAGCGCGGTCGCCGCGCGGCTGCTCGCCGCGTGGCCGGCAGTCGCTGGCCGCGTTCGTGAAGGTGATGCCGAACGATCTGCGCCGCCTGCTCGAGGCCGCCGCGCGCGCCGATGCGCCAGGCGGCAGCGTGCTGGAGCCCGTCGGTGGCTGACCCCCGCGGCTTCGTCACGTTCGCGCGCAGAGTGGCGCCGTACCGGCCTGCCCACGAGCGCACCCGTGACCACCGCGACCAGGCCGGGCCCGCCCCGGAGCCGCTGGTGCGCGAGCAGGCGGCCCGCTGCATGGGCTGCGGGGTGCCGTTCTGCCACACGGGCTGTCCGCTGGGCAACCTGGTGCCCGACTGGAACGAGCTCGTCCGCACCGGCCGCTGGCGCGAGGCGGCCGTCCGCCTGCACGAGACGAACAACTTCCCCGAGTTCACCGGCAAGCTCTGCCCCGCGCCGTGCGAGGAGGCCTGCGTGCTGGCGCTCAACGACGATCCGGTGACCATCAAGCAGATCGAGCTTGCCATCGTCGAGCGGGCGTTCGCGGAGGGCTGGGTGCGGGCGCGCCCGGCCGCCGTCGCGACCGGCCGGTCGGTGGCGATCGTCGGCAGCGGCCCGGCCGGCCTCGCCGCTGCGCAGCAGCTCGCCCGGGCCGGGCATGCGGTGACCGTGTTCGAGCGCGACGAGGCCCCGGGCGGGCTCCTGCGGCTGCGGGATCCCCGACTTCAAGATCGAGAAGTGGCTGATCGACCGCCGGCTCGAGCAGCTCCTGGCCGAGGGGGTGCGCTTCGAGGTGGGAGCGGCCGTCGGCGCAGCCGTGCCGGCGCAGGACCTGCGCGCCCGCTTCGACGCCGTGCTGCTGGCCACCGGGCGCGCAGCGGCACCGGCCGCTCGACCTGTCCGGGCGCCGGCCTGCGCGGCGTCGAGCCGGCGACTGCCCTACCTCATCGGGCGCAACCGCAGCGTCGCCGCGGGCCGGCCCGGCGCGGGGGCGATCACGGCCGCCGGGAAGGACGTGGTCGTCCTCGGCGGCGGGGATACGAGCGCCGACTGCCTCGGCTGCGCGCTGCGCGAGGGCGCGCGCTCGGTGACCGAGATCGCGCACGGGCCGACCCCGCCGGCGCGGCGCACGCCGCTGGCCACGTGGCCGCACTGGCCGTTCGTGCTGCGCACCCACGCCGCCCACCATGAGGGCGGGCGGCGCGAGTGGCAGCTCGAGCCGACGGCGCTTGTGGGTGCCGCAGGCGGCGTGCGCGCGGTGCGCTGCCGCCCGGTCGCCTATCCCGCCTCCGCCGGCGTCGGACCCCGGCCGCAGGGCCGGGTGACGGGCGCAGAGACCGAGTACCGCGCCGACCTCGTGCTCGTGGCGATCGGCTTCACCGGCGTCGAGCCCGATCCCATCCACGCGCAGCTCGGCCTCGCCGTCGAGGCGGGCACGATCGCCGTCGGGGCGGGCGGCGCCACCGCCGTGCCCGGCGTGTTCGCCGCCGGGGACTGCGTCCGCGGCGCCGACCTGATCGTCACCGCCGTCGCCGCGGGCCGGGCTGCGGCCGCGGCCATCAATGCCCACCTGGCGCGGGTGGCCGCCGCTCCGGCCGCGTGACCGCCTCGCCCCTCCGTATGATCGGACGCGCAGATGCGGATATGGTCGTGAACGGATCGGCGGTGGCCGGGATGATCCGCAGCCGCCTGGGCGAGCTCTCCCCGAACGATCGCCGGATCGCCCGGCAGATCATCGACCACGACGTCGAGGCGCCGTTCGAGACGGCCGAGTCGCTGGCGGCGAAGGCCGGCGTCAGCAAGGCCGCGGTGGTGCGGTTCGCCACCCGGGTCGGGTTCGCCGGGTTCTCCGAGCTGCACGAGGCGCTGCGGCTGGAGGCGGTCGCGCGGCTGCGCCAGGGCCGCAGCGAGCCGGGGCCGGCCGGCGACGTGCTCGAGCGCTTCGTCGATCGCGCCCGCGCCGACCTCGACGCCACTCGCGCGAGCATCGACCAGGCCGAGTTCAGAGCCGTGGTGCGCCTGCTGGGGAAGGGCAACGGCAAGCTCGGCATCTTCGGCTACCGCAAGTCGGTCGCGCTGGCCGAGTACGCCTACTACCTGCTGAACCCGCTGATCGCGAACGTGTGGCCGATCGCGGCCGGCGAGCCCGGGATCGCCGATCACCTGATCGACCTCGAGCCCCGCGACCGGCTGATCGCGTTCACGTTCAAGCGCTACGCGAAGGTGACCGCCGACGTCGTGCGCTACTTCCACGAGGCCGGCGCGCCGTCGGTCGTCATCACCGACGACGTGATGGCGCCCGCGGCTGCGCTCGCGACCCACGTGCTCGTCTGCCGGCCCGCCACGACGGGCGGGTTCGAGAGCGCCGCGGGCGGTACGGTCGTGCTCGAGGCGCTGGCCGCCGAGATCGCCCTGCGCAAGCGCCGCTCGACCGGGCGCCGGCTCGACGCCGCCGAGCAGCTCTGGAAGCAGTTCGGCACCTATTGACCGACCGCGGATCCCGGGTCGTTGGCCCGACCCGGGGAGTTAGGCCGCTTCGGCGCGCTGGCGGTCGAGGTGCTCCGTGAACCCGGCCGCGGGCACCGGCCGGCCGAACAGGAAGCCCTGGCCGAGCGGGCAGCCGTGATGGATCAGGAACGCGAGCTGCTCCTCGGTCTCGATGCCCTCCGCGAGGCACTGCAGGCCGAGGCTGCGGGACAGGTTGATCATGGTCTGCACGAGCACCGAGGCGCCGTTGTCGCCCGGCACGTCGGCGATGAAGCTGCGGTCGATCTTGAGCGTGCTCACCTGCAGCTGGCTCAGCCGCCCGAGCCACGAGTGGCCCGTGCCGAAGTCGTCGATCGCCAGGCGCAGGCCGCGGGCGTGCAGCTCGGCCAGCACCGGCTCGAGATCTGCGACCGGCGCCATCGCCGCCTGCTCGGTGATCTCCATCATCATCCGGTCGGCGTTCAGCCCGAAGGCGTCGATCGTGGACATCACCTGGCGCATCGCGGTCGGCCGCCAGAACGCCGGCGGCAGGTTGACCGAAACGAACAGGTCGTGGCCGTTGTTGCGCCACTCGCGGCTCTGGCAGCAGGCCTCGTCGACCACCCAGTCGGTCAGCGGGCGGATGAGGCCGGTGCGCTCGGCGATCGGCAGGAAGTCGGCCGGAGCCAGCAGCCCCCGCTCGGGGTCGTGCCAGCGGATCAGGGCCTCGGCGCCGACGATCCGGCGGTCGCGCAGGCTCACGAGCGGCTGGTAGTGCAGCGCCAGCTCGTCGCGCCGGGCGGCGTGGCGCAGGCGCCCGGCCAGGCTGAGCTCGCGGCTGGGGTCGCGGTCGGTCGGGCGGTAGAGCTGGAAGCCGTCGCGGCCGGCGTCCTTCGCCGCGTACAGCGCGACGTCGGCGTGCTTCAGCAGGGTCTCGGCGGAGCCGGCGTCGTCGGGATAGATGCTCGCGCCCACGCTCGCCGTCACGTACAGCTCCACGTCGCCGAGCAGGAACGGCTGCGTCAGGGCGTCGCGCAGCTTGGCGGCGATCCGGCCGGCGGAGTCGCGCATGGCGGCGGTGGCCTCCGCGGCGGACGCATGCGCGTCGCGGCCGCCGGTGACGAGCACGAGGAACTCGTCGCCGCCCTGCCGGGCGACGACGTCACCGGCGCGCGTCACCCGCCGCAGCCGTCGGGCGACCTCGACCAGGAGCCGGTCGCCGACGCCGTGCCCGAAGTTGTCGTTGATGAGCTTGAAGTCGTCGAGGTCGGCATAGAGCACGGCGGCCGGGACGCCGGTCCGGTCGGCGACCGCGATCGCGGACGCCAGGTGCTCCTGGAACAGCGTCCGGTTGGGCAGATCGGTGAGCGCGTCGTGGTAGGCCAGGTAGGACAGCCGCTCCTCGGCCTGCTTGCGGGCGGTGATGTCGAAGATGGCGCCGTCGAGGAACTGCACCTCGCCGGCGGCGTCGAAGATGCCGCGCCCGCGCTCGTACACCCACCGCGTCGACCCGTCGGCGTGCACCAGCCGGTACTCGAGCTCGAACGCCTCGTGCCGCTCGAGCGCCGCGCCCACGCGGTGCTCGACCAGCTCCCGGTCCTCGGCGTGGATCACGCTCGCGAACGTGCGCACGGCGGAGCCGATGAACTCGGCCGCGGGATGCCCCGAGATCGCCTCGATCTCATCGCTCAGAAACTGCATCGCCCAGTCGCTCTCCGGCGAGCAGCGGTAGATCGCACCGGGCACGTTCGAGATCAGCGCCTCGAGGCGGTGCGTGTCCCACATTCCGTCGTCCGTGAAGTCGGAGGCATGCATACGCCGGGTGTTCGACCGGAAACGGGGAGGACGCACCACCCGATCAGGGGATGCTGCGCGGGGGTGCCCTATGCGCGCGGCGTGCGGATCGCGTAGCCGAAGCCGCGCACGGTCTGGATCAGCGGCGCCTCGCCGCTCTTGTCGATCTTCTTGCGCAGGTAGCTGATGTAGGTCTCGACGACGCTCGAGTCGCCGCCGAAGTCGTACCGCCAGACGTGGTCGAGGATCTGCGCCTTCGAGAGCACCCGGCCCGCGTTCACGAGCAGGTAGTGCAGCAGGTTGTACTCGGTCGGGGTGAGCTCGATGATCCGCTCCCCGCGCCGCACCTCGCGGGCGTCCTCGTCGAGCACGAGGTCGGCGTAGCCGACGACCGGCGAGTCGCCCGCGCTTGCGCGCGTGCGCCGCAGCACCGCCCGCACCCGGGCCACGAGCTCCTCCAGGCTGAACGGCTTGCCCATGTAGTCGTCGGCGCCGAGCGTGAGCCCGTGCACCCGATCCTCGGTGCTGTCGCGCGCGGTCAGGAACAGCACCGGCAGCCGCGCCGCGGAGCCCTCGAGGCGCCGGTACACCTCGAACCCGTCCAGGTCGGGCAGCATCACGTCCAGGACGACCAGGTCGGGCCGGAACGACTTCGCCGTCTTCACCGCCGCGCGGCCGTCGGCGGCCGTCTCGACCGCGAACCCCTCGTAGCGAAGGACGGTCGAGACGAGCTGGGTGATGCTCTCCTCGTCGTCGACCACGAGCACCCGGGCCGGTTCGGGCCCGTCGCCAGGCCCGTTCTGCGCTCCATCTGAGGTCATCGTCGCCGTCACCCGCCTTCGTCGAGTCGTTTCGCCCACCGTAGCCCCGTCACCTGGGAGCCGGCTGTGAGCCGCCTGTGAGGTGCTGGTGCGCGGCCGTCCTTCTCAGTGAATTCTCACGCGGATTTCGCGTTGCCTTCAAACTGCTCGGGCATGATCCCGGTACTGATCACCCATGGGCGGGCATCTACCCTTCATGGGCCCGCTTCTCCAGAAAGGTCCGCTTCACATGAGAACCGTCATCGCAGTTGCCGCGCTGCTCGCCTCCGCCGGGGTGGGCGCCGGGGTGGCGGCGGTCGCAGTGCACGAGAGCGACTCCGGCTCGACATCCACCACCGTCATCCGCCGCCCGGCGGTGACGCTCAACGCCGCCCCCGCCGCATCGACCTCGCCCCCGGGCGGGCTCTCGGTCGGTGAGATCTACCGCAAGGCCGTGCCGGGGGTGGTCGAGGTGCTCGCAAGCGGCCCTTCGAGCGGCAACGGCTTCTTCGGCGGCGGCACCCAGAGCGATCAGGGCACCGGCTTCGTGGTCGACAAGAAGGGCGACATCGTCACCAACTTCCACGTCGTCGCGAACAAGCTCGACTCCGTCCATGTGCGCCTGAACGACGGTCATGTGTACGGCGGCCGGGTCATCGGCCGGGATGCGAGCAAGGACGTCGCGGTGATCCGCATCAGCGCACCCACCAGCGAGCTCAAGCCGCTCGCGTTCGCCGACTCGTCGGCGCTCCGGGTGGGCGACTCGGTGGTCGCCATCGGCGACCCGTACGGTCTTCGCAACACCGCGACGATCGGCATCGTGAGCGCGCTGGGCCGCACGATCCTCTCGCCCGACAACCACAAGATCACGGGCGTCATCCAGACCGACGCCGCCATCAACAGCGGCAACAGCGGCGGCCCGCTCCTGAACTCTCAGGGCCAGGTGGTCGGTGTGAACAGCCAGATCGAGTCGGGCTCGCAGGGCGGCACCCCCGGCCAGGCCGGCGGCAACATCGGCATCGGCTTCTCCATCCCGTCGAACATGGTGGCGAGCGTCGCCCATGGCCTGATCCAGGGCGCCAAGTCGCACCCCTACGTCGGCGTGACGCTCGTCACGGTCACCCCGTCCGTCGCTCAGGCGACGGGGATGAGCGCGGGCGTCGAGATCGTCTCGGTCACCAAGGGCGCCCCCGGCTCGAAGGCCGGACTGACCGGCGCCACCCACACCAAGACGATCGACGGCACGCCGTTCTCGACCGGCGGCGACGTGATCACCAAGATCGACGGCACCGCGGTTCACACCGCCGACCAGGTGGTCTCGCTCATCGGCACCAAGAAGCCGGGCGAGCAGATCCAGCTGACCGTCGTTCGCAACGGCGCGACCACCCAGATCGCGGTCACGCTCGGCAGCGACTAGTGCACGGATGAGGCGGGCCGCCCTCGGCCTGGGGGCGGCCCGCCTCGCCAACCGCGCGCCTAGTCTGTTTCGGTGCGCCGTTTCGTCTCAGCGCTCACGACGGTGGCGATCGTTGCCGCCGTCGTCGGCGTCTACGCCGTGACCCGCGGAGGCGGCTCGTCTCCGCCGCCGCCCCCGCCGAGCACGACCGCTCCTCCCACCGCGACCGGCGCGACGACGGGAACCACCCCGAGCCCGCCGCCGCCCGCCCCTGCCGTGGCCGGCGACTGGCCGGTCTTCGGCTACGACGCCGCCCGCTCGAACGCCGACCCGCACCCGACCGGGGTCGCGGCCGCCGACGTGGCCGGCCTGCGCCGCAGGGTGGTGGCGCTCCCGGGCACGGTCGACTCATCGCCGATCTTCCTGCGCGGCGTGGTCGTGGACGGGCGCCGCCGGGACGCGTTCTTCATGACCACCACCTACGGGCGCACCATCGCGCTCTCGCCCGCGGGGCGGGTGCTGTGGACGTTCACGCCCGGCTCCTACTCGACCTACGCCGGCACGGCCCAGATCACGACGGCCACCCCCGCCGCCGACCCGGACCGGCGCCACATCTACGCGGCGTCGCCCGATGGGATCATCCACAAGCTCGCAGTGGCGAGCGGCCGCGAGGTGGCGGCCGCGGGGTGGCCGGTGCGCGTCACGCTGCTGCCCTCGCGCGAGAAGATCGCCTCGGCGCTCAACGTCTGGCGGGGGAGCGTGATCGTCACGACGGGCGGGTACATCGGCGACGCACCGCCCTACCAGGGCCACGTCGTCGTGATCCGGCGCGTGAGCGGGCGCATCGCCGCCGTCTTCAACTCGCTCTGCTCGAGCACGCGGCGGCTGCTTGCGCCGGCCACGTGCCCGCAGTCGGACTCGGCCATCTGGGGCCGGGCGGGGGCGGTCGTCGACCCCGCGACCGGCGCGATCCTGGTCGCCACCGGGAACGCGCCCTTCGACGGCCGCACGGCATGGGGCGACTCTGTTCTGGCGCTCGCCCCGGATGCGCGATCGCTGCGCGCGAGCTACACGCCGGCCAACCAGGCCGAGCTCAACTCGACCGACCTCGACCTGGGCTCCTCGGCGCCCGCGCTCGTGGCGAGCCGCGGGCTGGTCGTCGTCCAGGGCGGCAAGGACGGGGTGCTGCGCCTGGTCGCGCTGGCCGGCCGGGCTCCGGGCGGCCTCGGGGGTGAGCTGCAGCAGCTGCCGACGCCGGGCGGCGCTGCGCTCTTCACCGCGATCGCGGTCTGGGCGGACGCCGGGGCGGAGCGGGTGTTCGTCGCCGACGGCTCGGGTACCGCCGCCTACCGGGTGCGCGGAGCGGGCGGCGCGACGCGGCTCGTCCCGGACTGGGCGAACGCGAGCGCCGGCACGAGCCCGGTGGTGGCCGGCGGACTGCTGTACGTCTACGACCCGGGCGGAGCTCTGAACGTCTACGACGCGGGCACGGGCCGCCGCCTGCGGTCGCTGCCCGCGGGCGCGGGCCACTGGTCGTCGCCGATCGTCGCCGACGGGGTGATCGCCCTGCCGGTCGGCGACGCCAACGACCACTCGACCACCGGTGCGATCGACCTGTACGCGCGGTAGCTGCTTCTAGACTCCGCGCATGATCTCCGGCGAGGCTCGCGACACCTCCGGGGCCTCGCCGCAGGCCGGCCGGCGCGCCCTGCCGCCGGGCCCCGGCGGCCCGGCCTGGGGGAACTTCGCCCGCTACCTGCGCGATCCGCTTCGGACGATGGACGGCTTCGCGGCCGAGCACGGGGACGTCGTGTTCGTGCGCTTCCCGGGCGGCCACAGCTTCTTCTTCGTGAGCGACGCCGACCTCATCCGGCGCGTGCTCGTCGACGACAGCTCGGCGTTCGTGAAGGGCAGGGCGCTGCAGGCGGCCAGGCGGCTGCTCGGCGACGGCCTGCTCACGAGCGAGGGGGCGGATCACCTGCGCCGGCGGCGGCTGATCCAGCCCGTGTTCCGCCGCGAGCAGATCGACCGCTACGGCGACGTCATGATCGACGCCGCCGAGCACGTGTCGGCCGACTGGGACGAGGGCGCGGCCGTCGATATCAACCGGGAGATGACCCGGGTGGCGCTGCGGGTCGTCGGCCGCACGATCTTCGACGCCGACGTCGAGTCGGAGGCGCCCGAGATCGCGGCCGTCCTCGACGCGGGCATGCGCGTGTTCCACCGCTTCCTGCTGCCGGGCGCCGGGCTCCTGTGGCGGCTGCCGCTTCCGGCGACACGGCAGTTCAACGCGGCCAAGCGCGACATCGACCGGTTCCTCGACCGGCTGGTGGCGGGCCACGACGGCGGCTCGCCGGACCTGGTCGGCGTGCTCGTGGGCCTGCGCGACGGCGACGGTGCCCGCACGCTGGGAGACGCCGAGGTGCGCGACGAGGCCATCACGTTGATGCTGGCGGGCCACGAGACGACCGCTCAGGCGCTGACGTGGGCGTGGTACCTGCTCGCGCAGAACCCGCCTGCGTGGGCGGCGCTGCGGGCCGAGCTCGCCGCGGTGCTCGGCTCCCGCCCGCCGACGACGGCCGACTTCGACCGCCTGCCCTACACGCAGGCGGTGTTCCGCGAAGCCCTGCGCCTGTACCCGCCGGTCTGGGCGCTCGCCAGGATCGCCACCCGTCCCTACGACCTGGGCCCCTACCGCGTCCCGGAGCGGGGCACGATCGTCATGAGCCAGTGGGTGGTGCACCGCCGCGGCGCGTACTTCGCCGACCCGCTGCGCTTCGCGCCCGAGCGCTGGCTCGACGGCCCCCCGCCGCCCGCCGGCGCCTACTTCCCGTTCGCCGCCGGATCGCGGATGTGCATCGGGGAGCGCTTTGCGATGCTCGAGGGTACGCTGGTGCTCGCCGCCATCGGCCGCACCTGGCGGGTCGTGCCCGAGCCCGGCCGACCCCACATCGACGCCCGTTTCACGCTGCGCCCACGGCACGGCCTCCCGGCCCGGGTGCTGGCGGCGTGACGGCGCCCGCGAGGGGATTCGCCGCCCGGCTCGCGGCGCGCGCGTTCGTGGTCACCTCCGAGCTCGTCCCGCCGCGCGGGGCCGACGCCGCTGCGGTCGAGCGCTCGGTGGCGGCGCTGGCCTTCGCCGACGGGCTCAACATCACCGACCTGCCCCGCGCCCGCCCGCGCATGTCCGCGCTCGCGGCCGCTGCCATCGCCGTGGCCGCCGGCGCCGAGCCGATCCTGCAGATGACCTGCCGCGACCGCAACCGCATCGCCCTCGCGGCGGACGCGCTGGGAGCGGCCGCCGTGGGCGTCGGCGCCGTCCTGCCCCTCGGCGGCGACCCGCTGCCGGAGGGCGCCCCGGGAGTGGCCGTCGGCGACCTCGACGCCGCCGGCCTGGTGCGCCTGCTGACTGATCTCGCGGCGGGCATCCTGCCCGACGGCTCCCGGGTCGATGGCCCACCGCCGCGCCTGCTGGTCGGCGCCGCCGCCTCGCCGGGCTTCACGCCGCCCGCCTCGCTCGCCGCCAAGGTCGCCACCGGAGCCGCGTTCGTGCAGACCCAGGTCTCGCTCGACCCCGACCGGTTCGAGGAGTGGGTCGCCGGCCTGCGGGCCGCATCGGCGCTCGGCGCCGCAGCCCTGCTCCCGAGCGTGGTCGTGCCGGCGTCGGCCCGGTCGGTCGAGCTCGTGGCCGGTTTCGGCGCGCAGGTGGCGGCCGGGGTCGCCGAGCGGGCCGAGGCCGGGGAGGGCGAGGCCGTCGCGCGCGAGATCGTCGACCGGCTCGTCGCCATCCCTGAGGTGCGCGGCGTGCACGTGCTCGCGATCGGGTCGGACTCCGCCGCCGCCGCCAGGCTGGCCGACCATGCGCGCACGGTTGCAGCCGCATCGGAGCGCGCCTGACGGTTCCCGATTGCCTTCAGAGTTAGACGCGACTAAACTTTGATTTGGCAATGGTCAGTGAATCAGCTCAGGACTATCTAAAGGCGATCTGGAAGCTCGAGCGGACGGGCGACATGTCCACCACCGCGCTGGCGGACGCGCTGGGCGTCTCGCCCGCGTCTGCGACCGCGATGCTCAAGAAGCTCGCGACCCTCGGCCTGGTCGTGCACGAGCGCTACCACGGGGCCACGCTGACGCCCGCGGGCGAGCGGATGGCGCTCGAGGTCGTGCGCCACCACCGGCTGCTCGAGCTCTACCTGATGGAGGCGCTCGGCCTCTCCTGGGATCAGGTGCACGAGGAGGCCGAGCGGCTCGAGCATCACCTCTCCGACCAGCTCGAGTCCCACATCGACCGTGCGCTCGGCTTCCCGACCCGCGATCCCCACGGCGATCCCATCCCCTCGCCGGAGCTCCTGCTCCAGAGCGACGAGCTGGTGTGCCTGAGCGACCTCGAGGCGGGCAGCATGACCGTGGTCCGGCGCGTCCCCGACGGCGACCCCGAGCTTCTGCGCTACCTGGCGACCCTCGGCCTCGTCCCGGCCGAGGAGGTCACCGTGGTCGACCGGGCGCCGTTCGACGGGCCGGTGACCGTCGAGGTGCGCGGGACGCGGCACGCGATCGGGCGATCGCTTGCGGCCCAGATCGAGGTGGGGGTGGAGCATGCCGCCGCCGGCTGACACCGCAGCGCTGCCGATTCCACCGCCGACCATCGCGCTGCCGGGCGAGCGGCGCGTGCTCGAGGCCGCCGAGCGCTCCCTGCAGGGCGAGCGCCGCGGCCTGCGGGCGGCGTGGCCGTTCCTGGGGCCGGCCTTCATCGCCGCCGTGGCCTACGTCGACCCGGGCAACTTCGCCACGAACCTCGCCGGCGGCGCCAAGTTCGGCTACATGCTGCTGTGGGTGATCCTGGCGGCGAACCTGATGGCGATGCTGATCCAGACGATGAGCGCGAAGCTCGGCATCGCCACGGGCATGAACCTGCCGGAGGTGTGCCGGGTGAAGTTCCCGCGGCCGGTGACCATCGGCCTGTGGCTGCAGGCCGAGCTGATCGCGATGGCCACCGACCTGGCCGAGTTCATCGGCGCGGCGCTCGGCCTGAACCTGCTCTTCGGCGTGCCGCTCGTCTGGGCCGGCCTGGCGACGGGCGTGTTCGCCTTCGGCATCCTCGCGCTGCAGACGCGCGGCGGCTTCCGCCACCTCGAGGCGGTGATCGTCGGCCTGGTCGGCCTGATCGTGGCCGGGTTCGCGTTCGAGGTCGTGAACGCCGGCGCGTCGCCGCACGGGATCGCGACCGGGCTCGCCTTCCCGCGCTTCTCCGGATCCGAGAGCGTGCTGCTGGCGGCCGGGATCCTCGGCGCGACGGTCATGCCGCACGTCATCTACCTGCACTCGGCCCTCACCCAGCGGCGCGTCGTGGGCGCGACGCCCGAGGCGCGCCGGCGCATCTTCCGCTTCGAGCTCGTCGACGTCATCATCGCGATGACGATCGCCGGTGTCGTCAACATGGCCATGCTGATCACCGCCGCAGCGGTCTTCCACGCCAACGGCTTCGACGGCGTCGACGACATCCAGCGCGCCTCGGACGTGCTCGGGCAGGTCGTCGGAGGCCACGCTCAGACGATGTTCGGCGTCGCCCTGCTGGCGTCGGGGCTGTCGTCGTCGTCCGTCGGTACGCTCGCCGGCCAGGTGGTGATGCAGGGCTTCATCCGCCGTTCCATCCCGCTGTTCGTGCGCCGCGGGATCACGATGGCGCCGGCGATGATCGTGCTCGCGATCGGGCTCGATCCCTCGAAGGCGCTCGTGCTCTCGCAGGTCGCGCTCTCCTTCGGCATCCCCTTCGCGCTCGTGCCGCTGGTGCTGTTCTGCCGCGACAAGAGCCTCATGGGGACGCTCACCAACCGGCCCGTGACGACGGCGGCGGCGTTTGCCGTTGCGACCGTGATCGTGTGCCTGAACGTGTTCCTGCTCGTGCAGACGTTGAGCGGCGCGCTGTAGCCCGGCACCCGTGGGCGTGCGGGCACCGGGCTCCAGCATCACGCTCGCGGCGTGTGCGCCGGGCTATGCGGCGATGCGCTCCGCATCCCGCCGCGGGGCGGCCACGGTCCCGGCGACAGCCGCGGCGGCGCCGGGCTCGAGAGCCCAGGCGGTGACGGCGCCGAGGGTCGCGCCGATCATGGCGAGCACGAGCGCGGTGATCACGATCGCACCGGCCGAGAGTGCGGTCGCGGCGACGAGCGTGGGGATGTTGAGGAGGATGGCGCCTGCGATGGCGAGACGGGTGACGGTCATGACTGGCTCCTTCGGTTGGTCTACCGACATGTTCGGGCGGGGACTTTGGAGGGCCGGCAGACGAACCTGGGAGTTCGCTCAGGGTCCGCCGGCCGGGCGGGCGCCTACGCCGCTCGCCGCTGCGCCGTCGTCAGCCGCTCGGTGACGGCGGCGCCGCGATCAGCCACCGAGTGCATGCGCGGCGCGCAGCAGCTCCTCGACGTCGGGCACCTCGTCGTCGCCGTAGCGCCAGGCGCCGCGCACGACGGCCTCACCGTCGATCAGGAAGCAGCTGCGCACTGGGGTGTCCTCGAGGCCGTCGAGGTTCTGCGCGACGCCGAACGCGCGCACGGCCTGGCCCGACCAGTCCGAGAGCAGCGGGTAGGTCAGCCACTGCTGCTCGGCGTAGCGGCGGTGGGAGTAGGGACTGTCACGCGAGACGGCGAAGATGCGCACCCCGGCCTCGGCGAACTCCTCGCTCCTGTCCCGCAGGAGCCGCAGCTGGCTGCGTCAGGTGCCCGTCCAGTCGTACAGGTAGAAGCTGAGCAGGAACGGGCCGTCGGCGGCCAGGCCGGCGATCTCGACGGGCTGGACGTCCTGGTCGAAGACGGTGGCCTGGGGGACGGGGGCGCCTGGCTGCACCCCGGCAGGCTAGCCTCGCCGGCGGCGCTGCTCAAGGCGTCTGCGGACCGACACCGAGCTCGGCCAGGCGCTCGCCGCGCGCGGGGCCGAGCTCGCGCATGGCGGCGACCAGGATGAGCGCCGAGACGGCGCAGCCGAAGGCGGCCAGCAGGTAGACGCCGCGCACGCCGAGCAGGTTGATCATGAAGCCGGCCGCCGGGAACGAGAGCGCGAACGCCGCCAGGGCCGCCGCCTCGGTGGCCGCCGTCGCGCGCGAGCGGACGGCGTCGGGGGTGCGCCGCTGGAGGATGCCCTGCTCGCAGACGGTGACGGCGCCCTCGGCGAGCCCGGCCGTCGCCATCCCGGCCAGCGCGACCGCGAACACCGGGGCGCCGGCCACCGCGGCGAAGCCGGCGCCGATGACCGCGCAGCCGCCGATCATCGTCGCGCGCTCGCGCGTCACCGCGAGCCGCCGGCCCACGAACGAGCCGCCGATTGCGCCGCCGCCCCAACATGCCACCAGGACCCCGTAGCCGACGGGGCCGGCGCCGAACGAGCGCGCCAGCGGCAGCTCGGCGACGAGGACGGGCCCGAGCAGGAACAGGAGCACGATCCAGGCCAGCGTGATCCGCCGCAGCACCGGATCGGCCAGGATGAAGCGGAAGCCTGCGCGCAGGCCGGAGTGCTCGTCCGCGCCCGTGCGGTCGGGGTCGGCGAACGTCCCGCTGACGCTTGCGATCGTCACGGCGGATCCGGCGAAGCAGACGGCACTCGCGGCGAAGACGACGCTCGGGGCGAGCAGCCCCGCGACGACGCCGCCGAGCATCGGCCCGAGGAGGGCCCCGGCGTTGCGGCCGATCGAGATGGTGCTGTTCGCCCAGGCGACGTCCGCGGGCTCGACCAGGTTTGGCACCGCCGCCGTCGACGCCGAGAAGAACGGCGACTGCGCAATCGCCCCGGCCAGGGCGAGCGCGACCAGCGCCAGCGGGCGATGGGTGAACGCGACCGTGACGCCCGCCACCGCGGCGGCGCAGAGCTCGGAGGCGATCATCACCCGGCGGCGGTCGTGGCGATCGCCCAGCGAGCCCAGGAGCGGCGTCGCGATGCCCGACGCCCCGATCGTGACGAACAGGGCCGCCGACATCCACACGGTCGAGTGGGTGCTCGCGTAGATCGCGACCATGAGCGCGATCCACACGGCCTCCGAGCCGGTCACGGAGACGACGCGGGCGGCGGCGAGACGGCGTATGGCGATGCGGGGCGGAGTGGGCATGGAACCTGTCTGCGGGACGGTTGACGGGAGGCGGATGGCGCGCGGAGCGCCGCGCGCGCGTCAGATGCAGAGGTTCGGTGCCACGGGCGCAGCTTACCCGTCGCCGGGCTGGTGCGCCAGCAGCCGCCGTCGCAGCGGGTCGTCGCTCAGGATGTCCATCATCGCCGGGACGCAGACCGCGGCAAGCGCGATCCCGGCCGTGAACGACACGAGCGCCACTCCGCGCGCCGCGGTGGCCGGCAGCGCCGAGAACACGAACCCGCGCGTGAACGCCTCCACCTCGGGCACGGTGAACACGGCCGCCAGCGCGCCGACGATCCCGGCGGCGGCCAGGCGGCCGTTGCCGGCCGTCGCCGTGACGGCCGCGAGGACGAGCAGCACGGTCACGGCGGCGTAGGCCCCGGCGAGGGCGATCACGAGCACCGACGGGTGGCCGAAGAGCAGGATGCCGATCCAGCCGGCCAGCCAGGCGGCTACCGCGATCGGCAGCAGCGCGGCCGCGAGCCGGCGCTGCGCTGCCCGGCCGGTGGAACGCACCGCCGCGGCCGCCGCGGCGAGCAGCAGGCCCGTCAGCCCGATCCACGGCAGCAGCGAGGGCCCGGCGGCGTACCACTCAGAGCCCGTCACGCTCGTTCTGCGGCCGTCGACGACGAGCGGCACCGACCAGGCCGCCACGCGCCGCGGCGTCGTGCCGCCGGCGACGATCGGTCGCGGTCGCAGCCGGTTCTCGTGCCACGCGAACGTGTGCCCGGCGCTGACCCGGCGCCAGGCCGGGCCGCCGGCCGCGGTGACGGCGGAGCTCCGGCTGACGACGCCGTCGTTCCATGCGGTCGGCGACGCGGCGTTCGCCTGCACGCCCGCGGGCGAGAAGCGCAGAAAGGGCTCGCCCAGCAGCCCCAGCACGACGACCACATGGGATCCCGCGACGGTCAGCTGCAGCTTCAGGTCGCCGCCGAGCACCTGTGCGCGCACCCCGGGCGCGGGCGGTCGCAGGCCGGTGAGGCGGGCCTCGAAGTCGGTTGCGATGCGGCCGCCCGTGTGGGCCGATGCCGTCCCCGGCGCCACGGCGATCATCGCAACGGCCACGAGCGCCGAGCGCCGCAGCCGCCGCGTCAGGAGGGAAATGGGGCCGGGCTGACCCACGATCTGGGACCACTTCTACCACGATCCCCCCAACCGGCGCGGGCTTCAGGTCACCGTGGCCGGGTCGATTACCGGGCCATGACTCCGCCCGCTTGGCGGGTTGCGGCGGCGTCGCGGCTGTGGCCCATCGGGGCGCGCGCCGCGGCGCCGCCATCCGTCTGCCGCGTAGAGCCTCCCAATTGGCATCCATGTGAAGTGCCAAGTGGCGTGGCGGGTCACCCCAATTGGCATCGGGTCGAACGGCCAAGTGGCCCGGGTGACACCCAACGTGGCCAACCCCGTGACCAACCCAGCCGCTGCTGCCGGCCACGAGTTGCTCGACGAGGAACCTGCAGATGCCGTGTTGGAGGCGTGCGGAGGTGTGGTTGGGGCCGGGAGATCGACGGACGCGAAGCGGCGTCCGCGCTCTCAAACGCGTTCCGCTAGCCTGCTCCCATGACCGGCGATTCGCCCCGGCCCGCGCGTCCCGGACCATCGATGTCCCGGGTGGTGGCCGAGGCGATGGCCCTCGCGATCGTCGTCGCGGGCATCTCGCTGGTCGTGCTGACGCTGATCTCGCCGTCGTCGCGGGCGGCCTCGCCGGGGTCGTCGCCGGCGTCGCAGGCGGGCCTGCGCTGGACGCTCAAGAGCATCCCGGCGCCGGCCGTGCACCTGCCCGACCAGACCGGGAGCATGACCAGCATCGCCGCCCTGCGCGGCCATGTCGTCCTGCTCACCTTCCTCGACTCGCGCTGCACGAACCTGTGCCCGATCGAGGGCTCCCAGCTGGCGCAGGTGCAGCGCCGCCTGCCCGCGGCCGAGCGGCCCGTGCTCGTCGTCGTCAGTGTGAATCCGGCCGACACGCAGGCGTCGGTCGCGAAGTTCGTGCACGAGGCGGGCTGGACGACGCCGTGGCGGTGGCTGCTCGGCTCCCGCAAGACCCTCGCCCCGGTGTGGCGCGCCTACCACATCGGCGTGCGCCTGAGTCACGGACAGGCCGTGCAGACCGGCAACACCACCATCCGCGTGGCCGGGAGCGTGGTGCACACGATCGCGCTCTACGTGATCGACGCCACCGGCCACGAGCGCTACGGCTACCTGCCGCCGTTTCGGCCGGCGTCGGTGGCCGCCGCCGTGACGGCGGTCTCGCCCGCGGCCTGATCAGGCGGTGCCGGCCGGGCCCTCTGCGGCCGGCTCGTCGGAGAGCAGCCGCATGAGCGCAAACGCGATCACCGTCAGCAGCACCAGGTTCGACTCGATCGCCATCGCGACGCCCGCGATCTGCTGATCCGCCAGGGCGCTGATGTCGCCCAGCTTCGGAGTGTGCAGGTAGAAGTCGTAGAGCGGGTGGTTGGCCAGGTAGACGAAGAGGTCGAGCGGGCTGATGGCCAGGAAGGCGACCACGAGGTAGGAGACCTTGCCGATCGGCGACAGGTAGCCCGGCACGATCTCGGGCCACCAGAACGCGAGCCCCGAGATCAGGAACGCCAGGTGCTCGATGCCGAGCAGGCCCTGGTTTCGCAGCGCGTAGTCGTACACCGCGGGGATGTGGGTCACGTACCAGACCACGAGCCAGAGCCCGAGCGCGAACGGCGGGTTCGCGAGCACCGCCACCCACCGCCGCCGGGCGAGGCTCGCCGTCATCGCGGTGGTCAGCCCGAGCAGGAAGAGCGGCGGCGCCCAGTCGCCGAGCATCACGTTCTGGAGCAGGTGGAAGCTGAGCATCGAGGTCAGCGCCAGGTGCTCGATCGGCGAGAACAGGGCCAGGGCGGTCACCAGCAGGCCCGCGGCGAACGCGAGCCGGCGCAGCGTCGAGACGGGCCGGCCGCGGCGGCCGTAGTGGCGCACGACGACGACGTAGTCGACGGCGATGATCGCCAGGCCGACGAGCCACTCCGGGTCGAGCACGAACTGCCAGGGGTCGACCACGGTGACGGTCGATGATAGCGCTCTTCAGGAGCGCGACTAACGTTCGGGTGATGCGCTTCCGGCAGTGCGCCTGCGGTGTCGTCGTCGTCATTCTGGCCGCGCTCGCCGCCGCCGTGGCGGCGCCCGCGGCGCGCGCAGACGGCGACCCGGCGAGCGATGTCCTGCTCTACCAGCACGCCTTCTTCCCCTACGCCGCGCCGTCGGCAGCGGCGAAGGCCGAGCTGCTCGGGGCGGTGGCCGCCGCCAAGCGGGCGGGCTACACGGTACGGGTGGCGGTGATCCAGTCCAAGCAGGATCTCGGCGCGGATCCGGAGCTCTTCGCCCAGCCGCAGCTGTACGCCAAGTTCCTGGACGCGGAGCTGCGCTCGACCCGCTACCTCGGCGGGCTCATCGTGGTGATGCCCCAGGGCTTCGGCGTCGCCGCGGGCGGCACCCTGAGCGCCGACGGCAAGAAGTACACGCCGCGGCCGCTGGCGCCGCTGCTGCGGGCGGCCGCGCGGCTGCAGCCGCCGGGAAGCACGGATCCCGACACCCTGACCAGGGCGGGGGTGGGCGCGGTGCGGGCCGTGAGCGCCGCGGCCGGCCATCCGATCACCGGCGCGATCACGCCGGTCTCGCCGGGCACCTCGGGCAAGCCGGCGTCCGGCTCCGGATCGTCTGCGACGTCGCTTGTGCTGGCCGCCGGCCTCGCGGTGGTGGCGCTCGCGGCCATCGCCATGATCGGCGTCGGCATCCGCCGCAGCCGCACATCGGAGCCGGGATGAAGTGGCATACTCATGCGATGCGCCCGATCTGGCTCGCCCGGGGTCTGGCCGTGAGCGGCCTCTCCGCCACGTCGGCGGTGGCCGCCCACGAGGGGCCGGGTGCGCTCGCCGCCGGACGGCCGCTGCTGGCGGCGCTCGCCGGAGCGGCTCTGGCGGTGCTGGGGGTGGGTGCGCTTCTGGCCGCCGCCGTGTCCCGATATGCGCGGGCTGCGCGGATCCGGCGCGGAGATCTGCTGGCCGCGCGCCTGGATCCTCACGGCCGGCCGGGTGCCGCCGTGCTGGTCGCGGCGCTCCTCGTGTGCCAGGCGGCCGCCCATACGACCCTGATCCTGTGCGGCGTTGGCGCCCACGGCGGGCCGCCCGCCCCGCTCGCCTTGCATGCCCTGCTCGCGCTCGTCGCGGCGGCCGCCATGATCGCGTTCGAGCGCGTGCTCGGTGCGGCGACGGCGACGCTCGCCGCCGCCATCGCCACCGCCGCAGGCACGCTGGCCGCCCGGCCGGCTCTGCCGGCGCAGGCGATCGCGCGGCGCCCGCACTCCGCCCTGCCCGATCGCGCCCACCGCGGCCGCGCGCCCCCGCTCACAGCCGCACTCGGATTCTGAGACCGAGGCGCGCGGGCGGCGACGCCCGCGCCGACGCTGGGAGACGTGACATGCGACGTGTGCTCCGGCACGCACCCAACCCGAGATGACCGCCCTTGCCGCCGCCGTCCGGCTGCTCGTCGCCGCGCTGCTCGGCGCCGGCCACGTGGCGGCCGCGCATGCGCCGGTGGCGACGCCGATCGGGCGCGGTGCGGGGTTCGACCTCGCCACCGGGGCGCGGGCCGACCGCGGGCGGCCGATCGGCGACCTGCGCTGCACCGCGACAGGCCGGGAGATGGGCCGACGCGCACCTGGAGGTGTTCGCCCGCGGCCGCGTGGTCATCGTCCCGCCCGGCGTCGGCATCGCCCGGCCCCGGCGGCGGGTGGGCGCGGCCGTGCGCGGCGGCCGCTGCTCGTACCCGCTGCGCACGACCGATCCCACGGGCGTGATCCGCTACCGCCCGGGGCGCAGCCTTGTGCTCGGCGACGTGTTCGCGGTCTGGGGCCAGCCGCTCACGCGGCACCGGCTGTGCGGGTTCCGCTCGGCAGCCGGTGTGCGCGTCTACGTGGACGGCAGGCGTTTCCCGGGCCGCCCCGGGGCGCTGCGGCTGCGCCGGCATGCGGAGATCGTGGTCGAGATCGGGCGCTTCGTGCCGCCGCACGCCTCCTACCTCTTCGCCGACGGCAAGGCGGCGACGGCATGAGGGCGGCGTCCGCCGTCTTCGCGGCAGTCATGGCGATTGCGCTCGCCGGCTGCGCCTCGGGCGGCGGATCGCCCAGCGCGCCGGTCGTCGCGCCGGCGCACGTCTACCAGCTGCAGGGATTCCAGCCCACGACCGGCATCCGCGCCGGCGTGCCGGTCACGCTCTCGTTCACGGTCGCGCAGCCGTCCGGCGCACCGCTCGTGCACTATCGCACCGGCCCCGGGCCGCACACCGGCGTGCACCTGATCCTCGTGCGCGACGACCTCGCCGCCATCATCCACCGCCACCCGCCGATCGCAGCGAACGGGCGCATCTCCGAGCGGGTCGTCTTCCCCAAGCCCGGGCCCTACCGCGTCCTCGTCGACGTCTACCCGCAGACGAAGGGGCCGGGCTACACGAACTTCCAGCTCTTCCGGAAGATCAACGTCGCGGGCGCATACCACCCGCTGCCGCTGCCGCCCTACCGGCCCGTGGTCACGACCGGCGGGTGGCGGTTCACGATCAAGCGGCTGCCGACCCTGCACCTGGCCCAGGCAGCGCTGATCGACGTGACCGTCCGCGATGCCGCCGGCCGCCCCGCGACCTTCACGCCCTGGTTCGGCGCGATGGGGCACGCGATCTTCTTCCACGAGCACGACCTGGCCTACTTCCACACGCACATCTGCGCCCCCAAGCAGGCCGGGTGTGCGAGCCTGGCGGGGCCGACGGCGATCACGGGCAGCTCGACGCAGCCGGGAGTCATGCACGTCGGCGTGCTCCTGCCCGAGACCGGCACCTGGCGGCTCTTCCTGCAGTGCAAGATCCACGGCCGCGTCCTCACCGCCCCGTTCACACTGAAGGTGAAGTGAGCCGGGCGCGCATGCTCGTCTGGGCGGTGGCGGCCGTGCTCGTGATCGCCGTGTCGCGCCAGATCGCCTACGCGCTCGCCGGCGCTGCCGTCGCGCAGCGCCTGGCGGGGGAGGGCGGCGGCACCGACCCGGTGTGGATCGCCGCAGCGGCGCTGCTCGCCGCCGGGCTCGTGGCGGCGGTCGGCACGTGGCTCGTCGCGATCGGGGTGCGCGAGCGCTGCCACCTGGAGCTCGAGCGCTGGGCGGCGCCCCAGCCGCTGCGACCCGCGCGGATCGCCGGCCGGGCGGCTGCGCTCGGCCTCGCGACGAACGCCGGCTTCGCGGCCGTCGAGTCGTGCATCCACTACCGCGAGGGCCTGGGCTTCATGGGGCTGCGTTGCATCGAGGGCCCGATCCACGCAGACGCCGCGCCGATCCTGATCGGCCTCTCGCTGCTCGCGGCCGCGGCCGTCACGGCGGCCGAGCACGTGTTGGGGGCCCTGCGCCGGGCGGTTGCGCTGCTCGTCCTTGCCCGTCGCTGCGTGCCGCGTACCTCCGAGCGGCGGCGGCCTCCGCCGGCCGGAACCCGCGTCTGCGCCCGCCGTTGCCTCGGCGCGAACCTCACCCGCGGCCCTCCCGGCATGGTCTGCCCGGTCTGACGAAGACGTTCACGCGGGGCCGCACGGCCCCTCGAAAGGGAGCACACCATGACCTCACCAAGAGCCCGTCGCGGCGCCCGCGCCGCGGCGGCCGGCCTCGCCCTCGGGCTCGCGCTCGTCTGGGCGCCGGCGGCGTTCGCGCACGCCGCGATCAGCCCGCCCGTGGCCAAGACCGGCGTGCTGCAGCAGTTCACGCTCGCCGTCCCCACCGAGAAGCAGGGCGCCACCACGACGAGCATCGAGCTCACCGTTCCGGCCGGCTTCGCGATCGACTCGTTCGAGCCCGAGCCGGGCTGGACGCGGCGCGAGGTGGCCAACGGGGGGACCGGCTCCGCGCCGCAGAAGTTCCTCTGGACCGGTGGCCACGTGCCCACCGACGAGGACGCCGTCTTCCGCTTCCAGGCGACGCTCACCGGCGGCTCGAAGGACTACGTGTTCCAGGTGCGGCAGACGTACTCTGACGGCACCGTCGTCGACTGGAACGGCCCCGAGTCCTCGGACACGCCGAGTCCGGTCGTGCAGGGCACGTCCTCGCTCGGCGGCGGCTCGAACACGCTGCTCGTGATCGCGGCGCTCGTGATCGGCGGGCTCGGCCTCGTGCTCGGCATCGTCGGCATCGTTGCCGGCCGGAGGCCGCTGACGTGATCCGCCGGGGGGCCGTCCTGGTCGCCGCCGTGGCCACGGCCGCCACGTGTGCGCTCGCGCTGCCGCAGGCGGCATGGGCGCACGCGGCCCTCCTGCGCACCAACCCCACGGCCAGTGGCACGGTCGCGACGCCGCCGTCCCAGGTCGCCCTCACCTACGACGAGGCGGTCGCGCCGAAGTTCGCGGTCATCTCGGTCACCGACGCGGGCGGGCATCAGGAGACGACCGCCGCCCCGGCGGCGCTGCCGTCGGATCCCGACACGATCGCCGTGCCCGTCCGGCATCTGGCCGAGGGCTGGTACCTGGTGTACTGGCGGGTGATCTCGGCCGACGGCCACCCGGTGCGGGGGGCGTTCACCTTCGCCGTCGGCCCGAACCCGGGCCCCGCTCCCCAGTTCGTGATCCCGTCGCTGTCGGAGTCGGCCGCGACGCCCCAGCTGGTCGCCACCCGCTGGCTCGTCTTCCTCAGCATGCTGCTCGCCGCCGGCCTGTTTGCGATGCGCGCCGTGATCGCCCGGCCGGTCGCCGCCGTCGCGGCGCCGGCCCTGCGCGCGGTGTCGATCGCGCTCGGCGGAGTGCTCGGTGTCGCCCTGATCGCCATCCCGGTGTACGTCCTCGTCGCGACCGCCGGCTTCGCGCAGCGGCCGTGGACCGACCTGGCGGCGACGGTGCCGGTCGTGCGCGACTCGAACCTCGGCCGCTCGTTCGAGGACCTCGAGCTGATCCTGCTGCTGTTCGCGGCGGCGGCCGCAGCCACGCTCTGGGTCGACAGCGGCGCCCGCCGGCAGCGGTCGACGGCGACGCTCCTTGCCCTCACCGGCGCGCTGCTCGCGGGCGGCGCAGCGCTGGCCGTCCCCGGCCTTGCCGGGCACGCCGCCCAGACCTCGCCGGCGGCCCTGTCGCTCGTGCTCGACTGGACGCACCTGGCCGCCGCCGGTGTGTGGCTCGGCGGCCTCGCCGGCCTCCTGATCCTGACGCTGCGCACCAGCGGCGAGGCCCGCATGGAGGTGCTCGGGCGGGTCGTGCCCCGCTTCTCGCGCGTGGCCGTGGTCTCGGTGCTGCTCGTGATCGGGACGGGCGTCGGCGCCTCGCTGATCCACCTGCCCACGCTCTCGTCGCTGTGGGGGACGAGCTACGGCCAGGCCATCCTCGTCAAGGTGGCCCTGCTCGCGGCCGCGCTCGTGGCCGGCGGCGTCAACAACGCGCGCACGACGCCCCGCCTGCGGGCCGCGCTCGAGCGCCGCGACCGCGGCCTGGCCGAGTCCGGCGCGCGCCTGCTGCGGCGAACAGTGCGGGTCGAGGTGGCGCTGGTGTCGGCGACGGTGCTCGCAGCGATGGTGCTCTCGAGCCTGCCGCCGCCGGCGAAGGCGCTCGCCGAGGTGGGCCAGGCGAGCGCGCACGTCGGGCCCGGCGCGGTCGCCCAGACGTTCCACCACGGCCCCTACACCGTCCACGTGCAGGTCGACCCCAACCGGGCGGCGCAGCCGAGCACGTTCACGCTGCGCCTCAGCCAGGGCGGGCAGCCGGTGACGAACGCGAGCGTCGTGCTCCAGTTCGCCATGCTGGACATGGAGATGGGCACGCAGTCCTACACCATGCCACAGCGCTCGCCGGGCACCTACGTGCGCACGACCCCTGCGCTCGTCATGGTGGGCCACTGGGGCGTCAGCTTCGAGATCCAGCCGAGCGGCGGGCAGCCGTTCACCATCATCGTCGTCGACCATGCGGAGGGCTGACGTGACGCCGCGCTCACCGGCGCTCATCCTGCTCGTGGCGGTGGCGGCGTTCCTCGCCGGCGCCGCGGCGATCGTGGTCGTCGTGCTGCTCGGGAGCTCGGTGCTGTGACCGGCGCGCGCAGACGCAGCTGGAGCGTTGTGGCCGGCGCGGTCGCAGCCGCCTGCGCCGCCGTCGCCGCGGGTGCCGCCCAGGCGCATGTCCTGCTGCGCCCGGACCACGTCCCGCCGCACACGCTCGAGCTCCTCACCGTGCTCTCGCCGGACGAGCAGTCCGTGCCGCTCACCGGCCTGCGGCTGGCCATCCCGGGAACGCTGGTCGTGAGCTCGATCGGGGACACGCCCGGCTACCGCGGCCAGATCGTCCGCGACCAGAGCTTCCGCCCGGTTGCGCTCTCGTGGCAGGGCGGGCGCACGCTGCCGGGGCACCTGGCGCTGTTCCGCTTCGCCGTGCTCACGCCCGCCCATGCCGGACCCGTTACCCTGACCGGCGTGCAGACGTTCGCCGACGGCTCCTCCCGCATCTGGCGGAGCGCGCGGCTCGTCGTCGCGGAGCCCGGGGGAAGCGCGTCTGGCGACGACGACGGCCTGATCCTGGCGGCGGCCGGCGCCGGGCTCGTGCTCGGGGCCGCCGGGCTGGCCGCCGCGACCGCGGCGCTGCGGCGGGTGCGGGCGCGATGACCCGGCGCCTGACGGCGGCCCTCGCCGCGGTGCTCGTCGTGACCGCCGCGGCGCCGGCAGCCGCCGGACTCTGGCCGGCCTCCGCGTTCGCGGACGGCGATCCGGCGAGCGATGTGCTCGTCTACCAGCCCGTGTTCTTCCCGTACAAGCCGGCGCCGCACGCACTTCAGCGCCACCTCGTCGGGCTGGTGCGCTCGGCCAATCAGCAGGGCTACCGGATCCGGGTCGCGATCGTGCAGTCGCGCCGCGACCTGGGCTCGGTGCCGGCCCTGTTCGGGACGCCGACGGTGTACGCGCGCTTCCTGAGCTCCGAGCTCTCGAGCATCTGGCGCGATCGGGTGCTCGTCGTCATGCCCGACGGGTACGGGCTCGCCCAGGACGCCCACCTCGTGCGCTCGGCGTCGGGGGTCGAACGGATCAAGGCGAGCACGAAGGGGCCCGACCAGGCCGTGCTGCGCCACCTGGCGCGGCCGGCCGGCGGGTCGCCGGCCGCGCTGGTCAAGGCCGCCGAGAAGGCGCTGCGGGCGCTGGCGGCGCGCCACGACGTCGCGCTCGTCGCCGCCCCTCCCCGCAAGCCGGCAGGCGGCGGGGCGTCGAGCCAGAACCGGACGCTCGCAGCCGCGGTCTCGGCCGCGGTCGGGCTGACGGCCGGGCTGATCTGGTACCTGTGGCGGACGCGCCCGCGCCGCGCGACGTAGGCGCTACTGGCTGACCTGGGCGAGCCGCTCGTCGGAGAGCCGGATCGCCTCGTCCCACCGGCGCTTGCCGAACCGGCCCGACCGCTCGCGGCCCTGCACGGCCAGGGCGCGGATCATGGCCGCGCTGCGCTCGTCGCTGCACTCGCTCGCGGCGGTCGTGAGCATGTCCGCTGCCCGTTTGTCGTCGCCTTCAACGAGCAGGCGGCGTGCTTCCTCGATGCCCTCGGAGACGGTGTCCATCCCTAGAACCTCCTGCCGGTCTCGCGGTGAACGGACGTGGATCGAGGGCCAGGATAGCCCCGGGAGATGACCGAATTCGGCTCTGGTACTGTTTTTGCGCCAAGTTGGGTGCTTTCACCCAGCCCGCCTTCGACACCCGAATGGGTAGACTCGGAACCGGCCCAGTGAGCGCGCAGACGCGGGACGACCACGGTCTTGCCCGGCCGGGAGGCACACGCCCGCCGCGCTTCCACACGCCCGACTTCGGCCTCTACGGCCGGGTCTTCGCGGTCAACGCCTCGATCCTGGTCGTCGCCGTCCTGCTGCTGGTGCTGACCCCGGTCAGCGTGAGCCCGTCGGTGACGCGCGAACAGCTGGCGGTGCTCCTGGCCGGGCTCGTGCTGATGCTGGCCTCGAACGCCGTGCTGCTGCGGCTGAGCATGGCGCCCCTCGACCGGCTGGTGGCGCTCATGCGCAGCGCCGACGTGCTTCAGCCGGGCCGCCGCCTGGACGCCGGCGGCACCCCCGAGGTGGCCGACGTGATCAGCGCGTTCAACGCGACGCTCGAACGGCTCGAGGAGGAGCGCCGTTCGAGCATGCGCCGGGTGCTCTCGGCCCAGGAGGCCGAGCGGCGCCGGATCGCCCAGGAGCTGCACGACCAGATCGGCCAGAACCTGACCGCGGTCGTGCTCGAGCTCAAGCGCCTGCACGGCCGGGTCGACCCGGAGTGGGCGGACACGCTCGCAGACGCGCAGGAGCTCGCGCGGGAGAGCCTCGAGGAGTTGCGCCGCATCAGCTACGAGCTGCGCCCCGCGGCGCTCGACGACCTGGGGCTGGCGAGCGCGCTGGCCGCGCTGGCGGGCTCCATCGGCCGGCGTGTCGGGGTGGACGTGACGCACGACGTCGACCGTGAGCTGCCGCCGCTTCCGCCCGACGTCGAGCTGGCCGTGTACCGGGTCGCCCAGGAGGCGCTCACGAATGCGGTTCGCCACGCCGCCTGCACGCACGTCCGCGTCAGCCTCGTCGGTGAGCCGGGCGCGGTGCTGCTGCGCGTCTCGGACAACGGCCGCGGCCTCGGCCCCGGGCCGACGAGCGGCGGCGGGATCAGAGGCATGCGCGAGCGGGCGCTCATGATCGGCGGGCGCCTGGTGCTCGGCGTCGGCCCGGAGGGCGGCGTCGAGGTCGACCTGCGCGTGCCGCTGCCGCCGGCCGGAGGCGGTGCGCCGTGATGCGCTCTCCGAGCCCGATCCGGATCCTGCTCGCCGACGACCACGCCGTGGTGCGGCGCGGGCTGCGGCTCGTGCTCGAGTCCGAGCCGGACATGCGGGTCGTGGCCGAGGCGGGCGACGGGGCCGAGGCGGTGCGGCAGGCGATGCGGGTCGAGGTCGACCTGGCCGTGCTGGACGTCTCGATGCCGGGCATGACCGGGATCCAGGCCGCGCAGGAGCTCGCGCGGCTGCGACCGCGCCTGCGCACCCTGATCCTGTCGATGCACTCGAGCGAGCAGTACTTCCTCGAGGCGCTGCGGGCCGGAGCGAGCGGCTATGTGCTGAAGTCGGTCGCCGATCACGACCTGATCCGGGCGTGCCGCTCGGCGATGCGCGGGGAGCCGTTCGTGTACCCCGCCACCGAGCGGGCGCTGCTTCGGCGCGCGCTCGACGACACCGAGGCGGCGGCGCCGCTCACCGGCCGCGAGGCGCAGATCCTCGCCCTGATCGCCGACGGCCACACGTCGCGCGAGATCGCCGAGATGCTGGTGATCAGCCCCCGCACCGTCGAGCGCCACCGCGAGAACCTGCGCGACAAGCTGGGGCTGCGGAACCGGGTCGACCTGACCCGCTACGCGATCCGCGCCGGTCTCATCGAGCCCTAGAGCGCTCAGCAGCGGCTCGCACCGTCCGTCCGGTGCGAGCCGCTCCTGAGGGTCAGCTCACCGTGATCGTCGCGCCGCTCGTAAACGCGGTCGCGCTCGAGTTCGTGAGGCTCCGCAGCCGGGCACGGAACTTGTACTTGCCGGTGCCCTTGTTCGGCGTGAACGTCGTCGACGTGCCGGTCGCCTTGCTGATCACGCCGACCCACGTGGTCGTGCCCGGGTACTCGACCTGGAGGTCCTCGCCGTAGCCGGCCGGCGGTGCGATGTCGCCCCACGTGATCGTGAAGACCGTGCTCGTCGACCCGGTGGCGGGCGCCGCCTGCGGCAGGACGTCGAACTTGACCGTGTTGCCCGTCGCCGTGTCGGTGAACGTGTAGTCACCCGACCAGTGGAACACCTGCGTGCGGAAGTCCACCGGGGATACGAGGCCGGTGTCGGGGAACAGGCCGAGGCCGCTCGTGTTGTCGGTTGCGCTATGCGCGCCGGGGCCGACGAAGTCCCACTGCAGCGTGTTGCCGATCGCCACCGCCGGTGACGGAGTCTGGAACCCGAGGTTCGTGACGCCAACGTAGCTCGTCGCGGGCGCAGCGGTGACCGAGACGGTCTGGGAGTTGTTCACCATCGATGTCTGATCGGATGTCACCGAGGCCGTATTGACCGCGGTGGGCGGCTGGATCGGCGTCGTCTGCACCGTGAGCGACGCCGATGTCCCGGCGGCGAGGGTGCCGAAGTTGCACACGATCGTGCTGGTGCCAGTGCAGGTGCCGGTCGACGGAGTGGCCGAGATCGACATCGCATTCGCCGGCGGGGTGTCCGTGAGCTTGACGTTCGTCTGGTCGGACGAGCCGGGGTTGTGGACGGTGACGACGTACTGGGCGCTCGAGTCGGCCTGGACGGTCTGCGGCGAGGCCTGGCTGATGGTCAGCGGCGGCACCGTGACGGTCGAGCCGTGGCACGTGCCGGAGAAGCTGTCCTTGACCACGCCCGCGCTCGTGATGAACTGGGCGTCATAGCCGGTCGGATGCAGGATCATCTTCAGGTAGCCGAACGTGCGGAAGTTGACCAGCGGGAACGGATTCGCATTCGCCGCCGCCAGCTGCAGCGACTCGCCGCCCGTGCCGACGACGACCTCGCGGATGCCGTTCGTGTTGTCGACCTGGCCGGTCGGGTTCAGGAACGCGAATCGCGCGTATGTGTGGATGTGGCCGTTCAGCACGACGTCCGTGTGGTACTGGTAGAGCAGGTTCCACCACGGCTGGGTCGACTTCTGGTTGTTCGCCGTGGCCGTCCACAGCGGCTGGTGCCAGTAGGCCATGACGCATGGCTGCGTGTTGGCCGCCAGGTCCGCCGAGAGCCATTGCGTCTGCGGGCTCGACGCCGTGCAGCCGCCGACGCCCTGGTTGGCGCAGTTGGCGTTCAGCGAGATCAGGTGCCACTTGCCGACGTTGAACGAGTACTCGCCGGCCGTCCCCGGGTGCGCGACGGCGCCGAAGTAGTTGAAGTAGTCATTCGCCGACAGGTTGGCGTCGGGGCATGGTGTGCCGTTCGCCGAGTTCGTCGTGGTGTTGTACTCGTGGTTGCCCACGGACGGGTCGATGATCTGGTTGAAGAAGCCCCACGTCGGGTTGTAGCTCAGTGCGTACTCGGCCGGGTCGCCGCAGCCGTACTGGTAGTCGCCCAGCCCCAGCAGCATGTCGATGGTGTGATCCTGCTCCATCCGGGCGCTCGTGACGGACTCGCCGCAGTTGAACGCCTGGCCGGCGCCGCCGTTGAAGTGCGAGTCCTCGGGCGCACAGGCCATGTCGCCCACCGCCGCGATCACCGGGTCCCCGGTGGTCGGGTCGCTGGCGTGCGCGATGCCCACGTGCGCGCCGAACACGGCGATCAGCATCGCCGCCACGAAAATCCCTGCCTGCCGCTTCATCTAGTTGACCCCCGGGAGGACATAGCCACCACGGGCGTTTACGCCCACAACCCGTGAAGAGTACCTCTTATGGGGGAATGTGTCTAGTGGAAACGGGTCGGCTTTACATTTGAGCGGGCGCCGGGCCGCCGCAAGGCCTGTGCCCAAGCCGCACAGCAGCCCCTCTCGCGCGCGCACGAGGCAAAGCCTCGATGAGCAAGGTGTGTGGTGAATCTGAGTGAAATTGCGGGTCAGATTGACCGTTTGCATCCGGTACCGGTAGACTCGGGCTCCCATGGCAGGGTGGATCTGGAAGGGTGCGCCGGTTGCGGCGCTCGTGGCGGTGGCCGTGCTCGCGTTTGCGGCCAGCGTCCCGGCTGCGACCAACCTGATCGCCAACGGCACATTTGAGGGCAGCGGCGCGGGCTCGCTCTCGGGCTGGGGCGCGAGCAGCGGCACGCTCTCCCTCGTCGCCGGCAACGGCGGCGGCCACGCAGCCCGGGTCACGGCGGCCACGGCCGGCACCAAGATGTACGCCTACACCTCGTCCAAGCCTGTCAAGACGACCACGGCGGGCGCGGCCTACACGCTGGACGGGACCGTCCGCTCGAGCACCGGCGGATCGGTCTGCCTCATGCTCAAGGAGGTGCCGTCCGGCGGCTCGACCACCGTCGGGTCGGCCCAGCAGTGCGTCACGGCGACGACGGCCTGGCAGGCGTTTCCGACCGTCACCTACACCACGCTCAGGAGCGGCGACTCGCTGACCGTGGACGTGATCGAGTCGGCTCCGGCCTCCGGGGCGAGCTTCGACATGGACAACCTGGCGCTCGCTGCCGGCACGGCGTCCGGCGACGGTCAGCCCCCGAGCGTCCCGGGCGGCGTGCATGCGACCGCCGGCGGGCCGACCTCCGTGACGGTCACCTGGTCGCCGTCGACCGACAACGTCGGCGTGACCGGCTACGACGTCTTCCGCGGCGTCACGCAGGTCGGGACGGTGGGTGGGTCGACCACGACCTTCACCGACACGACCGTGTCGCCCAGCACGACCTACGGCTACACCGTCGACGCCTTCGACGCTGGCGCCAACCACTCCGCGCAGTCCTCGCCACCCGCGTCGGTCACCACCCCGAGCGGGGGCGGCGGAGGCGGCGGGTCGGGCCCGTGCGGCACGGTCGCCCCGAGCACGGCGCCGTACTCCCACATCGTCGTGATCATGGACGAGAACCTGACCGTCGCCGCGTGGCAGGCCGCCACCGACGCTCCCTTCACCCACATGCTGTCGACGAGCTGCCGGTTCGAGTCCAACGCGGCCGGCGAGACCCACCCCAGCTTCCCGAACTACCAGGCCGTCAGCAGCGGCACGTTCAACACCTGCCTGGCCTGCTCATCGGGGGCCGACAACATCTACCACCAGCTCGACGCCGCCGGCATGTCGTGGCGCGGCTACAACCAGTCGATGCCGAAGAACTGCGCGGCCAACACGAGCTCGGTGCCGTACTACCGCGACGGCCACAATCCGGCCTTCTGGTTCACCGACCTCGGCCCGGCCGCGAAGGGCGGCGACGGCTCGTGTGCCGTCGACGACGTCCCCGCCGACCCCAACATGTGGAACGACATCGCGGCCGACGCCCTCCCGAGCTTCGCCTGGGTCGCGCCCGACGACTGCCGTGACATGCACTGGATGAACGGCCCCTGCGAGACGGTCACCGGGCAGACGAAGGCTCAGCGGATCGCGATCGGCGACGCCTACATCAAGCAGGTCGTGAACGCGGTCGCGGCGACGCCCAGCTACCAGGCGGGCAAGACGCTGATCGTCGTGACGTGGGACGAGTCGAACGAGCAGTCCACCCAGGCCAAGGGCAACTGGGGCATCGACTGCTCGAACCCGGCCGTGTACACCGGCAACAAGGCGACGTGCCAGGTCGTCACGATCCTCGTCTCCGCCCGCCTGAGCGGCGGCACGACGAGCACCTTCTACAGCCACTACAGCCTGACCGCGGCGTTCGAGTCGAACTTCGGCCTGCCGCTGCTCGCCGGCGCGACCGACTCCTGGGTGACGCCGGCGCCGATCTACTGAGGCGCCCGCGCGGCCGCAGTAGAGTCCTGCGTCGATGGAGGATCCGGGCTTCGACCTCGTGGCGGCCAGCCTGCGCGCCGATACCACCGACCTCGTCGCGTTCGTCGAGGCGCTCGCAACCAAGCTCGAGGGCGCCCTGCCCGGCGACGTCACGGTCGAGCGCAAGGGCGGCGGCCTGCTCGCGCGCGGCACCAAGCACGTCCGCCGCATCTCGGTGGGCATGGAGGAGGGCCGCTACGACCTGGAGTGGGCCGGAGCGAAGCTCGAGACGTCGCGCTGCAACGAGGTGCGTGGGATCGTGATCAAGTCCGAGCGGCTGTCGCTGGACGAGTGGATCGACGGCCTCAGCCGTGAGCTGACCGAGCGCGCCCGCAAGAGCGAGCGCTCACGGCTCGCGCTGCAACGGCTGCTCGAGGAGTAGGGATGGGCTTTCTCAGCCGGCGCTCGGGTGGGAGCGGCGAGGATCAGAAGCAGCGGGCGCAGCTGCAGCGCGAGGACATCGAGCGGATCACGGCCGGAGGCATTCCCCGATCGGCCGAGGAGCGCCTGCGGACGCTCGGCGCCGAGGCCGGCCAGGCCTTCACCTCGGATCTCTCCGTGCCCGAGTTCGCGCTCGTTCGCCGGGCGGGGCTCGAGCCGATCACGCAGGTGCTCGGGTCGTCCGTCTACCACGTCGGCTGGCAGTTCATGGGCGGCGGCTGGTACACGAGCTCGCAGGAGCTCGTGACGCTGAGCGACGCCTACAACGACTGCCGCCGGCGAGCCTTCGACCGCCTCCGCAGCGAGGCCGAGCTGGCCGGAGCCGACGCCGTTGTCGGCGTGCGCATCACCGCCGCCCGGTACGAGTGGGCCAGCGACCTGATCGAGTTCCAGGCCATCGGCACGGCGGTGCGCGCGCCCGAGCTGCGCACGCCGGCCGGCCCCGCGCTCACCAACCTGAGCGGGCAGGACTGCGCGCTCCTGATGGCCGCGGGCCACCGCCCGTGCGGTGTCGTCGGCGCCACGGCCGTCTTCTTCGGCACCCTCTACACCTGGACCCAGGCGATCCCCACGACCGCCTGGGGAGCGTGGGCCAACGTCGAGATGACCGGCGCCACCCAGACGTGGTACGCCGCGCGCCACCGCGTGCTGCAGGGACTGCAGGCGGATGCCGCCGCTCTCGGAGCCGGCGGCATCGTGGCCACCGAGTGGAGGCAGGAGGAGCGCCCCTACGAGAGCGGCGACCGCCTGGCCGGCATCACCTACATCATCCACGCCCTCGCCACCGCGATCGCCCCCGGCGGCAGCGGCGACGGGGCCGACATCGCATCCGTCCTCATGCTCTCGAAGGAGTCCTCATGAGCTACGACCCGAACTCGCTCGAGGGCGTCCCCTCGGACGCCCGCACCCGGCTCGCCCAGAACAAGGGCGGCCTGTTCACGTCCGACCTGTCCGTGCGCGAGTTCCTGCTCGTCAAGCAGGCGGGCTTCGACCCGGTCGGCCTGGTCGTCGGCAGCTCGATCTACCACATCGGCTTCCAGCAGTCCAACTGGAATCAGAACCAGGAGATGGACGTGCTCACGCAGGCCATGTACCACGCCCGCGAGCTGGCCATGACGCGCATGGAGGAGGAGGCCGACCAGCTCGGCGCCGACGGCATCGTCGGCGTGCGCCTGGACGTCGGCCGCTACGAGTGGGGCGCCGACCTGGCCGAGTTCATCGCGATCGGCACGGCGGTCAAGCACCGCGGCGGCGAGCTGCACCGGGCGCCGAGCGGGCGGCCGTTCACGAGCGACCTGTCCGGCCAGGACTTCTGGACGCTGCTGCAGGCCGGCTACCGCCCGGTCGGGATGATCATGGGCAGCTGCGTCTACCACGTCGCCCACCAGGGCCTGCGCGGCTTCTTCTCGAAGATCGGCCAGAACGTCGAGATGGAGAACTACACCCAGGCCCTGTACGACGCCCGCGAGCTGGCGATGGAGCGGATGCAGGCCGAGGCTCAGGAGGCGCAGGCCGAGGGCATCGTCGGCGTCCAGATCCAGGAGCGCAGCCACGGCTGGGGCTCGCACGTGATCGAGTTCTTCGCCGTCGGCACGGCCGTCGTGCCCACGAAGGCCGAGCATGTGATCGACGCCCCGGCGATGATGCTGAGCATGGACGGGTGATCCCGGTCAGGTAGGCTCTTTGACCATGTCGCTCTCCAAACGCGAGGCCAAGAAGCGCCAGATGGTGCGCACCGGCTACGTCGGCGTCGGGATCGGCGCGGTGCTGCTGCTGCTCGCCGCGACGGGCGCGGGGATCATCTTCTGGATTCTCGGCGCGATCATCCTCGTCGTGTCGGGCTGGGCCACCCGCGCCATGCGCAGCCTGTAGGCCCGGCCCCGCTACTGGATCGTGAGCGGCGTGCCGACCGGGAGCAGCGCGGCCAGCCGCCGGATGTCGCGATCGCGCATGCGGATGCAGCCGTGCGACGGCCTGCCGGGGATGCGGCGCGGGGCGTTCGTGCCGTGGATGCCGATGTACCCGCCGGCCGGCCATTCGGTGAGCACCGCCGAGCGGGCGCTCGTGCCGAACGCGATGGGGCCGTAGAACGCGCTCGCGTACCCGCGCAGGCGGTCGCGGATGTAGAACTGGCCGCGCGGAGTCGGTGTGTGCCGCGCTCCGATCCCGACCGGTGCGCGGAAGATCGCCTTGCCGGCGCGGTACAGGGTCAGGCGGCGCCGGCGCAGGCTGACGATCACGTGGGTGTCGACGAACGTGTACCCGCTCAGCGTCGTGCGCGGCACCCAGCCCTGGGTGCCGTTGGGGAGGACGGGCAGACGCACCCGCACCCACAGCCGGCCGCGATGCATGGCGGTCGCGGTGACGAGCACGATGTTGACGGTGTGCTCGGGCGTGCGCATCCGCAGCCGCGCCGCCGCCTTGCCGCCCGGTCGCCTGCGGGCCACGACCGGTCGCAGCACCTGCGCCCAGCGCCAGGTCTTCCGGGGCGGCAGCGGCGCGGCGGCCGGGACCGCGACGTGGGGGTGCGTGGAACCAGGCGTGTACGGCTGCGCCGGCGTGTCGAGCGGGACCTCGACGGTCGGGGAGGGCCGGGTGGAGGCGACGGCGACCGCGGCGACGGCCGAGAGCACGATCGCGGCGGCGAGCGCGGCGGTCGTCCATGCGCCGGCGCGGCGGCGGCGGCGCGCTCCGCGCGAGGCGGCGGGCGAGCCAGAGGCGGGCGGTGCGGCCGGCGCAGCGAGGGGGATCGCCGCCGGCGGCGCCAGAAGGAGGGGCTCGGGCGCCGACCGCGCCCGGCGCCGGGCCGCGGCGCGCGACGTCGCGACCGCGCCGACCGCGCACCCCGCGGCGATGGCCGCGGCCGCCCAGGTGCGACTGCCCCGGGTCATGTCAGCCCGTGAATCCCGGCATCCCGTCGGCCTGGGTGGGTCCCACGATGAAGTGGGTCGAGTCGACGACCGCGAGCACGTGGGCGGCGGTGGCGGGCTGGTCGAACGCCGACTGCGCCGGCACCACGCCGGCGATGCGCCGGATCCAGGCCGCGTGCCGGGCCTCGACCGCGTGGATCGAGAGCGCGAAGGAGAGGTAGGCGGGCGATGTGATCCGCGGCGCCTGGCCCTTGTAGGCCGCGACGCCGAGATCTTCGAACGCGACGGCGGTGCGCACGAACGCGCTCTCGGACTCGGTCGCGCCGTGGAAGTCGAACTGCGGCCGCGCGACCGCCCGTCCGCCGAGGGCCCTGCGCAGCGCGCGCACGTGGGCGCGCTCGTGGTCGCCGACGACCCGGGCCAGCTTGGCGGCCTCGCCGGTGACGGCGTTGATCCGCTCGACCTCGGTGTAGAAGCTCGCCTGCAGGTACTCCAGGGTGAGCGCGTAGTTCAGGATGGCGACATCGCCCTGGGGCTCGCCCGCCGCCTCCGCGACGCCCGCCGTGGCCAGCGCCGCCGCCGGTGCGATCAGCCCGGCCGCCGCCAGCATGCGCAGGAGCCCGCGCCGGGTGGACGGCGCCAGCGGCCCCAGAGCCTCGGCCAGCGCGCCGTCGCGGTCGAGCGGCAGGAGGTCGTCGGTCATGCGGTCCCTTTCACAAATCCCGTGCGGCGGATGGCCGCCCGCACCTGCGCCGCCGACTGCGCCGGGTTCGACGCCGAGGGGGCGGGCAGCTCGCCCAGCAGATCGCGGATCCAGGCGGCGTGGCGGGCCTCGACCGACACGATCGCCGCGACGGAGGCGAGCGACAGCTTGGTCAGGCTCGCGGCCTGGCCGTCGAGCGCGGCGACACCGAGATCCTCGAGCGTGCGCGCGGTGACGGCGAACCGGTCGGAGTTGGTGACGGCGTCGCCGAAGTCGAACGCCGGCGCCGGCTTCGCGCGCGAGCCGAGCGTGTCGCGCAGGAAGGCGACGTGCGCGCGCTCATGGGCGCCGACGACACGGGCGTACTGGGCGAGCTCGCCCGTCAGGCCTGCGTGCTGGAGCGCCTGCGCATAGAGCGCCGCCTGCAGCTCCTCCATCTCGAGCGCGAAGTTCAGGATCTCGGCGTCGCCGAGCCGCGACCCGGAGCCGAGTGCCGGGGCGCCGATCCCGCCCACCAGGATCCCGCCGGCCAGCAGGCTCGCGCCCGACAGCACCGCTCGCCGGCTGGCGGTGCGCTGCGACGTCGCTTCCGGTTCCTGTGACAATTGCACTCCCCGCATATCCCGTACTGCTCATGGGAATAACACCCAGACGCTTCGATGATAACCACAGTTTTCCAAAATGAGAACCCGCACACTGGGCAAGGTTCCCAATTGTTCACACGCCTGCGCGCTGGACGCGGGTGAAGAGCAGGGCCGTCGCTCCGCACACCACGGCGAGCATGGCGTAGGACGCCCGCGTGCCCTGCCAGTGAGCCAGGCGTGAGCCTGCGAGCGGGCCGATGACAGCACCGACGCCCCACATGAGGTTGACGATGCCGAGCACGAGACCGTGCCCGAGCTGCGCGCGGTCGGCGCCGTCGGTGCTCAGCGGATAGCCGACCGCGTAGAGGATCGACTGCACCCCCGAGGTGGCGATCACGAGCGCGATGAAGATCCCAAGGCTGGACGGCACGGCGAAGAGCGCGACCAGAAGCGCGAGCGCGGCACATGCCGCGGCCGCCAACGGCACCCGGCCCACGCGGTCGCCCACCCGCGCGGTGATGATCACGACCGTGCCGCCGAGGATCGCGCCAACCGAGTAGACGAGGCCGATGCCGGATCGGTTGAGGCCCAGGCCGGCCAGGTGCAGCGGGACGAGCAGCTGCAGCGCCCCGCCGACGACCGCGACCACGAGGATCATCGTCACGCTCGCCGTGATCAGCGACTCGCGCAGCGATGCCCGCAGCGCCGAGATCATGCTCGCCTGCCGATGCGCCTCGATGCGGGCGTCCGGCTCGAGCACGACGCCGACGAGGAGCACGGCGAAGAGCACCGCCATGCCGAGGAACGTCGGCCGGATGCCGATCGCGCTCGTCAGCACGCCGCCGACGAACGGGCCGGTGATGATCCCGACGGTGGCGGCGACCTGGGCGTAGCCAACGACCTCGCCGCGGCGCTCCACCGGGGCCCGGGCCGCCAGCCAGGCGAGGCCGGCGCCCCACACGGTGGCGTCCGCGGCGCCCTGCACCAGGCGCGCCACGACGAGCTCGGGGAACGAGCTTGCGAGCGCCAGGCCGACGGTCGCGCCGGCCATGAGCACCGTCCCGATCCCGGTCACGAGCCGGGCGCCGAACCGGTCGGCCATATGGCCGACGGGCACCGACACGGCGACCACGGCCAGGCTGAAGGCCGCCAGCATCCACGCCACCTGGATCGTGCTCAGCCCGAGCTCGTGCCGGTAGTGCGGCACGAGCGGCACCACCGCAGACCACAGCATCAGGTCGCAGGCGATGAGCGCGCACACGAGGATGATCAGCCGCCGCACGCGCGCATCGTACGGCTCGCGTACCGGTAGCATGGCGGCCCACCGAGCCACGAGGGCATGCATGAACTTCGACGTCTTCATCACCTGCGCGGTCACCGGGGCCGGCGACACCGCCGGCCGCAGCCCGCTCGTGCCCGTGACGCCCGAGCAGATCGCGGCGGCCGCGATCGAGGCCGCCCGGGCCGGTGCCGCGGTGGCGCACATCCACGTCCGCGACCCCGAGACGGGGCGCGGCGCCCGCGACCCGCGCCTCTACGGCGAGGTGGTGGAACGCGTGCGCGCGGCCGACGTCGATGTCGTCCTCAACCTGACCGCCGGCATGGGCGGCGACCTCGTGCTGGGCGGCGAGGATGCCCCGCTCCCGCACGACGCGGCCGCCACCGACATGGCCGGGGCGGCGGAGCGGTTGGAGCACGTCGCCCGGCTGCTGCCGGAGATCTGCACCCTCGACTGCGGCACGATGAACTTCGCGGCCGGCGGCGACTACGTCATGGTGAACACGCCCGGGATGCTGCGGGCGATGGCCCGGCGCGTGCAGGAGCTCGGGGTGCGGCCCGAGCTCGAGGTGTTCGACACCGGCCACCTGGTCATGGTCAAGCAGCTGATCGCAGAGGGTCTGATCGACCCGCCGCCCCTGATCCAGCTGTGCACCGGCATCCCGTACGGCGCCCCGGACGATCCCGGCACGCTGCTCGCGATGCGAAACCAGCTCCCGGACGACGCGGTCTTCTCGGCGTTCTCGATCGGCCGCATGCAGCTCCCGTTCGTCGCCCTCGCCCCGATCGTGGGCGGAAACGTGCGCGTCGGCCTCGAGGACAACCTCATGCTGAGCCGTGGCGTGCCCGCCACAAACGGCCAGCTCGTCGAGCGCGCGGTGCAGATCCTCCAGGCGATGAACGTGCGCATCCTCACCGCCGCAGAGGTGCGGGCGAAGCTGGGGCTCACGCGACGTGGATGAGGCGCGCGGCGCCAGGCCGCGGGCGGTCGGGCTCCTCGGCGGCGGCGTGATCGGCGGCGGCTGGGCGGCCCGCTTCCTGCTGAACGGCGTCGACGTGCGCCTGTTCGATCCCGATCCGCTGGCGGCCGAGAAGGTGGCCGCGGTGGTGGCGAACGCCCGCAGGGCGTGGGGCCGGCTGACGCTCGCCCCGCTGCCCGCGGAGGGCCGGATCGATCTCGTCGACTCGCCGGAGGATGCCGTCGCCGGCGTGGAGTTCGTGCAGGAGAACGCCCCCGAGCGCGAGGGGCTCAAGCGCGAGCTCCTGGCCCGCGCCGGCCGGGCCGCCGCCGCGGATGCCGTCTTCTGCTCGTCGACGTCGGGCCTGCGGCCGTCGCTGCTCCAGGCGGACATGCCCCACCCCGAGCGGATGGCGGTCGGCCACCCGTTCAACCCGGTCTACCTGCTGCCGCTGGTCGAGGTGTGCGGCGGTGCGCGCACGGCCCCCGAGACGCTCGCCCGGGCGGCGGCCGTCTACCGGTCGGTGGGGATGGAGCCGCTCGTGCTGCGCACCGAGATCGACGGCTTCGTGGCCGACCGGCTGATGGAGGCCATGTGGCGGGAGGCGCTGTGGCTCGTCGCCGACGACGTCGCGACGGTCGCCGAGATCGATGACGCGATCCGGCTGGGCGCCGGTCTGCGCTGGTCGTTCATGGGCACGTTTCTGACCTACCGCACCGCCGGCGGCGACGCCGGTATGCGCCACTTCATGGAGCAGTTCGGCCCGGCTCTGCAGTGGCCGTGGACGAAGCTCACCGACGTCCCCGAGCTCACCGACGCGCTGGTCGAAAAGCTCGTCGCCCAGTCCGACGCGCAGGCCGGCGGCCACTCGATCCGCGACCTCGAGCTGCTGCGCGACGACTGCCTGATCGCGGTGATCCAGGGCCTGCGCGCGCAGCACTACGGCGCCGGCGCGGTGCTCGAGCGGTACGAGCGGCAGCTGCACGACGCGGCGGGGGCGGCCGCGGCAGATGCCCCCGACCTGACCCGGCCGCTGCCGCTGCACACCGCCACGGTGCAACCGGAGTGGGTGGACTACAACGGCCACGCCCACGAGAGCCGCTACCTGCAGGTGTTCGGCGACACGACCGACGCGCTCCTGCGGCTGATCGGGATCGACGCCGCCTACCGCGAGGGCGTCGGCAGCTACTTCACCGTCGAGACCCACCTCTCACACCTGCGCGAGACATCGGCGGGCGATCACCTCCAGGCGACCACCCAGGTGCTCGGCTGCGACGACAAGCGGCTGCACATCTTCCACACCCTGCGCCGCGACGGCGACCAGGTGGCGACGGCGGAGCAGATGATGCTGCACGTCTCGGCGCAGACCGGCCGGGCCGGCCCGGCCGGCGCCGGGGTGCTCGAGCGGGTGCGCGCGATCGCAGCCGCCCAGGCGGCCCTGCCGCGGCCGGACCGCGCCGGCCGCAGCATCGGCATGGGGTAGCCGAAAACCGGGGACAGTCCCCACTGCCGTCACATCTCCGTCAGGACGGGCGGCGGGGGGCGTCGCGGCGGCGGCGTAGCTCGGCGAGCGGTGCCAGCGGATCGAGGCCGTCGCGGGCGAGCAGAAGCATGCTGTGGAACCACAGGTCGGCCACCTCGGCGACGAGCTGGTCGCTGCCCGGCGCGGCCAGCAGCACCTCCACGGCTTCCTCGCCCACCTTGCGCTGGGCCCGCTCGCGCTCGGCCGTGAGCAGACCGGCGACGTAGGAGCCCTGCTCGCCCGACCGCCTCCGCTCGGCGACGACGTCCGTGAGCTCGGGCAGCACGGGCGCCCCGGGGCCGAAGCACGACACGGCCCCCGTGTGGCAGGTCGGGCCGGCCGGGTGGGCCAGGTAGAGCAGGGCGTCCGCGTCGCAGTCGGCGTGGATGCCGACGACGCGCAGGACGTTGCCCGACGTCTCGCCCTTCTGCCAGAGCCGCCCGCGCGAGCGCGAGTGGAAGTGGGCCAGGCCCGTGCGCCGCGTGGCCGCGAGCGCCTCGGCGTCGACGTAGGCGAGCATCAGCACCCGCCCCGTGTCGGCATCCTGCACGACGCAGGGCAGGAGCTCGCCCGGGGGCACGGTCACACCCTCGCCGGCAGGCCGCATGCCGCCACCTCCCGCTTGACGTCGTCGGGGGTCGTCTCGCCGTCGTGGAAGATCGAGGCCGCGAGCGCCGCGTCGGCGCCGGCCCGCAGGGCGGCGACGATGTCGCCGGCACCGCCCGCCCCGCCGGACGCGATCACCGGCACGCGCACACGCGCGCGGATGCGCTCGATCAGCTCGAGGTCATACCCGCGGCGGCCGCCGTCGGCGTCGATGCTCGTCACGATCAGCTCGCCGCCGCCGCGCCGCTCCACCTCCTCGGCCCACCCGATCGCCTCGATCCCCGTGGCCTGCATGCCGCCGCGCGAGTACGTCCACCAGCCGCCGTCGCCGCGGGCGGCGTCCATCGCGACGACGACGCACTGCGTGCCGAGCAGCTCGGCCAGCGTGTCGATCAGCCCGGGCGTGCGCAGGGCCGCCGAGTTGACCGAGATCTTGTCGGCACCGGCGAGCAGCAGCTCCCGCGCCCGCTCCGGCCGGTCGATGCCGCCGCCGACGCAGAGCGGCACGTCCACCCGCTCGGCCGCCCGCTCCACGGCTCGCAGCAGCTCCTGCCAGGCCTCGGCGTGGGCGTCGATGTTCAGCCACACGATCTCGTCGGCGCCGGCGGCGGCGTAGCGCTCGGCCGCCACAACGGGGTCGCCGCAGTCGCGCAGCTCCCGGAACTGCACGCCCTTCACGAGCCGGCCGCCGCGCACGTCGAGGCAGGGGATGACGCGCCTACGCAGCATCGCCGCTCCAGCGCAGGAACGCGCGCAGGAGGTCGCGCCCCGCGGGGCCGCTCTTCTCGGGATGGAACTGCGTCCCGGCGACGCGCCCCGAGCCGGCCATCGACGCGAACCGGCGGCCGGCGAGCTCGGTGGTGGCCACGACGTCGGCGGCCGATGCCGGCTCGACGGCGTAGGAGTGCGCGAAATAGCACACCGCCGGCAGGCCGGCCGCGAGCGGATGGCCGTTGTCGGCGACGACGTCGTTCCAGCCCATGTGCGGGAGCCGGTCGGCGAACCCCATCGCCGTGACCCGTCCGGGCAGCAGGCCGAGGCACTCGACGTCGCCCTCGTCGCTCGACTCGAACAGCAGCTGCATGCCCAGGCAGATCCCGAACACGTACCCCCCGGCGGCGGCCGCCGCCAGGATGGCCGCGCGCAGGCCGCTGCGCTCGAGCGCGGCCATCGCGGCACCGGCCGCGCCGACGCCCGGCACGAGCACGCGGGCGGCCCGGGCCACCCGGTCGGCGTCCGCCGTGACGGTCACGGTCGCGCCCGCCCGCTCGAGCCCTGTGCGCAGGCTGCGCAGGTTGCCGGCGCCGTAGTCGACCACGCACACGGCGGTCACAGGCTGCCCTTCGTGCTCGGCACCGCGCCGTCCCGCCGCGGGTCGGGCTCGCACGCCTGCCGCAGCGCGAGCGCGAGCGACTTGAAGGCCGCCTCCAGCAGGTGGTGGTCGTCGCCGCCGGTGCCGGACAGATGGATGCCGATGCGCGCGTGCCGCGAGAGGCTGTCGAAGAAGTGGGGGACGAGCGTCGCCGGCAGCCCGCCGATGCGGTCGCCGCGGAACGGCAGGTCGACCTGGGCGAAGCCGCGGCCGCCGAGGTCGACCACCGCGTGGGCGAGCGCCTCGTCGAGCGGCGCCCGGGCATCGCCGAAGCGGCGGATGCCGGCCCGGCCGCCGAGCGCCTCGTCGAGCGCCTGTCCGAGGACGATGGCGACGTCTTCGACGGTGTGGTGCTCGTCGACCCACAGGTCGCCGGCGCAGCGCAGGTCGAGGTCGATCAGGGAGTGCGCCGCGAGCGCTGTCAGCATGTGGTCGAGCATGCCGATGCCGGTCGCGGCCGCCGCCCGGCCGGAGCCGTCGAGCACGACCCGGCAGCGGATCTCGGTCTCGCGCGTGCGCCGCTCGACGCTGCCGGTTCGCTTCGGCGCAGCCGTCGGCGCAGCGGCCGGTGCGGCGGCGCCCAGCGCCTCGAGCAGGCGGTCGTCCTCGGCGGGCGTCGCCACGCTGATGCGGATCGACGTCTCGAGCAGCGGGTCGGCGAAGGTGCGAACGACGATGCCCTGCTCGAGCAGCTCGCGCGCGAAGGGCTCGGCCGGCCGGCCGATGTCGACGAGCGCGAAGTTGGTGCATGACTCCGGCACCGTGAAGCCCGCGCCCCGCAGCGCCCGCGCCATCCGCTCGCGCTCGGTGCATGTCGCGGCCGCGCGCTCCCGCATCTCCGCCACGTGGCCCGGCTCGAGGGCGATCTCGGCCAGCGCCGCGGAGTGCACGCCGATCGACGCGGGCGGGCGCACGCCGTTCAGCCGCTCGGCGATCGCGGCCGGCGCGACGATGTAGCCGACGCGCGTCCCCGCCAGCGCAAACGCCTTCGAGAGCGTGCGCACGACGACGGTGTTCTCGCGCTCGCGCACGAGCCCGGAGAGATCGGTGCCGCCGAACTCGAGGTAGGCCTGGTCGATCACGACGAGCCCGGGGCGCTCGGCGATGTCCTGCGCCGAGGCATCGGCGCCGGTCGGGTTGTGCGGCGCGCACACCCAGGTGAGGTCGACGGCGGCGGCGGGGTCGTGCACCAGCTCGGCGCCGGTCAGGCGGGTGACGACGCCGTAGTAGCCGTACGCCGGCCGGCGCACGTAGGCCCGCCGGCCGGGCGCCAGCGACAGCAGCCCGCACAGGAGCAGCGCCTCGTCGGCTCCCGCTGTCGGCACGATCTGCTCGACCGGGAAGCCGGCATATGCCGCGATCGCCTCGCGCAGGCGCATGTAGGTCGCGTCGGGATACGACTGCGGGATGACCCGGGCGAGCCGCGCCAGCTCCGGCGCGTACCACGCCGGCGGCACCGCCGACGTGTTCATGTCGAAGCGCATGAGCGGGGCGTCGGCCGGCAGCGTGTCCTGCCAGCGGTAGCCGACCAGGCCGCGCAGCTCGGGACGGATGACGTCGACCGCGCTCACGGGATCAGGTGGTGGATCGGGAGCACGAGCAGGGAGCGGGCACCCGCCGCGCGCAGGGGCTCGAGGAGCTCCATCACCTGGCGCTGCTCGACGACGGCGTGGACCGAGTGCCACCCGGGCTTGGCCAGCGGCAGCACGGTGGGCGAGTCGAGGCCCGGCAGCAGGCCGACGATCTCGTCCAGCGACCCGTCGGGCGCGTTCAGCATCAGGTAGCGGCGGCTGCGGGCGTCGATCACGCTGCGAACGACCGTGGCGAGCTCGTCGGCGACGCGCTGCTGGGCCGGCTCCAGTCCGCGCCGGGCCACCAGCACCGCCTCGGACTCGAGCACGGTCGCGATCGGCAGGAGGCCGTTCTGGCGCAGCGTCTCGCCGCTCTGGACGAGGTCGCAGACGGCCTCGGCGGCGTCCAGCCGCGGCGCCAGCTCGACCGAGCCGCGCACGGCCACCGTCTCGACGCGCATGCCGCGGCCGGCGAAGAACTCCGCGGTGACCCGGGGATGCGACGTGGCCACCCGGCGTCCGTCCAGATCCGCGAGCACCGCCGGTGCGGCCCCGTTCGGCACCGCCACCTGCAGCGAGCAGCGGCCGAACCCGAGCGGCGACCAGCTCGTCGAGCGCGCCGCCGCCCTCGGCCACCTGGTCGCGGCCGGCCACCGCCGCCTCGACCGCCCCGTCGACGGCCCACGCGGGCATGTCCTCGGCCCGGGCGAACAGCACTTCGACGTCCCACTGGGAGCAGTGCGCGTAGAGCGCGCGGCCGTTGCCCTCGAGCTCGAACCCGGCGGCGCGCACCAGGTCGAGCGCGGGCTCGTGCAGGCGGCCCTTGGACGGGAGCGCCAGTCTGAAGCGGCGGCTCATCGCCGCCTCGCCCGGCGATCGAGCACGAGCCGGTAGCCGCCCTCGCCGTGCCGCAGCCAGTGGGCGACGCGGGTCACGGTGGCCGTCGATCCGCGCACCCGCTGGGCCACCTGCGCGTAGGGGACGCCCTGGTCGAGCAGGCGGGCGGCATGCCAGCGGTGCGAGAGCACCTCGAGCTCGTGCAGCGAGCACACGTCGCGCAGGAACGCGGCCACCTCGTCGCGTGTGCGCAGCGCGAGCAGCGCGTCGCACAGGTCGTCGACGTCGGGGGTGCGCCAGTCGGCGGCGTCCGGGGTCTGCGGGGGCTGCTGGGCGGCTCGTGCCATCGTGATATCATTTTAGCATGCTAAAACGCGAGGATGCGACGATCGACCTGCGCGAGGGCCGGGCGATCCCGGCGATCGACCTGCTCGGCGGGCGGGTCGTGCGGCTGCACCAGGGCCGCTACGACCGCGCCACCGCCTTCCCGGCCGACGCGGTCGAGCTCGCCCGCGGCTATGCGGCCGCCGGCGCCCCGTGGCTGCACGTTGTCGACCTCGACGCCGCCCGCACGGGCATGCGCTCGAGCGAGCATGCGCGGCTGCTGCGGCGGCTGCGGGCGGTCCCGGGCCTGCGCGTGCAGCTCGGAGGCGGTCTGCGCAGCGGGGACCAGATCCTGGCCGCGCTCGACGGGGACGCCGACCGGGTGATGGTGGGCACGCTGGCGGCGGCCGATCCCGCGCTCGTGGGCCGGCTCGCCGCCGAGACCGGCCGGGTCGTGGTCGCGCTCGACTGCCTGGACGGGCGCGTGCGCACGCACGGCTGGGTCGAGGACAGCGGCGCCGAGGCGGCCGCGTTCGTGAGCACCCTGACGGCGGCCGGCGCCGCCGACTTCCTGGTGACCGGGATCGACCGCGACGGCACCGGCCGCGGGCCCGACCTCGATCTGCTGCGGAGCGTGCGCGCGGCCGTGCCCGGCCTGCTGCTGGCCGCCGGCGGGGTGGGGTCGGCCGCCGACGTCGCTACGGCCGTCGCCGCCGGGGCCGACGCGGTCGTCGTCGGCCGGGCGCTGCTCGACGGCTCGATCACCTTTGCATGACCATCCGTATCGATGTATAGTCATGCACCATGCCCGACCGCAGACAGCTGATCGCATCCCTGCTCGACCGCCGCCCGGTCACCTCCCAGCCCCAGCTCGTCGAGCTCCTGGCCGACCAGGGCGTGCACGTCACCCAGGCCACCGTGTCGCGCGACCTCGAGCGCCTCGGCGCCGTTCGCGTGCGCAAGGGCGGCCACCTCGTGTACGCGCTTCCGGTCGAGGACGAGCCGGCCGACCCGCTGCTGCGGCTGCGCGAGGCGCTGCTGCTCGTGCGCAGCATGGAGTCGTCCGGCAGCATGGCCGTCCTCAAGACCGCGCCCGCAAACGCGATGCCGGTCGCCCGGGCGTTCGACGTCGCCGACCTGCCCGAGGTGATCGGCACCGTTGCCGGCGACGACGTGGTGCTGGTGATCGCCCGCGAGCCGTACGCCGGCTCCGACGTGCTCGAGCTGTGCGACCGGATCGGAGCGGAGGCCGCGCATGCCCACGCATGAGATGGTGCTCGACGCCCCCATCGCCGCGGCCGGGCTGAAGGGGCGCGACTTCCTGCGCGTCGACGATCTGAGCGGCGCCGCGATCGAGGCCGTCCTCGACCTGGCCGACCACCTGAAGACGCTGCAGGCGCGGCGGCTGCCGCACACGTGGCTGGCGGGCCGGACGCTCGGCATGATCTTCGAGAAGCCCTCGACGCGGACGCGGGTGTCCTTCGAGGTCGGCATGGTGCAGCTCGGCGGTCACGCCGTGCACCTGGCGGCCGGCGAGAGCCAGCTCGGCCGGGGCGAGCCCATCGAGGACACCGGCGCCGTGCTCTCGCGCTACCTCGATGCGATCGTGATCCGCACGCACGCCCACGCCCGGGTGCAGGAGCTCGCGGCCGCGGCCTCGGTGCCGGTCGTCAACGGGCTCACCGACGAGCACCACCCGTGCCAGGCCCTGGCCGACCTGCAGGTCATGCGCGAGCGCCTGGGCGGCCTGGCCGGCCGGCGGCTGGCGTGGGTGGGCGACGGCCGGTCGAACGTGTGCCACTCGCTCGCGACCGCGGCCGTCATGACCGGCATGCAGGTCGTCGTGGCCGCCCCGGAGGGGTATGAGCCCGACCCGGCCGAGCTGGGCGCCGCCGCGATCGGCGTCGAGGTCGTGGCCGATCCGGCGGCCGCGGTGGACGCCGCCGACGCGGTGGTCACCGACACCTTCACGAGCATGGGGCAGGAGGCCGACCACGACCGGCGGCTGGCCGCGCTGCGGCCGTACCAGGTGAACGCGCGGCTGCTGCGGCACGCGGCGCCGGGCCACATCGTGCTGCACTGCCTGCCCGCCCACTGCGGCGAGGAGATCACCCACGACGTCCTGTGGGGGCCGAGCTCGGCCGTATGGGACGAGGCGGAAAACCGGCTGCACGCCCAGAAGGCGCTGCTGGCCATGATCGTCGACTAGCGCACAAGAGAGGACGGAGAACCGTGGCAGAGAAGATCGTGCTCGCGTATTCGGGTGGCCTGGACACGTCGGTGGCGCTGCGCTGGCTCGCCGACTCCTACGGCGCCGAGGTGATCGCCCTTCTGGTCGATGTCGGCCAGGGCATCGATCCCGAGCAGGTCGAGCGCCGTGCGCGCACCGCGGGGGCCGCCGAGGTCGTGATCGTGGACGCACGCGAGGAGTTCGCGACCGAGTTCGTGCTGCCGGTGCTGCAGGCGGGAGCGCTCTACGAGGGCCGCTACCCGCTCGTCTCGGCGCTCTCCCGGCCGCTGATCGCCAGGTGGCTCGTGCGCATCGCCCGCGAGCACGGCGCGACCGCGGTCGCCCACGGCTGCACCGGCAAGGGCAACGACCAGGTGCGGTTCGAGACCGCCGTGGCGGCGCTCGCCCCCGACCTGGCGGTGCTCGCCCCCGTGCGCGACTGGGGCATGACCCGGGAGCAGGAGATCGCCTACGCCCAGGAGCACGGCATCGAGGTGCCGGTCAAGTCCGGCGCGGCCTACTCGATCGACCACAACCTGTGGGGCCGGTCGATCGAGGCCGGCCCGCTCGAGGATCCGTGGTTCGAGCCGCCCGAGGAGGCCTACGCGCTGACGATGGCGCCGGAGCGCGCGTTCTCGGCTCCCCACGAGGTCGAGGTCGAGTTCGAGGCCGGCGTGCCGGTCGCGATCGACGGCGAGCGGCTGGGACTGGTCGACCTGATCGCGCGGGCCGCGGCGCTCGCAGGCGCCCACGGCGTCGGCCGGCTCGACATGATCGAGAACCGCCTGGTCGGGATCAAGAGCCGCGAGGTGTACGAGACGCCCGCGGCGGCGCTGCTCATGGCCGCCTACGCCGGAGTCGAGGAGCTCGTCTGCGAGCGCGACCTGGCCCATGCCAAGTCCGAGCTCGCCGGCCGGTACGCCACCCTGGTCTACAACGGCCTGTGGTTCTCGCCGCTGCGCGCGGCGATGGCGGCGTTCATGGACACCACCGCCGGCGTCGTCACCGGCGTCGCCCGCGTGCGCCTGTACCGGGGCAGCTGCGGGGTGACCGGCCGGCGCGCGGCGTCGTCGCTCTACGACCACGGCCTGGCGACGTACGAGCAGGGCGACAGCTTCCAGCACGGCGCTGCGGCCGGCTTCATCCACGTGTGGTCGCTGCCGACCAAGACGTGGGCGGCGGCGACCGAGGCGGCCGAATCGCGGAAGCAGGCCGCGCCGGCGTGAGCTCCGCGCTCTGGGCCGGGCGCCTCGCCGGAGGCCTGCATCCCGACGTGCTTGCCTTCACCGCGTCGCTCGACGTCGACCGGCGGCTGCTGCCGTTCGACCTGCGGGCAACCGCGGCGCATGCGCGCATGCTCGGGCGTCAGGGGCTGATCCCGGCCGAGCAGGCCGACCGGATCTGCACCGCGCTCGCGGCGGTCGAGATCGAGCCGGATGCGACCGACGAGGATGTGCACTCGGCCATCGAGCGGCTGCTGGGCGAGCTGGGGCCGTGGGTGCATGCGGGCCGCAGCCGCAACGACCAGGTGCAGACCGCCATGCGGCTGTGGGTGAAGGACGCGTGCGACCGGCTCGCCGACGGGGTGCGCGGCCTGGCGCTGGCACTGCTCGACCTGGCCGAGCGCGACGGCGACGCGCTCATGCCGGGCTACACCCACGGCCAGCGCGCCCAGCCGGTGTGGCTCGGCCAGCACCTGGCGGCGCACGCCTGGTCGCTGCGGCGCGACCTGGTGCGGCTGCGGCAGGTGTACGCGAGCGCGGACGTGAGCCCCGCCGGCGCGGGCGCTCTGGCGGGATCCAGCCTGCCGCTCGACCCGGCGGCGGTGGCGGCCGAGCTCGGATTCGGCGCCGGCTTCGAGAACTCGATGGACGCCGTCTCCGATCGCGACTACTGCGCCGAGCTCGTGTTCGCGGGGGCGCTCTGCTTCGTGCACCTGTCCCGGCTGGCCGAGGAGCTCGTCTTGTGGACGTCGGCCGAGTACGGCTTCGCCCAGCTCGACGACTCGGCCGCCACGGGCTCGTCGATCATGCCGCAGAAGAAGAACCCCGACGCCGCCGAGCTCGCGCGGGGCAAGGCCGGCACCGCCGTCGGGCGGCTGGCCGGCCTGCTGGCGACCCTCAAGGGGCTGCCGCTCGCGTACAACCGCGACCTGCAGGAGGACAAGGCGGCCTGCTTCGACCAGGTCGATGACCTGCTCGGCGCCCTGGCCGCGCTGCGCGTGTGCGTCAGCGGCCTGCGCGTCGACCCGGTGCGGATGGCCACCGCCGCCTCCGACGGCACCACGGTCGCCACCGACCTGGCCGAGCAGCTGGTGCTGGCCGGCATGCCGTTTCGGCACGCCCACGCCGAGGTGGCTGCGCGCGTGGCCGCCGGCGAGCGCTTCGACTCGCCCACCGCCGCCCAGGCGGCCGCCGGCCGTCAGTCGCTCGAGGCGCTGCACGCCCAGCTCGGGCGGGCGCGGTCGGCGGTGAGCGATGGCTGACCGCAGCCCTGGCCTGCGCCGGATCGTGATCGTCAAGGTGGGGTCGAGCACGCTCGTCGACGAGAGCGGCCGGCCGCGGCTGCCGGTGTTCGCGCGCGTCGCCGGCGAGTGCGCCGAGCTCGTGGCGGCGGGAACGCCCGTGGTGGTGGTCAGCTCGGGTGCGGTCGCGCTCGGGCTGGGCGAGCTCGGAAAGAGCATCCGCCCGCGGTCGACCGGCGACCTGCAGGCGGCCTCGGCGCTCGGCCAGACCCTGCTCCAGCTGCGCTGGGGCGGCGCGTTCGCCGAGCGCGGCCTGCGCGCCGGGCAGGTGCTCCTGACCGAGGCCGACATCCACCGCCGCAGCTCGTACGTGAACGCGCGCAGGGCGCTGCGCCGGCTGATGTCGTGGGGGGTGGTGCCGGTCGTGAACGAGAACGACTCGACCGCCACCGAGGAGATCACGTTCGGCGACAACGACGCGCTGGCCGCGCACGTGGCGCTGATGCTCCAGGCCCGGCTGCTCGTGCTCCTGACCGATATCGACGGCGTGTACGACCGCGATCCGTCCCAGCCGGACGCGCGGCTGATCCCCGAGATCCTCGACCCGGCGCAGGCCGAGGCCGTGGACGTGTCGGCGGAGGGCGGCTCGGGGTGGGGATCGGGCGGGATCAAGGCCAAGCTGCGCTCGGCCCGGGTCGCCAGCTCGGGCGGCGTCGAGGCGGTGATCGCCTCCGGCCTCGCGCCCGGGGCCATCATCGCGGCGGCGGCCGGGCGGGCGGCGGGCACTCGCTTCCCCGCAGCGGCCCAGCTGCCGTCGGCCTACAAGCTGTGGCTGCGCCACGGCACCCCGGTGCGCGGGCGGCTCGTGTGCGACGACGGCGCTCGCCGGGCGGTCGCCGAGCGGGGAACGAGCCTTCTGCCGGTAGGCTTGGTGGCAGTGAACGGAAGCTTCAGCGCCGGTGACGCGGTCGAGCTGGTCGGCCCCGACGGCGGCGCCTTCGCGGTCGGGGTGAGCCGCTACGAGGCCGGCGCGCTGGCGCTCGCGGTCGGCCGGCGGGGGCTGCCCGAGGCCGTGCGCCGCGACGACCTGGTGCTGCTGTGAGCGTCGCCGCCCCGATCGCCGACGTGCGCGGCGCGGCCCGGCGGCTGGCGGCGACCGCGACCGGCGAGCGCGACGCCGCGCTCGAGCAGATCGCCCGCGGCCTCGAGCGCCGCTGCGCCGAGATCCTGGCCGCGAACGCGATCGACGCCGAGGCCGCCGCCGGCGAGCGGCCGGCGATCCGCGACCGGCTGGCGCTCGATTCCGGCCGGGTGGCCGATCTGGCCGAGGCGGTGCGGGCCGTGGCCCGCCTGGACGACCCCGTCGGCCGGACGATCCGCGAGTTCACGCCGCCGAGCGGCATCCGCATCCGCAAGCTGCGCGTCCCGCTGGGCGTCGTCCTGGTCGTGTACGAGGCCCGGCCCAACGTGACCGTCGACGCCGCCGCCCTGTGCCTGAAGTCGGCCAACGCCTGCATCCTGCGCGGCTCGCGGATGGCGGCGCACACCAACCGGGTGCTGGTGGATGTGGTCCGTGAGGCCCTCATCGCGGCCGGCCTGCCGGCCGACGCGGTGACCGCGGTCGAGGGCGGGCACGGAGCGCTCGCCGAGCTGATCGCCGATCCGGCCACGGCCGATGTCGTCATCCCCCGCGGCGGCGAGGAGCTGAAGAAGCTGCTCCTGCGCGAGTCGCGCATCCCCGTGCTGGCGGCGGCGGGCGGCAACTGCCACGTCTACGTCGACGCGAGCGCCGACGCCGATCAGGCGGTCGCGATCGTCCTGAACGCCAAGGTGCAGCGCCCGGGCGTGTGCAACGCGGCCGAGACCCTGCTCGTCCACCGCGACCGGCCCGAGCTGCTCGCGCGCATCTCGGCGGAGCTCGAGGCGGCGGGCGTCGAGCTGGCCGAGGGCGAGGAGGCGTATGCGACCGAGTACCTGGACATGAAGATGGCCGTCGGGTCGGTTGACTCGCTGGACGCGGCGATCGCGCACATCAACCGCCACGGCACGGGCCATTCCGAGGCCATCGTCACGCAGGACGATGCGGCGGCGGCACGCTTCTGCAACGAGGTCGACGCGGCCGCGGTGTACGTGAACGCCTCCACCCGCTTCACCGACGGCGGCGAGTACGGCATGGGTGCCGAGATCGGCAACTCGACGAGCCGCCTGCACGCCCGCGGCCCGGTTGGCCTGGAGGAGCTGACGACGACGAAGTACGTCGTGCACGGCGCCGGGCACGTGCGTGAATAACCGGTGCCAGGCACCGTTTATGCAGCGGTGAGCAGGGCGGCGGGGAGAGCCGAGAAGAGCGCGGCGGCCGTCAGGTCGGACGCGGCGGCATCGGTGAGGACGTCGTGCCAGCGGCCCGGCGCCTCAGCGGGGAGCACGAGCCGCGTGTCGCCCCAGCCGTCCAGATCCTCGGTCAGGCGCGGCACCGCGGCGACCACCCAGCGCTCCTCGTACACGCGGGCAAACGCGACCACGTGTTCCGCGTTGCGGCCGGTGACCTCGATCGGCAGGTAGATCCCGTTTGCGAAGAGGTCGGGCTCGCCGCGGCGCAACGTCAGGCCGGCCCTCGTGACCGCGAACTTCGGGCTCTCTGCGGCGCGCGCCGCGAAGTCGACCGGCCGGCGGTTGTCCGGGTCGACCAGCGAGAGATCCCAGTTCTCGTTGCCCCAGTAGATGTCGGGCACCCCCGGGGCGGCCAGCTTGAGCACGAGCAGGCCGAGCGAGTTGCGCTCCCCGACGACAGCGACCCGCCGCGCGAACGCGGCGAGCTCGTCCGTGAACGCCGGCGAGCCGAGGATCGCCGCGACAAACGCGGCCACGTCGCGCTCGTAGCCCTCGTCCGGCGCAGCCCAGCTCGAGTGCAGCTTGGCCTCCCGCAGCGCCTTACGGGCGAATTGGCAGACGCGCTCGATGCCAATTGGCCAGGCGCCGACCAGCGTCTGGTAGAGCATCCACTCCTCGTTCGCGTCCGGCGCCGAGTCCGGTCGGGCGCGCAGCGCGCGGTTGAGCTCGCGCCAGCGTCCGAACGCCGCCTCCCACTCGTCCGCGAGCTCCGACAGCGCCGAGATGCGCATGCGCACGTCCTCGCTGCGCTTGGTGTCGTGCGTCGAGGTGGCGTTCAGCGGATGGCCGTCCGCGCGCTCGCCGCAGCGGCCGTGGAACTCCGCGGCATCCGTGAACGGCCAGTCGGGCGCACAGCCCGGCTCGTTGCGTGCGAGCAGGGCGGTGTCGACGTAGAGCGCCGTGTCCTCGACCCCCTTGGCCGCCGCCGGGCCGGTCAGCTGCTGCCAGCTCAGCACGAAGGCAAGCGTGTCGGCGGTCGGGTGGGCGATCGCGCCTGCGAGCGCGGCGGCCGCGCCGCCGCCGGCCCGGGCGGCCGCGGCGTCCAGGCGGTCGCGGTCGGCCGCGCTTGCGCCGGCGGCGCTCACGTAGGTGCGATAGACGTCGAGTCCGACCGTGAGCGCGCGCAGCGCATCGGCGTCGCTCGTCGCCGCCGAGACCAGACCGAGCCGCGCCACCCGCTCGACGTCGGGCGCAAGCAGTTCGGCGAGCGCCGCCCGCTTGGCGGCCGCGGCGATGTCGCCGAACCGCTGCGGCAGGCCGGTGATGCGGCGGTGGGCGGCGTGCATGCGCGCGGCGCCGGCGGGGTCGACGAAGAGCCCGCCGGCGAGCGCCAGGAAGTCATAGCCGCTCGTCCCGGCGGCCGCCCATGCCGGGGGCAGATGCTCGTCCCTGGCCAGGATCTTCTCGACCACGACGTAGGCGCCGCCGGTCGCATCGCGCAGCCGCTCGAGGTACTGCTCGGGGTCCCGCAGCCCGTCGATGTGGTCGATGCGAAGTCCGGTGATCGTGCCCTCGCCGACGAGCCGCAGCACCTCCGCGTGCATCGCCGCGAAGACGTCCTCGTGCTCCACCGCCACTGCCGGCAGGTCGGCGATGTCGAAGAAGCGGCGGTAGTTGGGGATGCCCGTGCGCCAGTCCTCGAGCCGGTAGCGCTGAGCGCAGAGCAGCGCCGCGAGCCCGTCCCCGGCCGCAGCGCCCGTGTCAGGGGCGATCGGAAAGCGGTGCTCGTAGTAGCCGATCCGCAGCTCGCCGTCCTCGTCCACGAGCTGCAGCTCCCCGTGCTCGATCGCGGCCGCGGGGGGCGCGCCGAGGACGGGCAGCACCAGCTTGCCGCCGGCGCCGGGCGCGTCCCACTCGATGTCGAACGCCCGCGCATGCGGCGAGTCGCGGCCGAGCCGCAGCACGTCCCACCACCACGGGTTGCGGTGGTCGGCGGCCATGTGGTTGGGGACGATGTCGACGACGAGGCCCATGTCGAGGCCGCGCAGCTCTCCCGCCAGCCGCTCGAGCGCCTCGGCGCCGCCCAGCTCCGGGCTCACCCGGGAGGGGTCGACGACGTCGTAGCCGTGCGTGCTGCCCGGCCGCGCGGCCAGGATCGGCGAGAGGTAGACGTCGCCCACGCCGAGCGAGCGCAGGTATGGGGCCGCCGCGCGGGCGTCCTCAAGGGTGAACGCGGGCGAGAGCTGGAGGCGGTAGCAGGAGGTCGGGATCCTCATCCCGCGGGGTCGCTCGTCAGCGTCGCCAGGATGAACGACCGCCCCACGAGGTTGACCGCGGAGCGGCGGATCACCCGTCGGCCCGGCCGGGCCGTGTTCACGAGCTCCTCCCACACGCCCGGCCGGTGGGCATCGGGCAGCACGAACCGGCGCGACCCCTCGCCGCCGTTGAAGAGCAGCAGCACGGTCTGCCCGGACACGGGCCGCCCGCGCTCGTCGACCTCGTCGGTGGCCTCGCCGTCGATCAGCATCCCGACCACCTTCTGGCTGCGGTCGGCCCAGTCGGCCTCGGTCATCTCCCGCCCGTCGGGTGCAGCCAGGTGACGTCCTTGCTGCCGCCGCGCAGGGGCCGCCCGGCGAAGAACCCGCGCCGCCGGAACACGGGGTTCTCGCGGAAGATCGCCAGCGCCTCGCGGGTGAACTGCAGCAGCTCGCGGTCCTCGGCGGTCGAGATCCCAGTCGCACCCACGAGATCTCGTTGTCCTGGCAGTAGGCGTTGTTGTTGCCGTGCTGGGTGCGGCCGAGCTCGTCGCCGGCGAGCAGCATCCGCACGCCCTGCGAGAACACGAGCGTCGCCACGAAGTTGCGCTTCATCCGCCGGCGCAGGTCGTTCACCGCAGGGTCGTCGGTCGGGCCCTCGACGCCCCAGTTGCTGCTCAGGTTGTCGGTCGGTGCCGTCGCGGTTGTCCTCGCCGTTGGCCTCGTTGTGCTTCTGGTCGTAGGTGACGAGGTCGGTGAGGCGTGAAGCCGTCGTGCGCGGTCACGAAGTTGACGCTCGCGTAGGTGCGCCGGCCGCTCGCCTGGTACAGGTCGCTCGATCCCGAGATGCGGGACGCGAGCTCGGCCAGGCGGCCGTCCTCGCCCTTCCAGAATCCGCGCACGCCGTCGCGGTACTCGCCGTTCCACTCGGCCCAGCCGACCGGGAAGTTGCCGACCTGGTAGCCGCCCTCGCCCAGATCCCACGGCTCGGCGATCAGCTTCACCTGCGACAGCATCGGATCCTGCTGCATGATGTCGAAGAACGACGCCAGCCGGTCGACCTCGTACAGCTCCCGGGCGAGCACGGGCGCGAGGTCGAAGCGGAAGCCGTCCACGTGCATGTCGCCGACCCAGTAGCGCAGGCTGTCGATGATCAGCTGCACCGTCCGCGGATGCTGCACGTTCAGGCTGTTGCCGGTGCCGGTGAAGTCGACGTAGTGGCGCCTGTCCGCCGGGTCGAGCCGGTAGTAGGAGGCGTTGTCGACGCCGCGCAGCGACAGGGTCGGGCCAAGATGGTTGCCCTCGCCGGTGTGGTTGTAGACGACGTCCAGGATCACCTCGATCCCGGCGCGGTGAAACGCCTTCACCATCGACTTGAACTCGCTCACCTGCGTGCCGCGCGTGCCTCCCGCGGCGTAGCGCGCGTCGGGGGCGAGGAAGGCGATCGAGTTGTAGCCCCAGTAGTTGGTCAGGCCCTGGTCGACCAGGTTGCGGTCGTTGATGAACTGGTGCACCGGCATGAGCTCGACCGCGGTCACGCCCATCGACACCAGGTGGTCGATGATCGCGTCGCTGGCCATGCCCAGATAGGTCCCGCGCAGCTCGGCCGGGACGCCGGGGTGCAGCATGGTCAGGCCGCGCACGTGGCACTCGTAGATGACCGACCGGTTCCACGGCACCGCCGGGCGGCGGTCGTCGCCCCACGGGAACGCCGGGTCGACGACGACGCACTTCGGCATGCCGCCGGCGCTCGAGCGCGGGTCGAGCGAGAGGTCGGCGTCGGGGTGCCCCACCGTGTAGCCGAACAGGGTGTCGTCCCAGCGCGGCTGGCCCGTGACCGCCTTGGCGTAGGGGTCGAGCAGCGAGCTTGGCCGGGTTGAAGCGGTGGCCCTGCTCGGGGGCGTACGGGCCGTGCACGCGGTAGCCGTAGAGCTGCCCGGGGCGCACGTCGGGCAGGTAGACGTGCCAGATCAGGTCGGTGCGCTCGACGAGCTCGATGACGTGCTCCTCCTGCGCCGCGGCGGGCGTGTCGTAGAGGCACAGCTCGACGCCCGTGGCGTGCTCGGAGAAGATCGCGAAGTTCGTGCCCTCGCCGTCCCAGGTGGCCCCGAGCGGGTAGGGCGTGCCCGGCCACACGCGCAGGCTAGCCACGGGCGCCCCCGCCCAGCAGGACGAACGCGGTGGGCTGCACCTCGAGCGCCCCGTCGAGCCGGCCCGCCCCCGGGCCGCCGAAGCGGACGTCGGCGGAGTCGAGCAGCGTCCGCCACCCGGTGCCGAAGGGCACCTCGAGCCGCGCGGGCTCCCGGCCGAAGTGCAGGCAGAGCAGCGCATCCTCGCCGCCGGCGCCGGTGCGCAGCACCCACACGACGGGGGGCGCATCCGCCCGGGCCACCTCGACCCCGCGCGGGTCGAGCGACCGCAGCGCACCCAGCTCGCGCCGCAGCCGCAGGAGCTCCGTATAGAGCGCGAGCATCTGGGCGTGGGCGCCCGATGTGCGCTCGTCCCAGCGCAGCGCCGAGCGCCGGAACGTCTCCTCCGACTGCGGATCGGGCGGCTCCCCCGACCACCGGAACGCCTCGAACTCCTGCGCCCGCCCACGCCGCACCGCCTCGATCAGCGCCGCGCCGGAGTGGCTCGTGAAGTACTGGAACGGCGCCGCTTCGGCGTACTCCTCGCCCATGAAGAGCAGCGGCACGAACGGCGCGAGCAGCACAGCGCCCGCGGCCAGCTTGGCGGCCTCGAACCCGGCCGTCGCCGCGAGCCGGTCACCCAGCATCCGGTTTCCGACCTGGTCGTGCGTCTGGCTGAACACGACGAACCGGCGCCCGTGCACGCCTCGGGCGGGCGCGCCGTGGCGGCGGCCGCGGAACACCGACCGGGCGCCGTCGTAGACGAACGCCTCGCGATAGGCCTTGGCCAGGTCGGCCGTGCCGGCGAAGTCGGCGTAGTAGCCCTCGCGCTCGCCGGTCAGGAGCACGTGCAGGGCGTGGTGCAGGTCGTCGCTCCACTGCGCGTCCATCCCCAGGCCGCCGCCGGCGCGGGCGGTGACCATGCGGGGGTCGTTCAGGTCGCTCTCGGCGATCAGGTGCAGCGGCCGCCCGGCCCGCTCGGCCAGCTCCCGCGTGCGGTCGTGAAGCTCGGCGAGGAAGTGGACCGCGGAGGCATCGGCGATCTGATCCACGGCGTCGAGCCGCAGCGCATCGACGTGGAACTCGTCCAGAAAGCGCAGGGCGCTTCCGATCAGGAGCGCGCGCACGCCGTCGGATCCGCGCCCGTCCATGTTGATCGCCGCTCCCCAGGGGGTGCGGTAGCGCTCGGTGAACACGGGGCCGTACTGCGCGAGCACGTTGCCCTCGGGGCCGAGGTGGTTGTGCACGACGTCCAGGCACACCGCAAGGCCGTGGCCGTGGCAGGCGTCGACGAGCCGCTTGAGGCCGTCCGGGCCGCCGTAGGAGTGCTGCACGGCGTAGGGGAACACGCCGTCGTAGCCCCAGTTGCGCGCGCCGGGGAATTGGCGCCACGGGCATCAGCTCGATCGCGGTCACGCCGAGCTCGGCGAGCGCCCCGAGCCGGGGGATGATCGCATCGAACGTGCCCTCGGGCGTGAAGGTGCCCACATGCAGCTCGTACAGGACGAGCTCGGCGAGCGGCCGTCCGCGCCAGCCGCTGTCGGTCCAGGCGAACGCCGCATCGACGACCTGCGATGGGCCGGCGACGCCCTCCGGCTGCAGCGCCGATGCGGGGTCCGGGAGATCGCTGCCGCCGTCGAGACGGTAGGCGTAGCGGCGGCCGGGGCCGACGTCGGCCAGGAGCCCGGCGAAGTGGCCGTCACCGGCCGGCTGCAGCGGCTCGACCCGGTCGGGGTCAAGCAGGTGCACCGCCACCTGTTCGGCGGCGGGCGCCCACACTGCGAAGCGGCAACTGCCGTCGGGCAGGGGGTGTGCCCCCGGCCGCGGTGCCGGACCGCTCACGCACCGGCCTCGGGAGCGAGCAGCAGGCACGAGAGCGGCGGCAGCGTGAGCACCATCGAATCGGACCGGCCGTGAGCGGGCTCGGCCACGGCCTCGATCCGGCCCATGTTCCCGGCGCCGCTGCCGCCGTACACGTCGGCGTCGCTGTTTGCGAGCTCGCGCCAGACGCCCGGGCGGGGGGCGCCGATGCGGTAGTTCGGGCGCATGACCGGCGTCAGGTTGAAGACCGCAAGCGCCGCGTCGCGGCCGCCCCGGGCGAGGCGCATGAACGCGAGCACGCTCGACTCGCTGTCGGAGGCGTGCACCCATTCGAACCCCGCCGGGTCGCAGTCGAGCTCGTGCAGCGCCGGGTGCTCGCGGTAGGCCCGGTTCAGGTCGGCCACCCAGCGGCGGATGCCCTCGTGCCCGGGCTGGTCGAGCAGGTGCCAGTCGAGGCTCGACTCGTGATCCCACTCGTCCCACTGCCCCAGCTCGGCGCCCATGAAGAGCAGCTTCTTCCCGGGCACGGCGAACATGTAGCCGAGCAGCGCGCGCAGGTTGGCCCGCTGCTGCCACTCGTTCCCCGGCATCTGGCTGAGCAGCGAGCGCTTGCCGTGCACGACCTCGTCGTGGGAGAGCGGCAGCACGTAGTTCTCGGTGAACGCGTACAGGCCCCGGAACGTGAGCTCGTGGTGGTGGTAGCGGCGGTGGATCGGGTCCTGGCCGAAGTAGCCGAGCGTGTCGTGCATCCAGCCCATGTCCCACTTGAGCCCGAAGCCGAGGCCGCCCAGGTAGGTCGGCCGCGACACCATCGGCCAGGCGGTCGACTCCTCGGCGTAGGTCTGGACGCCGGGATGCTCGGCGTAGACGGCGCTGTTCAGCGCCCGCAGGAGGTCGATCGCCTCGAGGTTCTCGCGGCCGCCGTAGCGGTTGGGGATCCACTCGCCCTCCTTGCGCGAGTAGTCCAGGTAGAGCATCGAGGCCACGGCGTCGACCCGCAGGCCGTCGGCGTGGTAGGCGTCGAGCCAGTGCAGGGCGCTCGAGAGCAGGAAGCTCCGGACCTCGTTGCGGCTGTAGTTGAAGATGTAGCTGCCCCAGTCGGGGTGGAAGCCCTGCCGCGGGTCGGCGTGCTCGTACAGATGCGTGCCGTCGAAGAGGGCGAGCCCGTGCGGGTCGGTGGCGAAGTGCGAGGGCACCCAGTCGAGGATGACGCCGACGCCGGCCGCGTGCAGGGCGTCGATCAGCGTCATCAGCTCCTGCGGGGTGCCGTAGCGGCTCGTCGGTGCGAAATACCCGGTCGTCTGGTATCCCCACGAGCCCGTGTAGGGATGCTCCATGATCGGGAGCATCTCGACGTGGGTGAAGCCGTTGGCGGCGGCGTACTCCGGCAGCTGCTCGGCCAGCTCCAGGTAGGTCAGGGGCCGGTTTCCGTCCTCGACCCGCCGCCGCCACGACCCCAGGTGCAGCTCGTAGATCGAGACGGGCGCGTCCAGGGCGCTGCGGCCGGCGCGCGCCTGCATCCAGGCGGCGTCCTTCCAGTCGTAGTCCAGATCCCACACCCGCGAGCCCGTGCGCGGCGTGAGCTCGGCGAAGGCGGCGACCGGGTCGGCCTTGAGCTGCTCGCCCTGCTCGCCCGCGATCGCGTACTTGTACACGGCGCCGTGGCCGACCGCCGGCACGAAGCCCTCCCAGATGCCGGAGCCGTCCCTCGGCGCCAGCGGGTCGCGGCCGCTCTCCCAGCCGTTCCAGTCGCCGACCACCGACACCGCCCGGGCGTTGGGCGCCCAGACCGCGAAGGCCGTCCCCGGCTTGCGGCCGGACGTGCCGGTGTGGGCGCCGAGCTTGCCCGCCAGGCGGTAGTGGGTGCCCTCGTTGAACAGGTGCAGATCGTCTGCCGTGAACCGGCTCTTCATCGGTCGCCTCCTCGCAGCGCGGCGATCCGGCGCAGGCGGGTGGTGAGGCCGGGCACGCGGTCGAGCTCCTCGACCGCGTAGCGGGCCCGCCGCCGCCAGTTGGCGTGCTCCGTCGTCGTCCCCGGGATGTTCTGGCGCGCATGCTCCCACCACATGTCCTCGAGGGTCACGAGCAGCGCGCGCGCGTCGGAGCCGGCCAGCTCCTGCAGGCAGGCGTCGAGCACCTGCGGGCCGTCCCCGGCCGCATGCCCCCGGCGCGCAACGGCGGCGCGCAGCGTCTCGCGGCGCCCATCGGCGGCGGCGGCGTCATCCCAGAATCCGGCGAACGTCGGCATGTCGTGCGTATTCATGCCCACCATCGCCGCGGAAGGCACCCGGTCGAACGGATCCGCCCCCGTGTCGAGCTGGGCCTGGAGCACGAACGTGCGCAGCAGGCCGTGCGCCGACATGGCCCGCCGCACCGCGGCCGGGACGGTGCCGAGGTCCTCGCCCACGAGGCGGGTGCGGTGCCGGTGCGACTCGATGCAGAGCACCGCGTAGAGCTCCTGCGCCGGGTAGCGGACGTAGACCCCGTCCGTCGCGGCCAGGCCGTGCGGCACCCAGTAGACGCGGTGCAGGCCCATGACGTGGTCGATCCGGGCCGCCGCGGCATGGCGGACGAGCGCGCGGACGCACGCGATCGGATAGGCGTGTCCGCTGCGGCGCACTCCGTCCGGATGCAGGGGCGCCATGCCCCAGTCCTGGCCGCCCAGGAAGAAGTCGTCCGGCGGGGCGCCGACCGAGATGCCCTCGGCGAAGGCGTCGCGGTGGCGCCAGGTGTCGTAGCCGCCCGGGTGCACGCCGAGCGGCATGTCGAGGTAGGGCCCCGCCGCACCGGCCGAGACCGCCGCAAGCTGCTCGGCGCAGAGCCACTGGGCGTAGGCGTGGTAGCGGGCGGCGGCCGGGTCGCCGGCCGCAGCCGGCTCGCTCCAGTCGCGCCAGCCGCCGCCCTCGCGCTCGCAGCGGGCCCGAAACGCGGCGTACCCGCCCAGGTCGGGGTGGTCGCGCAGGTGGCGCTCGAACGCCTCGAGCCGCCGGCCGGCGAGCGCGGCCAGGAGCGCCTCGAGCACTCGCCGCTTGGCGGCCATCGCCGCCCGGTGGTCGATCAGGCGATCGCCGGCGGGCGCGGCCGCCGCGACGATCAGCGCGTCCGCCTGCGCTGCCGCGGCCCGTTCGGGGACCGCCTCCGGGTCGACGTAGAGCTCGTTCCAGTAGAGCCGGCTGACCGGCAGGTACGGGCTCGGCTCGAACGGCCGGTCGAGGAACGCGGCGTGCAGCGGCGTCGACCCCACGAGGTCGCCGCCGAGCGCGGCCGTCCAGGCGAGGAGGCCGCGCATGCGGGTGAAGTCGCCCGGCCCGAACGGGCCCGGCGCGGCGTAGAGCGGCAGGAACACGCCCCACGACCCGGCCGGCCCCGCGTAGGCGCGCCGCGGCGCCGCGAGGACGAGCGTCGTCGCGGTCTGGCCGCCGACCTCGATGTGAGCGTGGTGGTAGCCGTGCGGCAGGACGGGCAGCGGCAGAGCGCACCCCGCCGTGGTGCGCGGCAGCCGCTCGACGCGCTCGGTCCCGCGCAGCTCGCCGCCGTCCTCGAGCGCCACCGTCCACCCCACCCGGCTCGCCCCCGCCGGCACCGTGATGCCGATCCGGGCCGGCGACCGGCCCCACGCCACCGCCACCGGCTCGGCGGTCTGCCCCAGCCGCTCCGCCGCCAGGGCGCGCAGCGCCTCCGCAGCGCCCGCGCCGGACTCGGCCACGTCGTGCCCGAGCGCCCGCAGCGCCGCCGCCAGGGCCGCCGCCGAGGCGGTCTTCCTGCGCCCGCGCGTGTCCGTGTAGGAGCGCTGCACCCCGGCCGCCGCGGCCAGCTCGTTCAGCGCGCCGCGAGCCGCCGCCCGGGCCGTCACGCTCCGAGCAGCTCCTCCAGCCCTCGGGCCGGGATCACCACCCAGTCGGGCCGGTTGTCGAGCTCGTAGCCCAGCTCGTACACCGCCTTCTCGAGCAGGTGCAGGTCGAGCAGGCGGGCGAATTCGACATCGTCGGTGGGCACGATCGCGGCCGGAGCGACGGCGGTCCGGTAGGCCTGCAGGAACGCGGCCGAGACCCATGTGCGCCAGTGCTTGGCCCACTCCTCGGCCGCTCCGCCGACCGCGGCGTCGCGGCCGCTCTCACGGAACAGGGCGGCGTAGGCGGCGTAGTGGAACGACCGCAGCATGCCCGCGACGTCCTGCACCGGCGAGCGCTTCAGGCGGCGCTGGCCGAGCGGCCGCGCGGGCTCGCCCTCGAAGTCGATGATGACGACGTCTCGCCCCGTCCACAGCACCTGGCCGAGGTGGTAGTCGCCGTGGGTGCGGATGCGGCTGCCCAGAAGCGGGCCGTCGAGCAGCCCGCGCACGCGCGCCAGCGTCGCCTGATCTCCCGGCTTGATCCACTCGAGCTCAGGCACGCCGGCGCTCGCGCGCCGCGCCGCGGCCAGCACCTGCCTGATCAGCGTCCGCAGCGACCCGTACAGCGAACGCTGCTGCAGGGGTGTGAAGGACTCGGGGGCGAACGCGGGATCGTCGGTCGCCGCCGCGAGCGCGACGTGCATCTGGCCGGTGCGCTCTCCCAGCAGGCGGGCGAACTCGACGTAGGACCCGATCGAGTCGGACACGTCGGCCGGCAGATCGTGTCCGGCGAGCTCGACCAGCCCGACGGCGGGCACCGCGGGCGGGCCCGGCTCCTCGCGGGCGAGCGCCCCTTCGAGGAACCGCACCACCTCGTCCACCGTGTACTCCCAGGCATCGCCCTCGTTGGTGACGAACCCCTGCAGGAGGCCGATCGTGACCGGCTGCCGGCGGCGGCGGTGATACTCGATCGTGCCCGCCGCGGGCGACACGTGCGCGAAACCCGTGCGGGTGAGCAGTCCGGTCAGCTCGGCCTCGGGGTTCGGTCCGGGCTCCACCCGCCGGAACACCTTCAGCACCGCCCGCTGACCGAACGCGACCGAGCTGTTGGACTGCTCGGCGCCGAGCGGCGAGGGATCGAGCTCGGTGCCGTCGCCCACCAGCCGGCGCAGCTCGCGCGTGCTCCCGGCGGTCAGCGAGCCGATCCGGCCGCCGAGCCGCCGCCCCCGCCGCATGAGCTGCAGGAGCGACGTCGCCAGCACGCGGTCATCCGCGCCGTCGAGCAGCGCCAGCCGGCCCTCGCCCGTCTCCAGGATCGCGACCGTCGCTGCGCTGGGCGGGCGGCCGTCGTCGCTCTGCGGCCGGGCGACGAGCGGCAGGACGTAGACGTCGGCCTCGCCCTCGGTGTACTCGACGCGCATCAGGCACAGGTACCCGGCCTCGCGCCGGCCGGGGCCGGGGCCGGGGATGCGCACCTCGTCGGCCAGCGTCACGCGCCGGATCCGGCGCGACTTGCCCGCGAACCAGCGCCGTCCCGGCAGGAAGGCGGCCACGGCATCGTCGAGCTGGCGGCGGGCGCTGCGCTCGAAGACGGCCGGCCAGCGGCCGGTGACGCGGATCTCGGGCGGCGGACCGGCGGTGCCGGCGGCGCCGGGCGGGGCCGGGTGCAGCACGAACAGGTAGAAGTCGTGCGGGCCGAGCGCGAGCGGGTAGGGCCGGTCGCCGGGCACGGCCGGGAACTGGCTGTGGCCGAGCAGCTCCTCGGGGATCAGGCCCTCGAACCGGCGCAGGTCGAGCTCGACGTACTGCGCCCGCCGCGACAGGTTGGCGACGACCAGGATGCGCTCCTCGCCGTACTCGCGCATGAAGGCGAGCACCTTGCGGTTCTCGGGATAGAGGAACTCGAGCGAGCCGCGCCCGAAGGCCTGGTAGCGCTTGCGCAGCGCGATCAGCCGCTTCATCCACCAGAGCAGCGAGTTCGGGTTGGCCTGCTGGGCCTCGACGTTGACCGCCTCGTAGCGTACTCGGGATCGATGATCACGGGCAGATAGAGCTGCTGCGGGTTCGCCCGCGAGAAGCCCGCCGTTGCGGTCGGCGCTCCACTGCATCGGCGTGCGCACGCCGTTGCGGTCGCCGAGGTAGATGTTGTCGCCCATGCCGATCTCGTCGCCGTAGTAGATGACCGGGCGTGCCGGGCAGCGACAGCAGCAGCGCGTTCATCGAGCTCGATCACGCGGCGATCGTTGCCGAGCAGCGGCGCGAGCCGGCGGCGGATGCCCAGGTTGATGCGCGCCTGCGGGTCGTCGGCGTAGGCGCGGTACATGTAGTCGCGCTCCTCGTCGGTGACCATCTCGAGCGTCAGCTCGTCGTGGTTGCGCAGGAAGATCGCCCACTGGCAGCCGTCGGCGATCGGCGGCGTCTGGGCCGAGGATGTCGATGAGCGGGAAGCGATCCTCCATCCGCACCGCCATGAACATGCGCGGCATGAGCGGGAAGTGGAAGGCCATGTGGCACTCGTCGCCGTCACCGAAGTAGGCGACGGCGTCCTCGGGCCACTGGTTGGCCTCTGCCAGCAGCATGCGGTCGGGGAAGCGCGCGTCGATGTGGCTGCGCAGCGCCTTCAGGAACTGCGTGCGTCTCGGGCAGGTTCTCGCAGTTCGTGCCCTCGCGCTCGAACAGGTAGGGCACGGCGTCCAGCCGCAGCCCGTCGACGCCCATCGCGAGCCAGAAGTCGACGACGCTGAACATGGCCCGCTGCACCTCCGGGTTGTCGTAGTTCAGGTCGGGCTGGTGCGAGTAGAAGCGGTGCCAGTAGTAGGCCCCGGCGACCGGGTCCCACGACCAGTTGGAGCTCTCGAAGTCCTGGAAGATGATGCGCGCGTCCTGGTAGCGGTCGGGGGTGTCGCTCCAGACGTAGAAGTTGCGGGCGCGGCTGCCGGGGGCGGCTCGGCGGGCGCGCTGGAACCACTGGTGCTGTCGGAGGTGTGGTTCAGCACGAGCTCGGTGATCACCCGCAGGCCCCGGGCGTGGGCGGCGCGCAGGAACGTGCGGAAGTCGCGCATCGTGCCGTAGTCGGGATGCACCTCGCGGTAGTCGGCGATGTCGTAGCCGTCGTCGCGCAGCGGCGACGGGTAGAACGGCAGCAGCCAGATCGCCGTGACGCCCAGGTCCTGCGAGGTAGTCGAGCCGCTGCGTCAGCCCGCGGAAGTCGCCGATGCCGTCGCCGTCGCAGTCGGCGAACGCGCGCACGTGCACCTCGTAGATGATCGCGTCCTTGTACCAGTGCCCGGCCCGGGCCGTGCGGGCCGGGGTCGGTGCGGGCTCGGTCATGGTGATCGGCGTCGTCATGCGTAGTACTCGAAGTCGTGCTCGCTGCGCAGCCGCCGGCGCACGTGGAAGAGGTGTGCCGGCAGCCGGCTCGGATCGATCTCGACGTAGTTGCGCGCGCCCTGCCATGTGTACGTTTCCCCGTCCAGCAGGTCGTGAACCTGGTAGGGGTGCTCGGGGTCGATGCCGAGCCGCGCGAGCGGCAGCTCGATCCAGCCCGACTGGGTGTGGTGCGGATCGAGGTTGACGACGCAGAGCACCACGTCGGCCAGGTCGGCCGTGTGCTTGGTGTAGGCGATCAGCATGTCGTTGTCGATCTCCCGGAACTCGAGCCGCTCGTTCGACTGCAGCGCGGGGTGGGCGCGGCGGGCGGCGTTGACCGCCTGAAGGAGCGGTGCGAGCGAGTCCGGCGAGGCGACGTCCCACGCCCGCAGCTGGTACTTCTCGGAGTCGAGGTACTCCTCGCTGCCGGCCCGCAGGCCGCGCTGCTCGACGAGCTCGAACGCCGGCCCGTAGATGCCGTAGGCGGGGCTCAGGGTCGCCGCGAGCACGACCCGGGCGGCGAAGGTGGGCCGCCCGCCCGTCTGCATCGGCTCGGTGAGGATGTCGGGCGTGTTGGGCCAGAAGTTGGGGCGGAAGTAGTCGCCGCACGTCGGTCTGCGTCAGCTCGCGCAGGTACTCCTCGAGGTCGTGCTTGCCGTTGCGCCACGTGAAGTAGGTGTACGACTGGCGTGAAGCCCGCCTTCGCCAGCCGCTCCATCACCCGCGGCCGTGTGAACGCCTCGGCCAGGAAGATGCACGTCGGGATGGTCGCGCTTGACCTCGCCGATCAGCCACTCCCAGAACGGGAACGGCTTCGTGTGCGGGTTGTCGACCCGGAACACGCGCACGCCCTGGCCGATCCAGAAGCGCACGACCTCGAGGAGCTCGTGCCACAGGCCGCGCCAGTCCGTCGCTCTCGAAGTCGAGCGGGTAGATGTCCTCGTAGCGCTTGGGCGGGTTCTCGGCGTAGCGGATCGTCCCGTCCGGGCGGTGCCGGAACCACTCCGGGTGCTCGCGCACCCAGGGATGGTCGGGCGAGCACTGGAAGGCGAGGTCGAGCGCGAGCGCGATCCCGCGCTTGGCGCACGCAGCGGCCAGCCGGCGCACGTCGGCGACCGTGCCGAGCTCGCGGTGGACGGCGGTGTGCCCGCCGTCCGCGGCTGCCGATCGCCCAGGGGCTGCCGGGGTCGTCCGGCCGCGCGGCCGGAGCGTTGTTCGGGCCCTTGCGGTGCGTCGCGCCGATCGGGTGGATCGGCGGCAGGTAGAGGACGTCGAAGCCCATGCCCGCCACCCGGTCGAGCGCCCGGCTCACATCGCGCAGCGTCCCGTGGCGGTCGCCCGCCGAGCGACCGCGGGAAGAGCTCATACCACGCGCCGAACCGGGCCAGCGGCGGGTCGACTTGCACCGTCACCTGCAGGTCCGAGTCGACGCAGTGCGGCCGCGGGTCGTGTGCGGCCATGAGCTGCGCCAGGGCAGGGTCGAGCGCAGCGGCAGCCCCCTCGCCCGTGTCGTCTGCGAGCAGGCGCTTGCGCCAGCCGGCCAGCTCGCCGGCGGCTGCGGGCGGGGCCGACTCCGCCGCCGCCTGGATGATGGCGGCGCCGGTCTCGAGCTCGCTGCGCACGTCCTGGCCGGCCTCGACCCGGCGGCCGAGCTGGTCGCGCCAGGTGGCGAAGCGATCGATCCACCCGCGCACGGCGAACACGTGCCGGCCGAGCCCCTCCACGGCGAATGCGCCGGCATGGCGGTCGTTGCCGAGCGCGTGCATGGGCGTCTCGCGGAAGCGGCGCTCGCCCTCGCGGCGGTGGCGGACGACCGCGGCCACCGCGTCGTGGCCGTCGGCGAACACGTCCGCGGTCACCTCCACCACGTCGCCGGCCACCCGTTTGACGGCGAACCGGGCGTCGTCCACCCGGGGGCGGACGTTCTCGATCACGACCCGGCGCCTGCCGTCGGCGTCGGGGATCTCGGTGCCCGGAGGTTCGCTGGCGGCCCGCGCCATGGGGCTCGGACGCTACCCGATCACGCCGGGGGATCGCCGCGCTCGGGACCGGCAGCGGGCCCGGGGCTCACTCGGAAGCGAGCCCCGGGCCGTTCCCCCTCCGGGGGACCTTGGGTCAGTGGTGGACGACCTCGCCGGTGATCGGATTCAGGATCAGCCGGTTCGTGTGCGGCGCGCCGCCGAAGTTGAACATGGCGTCGAGCGAGCCGGCCTTCGCGTCCATCGACTGGTTGCCGATCCGGCCCAGGCCCCAGTTGTCCTCGACGAAGCGCAGGATCGAGGTCTGGTCGGTGAGCTGGTTGTCGACGGAGTTGCGCCGCGCCCACGGCGAGACGACGAGCAGCGGCAGCCGCGGCCCGTATCCGCACCGATCCTGGAAGGCGCCTGCCGGTGCCGTGCCGCAGTGGCCGGGGCCGGTGAGGGCGTCGTTCGCGGGATCGTTCGACTGGCTCAGGATCGGCGGCATCACATGGTCGTACCAGCCGTCGGAGTCGTCGTAGGCGATCACGATCGCGGTCGAGCGCCAGGTGCCCATGCGCTCGAGCCGGTTGATCGTGTTGACGATGAAGTGCTGCTCGTCCAGCGGATCCGAGTAGTCCGCGTGGCCGTCCTGGTACTTCGCGGGCTTGAGGAAGCTGACCGCGGGCAGGTGCCCGTGGTCGGCCGCGGCCCAGAAGTCGCTCAGGTCGTACTGGTGCTTGGCCTGGTCGGTGCGGCCGATCATCGCCACCGACGACGGCGGCAGGTGGTGCGGGTTCGCCGTCGCCTTGTAGTACTGGAACGGCTCGTGATGGGCGCTGTAGTCGGACACGGTGACGCCGCCGATGTTCACATGCGACGAGCCGCAGACGGCCTTGCCGCCGGAGCGGGAGGTCGGCTTGAAGCCGCCCTGGAACCAGCCCCACGTGACGTTATGGCGGTTCAGGAGCTCGCCCACGTTCGTGCCGGTCAGGTTGGCCGTGTCGGTGCCGGAGCAGTCGTCGTACGCCGGGTCGGGGTCGCCGATGATCGTGCCGTTGGCGATCTCGTCGGGCGCCGGCGCCGCGGTCGTACCGTGCGTGTTACCGGACACGAGGTTGATCGCCCCCGGGGTCGACGGCCCGAAGTTCGTGCCGAACGAGTTGTCGTTGAGGGCGTAGTGCTGCGCGTAGTTCCAGAGCGCGGTGACGGTGTTGCCGTCGTAGTAGCCCATCACGTCGCTCGTGCGGCACGGGCGGGTCGACCCGCCCGGCGGCGGCGTGTACGCGGCCCCGTCGAACTGCACGAACATGTCCAGAAGCCCCGCGTTGTAGGACTGCTGCTCGGGTGTGTAGTCGTGGTTCTGGTCGCACGTGATCGGCTCGGAGCGGTCGAACCGGAACGGGTTGTTGAGGTTGGTGTTCTGCGTCAGGAGCGCGGTCGTGAGGCCGTTGATGCTCGGAGTGCCCGCGGCGGCCCTGAATCTCGGCTCGCCGGGCGGGTTCTTGGCGAATGGGTACGTCCCGAAGTAGTGGTCGAACGAGACGTTCTCGTCGAAGATCACCACCAGGTGCTTGATCGGCGTGCGGCCGGCGTCGCGGGCGGCGTGCCCGCCGCTCGCCGAGGCCGACACGGGCGCAGCCAGGATCGCTCCGGCCGCCACACAGCCCAGGAGAAGCCGTCGAACGCTCACCTTGCCTCCTTGTCCGTGAAGGTAATCGCGACGCGCCCGGGGGGACGCGCCGCTGCGGTACGGCGAACGCAGTCTCGTACTCCGCTAGCCCCGATGGGTTACGGCGTGGAAAACCATTCGTAAACGTGCGGTGAAGGGTGGTAGCGTGGCGCGTCGATGCGCCTCTGTCTGATGATCGAGGGCCAGGAGGGTGTCACCTGGCCGCAATGGCTCGCCCTCGCCGAGACGTGCGAGCGCACGGGCCTGGAAGGGCTCTTCCGGTCGGACCACTACATGCCGCTCGGCGCCGGCGCCGCCCCCGCCGCCGGCTCGCTGGATGCCTGGACGACCCTGGGCGGCCTCGCGGCCCGCACGCAGCGGATCCGGCTCGGGACGATGGTGTCGCCCGCGACGTTCCGCCACCCGTCCGTCCTCGCCCGGGCCGCAACGACGGTCGATCACCTCTCCGGCGGCCGGGCCGAGCTGGGGCTCGGGGCCGGCTGGCACGAGCGCGAGCACGCCGCCTTCGGCTTCCCGTTCGCGCCGCTCGGGGAGCGGATGGCCGTGTTCGAGGAGCAGGCCGAGGTGATCGTGGGCCAGTGGACGACGTCGCCGTTCTCCTACGCCGGCCGCCACTACCGGCTCGACGCGGCCGAGGCGCTGCCCAGGCCGGTGCAGCGGCCGCACCCCCCGCTCATCATCGGCGGCTCGGGCCGGCCGCGCTCGGTGCAGGTGGCCGTCCGGCTGGCGCAGGAGTACAACGTCGTTGCCGGCACGGTGGCCGAGTGCCGGGCCCTGCGCACGCGCCTGGACGAGGCGTGTGAGCGCCACGGGCGCGACCCCGCGACCCTGGTGCTGTCGATGATGACCACGGTGGTCGTGGGCGCCTCCGAGGCCGACGCTGTCCGGCGCGCCCAGGAGATGGTCGACCGCGGGCTCGAGCAGGGCGACGGCGCGGCGCTGCTGGCGGAGAACCGCGACACGTGGGTGTGCGGCTCGCTCGCGCAGGCGACCGAGCGGCTGGCCGAGCTCTCCGCGGCGGGCGTCGAGCGGATGATGCTCCAGCACCTGCTGCACGACGACCTCGACGCGGTCGAGCTGATGGGGCGCGAGCTCGCCCCCGCCGTCAGCTGAAGCGCGCGCGCAGGCGCGGCATGACGTCGGCCGCGAACCGGCGGATGAAGCCGGCCTGGTCGGATCCCGGCCCGTGCATGACCAGATGGTGGAAGCCGAGCTCGACGTAGCCGCCGATGCGCTCGACGACCTCGTCGGGATCGGCCGAGACGATGAAGCGGCTCTCCGGCCGGACGTGCGCGGCGTCGGCCAGGCGCTCGAGCTCGAGCGGGTCGTCCACGCCCTGCTTGGCCTCCGCCGGCAGCGCCAGCGGCGCCCAGTAGCGGCAGTCGGCGATCGCCGTCTCGACGTCCGCCGCGTAGGCCACCTTCACCTCGAGCAGCCGCTCGTAGCGCGCGGGGTCGCGACCGGCCTTCGCCATGCCCTCGGCCACGGCGGGCAGGAGCGTGTCGGAGTAGAGCTCGGCCGGCTTTCCGCTGGTCGTGATGAAGCCGTCGCCGATGCGGCCGGCGAAACGGGCCGCGCGCGGCCCGGCGGCCGCGACCAGCACGGGCAGCGGCTGGGCAGGGCGGTCGTAGACGGTCGCGCGCGCCGTGCGGTACCAGCGGCCGTCGAACGTCACCCGCTCCTGCGTCCACAGCTGCCGCATCAGCGCCACCGCCTCCTCGAGCCGGCCGAGCCGCTCCGAGAAGCCAGGCCACTCCATCGCCGTCGCGGGCACCTCGTTCACCGACTCGCCGGTGCCGACGCCGACGAAGACGCGGCCCGGCGCGAGGTTCGCGATCGTGGCGAAGGCCTGGGCGAGCACCGCCGGGTGGAAGCGCAGGGTCGGCGTGGACACGCTCGTCCCGATCCGCACCCGGCTCGTGGTCGCCGCGAGCGCCCCCAGCCAGGGCAGGGCGGCCGGTGCATGGCCGCCGGTGTGGCGGAACGGCTGGAAGTGGTCCGACACGGCGACGCTGTCGAACCCGGACTCCTCGGCGAGCCGCGCGTAGCCGAGCAGCTCGGCCGCGGGGAACTGCTCCGCCGACGCCTTGTAGCCGATCGCGAGCATCGTTCCGAGTCTAGATTGTTAGGGCCTTTAGGGGTGCGGGTAGAGTCCGGGCAACTCTAGAGGCAGAGGAAGGTGGGACGACATGAAGCATCGACTTGGACGGTCGTTGACGGCCGCACTCGCCGTGGGAGTCGTGTTCGCGGCGCCCGCTTCGGCGGCGACCCTGGCGGACTGGGAGATGAACGAGGCCCCCGGCGCCCACGTCATGACGGACTCGAGCGGCCACGTGAACGGCACGATCGGGTCGGCGGTGCAGACCGGCGTCACCGTCCTCGGCGCGACCGGATACCAGTGGAACTTCACCAGCCCGACGGCGCCGCCGCCCAAGCCGGAGCGGCTCGTGCAGGCGTCGAGCGCGACGCTGAATCCGGGCGCCGGCAACTACACGGTGACGATGCGCTACCGCACGACGAAGCACTTCGGGAACATCGTCCAGAAGGGCCAGGCCGGATCGGCCGGCGGCTACTTCAAGCTCGAGAACCCGAGCGGACGCCTGAACTGCGTGTTCCGCGGGGTCAACTCGTCGGGCGCATTCCTGCGCAAGGCGGTCGAGTCGGGCGTGATCTCGGACGGCGCATGGCATGTGGTGGTGTGCACGCGGACGCCGAGCGGCCTCACGCTCACCGTCGACGGCAGCGTCGTCGCGAGCGCGAAGGGCAGCACCGGCACGATCTCGAACTCGCGCCCGATCACGATCGGCGGCAAGCTCAACTGCGATCAGGTGAAGACGACCTGCGACTACTTCACCGGCAACATCGACTACATCAAGATCGCGAACTAGCGCAGCCTACGATGCGGGCGTGGACACCGATGTCCTGATCCCGCTCAAGCGGCTCGACACGGCGAAATCACGCCTGCGCTCGGCCCTCTCGGGGGCCGAGCGCAGGCAATTGATGGGCGGCATGGTCGCCCACGTGGTGCGCACGGCGGTGGCGGCCGGAGCGGGCCGCGTGGCGATCGCAAGCTCCGATCCCGGCGCTCCGGCCCTCGCGGCCGCGCTCGGCGTCGCATGCGTGTCCGACGGCGGCCTGGCCTGGAACGCCGGGCTCGGACACGCGCGCGGGCTGCTCGCCTCCGGGGCCGGAGCCGTGCTCTACCTGGCCGGAGACCTGCCGCTGCTCGAGCCCGCCGACGTCGTGGCGCTCGTCGCTGCCGGCGCGAGCGCCACGGCCGTCATCGGCCGCGCACACGACGGCGGCACGAACGCGCTCTGGGTCGCTCCGGCGGACGCCTTCGAGCCCGCGTTCGGCTCACGCGGCAGCGCCGCCGTGCACGCCGCGCTGGCCGTCGCCGCCGGGCTGCGGCCCGTGGTGCTCGACCGGCCCGGCCTGGCCCACGACGTCGACACCCCCGCCGACCTCGCCCACGCCCGCCGGCTGCTGCCGGTGTAACTGGGGACTGTCCCCGTACTGGGGACTGTCCCCGCTTCTCGCCCTACCGGAAGAGATCCTCCGCCTCGTCGCGCACGAGATCCTGCCCGCTGCCCTCGCCGGCCGCCGCGAAGCCGCGGATGAGCGCCGCCGGCACCCGCTCGAGCTTGCCGAGCACGAGGTCGGCAGCGCCGGCCAGCTCGTCGGCCACCGCGACCGCGGTGGTGCGCAGCTCGTAGCCCACCGGGTCGACCTCGCCGGCGTAGCCGCGCAGCGCCTCGAGGCCGCTCACCCCGATCGCCGTGCCGACGATGCCGCGGCGCAGCGCCCGCCCCATCGTGTCGGCGACGATCACCGCCACGCGCACCCCGCAGCGGCGCTCGAGCTCCGTCCGCAGCCGGACCGCCGAGGCGTCGGGGTCGACCGGCAGGAGCACGACCCAGTCGGGCGCGGCGGCGTTCGAGCGGTCGATGCCGGCGCTCGCGCACACGAAGCCGTGATGCGTCTCGGCGATCAGGAGGCCCGCGCGGCGGCGGACGATGCGGCGGCTCTCGCGCAGCACGAGCTCCGCCACCCGCGGATCGCCGCCTTCGGCGCTGAGCTCGAGCGCGCGCGCCGACGGGACGACCGTGGCGAGGTCGGCGACCCGGCCCTCGCTCTTCGAGACCGCCTTGTGCGCGACCACCACGACGTCGCCGTCGCGCAGCGGCGGCGCGGCCGCGAGCACGAGCGCCGCCAGGTCGGTGCCGGCTGCGATCTCGTCGGGGTGGGGGAGGGCGAGGATCTCGATGCGGCCGCTCACGCGACCAGGCCGCCGGCGGCGAGCGCCTCGGCGGCGAGCGCCCGGCTCGCGGCCGCGTCGGTCATGACGGTGTCCGTCACCCGCGGCCGCAGCCCGGCCTGCTGCACGCGGCCGGCCGCGGCGGCGTCCTTCAGATCGATCAGGAGCGAGGCGGCCAGCGAGCGGTAGAGGCCGGCGACGCCGACGGCGGACGTCTCGTGGCCGAGCGAGGTGAGCATCGCCGCCGCGGGCCCGCGCAGCGCGGCGCCGGCCACGATCGGGCTGACGGCGACGACCCGCTCGCGGCGGGCGGTGACCGCCGCCCGGATGCCGGGCACGGCCAGGATCGGGTCGATCGAGATGAACGGGTTGGATGGAGCGATCACCACCACGTCGGCGGCCGCGATCGCCTCGAGCACGCCGGGCGCCGGGCGGGCGGCCTCGGCGCCGTCGAAGCGGATGCCGAGCACCGGGTCGGCGTGGCCGCGGCGGACGTAGTACGTCTGGAAGTCGACCTCGCCCTCCGGGATCGTGATCATGGTGCGCAGGCGGTCGTCGGTCGCCGGCAGGAGCGTTGCCCGCAACCCCATCGCCGCTGCCAGCCGCGCCGTGGCCGCGCTCAGCGGCAGCCCCTGGCGCAGAAGCTCAGTCCGGGCCAGGTGCAGTCCGAGGTCGAGGTCGCCCAGCCAGAACCAGGCGTCGGCCCCCAGCGCCCGCGCCTGCTCGAGCGCGCGCGGGGTGTCGCCGCGCACGCCCCAGCCCTTGTCGGCGTCGATCCGCCCGGTCAGCGTGTAGAGCACCGTGTCCAGGTCGGGCGAGACGTGCAGCCCGTACGGCTCCAGGTCGTCGCCGACGTTCCCGACGATCGTGACGGCCGCCGGATCGACCACCTGGATCAGCCCTTGCAGGAAGCGGGCCCCGCCGACACCGCCGGCGAGCACCGTGACGCGACGGTCGGCCATCGCCACATATCATGGCCGCTTCCGCCGGTCGGATGCGACACCGAGAGGGGGTGGGCGGATGGCGAAACGGCGAACGATCCTCACCGCGCCCCTGGCGAGCGTGGCGCTGGTCGCGCTCGGCGCTGCCCTGTGGGGCACCGACGGGGCGTTCCGCCAGCCGCTCGTCGCGACCCCGGCGCGCTGGTCGCCGTACACGATCGTGCTCTACGAGCACGTGATCCTGACCGCCGTCGTCGCGCCGTACCTGATCCCGCGCATACGCAGCCTGCGCCGGCTCGACACCGGCGGCTGGCTGGCCGCCATCGGCGTCGCCTGGGGCGGCTCGGCGCTCGCCACGCTGGCGTTCACGACGGCGTTCGAGTACGGCAACCCCGACGTGGTCGTCCTGCTCCAGAAGACGCAGCCGCTGTGGGCCATCGCCGCCGCGGCCGTCGTCATGCACGAGCGGCCGCTACGCCAGCTGGGCTGGTTCCTCGCGCCCGCGCTCGTCGGCACCTACCTGCTCTCGTTCGGCGACATGTCGCCGGCCGATGCGTTCACCGGCGCGCAGGGCAAGGCGGCGCTGCTTGCGCTGGTGGCCGCCGCCCTCTGGGGCGCCGCCACCGCGTTCGGGCGCAGGACGCTGGTGGCGCTCGAGCCGCAGCTCGTCACCGCCCTGCGGTTCACGCTCGCCCTGCCCCTGCTGCTCGTGATCGCGCTCTACGAGGGCGCCGTCGCACCACCGGCCGCCGCCCACGCCTCGGACTGGCCGCGCCTGGTCGGGCTCGCCCTCATCCCGGGTCTGGCCGCGCTCCTGCTCTACTACCGCGGCCTCGTGCACACGCCGGCATCGGTGGCGACGTTCGCCGAGCTGGCCTTCCCGGCGACGGCGCTCATCGTGAACTACTTCGTGCTGGGCGCGTCGGTGAGCGGGACGCAGCTGATCGGCTTCGGCATCCTGTGGGTGACGATCGCGATGCTCCACCGGCTGCCGGTGGAGCTGCCGGCTACCGGCGAGAGTCTCGCCATTCGACCAGCTTCCGCAGCAGGCTGAGGTCCCACTCGGGGCCGCTGATGCCCATGATGAGATGGGTGACGCCGACGTCGACGTAGGCGTCCAGACGGCCGAGCGCGTCGGCGCGGATGCCGCCGATCGAGCGCTCGATGGCCGCCGGGTCGCGGCCGACCCGGCGGCACCACTCGTCGAGCACGGCGCACTTGTGCGCGGCCCGCTCGGGGTCGCCGAAGCCGTTCCAGATGTCGGCATGCTGGGCGACGATGCGCAGCGTCACCTGCTCGCCGCCGCCGCCGATCATGATCGGCATCGGGTTTCGCACCGGCGGCGGCTTGAGCTTGGCCATGCGGTCGTGGATGCGCGGCATGGCCGCATCGAGGTCGCGCAGGCGTGACGGGGCCGTGCCGAACTCGTACCCGAACTCGTCGTAGTCGCGCTGGAACCAGCCCGACCCGATGCCGAGGATCAGGCGCCCGCCGGAGATGTGGTCGACCGTCCGCGCCATGTCGGTGAGCAGCTCCGGGTTGCGGTAGCTGTTGCAGCTCACGAGCGCGCCGATCTCGACTCGCTCGGTGGCCTCCGCCATCGCCCCCAGCCACGTCCAGCACTCGAAGTGGTTGCCGTCGGGATCGCCCGACAGGGGATGGAAGTGATCCCACGTGAAGACCGTGTCGGCGCCGAGCTCCTCGGCGCGCAGCCACGTCTCGCGCATCCTGGCGACGCTGCCGTGCTGCGGCTGCACCTGCACCCCGACCCTGATCGCGCGCTCAGTCACCACCGCAGATCCTAATTCCCCGGCCGCTCCGCCGTTTGCGTTGCAGCCGTGACGACCCCCCCGAACGGGGGGCGTGACGGCGCCTGATTGCGCCCATCGTGAGAGCACCGGCCGCGGCTCTGCGCGGCTCCCCGCGCGTCCCCCCTCAAGAACTCGTGCCCAGCGCCGATACCCCGCATGTGAACACTGACCGTCGCCCCATGGCCGGGCGGAGGCGCACCAGCGACGAAGTCAAGTGGATTGATCGTTGGCTGGCGGCGTGCGCCGACCTGGACGAACTGAAGCGCTCCAACCCGATGACCGACGCCGTGATCGACGAGATCGACGGCCGCCGGATCCGTGTCGGGGGCCAGTGGCTGGTCGACTTCGCCTCGTGCAACTACCTCGGCTTCGACCTCGACCGCGAGATCATGGACTCGATCCCGGGCTACGTGGAGAAGTGGGGCACCCACCCGAGCTGGTCGCGGCTCCTGGGCAGCCCGGTGCTGTTCGGGCAGATCGAGGAGCGCCTGACCGACCTCCTCGGCTGCGAGGACTCGCTGATCCTGCCGACGATCACGCACATCCACATGTCGGTCATCCCGGTGCTCGCCGCCGGCGGCACCGTGTTCATGGACAGCCGCGCGCACAAGACGATCTATGACGGCTGCCAGTTCGCGGTCGCGCGCGGCGCGACGCTCAAGCGGTTCCGCTTCGAGGACCCCGACGATCTCGAGCGGCTGCTGGTCGAGGACGGCTCCGACCGCAAGCTCGTGTGCATGGACGGCGTGAACAGCATCACGGGCAACGCCCCCGACCTGGCCGCGTTCGCCCGCGTCACCCGCCGTCACGGCGCACTGCTCTACGTCGACGACGCCCACGGCTTCGGCGTGATCGGCGAGGGCTCGCCGCAGCAGCTGTGCCCCTACGGCAGCCGCGGCAACAGCATCGTGCGCCATCTCGGCGAGTCCTACGAGGGCATCGTGCTCGTCGGCGGCTTCTCGAAGGCCTACTCGTCGCTCGCGGCGTTCATCGCCTGCCCGACGGCGCTCAAGGAGATGCTGAAGACCGCCGCGCCGCCCTACCTGTACTCGGGCCCGCCGCCGGTGGCGTCGCTGGCGACCACCCTGGCCGGCTTCGACGTGAACGACCGCCGCGGCGACGACCTGCGGCTTGCCCTCTACGAGCGCACGGGCCGCGTCCTCGCGAGCCTGCGCCGGCTGGGTGTGCGCACGCTCAACCACTCCGGCTTCCCGATCATCGAGATCCCGCTCAGCGACCATCGCGACATCGGCGCCGTCGGCCGCTTCCTGTTCGACAACGGCATCTACGTGACGCTGGCCGCCTACCCGCTCGTGCCCAAGGAGGAGGTCGGCTTCCGCATCCAGGTCACCGCCGCCAACGGCGACGACGAGATCGACGAGCTGATCGCCGTCCTCGGCGCGCTCTCGCAGCGCTTTGCGCTGCAGCCCGTCGACGGCCTGCGGGAGGCGGCATGAGCCGCCTTGTGACCGGCGCTCGCGGCGCGCTCTGGCCGCTCTCGGCGCGCACCTTCTGGCTCTGGTACCTGCTGGCCGGCTCGCTTCTGACCTACGTGTACGTGGTGGTGCCGACGTTCCAGCGCGGCAACACGCTGCACGGGCCGCTGATCAACGCCCTCGGCCTCTCGGGCGCGATCGCGATCGCGGCCGGGATGCGCATGCACCGGCCGAAGGCGGTGTTCGCCTGGGGCTTCATGTTCGTCGGGCAGATGCTCTTCGTCGCCGGCGACTTCTACACGTACAGCCTGCCGAGCCTGTTCGGCCTGAACGTCGGCTTCCCGTCGCCTGGCGACGGCCTCTACCTGACGGTCTACCCCGCGCTGATGGCCGGTCTGCTGCTGCTCGTCCGCCGCCGCAACCCGCGCACCGACCGGGCCGGCGCGATCGACTCGCTCATCCTCACCCTGGGCATCGCGCTGCTCTCCTGGGTGTTCCTGATCGCCCCGAACATCCAGCTCGGCGGCAGCTGGCTGATCGTGTCGGTGTCGATCGCCTACCCCGTCGGCGACATCCTGCTGCTCGCCGCCGCCATCCGGCTCGCGGTCGACCGCGGCGTGCGCGCCCCGGCCTTCTACCTGCTCGCCGGCAGCATCGTCTGCCTGCTCACGACCGACTCGGTCTACAACCGCATGATCCTCGACGGCAGCTACAACGGCCAGGTGATCCTGGACGTGGGCTGGATCTTCTACTACCTGCTGTGGGGCGCCGCGGCGCTGCACCCGTCGATGCGCACGCTGGAGCAGCCCGCCGAGGGCCGCACCCGGCTGACGCCGCTTCGGCTCGCCTTCTTGAGCGTCGCCTGCCTGATCGCGCCGGGCATCCGCTTCTACCAGGAGTGGGGCAACACCGACGTGATCGTGGTGATCGTCGCCTCGATGGTCATGTTCCTCTTCGTGCTGGCCCGCATGGCCGGGCTGGTGCGCCAGGAGGAGCGGGCCGTCTCGCGCCAGCGCGCCCTGCGCCGGGCCGGCGTGGCGCTCGTCGGAGCGGCCAGCATGGATCAGATCGAGGCTGCCGCCGCGACCGCCGTGCGCGAGCTCGCGGGCTCCGACGCCGACGCCCGCCTGGTGAGCTTCAGCGAGGACGCCGCCGAGGATCAGATCTCGCCGGCCGTGCGGGCGTGGCTGACCGAGGTGGCCGCGCGCGACGGCGAGCCGGTGCGCTGGACGGACATCCCGCGTGAGCTGCTCGAGGAGCTCGGCCTCCCCCGCGACGCGGCCTACGCGCTGCTCGCGCTGGCCGGGCGCGCCGCCGGCAGCGCCTTCCTGATCGTCTCGATCCCCGGCACGCACGGCGCCGAGATGAGCGGCGCGCTCGAGGCGCTGGCCGCCCAGATGGCGCTCGCGATCGACGGCGCGCTCCTGGCCGAGGATCTGCACCGCGGCCGCAGCGAGGCCCGCTTCCGCTCGCTCGTCGCGCATTCGAGCGACCTGATCGCCGTGCTCGACCGCTCCGGCATGATCACCTACCAGACGCCGTCCATCGAGGAGGTGCTCGGCTACGCGGTCGAGGACGTCCTGAACACCCACTTCGATCTGCTGGTGCGGCCGAGCGACCGCGCCCGGCTCATGCAGGTCGTCGAGAGCGCCGACGCCGGCCTGGGCGACTCGGGCACGATCGAGTGCAGCCTGCGCAGCCGCGCCGGCGAATGGCTCCAGTTCGAGGTCACGCACACGAACCTGCTCGACGACGAGTACGTGCAGGGCATCGTGCTCAACTGCCGCGACATCAGCGAGCGCAAGCTCTTCGAGGATCAGCTCGCCCACCAGGCGTTCCACGATCCCGTCACCGGCCTCGCCAACCGCGCGCTCTTCGCCGACCGCGTCCAGCACGCGCTGGCCCGGGCCACGCGCGAGCAGTCGACGGTCGGCGTCATCTTCATCGACCTCGACGACTTCAAGACGATCAACGACAGCCTCGGCCACGCCGCCGGCGACGCCGTCCTGCAGGAGGTGTCCCACCGGCTGCGCAGCGCCGTGCGGCCGACCGACACGGTCGCCCGCTTCGGCGGCGACGAGTTCGCCGTCCTGGTCGAGGAGGTGCAGCGCTCGCAGGAGGCCGTCGACGTGGCCGAGCGGGTGCTCGAGAGCCTGAACGCGCCGATCGACATGGGCGAGAAGGAGCTCTTCGTCGGCGCGAGCATCGGCCTCTGCCTGACGAGCGACGGGCTCACCGACGCCGACGACCTGCTGCGCAACGCCGACGTCGCCATGTACATGGCCAAGCGCGAGCGCAAGGGCAGCTACCGCGTGTTCGAGCCCGAGATGCACCGCGAGGTGGTCGAGCGGCTCGAGATGCGCGCCGACCTGCAGCGCGCGCTCGAGACCGGCCAGCTCGAGGTGCACTACCAGCCGGTGATCCGCCTCTCCGAGCAGCACCGTGTACGGCTTCGAGGCGCTGCTGCGCTGGCACCATCCCACCCGCGGCACGATCCCGCCGACGCAGTTCATCCCGCTCGCCGAGGAGACCGGCCTGATCGTGCCGATCGGGCGCTGGATGCTGAACCAGGCCTGCCGCCAGGGCGCGCAGCTGCACGAGCGCTTCCCCAGCGAAGCGCCGCTCACGATCAGCGTCAACCTGTCGGTCAAGCAGCTGCAGTCCGACACCATCGTCGACGACGTCGACGACGCGCTCGCGACGTCCGGCCTCGACCCGGCGACGCTCGTGCTCGAGATCACCGAGTCGGTGATGATGGCCGACATGGACCTGGCCGTCGAGCGCCTGAACGCGCTCAAGGCGCTCGGCATCAAGCTGGCGATGGACGACTTCGGCACCGGCTACTCGTCGCTCAGCTACCTCAGCCGGCTGCCCGTCGACATCCTCAAGATGGACCGGTCGTTCCTGACCTCGGGCGACGCGGTCTCCGGCGCTGCCCACGGCGATCGTGAAGCTGGGCCAGACCCTCAACCTCGAGGTGGTCGCCGAGGGCATCGAGCAGTCGACGCAGGCGTTGCACCTGCGCGACCTCGGGTGCGAGCTGGGCCAGGGCTTCCTGTTCGCCCACGCGATGGGGTCGCTCGATCTGATGCAGTACCTGTCCGGCGTGCGGGACTCGGCAGAGCCCGAGCCTCGGGCCGATGCAGCATAGTTACGACGGCCTCGACCGCCCGGGCGGCTTCAGCCGGCTGAACCTGCTTCGCGCCGCTGCGCCACCGCGACTTCCGGCTGCTGTGGTCGGGGATGACGGTGTCGCTCGTCGGCGACGGCATCTTCCTGGTGGCGATGGCGTGGCAGGTGTACGCGGTCTGGAACGCCCCGGCCGCGCTCTCGATGGTCGGCATCGCCATGACCGTGCCCGACGATCGTCTGCCTGCTCCCGGGCGGCGTCGTCAGCGACCGGCTCAGCCGGCGCGCGATCATGCTCGCCGCCGACGCGGTGCGGGCGGCCGCGATCGCGGTGCTGGCCGTGCTCTCGCTGACCGGCCGCATCCAGGTGTGGGAGATCGCCGCCCTGGCGATGGTGTACGGCGCCGGCACGGCGTTCTTCACCCCGGCCTTCGAGGCGCTCGTGCCCGACATCCTGCCCGCGGCCGACCTGCCGGCGGCCAACTCGCTCGACCAGTTCGTGCGCCCGATCGCCCTGCGCCTGGCCGGCCCGGCGGCCGGCGGCTGGATCATCGCCGCCTTCGGCCCGGGGATCGCCTTCGCCGCCGACGCGGCCTCGTTCGCGGCCGCGGGCGTCGCCGTGCTGGCGATGCGCCCGGTGCCGGGCCACGCGCACGCCGGCGAGTCCGTGATGGCCGACATCAAGACGGGCCTGCACTTCATCCGCCGGCGCACGTGGATCTGGGGGACGCTCGTCTCGGCCGCCTTCGCCTACCTGCTCTTCCTCGGCCCGACCGAGGTGCTCCTGCCCTACGTCGTCAAGAACAGCCTGCACGGCTCGGCCGGCACGCTGGGAGCGGTGTTCGCCGCGGGCGGGATCGGCTCGATCGGGGCGGCGGTGCTGATGGGCCAGCGCGACCAGCCCCGCCGCCAGGTGACGTTCATCTACGTCGTCTGGACGCTCGCGACGCTGGCCGTCGCCGGCTACGGCCTGGCCACCGAGACCTGGCAGCTCGTCGTCGCGTGCCTGCTCTTCAACGCGCTCGAGACCGCCGGCACGATCGTGTGGGCGACGCTCAAGCAGCGCCACGTGCCGGCGTCGATGCTCGGCCGCGTCTCGAGCCTCGACTGGCTGATCTCGATCGGCCTGCTGCCGCTGTCGTTCGCCCTGACCGCTCCCGTCACCGCTCTCGTCGGCGCGCGGTGGACGCTGGTCGGCGCGGGCGTCGGCGGCGCGGCGATCACCCTGGCCGCGCTCTACCTCCCCGGCATGCGCGACGTCGAGCGGGAGCAGCCGGTCGCCGAGCCGGAACCCGAGCTCGCGGCGGCCGACCCGGTGGACGTGATCGTGGTGGCGACGGTGGTGCGCGCCGCCGCCCGGCCCGGCAGCGCCGTGCCGACGGCTCTGCGCGCCGGCAGCGCCGATCCCTGGTAGGGTCGTCCGATGGAGGGGCGTTGGATGCTGGGGGCTGTGGCCCTCTTACTGGTCGGTGCCGCCGCGGCGGGGAACTCGCTGAGCGTCGCTGCAGGCGTCTGGGCAATGGGGATCGCGTGGCTCGCAGTCGGCGTGGTCTTCCAGGCTCGTCGCCGCGTGGGCTGACCGAACTCGGTTTATGTCGCGGACGACCGCCCGGTGAGAGCCGCGCGGCGCCGGCGCAGCCGCTCGATCAGCGGCTCGTCGGCGAGGATGCGCCGGGCGGCGTTATGTCCCGGAAGGCCGGTGACCCCGCCGCCGGGGTGCGATCCCGACGCGCACAGGTAAAGGCCCGCGATCGGGGTCGCGTAGCGCGCCAGGGCCGGTGTCGGGCGCATCGGGCCGAGCTGGTTCAGGCCCTGCTCGCCGTGGAAGATGTTGCCGCCGACGAGTCCGAACACGTCCTCCAGGTCGGGCGGCGCCAGCACCTCACGGTGCATCACGACCGAGTCGGCCATGTTCGGGGCGGCGCTGCGCAGCAGCTCCATCGCCGCCTTCGCATAGGCGTCCCGGCTCGCGTCGGTCCACGCCTCCCGCTCCGGCGGGCCGAACTGCGTGTAGAGCGTCATCACGTGGCCGGGCAGGCCCTCGTCGACGAGGGTGGGATCGCCGGCCGACGGTGTCAGCACCTCGATGTAGCCGCACTCCGGCGGCATCTCGCCGAGGGATGCCTGCTGCCACGAGCGCTCCAGGTGCTCGATCGAGGGGCAGACGGCGAAGTCCCCGTCGCGCCACACCCGCTCGAGCGCCTCGCCCTCGATTCCGCGCCACTGCGGCAGCTCCGAGACGACCATGTTGATCTTGACCGCGCCGCCGCGGGTGCGGAAGCGCTCCATGTCGCGCACGACGTCGCCCGGCCAGTGCCCGCGGCCGACCAGGTCGAGCACGAGCGTGCGCGGGTGGATGCCCGACGCCACGATCGGCGCGGTCAGCCGCTCGCCCGACTCGAGCGTGACGCCCGCGCACCCGGCCGCCGGCGACGTCGACGCTCGCCACCGCCGCCGACGTGCGGATCTCGGCGCCGCCGGCGCGGGCCGCCCGCGCGACCGCCTCGGACACGCCGCCCATGCCGCCCTGCACCTGACCCCACGCGCCGACCGAGCCGTTGACCTCGCCGACGGAGTGGTGCAGCAGGTTGTAGGCGGTGCCGGGGGTGCGCGGGCCCGCCCACACCCCGACGACGCCGCTCGAGGCGAAGCTGCCCTTCAATGCGTCGTTGGAGAACCAGTCGTCGAGCAGGTCGCCGACCGACATCGTCATCATGCGGAAGGTGTCGGCCAGGTCGCGCCGGCGCAGCCCGGCCGAGCGTGCGGCCGTCGCCAGCGTGCGCATCGCGTCGCCCGGCGGCGGCTCGAGCAGGAGCAGCGGCCGCAGCACGGCGGCGACGTGCTCGAGCATCCGCTCCCAGTCCGGGTAGCGGGCGGCGTCGGCGGCGGAGACGGCGGCGATCTCGGCTTGGGTGCGGTCCGGATCGCCCTCCCAGAACACGATCGGCTGGCCGGCGGCCGTGACCGTGCCCCAGCTCGGATCGCACACCCGCACCCGCAGGCCGTGCTCGACCAGGCGCAGGTCACGGATGATCCGCGGCTGCAGCAGGCTGAGCACGTAGGAGGCCCGCGACACCCGATACCCGGGCCAGAGCTCCTCGGTGACACAGGCGCCGCCGAGGACGTGGCGGCGCTCGAGCACGCACACCCGGCGGCCGGCGCGGGCGAGGTACGCAGCGCAGACGAGGCCGTTGTGCCCGCCTCCCACCACGATGGCGTCGTAGCTCGTGGCGGTCATCGCTCGGCCACCGCGTGCCGCCGGCGAAGCGCGATCCCGGTCAGGATCTCGCGGACGATCCGGTCGGCGACGAGCGCGGTCGTGTCGGCCGCGCCGACCGCCGTCGGCGCGACCTCGACGACGTCGGCGCCCACGAGCTGCAGCCGCTCGGCGCTTCGGCGGCACGCCCACAGGAGGTCGGCCGGGGTCATCCCGCCCGGCTCGGGGGTGCCGGTGCCCGGCGCGAACGCCGGGTCGAGCACGTCCACGTCGACGGTCAGGAACGCCGGCCCGTCGCCGACCACGGCGAGCGCGCGCTCGAGCGCGGCGGCGATGCCGGTCGCGCGCACCTCGTGCATCGGGATCGCGGTGATGCCGCGCCCCCGCTGCCAGGCGAGCTCCTCGGGGCCGGGCCAGTATCCGCGCAGGCCCACCTGGGCGTAGCGGCGGGGATCGACATGCCCGGCCTCGACCAGCCGGAACATCGGCGTGCCGTGCGAGATCTCGACGCCGTACACCTGCCGGCCCGTGTCGGTGTGGGTGTCGAAGTGGAGCAGGCCGAGCGGGCCGTGCCGCTCGGCGCACGCGCGCACGTCCGGCTCGGCGATCGAGTGGTCGCCGCCGAGCACGATCGGGATCGCCCCGGCGGCCACCGCCGCGCCGACGGTGCGCAGGATGGCGGCGTGCGATGCCACCGGATCGGCCGGGATCACGGCGGCGTCGCCGAAGTCGACCACGCGCAGCTCGGCCATCGCATCGACGCCCGTCTCGAGCTGTGGGCCCGGCGGGCCGCCCGCCGCCCTGATCGCGCGCGGCCCGAACCGCGTCCCGGGCCGGTCGGAGACGAGCTCGTCCATCGGCGCGCCGATGATGGCGATGTCGACCCCGGCGAGCTCGTCCGGATCCTCGGTGTAGGGCAGGCCGGCGAACGTGAGCAGGCCGGCGTGGTCGGGCTTCTCGCCGCCGGGCCAGCGGGTGGTCGGGTCGAGCATCCGGCGATCCTACCGATCGCGGCTGGGGCGGCCGCGCGTCAGGCGGCGGTCACGAGCTGCACGACGAGGAGTCGCTCGCGGCCGCGGCGGCGACCGTCGCGAGCGTCGGCTCGAACTCGATCGTGAGCGGCCCGGGGGTGGGCGTGGCGATGTGCGTCATGCCCGTGGCGGTGGGGCTGAGGCACACGCCGCTCGTGTCGGTCGACCAGTACGGGCTGTAGCGCACACGCAGGTCGTACGCGCCCGCAGCCGGCAGCCACAGCCGGATCCGGCTGTCGGTCAGCGCGAGCACGCTCGCCGCTCCCGGCGCCCCGGCGGACGTCAGGATCGGCGTGGGGTGGGCGAGCTCGTACACGGTCCATCCGGGCAGGTGCCGCACCAACCGCAGGCCGGAACGGCCCGACCGCAGGAGGTGCGCTTCGGTGATCGCGCTGTAGTCGAGCGGGGCGTGCGGCAGCATCACGTAGCGGACGCCGACGCTGCGCAGCCAGGCCTGGTACTGGTCGGCCGACAGGGTGGGCTGGTAGAGCACCTGGTTCTGGGGGAAGTCGTCCTGCCGGAACCACCCGCGCGCGAGGGCAATGCCGCGGGCGGCCATGTAGAACGCCTCCCAATGGCCCTCGGTGGCGACCACCTCGGTGCGGTACTGGATGTCGGGGCGGGCCTTCAGGAACCTGACCGCCGGCCGCCAGAAGCTCGCCGCCGTGGCCTGATCCGACCAGGCCGAGTAGGCCGTTCGCACGGCCGGCCCCAGCTGCAGCGCCAGGGCGAGCGCGAGCACCGGCGCGAGCGTGAGCCACGAGCGCCGGGGGCTGACGTTGGCGGCGAGCCAGAGCAGCGGCACGCCCGCGATCGTGAACAGCCGGGTCGTGTTCGAGCCGACGGGGCCGGGCACCGCGAACGTGGCCAGGTTCAGGAGCAGGTAGGCGACGAACACCATCTGGAGGCCGCGCGCCCGTGGGCTGGCGGCGGTCAGGTAGAGGCCCGCCCCCGAGAACAGGGCCACGACCAGGAGGTCGCTCAGGTGGTACGGGTAGCGGCCGCCCGAGGGGAACGCGCGCTGCAGGATGACGCACGCGGCGGCCGTCGCGACGAGCGCGGCCACCGCGGCCTTGTTGCGGCGGGCGACGCCGAGCGGGTGGCGCCCGCCCACGACGAAGCCGGCGAGCACGACCGCCAGGAGGCCGAACGCGAGCGGCGAGCAGCCGAGCGAGACGAGCGTCGCCGCGCCGAACCCGATCCGCTGCCGCCGCTGGGCGCAGGCGAGCGCGACCGCCCCGGCGGCAGCGCCGGCCAGGAACGGGAAGACGCCCGAGATGCAGCAGGTCGCCGTGGCGGTGACCGCGAGCATCAGGCACGGGGCGTTCGCGGCCTGGCCCCACTCGCGCCGGCCCACCGCCGCGACGGCGTAGGCCAGCACCGCCGACGAGGCCACCGCCGCCGCCCACACGCCCACGGCCGCGGCCAGCGGGTAGAAGAGCACGCTGTAGCCGACGAAGTCGTAGCGGCCGTCGTACCAGTAGTTGTTCCAGAGCTGGAAGCCGGCGTGGCGGAACACCCACGTCATGAAGAGGTGCGCCGGCGTGTCGATCCCGGGTGGCCCGACCGTGAGCAGCGCCGCGGCCACGAATCCGGCGGTGGCGGCACAGACGAGCGGGAGCCCGGGGCGGGTGCGAGGCATGGGCGCGACTCGCAGCTTAGGCCCGCTCCGGGAGACCCCGCCGCACCCTCCAACCCGGCGCCAATTCCAGCCGCGGGAAGGGTCAGCCGCCGCCGAGCACGGTCCGGGCCGTGAGGGCGTGCGCCTCGGCCACGACCTGCTGGAACGACACCCCGAGGCCGCGCTCGAACGCCCGCTCGACCTGAGCGGCGGTGAAGTCGCGGCGCGCATGCTCGGCCCGGAACGCCGCCCCCAGCCGGCGCAGGGCGGGCACGCCGCCGTGCTCGTTCATGATCACGGCGGTCATCACGAGCGCATCCTCGTAGGCGACGCCGATCGAGCGCACATCCGGCAGGCCCCAGTCGGTCTCGCGCCGCTGCCAGATCCGCAGGCTGGGGAACGCGTGGTGGTAGTAGTAGGCGTAGAGGTGGTCGATCGGCATGCTCTCGTGGTAGGACGAGAGGTAGCTGTCCTCCTCGTACATCGCGATCCCCTCGAGCAGGCTGTGCGGCGAGTCGGCCAGCATCGGCCGGGTGACGACATGGGTCAGCTCGTGATCGACCATCGAGGCCTGCTCGACCGACGGCAGCGCCCGCCAGGCCGGCAGGTCGATGTAGGCGAAGGAGCTGTACTGGAACCCCGCCGGCGTGCGCACCTTGCCGAGGTCGACGTGGGCCAGGCGCTCGCCCTGGCTGCGCTTGTCGACCAGGAAGATCACGGGTCGGAGGCCCGCCGCGCCGCCGCCGTAGCGGCGTGCGAGCCCCGGGATGACGGACTCGGCCGTGTCCAGGATCTGCTGGGCGTCGACGACGTCCCCCGGCTTGGCGTAGACCACGGTCACGCGCTGGCCGTTCACGAAGTACGGGTGATGCAGCCACGAGACGCCGTATGCGGCCAGGTCGGAGCGGTGCACGACCGAGACGTCGGCCCGCACGTGCCAGCGGCCGCGGCCGGGCGTCAGCCGCAGGGTGCGCGGCCCGAGCGTGACCCAGGCGCTGTACGGCGACGGGCCGAAGCGCGCGAAGAGCGTCGCGCTCACCGTCACGGCGCCGGCCTTCGCCGCGACGCTCGTGTCGGCGACCTTGATCTGCTGGGTGGGCATCGAGTCGAGCCACAGCCACAGCTGATCGAGCGAGCGCTGCTGGGCGGCCGAGCACGCGTGCGCGTAGGTCTGGGCCTTGTCGTAGCGGTGGCCCGCGAGCGCCGAGAGATAGGCGACCGCCACCGGGCGCGCGGTCGCATCCGCCGGCGCCGGCGCGGCCGACGGGGTGCAGTGCGGCACGGGCGGGGCGGCGCTGCCGCCACCGAGGCAGCCGGCGCCGCCGAGCCCGATCGCCGCCATGCTCAGGGTGGCAAGCGCAGCGCGCATGGAGGGGAGCTGGAAGGGCATGCAATTCCAGTATCGGCCGCCCCCGGCGAATGTGAACCCCGGGGTGTAGGCTGGCCGCCGCGCGCATGTCACCGGCTCATGAAACCACCCGCGAGGCGCTGCTCGAGACGATCACCGAGCTCGTCTGCCTGCACTCGCCGAGCGGCGTCGAGGCGGCCGTGGACGCCTATCTGCTGCGGCGCCTGGCCGAGCACGGCCGGCCGGTGCAGGACGGCGCGGGCAACGTCGTCCTGCGCATCGAGGGCCGAAGCGCCGGGCCGCTGCGCTCGGTGCTCGCCCACAAGGACGAGATCGGCGCCGTGGTGAAGCGGGTCTCGGATCAGGGACAGCTGGCCGTCAGCAAGCTCGGCGGATCGTTCCCGTGGATCTGGGGCGAGGGGCCGGTGGACGTGCTCGGCCGCCACGCGACCGTCGCCGGCGTGCTCTCGTTCGGCTCTCGGCACGTCTCCGACGAGTCCGACCAGAAGCGCCAGCAGGAGCAGTCCGGCGTGCGCTGGCGCGACGCCTGGGTCGAGACCAAGCTCGATGCGGCCGCCCTGACCGACGCCGGCGTGCGGCCCGGGTCGCGGGTCGTCCCGAGCGCCGCGCGCAAGCGCCCCGTACGCCTCGGCGCCGACGGCGAGTACGTGGCCTCCTATGCGCTCGACGACAAGGGCGCCGTCGCGGGGATGCTCGAGCTGGCGGCGCGCCTCATGTCGCCCCCGCACCCGGTCGAGCTGGTCTTCACGGCGCGCGAGGAGATCGGCTGCCAGGGCGCCAAGTGGTACGCCACCCGCACGGCGGCTGAGGCCGCGGTGGCGTTCGAGGTCACGCCGGTGGCGGAGGAGTACCGGATCGCGGCCGGCCCCGAGCCCGTCCTGGTGGTGGCCGACGCGAACGGGCCGCTCGACGACTCCCTGGCCGCCGAGCTCGACGACGCCGCGGCGGCCGCCGGCATCGGCATGCGCCACGCGGTGCTCTCGGGCTTCGGCTCCGACGCGTCGAGCACGCTCAACCTCGGCATGATCGCGCGCACGGCCTGCCTCGCCTTCGCCACCGAGAACACCCACGGCTTCGAGATCGCCCACCTCGACGGCATCGCCGCCTGCGTGGACGTGCTGGAGCGCTGGCTTTCCGGGTGACGATGCCGGGCGCGCTGGTCTAACATGCGCTCCGCGGCGGAGTAGCTCAGCTGGTTAGAGCAGCGGAATCATAATCCGCGTGTCGGGGGTTCGAGTCCCTCCTCCGCTATGGCTCAAGAACGCCGACTGCACACCTCGAGGCGCCGTTGGGCTGGGGTAGTGGGAACAAAAGTGGGCCCCGGCGACGAGATCACTGGATCGTCAGTCGGCGCGCCGGGCGGCCTATGGTCGCAGGTTGGTACCGAGGAACACGAGCGGCCACAGCACCACCGCCGCGGTCGCAGACACGACCATTGAGACATGGTCGACGTCGAGGTAGCCGTTGGAGTCAGCGACGGCGACTCCCAACCCGAGATAGGTCAACCACACGACGTAGCTGATGAGATTGTGGACGACGTTGTCGCGGACGCGACGCCGGCGAGACCGCGACGACGGCGCGCGGTGACGTCGTGCGCGGGCATCGGCTGCATGACCAGCCACCGCTGTACCTTACCCAGGAACACCGCCGGCCAGTCATGGCGTGCCAGCATGGGCTATGCCTTCGCGGCGAGCCTCGCCGCTGGGCGTGTCACGCGAGGGATTGCATAGGCAAACCCTGACATGTACGCTGGCCCAGCGGGCACAGAAGGGCAAGGGCAGATGCACACGGGCAACTACGTGCAGGTGCGCTATCCGCAGGGCGGACGATGGGTGACTGTTGCGGTGTCGGACACCCGCGAGAGCGCGGCCAGGCTTGCCGCCGGCGCCTACCGGGAGCGTCACAATCCTCGGGGCGAGACGCCGATGCAGGTGCGGATCGTGAGCGCCGCCCAGCTCGTGCGTGAGGGCGGCGAAGAGGAGATCCGCATCGCAGACGCCGAGCTGATCAGCGCCACCAGACAGGGCGGCGTCTGAGGCGCGGGGATGACAGGTCGTGCGCCGCCCCGGGATCTGTCGGCCCTCGACGCACGTGCGCGTTACTGGTCGCCGCCGGATTCGTCCTGATCCTCGAGGCTGCCCTGATCGCCAGGCCTCTGCTGTGTGCGCCGGTCGCCGGCGACGCGCCATGATTGCCCTGGTCGGCGGTTCAGAGACGACTCGCGAATGCGGGACGCGAATCGCGCCTGCATCCGCCCCGCCCCGGCCCAGCCGGCGTTGGCGGCGGTGACCCGCGCCAGCTCCTCGCGGAGTGCGTGCTTGAGGGGAATGTGGGCAGCTGCGGCCGCCGCATACCGGCGTTCCGCAGGCTGCCCCTCCTCGGTTTCGGGGCTCGTCAGGATGTCGTAGTACTCGTTCGCTCGCTGCTCGATTGTGGACGGGTCGGCCAGGAAGAGCTCGACGCGCGCCAGCGCGATGAGCATGTCGGCGGCTTGGCTCTGGAGCTGTTTGGCGCGCAGCTTTCGCCAGTCATCGTCATAGAGCGTCGGCCAGTGCTCCGTTCGTTGGAGGTCAGCGCAGATCCGCAGGGCCGCCGCGGCGCGCTCGTTGACGGCGAGCAGCCCCTCCTTGATGTCGTCACGGCGCTGGAGGACCAGCTCATGCTTCCCGCGCAGACGCTCAACCGTCACGCCACTGTAGGCGCCGATGACAGCGCCCAGCAGGGCCCCGAGAAAGACGACGAAAGTGTCCACATCCGCCACTGTACCGGCGACGACCGCGTCGCCCGATCGCCGCGCAGCACCCCTCTTGCACGCCACACGCAGGTATGCTGCGTATCTTCGCCACGTTCTCGGGCTCCCATCGGCCCGAAGCGTCCGGTTCCGGAGGAGAGGAGGCCAGGCATCGCCACAGAGAACGCACAGCGCCACAAGATCGACCCTCTTGCCGAACAAGCAGCGACGCTTCTCGCAAAAGCGATGGTGACAAGCCACGATCGCGAACTGCTGTGGCAGGAGTTCCGCGATCTCGTGGTCGCCAATACAAAGGAACTCGAAGAGGCGCCCGTCCGCGAAGCCCTGGACGAGATGGAGCGACAAGGACTGAGTCTGGACGTCGTCGCTCGGGTCGTACACGAAAAACTCGGCGAGTGATTCGACCCGGCGAGCGCCGTGCGGCCCGCCGCCCCGCCTTGTAGCAGGCCGCGGCGATACGCGCCGGCCGACCAGCACCCGGTCCGCGGCGGCACGCGATACCATCGCCGGGGTACGCGTCAGAGGTGGGGACACCCACGTGTCCTCGCGCGTCGGATGGGTGGTTGAAGATGTCGCGAGTCGATGCCACGGTGGATGCGACCGATATCAGGTACGACCCGCTCGACCTTGAGGGCGACCCGTATCCCGCCTACCGCCGTTTGCGGGACGCGGTTCCGGTCTACGCAGGCGTAACTCAGGGCGTGCCGTTTTGGGCCGTGACCCGGTTCGACGACGTCCAGGCGGCTGCGCGTGACTGGGAGACGTTCTCAAGCGGTGCGGGGAACGACCTGGACGACACCGGGCTGCTGTTCGGGGCGGAGGGCGAGCTGACGAGCGCCGACCCACCGCTGCACACGCGGCTGCGCGCCGCGGTGAAGACAGGAGTTCGGCACCGGGGCGGTGCGGATCCGCCTGGAGCAGACCGTGCGCGACACCACCGGGAAGCTGCTCGCAGGCCTGCGCGAGCACGATGTGGTCGATCTCGCCCGCGACCTGGCCTATCCCCTGCCCGCATCCGTGATGTGTGGATGGCTCGGCTTCCCCGCGCCGGACCACGCCCGCCTTGCGCAATGGCACACGCTGATGGTCGAGCGGGTCCCCGGCCGCGTCGGACTGACCGCCCAGGGGTTACATGCGGGCGCAGAGATGCGCGCATACGTGCGGGAGGCGCTTCGTCGCCGGAGGAGGGCCGAGGCGGACGACCTCCTGAGCGTGCTCGCCGACGCAACGGCCGCGGGGAGCCTCACCGAGGACGAGGCGGTTGGCGGCGCAATGCTGCTCTTCGTGGCAGGGATCTCGACGACGAACGCGCTCATCTCCAGCTCGTTCCTGCACCTGAATCGGTTCGACGACCAGCTACGGCTCTTGCGGCGATCACCTGAGCTGATTCCGCAGGCCGTCGAAGAGCTCCTGCGCTTCGACGCGCCGTTTCAATGGTTTACTCGCGTCGCGGCCCGTGACACCGCGATCCGGGGCGTTCCAATCCCCGCCGGCGGAAGGGTCGTGCTGGTCTGGGGCTCGGCGAATCGGGACGAACGACGGTGGCCGCAACCCGACGAGCTCGTGGTCAACCGGAAGCGGCAACGCCACGTCTCGTTCGGGGAAGGCATCCATCACTGCCTGGGCGCGCCCCTCGCCCGGATGGAGGCACGGATCGTGCTCGAACAGGTCTTGCCGGTACTGGCCGACTACGAACCGACAGGCGTCATCGAGCGCCGGTTCACGCCGAGCGAACGCACAATCGTCAGCCTCCCCATCGCCGTAGTGTGGGAGCGGTAGCGGCAATCCAGTCGCCCATCAGGCGGTGCTGAGGGGATGCGTTCTTCGCCTTCACGCGCCGCGATGCACGACGGCGCAGCTGCACCTCTTGTTTCGTGTGCCACAAAGGCGTATCTTGTGTGGTTCGCCATCCCCCGACGCCGGCCTGGACAGCCGCGTGGATGGCGTGGCCCCGAAGGCCGCCGAGACCCAGACCGCAATCCAGCCTCGGCGGCCTTCCGCAGCCGGCGGCGTTCAGTTGGAGGGCTGGATGCGGCTATTGCGTGCGCGGCTCCCGCCTACGCCGTGCCCCACCGTCACGGACGTAGGCGATCGCGCTGGAGCCGGCCCTACTCGAGCTCGACGGTCAGATCGGCAGGGTTGCCCTTGCCCTGGAGCAGGTGCACCTGGATCTGTCCGCTGGCGCCCTCGTACGCGTCGGTGCCGCCGGTGATCGGCAGCGTGAAGCGGGTGCTATTGGTCAGCTGCACGCCGCCCGCGTCGATGTCCCCGCCGCGCAGCGCAACGCTGGCGTGCAGTTGATCGGTCGTTCCGCCCGTCAGCACGATGGTGACGATGCCTGTGCCAACGCGCGTACCCTCCTGCCAGACCGGCTGCTTGAGGATGATCTCGTCGCCAACCGCCGGCGTCTTCTTGCCCGCGACGTTGACGAACGTCGACGAGCCGCCCTGGACGTGGAGGTGGATCACCCGGCCGCCGGCCGACGCCGACCCGACCGAGATCACCACCGCCACTGCGGCGATGGCCACAAGCGAGGCCACCGCCCACCTGAGTCTCTGCTTCACTGCCGCCTCCCTTCGGCGAGATGGGTGGAACGCCCGACGCTATACAAACTCATTACGCCTTGCTTGACCGATTCGGCATAACCAAGGAGCGCGGCCGAGGCGTGGTTGGGTCCTTTACCCATGCTGCGGATTAGGCGGAACTCAGGATTTGAGAGACCTCCGCCGGCCTCATGGACGCTTCACGAATCGCCAATAGCACGCGGCGAATACGAGGACGATTCCGATGTTCACGATCAGTCTCTCCCAGAATTGGTGCCTGAAGAACAGGACGTCCACTCCCACCACGACAGCAACGAGCGCGACCACGTAAAGCACGGCCTGTCTTCCCATCGTTCGTCCCTCCTTCTTGCCGGGTCGCGCTCCTGGAGCCGTAGGTCACCAGACCGCCTGGGCGGTGACCTCTAGTTGCGCCGGCTCGCGGCCACGGGGCCCTCCCACAGGCTAGAGCGTGACGAGTTTGGCGGAGAGGTCATGGATGCGGCCGGAGGTGTCGGCGGCGCAGACGAAGCCGCGTACGACCGCGTCGGTAGCGCTGGGCGGCGTCGACCGTCGAACGTGCTCAGCGGCCACGTTTGACTCGTACATGACGGCCCGCGCGGTTCCCCCGAGCGAGGGACGATTTCGAGTCGACTGGCCGATAGTGTCCACTGGTGGGCCACGACGACCAGCCAGCCGGCACGTCCTGCGAGGATCTGCTTGATGTGAAGGTGCCGCGACACGCCGCGGATGGGACGTGGCAGTCCGTGTCACTCCATGCTCCGACCACTCCGAGTCCCGAGGTCGCGTGGGGTAAGGAGCGGTTTGAGGCGCAGGCCCATCCCGTTCAGTGGGCGGCCGGCATCCTCCGAGTTGTTGCCGACTCCAGTGGCTGGGATTGCCCTGAGGTCGCTGCGATTCTTGAAAGCGCCGGTAACCCGGAGGCCTGGCCGAACGGCCACAAATTGTTCGATGCTGCCCGGCGCCGGTGGCTCGCCGAACAGCCTGCGGAGGGCGTCGCCACTCCGCGGTTGCACCTGTTGACAGTGGCCGAGCTCGTTGCGAAAGTGATCTACAACGAGACCACCCCGCGGGATCCGTTTGACGAGGACTCAGGCTGGTACATCGCCCCCGTAGCGCTCAGCGCTGCCGAGGCGCTTGGTGGAGAAGACAGGCCTGGACGAACCGGCGACCAGCCCTATCGCCGGCCGGCAGATCCGCGGTCGGTCAGGATCCGATCTGGGTCAGCGCCCGCACCCCGGCGTCCATCGCCTCCTCGAGGCCGAACCGCCTGCCGCGTGCGAGCTCGCGTTCCCAGTCGGCCGCGCCGGCCCGGGCGGCTGCCGCGGCGATCAACGGCTCGATGAGGACGTCGGCTCCGCTGCGCTGGATGCCGAGCTCCTCCCCGGCGCGGGTGGTGGCGCCCCACAGCACGGCGGCCGTGGCCGGATCGCCGTGCTCGCCGACCACCGCCGCGACGTAGGCGAGGGCGCTCAACACGGTGCCCCGGTCGCTCACCTCGCGCCCGCCCGCGAGCGCGATCGAGAGCTGCGGCACCGCCGCTCCGGGGTCGCCGCCGAGCAGCGCCGCCGCGCCCAGGCCGATGGCATACGCGGGCAGCCGCCCACGGTCGTTCACCTGCCGCGCAAGCGCGAGCGCTTCCTCGAACAGCTCCCGTGCGCGCGGGTAGTCCCCCTCCAGGAGCGCCGCGTCGGCAAGATTGCCGCGAAGGATGGCGGCGTCGCGCAGGTCGCCGATCTCGACCAGGATCGCATCCGCTTCGGCGAAGAGCCGCTTCGCAGCATCCGGGTCCCCAAGCTCGTACGTGCCCACGGCGAGCGCGTTCAGCGCGAAGGCGAGCATCGCCTGGTCGCCCACTCGCTTGGCGCACGCGACGGCGCCGCCGGCCAGTGCGACCGTTTCGGGGAATGCACCCTCGAGCATCGCCACGCCCGCCAGCTGACTGAGCGCCCGCGTCTCCAGGTGCGCGTCGCCCGCCGTCTCCGCGAACGCCAGCGACTCGGCCGTGAGCGCGCGGGCCTGGGCGAGGTCGCCGCTCTGGAAGACGGCCGAGCCGGCCGCGAGCAGCGCGCGACCCCGGATCGGGTCGCCGCGATCGGGCAGCGCGGCGAGCCCGCGCTCCAGCCAGCCGCGCGCCTCCTGATGGCTGCCGCGGACATCCCAGAAGTCGATCAGGGTCGACACGATCCGCAGCGCTTCGGACTCGGCTCCCGATGAAAGCAGCCAGTTGACGGCCGCCCGGATGTTGTCGATGTCCTGCTCCAGCCGCGCCAGCCACTCCAGTTGCCCGCGCGTGAGCAACTCGGGTTCGGCCCGCTCCACCAGCGCGAGCACGTGGTCGGCGTGGCGGGCGCGCGCCTCGGATTCCTCGCCGGCTGCGGTCAGCAACTCGTCCGCGTACTCGCGGACCGTCGCGAGCATGAGGAAGCGGGCACTCCCTCCCACGCCGGGACGCTGGAGCACGAGGCTCTTCTGGACCAGAGACTCGAGCACGTCCAGGTCGCCGGCGCAGACCGTCTCCACCGCCTCCAGATCGCACCCGCCGGCGAATACGGCCAGGCTCCGCAACAGCCGCCGCTCGGCGTCGGTCAGCAGGTTGTAGCTCCAGTCGATGGTTGCCCGTAGCGTGCGCTGCCGGGACGGTGCATCGCGGGCGCCTCCGGTCAGGAGCGGCAGCGTGCGCTCGAGTCGGGCCAGCATGTCCGCGGGCGGCAGGAGCCGCACGCGCGCGGCCGCCAATTCAATCGCGAGCGGAAGGCCATCCAGCCGTCGGCAGATCTCGGTGGTGGCTGCGTCCGGCTCGAAGCCGGGAACGACGGCGCGCGCCCGGTCGCCAAACAGCTCCACCGCGTCGGGCGGCCCCAGCGGGGCCAGCGGCTGCTCACGTTCGCCATCGATCCGGATGGGCTCGCGGCTCGTGGCGAGCACGCTCAGCCCCGCCGCCGAGCCCACCAGCTCCGCGACGGCGGGCGCCGCCTCCACCACGTGCTCGAAGTTGTCGAGTACCAGCAACAGCCGCCGCATCGACAGATGCTCGGCGAGCGTCTTTCCAAGCGGCGCGCCGGGCTGCTCGCGGACACCAAGCGTCTGCGCGACCGCCGGGATCACCTGCGCGGGCTGGCCCAGCGATGCTAGTCCGACGAAGAAGACGCCGTTTGGGAAGTGCTCCACCAGCTCGAGGCCAACCTGGACCGCGAGCCGGGTCTTGCCGGTGCCGCCCGTGCCGGTCAGGGTGATCACCCGCGCCTCGCCGGAGCGCAGGGCGTGGCACACGTCCCCGAGCACCTGCTCGCGGTCGATCAGCCTCCATCCGGGGGTGGGCAGGTTCGTGTTCCCGAGCGTGCGCAGCGGCGGGAAGTCGTGCGCCAGGCCGGTGCCGACCAGCTGGAACAGCCACTCCGGCTCGGGCAGGTCCTTCAAGCGGTGCTCCCCCAGGTCGCGCAGGTCGAACCCCGCCTCCTGGAGGGCATGAGCGGTCGGACGCGACACCAGCACCTGACCGCCGTGACCAGCCGCCGCGATCCGCGCGCCGCGGTGGACGTCCATGCCGACATAGCCCTCGGCCGTCACCTGCGGACGGCCGGTGTGGATGCCCATACGCACCGCCACCCGCCCTTCCCGCAGCCCCCGCTGGGCGTCGGTCGCGGCAGCCGCGGCGGCGTCCCCGCCGGCGAATGCCACGAAGAAGGCATCCCCCTGCGTGTCCACCTCGACGCCGCCATGGCGGCGGAAGGCTGCGCGCAGGACGCGGCGGTGCTCGGCCAGGACGCCGGCGTACGCATCACCCAGCTCGTGCAGCAGCCTTGTCGACCCATCGATGTCCGTGAAGAGCAGCGTCACCTCGCCGCTGGGCAGGCTGGGCATCCTGGGAGAATCTCGCCTCGGCAGACGCAGCGCAACCCTGCCCGGGCGCGTGCGCGGGGTCGGCGACCGCACCGTCGGCTGACGAAATTCGCGACGCAGCGGCAACGGTGATAAGAACCGCCGGTGGTCTGAGAAGGGGGGCGCATGGCCGAACATGCGGTGGTGATCGTCGGAGGTGGGCCGACCGGGATGATGCTGGCGGCCGAGCTGGCCCTGGCCGGGGTGGAGGCCGTCGTGCTGGAGCGGCGCCCTGACGCGGAGATAGAGAGCGCCCGTGGGCGGGCTGGTGGGCTGCACGCGCGCACGATCGAGGTACTGGATCAGCGCGGGGTCGCTGAGCGCTTTCTCGAGGAGGGACAGGCGATGCAGGTGGCCGCCTTCGCAGGCGTCACGCTCGACCTGAGCGACTTCCCCACTCGGCATCCCTACGGCCTGGCGCTGTGGCAGAAGCACACAGAGCGCATCCTCGGCGCATGGGCGCGCGAGGTTGGCGTCGTGGCCCGGTATGGGTGTGAGATGACAGGCCTGACCCATGACGACGACGGCGTCGAGGTGCACCTTGCCGACGGCGACACGCTGCGCGCGGGCTACGTCGTCGGCTGTGACGGCGGGCGCAGCCTTGTGCGCAAGCTCGCCGGCATCGACTTTCCCGGGTGGGGCCCGTCGGTGAGCTCGATCATCGCCGAGGTCGAGATGCAGGGGGAACCTGAGTTCGGCTTCCGCAACGACGCGCACGGCGTCAACGCCATGCGTCCGGTGGAGGGCGGGCGCGTCGGCGTCGTCGTGCGCGATGCGCACGTCGACCGCGAAGGTGATGTGACGTTGGAGGATCTGCGCCAGGCGATCACCGCGGTCTGGGGATCGGACTTCGGGCTCGCATCTGCCGACATGATCTCGCGCTTCACCGACACCACTCGCCAGGCGGCGAGCTACCGAACCGGGAGGGTGCTGCTGGCCGGTGACGCCGCCCACATCCACTACCCGGCCGGCGGGCAGGGCCTCAATCTCGGCGTGCAGGACGCCGTGAATCTGGGCTGGAAGCTCGCGCAGGTCGTCACAGGAGCCGCGCCCGCCGAGCTGCTCGACACCTACCACGCCGAGCGTCACCCGGCCGCGGCGCGGGTGCTCAGGTACACGATGGCGCTCACCGCCCTCCAGCGGGGCGACGACCGCACGAGCGCGCTGATTGAGATCGTCGGTGAGGTGCTCGACGTCGCCGCAGCCCGCGACCGCCTCGCCGGGCTCGCCTCTGGCCTCGACATCCACTATGACCTCGGTGCGGGGCACCCGCTGCTCGGGCGGCGCATGCCAGACCTCGACCTCGAGATCGCCGGCGGCCCGGTGCGCGTCTTCACGCTGCTCCACGCCGCCCGGCCGGTGCTCCTCAATCTCGGCGAGCCCGGCGCGCTCGACATCGCTCGATGGGCGGACCGGGTGCAGCTGATCGACGCGACGTACGCCGGTACATGGGAGCTGCCCGTGCTGGGCACGGTCACGGCTCCGACCGGCGTGCTGATCCGGCCCGACGGACATGTGGCCTGGGTGGGCGACGGCACGGACGCCGGCCTCCGCGAAGCGCTCACCACCTGGTTCGGTTCACCATGACATAGGGGTTTCCCCGACGCGAGGCGGGGTCGTCACCCTCGACGATGGGGCCATGACCAGCCCCACACAATTCGAACGCACCGCGACGTGGTCGATCCCCCCGGCGTTGCTTGCGACCGTGCTTGCCTGCTTCGTCCTCCCGTTCATGACGCTGTCGGTGCGGGGATGCGACGGGGGCAGCGGCGGCAGCGACACCCACCGGCATCGCACCGTTACCGGCACCGACCTGCTGGCGGGCCGCGCGACGGCGCCGGCCGCCGTCGGGTTCCCGGGCGCCAAGGCCGCGATGGACTCCGCGATGCAGCGCGGCCGGCGCACGGCGCTCCTCGCCGTCGCCTTGACCGCGGCCGGTCTCGCCGCGTGCATCGGCGGTCGTCGCCTCCGGCGGCCGGCGCTTTGGATCGTGAGCCTGTCCACCGCCGCGCTCTGCCTGGTCCCGGGCAGCGTCGGCGGCAGCTGGATGGGGCCGCACGTGGACCCGGACAGGGGCAACCAGACCTACGAGATCATGACCGCCGAGCCCGCGGGAGGCTGGACGCTCGCCGCGGTCGCCAGCGTGGCGGCCGCATGCCTGATCGTGTGGCTGCTGGTGCGCCCCGCGGCCCTGCCGCGGCCGCCGGCACGCCGCCGCGTGGTTGCCGCAAGCATCGACATCCTGCTCGTGTCGGTCGTGGCGGGCATCGCCGCGCCGGGCCTGCGAACGGTCGTCTCCGACGCCGGAGTCAGCTATCTGCTCGGCTGGCTGGCGGTGGGGGCGGTCTACTGGATCCTCTTCGAGGGGCTGTCCGGCCATGCCACTCTCGGCAAGCGCTGTTGCGACCTCAGGGTGATCGGAGCGGGCGGCTCCAGAGTTGGCATCGTTCAGGCCGCTGTCCGCTTCGCGGGCCGGGCGCTCTGGGGAGTGGTGTTCGTCGCGATCTTCTGGCTCGACTCCTACGTGTGGCCGGGGCTCTGCCTGTGGCTCGCGGCCGCGGCGTTCGCGCTGTGGGGCCCGGGCGGCCGCGCCCCGCACGACGTGCTGGCGGGCACGACCGTCATGGCCGTCCCGGCCGTGCGGCGATGAGGGCGTTTCGCACGGCAGCCGCTGGAGGCGTGATGCTGGCAGCGGTCGTCGGTATCGCCGGGGCCCTCGCGGCGCTCGAATGCTACCGGGCGAGCGACGCGCTTCTGGTCGCGCACACACTCCCGGTGCCCGGCGCGGCCCTCGACCCGGCGACCGCCTACGGCCTGCGGTTTCGAACGGTGGTCGTCCGCGAGCCGCTGGGGCCGGCGGCGGCGTGGCAGGTGCCCGGCTCCCGGCGGCGGTGGGCGATCGTCGTCCACGCGATGGGCGCGCCCCGGGCCGAGGGGCTGCCGGTGCTGCCGGTGCTGCACGGCCTCGGCATCACGGCACTCGTCATCAGCTACCGCAACGACCCGGACGCGCCACGCAGCCCGGACGGCCTCACGCACCTCGGCGCCGACGAGTGGCACGACCTGGATGCCGCCGTGGGCTACGCCGCCGCGCACGGTGCCCGCCGGGTTGCGCTGATCGGCTACAGCATGGGCGGCGCGATGGTCTGCGACTTTCTGCGCCGCTCGCCCCGGGCCGCCCTGGTCACCGCCGCCGTGCTGGATGCGCCCGTGCTCGAGTGGCGCCGGCCGCTGGCGATGGCCGCGAGCGGAGCCGGGCTGCCGCGGCCGCTGCTCGCACCGGCCGAGGCGATCGTCAGCCTGCGCACCGGCGTCGACCTCGCAGACGAAGACCAGCTCGCACACGCCGGCCGGCTCCACGTCCCCATCGTCGTGCTGCACGGGACGGCCGATCACGTCGTGCCGCTCGCCGACAGCCGCGCGCTGCGCTCGGCGCTTCCCGGCGAGGTGCGGCTGGTCGAGTTCCCGGGAGCCGGTCACGTCGACTCGTGGCGTTCCGACCCGGCCCGCTACGACGCCGCGGTGCGCGGCTTCCTGCGCGCGCACGTCCTCGGCGTCAGACGCGCCCTATGATCGGGCGCCATGCGGCCCTTCGCGACGATCGTCGTCCCCTACGAGCTCGGCCGCCTGCGCCAGGGCGTGGGCTGCGGCCCGGAGCACCTGGTCGAGCGCGGAGCGGAGGCGGCGCTGCGCTCGCGCGGCGCCGGCGTCAGCACGCGCATGGTGGAGCTCGACGAGCGCTTCAACGCCACGGGCTCCGGCGACGGCGACGCCGTCTTCGAGCTGATCCGGCTGGTCGCGGCCGAGGTGCGTGCGGCGCGGGAGGCGGGCGCGTTTCCGGTCGTGCTCTCGGGCAGCTGCTGCCTGGCCGCGGTCGGCACGATGGCCGGGTTGGACGAGGCCGCCCCGGGCGCGGTGTGGTTCGACTCGCACGCGGACTTCAACGAGCCGGCGACCGCCGTCTCCGGATACCTCGACGGCATGGGCCTCGCGATCCTGACCGGAGGCGCGTGGCAGGGGCTGCTCGGGACCGTTCCCGGCGGCCGGCCGGTGCCCGAGGCGCGGGTCGTGCTCGCCGGTGCGCGCGACCTCGACCCGCCGGAGGAGACGCGCCTGCGCGCGTCGCAGATCGTCCGCGTCGGCCCGGACGACCTGCGCTCGCCCGGCGCGCTCGTCGCGGCCGTCGCCGGCATCGCGCCGCAGCCCACCGGCCTGTACGTCCACGTCGACCTCGACGTCCTCGATGCGGCGGTGGCGCACGTGAACCTCTACAACTCGCCGGGCGGCCCCGACGCGGACGAGCTGGTCGGACTCGTTGGTGCGCTTTTGCAGGGGTTTCCCGTCTGCGGGCTCTCCCTCACCGCTTACGACCCGAGCTACGACACCGGCGACCGGGTGCCGCAGATTGCGCTTCGCATCCTGCGCACGCTCGCTGCGCACGTCTGAGCCGGGGTCACGCGACCAGGCGCAGCGCCGCGGCCGTCGCGGCCGCCGCGCAGATGACGACGAGGAACGGCGCGCGCCGCACGACCAGGACGCCGGCGACGGCGAGCGCCGGTGCGCGCGCATCGAGGTGCAGGCTGTGACCGTCGGCGAAGGCGCCGATCACGATCAGCGCAGCCAGCAGCGGGACGGGCAGCAGGGCCACGATCTCGCGGGTGCGGCGACCGAGGGCGCGGTCGCCGACGAGCACCGGGCCGAGCATCTTCAGCCCGAACGAGATCGCCGCGAGCGCGCCGATCGCGACCCACGTCACGCCGGGCCGCCCGCTCGGGCCCGCGCCATGCGGGGGATCAGCACCGCGGTGCCGGCGGCGACGATCGGCAGCCCGGCCGGCGCCATCGGCACCATGGCGAGCGCGATCAGGCCGCCGGCGACGGCGACGCGGCGCGCCTCCGGCCGGGCGAGGTGCGGCGCGAGCAGGGCCAGGAACGCCGCGGGCAGCATCGCGTCCAGGCCGAGCCGGCGCGGGTCGCCGAGCACACCGCCGGAGGCCGCGCCGATCGCGGTGCCGAGATTCCAGCAGACCAGCACCGCAAGGCCCGTCGCGATCAGCGCCCGGCGGCCGGCCGCGGGCTCGGCCTGGGCCCGCGCCATCGCCGTCGACTCGTCGATCACGAGATGGGAGCAGGCGAGCCGTTGCACCAGCCGTCCCCGCAGAAGCGGCGCGACGGCGACGCCGTAGAGGCCGTTGCGGGTCGCGAGGATGACCGCCGGGAGCGTCGCCGCGACCAGGCCTCCGCCCGCGGCGAGCACGCCGATGAAGGCGAACTGCGACGCGCCGGTGAAGACGAGCAGCGACGAGGCGATCGCCTGCGCGGGACTGAGCCCGGCGGCCACGGCGAGCGCGCCGAACGAGACACCGAACGTACCGACCGCAAGCCCGATCGCGGCTGCATCGCGCACGACGGGCTCGGTCAGGGCGGTGGAACGTGACGTCAGTTGCATGCTGAGTGCTACGATAGTGCGCGCCGAACGCCCAATGATTGCGATTCACGGCCTCATATGAACAAGCCACGCAATGAAAAGCCGCTCGACGGCATCGACCGCGCAATAATCGACCGCTTGGCGGTCGACGGCCGCGTCTCGAACATCGAGCTCGCGGCCGCCGTGCACCTCGCGCCGTCCTCGTGCCTGCGGCGCGTGCGCAGCCTGGAGGAGTCCGGCGTGATCCGCGGCTATCACGCCGAGATCGACCCGGCCCGGATCGGCCGCCGCTTCGAGGTGATCGTCCACGTCGAGCTCGGCCGCAAGGATCGCGAGACGGTCGAGCAGTTCGAGCGCGAGATCGCCGGCTTCGAGGAGGTCGTCGAGTGCCGGCGCATGTTCGGCATCCCGGACTATCTGGTCCGCGTCTCGGTCGCCGACCAGGAGGCCTACGAGCGGTTCTACATGAGCCGGCTCGCCGGCCTGCCCGGCCTGACGCGCGTGAACTCGCAGTTCACGATGAAGACCGTGAAGTGAGCCCGCCGGCGCGCGCCGCGTATGATCGCCCGGTGACCGACGGCCACCGCATGCAGCCCAACCGTCCGAACGAGGTGGGCTACGCCGGCGTCGGGCTCACGTTCGGGCGCGCGCCGCTCGTGCTCGATCCCGCAGGGCTCGCGGGGGCAGACGTCGCCATCCTCGGCGCCCCCTTCGACGAGGGCGTGTCCTACCGCCCCGGAACGCGCTTCGGGCCGCGGGCGATCCGCACCGCCGAGGACGTGGCGTTCCCGGTCGCACGGCCGCACATGGAGCTTGGCGTCGATCCCTACGCCGAGCTCGACATCGTCGACTATGGCGACATCGAGGTGTACTCGTCCGACCTCGTGCGGTCGCACGGGCTGCTGCGGCAGGGCGTCGCCGAGATCCTGGCGGCGGGCGCGATCCCGATCGTCCTCGGCGGCGACCACTCGCTCTCGACCCCGGTGCTGCAGGCTCTGGCCGAGCACCACGGTGCCGGCGGCTACTCGGTGGTGCACTTCGACACCCACGCCGACACCGGCAGCGAGGAGGGCGAGGCGCCGCACGGCGTGCCGTTTCACCGCGCCGTCATCGACGGCCACCTCGACGGCGCAAACATCGTCCAGCTCGGCCTGCGCGGGGCGTGGCCGTGGCCGCAGGACTTCCAGTGGATGCGCGAGGCGGGCTTCCGCTGGCACACGATGGCCGAGATCATCGAGCGCGGTATCGGCCCGGTCGTGCGCGAGGCGATCGAGCACGCCCGCTCGCGGGCGCCGCGCACCTATCTGACGGTGGACATCGACGTGCTCGACCCGGCGTTCGCGCCCGGGACGGGCACCGCCGAGCCGGGCGGGCTGATGACCCGCGAGCTCCTGTGGGCGGTGCGCACGGTCGCGAGCAGCCTCGACCTGTGCGCGATGGACATCGTCGAGGTCTCGCCGCCGTATGACCCCGCCGGCATCACCGCGATGGCCGGGCACCGGGTCGTGCTCGAGACGCTCTCGGGGATCGCCCTGCGCAAGACCGGCCGGCAGCCACGGCCGGAGCGCCCCTGACCCTACCCCGCGGGCGGCCGCTCAGCTCGAGAGGACGCGGTCGAACAGCTCGAGCAGCCGCATCCAGTGGCGCTCGGCCGACGGCTCGTCGTATGCGGGCGTGTCGGTCTGCGTCCACCCGTGCTGGGCGCCGACGTAGAGCTCCGCGGTGTGGCGGACGTGGGCGTCGGCGAGCGCGTGCGTCAGCCGCCCCATCTGCTCCGGGTCCATCGAGCGGTCGTTGTCGGCGTGGCCGATGTAGAGCTCCCCGGCGGCGCGCACCGCCGAGAGGTGGGGGCTATCGTCCTCGCCGGTCGCCAGGCTGCCGCCGTGGAAGCTCGCCGCCGCTGCCACCGCGTCGGCGAACTCGCCCGCCATCCGCAGGGCCAGCCTGCCGCCCATGCAGTAGCCGACCGTGCCGATCGGCGCCTCCCGCACCTCGGGGCGGGCGCGCAGGAACGCGAGCCAGGCCTGCGAGTCGCGGATCGCGACCTCGGGGGTGAGCGCCTTGATCATCGGCATGAGCTTCGCGAAGAGTCCCGCCCGATCCTCGGCCCGGATCTCGACCTCGATGTTCTCGATCACCGGCGAGCGGCCGCTGCGGTAGAAGACGTTCGGGACGAACACGCAGTAGCCGTGGCCCGCGAGCCGGCGGGCGTGGGCCTCGACGGCGGGCCGGATCCCGTACGCGTCCATGTAGAGCAGCACGGCCGGATGCGGGCCCCCGGCCGCGGGGCGGGTGAAGAAGCCGTCGGCGGTGCCATCCGCCGCCGCCACCTCCACCGTCTCCGAGATGAGCTCCGTCACGCGCCGAGTTTCGCACGCCCGCGGGGTTGACGGCGCCGGTAGGCCATGCGAACGTATGTTCGACCTCGTGACGGCACACGGCCATCCCTACTCGCGCTTCCAACGCGGCCTGAAGACCGGCAACGCGGCGCTCGCGCTCGACGCCGCGCGCGAGCTGCAACGGCTCACCCTCGAGGACGCGCTGGGGCTGTGCCTGATCCTGCGCACGGACTCGCGCCGCTACCAGCGGGCGACGGCACGGTGGCTCAGCCGCTACCACGCCGAGGTCGAGATGGTGACCCTGAGCGAGATTCAGGAGCTGGCCGATCTCCTGGCGGCACTCCCGGTCTTCGGCGCCGACGTGGGCGAGGTGCTGGCCGCGCATCTCGAGCGCCGCGGCCTGCACCGCTGCGCGGGCCGCGTGCGGGATCTCGCCGCGTAGCTACCAGACGCCCGGGATCAGCCGGGCGGTGCCGGCGGCGTATTCGCGGTACGGCTCACCGAGGCGGCCGGCCAGGACGGCTTCCTCGACCTCGATCCGGCGCATGTGCCCTGCCAACGGCACGACCACGAGCGCGGCCAGACTGGCCCAGTTGGCGAGCAGGATGCCGATGCCCGCATACATCAGCAGGTTGCCCGTGTAGGCGGGGTGGCGGATCACGGCATACGGGCCGGTGCGGACGACGGCCTGATCGGCCGCCACCTGGACGTCGCGGCGGAAGAACCGGCCGAGCGTCGCGATCGCCCAGCCGCGCAGGATGATGCCGGCCCAGATCACGCAGACGCCGGCGATCGTCGCGGCCCATCGGGTCGTCGAGAACGCGAGCGCGGGCAGATGCCGCTCGGCCTCGATCGCAAGGACGAGCCCGGCGACGGCGCTGCCTACGAGCATCCACTTCGTGTTGCGATCCTCCGAGCGGCGCTCGCCGGTGCGCAGGAGCGTCACCTCGCTCAGGGTGGCCACGGCGAGTACGAGCCGCCGCAACGAGCGCGGCTCGGCCGCGGTCCGCTCGCGCAGGGTCACCGCCCACTCCACCAGCACGGCCGCGACGGCCGTGATCGCGACCAGGGCGCCGGCGAGGTGGTTCTCGGCGAAGAACGGCCTCACGCCGACGTGCCCCTGCGCGCGCCGACGGGGATGTCGACCGCCGTCCGCGCGGCGACCGGAAGCCAGGCCTCGACCCGGGTGCCGCCGCTCGAGCTCTGCACGGTCAGGCGGCCGCCGAGCGCCTCGACCCGGTCGGTGAGGCCGCGCAGGCCGCTGCCCTTCGCCGGATCGGCGCCGCCGATCCCGTCGTCGGCCACGGCCACCCTGACGCCGCTGTCGTCGCTTGCGACGACCACGTCGGCCGCGCCGGCGCCGGCGTACTTGGTCACGTTGGTGAGCGCCTCCGCGATCACGTAGTAGACGGCCGCCTCGACCTGCGGGGTCAGGTCGCGGTCGAGGTCGATGGCGACCGCGACCGGCACGGTCGATCGCCCGGTGAGGGCGCCGATCGCGGCGCGCAGCCCCTGGTCGGTGAGCACGGCCGGATGGATGCCGCGCGCCAGCTCGCGGAGCTCCTCGAGCGCGTCCATGAGCTCGCGGCTCGCACCCTCCAGGATCCGCGCCGTCTCGGAGTCGGGGGCGACGGTCGAGCGGGCCATGCGCAGGTCGAGCGAGAGCGACACCAGCCGCTGCTGGGCGCCGTCGTGCAGGTTGCGCTCGAGCCGGCGGCGCTCGGCGTCGCCCGCCGCGACGATGCGCGCCCGCGACGCGGCGAGCTCCGACCGGGCCTCGGCGCTCGAGAGGCACAGGGCCACGAGCTCGGCGAACTGGCCGACCCGCGCCTCGGAGTCGGCGCTCAGGACGGCGGTGCCCGTGGTCGAGACGGTGACCGCGCCCCACATGCGGCCGTCGACCGACACCGGGGCGGCGACCGAAGAGCGCAGGCCGAGCCCGCGCAGCCGCTCGGCCAGGTCGCCCTCGATCGTGCTGTAGTCGTCGATCCGCGCGGTGCGGCCGGTCTGGATCACGGCGGTGACCGAGGTCGGGCCGTCGAAGGACACCCGCTGGCCGAGCGGCATCGAGACCGTCTCGGGCTCGCTCCATGCGGCGACCACCGTGCCGGTCAGCGGCTCGGCGTCGAAGCGCACCAGATTGGCGGTCTGGCCGCCGAGCAGCCGCGCCACCTCCTCGGTGACGGCGTGGAAGATCCGCTCGGGCGGGGCCTCGCCGGCCACCATCGTCGCCAGCCGCCGCAGCGCCGCCTCCTGCCGGGCGCTGCGGTCGCGGTCGGTCACGTCCTCGCCGATGCTCGTGCTGCCGCACACGGCGCCGTCGGCGTCGCGGTCGATGGTGTTGCTCCACGAGATCGTGCGCACCTCCCCGGTGCGCGTGACGAGGGGCATCTCGTCGTGCACACGGACGCGGTCTTCCCGGACGCGGTCGAGGTAGTCCGGGTCGCCGGTCGGGAACCGGTCGAGCCACGAGCTGCCGACGAGCTCCGCGCGCGTCCAGCCGGTGAGGTCGGCCAGATACTGGTTGCAGAAGGTGATCCGCCCGTCCAGGTCGAGGCTGACCGCCGCCAGGTGGACGTTCTCGAGCACGTCGCGCAGCCGCCGCGCCGAGGCGCTCACCTCCTGGATCCGCGCCCGCAGTCCGGCCTGCAGGCGCTCGTTCTCGATCGCGAGCGCGGCGGGCCCGCAGACGGCGTCGATCAGCCCCGTCTCCTCGTCCGGGACGGGCGCGTGGACGATGGCGGCCACGACCTCGCCGTCGTGCTCGATCATCGTCGTCACACGGCCCGCCGGGCCGGCGTGCAGGTCGACGTGCTCGCCGTTCACGTCGAGATATTCCTCGCTGCCGGCGCGCCGGTAGGCGAGCTCGACGGTCGGATCGTTCAGCGCCACCCGCAGGGCGTCGCGCAGGCCGCCCGGCGTGCGCTGGCCGCGCAGGGTCGCAAGCAGCGTCTGCACGGCGCTGCCGCGGTCGAGGCGGGTGCGCAGGATCCCGAACAGGTAGCCGACCGGGATGGCCGTGAACGACACGCAGAAGACGTAGAAGGTGACGGTGTTCCCGGCGATGCCCAGGATCTGGAGCAGGGTGACGACGAAGAGCAGCACGCCGATGGCCACACCGCCCGTGACATACATCGGCGCGAGCACGCGCCGGCTCGCGGGCGACGCGGCCCGCCAGCGCTGCCACACGACGACGAGCGCCGCCGCGAGGATGACGAGGGCGCCCACGAACGCAACCACCTGGACGACGTCGATGACGCCCGGCTGGTGGGAGACGAGCAGCAGGTTCGAGGCGGAGTGCTTGCTCGCGCCCTGGCCGTCCAGACGCGGCTGGGACACCGGCACGAGCAGGAGCGAGAGCACGAAGGTATCGACGTAGCCGGCGGTGACGATGATGCGCGAGCGGCGGTCGAGGTACCCGCTCGGATACGACAGCAGCAGGTGGATCAGCAGGCCCGGCCAGATGTTGCTGAGGACCATGCCGATCGTGAAGACCAGATCGCTGCGGGAGTCGGTCAGCGCCGACGCGAGCCAGCCGAAGGCGATGGCGATCATCAGCGGGCCGGTGCGGTTGCCCGGCCGGCGGCGCGACGCGATCAGGCCGGCGATGGCAAACGCCCACACCACCGGGAGCCCGAACGCGACGTACAGGTCGCCGTCCGCGTGCACGCGGGTGGTGGCCTCGATCTCGGTCACGCCGACGGTGGCGGCGGCGAGCGCGACCAGGATGAGCACGGTGGCGCGGCGGCCGTTCATGCCAGGAGCGCGGTCAGCCCCGCGCCCGAGAGCTCCGCCTTCGGGATGAACCCGCGCGCACCGCACGCGGCCACCAGGGCGCCGAAGTCGTCGCCGTCGCGGCTCGACGTGAGCACGACCTGGACCCCGCGCCCGTTTGCCGCCACCCGTGTCGCGACGGCGAACCCGTCCATGTCGGGCAGCTGCACGTCGAGCAGGATCACGTCGGGGCCGAGCTCGGCCGCGCGGCGCACGCCCGTCGCCCCGTCGCCGGCCTCGCCGATGACCTCGAACCCCTCGGACTCGAGCAGGGCGCGGGCCCGGGCCCGGAAGCCCGGATGGTCGTCGACGATGAGCACGCGCGGAGGCATGTCATCATCGTCGCATACGGTCCCGGACGGCGCGATACGGGTAGCCACACCCTTTTCCGGGCTGATCGGATGGCGGTCGAGGCACATGCCGGAAGCCTCGCCGCCCCGCCGCGCCGCCGCAGTGGAGCGGCCCCGTCACCTGCAGGCGGCGGCCGCCCGCCCGAGGGTGTGGGTACCCCCACCGCGGCCGCGGGGGGTGCCCACCACCCATCCGCCTGCCTGCTCCACCGCGGCCGCCGCCGCCATCGCCGAGGCTGGGCCGGTCAACACCGGGGCATCCCGTCCCGGTCGAAAGATCGACAAGGAGCCCCACATGTTGCGTGCAGGAAGTGAGAAAGGCATCGCCGCCGCAGTTGGAGGTTGGAGCGCGCGGCACAAGAAGTCGGTGCTCGCCGGCTGGCTGGTCTTCGTCGTGGCGTCGGTCGTGCTCGGCTCGGCCTTCGGCACCAGCAAGCTGACGAATGCCGACCAGTACAACGGCCAGTCCGGCAAGGCGGAGAAGACGCTCGAGCAGCGCTTCCCCACCCCGGCGCACGAATCGGCGCTGATCCACAGCTCGACGGCGCAGGTCTCCGATCCCGCGTTCAGAGCGGCGATCCGCGACATCCGCGCCCGCGTCGCCGCGATCCCCGTGGTGACGAACATCCGCGCCGCCACCGACCCCCGGGGCGCGGATCTCGTCTCGAAGGACGGGCACTCCGCGCTCGTGCAGTTCGACATCAGAGGCGACTCCACCACCGCCGGCGATCGCATCGCGCCGGTGGAAGCCGCCATCCACGCCGCCCAGCGGGCGCATCCCGACCTGCGCATCGAGGAGTTCGGCGATGCCAGCGTCGGCAGCCAGATCGACAAGTTCGTGCAGAGCGACCTCAAGCGGGCCGAGACGCTCTCGCTGCCCGTGACCCTGCTCATCCTGGTGATCGCGTTCGGTGCGCTCGTCGCCGCCGGCGTGCCCGTGCTGCTCGCCATCTCGGCCGTGATCGCGACCATCGGCCTGGTGGCGTTCCCGAGCCACATCTTCCCCGTCAGTGACAACACCTCGATCGTGATCACGCTGATCGGCATGGCCGTCGGCGTCGACTACTCGCTCTTCTATCTCAAGCGTGAGCGCGAGGAGCGCCACGCCGGCCACGACGCGCTCGCCGCCGTCCAGATCGCGTCGGCCACGTCCGGCCGGGCCATCCTGGCCTCGGGCTTCACCGTCATGGTCGCCATGGCCGGGCAGTTCCTGGCCGGCGACAAGGGCGCGACATCGTTCGCCGTTGGCACCATCATGGTCGTCGCGGTCGCGATGCTCGGCTCCCTGACCGCGCTTCCGGCCATGCTGGCGCTGCTCGGCCGGCACATCGAGAAGGGCCGCGTGCGGATCCCGTTCATGCGCCGGCGGCGGCCCGTCCGCACCGAGTCGCGCGTGTGGGCGGCCATCCTCGACCGCGTCCTCGCCCGGCCGGCCATCGCGGCCGTCACGTCGGTGCTCGTGCTGCTTGCGATCGCCTCACCGGCGCTGCACCTGAAGGTCCACAACACCGGCATCAACGACCTGCCGCCGAACCTGCCCGGGATCACCGTCCTGCACCACCTCGAGAAGGCGTTCCCGAACAGCCAGTCGCCGGCCGTGGTGGTCGTGCAGGCCGCCGACACCACCGCGCCTGCGGTCACGCACGCCATCACCGAGCTCCGCAACGAGGCGCTGGCCGGGCGCTCGGCGCACCAGCCCGTCATCATCGACACGAACGCCGCCCGCACGGTCACCACGGTCGCGCTGCCGCTGGCCGGCAACGGCACCAACCGGGCATCCACCCAGGCGCTCGCCAACCTGCGCGACCGCCTGATCCCGCAGACGCTCGGACAGGTCAGCGGTGTGACCGCCGACGTCACCGGCGAGACCGCCATCAACCAGGATCAGATGTCCTCGCTCACGCACAGCGCGCCGCTCGTGTTCACGTTCGTGCTCGGCCTGGCGTTCCTGCTGCTCCTGGTCACGTTCCGCTCGATCGTGATCCCGATCAAGGCGATCGTCCTCAACCTGCTCTCGGTCGGTGCCGCCTACGGCGTGCTCGTGACCGTGTTCCAGGACGGGCACGGAGCCTCGCTGCTCGGGTTCACGCGCACCGGCGGAGTCGCTCCGTGGCTGCCGGTCTTCCTGTTCGTGATCCTGTTCGGCCTCTCGATGGACTACCACGTGTTCATCCTGAGCCGGATCAAGGAGCTGGTCGACGGTGGCCTCTCGACCGACGAGGCCGTCGCCCGCGGCATCAAGTCCACCGCCGGGGTCGTCACGAGCGCGGCCGTCGTGATGGTCGGCGTGTTCGGGATCTTCGTCACGCTCAGCCTGGTCGACTTCAAGGAGTTCGGGATCGGCCTCGCCTCGGCGATCCTGATCGACGCCACCCTGATCCGCGGCGTGCTCCTGCCGGCCACGATGAAGCTGCTCGGCGACTGGAACTGGTACCTGCCCCAGCCGCTGCAGTGGCTGCCGCGCATCCGCCACAACGTCGAGCCCCGGCCGATCATGGAGAGCGCCGGCGACTGACCCTCACCCGACACCCCCCGCAGAACGAGATCGAGCGGCCCGCCACCGGCGGGCCGCTCGCGCTTAACCGGAGCCGAGCAGGGCCAGCACTGCGCGCACGCGCCGATGGTCCTCGGCGGTGGCCGTCAGCCCCAGCTTGGCGAAGATGTTCGTCACGTGCTTTTCGACCGCGCGCTCGGTGACGACGAGCCGCTCGGCGATGCCCCGGTTGGAGAGCCCCTCGGCCATCAGCTCGAGCACCTCGCGCTCGCGCGCCGTCAGCTCGCCCAGCGGATCGTCGCGCCGCGGCCGGCCGACCAGCTGGGCCACGACGGCCGGGTCGAGCGCCGAGCCGCCGGCGGCGACCCGCCGCACCGCGTCCGTGAACTCCTCGATGTCGGCGATCCGGTCCTTGAGCAGGTAGCCGGTGCGCTCGGTGCGCTCGCTCAGAAGCGCCGTCGCGTACTCGGCCTCGACGTACTGCGACAGCACGAGCACACCCACCTGCGGGTAGCGCTCGCCGGATCCGGCGCGCCGCCTGCAGGCCCTCGTCGGTGTGCGTCGGCGGCATGCGGATGTCGATGATGGCCACGTCGGGCTTCGCGAACCCGACCCGCCGCACCAGGTCGTCCGGGTTGTCCACCTGCCCGACCACCTCGAAGCCCGACCCCTCGAGCAGGCGGGCGATGCCCTCGCGCAGGAGCACCGAGTCCTCGGCAAGGACGACCCGCACGGCGGCCGCTGCCCCGCCGGCCGCCGTCGCGATGTCCTCGATCACGGCCTCGAACACGGGCTGGGGCTGGTCGAAGTCCTTCAGCGCCCGCTCGCCCAGATCGCGCACCGTGACCCCGTCCGGCAGATCGTCGGCCGACCACGGCCCGCGTCGAGGAGGACAGCAGGATCTGGCCGCCCGCGCCGGCCTGGCACAGGCGCGCCGCCAGGTGCACGCCGATGCCGTGGTAGCCCTCCTCGGCCCGGCGCGGCTCGCCCGTGTGCAGCGCCATCCGCGTGCGCACGACGGCGTCGCCGGGCCAGCTGTGGCCGGCCATCGCGCGCTGCGCCGCGACCGCCGCCGCCACACCGTCCCGCGCGCTCGCAAACGCGACGAAGCTGCCGTCGCCGGTCGTGTCGACCTCGTGGCCGCCGTGCCCGGCGACGACTCCGCGCAGGAGCCGGCGATGCTCGTCCAGGATCTCGCCGTAGCGGTCGCCCACCTCGCGGATGAGTGACGTGGAGCCCTCCACGTCGGTGAAGAGGAGGGTGACAGTGCCGGTCGGAAGGTCGGACATCAACACCACCGTCTCGTCGGGGCGACCGATGCTACCGGCCGCAGCCGGGTGGTGACTAGTGCGATCCGGATGCGGCCGCGTGGCACTCGGCGTCGATGCACAGCCGCTGGCGGTCGCGGTGCAGGCAGATCAGCCCGACGTAGGTCGTGCGATCGTCGCCGAGCACGACCAGGCGGCGGCCGCCGTCCGCGTCGAGGGTCGCGAGCGCGTCGGTCAGGAGGGTGGACGCGGTCGTGACCGGTGGCCGGCCGCCGGCGTGGGCCGAGACGCGGTCGCCGTCGTCTGCGCCGTCAAGGTCGTCCCGGGTGACGGCGCCGGCATAGGCCGCGCCGGCGAGCAGCGGGATCAGCTGCACCGAGCGCGACTCGAAGAGCGCGCGGGCCGCCGCGACGGTCGCGTCGGCGGGGAGCTCCTTGCCGCGGACCGTGATCACGTCACCGGCGGTGCGGCCGGCGAGGTCGGAGACGCTGGCGTCGACGGTGCTCAACTGACCCGGATCGTGCTGATGGGAGAGAAGGGGGCCGCCGTCACCGCGGTGACCGTGAGCGTGAGCCGGAGGCGTCGCACCTATGCACGGTACACGGAAACGCCGAGGCCCCCGCGTGCTGCGGGGGCCTCGGCGTGGGACGGGTCTTACGAGACGGCTACTGCACGATCCGGGACGAGCCCGCTGCCAGATCGGCGGCGATCCGCTGGAAGATGCCGGTCAGCGACGTCGGGGCCGGCAGGTTGTAGTAGTACTGGCTGCCGGGGCTGGCCATCGCCTGAAGGGCGGCGTTGGCCGGGTTCGTGATCGAGCCGTAGAGCCCGGGCTCAGGGGTCGTCTGGAACGCGGTGACGGGAGTGCCGCCGACATCGGCTCCGACCGACGCCCAGCAGCTGTCGCCCTGCGCGGTGTAGGCGATCGAGTAGACGAGCACGTCGTCCGCCTTGGCGATGCCCGCGCTGGTCACGCCCTGGCCGCACGGGGTCGTCCGGTAGGGCGACGTGGCCGGCAGCTGGCTCGGCCCCGTGTTGGCGGCGCCGTCCGAGAGGACGACGATGGCCTTCTGGGCGTTCGGGCGGCCGTCGGCCTGCAGCTCGGCGTAGGCGGCATCGACCGCCTCGGCATAGGCGGTGTTGCCGCCCGCCTGGACACAGTTCACCGTCGAGACGAGCGGCGAGGTGGTGTTCAGGTTGCCGACGCTCGAGGCATAGGCGTTCGAGAGCGGGACGACCGTGTAGGCGGGGTTGGCGAGGCTGTACGTCCCGCTCGGGTCGGTGTTGAAGTACGACTGCACGTTCGTGCACGCTGATCCGACGCTGGGCGCGGGCGGCAGCACCGCCAGGCCGACGTTGTCCATGCTCGGGTCCATCGTGCTCAGGAACGCCAGGATCCCTGCCTTCGCCTGCGGCAGCTTGCTGCTCGCCCTCATCGATCCGGTGCGGTCAAGGACGATCATGACGTCGAGCGGGACGCCGCCGCACGGCGAGCAGGCCTGGGCGTGCGCCTTCAGCGTGATCGTGCTGAAGCCGAGCAGCCGCAGCAGGTAGGTCGGCACCTGCGCGGTCTCGTCGACCGTGACCGTGTTCGCGTAGCCGTTCGTGCAGCTGTAGCCGACCTGCGTCTCGCAGTCGACGCTGACGCTCTCGGACACGTTGCCGGCCGGCACGCCCGGGATGGGGTTCACGCCGCCGCCCTGGGAGCCGTAGCGCTGCGCCGCGAGCGTCGCGGCGCCGGCGCTGGGCGGGTAGCTCATCGTCAGCTGGCCCGCGCCGCCGGCGGCCGCCGCGTCGGCCGACGCCTGCAGCGCATGCTGGACGCGGTAGGCGTTGCCGAGGTCGATCACGAGGCCGGCGAAGAGCAGCATCGTGAACATGAACACGACGACGAGCGGGAGGGTCTGCCCGGCCTGACTGCCCGGCCGGGTGCGCGTTTCGGTAACCGTGGGTAGGCTGCCGCGCGCAGCCGCACTGCGTGATGTGGGGGCCATCGGATCGCCTTCGGTCCGGGAGTGAGATTTGACCTCGCCGCCGCCCGGGGGGGAGCGGCGACGAGGTGGCTATATCTGCGAGAGTCCGTGCCTTTGCGCGGGTCCACATCCCCCAAAGGGTGGATATTGCAAATTCACCCTAAGTTTGTGTAACACTTTGCAAAAGCCTCGGGACGGTGCCGAAGGCGGGCGACGGCTATGCGGGCATCTGTGCCGACGGGTCGTTCTGCCACAGGCCGAACTCGTTCCCGTGCGGATCCGAGCAGACGACGAACCAGCCCATCTCGGGCACCGGCATGGGATCGGACGCCTTGCCCCCGAGCTCGTTCACCCGAGCGGCGCCGGCCTTGATGTCGTCGACGCTGAAGTACGCGCGCGTCCCGCGCTTGCCGGGCTCCATGTTGGTGATGGCCCCGCCGGTCGACTCGCCGATCTGGGTCATGTGGTACTCGGACGGTCCGGGGTACGACTGGAACTGCCATCCGAACAGCGAGCCCCAGAACTCGCGTGACTTGGCGGTGTCGTCCGCGGGGATCTCGAAGTGCACGATTTCGCCGGCCATTGGTCCTCCTTGGTGGTGCGGCGACGCAGCGGCGCCGCCGGGGTCAGTGGATAGACGAGGGGCTTGCGGCAAACTCATCGGTCCCGGCCGAGCAGGCGGCGCAGGCGCGACGGTGGGCGCGGCTGGGTCGCCAGCCACTCGTCTCGCAGCGGCAGCCGGCCCTGGGCGCGGGCGGCGGCGACGCATTCGGCATGGGCGTGGCGGCGCCGGTTCGCATCGCCCTCCGGCGCGATCAGCATGTGGTCGGTCATGGCGTGCAGCCGGTAGCCGCACAGCGGGCACAGGTAGTTCGCCGGCGTGCGATTGCGGGCCGGGCGGATCGCCCACCATCGGGCCTGATCGAGCTTCGCCACCCCTGCATAATCATCTAGCGTGCATACCCATGCCGAGCGCCACTGACGCACGCGCCCCCGCGGACGTCGTCGACCGTCTGTACGGCGGCGGCCTGGATGAGTTCGTGCCCGCCCGCGCCGCGGCGGCGAAGGCGCTGCGGGGCGAGGGCCGCCGGGCCGAGGCGGCGGCGGTCGAGGCGCTGCGCAAGCCCACGGTGGCCGCCGGAGTCGTGAATCGGGTCGTCCGCGCCGAGCCGAAGCTGCTCGGTGCCCTCCTGGCCGCCGGGGAGCAGCTGCGCGAAGTGCAGCTCGCCGCCGGATCGGGGCAGGAGCTGCGCGCGGCAGTTGCGGCCGAGACACAGGCCCTCGACGCGCTCGTGCGCGCCGCCGCGAAGGCGGCGAGCGGCGAGGCGACGCTCGGGAAGGTGCGTGAGACGCTGCACGCGGCGGCGCTCGATCCGGCCGTCGCCGAGGACGTGCGCGCCGGCGTCGTCGTGAAGGAGGCCCAGGCCGTCGGGTTCCCGCTCGGTGTCTCGGTGCCGCCGGACCGCGTCCGCGAGCGGCCGCCGCCGGCGAAGCCGGCCCGGGCACGGCCGCGGGCCGAGCCCTCCGCGCCCGCAGCTCGCGCCGACGGGGCCGCGGCGAAGCGGCGGGACAAGGCCGTGGCCGATGCCGCCCGGGCGAAGGACGACCTCGCTGCGGCGACGGCCGAGCTCGAGGAGGCAAAGGCCGCGGTCGCTGCGGCGGAAGGGGTGCTGAAGCAGGCGGGGGCGCGTGAGCGCACCGCCCGCCGCGCTCACGACGCGGCGACCGCCCGCGCGCAGGCGGCGGCCGAGCGCCTGGCCGAGGCGGACGCGTGATGGTCGTTCACCTGATCGACGGCACGTACGAGCTCTTCCGCCAGTTCTACGGCCGCCGCCGCGGCGGGCGCGGCGATCGCCGCTACGGGGCCGCGACCGGCGTCCTGCACACGGTGCTGCAGACGGTCGAGACGGGCGGCGGCCATGTCGGCGTCGCCACCGACCACGTCATCGAGTCGTTTCGCAACGACCTGTGGCCCGGATACAAGACCGGGGCGGGCGTCGATCCCGCGCTGCTGCTGCAGTTCGAGCCGCTCGAGGAGGCGCTGGCCGCGATGGGCGTGGCCGTGTGGCCGATGGTGGCGCTCGAGGCCGACGACGCGCTGGCGGCGGCGGTGCGGATCGCCTCCGGCGACGACGCCGTCGAGCAGGTGTGCATCTGGACGCCGGACAAGGATCTGGCCCAGTGCGTGGACGGCAGCCGTGTCGTCCAGGTCGACCGCCGCAGCGAGACGATCCGCAACGCCGCCGGCGTGCGTGAGAAGTTCGGCGTCGACCCGCCCCGGATCCCCGACCTGCTCGCGCTCGTCGGCGACTCCGCCGACGGCTATCCGGGCATCCCCGGCATCGGCAAGGTCACAGCCGCCCGGCTCGTGAACCAGCACGGCGCGATCGAGGACTTCCCGCCCGAGGTGCTGGGGGAGCGGGGCGAGCTGGCGCTGCTCTTCAAGGATCTGGCGACGCTGCGCGACGCCGAGCCGCTCTTCGCCACGGCGGCTGACCTGCGCTACACGGGGCCCACCCCGGCGTTCGCCGCCGTGGCGGAGCGGCTCGGCGACGACCGCCTGCTGGCGCGCGCTCTGGCCGCGGCCGACGCCTAGCGGCCGGCCTGCCCGAGCAGCAGCCGGGGCGGACGGCCGCCGTGGAGCGCGATCACGCGCCCGGCGAGTCCGTCGGCCTGGATCAGCTCGACGGTCACGCGCGCGACCTCGGCCGGATCGATCAGCTCGCCCTGCAGGTCGGGCGGAAGCGGCTCGCCACGGGCGGTGTGCCGCGTGATCGCGCGCAGCACCGCCTCGGTCGCCACGGTGTGCGGGCAGACGCAGTTCACCCGCACGCCGCGCTCGCGCAGCGGCGCCAGACACGCCGTCAGCCGGATCACGCCGGCCTTGGCCGCCGCGTACTCGGGGCCGGGGTGCGGGTCGAGGCCGACTCCCGCCGAGGAGGCGATGTTCACCACGGCGCCGCCGTCGCGCTCGAGCGCCGGCAGGGCGGCCTGGATGGCCAGCATCGGCGCGCGCAGGTTCAGGTCGAGAACGCGCTGCCAGCGCGTCGCCGGAGCCTCGGGGTAGACGGGAGAGGTGTAGCCGCCGGCGTTGTTCACGAGGATGTCGAGCCGGCCGTCCACCGCGACGGCGGCGGCCACGACCCGCTCGACCTCGCGCGCCCGGGTCAGGTCGGCAGCGATCGCGGCGGCCCGCCCGCCGGCCGCGACAATCTCCTCGACCGAGCTCCGGGCGGCCGGATCGTCGACGTCGACGACCACCACGGCGGCCCCTTCCGCGGCCAGTCTCCGGGCGATGGTGCGGCCGATCCCGGCACCGGCTCCGGTCACCATCGCCGTCCGTCCTTCGATGTCCATACCCTCGACTTTCCCTGTTCTCGTGAATTGCGCACCTCGGTGTGCGAACATACGTTCGTGTCGATCGGGGCGACCATTCTCCACGCCGACCTCGACGCGTTCTACGCGTCGGTCGAGCAGCGCGACGATCCGCGTCTGCGCGGGCGGCCCGTGATCGTCGGCGCCGGTGTCGTGCTGGCGGCGAGCTACGAGGCGAAGGCGCACGGGGTGCGCACGGCGATGGGCGGCGCGTACGCCCGCCGCCTGTGTCCCTCGGCGATCGTCGTCTCGCCCCGGTTTGCGGCGTACTCCGAGGCCAGCCGGGACGTCTACCGGGTCTTCGCAGACACGGCGCCGCTGGTCGAGGGGCTCTCGATCGACGAGGCGTTCCTCGACGTGCGCGGGATGGAGCGGATCGCGGGGTCGCCGGCCCAGATCGCGGCGCGCCTGCGCCGGGCCGTGCGCGAGCGGGTGAATCTGCCGATCACCGTCGGGGTGGCGCGGACGAAGTTTCTGGCGAAGGTGGCAAGCGGCGTCGCCAAGCCCGACGGCCTGCTGGTGGTGCCGCCGGAGGGCGAGCTCGCGTTCCTGCATCCGCTGCCGGTCGAGCGGCTGTGGGGCGTCGGCGACGTCACCGCGGCGAAGCTGCACGAGCGCGGCATCGTGACGGTGGGCGAGGTGGCGCGGATGGACGAGGCTGCCCTGGTGGCGCTGCTCGGCCGCGGGGCCGGCCGGCACCTGCACGCCCTGGCGCGAAACCGCGATCCGCGGCCGGTGCAGGTGGGGCGGCGGCGAGGATCGATCGGCTCGCAGTGCGCGCTCGGGCGGCGGCGGCGCTCGCCCGAGGCCGTCGACGCCATCCTGGCGGGGCTCGTCGACCGCGTGACCCGGCGCATGCGGGCCGCCCACCGGGTCGGGCGCACGGTGGTGCTGCGCCTGCGCTTCGCCGACTTCGCGCGCGTCACCCGATCACACACGCTGCCGCACGCCACGGCCGAGACGGAGCTCGTGCTCGTCACCGCCCGCACCCTGCTCGCCACGGCGATGCCGATCATCGAGCAGCGCGGGCTCACGCTGGTCGGGATCGCGGTCGCGAACCTGGCCGACGACCGGACCGTCCAGCTCGTGCTGCCCTTCGATCGCAGAAGCGGCGGCGCGCTCGACGCGGCCCTCGACGAGGTGCACGCCCGCTACGGCTCGGGTGCGGTCACCCGGGCCGTGCTGCTCGGGCGCGACCCGGGGATGACGGTGCCGCTCCTTCCCGACTGAGGCGCGCGCCGGCGGCGATCAGAGCGTGGCCGAGCCGGGCGCGGCGGGAGGTCGCCGGGCCCGTGCCGCCCTCGGCGTCGTGGCGCAGCCGCTCGATCCGGTCGGCCGCGATGATCCTGCGTGTATGGGTGTCGATCGGTTGCATCCGCCTCCATCTCTTTCGATATCAAATATCTTGAGATCGAGAATATAGCTGTGAGATCTCTTGACGTCAAGAGAATTGCTGTGCATACTTCACCGGGATGACACCGACCCGCACGGAAGAGCGCGACCACGTCGATCGATTCCTCGAGACGATCCACCTCGTGCTGCCGGAGCTCGACCTCGAGGTGGAGGGCATCGTCGACCGGATCGGGGGCATCGCCCGCCGCCTGAACCGGACGATGGACGAGACGGTGGCCGAGTTCGGGCTCGACAACGTCGAGCACAAGGCGCTCTCGGTGCTCACCCAGTCGGGGCCGCCGTTTCGGAGCACGCCCGGCAAGCTCGCGCGGCGGATGGAGCTCTCGAGCGGGGCGATGACGAACCGGCTCGACCGGCTCGAGGAGGCCGGCTACGTGCGGCGCCTGCCCGACCCCGACGATCGCCGCGGCGTCGTCGTCGAGCTGACCGACCACGGCCGGGACACGTATCGCAGGGCCGTGGGCGCTCAGGCCAAGAAGGAGGCGCTGATGGCGGCGGCGCTCTCGCCCTCCGAGCAGAAGCAGCTGAACGCGCTCCTGCGCCGGCTCATGCTCGAGCTCGAGCGCCGCGAGCAGGGCGCACCGGACTGCTGAGCCCGCCGGGCTAGGACGCCGGCCGCGGGTCGGTGTAGTAGCACTTGCAATAGCCCCACAGGTTCGGCTGGAAGCCGGTCCAGGCGTTCCGGTGCGCAGTCAGCATGTCGTTGTCGATGAGCTGGATATAGGGGCGCTGCTGGGCCAGGTACGCCTCCATCTTCCACACGAGCGCCTGGCGCTGCTTGAAGTTCACGAGCGTGCTCTGCTGCGCGTACCAGCGGTCGTACCTGGGGTCGTCCATGCCCGTGTCGCTGTTGTCGTCCCACTGGGCGCGGGTGACGACCGACAGGTTGAAGTTCGGGTCGATGTACGGGTGCCAGTACCACGTGTACATGTCGGCCGAGAGGTACTTCGCGTCGGGCGCGACGATCATCGTGTAGGCCTGGGTGCCGTCGCCGCCCGACACCTCGGTGAGCTTCACCCCGATCCGGCCGTACGCGGCCGCGAGGATCTGGAACTGGCGGTCGCCGTTGAAGTCGAGGTCGTCGGGGACGATCACCTTGTAGCTCATCTGATGGGCCGGCTGGGCGTAGGCCCCGCCCGTCGCGGGCACCATGCGCACCCCTCCCGGGCCGCGCGTGTAGCCGAGCGAGTCCAGGATCTGCCCGGCCTTCGCCGGGTCGTAGGGCAGGGGCTTCACCGCCGGGTTGATCCAGCCGGAGGGCGCCGACCACGCCGACATGATGTTCGCCCACGGGTGCGCGTAGCCGCGGAACACGACGTTCACGATCTGCTGCCGCGGCGTGGCGTACTCGAGCGCCTCCTTCACGGTCGGGTTCAGGAGCTCGCGGTTCTTCGTCTTCCTGGGGTTGGAGTTGAAGCCGAGGTTCGTCACCTCGTCACCCGGCTGCACGTCCAGGGCGATGCCCGGCTGGTGCTTGAGGGCGCTGCCGGCGGTGTACGGCACGGCATCGACGAAGTCGAGGTTGCCGCCGGTGAGGTCGGCGACCATCGAGGTCGAGTTCGTGTAGTACGTGAGCGTCACCGCCGCGGCGTTCGACTTCGGCCCGTAGAAGAACGGGTTGCGCTTGAACACTGTCGTGCCCTTTTCCTGATACTGCGTGATCGTGTACGGGCCGGCCGACACCATCGGCAGGTGCTGCTCGGGCAGGAACGCCTTCAACCCGGCCCCGTTCGTGCCGATGTGCTTGTCCCACACATGCTTGGGCAGGATGAAGAACTGCTCCAGGTTCGCGAGCGCCGGCGCGACCGGGTGCGAGTAGGTGATCACCAGGGTGTTCGCGTTCGGCGCCGAGGCGCCGCTCACCCCGTCGAGCACGCTGGCCAGGTACGAGGTCGCGCCCGACCGGTACTTGAGCGTCGTCTGGATCGTCCACACCGCGTCCGCGGCGGTCAGCGGCACCTTGTCCGACCATTTGCCGCCGCCGCGCAGGTGGAACGTCCACACGAGGCCGTTCGGGCTGTGCGTCCAGCTCTTGGCCCAGTCGCCGACCAGCTTCAGCCCCGGTCCGTACTGCACGAGCTGCGGGAACACCATTCCGTAGGCGGTGTCGTCCTGCGTCTCGATCCCGACCAGCGGGTTCAGCGTGTCGATGTAGTACGTCGTCCCGATGCGCAGGATCTGGGAGCCGCCGCTGCCGCTGCCTGTCGCGGAGCCGCCGCCGCCGCAGCCGGTCGCACCGAGCGCGACCATCCCGGCCAGGGCGAACGCGGCGCGCAGCATTTTTGAGCGGTGACTCAAGGGACGGCCGCAGCTATACCACGGCTCGCGGACCGGCGTCAAGACGGTCTCCGGGTGTTCACCGGAACGGGTGTCGGCGTCCTCCGGGCCTTGACCGGCCCGGGCTGCGGATGCTTGAATGCCGTCCGGTTCCTGTGTCGTCACTGAAGAAACCGGCGGGGCGTCAGAAGGGCGCGGCGATGCGCGAGGCAATCCTGCTCGCGGCCTGCCGGGCCATCGTCGACCGCGGCGTGGAGCGGGTGCGGATGGCCGACATCGCGGCGGCGGCAGGCGTGTCGCCGACGCTGCCGCACTACTACTTCAAGACGCGCTCGGAGCTCCTGCGGCAGGCCTTCGTGCACGCCGAGGCGAGGATGGTGCAGCTCGAGCTCGAGGTGGCCGGAGAGTCCGCGCCCCGCGAGCGGCTCGAGCGGCTGCTCCTGGTCTACTTCGACGCCGATCCGCGGGTCTACCAGATCTGGATGCTCGCGCGCGAGATGACCACGCGGGCGATCCGCGAGCCCGGGCTGCGCGATTCCCACGAGGACGTCTACGCCGACTGGTCGAATGCAATCGCCGAGGTGATCCGCGAGGGCCAGCGCTGCGGCGACGTGCCCGGCGCCGTCGATGCCGGCGCGGCCGCGTGGAGGCTGACCGCGCTCGTCGAGGGCCTCGGCACGTGGCTGCTCACCGGCATGGCGACGCGGCGGCAGTGCCGCCGGGTCGTGCTCGACGCGGTCGGTCGCGAGCTCACGGCCGCCTGAGGTCAGCCGGAGAAGAACTCGGCGAGCACCGGCGCGAGCGCCTCGGCGGCGACGTCGTGCGTCTGGCCGGGCAGGGTGCGCCGCTGCGCATGCGGCAGGATCGCGGCCAGGGCATCGGCTCCGGCGGCCATGAAGCCGGCGCCGGCACCGCCGTTCAGGACGAGCGTCGGCGCGCTCACGGCGGCCCATCGCGCCGCGGGCAGCGGCGCCCCGCGCATCGTCCCGGCCATGACCGCGGCGTCGTAGCGAAGCGTCGGCGCCACCCGCTCGATCTCGCTCCAGAACGGCCCTCCGCGCATCGCGGCGACGTCGCTCGCCGGCAGGCGCACCGCCTCCGTGAAGAAGAGCGCCACCGCATCGCCCCGCCGGCCGGCCGCCACCAGATCGGCGAGCCGGGCCGGGTAGTCGGCGCCGACCGGGGAGCGGCTCGCGTCGACGATGAACGGCGGCTCGTACACGGCGAGCCGCGTGATCGCAGGGGTGTGCGCGGCGGCGTCGAGGGCGAGCGCCGCGCCCGAGGAGCCGCCGAGCACGAATGCCGCGCCGCCGGCCGCGGCGATGATCGCCTGCATGTCCTCGACCTCGCGCTCGATCGCATACACCGAGGCGTCGCCGCTCTCGCCGCGGCCGCGGCGGTCGTAGCGGTAGACCGTGAACTCCGGCGCCAGCAGCTGCGCCAGCCGCGCCGACGTCGGGTTGATCGCACGATGTGCGAACGCGCCGTCGACGACGATCACGGCCGGGCCGCTGCCGACGTGGTCGTAGGCGATCGCGGTGCCGTCGCTCGAGGTCACCGTGGGCATCGGGACGCAATTCTGGCACGGCGGCGTAGATCGCGTGTGACGGGTGCCCGGGCCGTGTGGTGCGTGGGGTTGGCGGCGGTGTCGCTGGCCGCTGCCGGCTGCGGCACGGCTGCAACGGGCGGCCGCAGCGGCGCGCCCGAGACCCATGCGCGCGCGGCCGCCGCCGTGCGGTCGGCGCAAGCTGTGACCGTCCGGTTCGGCGGCGGAGCCCAGACACGGTCGTTTCGCATCCGCCGGCCCGCCGGGGTGATCCTGCTCTACCGGATCGGTGCCCCCGCGGGTGTGCGCATCCGGGCAACGACGCGGCTGCCGCGTGTGAGCGCGCCTCTGCTGATCCGCACGGCTGCCTTCGCCGCGAGCAGCGCCTGCGCGCACCGCGCCGACCGGGTGATCTGCACCGTCGGGGAGGAGGCATGCCCGATGCCGGGCGGCACCTGGGTCGTCACGCTCGCGAAGCTGTCCGGCCCGGCCGGCGCCGTGACGCTGCGGTTCCGGGTCGGCCCGCCGGGGGGCGCCACCGCCTGACCGGCGACCGCGCGCCGCGGCGAGCGGCAGGGCTATGGTTGCAGCGGTGCCGATCGCGCGGATCAACGAGCTTGGCATCTACTACGAGGAGCGCGGCGACGGCCGGCCGGTGCTCTTGATCGGCGGCCTGGGCAGCGACGTCAGCATGCTCGGCGACATCATCGCCCGGCTCGTCCAGAGCAACCGCGTGATCGCCTTCGACAACCGCGGTGCGGGTCGCAGCGACAAGCCGGACATCCCGTACTCGATCGAGATGATGGCGGGCGACGCCGTCGGCCTGATGGATGCGCTCGCGATCACGCAGGCCGACATGGTCGGCATCTCGATGGGCGCAAGCATCGCGCTCGCCCTTGCGCTCGCACACCCCGAGCGGGTCACGGGGCTCGTGCTCGTCTCGGCGAGCGCGCGCAAACCGGCGCGGCTGACCATGTCGGCGCCGATGCGGGCCGCCTCCCTCCTGCGCTCGCTGCCGATGTTCCGGGGCCGCCACCCCCAGCCGAGGTTCGCCCACATGCGCCAGCGGGCGGCGTCGCGGAGCTACGACTGCACTGCCCGCCTCGGGCAGATCCACGCCCCGACCCTGATCCTGCACGGACGCAGGGATCGCACCGTGCCGACCGCGCTCGCCGAGGACCTGCACGACGGCATCGCCGGGTCGAAGCTCGTCATGTTCGACGGCGGGCACATGTTCTTCCTCATGCGCGAGCGCGATCAGTTCCTCGCGCAGGTGGCCGCCTTCGTCTCGCACCGATGAGATCGCAACCGGCGGCCGGTCTGTAGGCCGGTGACGATGAGCGACACCTGTTCGGAACGATCCCGCGCAAACCGCGATACCCTGCGAGCACGCCCTGGTGCCGGGTCGCGGACAGGCACGGGCCCCCCGGATTTCGATCCTCGCCGAGCAATTCGACGTACAAGGATGTACTGCACTCATGACTGATCTCGCAGACCCCAATCTGGAGCACGAACGCCGGATCGCGCACACGGGTGCGCAGGCCCGCATGGCCGGGCACTTCGCCCGCCATCCCTGGCGGGTGATCTTCAGCTGGCTCGCCATCTTCGTGGTGCTGGGCGGGCTGAACGCCGCGTTCCACGGCACGCTGATCAACGACTTCAACCTCCCCGGGACGGACGTGCAGAGGGCGACCGACCTGATCAACGCCAAGTTCCCGGTCCAGAAGGGCGCGGCGCTGCGCGTGGTCGTGGCAGCGCCTCCCGGCCAGCGGCTCGACTCGCCCGCCGGCAGGGCCGCCATCCAGCAGATGATCGCCGCGGGCACGAGCTCGCAGCGCTCGCTCGACTTCCACGCCAAGGACGTCTCGACGAGCACCGACCCGCTGGCGAAGGGTGCCCACCAGCTCTCGAAGGACGGCCGGATCGCGTTCTTCGACATCCAGTACGACAAGACCGGGTTCCAGCTGCCCCGCTCGGGCATCGTCGACGGTCGAGAACCACATCCAGGCCATCGCCAGCAAGGCCGGCATCGACGCGCAGTTCACCGGCGAGGCCGAGAACGCGCCGCCCACCCAGGGCCTGTCCGACATCATCGGCCTGATCGCGGCGTTCATCATCCTGATGATCCTGTTCCGCGCGCTCGTGCCGACGCTGATCCCGCTGCTCTTCGCCATCACGGCGGTGGCCGGGGCGTTCATGCTGCTGTACCTGGCGGCCCGCTTCACGCACTTCAACACGGTCACCGAGATCCTGGTGCCGATGATCGGCCTGGGCGTGGGCATCGACTACACGCTGTTCATCGTCACCCGGTTCCGGCAGTACCTGCATGACGGCCTGGAGCCGCAGGACGCGGCGGCCGCCGCCAGCGCGACCGCGGGCCGGGCGGTGCTCTTCGCCGGGACGACGGTCGCCATCTCGATCACCGGCCTTGCGCTGATCGGCATCGACTTCATCACGAAGCTCGGCATCGGCAGCGCCCTGGGCGTGCTGACCGCCGTGCTCCTGGCGAACTCGCTGCTGCCGGCGATCCTCTCGCTGCTCGGCCACAAGATCGACCGGGGCCGGCTGGGCCTGCGCGGCTCGGATGACTCGCGGGAGGGCCAGCTCAAGACGCCGGTTGCCGCCTGGGGCCGGTTCGTGACGTCGAACGCCAAGGTCGTCCTGCCCGTGACCGTGGTGATCCTGCTCGTCGTCGCCTCGCCGGTCATCAAGGTGCGGCTCGGCCTCGCCGACGCCGGCACGGCGCCGAAGAGCCAGACGACGCGCAAGGCCTACGACCTGCTCTCGCAGGGCTTCGGGCCGGGCTTCACCGAGCCGATCCCCGTCGTGGTCGCGCTCAACTCCGACCACACCGCCGCCGTCAAGCTGCAGCACGCATTCCAGCACACGCCCGGCATCTCGCAGGTCGTCGCGCCGATCTACAACGCGAAGACCCCCGGCCAGGCCTCGGTGGCGATCGTGAACACCTACTCGAAGTACAAGCCGCAGGACGCGAAGACCGACGACATCGTCTCGACCTTCCGCAACACGGTGATCCCGAACGCCCTCAAGGGGTCGTCCGCGGTCGCGTACGTCTCGGGCTCGAACGCGGCCTTCACCGACATCGGCAACCGCATCCTGTCGCGGGCGCCGTGGTTCCTGCTCTACATCATCGGCATCACGTTCATCGTGATGGCGATGGCGTTCCGCTCGCTCGTGATCGCCATCAAGGCGGCGCTGACGACGCTCGCGTCGGCGGTCGTCGGCTTCGGGGCGCTCACGCTCGTGGTGCAGCTCGGCCACGGGATGGGCATCATCGGGCTCGATCGCACCGGCCCGATCGAGAGCTTCGTGCCCCCGATCGCCTTCGCGATCCTGTTCGGCCTCTCGATGGACTACGAGGTGTTCCTGATGAGCCGGATCCGCGAGGAGCACGTCCACGGGAACAACACCTTCGACTCGGTCCGCTACGGCATGGCCGGCGTCGGCCGCGTGATCATCGCGGCGGCGTTCATCATGTCGTCGGTGTTCTTCTCGTTCCTGCTCGCGCCCGACCGCGTCTCGAAGGAGTTCGGCCTGCTGCTCGGGGTCGCCATCCTGACCGACGCACTGGTCGTGCGGATGACGCTCGTGCCGGCGCTCCTGACGGTGCTCGGCGAGCACTCGTGGACGATCCCGCGCTGGCTCGACAAGGTGCTGCCGAACATCACGATCGAGCCCCCGGCCGATCGCGATGCCGAGGGCGTCGCGCGCGCGCCCGAGCCGGAGACGGCCGCAACCTGATCGAAGAGCGAGAACCGGGGACTGTCCCCGCCGGACGGGCGGGGACAGTCCCCATCACTCCTTGATGTACGGGCGGCCGTCGGCGGCCGGTGGCCGGGAGCGGCCGATCAGCCCGACGAGGGCGATCAGCGTCAGCACGTAGGGCAGCGTCGAGAGCAGGTTGACCGAGACGTTGGCGCTCGACTGGAGCCGGTCGGCGAGGCCGCTCGCGAAGCCGAACAGGAGGCACGCGCCGAACGCCCCGAACGGCCGCCACTTGCCGAAGATCATCGCCGCGAGGGCGATGAAGCCGCGGCCGGCGGTCATGTTCTGGTCGAACGAGCCGACGAAGCCGATCGAGAGGTAGGCGCCGCCGAGCGCCGCCAGCATCCCCGACCCGATCACCGCGGCGTAGCGGATCCCGAACACCGGGATGCCGACCGTGTCGGCCGCCCGCGGGTGCTCGCCGACGGCGCGGATGCGCAGCCCGATCGGCGTGTGGAAGAGCACCACGTGGATGGCGATGATGAGCACGAAGAGCAGCCAGATCATGGCGTTCAGCGACCCGAACACGCCGGCGATGCCGGGGATGCTGCGGATGCCGGGGATGCTGATGTCCGGCACCATCGACACGTTCGGTGGTGTGCCCTGGTCGCCGTAGACGTCGATGAACACGTAGCCCGTGATGCCGAGCGCGAGGAAGTTCATGGCCGTCCCGATCACGATCTGGTCGGCGCGCAGGTGGATCGTGAAGATGGCGTGGATCAGCGCGAGCAGCCCGCCGGCGATCATGGCCACGAGCAGGCCGACGGTCCACGTGCCGCTCCACGCCGCCGCCCAGATGCCGAAGAACGCCCCCATCAGCATCATCCCCTCGAGGCCGATGTTGACGACCCCGGAGCGCTCGCACAGGACGCCGCCGATCGCGGCGAAGCCGAGCGGCGTCGCATATTGCAGCGTCGAGGCGAAGAGGCCCGAGTTGACGATGTCGCCGAGCGTCGCCGTGCTGCGGCCCTGCGCCCAGATCGCGATCAGCACCGCGACGATCGCGACGGCGACCGCCCAGCCGCCGATCCGCCACTCGCGCGCCTGCAGCGCGTAGGCGCCGCAGCCGACGCCGACGAGGGCGAGCGCGACGGGCGCGCCCTGTGCGCGCACCTCGAACGGCGGCAGCGCAAGCCACAGGGCGAGCAGCCCGGCCACGACGCCCGCGAGGCCGACGGCGCGCGCCCCGGTCGGCATGCGCGCGCGGAGCGTCTCGGCGACGGCGCTCACAGCGCCTCCTCCCGCAGGCTTGTGTCGAGCCGCGGCGCCGGCGGCCGCCCCCGCCGCGCTCGCCAGGCGTACACGAGCAGGAGCTCTGCGCCGACGAACAGCACGATCAGGCCCTGGATGATCGTCGCCAGGTTGCTCGCGAGCTCCGGCGGGAACACGGACGGGTCGAGCGCGCGCGTCGACGTGCCCACCTCGAGGCCGCCGAAGAGCAGCGCGGCGAGCAGGATGCCGACCGCGCGGCCGCGGCCGAGCAACGCGACCGCGATGCCGATGAACCCGATCTGGCTCACCTGGATGTCGTTCGTCGCGACCGAGAACTCCCACCCGAGGATGTCCATCGCGCCGGCGAGGCCGGCGAAGGCGCCCGAGATCGCGAGCGCGACGACGAAGTTGCGCGCCACCGAGATGCCGCCGTAGCGAGCCGCCTCCGGGTTGAACCCGACCGCCTTCACCTCGTAGCCGAGCGTGGTGCGGTTGAGGATGAACCAGTACACGACCAGGGACGCGAGGGCGATGAAGATGCCCGCGTGGAGCGGCTGCAGGTTGCCCCAGATGGCGGGCAGCTGGGCCGAGCTCGCGACCGGGTTGGACGCCGGCACGGCGCGCTGCGAGCCCTGCAGCGGCCCGCCCAGCTCGAAGAGGTACTGGCTGCCGAAGATCGCGATCCAGTTCAGCATGATGGTCGAGATCACCTCGTGCGCCCCCACGGACGCCTTCAGCGCGCCGGCGATCCCGGCCCACACCGCGCCGCCGAGCGTGGCGGCGAGCAGCGCGAGGAAGATGTGCAGCGGCTTGGGCATGCCGGCGAAGTGCAGCCCGACCCACAGTGAGCACACGAGGCCGACGATGTACTGGCCCTCGCCGCCGATGTTGAACATGCCGCACCGGAAGGCGAAGGCGACGGCGAGCGCAGTCAGGATCAGCGGGGTCATCGCGATCAGCGTCTGCTGGAGGTTGATCGCGGCGAAGATGCGGTCGTTGCCCGACGTCCACGGCAGCACCCAGTTCAGGCCGGTGCCGTTGAAGATCGCCTTGTAGGCGGTCAGCGGGTTGCGGTGGGCGGCGAGCACGGCCAGGCCGCCGACGAGGAAGGCGAGCACGGTCGTGCCGATGGGCAGGACCACGCCCTCCATGCGCGGGCTGAGCCAGTCGGCGACGCGCTCCCAGGCGCTCTCGGGTGCGCGGTCGGCGGTCACGCGGCGCTCTCCCGGCCGCCGCCGGCCATCGCCACGCCGAGCTCGAGCTCGGTGACGTCGGGGCCGTACTCGCCGACGATGCGGCCGCCGTACATCACGAGGATGCGGTCCGACAGGCCGAGGATCTCGTCGAGCTCGAAGCTGACGAGCAGGATCGCCCGGCCGCGGTCGCGCTCCTCGACCAGCCGCCGGTGCACGAACTCGATCGCACCAACGTCGAGGCCGCGCGTCGGCTGGGCGGCGACGAGCAGCTGCGGATCGTCGGAGAGCTCGCGCGCGATCACGACCTTCTGCTGGTTTCCGCCGGACAGCGCACCGGCGAGCGTCTGGGTGCCGCCGCCGCGGACGTCGAACTCCTCCAGGAGGCCACGTGCGCGGCCGACGAGGCGGCTCGGCGAGAGGATGCCGAAGTGCGACGCCGGCGGCTTGCGGTAGTCGTGCAGCGCCAGGTTCTCGGCCAGCGAGAATTCGAGCACGAGGCCGCGGCGATGGCGGTCTTCGGGGATGTGGCCGACCCCGGCGTCGATGCTGTCCCTGGCGTCGGCCTGGGAGATGTCGTGCCCCGCGACCGTGATCGTGCCGGCCGTCGGCCGGCGCAGCCCCGTGATCGCCTCGACGAGCTCGGCCTGGCCGTTGCCGTCCACGCCGGCGATGCCGACGATCTCGCCCTGGCGCACGCCGAGCGAGACGCCGCGCACGGCCTCGAGCTCGCGGTCGTCGAGCACATGGAGGTCGTCCACCTCGAGGATGGGGCGCTCGGGGTGGCTCGGCCGCTTCTCGACCCGCAGCAGCACCTCCCGGCCGACCATCAGCCGGGCCAGGCTCTCCTCGGTCGCCCCTTCGCGGGGGACGGTGCCGACGGCCTTCCCGCGCCGGAGCACGGTGATCCGGTCGGCCAGCTCGAGCACCTCGCCCAGCTTGTGGGTGATGAAGATGACCGACGTCCCCATGTCGCCGCGCAGCGTGTTCAGGATGCGGAAGAGGTCGGACGCCTCCTGCGGCGTCAGCACCGCCGTCGGCTCGTCGAGGATCAGGATGCTGGCGTTGCGGTAGAGCGCCTTCACGATCTCCACCCGCTGCTGCTGGCCGACCGAGATCTCCTCCACGCGCGCGTCGGGGTCGACGGCGAGGCCGAGCTGGTCCGAGACCGCGAGCACCCGCTTGCGCGCCTCTCCCAGGTCGAGGAACGGCCCGCTGCGCGGCTCCGACGCGAGCACGACGTTCTCGGCCACCGTCATGACCGGGATCAGCATGAAGTGCTGGTGCACCATGCCGATGCCCGCCGCGATCGCGTCGCTGGGCGAGGTGATGCGGACGGGCTTGCCGTCCATCCGGATCTCGCCGGCGTCGGGCTGATACAGCCCGTAGAGCACGTTCATCAGCGTCGACTTGCCGGCGCCGTTCTCGCCGAGGAGCGCGTGCACCTCGCCCGGCATGAGCTCGAAGTCGACGCCGTCATTCGCCACCAGGCTGCCGAAGCGCTTGGTGATCCCACGCAGTTCCAGGGCTGGGTGCTCGGCCATCGATCAAGATCGGTGGGGGCGGGCCCGCCGGCCCGCCCCCACCGACCCGTTACTTGACGGTGTCAGGCGGGACGATCGTCCCGTTCTCGACCTTCTTCTGGATCGCCTCCAGCTTGGTCACGTCGGCCGCCGGCACGTTCGGGCTGATCGCGCCGATGCCCGCGCCGCCGTTCTGGGCGGTGAAGAAGTCGGTCGTGCCGCCCTTGAACGTCCCGTCGGTGATCTCCTTCACCGTGTCGTACACGGCGACGTCGACCTTCTTGATGGCGCTCGTCAGGATGAACGAGCCCAGGTAGGCCTGGTCGGCATCCACGCCGACGCCCCAGACGCCCTTCTCCTTCGCCGCGGAGAGCGCGCCGAGGCCGCAGCCGCCCGCCACCTGGAAGACGACGTCGGAGTGCTGGGAGATCTGGTTCAGCGCGAGCTCCTTGCAGGCAGCCTGGTTGGTGAAGCTCTGCGAGTACGCGTTCAGCTCCTTCACCTTCGGGTTCGCGGCCTTCGCGCCCGCGATGAAGCCGGCGATGTAGTGGTCGACCGGCGGGATCTTCTGGCCGCCCACGGTGGAGACGACGTTCGTCTTCGTGACAAGGCCCGCCAGGTAGCCGGCCATGTAGCCGCCGTCCTGCTCGTGGAACAGCAGGCTCTTCAGGTTGGAGATCGGCTTCGCCGGGCCGGAGTCGATGATGGCGAACTGGGTGTTCGGGAACGCTGCTGCGACCTTCTCGACGGCGCTCTCCATGAGGAACCCGACCGCGATCACGAGCTTGTCGCCGCTCTGCGCCGCGTGCTGCAGGTTGGGGATGTAGTCCGAGGCCGAGCTCGACTGCAGGACGTCAGGCTTGATGCCGAGCTGCGACGCCGCCTTCTGCAGGCCGACGAACGCCAGGTGGTTGAAGCTGCGGTCGTTCAGGCCGCCGATGTCGGTGACGAGGCCGATGCTGATGGACGGCGCGCTCGAGCTCCCGCCGGAGCCGCCCGCTGCGCTCGAGCTGCTGCTCGACCCACTGCTGCCGCAGGCTGCGGCCGCGACGGCCACGGTCGCGATGATCGCTACCCATGCCAGGCGGCCGGGTCTTCGCAAACTCTTCACGGGTTCTCCCTTGGTTGCCCTTCCGGAACGAGACCTTGCGATGCTACCGCCGTCGCCGCCGCCGTGCACGGTGGAGATGGTTGAGCGGTGCATGGCTTACACGGTGAGCTCGCGGACGGCCTCGGCGAACACGTCGGTGTGGCGGTCGACGTCGGCGGCGACGGTGGCGGGCGACATCAGCGCCATGTTGTGGAACGGCGTCATCAGCACGCCGCGGTTGAGCGCGTAGAGGTGCATGAAGCGGTCGAGCTCGTGATCCATCGATGCCGCCGCCTCGCCGCCGGTGTGGGGGCGGTCGCGCTGGAAGCCGTACTCGGCCCGGCAGCCGAGCCGGGTGATGTACCAGTCAAGGCCGCAGGCGCCGATCGCGGCCTGCACGCCGTCGGTGAAGCGCTCGGCCAGCGGGATCATGCGCTCGTAGGCCTCCGCCGTGAGCACCTCGGTCAGGGTTGCCCGCATCGCCCGCAGCGAGAGCGCGTTGCCGGCCAGGGTGCCGCCGATCCCGCCGACGTCGACCGGGCCGTCGGGCAGCGCCGCGATCACGCGGTGGGCGGTCTCCTCGCTCATGCCGTAGGCGGCGGCGGGGATGCCGCCGGCGAGCGGCTTTCCGACCGTCAGGAAGTCCGGGTCGAGGTCGTACGCGCGGGTGTAGCCGCCGGGGCCGGCGCACAGGGTGTGGGTCTCGTCGATCACGAGGAAGGTGCCGTGCTTGTGGCAGAGCTCGCGCACGGCGGCGTGATAGCCCTCGTCGGGCAGGACGATGCCGATGTTCGTGAGCGCCGGCTCGAACAGGCAGCAGGCGACATCGCCGTGGGCGAGCTCGCGCTCGAGGGCGTCCAGGTCGTTGATCTCGACCACCCGTGTGGTCTCGGCCGGCGGGACGGCCGGGCCGATGTTGTGCGGCCGCGTCTGCGGCCGGCCCTGGCCGTCGAGCGTGATGAACGTCTCGTCGACCGACCCGTGGTAGCACCAGTTGTGGACGAGGATCTTGGGCCGGCCGGTGGCCTGGCGGGCGAGCCGGATCGTGAACCGGTTGGCGTCGGTGGCGGTGAGCGCGAACTGCCAGATGGGCAGGCCGAAGCGCCTGGTGAACTCCTCGGCGCAGGCGATCGCGTCCTCGGTCGGCAGCATGAGGGTCGTGCCCTTGCGCACCTGGTCACACGACCGCGGCGGCGGTCGCGGCCGGCGCGTGCCCGGTCATCGCGCCCGTGTCGCCGAGGCACAGGTCGACGTAGTCGTTGCCGTCGACGTCGGTGAAGCGGGCGCCGGACGCCTCGGCGACGAAGACCGGGAAGGCACCTGCCCACTCGACCATCCAGTGCATCGGCACGCCGGCCAGGAGCGAGCGGCCGGCGCGCTCGTGCAGCGCCTGCGAGCGCGGGTGCAGCTCGACGAACCGGGCCTCCTCGCGGGCCTGCAGCGCGGCCAGGCGGCCGCGGTCCACGGTCGACCCGGTCACGGGCGCTGTGTGCTTTGGGGCTTCACGTTCCGTGTATCCTGCCTGATCGGCGCCGGTGGCGGTGCCGTGGATCGAGGAGTCCGAAGTGGCGAAGTCCGGTGTCCGCGTCCTGGTCACGCTTGCGTGCCAGGACTGCAAGCGGCGCAATTATCAAACGAATAAGTCCAAGCGAAACTCGCCCGACCGGATCGAGTTCTCCAAGTATTGCCGCTGGTGCGGGCATCACACCCCCCACCGGGAGACGCGCTAACTCCGATGGCACGCAGCACGTCGCGCAGGGGTAGGCCGGCGGCCGGAGGGCGCCGCTCGGTCAGCGCACCGCTGGCCGGCAAGCCCAAGAGCCAGTCGGGCGGCGAGGTCGACCGCCGGCGCGGGCTCCGCGGCCTGATCGGGTTCGTCGGCGAGGTGCGCTCCGAGCTCGCCAAGGTCGATTTCCCCAACCGGCAGCAGACGTGGCAGTCGACGATGGTCGTCCTCGCGGCGTGCATCGTGGTGGGTGGATACCTGTACGGATTGGATCAGGCGTTCGCCCATCTCGCCACCAAGCTGGTAAATCTGCAAAAGTAGGGACGCAATGTTCCGCTGGTATGTGATCAACACCTATTCCGGGCACGAGAACAAGGTCAAGACCAATCTCGAGCACCGGATCAAGTCGATGAGCCAGGAGCAGGTCGTGCGCCGGGTCGTCGTCCCGACCGAATCGGTGGTCGAGACGAAGGACGGCCAGAAGGTGCAGACCGAGCGCCGGCTCTGGCCCGGCTACGTGCTGGTCAACATGGACCTGACCGACGACGCCTGGACGCTCGTGAAGAACACACCGGGCGTGACCGGGTTCGTCGGATCCCAGAACAAGCCCGTCCCGCTGAGCCAGCCCGAGGTCGACCGGATGCTGCACACCGCCGTCGCCCAGGCCGAGCAGAAGACGAAGGCGAAGGCCGAGTTCACGATGGGCGACAGCGTCAAGATCACGTCCGGCTACCTGGCCGACTTCGACGGCGAGATCGCCGAGATCAACGAGGACCAGGGCAAGCTCAAGGTGCTGGTGTCGATCTTCGAGCGCCAGGTCCCCGTCGAGCTCGAGTTCGACAAGGTCAAGAAGATTTAGGGCTCGACGCCCTAAATCTTCTTCCGGGACAGTGCTCCGAACATGGCCGCCGCGGTGGCCCTCGCCACCGCGCTCTGCCGTTCGGAGGGCTGTCCCACCCCGGCCGCCCGGTGCCGAGAGACCACCAGCCGGCGAGGGCGTAGGCGGTCTGAGCACCACAGGGGCTCGCGAACCGGGGTCAGACCCCGAACGTCTGGCCTGACATTTCCGTTGCGAATCTGCAGCGGGGGACTGTCCCCGCTCGCGGGGACTGTCCCCGGTTCTCGGGTGTGAGAGGGTCGCGCGCGTGCAGATCGACCTCTCGACGCTTGCGGTCATCGTCGGCTTGGCGGCGGCCGCGCCCATCCTGGCCGATCTCGTCCCGCGGCAGTCGCCGCCGCTCGTCGTGGTCGAGATCCTGCTCGGCATCCTCGTCGGCCCGCCCGTGCTCGGGCTCATCCACGTCACGCCGCTCGCCGACCTCCTGGCCCAGTTCGGGCTCGCGTTCCTGTTCTTCCTCGCCGGATTCGAGCTCGAGCTCGACCGGGTGCGAGGGGCGCCGGCCCGGCTTGCGACCGAGACCTGGCTCGTGTCGGTCGCCGTCGCGCTCGCGATCGCCGCCGCGCTCGAGGCGGCCAATGTGATCGTGAACTTCCTGTTCGTCGGCTGCGCCCTCACGACCACGGCGCTCGGCACCCTGACCCCGATCCTGCGCGACCGCGGCGAGCTGGAGGGCAGGCTCGGCGCGTTCGTGATGGCGTCCGGGGCGGTGGGCGAGCTCGGCCCGATCGTGCTGATCGCGGTGCTCCTGACGCAGTCGTCCGACCGGGAGCTCTCGGCGCTCGTCCTGGTCGCGTTTGCGGCGGTGGCCGTCGTCGCCGCCCTCGCCGCCCCGCACGTGCGCCCGCGCCGGGTCGTGGCCGTCATCGAGGCGACGATGGAGGCGACCGGGCAGCTGGCCGTGCGGCTCTCGGTGCTGCTCCTGGCGGCGCTCGTCTACCTGACCTCGCGGCTCGGCCTCGACGTCGTCCTGGGCGCGTTCTCGGCCGGCCTGCTCGTGTCGATCGCGGCCGGCCCGGACTCGCGCCGCCTGCTCCAGCCGAAGCTCGACGCGGTCGCGTTCGGCGTGTTCGTGCCCATCTTCTTCATCGTGACCGGGATGCGGTTCGACCTGCAGGCGGTCATCGGCGACCCGGCCGGGCTCGCGAAGCTCATCCTCTTTCTCGCCCTCTTCCTCGTCGTCCGGGGGGTGCCGACCTACCTGCTCGCTCGCCCCGAGCTCCGCGCCCCCGACCGCCGTGCCCTCGCCCTCTACGCCTCGACCGGCCTGCCGCTGATCGTCGCCATCACGACCCTCGGGCTGGCCGCCGGGGAGATGCGGTCGAGCACGGCCGCCGGCCTGGTGGGCGCGGGCATGCTGTCGGTGCTCGTCTACCCCTTCGCCGCCGGGGCCGTGCGCCGGCCGTAGCTATCATCCGCCGCGGATTGTCGAACCGTGGGAGCCCTGACCGGGCGCTTGCACCACATGAGAGGTGAGGTATGGCGAAGAAGGTCATCAAGGTCATCAAGCTGCAGATCCCGGCCGGACAGGCCAACCCGGCGCCGCCGGTCGGCCCGGCGCTCGGCCAGCATGGGGTCAACATCATGGAGTTCTGCAAGGCGTTCAACGCCGCCACGCAAGGGCCGAACATGGGCCGGATCACGCCGGTCGAGATCAGCGTGTTCGAGGACCGCTCGTTCACGTTCATCACCAAGACGCCGCCGGCCGCGGTGCTGATCCGCGAGGCGCTCAACATCGACAAGGGCTCCGGCGAGCCCAACCGGAACAAGGTCGGCACGATCTCGCGCGCCCAGCTGCGCCAGATCGCCGAGACCAAGCTGCCCGACCTGAACGCGAACGACGTCGACGCCGCGATGCACATCATCGCCGGCACAGCCCGCTCGATGGGCGTGGAGGTGGGTGCCTGATGGCCGGGAAGCGCTACACGAGCGCACGCGCGCAGGTCGACCGCGAGCGCGCCTATCCGCCGCTCGAGGCGGTGCGCACGCTGAAGTCGCTCGAGACCGCCAAGTTCGACGAGACCGTCGAGATGCACATGCGCCTGGGCGTGAACGTCCGCCACGCCGACCAGCAGCTGCGCGGCACGCTGTTTCTGCCGCACGGCACGGGCCGCTCGGTCACGGTGGCCGTGTTCGCGCAGGGCGAGAAGGCCAAGGAGGCCGAGGACGCCGGCGCCGACGTGGTCGGAGCAGACGATCTGGCGGCCCGCGTGCAGGAGGGCTTCACCGACTTCGACGTCGCGATCGCCACCCCCGACATGATGGGGACGGTCGGCCGGCTCGGGCGCATCCTCGGCCCGCAGGGCAAGATGCCGAGCCCGAAGGCGGGGACGATCACCTTCGACATCGCAAAGGCCGTTTCGGACATCAAGGCCGGCAAGATCGAGTACCGCACCGACCGCACGGGCATCATCCACGTGGCGATCGGCAAGAAGTCGTTCGAGGAGCGCGCCCTGGTCGAGAACTACGGCGCGGTGCTCGACGAGATCCTGCGGGCCAAGCCGGCGGCGGCGAAGGGCCGCTACCTGCGCTCGATCACGCTCACCTCGACGATGGGCCCCGGCGTGAAGGTCGACACGGCCCGCGTCCGCGACCTGCTCGAAGAGGGCGCCACGGCCTGAGCAGTGAACCGGGGCCAGGCCCCCGCGAGCGGGCCTGGCCCCGCTATGCTGCCGCCGCCAACTGTCCGCGCCAGAGACCGTCGGGGCCCTCCGGGCTCAAACCTCACACCCGACCGAGGCCGGTGCTCGTGCACGTCACCCGTGCGCTCGCGTCGCCTCACGGCGGACGCGAGATCGCATGAAGGAGGTGAACCGTGCGTTTAGAGCAAAAGGAGCGGGTGGTCGAGCAGCTGACCGCGCGCATGCGCGAGGCGCCCGCGATGATCGTCACCGACTACCGCGGCCTGACCGTCACCCAGGTGGCGGACGTACGCCAGTCGCTGCGCGACGCCGGAGCGACGTTCCACGTCGCCAAGAACACGCTCGCGAAGATCGCGGCCGAGAAGGCCGAGCGGCTTGACCTGATCGAGCTGCTCGAGGGGCCGACGGCGATCGCGTTCGTCGCCGACGACCCGTCGGCTGCCGCGAAGAAGCTGTCCGAGCTCGCCCGGCAGACGCGCATCCTGCAGGTGCGCGGGGCGGTCATGGACGGCCAGAAGCTCACCGCGGACGATGTCCGCGCCCTGGGCGAGCTGCCGCCGAAGGACGTCCTGCAGGGCCAGGTGGTCGGCGCGATCGCGGGCCCGCTGCAGGGTTCCTACAACGTCCTCGCAGCGCCGCTGCGGGAGTTCCTGGTCGTGCTCGACCAGTACATCGAGAAGCGACAGGCGGCCGAGGCCGCCTAGACCGAAGAGGAGAGGCACATGCCTGTTACACCCGAGCAGCTCGAGGAGATGACCGTGCTCGAGCTGGTGGAGCTGAAGAAGGCGCTCGAGGAGCGCTGGGGCGTCTCCGCCGCGGCGGCGGCGCCGATGATGGTGGCCGCGGCCGGCGGTGGCGGCGGCGAGGCCGCTGCCGAGGAGGAGCAGACCGCCTTCGACGTCATCCTGACGAACGCCGGCCAGAGCAAGATCCCGGTGATCAAGGTGATCCGGGAGCTGACGGGGCTCGGCCTGAAGGAGGCCAAGGCGGTTGCCGACGAGGCGCCCGCGCCCGTGAAGGAAGGCGTCGCCCGCGAGGAGGCCGATCAGATCAAGGCCAAGCTCGAGGAGGCCGGCGCCACCGTCGAGATCAAGTAGGCGCAGACGGGGAGGGCGCGGAGCCGATCCGCGCCCTCCCCGTCACCTCGCGCCGCTTGGCAGGCGCCCGCACCGGTACAATGGCGGCGGTGGATAAAGCCTCCTGCACGCTCCCCTATACCGCGATACGCACGCAGCCCCGCGAGGATTCCGAGCAGGTCACGCAGGTGCTCTTCGCCGACCCGGTGGATGTCGAGGCGAGCGAGGACGGCTGGGCCGAGGTGACGGTGGCCGACGGGCTGGCCGGCTGGATCCGCTCGGACGCCCTCGGCGAGCCGCCGAGCAAGGACCGGGCGCACGTCGTCGTCGTGCCCCAGGCCGCCGATCGCTATCTGGGCACATGGCTGGTCGCGCCCGGGCTGCGCACCGAACCGCTCGCGGCTGCCCGGCGCAAGGCCGGCGGCGAGACGATCGCCGAGACGGCGCTGATGTTCCTGGGCGCGCCCTACGAATGGGGCGGCGTCACCGTGCACGGCATCGACTGCTCCGGCCTCGTGCAGGCCGTCCACCGCCGCTTCGGTCTGCTGCTGCCGCACAATGCCGCCCAGCAGGAGGAGGCCGGCCGCGAGGTGTCGCTGCGCCAGGTGCACCCAGGCGACCTCGTCTGCTACGGCGACCACATCGCCATCTGGGCCGGCGAGGGCCGGATCGTGCACGCGTCGTCCGAGCACGGCAAGGTGGTCGAGGAGGCGCATCCGGCCGAGCTGAAGGCGCGGGTGCGCACCGTCCGCCGCCTCTACGAGACCGAGGACTAACCCGCTCTCGTGGTGTCGGTCGCGGCCGTCGATCTGCGCAGCGGCCGCCGGTTCGAGCGCAACGCCCACGCCGTCCTGCCCGCTGCCAGCACGATCAAGGTGCTCGTGTCGGCGGCGCTCTGGAGCGCGGCGCAGCGCGGTGAGCTCGACCCCGGCCAGGCGGGTGCGGGTCGCCGATACGGCCGCGCCCGGCGGGGGCGGCCTGATCGAGAGCATGCATCCCGAGACCCGCCTGTCGCTGGCCGACCTCGACCTGCTGATGCTGGCGGTCTCCGACAACGCGGCGACGAACGTCGTCATCGACGCCGTCGGCATTGAGCGGGTGAACGCCCTCGCGACCGGCCTCGGCCTCGAGCACACCCGCCTGCGGCGGCGGATGATGGACGCGGAGGCGGCGGCCAGGGGCGCGGACAACACGACCTGCGCGGCCGACATGGTGGCGCTCCTGGCCGCACTCGTGCGCGCCGACGGCGTCCCCCGCCGCGCCTGCCGGCGGGTGCTCGCCGGCCTCGCGCAGACCCAGCACACCGATATCGCCGGGCGCTATCTGCCGGTCGCGGCGCAGCGGGTGGTGGCGTCCAAGCAGGGCGAGCTCGCGAACGTCCGCCACGACGTGGCCGTGATCGACGAGGGCGAGCGCCGGGTCGCGCTGGCGGTGCTCTCGGCCCCGGCGGGCGCGTCCGAAGGGCTCGCCCACACGGCCGCCCTGGCCTATCGCCGGGTCGCCGCAGAGCCGGATCTCGCCTCACCGGGATCGCGGGCTGACTAACATCAGCCGCTTGCGCGGCGTCATAGAGCGCGCGGCGTCAAATTCCTAGGAGGGGTAATGGAGCTCCGATTCAGGCGAGGTTTCATCGCGATGATCGCCATCGCGTCGGTCGCGGTTGCGGCAGGGTGCGGCGGGTCCGGCGGCGGTGGGTCGAGCAGCGGGTCGAGCGGCGGCTCCTCCACGGCGGCTGCATCGCACAAGGGCGGGACGTTCACGATCCTTGCGAACACGAGCTTCGGGGTCGCCGACCCGGCTCAGAACTACACGCTGCAGGAGTGGCAGCTGCTGATCAACACCCACGACGGCCTCGTGCAGTTCAAGCGCGTCGGCGGCGTTCCGGGCACGCAGATCGTCCCCGACCTGGCGACGTCGATCCCGACGCCGACCGACGGCGGCAAGACCTACACGTTCCAGATCCGCAAGGGCATCAAGTTCTCGAACGGGCAGGTCATGAAGCCGAGCGACTTCGTCACGACGTTCGAGCGCCAGTTCACCGTCCCCGGCCCGACATCGTTCTACTCGGGCATCGTCGGTGCCTCGGCGTGCAAGCCGTCCAACTGCGATCTCTCGAGTGGTGTGGTCGCCGACGACGCCGCGTCGACCTTGACGATCCACCTCACAGCTCCGGATCCCGAGTTCCTGGACAAGCTGGCCCTGCCGTTCGCGTACGTCGTGCCGGCGTCCACGTCCAAGAAGCTCACGGGCAACAACGTGCCTCCGGGTACCGGCCCGTACATGTGGAAGTCGTACGACCCGAACAAGGAAGCCGTCCTCGTCCGCAACCCGTTCTTCAAGGTGTGGAGCGCCGACGCGCAGCCGGCCGGGTATCCCGACCAGATCATCGAGAAGTACGGCCTGCAGATCTCCGACGAGGTCACCCAGGTCCAGCGCGGCGCCGCCGACGAGGTGTTCGACGGCGACGTGATCCCGGCCGACCGGCTGAACGAGCTGAACGCGCCGCAGTACAAGAACCAGGTGCACGTGAACCCGCTGACGGCCGACTGGTACATGGCCCTCAACACCACGACGCCGCCGTTCAACAACCTGAAGGCACGGCAGGCGATCAACTTCGCGGCCGACCGCAACGCCTACGTCAAGATCGGCGGCGGCTCCGCGCTCGCGCAGCCGACCTGCCAGATCCTGCCGCCGAACTTCCCGGGCTACGCGCCGTACTGCCCGTACACGGCCGGCTCGGGCACCACGAAGTGGACGGGCACCAACATCGCGAAGGCCAAGCAGCTGGTGCAGGAGTCCGGCACCGCCGGCATGAAGGTCGTCGTCAACAGCGCCAACGACCAGACCTCGAAGGCGCTCGGCGAGCAGATGGTCTCCGACCTGAACAAGATCGGCTACAAGGCGTCGGGCCAGTACCTGGCCGGCAGCGTCCAGTATCCGTACGTTCAGAACTCGAAGAACCACAGCAAGTGGAACGTCGCCTGGTCGGCCTGGTACCAGGACTATCCGGCCGCGTCCGACTTCCTGAACGTGCTGCTGGGCTGCGGCTCGATCCATCCGAACAGCGACGCCAGCCCGAACATCGCGGCGTTCTGCGACAAGTCCATCCAGGCGAAGATGGACCAGGCCGAGGCCAAGGGCGTCACCGACGCGAACGCGGCCAACGCGATCTGGCAGACCGTCGACCACGAGATGACGGACCAGGCGCCGTGGGTCGATCTCTTCAACCCGAAGCAGATCGACTTCCTGTCCAAGCGGGTCGGCAACTACCAGTGGAACCCGCAGTGGTACATCCTGATCGACCAGCTCTGGGTCAAGTAGCGGGTTGATTCCGACATTCGGGGCGGGCGGTTCCTGTGAGCCGCCCGCCCCGGGTTGGTAAGGTGATCGTGGATGGCTGAGGTCGCGGCCCTAGAGCACATCGAACCGGCGGCCCCCGGGGGGCCGGAGGTCGCGGGCCGCAGCCCGTGGGCACTCGCCGGCAGACGGCTGGTGCGCAACCGGATCGCGATGGGTGGGCTCGTGCTCTTCATCCTGATCGTGGTCGTCAGCTTTGCGGCGCCGCTCTACGCCAACCACATCGCCCACGTGAACCCGTTCCAGAACAACCTGAACGGGACCACGATCGTGAACGGCAAGAAGGTGTCGCTGATGCAGCAGGGCGGCGGCATCCTGCACCTCGGCGAGACGCCGATCGGCCCCACCTGGGACGTCCACCACTACTTCCTCGGCGCCGACCAGAGCGGCCGTGACGTGGCCGCGCGGGTGCTCTACGGCGGCCGCAGCTCGCTCGAGGTCGGCATCGGCTCGGCCGTCCTCTGCTGCCTCCTCGCCACCATCTTCGCGCTCCTGGCCGGCTTCCACGGCGGCTGGATCGACGCGCTGTTCTCGCGCATGATGGATGTGATCTGGGCCTTCCCGGTGCTCCTGCTCGCGATCTGCGTCTCGACGGTGCTCCTGAACGCGCCGAACGGGGTCTCGATCGGCCCGATCACGATCCAGGCGTCGAGCCTCTGGCTGCCGACGCTGATCATCGCCTTCATCTATCTGCCCTACGTGTACCGGCCGGTGCGCGGCCACGTGCTGTCGGTGTCCGAGAAGGAGTACGTCGAGGCCGCGATCGCGCAGGGCGCCTCGGGCTGGCGGCTCGTCTTCATGGAAGTGCTGCCGAACGTGATCACGGTGGTCATCGTGCTGCTGCCGCTGATCATCGCGACCACGATCCTGACCGAGGCGACGCTCTCGTTCCTCTCGATCGGCGTCCAGCCGCCCAACGCCAGCTGGGGCACCGTGATCAGCGACGGCCAGGGGCTGCTGTACACGCGGCCGTGGGTCGCCATCGCCCCCGGGTTCATGATCGTGCTGACGGTGCTCGCGCTGAACGTGTTCGGCGACGGCGTCCGCGACGCCCTCGACCCGCGCGCGAAGCTGCGGGTGGAGGGCTAGTGGCCACCTTCATCATCCGCCGGATCCTGCAGCTCATCCTGGTGATGTTCGTGATCACCGTGGTCGTGTTCATGATCTTCTTCCACACGCCCGGGATCGACCCGGTGCGCCAGATCGCCGGCCGCAACCCCTCGGCGCAGGCGGTCAAGGAGATCCGCCACCAGTTCGGCCTCGACCGGCCGCTGCCGGTGCAGTACGTGCTGATGATGAAGAAGATCTTCATCACCCGCGACCTGGTGTCCTACTCCAACCAGGGCCAGAAGATCGTGCCCGAGGTCGTCGCGGCCACGCCCGCGACGCTGTCGCTCGTGTTCGGCGCGGCAGTCATCTGGGTGGTGGTGTCGATCGCGATGGGCCTTGCGGCGGCGGTGTTCAAGGGCACCGTGATCGACCCGCTCCTGATGATCCTCGCGCTGATCGGGATCTCGATGCCCGTGTTCTGGGTCGGCGAGCTCGCCAACCTGATCACCCAGAGCCGCTGGCACGACACGATCCTCTTCCACTGGGTGCCGCCCCTCGGCTACACCCCCTTCGTCCAGGACCCGGGCCTGTGGTTCAAGGGGCTCGTGATCCCCTGGATCACGCTGTCGATCCTCTACATCGGCCTCTACGCGCGCGTGCTGCGCGCCAGCCTGCTCGACGTCCAGAACGAGGATTACGTCCGCACGGCGCGGGCGAAGGGCCTCTCCGAGCGGCGCGTGCTGCTGCGGCATACGCTGCGCACCTCGATGATCACCTTCGTGAGCCTCTTCGGCCTTGACTTCGGTGCGCTGGTGGCGGGCTCGACGCTCGTGACCGAGGTGGTGTTCGGCATCCACGGGGTCGGGTTCCTGACGTGGCAGTCGATCGGCAACCTCGACCTGCCGACGATCATGGTCACCGTCATCTACGGCGCGTTCTTCATCGTGCTCGCAAACGCGCTCGTCGACGTCGGCTACGCCTGGCTCGATCCCCGGATCAGGCCGGCCTAGCCCAGATGGCCGACCACCTGCTCGACGTCCGCAACCTCAAGGTCTCGTTCCGCACCGAGGACGGCGTGGTCAAGGCCGTCGACGGCGTCTCGTTCACGATCGACCCGGGCGAGGTGCTCGGCATCGTCGGCGAGTCGGGATCGGGCAAGAGCGTCACCATGATGTCGGTGATGCGGCTCATCATCGACCCGAACGCCGTGTTCGAGGGCGAGGTCATCTACAAGGGCCGCGACATCATGAAGCTCGGCAAGGACGAGATGCAGAGCGTGCGCGGCTCGGAGATCGCGATGATCTTCCAGGACCCGATGACCTCGCTCAACCCGGTGTACCGGGTCGGGTGGCAGATCGGCGAGCAGATCCGCGCGCACGAGAACATCTCCAAGCAGGCGGCGCAGGCCCGCGCGGTCGAGCTGCTGCAGGCGGTCGGGATCCCCAACCCGCGCGTGCGCGTGAACGACTACCCGCACCAGTTCTCGGGCGGCATGCGCCAGCGGGTGATGATCGCGATGGCGCTCTCGTGCAACCCCGACCTGCTGATCGCGGACGAGCCCACGACAGCGCTCGACGTGACCATCCAGGCCCAGATCCTCGACCTGATCGGAAAGCTCAAGGACGACTTCGGATCGGCCGTCGTCATGATCACCCACGACATGGGCGTGGTCGCCGAGGTGGCCGACCGGGTGTGCGTGATGTACGGCGGCCGGGTCGTCGAGCAGGGCACCAAGCGGGATCTCTTCTACGACTCCCAGCACCCGTACACCTGGGGCCTTCTGGGCTCGATCGCGCGGCTCGACCGGCCCAAGCCGCGGCGGCTGACGGCGATCCCGGGCGTGCCGCCCTCGCTGATCCACCTGCCCGAGGGCTGCGCGTTCGGCCCCCGCTGCGCGCACCGCTTCGACAAGTGCCGCGAGATCCCGGAGCTGCGCGACCGCATCGGCGAGAGCGGGCACCTGGACGCCTGCCATCTGGAGCCGGCGACGAAGGCGGCCCGCCGCGAGACGACGATCCATCCCGAGCTGATCGAGGGCTCCGCGTGAGCTCGCAGAACGGCGACCCGCTCCTGCGGGTGCAGGACGTCCGCAAGTACTTCCCGATCAAGAAGGGCGTGCTGATGCAGCGGGAGGTCGCGCGCGTGCACGCCGTGGACGGCGTCAGCCTCGACGTCAAGGCGGGCGAGACGGTCGGCCTGGTGGGCGAGTCCGGCTGCGGCAAGTCGACGCTCGGCCGCTGCATCGTGCGCCTCTACGAGCTCACCGGCGGCTCGATCACGTTCGAGGGCCGTGACATCTCGGCGCTCTCCCGGCGCGACCTGCAGCCGATGCGGCGCGAGATGCAGATGGTGTTCCAGGACCCCTACGCGTCGCTCAACCCGCGCAAGCGCGTCGGCACGATCATCGCCGACCCGCTGCGCATCCACAACATGGGCGACCGCGGCCAGGTGAAACGGCGCGTGTCCGAGCTGCTCGAGCTGGTCGGTCTCTCGCCGGAGCACTACAACCGCTATCCGCACGAGTTCTCCGGCGGCCAGCGCCAGCGCATCGGCGTCGCCCGCGCGCTCGCCCTGCACCCCAAGCTGATCATCGCCGACGAGCCGGTCTCGGCGCTCGACGTGTCGATCCAGGCGCAGGTGATCAACCTGCTCGACGACCTCCAGGACGAGCTGCACCTGACCTACGTGTTCATCGCCCACGACCTCGGCGTGGTGCGGCACGTGTCCGACCGCATCGCGGTGATGTACCTCGGCAAGATCGTCGAGGTGTCTCCGGCGGAGGAGCTCTACAGCCGGCCCGTGCACCCCTATACCGAGGCGCTGCTCTCGGCCGTGCCGATCCCCGACCCCGACCTGTCCGCCCGCCGCGAGCGGATCGTGCTCGAGGGCGACGTCCCGAGCCCGATCACGCCGCCGTCGGGCTGCCGCTTCCATCCCCGCTGCCGGTATGCGACCGAGATCTGCGCACGTGAGGAGCCGCCGCTCGTCGCCCACGGCACCGGCGGCCACATCGCCGCCTGCCACCACCCGCTGGACGCTGCCGCCGCCCCCGCGGCCGATGGTTCGCCGCGGCCCGCATCAGCCTGAGCGCACCGACCGGGGTCAGACCCCTTTCGGTGCGTTGACGGCGGCGGTCGCCGCGGTCGCGCTGGTGGCCCTTGCCGGTGCGTGCGCGGGAGGGGGGACGTCGGGCCTCGCCGAGCAGCCGCCGCCGCCGCGCCCGGGCCCGTATGCCGGCGCCCGCCAGGTCGCCGCGCACTACCTGCGCCGGCGCGAGACGCGGGTCAGGATCGCCGAGCTGCGCGTGCACGTCACCACCCTGAGCCGGCACCGCCGGTCGGAGACGGTGCTCGCGACGGGCTCGGCCCGGCTCGGCCGGCCTCCCGGCACGGCCTGGGTCGCGATCGGGCAGCGGGTGCTCGTGCTGCGCCGCCGGGGCGGCCGCCTGCGCGTCGTCGCCGACGTCACCCGTGCCGGCCGCTACCCGGTCGGCCGCGACGGCGCCGCGGCGATGCCGCCGCGGTCGCGCTTCCACGTGGGCCGGCAGGTGGTGGTGGTCTCGGCGCCGGACGTGCCCGCGGCCGAGTCGGCCGAGGCGGTGCGGGTCGCCAACCGGGAGCTGCCCGGGCTGTTCGCCCGCTACCGGCTGCCCGGCCGCCACCCGCGCGCGCCCGTGATCTTCCTGGTCGACTCGTGGGATGCGGCCCAGCGGGTGTCGGGCGTGCCGATGCCGCATGAGGCCGTGGGGGCGGAGTACGCCGGCCTCGTCTACCTGGAGGCGCCCGAGTGGGCGCGGGTGGCCGCCGCCGGGCGCGAGGCGCTCCTGGTGCACGAGCTGACGCACGTCGCGAGCGCGGCGCTCGTCAAGGACGGCCCGCTCAGCCTGATCGAGGGCGTGGCCCGGTACGAGGAGCAGCGCTACGCCGAGGCCGCAGGCGCGGGCTGGCCGTTCCGGTATCTGGCCGCGGCGTACGGGCGCGGCTACCCGTCGCTGCAGCGGTGGCGGTGGCCGTTCGGGCACTGGGGGGTGCACACGCCGCTTCAGACGTGGCTCGCCTACGAGGACGGGGCGGCGATCGTGCGCGCCGTCGTGGACGACGGCGGCGACGCGGCGCTGCGCCGGCTGGGGGCGGCGTTCCGGCGCGACGGCACGAGCGGCCGCTTCACCGAGCGCCAGGTCAACCGCGCGTTTCGCACCGCGGTCGGCCGGCCGTTCGCGGACGTCGCCGCCCAGGCCCGCGCCGCGACGATCGCCGCGGCGGGGTGATCGCCCGGTGAACCATCGGTGTATCCGCCCCGGCGGTCTTGTGACGATCGACACCCAATCGACTTGACCACGCCGCCCCAGGGGGTATAGTGGGGCGACAGGCACGCCTCTGCAGGTTGAATTCGCGGTGAAATTTCCCTGCGGGCGGCGGCGACCGTGTCCGCGTTTGCGGGGAACCTGTCGTGCTGATACCCTTCGTGGTTGCGCCGTTGGTCCGGTTCCACGCCCTCTGAATTTCCCTCACTAGCCCCTCGGGAGGCGACGCTTTGCCTGCAAGCTCTCATGCGCCCAGAAGCCGTCGCACCTTCTCCAAGCTCGAGAAGGTGCTGGACGTCCCCAATCTGATCGATATCCAGAAGGCCTCCTTCCGGTGGTTCATGGGCGATCCTGCCAAGTCGGCCTCTCTGGCCGTCTCGGGCCTGCGCGAGACGATCGACGACATCTCGCCGATCCGCGACTACTCCGAGCGGCTCGAGGTGCGGTTGGGCGAGTACACCATCGGCGATCCGGTCGTGTCCGAGCGCGAGTGCCGTGAGAAGGACCAGTCCTTCGAGGTGCCCGTGAACGTGAAGGTGTCGTTCACGAACCTCGACACGGGCGAGATCCGCGAGCAGACCGTGTTCCTTGGCAACTTCCCCTGGATGACCGATCAGGGCACGTTCATCATCAACGGCACCGAGCGCGTCGTCGTGACGCAGCTGGTGCGCTCGCCGGGCGCCTACATCATGGAGCCGAAGGACGCGACCAAGCAGGTGTTCGTGGCCAACCTGATGCCGTCGCGCGGCTCGTGGCTCGAGATGGAGATCGACAAGAAGGGCATGGTCAACGTCCGCATCGACCGCAAGCGCAAGCTGCCGGTGACGACGCTCCTGCGCGCGCTGCCCGAGACCGACGAGAACACCGGCTTCCACATCGACAAGTCCGATGAGGGCCTGCTGGCGCTGTTCGAGGACAACCCCTTCATCCGCATGACGCTCGAGAAGGACCCCTCCAAGCGCGAGGAGGAGGCCCTGATCGAGGTGTTCAAGAAGCAGCGCCCGGGCGAGCCGCCCACGCTCGAGAACTCCCGCAACCTCGTGCGCGCGCTGTTCTTCGACCCGAAGCGCTACGACCTGACCAAGGTCGGTCGCTACAAGCTGAACATGCGCCTCGGCCTGGACGTCTCGCCCGAGTGCCGCGTGCTCACCACCGGCGACATCGTCGAGCTGGTGCGCCGGCTCGTGACGCTGCCGGTCAAGCTGGGCGTGCCCGAGGACTCGAAGGACTTCGCGGCGGACGCGATCGTCATCCCCCGCGGCGAGGCCGAGCACGACCTCGACGAGTACGAGCACTTCGGCAACCGCCGGCTGCGCACGGTGGGCGAGCTGATCCAGGAGGCATTCCGGATCGGCCTCTACCGGATGGAGCGCGTGGTGCGCGAGCGCCTGACGACCGAGGACGAGGACGCGATCACGCCGCAGACGATCGTGAACATCCGGCCGGTCGCGGCGGCGCTCAAGGAGTTCTTCGGCTCCTCGCAGCTCAGCCAGTTCATGGATCAGACCAACTCGCTGGCCGGCCTCACGCACCGGCGCCGCCTGTCGGCGCTCGGCGCCGGCGGCCTCACCCGCGAGCGCGCGCCGATCGAGGTGCGCGACGTGCACCCGACCCACTACGGCCGCATGTGCCCGATCGAGACCCCGGAGGGCCCGAACATCGGCCTGATCGGCTCGCTCGGCTCCTACGCCAAGGTGTCGGAGCACGGCTTCGTGCAGACGCCGTACCGCAAGGTGGTCGGCGGCAAGATCAGCGAGGACGTCGAGTACCTGGACGCGATCCAGGAGGAGCACTACACGATCGCCCAGGCCAACGCCGAGGTCGACAAGAACGGCAAGCTGGTCTCGCCGGTGCTCTGCCGCACCCGCGACGGCGTGCCCGTCCAGGTCGACAACTCGCTCGTCGACTACATGGACGTCGACCCGGCCCAGATCGTGTCGGTGGCCACGGCGCTGATCCCGTTCCTCGAGCACAACGACGCCAACCGGGCGCTGATGGGCTCGAACATGCAGCGCCAGGCGGTGCCCCTGATGGTGCCCGAGGCGCCGCTGGTCGGCACCGGCCTCGAGTACCGCGCCGCCGTCGACACCGGCGACGTCGTGGTCACGAAGCGGGCCGGCAAGGTCGAGTACGTCGACGCCGACCGGATCGTGATCGCGGCCAAGGACGGCAACGACTCCTACGACCTGGTCAAGTACCGCCGCTCGAACCAGGGCACGATCATCCACCAGAAGCCGATCGTGTTCGAGGGTCAGCGGGTCTCGGCCGGCGAGGTGCTGGCCGACGGCTCCTCGACCGACATGGGCGAGCTGGCGCTCGGCAAGAACCTGCTCGTCGCGTTCATGTCCTGGGAGGGCTACAACTTCGAGGACGCGATCATCCTCTCCGAGCGGATCGTGAAGGACGACGTGCTGACGTCGATCCACATCCACGAGTACGAGGTGGATGCGCGCTCGACCAAGCTCGGCGACGAGGAGATCACGCGCGACATCCCCAACCGCTCCGAGGAGTCGCTGCGCGACCTGGACGAGAACGGCATCGTGCGCATCGGCGCCGAGGTCGGCTCCGGCGACCTCCTGGTCGGCAAGGTCACGCCGAAGGGCGAGACCGAGCTCACCGCCGAGGAGAAGCTCATCCGCGCGATCTTCAAGGAGAAGGCGCGCGAGGTGCGCGACACCTCGCTCAAGGTGCCCCACGGCGAGGGCGGCAAGGTCATCGACGTGAAGACCTTCTCGCGCGCGAACGGCGACGACCTGTCGCCGGGCGTGAACGAGCTCGTCCGCGTCTACGTCGCCACGAAGCGCAAGATCGCCGAGGGCGACAAGCTGGCCGGCCGGCACGGCAACAAGGGCGTGATCTCGAAGATCGTGCCCGAGGAGGACATGCCGATGCTCGAGGACGGCACGCCGGTGGACATCATCCTGAACCCGCTCGGCGTCCCCTCCCGCATGAACATCGGCCAGGTGCTCGAGACGCACCTGGGCTGGGCGGCGATGCACGGCGGCGCGAACGGCGACCCCGAGTGGATCGCGACCCCGGTCTTCGACGGCGCCACGCCGGAGGAGGTCGACCGCGCCCTGATCCAGTGGCAGGACGACCACAAGTCGAGCCCGATCAAGTTCGACATCAACAAGAAGTCGCCGGAGGGCCGGCGCTGCAACGGCAAGGTGCGCCTGTTCAACGGCCGCACGGGCGATCCGTACGACCAGCCCGTGACGGTCGGCTACATGTACATCCTGAAGCTGCTGCATCTCGTCGACGACAAGATCCACGCGCGCTCGACCGGTCCGTACTCGCTCGTCACCCAGCAGCCGCTGGGCGGCAAGGCCCAGTTCGGCGGCCAGCGCTTCGGCGAGATGGAGGTGTGGGCGCTCGAGGCATACGGCGCCGCGTACACCCTGCAGGAGATGCTGACCATCAAGTCGGACGACACCATCGGCCGGGTCAAGGCCTACGAGGCGGTCGTCAAGGGCGAGAACATCCCCGAGCCCTCGATCCCCGAGAGCTTCAAGGTGCTGCTGAAGGAGATGCAGTCCCTGGCGCTCGACGTGAAGGTCGTCTCGGTCGACGGCGGCGACGTCACGGTGCGCGAGGAGGAGGACGAGCTGCTGCGCGCTGCGGAGGAGCTCGGCATCGACCTGCGGCCGGTCGCCGACCGGGCCGCCGCCCGCGCGCCCGAGGCGCAGGAGCTCGAGGAGGGCGCCGACCGCGCGGACGAGGACGGCGAGCTGACCGTCCCCAACGACGAGCTGCTCGGCGAGGAGCTGGTCGAGGACGACCTCGAGACCTCAGACGACGACGAGGACGAAGACGACGCGCTGCCCCTGGGCGGCCTCGACCTCGTCGAGGAGGTCGAGGAGTGAGATACCCGGTGCCCGGCACCGCTTCGGCGGTGCCGGCCGCCCTGCGACGAATTACCCACCGCGTGTTTTTTGAAGAGGAGCTGACGCGTTGATCGACATCAACGATTTCGATGCAATCAAGATCGGGCTGGCATCCCCGAAGCAGATCCGCGAGTGGTCGTCCGGTGAGGTCACCAAGCCGGAGACGATCAACTACCGCACCCTGAAGCCCGAGAAGGACGGCCTCTTCTGCGAGCGCATCTTCGGTCCCACGAAGGACTGGGAGTGCTACTGCGGCAAGTACAAGCGCGTCCGCTACAAGGGCATCATCTGCGAGCGCTGCGGCGTCGAGGTGACCCGCCAGAAGGTGCGCCGCGAGCGCATGGGCCACATCGACCTGGCCGCCCCCGTGAGCCACATCTGGTTCTTCAAGGGCGTGCCGTCGCGGATCGGCTACCTGCTCGACATCGCGCCGAAGGAGCTCGAGAAGGTGCTCTACTTCGCCGCCTCGATCGTGACCGCGGTCGACAAGGAGGCGCGCGAGCGCGACGTCCCCGAGCTCGAGGGCAAGGTGGAGCAGGAGAAGGAGCGGCTGATGCTCGACCGCGAGGAGGCCCTGGCCGCCCTCGAGGAGCGCATGCAGCGGCGCCGCCAGTTCCTGATCGACGGCGCGGTCAAGGACTTCGACGAGGACGACGAGTACTGGTCGCGGACCTTGAACAACTGGGCCGAGGAGAGCGGCACCCCGCTGCTCGAGGAGGCCCGCACCCTGGCCGGCGGCCTGCTGCCCGAGGTGGCCAAGCGGATCGGCGGCGAGGACCCGAAGAAGGTGCGCGAGCTGGTGCGCGAGTCCGCCGTCCGCGACGACCGCAAGCTCGGTCCCAAGGATCTCGACAACGTCGCCGCATGGGGCGCCGCCGCGCGCACGCTGCTCGCGGCCGAGCTCGAGGCGATCGAGGAGAGCAAGGGCCCCGAGAAGACGAAGGCCAAGAACGTCATCAAGGCCCGGATGGCCTGGCTGGGCGGCGGCGACGCAGAGCTGAAGGACGCCGACCGCGCCTGGGTCGAGACCCTGGTCGAGGCCGGCCCGGCCAATGCGGCCGCGCTCGAGAAGACGCGCCAGGTCGGCGCGGGCATCCTGCGCGAGCTGATCGAGACCGGCGAGGGCACCGATCGCGCCGAGCTGCGCGAGCAGGCCAACGACCTGTGCCTGCGCACCGACGGGCGCATGTCCAAGGAGGACGTGAAGGCCATCGAGGCCTGGGCGCTGAAGGTGCGCGACACCTACAACGACATCCAGGCCCGCCGCCGCGACGTCGACGACCACGCGAAGGAGGCCGTCGACCGGCTCGACCGCACGTGGATCAAGTTCAAGGAGCTCGAGGTCCAGGAGGTCATCTCCGACGAGGCCCTGTTCCGCGAGCTGCGCGACCGCTTCGGCAGCTCCTGGGGCTTCGGCGAGTACTTCGCCGGCGGCATGGGCGCGGAGTCGATCCGCGAGCTCCTGCGCAGCCGCGACCTCGACGCCGAGGCCATCCAGCTGCGCGAGACGATCCGCACGTCGAAGGGCCAGAAGGAGGCGCGCGCGATCAAGCGGCTGAAGGTCGTGTCGGCGTTCACCAAGTCGGACAACAAGCCCGAGTGGATGATCCTCGAGACGATCCCGGTGATCCCGCCCGAGCTGCGGCCGATGGTGCAGCTCGACGGTGGCCGCTTCGCCACATCCGACCTGAACGATCTCTACCGGCGCGTGATCAACCGCAACAACCGCCTGAAGCGCCTGCTCGACCTGGGGGCGCCCGAGATCATCGTGAACAACGAGAAGCGGATGCTGCAGGAGGCCGTCGACGCGCTGTTCGACAACGGCCGCCGCGGCCGCGCCGTCACCGGCCCGGGCAACCGGCCGCTGAAGTCGCTGTCCGACATGCTCAAGGGCAAGCAGGGCCGCTTCCGTCAGAACCTGCTCGGCAAGCGCGTCGACTACTCCGGCCGCTCGGTGATCGTGGCCGGCCCCTCGCTGCACCTGCACCAGTGCGGGCTGCCCAAGCTGATGGCACTCGAGCTCTTCAAGCCGTTCATCATGAGCCGGCTCGTCGAGCGCAAGCTCGTGCAGAACATCAAGGCCGCCAAGAAGATGGTGGACACGATGGTGCCCGAGGTGTGGGACGTGCTCGAGGAGGTCATCGCCGAGCATCCCGTGCTGCTCAACCGCGCGCCGACCCTGCATCGCCTGGGCATCCAGGCGTTCGAGCCGGTGCTGGTCGAGGGCAAGGCGATCCAGGTGCACCCGCTGGTGTGCCACGCCTTCAACGCCGACTTCGACGGCGACCAGATGGCGGTGCACCTGCCGCTGTCGGCCGAGGCCCAGGCCGAGGCCCGCATCCTGATGCTGTCGTCGAACAACATCCTCTCGCCCGCGCACGGAAAGCCGCTGGCGACGCCGACGCAGGACATGGTGCTCGGCACCTACTACCTGACCTACGCGGCGGAGGATCTGACCAAGGTGACGGTGGCCGCCGCGCGCGAGCGCAAGCTGCCGTACTTCGGATCGCTGGACGAGGTCGAGATGGCCTACGACCAGAAGCAGCTCAAGCTCGCGGCCCCGATCACGCTGCGCGAGCGCGGCGACTGGATCGTGACCACGGTCGGCCGGGCGATCTTCAACGACGAGGTCAGCCGGGCACTCGGCCGGGCCGTCGGCGAGCGCTACGACCTGACCGAGTACGTCTACCAGAACCGCACGTTCACGAAGCGCGACATGACGGAGTTCATCTCCGACCTCGTCGATCGCTACGGCGCCACGGCCATCGCCGAGGTGCTGGACACGATCAAGGAGCTCGGCTTCATGTACGCCACCCGAGCCGGCGTGACGATCTCGAAGAACGACATCGTGATCCCGCCCGACAAGGAGGCCATCCTCGGCCAGGTCGAGGAGGAGGTCGGCAAGTCGCAGCGATCGTACGACCGCGGCCTGATCACCGAGGACGAGCGCCACGAGCAGGTGGTGTCGCTGTGGAACAAGGCCACCGACGACGTCGGCGAGGCCATGAACCGCAACCTCGACGAGCTGAATCCCGTGTACATGATGGCCAACTCGGGCGCCCGCGGGTCGTTCAAGCAGATCCGCCAGCTGGCGGGCATGCGCGGCCTGATGGCAAACCCGAAGGGCGAGATCATCGAGCGCCCGATCAAGTCCAACTTCATGGAGGGGCTGTCCGTGCTGGAGTACTTCATCTCCACGCACGGCGCCCGCAAGGGCCTGGCCGACACCGCGCTTCGCACCGCCGACTCGGGGTACCTGACGCGGCGTCTGGTCGACGTCAGCCAGGACGTGATCATCCGCCGGCTCGACTGCGGGTCGAAGGGGTCGATCATGGTCCCGGCCCGCACGCCTGACGGGCAGGCCAACCGGTCGGGGCTGATCGGCCGCGTGGTCGCAACCGACACGAAGATCGGCAAGCTGACCCTGAAGAAGGGCGACGAGATCACCGGTGCCCGCCTGAAGGAGATCGCCCAGGCGGCCGGCGACGACAAGACGGTCGCCGTCCCGGTGCGCACGGTGCTCAAGTGCGCGGCCGAGATCGGCGTCTGCCGGGCCTGCTACGGCTGGTCGATGGCGACCGGCAAGATGGGCGAGATCGGCGACGCCGTGGGCACAATCGCGGCGCAGTCGATCGGCGAGCCGGGCACCCAGCTCACGATGCGCACGTTCCACACCGGCGGCGTCGCCGGCCTCGACATCACCCACGGCCTGCCGCGGGTGGTGGAGCTGTTCGAGGCCCGCAAGCCGAAGGCGGCCGCCACGCTGGCGGAGCTCGCCGGGCGGGTGGCCATCGACGAGGGTGAGCGCGGCTACACGGTCACGATCACTCCCACCGGGGACGGAGACGGGGACGCCAAGGAGTACGGCTTCCCCCGCCGCACCCGCCTGCGCGTGAGCGAGGGCGAGGTGATCGAGGTGGGCACGCCGCTCAACGAGGGCCCGCTCGCCCCGGTCGAGGTGCTCGACCTGCGCGACGACACCGAGACCGCCCGCTACCTCGTGGCCGAGGTGCAGGAGGTCTACAAGAGCCAGGGCGTGGAGATCCACGACAAGCACATCGAGCTGATCGTCCGCCAGATGCTGAAGAAGGTGCGGATCGACAACTCGGGCGACACCGAGTACCTGCCGGGCGAGCTCGTCGACCGGCCGGTGCTGGAGCGCACGCTGCGGCAGCTGCGGTCGGAGAAGAAGGAGCTGCCGACGCATACGCAGCTCATCCTCGGCATCACGAAGGCCTCGCTGGCGACGCAGAGCTTCCTGTCTGCGGCGTCGTTCCAGGAGACCACGAAGGTGCTGACCGACGCCGCCCTCGAGGGCAAGACCGACCACCTCGTCGGCCTGAAGGAGAACGTCATCATCGGCAAGCTGATCCCGGCGTCGACCGGGCTGCGCGAGTACCGCTCGGTCTCGATCGAGCCGGCCGAGGACGCTCCCCGCTTCTACGTCGAGGACTTCACCGAGCCGCCCGTCTACACGGACGCGCTCGTGGGAGGCGACGGCCACGTCGGGCCCAACGGCGATATCGATCTCACGCCCAAGCCGGGCGCCGAGCCGCCGTACATCCCGCCGGTGCCCGAGGAGGAGTAAGCCGGACCCGGGGACAGTCCCCACGCGGGGACTGTCCCCGGCGTTCGCCTGCGCCCGCCTACTGGCCGGTGGCCGCCCGGGCCGCGCGCGCCGGGGGCACGAGCCGCTCGAGCGCGGCGCCGGCGCCCAGGCGCTCGAGGATCCCCTCGAGCTCGGCGAGGGCCGCGTCGGCATCGATCGCGGCGTTTGCCTGCTCGGCGAGCGCCAGGGCCAGACGCCACGGGCTGCCCGCCGACCGGGCCGTCGCCACGGCCTCGCGGAACCGTGCCGGCGCGTCGGCGGGTGCGGCCAGAAGCGCACGCAGGAGGTCGCGATGCGCCCGCAGCCGCGGCGAGCGTGACCCCGCCGGCAGCGCCTCGAGCTGCTCGAGCGCCGTGGCCGCCGCGGCCCGGTCGCCCGCGCGGTAGGCGCACCAGCTCCCGAGGATGAGCGACGACTTCACGGCCGGATGTCCGACCCCCAGCGTCGCGACCGCCGCCGCCCCGTGCGCGGCGGCCGCCGCCGCCTCGGCGTAGCGGCCCTCGCCGGCAAGCGCCTCGGCCCGCGCGAGCCAGAGCTGCGCCAGGTTCTGCTCGTCGGCCATCGGGTCGTCGAACCCCGAGGCGGCGATCGCCGCGCGCGCCTTCTCGCTCTCGCCGCGCCGCGCGAAGATGATCGATCGGTTGAGCAGGATGCCGCCGCGCGCGAAGTGGTCCGTCTCTGCGCCGGGGCTCTCCTCCGCCTCGTACGTGATGCGCATGGCCTCGTCCCAGTCGCCCTGCTCGGCCGCCGTGAACGACGTGTGCAGAAGGAAGCTGCGCTTCCACTGCTGATCGCCGGTGCGCTCGGCCAGCGCCAGGCCGTCGGTGTCGTAGCCGTGGGTGTAGTCGTCGACCCCCTCGCGCTCGAACGAGAGGTTGAAGTACGCGCGCATCGCCGCCTGCGGCTCGTTGCCGGCCAGCGCGACTCGCAGCGCTCCGAGCAGCAGGGAGCGCGACTCCTCGCGCCGGTTCGTGTACGCGAGCGTCCACAGGCCCTTCGTGTTGAGCGCGTTCGAGAGCACGCCCGCGAGGCCCAGCTCCTCGGCGATGTCGATCGATCGCTCGAGCGGCTCGTGGCCGCGCGCCTCCTGCCCGATCATGCCGCACAGACGACCGAGCTGGGCTCCGAGCTGGGCCAGGTCGGCGTCGGGTGGCCGGTCGGCCATGACCGCGTAGGCCTCCTCCATCTCGGCCACGGCCTCGTCGGAGCGGCCCTGCAGGAACAGCACGTCGCCGCGCAGCGCGCGGACGCGGGCGGCGGCGGCCGCGTCCGCGGCGCTCTCGTGGATCTCGATGGCCCGTGTGAACTGGCGCTCGGCCTCGTCGACGGCGCCCTTCTGCAGCGCGAGCGCGCCCGCCCGCTCGTGGAGCGCCGCCTGCCCGGGGCCGTCCGGCACGAGGTCGAGCGCCATCGTCACGAGCCGGAAGGCCTCGGCCGGTGCCGCCAGCGAGCCGGCCCGGTCGGCCGCGCGCAGCAGGTCGGCGCGGGCGCCGTCGCGCAGCTCCGCGGCGTCCGGATCGTCGGGGAGCAGGCGGTAGGCGTCCACCCGGTGGGCGGCGATCACCTCGGCGAGCTCGTCCCCGCCGAGCCGGGTCAGGTGCTCCGCCGTCGCCAGATGCAGCCGCTTGCGCTCGCGCCGGCCCAGCGTGTCGCGCGCGATCGTCCGCACCATGTCCTGGACGAACCCGTACTGCCCGCGCTCGGGGGAGCGGGGGTCGGTCTGGACGACGACGAGCTCCCTGCGCGCGAGCGATGCCAGCACCTCCTCGATCCGCTCCCGGGGCAGGCCGCTGACCGCGGCCAGGCCGTCGAGCGAGAACGCCTTGCCGAGCACCGCCGCCTGCTGCACGAGCCTGCGGTCGTCGTCGGGCAGCCCGTCCAGCCGGGCCGCGACGAGGGCGTGCAGCGACTCCGGGATCTCGAGCTCCGCGATCGCGCCGGTCACCCGGTAGCCGCTGCCGTCGTCGGCCCGCACCACGACCCCGCGGTCGAGCAGCATGCGCGCCGTCTCGACCGCATACAGCGGCACCCCCTCGGCCGCGGCGGCGATCCGGCTGACGGCGTCGGGCGGCAGCCCCGGCACCATGCCGACGACGAGCTCGACCATCGCCTCGCGGGGCAGCGGCTCGAGCGCGAGCGTCGTCAGCGAGCGCGACGCGGCGGCCCAGCCGGCCCGGCGCGCATCGAGCTCCGGCCGGGAGAGCGCCACCACGAACAGGCGGTGGTCGCGCGACCACTCCATCAGGTACTCGACGAAGCTCAGAAGCGCCTCGTCGGCCCAGTGCATGTCCTCGAAGACGAGCACGACCGGCAGCCGCTCCGCCATCGCCTCGAGGAACCTGCGCCACGCAGGGAAGAGCCGTTCGCGGTCGCCGTCGGGGATCTGGGCGAGGCCGAGCAGATGGCGCAGCGGCGGCATCACCCAGTCGCGGTCGGCCGGGTCGGTCACCCACTCGTGGACGACCGCCTCGAGCTTTCGGTCGGCGGTCGCCGCCGGCTCGTCCTCGGCGATGCGGGCGCGCATGCGCACCATCTCGGCCAGCGCCCAGAACGCGACCCCCTCGCCGTAGGAGAGGCAGCGGCCGCGATGCCAGAGCACCTCGTCGGCGAGGCCGTCCGCGTACTTCTCGAACTCCCAGGCCAGGCGCGACTTGCCGATGCCGGCGATCCCGGACACGCTGACGAGGTGCGCCCGCCCCCCTTCGGTGGCGTGGAAGATGTCCTTCAGGAGGCGCAGCTCGCGCTCCCGGCCGACGAACGGCGGGTCGAGCCCGGCGCTTCGGCCGACCCCGCGCCGCGCCGCCGACACGCGCACCGCCCGCCACAGCGCGACCGGCTCGGGCTTGCCCTTCAGCTCGAAGCTGCCGGCAGGCTCGCACACGATCGCCGCCTCGGTCATGCGCCGGGTGGTCTCGTCGACGAGCACCGTCCCCGGCGCCGCCGCCCCCTGGATCCGGGAGGCGGTGTTCACGAGGTCGCCGGCGACGATCCCCTGGCCGACCGCGCCCACCGTCACCGCCGCCTCGCCCGTGGCGACCGCCGCCCGGGCGTCGAGCTCGATGCCGGTGCGCTCGCCGAGGCCGCGGACGGCGTCCACGAGCTCGAGCGCGACCCGCACCGCCCGCTCGGCGTCGTCCTCCTGGGCGATGGGCGCTCCCCACACGGCCATGACGGCGTCACCGATGAACTTCTCGACCGTGCCGCCGTGGCGCTCGACCGCTCGCCGGGCGGTGTCGAAGTAGCCCGTCAAGAGCTCGCGCACCTCCTCGGGATCGCGCCGGCCGGAGAGCGCCGTGAACCCGACCAGGTCGGCGAAGAGCACCGACACCATCCGCCGTTCGATCGTCGCCGGCGGCGCTGCCACTGCCGGTCCGAGCGCCCCGCCGCAGCCTCCGCAGAACCGGTCGCCCGGCTCGTTCGCGGCGCCGCACGCGGGGCAGGCGACGACGAGCTCGGCGCCGCACTGGGCGCAGTAGCGGCGCCCCTGCCGATTCTCGCTCCCACAGGCCTCGCAACGCATGCCGGGGAGCGTAGAGCACCGATCGCGCGGACGCTTTCCGCAGAGGCTCAGGAGCGCGATCCCTGTGCTAGTGTTCGCCGTCGCGGCCGCTTCCGGGCGGCCCTTCCCTGTCTGCCCCTGGACGCCGGGAGCTTCCACAGCGTATGCCGACAATCAATCAGCTCGTACGTCACCCTCGCCAGAAAGCGGTCGGAAAGACCAAGACTCCGGCCCTGCGCGGCGCGCCGCAAAAGCGGGGCGTCTGCACGCGCGTGTACACGGTGACGCCGAAGAAGCCGAACTCCGCCCTGCGTAAGGTCGCGCGCGTGCGCCTGACCAACCAGATGGAGGTCACGGCGTACATCCCGGGCGTCGGCCACAACCTGCAGGAGCACTCGGTCGTGCTGATCCGCGGCGGCCGCGTGAAGGACCTGCCGGGTGTGCGCTACAAGGTGATCCGGGCTGCGCTCGACACCTCCGGCGTGAACGACCGCAAGCAGGCGCGCTCCAAGTACGGGGCGAAGAGGAGCAGCTAGTGCCGCGCCGTGCCGAGATCACCCCGCGGACGCTGCTCCGCGATCCCGTCTACGAGTCGGTCCTGGTCACGCAGGTCGTGAACCGGGTGATGATGGACGGCAAGAAGTCCGTGGCCGAGCAGATCGTCTACCGGGCGCTCGAGTCGGTCGGGCAGAAGACCGGCCAGAACCCGGTCGAGGTGCTCGAGCGGGCCGTCAAGTCGGTCACTCCCGTGCTCGAGGTGCGCTCCCGCCGCGTCGGCGGCGCCAACTACCAGGTGCCGATCGAGGTGCCGCAGCGCCGTGCCCGCACGCTCGCCGTGCGCTGGCTCGTGACGTTCTCGCGCCAGCGCCGCGAGAAGGTCGCGCACGAGAAGCTCGCCGGCGAGATCCTGGACGCGACGAACCAGCAGGGCGGCGCGTTCAAGCGCAAGGACGACATGTACCGGATGGCGCAGGCCAACAAGGCGTTCGCCCACTACCGGTGGTGAGGTCGTAGCGATGTCTGTCACAGAGACCACCCCCAGCACGCGCGTGCCCAGGATGGACGAGCTCGACCGGGTGCGGAACATCGGCATCATGGCCCACATCGATGCCGGCAAGACCACCACCACCGAGCGCATCCTCTACTACACCGGCCGCACCCACAAGATGGGCGAGGTGCACGAGGGCGCCGCCACGATGGACTGGATGGTGCAGGAGCAGGAGCGGGGGATCACGATCACGTCCGCCGCCACGACCTGCTTCTGGCGGGACTCTCGCATCAACATTCTTGACACGCCCGGGCACGTGGACTTTACGGTCGAGGTCGAGCGCAGCCTGCGCGTGCTCGACGGCGCCGTCGCCCTGTTCGACTCCGTGGCCGGCGTGCAGCCGCAGTCGGAGACCGTCTGGCGCCAGGCCGACAAGTACGGCGTGCCCCGGATCGCGTTCATCAACAAGATGGACCGCACCGGCGCCGACTTCTTCGCCGCCGTCGCGACGATGGTCGACCGGCTGGGCGCGCGGGCCGTGCCGCTGCAGATCCCGATCGGGGCCGAGGACGCCTACATCGGCCACGTCGACCTCGTCACCATGCGGGCGATCCGCTACGTGGATCCGCTCGGCCAGAAGTGGGAGGAGGGCGACGTCCCGGCGGAGCTGCGCGAGCAGGCCGAGACGTACCGCCACGACCTCGTCGAGGCCGTCGCCGATCACGACGACGACATCATGGTGGCGTTCCTCGAGGACGAGCCGGTCGACGCCGACCAGCTGCGCCCCGCCATCCGCAGGGCGACGCTCGACAACTCGATCACGCCCGTGCTGCTCGGCTCGGCCTTCAAGAACAAGGGCGTGCAGCCGCTGCTCGAGGCGGTCATCGACTACCTGCCGTCGCCGATGGACGTGCCGGCGGTGGTGGGGCTCGATCCGCGCACCGGCGAGGAGTCCGTCCGCGCGCCCGATCTCGACGAGCCGTTCGCCGCGCTCGCGTTCAAGGTCATGAGCGACCCGTTCGTCGGCAAGCTGACGTACTTCCGCGTCTACTCCGGCAAGCTCAACTCGGGCTCGTACGTGATGAACGCGTCGACCGGCCGCAAGGAGCGCGTCGGCCGCCTGCTCGAGATGCACGCCAACCACCGCGAGGACCTGCAGCAGGTGGGCGCCGGCGCGATCGCGGCCGCCGTCGGCCTCAAGCAGACGACGACCGGCGACACGCTGTGCGATCCCGACAAGCCCGTGGTGCTCGAGTCGATCGACTTCCCCGACCCGGTCATCGACGTCGCCGTCGAGCCGAAGACGAAGGCCGACCAGGACAAGCTCGCCACCGCCCTCCAGCGCCTGTCCGAGGAGGACCCCACCTTCCGCGTGCGCACGAACGAGGAGACCGGCCAGACGATCATCGCCGGCATGGGCGAGCTGCACCTCGAGATCATCGTCGACCGGCTCATGCGCGAGTTCCGGGTGGATGCGAACGTCGGCCGGCCGCAGGTGGCCTACCGCGAGACGATCCGAAACGCCGTGCAGGGCGTGCACGGGCGCTTCGTCCGCCAGACCGGCGGCCGCGGCCAGTACGGCCACGTCGTCATCGACATGGCGCCGAACGAGCCGGGCGGCGGATACGTCTTCGAGAACAAGATCGTCGGCGGCGCGGTGCCGCGCGAGTACATCTCGTCGATCGACGGCGGCATCCAGGAGGCGATGGAGGCGGGCATCCTCGCCGGCTTCCCGGTCGTCGACGTCGCGGTCACGCTCGTCGATGGCTCATACCACGACGTGGACTCCTCCGAGATGGCCTTCAAGGTGGCCGGCTCGATGGCGTTCAAGGAGGCCTCGAAGCGCGCGAAGCCGGTGCTGCTCGAGCCCGTCATGGCCGTCGAAGTCGTCACGCCCGAGGACTACATGGGTGACGTCATCGGCAACATCAACTCACGCCGGGGGCAGATCGAGGGCATGGAGCCGCGCGGCAACGCGCAGGTCATCCGCGCCCGCGTTCCGCTCGCCGAGATGTTCGGTTACGCGACCGATGTGCGCACGATGAGCCAGGGTCGCGCCACCTATACGATGCAGTTCCTGCATTACGCAGAAGTTCCGCATTCCATCGCAGAGAAGCTCACGGAGAGCCAGGGGTAGACCCCGAAAAGGAGACTGGGAGAACACATGGCCAAGCAGAAGTTCGAGCGCACCAAGCCGCACCTCAACATCGGCACCATCGGTCACATCGACCATGGCAAGACGACGCTCACCGCTGCCATCACAAAGGTGCTGGCCGAGTCCGGCACCGGGTCGGAATTCACCGACTTCGACAAGATCGACAAGGCTCCCGAGGAGCGCGAGCGCGGGATCACCATCAACTCCTCCCACGTCGAGTACGAGACGGAGAACCGTCACTACGCGCACGTCGACTGCCCGGGCCACGCCGACTACGTGAAGAACATGATCACGGGTGCGGCCCAGATGGACGGCGCGATCCTGGTCGTCTCCGCCGCCGACGGACCGATGCCGCAGACGCGTGAGCACATCGTGCTCGCCCGCCAGGTCGGCGTCCCCTACATCGTCGTGTTCCTGAACAAGGCCGACACGGTCGACGACGAGGAGCTGCTCGACCTGGTCGAGCTCGAGGTGCGCGAGCTGCTCTCCAAGTACGACTTCCCCGGCGACGACCTGCCGGTCGTGCGCGGCTCGGCGCTGAAGGCGCTCGAGGGCGACGCCGAATGGACGCCCAAGATCCTGGAGCTGATGGCGGCCGTCGACGAGTACGTGCCGGAGCCGGCGCGCGACATCGACAAGCCGTTCCTGATGCCGGTCGAGGACGTGTTCACGATCACCGGCCGCGGCACGGTCGCCACCGGCCGCGTCGAGCAGGGCCAGGTCAAGACCGGCGAGGAGGTCGAGATCGTCGGCATCCACAAGCAGACGGCCAAGACGGTCGTGACCGGCGTCGAGATGTTCCGCAAGCTGCTCGACTCCGGGCAGGCCGGCGACAACATCGGCGCGCTCCTGCGCGGCGTCAAGCGCGAGGACATCGAGCGCGGCCAGGTGCTGGCGAAGCCCGGCTCGATCACGCCCCACACCCAGTTCGAGGCGCAGGTGTACGTGCTCTCGAAGGACGAGGGCGGCCGGCACAAGCCCTTCTTCAAGGGCTACCGCCCGCAGTTCTACTTCCGCACCACCGACGTCACCGGCGTGGTCGACCTGCAGGCCGACGTCGAGATGGTCATGCCCGGCGACAACGCCGAGATGTCCGTCGAGCTGATCCAGCCGATCGCGATGGACGAGGGCCTGCGCTTCGCAATCCGCGAGGGCGGCCGCACCATCGGCGCCGGCGCCGTGACCAAGATCATCAAGTAGGAAAGGGAATCCGAGCACACCGTGGCCCAGCAGAAGATCCGCATCCGGCTGAAGGGGTACGACCACACGCTGGTCGACCTGTCCGCCCGTTCCATCGTGGACACAGCCCAGCGGTCGGGGGCCACGGTGTCCGGACCCGTCCCCCTGCCCACAGAGAAGAACGTGTACTGCGTCATCCGCGGCCCGTTCAAGGACAAGGACTCGCGGGAGCACTTCGAGATCCGCACGCACAAGCGGCTGATCGACATCCACCAGCCCACGCCGAAGACGGTCGACTCGCTGATGCGGCTCGATCTCCCGGCCGGGGTCGACATCGAGATCAAGCTGTGAGCAAGGGCATCATCGGCACCAAGCTGGGCATGACCCAGCTCTTCGACGAGGAGTCCGGGCGGGTGACGCCCGTGACGGTGATCGAGGCCGGCCCGTGCCCGGTCGTGGCCGTGCGCACGCCCGAGACGGACGGCTACGACGCCGTCCAGCTCGCCTTCGGGCCGGTCAAGGAGAAGAAGCTCTCGCGTCCGCGCGCCGGCCATCTCAAGGCCGCCGGAGTGGCGCCGCACCGCACGCTCGTCGAGTTCCGAAACGCCGAGGGCTGGAACGCCGGCGACACGGTCACCGTGGAGTCGTTCGAGCCGGGCGAGCGGGTCAAGGTCAGCGGCGTCTCCCGCGGCAAGGGGTTCGCCGGCACGATCAAGCGCCACCGCTTCTCGCGCGGGCCGGTCTCGCACGGGTCGCACAACGTGCGCGCACCGGGCTCGATCGGCGCGTCGGCGACGCCCTCGCACGTGTACAAGGGCACCAAGATGGCCGGCCAGATGGGCTCGCAGCGGGTGACGCAGCGCGGCCTGCGCGTGGTCGAGATCGACACCGAGCGCAACCTCTTGCTCGTCGAGGGCGCCGTCCCCGGCGCGACCGGCGGGATCGTCGAAGTCAGGAGCGACGGCTGATGGCCGCGCCCACCGCACCCGTGATCACCGGCGGCGCGAAGGTGAAGCTCGACGAGGCCGTGTTCGGCCAGGAGCGAAACGACGCGCTCGTGCACGAGGTCGTGAAGGCGGAGCTGGCCGCGCGCCGGCAGGGCACCTCGTCGACCAAGACCCGCGGCCTCGTCTCGGGCGGCCGCGCCAAGCCGTGGCGCCAGAAGGGCACCGGCCGCGCCCGCGCCGGCACCACCCGGGCGCCGAACTGGACCGGCGGCGGCGTGGTCTTCGGCCCGCACCCGCGCAGCTACACCGGCAAGGTCAACCGCAAGGCCCGGCTGAAGGCGCTTCGCATCGCCCTCTCCGCCCATGCGCAGGCCGGCTCGCTGCACGTGGCCGACGGCGGCACCTTCGACGCGCCCAAGACGGCCCGCGCCGCCGAGATGCGCCAGACCGCCGAGCTGCACACGCCGCTCGTGATCGTCGTCACCGGCGAGGAGCGCAATCTGGGCAAGTCGTTCCGGAACCTGCATCGCACCCACGTCGTCGATGTGTCCGAGCTCGAGGTGGCAGACGTCGTCTGGGCGCGCTCGCTGGTCGTCTCGAAGGCCGCGCTCGGCGCGCTCGAGGGCGGTGAGAGCGCATGAACGGCGACCCGCGCTCCGTCCTCATCGCCCCGGTCGTCTCCGAGAAGAGCTACGGCCAGATCGCCGACCGGCGCAAGTACACGTTCAAGGTGCACAAGAGCGCCCACAAGACCCAGGTGCGCCAGGCGGTCGAGGAGGTCTTCGACGTCAGCGTCACCCAGGTGAACATCTCCAAGGTGCCCGCCAAGCCGAAGCGGCGCGGCGTCCACGCCGGCCAGCGGTCGGGCTGGAAGAAGGCCGTCGTGACCGTCGCCGAGGGCCAGACGATCGAAGCGTTCGGACCGGGGGTCTAAGCGATGGCCGTGAGAAAGTTCAAGCCCACCTCCGAGGGCCGCCGGTTCATGACCGTGTCGGACTTCGAGGAGCTGACGACCTCCGAGCCGGAGCGCACGCTGCTCGCGCCGATGCACAAGACCGGCGGGCGCAACGTGAACGGCCGCATCACCACCCGCCACCGCGGCGGCGGCCACAAGCGCCGCTACCGGATCATCGACTTCAAGCGGCTGAAGGACGGGGTGCCGGCGAAGGTCAACTCGATCGAGTACGACCCCAACCGGTCGGCCCGGATCGCGCTCCTGCACTACGCCGACGGCGAGAAGCGCTACATCCTCGCGCCGGTGCGGCTGCGGGTCGGCCAGACGGTCGAGTCGGGGGCGGCGGTCGACATCCGCCCCGGAAACGCGATGCCGCTGCGGGCGATGCCCACCGGCACGACCGTGCACAACATCGAGCTGCGGCCCATGCAGGGCGGCAAGATGGCCCGCTCGGCCGGCTCGTCCGCCCAGCTGGTGGCGAAGGAGGGCGGCAAGGCGCTCCTGCGGCTGCCGTCGGGCGAGATGCGGCGCGTGCCCGAGGAATGCCGCGCGACCGTCGGCCAGCTCGGCAACGTCACCCACGAGATCGAGTCCGGCGGCAAGGCCGGGCGCTCGCGCTGGATCGGCAAGCGGCCGACCGTGCGCGGCACCGTCATGAACCCCGTCGACCACCCGCACGGCGGCGGCGAGGGCAAGAACAAGGGCAGCCACCCGGTCACCCCGTGGGGCAAGCCGACCCTGGGCTTCCGCACCAGGGACAAGAAGAAGGCGAGCGGCAAGGACATCGTCCGAGCGCGCAGGAGGGGCAAGGGTAGGCGATGAGCCGATCGAGCAAGAAGGGCCCATTCGTGGAGCCCAAGCTGATGAAGCGCGTGGAGCAGATGAACGAGACCCGGCAGAAGCGGATGCTGAAGACGTGGTCGCGCGCATCCACGATCTTCCCCGAGTTCGTCGGCCACACGATCGCGGTCCACGACGGCCGCAAGCACGTGCCCGTGTTCATCTCGGAGTCGATGGTCGGCCACAAGCTGGGCGAGTTCGCGCCCACCCGCACCTACCGCGGCCACGGCAACGACCGCACCTCGCGGATGAAGGGACGGTAGGTGGCGGTCGCGACGCAGGACAGGGACATCGTGCGGGCGCAGGCGCGCTACGTGCGCTGCTCGGCCCGCAAGGCCCGGCTCGTGCTCGAGCACATCCGCGGCAAGCAGGCCACCGAGGCGAAGGCCATCCTGGCGTTTGCGACGCGGGCCGCGGCCAAGGACGCCGGCAAGGTGCTGGCCTCGGCGATCGCAAACGCCGAGACGAACAACGGCTACGACGTCGACGATCTCGTCGTCGTGGCGGCCTACGCCGACGAGGGCCCGACGCTGAAGCGCTGGCGGCCCCGCGCGCGCGGCCGCGTGAACCGCATCCGCAAGCGCACCTGCCACATCACGATCCAGCTCGCGGTCGCCGAGCCGGGCGAGGTCAAGCGCCCCGTCCGCCGCCGGCCCGCGCCGACGCCGCAGGCCCAGCCCGCGCCGGAGCCCGAGGCCACCGACACGGAAGCGCCCGAGGCGACCGAAGAGGCGCCCAAGCCCAAGCCGAAGCGCAAGCCGCGCGCGAAGAAGACCGAGACGCCGGAGGCCGCCGCCGAGCAGAGCGCCGAGCCCGCCGTCGATGCACCCGAAGAGGAGTCTGATGGGACATAAGGTCCACCCCGGCGGCCTGCGGGTCGGCGTCATCCACACCTGGAAGTCGAACTGGTTCGTGCCGAGCAAGGAGTTCCCGGCCGCGCTGATGGAGGACGTGCGCATCCGCGACCACATCTACGGCAAGCTCTCCCACGCCGGCCTGTCCGACATCCACATCCGCAAGGACAAGCAGCGGATCACGGTCGACATCTACACGGCCCGGCCCGGCATCGTGATCGGCAAGTCCGGCTCCGAGGTCGACGCGCTGCGCCGTGAGCTGCACGACATGACGACGAAGAACGTCCAGGTGAACATCACCGAGATCAAGCGCCCGGAGCTCGACGCGAAGCTCGTCGCCCAGTCGATCGCCGAGCAGCTGCAGAACCGGGTCTCGTTCCGGCGGGCGATGAAGCGGTCGCTCTCGTCGTCGATCCGCTCCGGTGCCCAGGGCGTGAAGATCCGCTGCGGCGGCCGCCTGGGCGGGTCGGAGATGTCGCGCTCCGAGCAGTACAGCGAGGGCCGCGTCCCTCTGCACACGCTGCGCGCCGATATCGATTACGGCTTCGCCGAGGCCAAGACCACCTTCGGCCGGATCGGCGTCAAGGTGTGGATCAACAAGGGCGAGATCATGCCCGAGGGCTTCGAGCACGAGGGCGCCTCGACCCGTCTGGGCGAGGTCGACAGCCGCCGTCGCAGGCGCGGCGCGCTGCCCGGCGAGATGGAGCAGCTCGGCCCGACGCGGCCGGGACGCCGCGGCGACGGCCCCGGCGGGCGCGGCCGCAGGCCGCGGCCCGGTGGCGGCGGTGGCGGTGGCCGAGGCGGCGACGGTGGGGCGGCGGCGGTGGCGGCGGCGGCGGTGCCGGCGGCGGCCCGGGCGCCAGCCGGCGGCCACGGTCGCGCCCGCGCGGCGACGCGGCGCCTCCCGCAGGCGCAGCGCCGGCCGACACGGCGGCGACGCCGCCCGTGGATGCACCCGCGCCCCCTGCGGCCGAGACCCCGGCCCCCCAGGCCGAGACGCCAACCCCGACCCCGCCGGCTGACGGAGGCGAGTCGTAGTGCTGCTCCCGAAGCGCACCAAGTACCGCCGTGTCCACCGCGGCCGTCGCCGGGGCGACGCCAAGGGCGGCACGCGCGTCATGTTCGGCGAGTACGGGCTGAAGGCGCTCGAGGCCGGCTGGGTGACCAACCGCCAGATCGAGGCCGCCCGTATCGCGATGACCCGCAAGATCAAGCGCGGCGGCAAGGTGTGGATCACCATCTTCCCCGACAAGTCGGTGACCCAGAAGCCGGCCGAGACGCGCATGGGCTCCGGCAAGGGCTCTCCCGAGCACTGGGTGGCCGTGGTCAAGCCGGGCCGGGTCATGTTCGAGCTCGCCGGCGTGCCCGAGCCGCTCGCGCGCGAGGCCATCCGCCTGGCCGCGATGAAGCTGCCGTTGAAAGCCAAGTTCGTATCCCGAGAGGGTGATCTGTTTGAAGGCCAGTGAGATTCGCGAGCTGACCGCCGACGAGCTCGAGCGCAAGCTGGCCGAGTCGCGCCAGGAGCTGTTCAACCTGCGCTTCCAGCACGCCACCGGCGCGCTCGACAACACCGCGGCGCTCGCGCGCGTGAAGCGCGACATCGCCCGCCTGCTGACGATGGCCGGCGAGGGCGCGCGCACCGGGAGCGGCGTATGAACGCCTCCGCAGAGCCGCAGACGCGCGGCCGGCGCAAGGAGCGCCGGGGCGTCGTCGTGTCCGACGCGATGGACAAGACCGTCGTCGTGCGGGTCGACATCGTGAAGCCGCATCCCAAGTACAAGAAGATGCTGCGCCGCTCGATCCGGCTGCACGCGCACGACGAGCAGAACACGTCGAAGGTCGGCGACATCGTGCGGCTGGTCGAGACGCGCCCGCTGTCGGCGACGAAGCGCTGGCGGGTGGCGGAGATCGTCGAGGTGGCGAAGTGATCCAGGTGGAGAGCCGGCTGCGGGTCGCGGACAACACGGGTGCCCGTGTGCTCCTGTGCATCCGCATCAAGGGCGGCAGCCGGCGTCGCTACGCGGGCGTGGGCGATATCATCGTCGGCACCGTCAAGCAGGCCACCCCCAACGGCGCCGTCAAGAAGGGTGAGGTGGTGACGGCCGTGGTGGTGAGGACGACCAAGCAGCATCACCGCGACGACGGCACGTACATCGCGTTCGACGAGAACGCGGCAGTCATCATCGACGCCCAGCGCAATCCGCGCGGCACGCGCATCTTCGGCCCCGTCGCGCGCGAGCTGCGTGAGCGCAATTTCATGAAGATCGTCTCGCTCGCTCCAGAGGTGCTCTAGCAACATGGCAACGAAGCTCAAGCAGAAGACCGCACCGAAGCTGAAGATTCGCACCGGTGACTCGGTGCAGGTGCTGACCGGCAAGGACGCCGGCAAGCGCGGCACGGTCACGCGCGTGCTCCCGCACCAGCGCCGCATCGTGGTCGAGAAGGTCAACATGATCAAGCGCCACACCAAGCCGCGGCCGGCGCCGCGCCAGTCGGGCAGCCAGCAGATCATCCCCGGTGGGGTGCTCGAGCGGGAGGCGCCGCTGCAGATCTCGAACGTGGCGCTCGTGTGCCCGGCGTGCGGCAAGCCCAGCCGGATCGGCTATCGGATCAACGAGAAGGACGGCAACAAGGTGCGCGTGTGCCGCAACTGCGACAAGGACATCGACCGGTGAGCACGGCCACCGAGATTCCCACGCCCCGGCTGAAGGAGCGCTACGACGACGAGGTGCGCCCGCAGCTGCAGGAGCTGCTCGAGCTGTCCTCACCGATGGCGGTGCCGCGCCTGTCCAAGATCACGCTCAACATGGGCGTCGGCGAGGCCAAGGTCAACTCGAAGGCGCTCGACGACGCGATCGAGCAGCTCGCGATCATCGCGGGCCAGCATCCCGTGACCACGCGGGCGAAGAAGTCGATCGCCGGCTTCAAGCTCCGCGAGGGCATGCCGATCGGCTGCAAGGTCACGCTGCGCGGCGACCGCATGTACGAGTTCCTCGACCGGCTGACCACGATCGCCCTGCCGCGCATCCGCGACTTCCGCGGCATCGACCCGGGCGCGTTCGACGGCCGGGGCAACTTCTCCGTCGGGGTGCGCGAGCAGATCATCTTCCCCGAGATCAACTACGACGACGTGTCCGAGGTGCGTGGCCTGAACATCACGATCACGACCACCTCCCCGGACGACCACGGCGCGCGCGAGCTGCTGCGCGCCCTCGGGATGCCGTTCGCGGCCTAGCGCCCGCCAGAACAAAGGACGAGATCAGGTATGGCAAAAGAAGCACTGAGGGTCAAACAGGGACGAACGGCGAAGTTCAAGACTCGCTCGTATCACCGCTGCTCGCGCTGCGGGCGCCCGCGCGCCTACTTCCGCAAGTTCGGCGTCTGCCGCATCTGCCTGCGCGACCTGGCCCATCAGGGCGTGATCCCCGGCATGACGAAGTCGAGCTGGTGAGGAGCGGTCATGGTCAATGATCCGATCGGCGACATGCTCACCCGGATTCGCAACGCGAACCTCGCGCTGCACGAGTCGGTGGCGATGCCCGTCTCCGGGATGAAGCGCGAGATCGCGCGCATCCTCAAGGACGAGGGCTACATCGACGGCTGGAGCGTGGCCAAGGGCGACACGCACGACACGCTGGTCGTGATGCTGCGCTACGGGCCGAGCCGCGAGCGCGTGATCTCGGGCCTCAAGCGGGTGTCCAAGCCGGGCCGGCGCGTGTACGCCAAGAAGGGCCGGCCGCATCGCGTGCTGGGCGGGATGGGTGTCGCCATCCTGTCGACGTCGAAGGGCGTCGTGACCGGCCGCCAGGCCCAGGACGAGGGCGTCGGCGGCGAGGTGCTGTGCTATGTGTGGTGAGCCGTGAGCAGGATCGGACGCATGCCCATCACCGTCCCCGACGGAGTCACCGTCGAGATCGCCGCCGGGACGGTCTCGGTGACCGGCCCCCGCGGGCGCCTGTCGGAGCGGATCTCGCCCGACATCAGCGTCACGCAGGAGGGCGCGACGCTGGTCGTGACCCGGCCGACCGACCGCAGCCAGCATCGGGCGCTGCACGGGCTCACGCGCACGCTGGTGGCGAACATGGTCACCGGTGTCACCGAGGGCTTCACGAAGCGGCTCGAGATCCAGGGCGTCGGCTATCGCGCCGCCCTGCGCGGCTCGGATCTCGAGATGCAGCTCGGCTTCAGCCACCCCGTCAGCGTCAAGGCCCCCGAGGGGATCGCCTTCGAGGTGCCGCAGCCGACCCAGATCGTCGTCAGCGGCTCGAGCAAGCAGCAGGTCGGCGAGGTCGCCGCCCGGATCCGCAAGTGGCGCCCGCCGGAGCCCTACAAGGGCAAGGGCGTCCGCTATGCGGGCGAGCAGGTCATCCGCAAGGTCGGCAAGCGGGCATAGGAGCACGATGGCAACGAAGACCAAACAACAGGCGCGCATCCATCGCCACCGCCGGGTGCGGGCGAAGGTGAGCGGCACGACGGCCCGGCCGCGGCTGGCCGTGTACCGCTCGAACCGCACCATCTCGGCGCAGGTGATCGACGACAGCGCCGGGCACACGCTGGCGGCCGCGTCGAGCCTCGACAAGTCGCTCGCGGCGACCAAGCGCGCCGATGCGCCGGCCGCGGTGGGCAAGCTCGTGGCCGAGCGCGCCGCGAAGGCCGGCATCGCCTCGGTCGTGTTCGACCGCGGCGGATACCTGTACCACGGGCGCGTGAAGGCACTGGCCGACGCCGCCCGCGAGCATGGATTGGAGTTTTAGCGTGGGGGAAACCAGGTTTCCCCCACGAGCCCCCTTCTTAAGGGGGTGCTCGGGTCGCCGGTTCGCTCCGGCGACAGCGCGGTGTCGCCGGAGCCCCGGACCGGCACCTCGCCTACGCTTCCACGCGGCGAACGCCGCGAGCAAGGAGATCTAGAGCACACATGGCTGTAGCACCCCGTCCAGGATCGCGTAACCCCGCCGCCCGCGGCTCCGAGGTCGCAGGCCGCGACCTGCAGGAGCGGGTCGTGAAGATCAACCGCGTCGCCAAGGTGGTCAAGGGCGGCCGCCGGTTCTCGTTCACGGCGCTCGTCGTCGTCGGCGACGAGGTCGACCACGTCGGCGTCGGCTACGGCAAGGCGAACGAGGTGCCTTCGGCGATCGCAAAGGCCGTCGAGGACGCCAAGAAGAACCTGTTCCAGATCCCCAAGTACCGCAACACGATCACGCACCAGGTGACCGGACGCTACGGCGCCGGCCGGGTGTTCATGAAGCCGGCCTCCGAGGGCACGGGTGTGATCGCGGGCGCCGGCGTCCGCGCCGTGCTCGAGCTCGGCGGCGTGCGCGACATCCTCGCCAAGTCGCTCGGGACGGCCAACCCGATCAACCTGCTGATGGCGACCGTGCAGGGCCTGAAGTCGTTGAAGCGGCCCGAGGAGGTGGCCAAGCTGCGCGGGCTGACGATCGGGCAGGTGATCAAGCCGCATTCCCAGGTGGTGGCCGATGCAGAGGCGGCCGCCGCCGCGAAGGCCTCCGTGACCGCGGACGCCGTCGTCGAGGCTGCGCCCGCGCCCGCGGCCGCCGAGCCGCAGCCGGCCGCCAAGCCCGCGGCGAAGGCCAAGCCCGCCGCGGCCGCAAAGCCCAAGCCCGCCGCCGCCCCGCGCAAGCGGGCGGCGAAGCCCAAGCCCGCGGCCGAGGCGCCCGCCGAGGCGACCGAGGCCGCACCCGAGCCCGCGGCCGAGGCCGAGAAGGGCGAGGACGGCTGATGGCCAGGCTGCGCATCACCCAGGTGCGAGGCACGATCCGCACGCGGCCCGAGCACAAGGGCACGCTGCGGGCGCTCGGGCTGCGCAAGATCAACGCGCAGACGGTGCGCGAGGACTCGCCCGTGCTGCAGGGCATGCTGCGCAGGGTGGCGTCGATGGTGAAGGTGGAGGAGCTCGATGGCTGACGAGACGACCACGGCACCCGGGCTGCACGAGCTGCGGCCGGCCCCGGGCAGCCACCGGGCCCGCAAGCGCATCGGCCGGGGCGAGGGCTCCGGCAGCGGCAAGACGTCCGGCCGTGGCCAGAAGGGCCAGAAGTCGCGGGCGGGCAGCCACCGCATGCGCTCCGGGTTCGAGGGCGGCCAGATGCCGCTCTACATGCGCCTGGGCAAGCTGCGCGGCCCCAACCACCGCAAGTCCATGCCGATGGGCCCGTTCCGCACGCATACGACGCCCGTGAACGTGCGCGACCTGGAGCGGTTCGACGCCGGGGTCGAGGTGACCCCCGATCTGCTCAAGGCGGCAGGCGTCGTGAAGACGCTGCGCCACCCGGTCAAGATCCTGGGCGACGGCGAGCTCTCGCGCGGCCTCACGGTGCACGCTCACGCATTCTCGCGCCGGGCCGCCGAGCTGATCGAGGCGGCCGGGGGGAAGATCGTCGTGATCGGCGGCGGCGACGCCCAGGCCGAGCCGGCACCGAACGCCAAGTCCAGGGCGAAGACCCGGTCGGCCGAGCGCAAGGCCACGGCCGAGCCGGCGGAGACGCCCGTGGCGGAGGCCGACGAGGACGCGGCGGCGGATGCCGAGGCGCCCGCGGCGGATGCCGGCGATGAGGCGGCGGAGTCCGAGGAGTAGACGGGAGCAGATGTGCTGCAGAGCCTGATCAACGCCTGGAGAACCCCGGACCTTCGCAAGAAGCTCCTGTTCACCGCGGCGATGCTCGCGATCTACCGGTTCGGCTCGTTCGTGCCGGCGCCGGGCGTGAACTCCAACGCGCTTGCGAGCGCGCTCTCGAGCCAGGGTGGCATCTTCGGCCTCCTGTCGGTCTTCTCCGGCGGCGGCCTGGCCCGGCTGGGCGTGTTCGCGCTCGGGATCATGCCGTACATCACGGCCTCGATCATCCTGCAGGTGATGACGCCCGTCTTCCCCAACCTGCAGGCCCTGCAGAAGGAGGGCGAGCTGGGGCAGCGGCGGATCACGCAGTACACCCGCTACCTGACCGTCGCGCTGGCCGCCATGCAGGCGCTCGGCTACACGTACGCGTTTCACTCGAACACCCTCGGCGTGACGACCTCCGGCGCACTGGTCAAGTGGACGCTCGGCAACGTGATCCTGATCGTGATCACGCTCACCGCCGGTGCGACGCTGCTCATGTGGATCGGGGAGCTGATCACGCAGCGCGGCGTGGGCAACGGCATGTCGCTCCTGATCTTCGCCTCGATCCTGACCTCCGCGCCGGCCGGGATCTCGGCCTGGTGGAACGGCTCCACCTTCGAGAAGCTCTCGCTGCCGATCGTCGTCTTCGGCGTGATCGTGGCGGTCGTGTACGTGCAGGAGGGCATCCGCAAGATCCCCATCCAGTACGCCAAGCGCATGGTGGGCCGGCGCATGACCAGCGGCGGCTCGACCTACCTGCCGCTGCGGGTGAACATGGCCGGCGTGATCCCGGTCATCTTCGCGGCGGCGATCATGGCGTTCCCGCCGACGGTCGGCCAGATCGTGCCGTGGACGTTCGCGCACGACATCGCCCGCTGGCTGCAGCCCGGGGGGTGGCCGTTCCTGATCGGGGAAGCCATCCTGATCTTCGGGTTCACGTTCTTCTACGTGGCCGTGATCTTCAACTCGATCGAGCAGGCCGACAACCTGAAGAAGTACGGCGGCTTCGTGCCGGGCGTGCGCCCGGGCAGACCGACCGCCCAGTACCTCGAGCGGGTGCTGGTGCGCCTGACGGTGGCCGGCGGCCTCTTCCTGGCCGCGGTGGCGGTGCTGCCGTCGCTGTTCATCAAGTACGGCGGGTTCTCGACGGCGACGGCCCGCGCGCTCGGAGGCACGTCGGTGCTGATCGTCGTGGGCGTGGCCATCGACACGATGCGGCAGATCGAGTCGCAGCTCTCGATGCGCGCCTACAAGGGCTTCCTCAAGTAACCGCATGGCCCTCGACCTGATCCTGATGGGGCCTCCGGGTGCCGGCAAGGGTACCCAGGCGGGCCGAGTGGCGGCCGAACGGGGCCTCGCTCACATCGCCACGGGCGACATGCTGCGGGCGGCGGTGCGCGACGGCACGCCGCTCGGCCTCGAGGCGAAGGCGATCATGGCCCGCGGCGACCTGGTCTCGGACGACCTCATCATCGCGATGTTCCGCGAGCGGCTGGCCGCGCCCGACACGAGCGCCGGCGTGCTCCTGGACGGCTTCCCGCGCACCGAGGCGCAGGCGGAGGCCCTCGACGAGATGCTCACCGGCCTCGGTCGCCGCATCGCCGCCGTGGTCGTGTTCGACATCGACGAGGAGACGGTCGTGCGGCGGCTGTCGGGCCGGCGCATGTGCCGGGCGGCCGATCACGTCTACCACGTCGACTTCAACCCGCCCGCGGTCGCGGGCGTGTGCGACATCGACGGCTCGGAGCTGTACCAGCGCGATGACGATCTCCCCGAGGTCGTGCGCACGCGCTTCCGCAAGCAGTGGGTCGAGGCGGCGGCGGTGGTGATCGACTATTACCGCGGGCACGGGCTCGTCTCGAGCATCGATGCGTCCGCGGCCCAGGAGCAGGTCTCGGCGGCCCTCGACGCCCTGCTGGACAGCCTGGGGGCCGGCTCGTGATCGTCCGCAAGTCCGACGCCGAGGTCGAGACGATGGCCCGCGCGGGCCGTGTGGTCGCAGACACGCTCGACCTGGTCGAGGCGAGCGCGGCCCCCGGCGTCACGCTGAGCGAGCTCGACCGGATCGCCGAGGACTTCATCACGTCGCGTGACGGCGTGCCGACCTTCAAGGGCTATCGCGGCTACCCCGGCTCGATCTGCGCCTCGCCGAACGCGATGGTGGTGCACGGCATCCCCGGGCCGTACGCGCTCGTCGACGGCGACCTGCTCTCGATCGACGTCGGCGTCACCCTCGACGGCTACGTGGCCGACTCCGCCATCACGTTTACGATCGGCCGGCCGTCCGAGCAGGCGAGCGATCTGATCGACGCCTGTTATCAGGGCCTCGAGGCGGCGATCGGCCAGTGCCGCGCCGGCAACCGCCTCGGCGACGTCTCCCACGCCGTGCAGGTGGCGGTGGAGGCGCGCGGCTTCGGCGTCGTCCGCAGCCTGGTCGGCCACGGCGTCGGCCGCAACATGCACGAGGATCCCCAGATCCCCAACTACGGCCCGCCCGGCCGCGGCCCCAAGCTGGCGGCGGGGATGGTGTTCGCGATCGAGCCGATGATCACGGCCGGCTCCTACGACGTCGAGAGCGGCGACGACGGCTGGGCTGTCTACACGCGTGACGGCAGCCTCGCGGCGCACTGCGAGCACACGGTGGCGATCACGGACAACGGGCCGCGGGTGCTCACCCGCCGGCAGGCGCGTCAGCCGCCGGTGGCCGAGTGATACACTTCTGGGCCGCTCGGGCAGCATGCTTTCCCCTGCCTGCCGAGCGACGTTTTGCCCCCCTGGAGGTCCCCCGTTGAAGGTGCGCCCGAGCGTCCGCCCCATGTGCGAGAAGTGCCGTGTGATCCGGCGCCACGGCCACGTGCTCGTGATCTGCTCCAACCCCCGCCACAAGCAGCGGCAGGGGTAGGAAGGACGAGGTGATCTAGATGGCACGCATTGCAGGCGTCAACCTCCCCCGCGAGAAGCGGGTCGAGATCGGCCTGACCTACATCTTCGGCATCGGCCGGTCAACGTCGAACGCGGTGCTGTCCGAGCTCGGGATCAACTCCGACACGAAGGTGCGCGACCTCACCGACGAGGAAGTCACCCGGCTGCGCACGCACATCGACGGCCTCACCGTCGAGGGCGATCTGCGCCGGGAGCGGTCGCAGAACATCAAGCGGCTCATGGAGATCGGCTGCTACCGCGGCCTGCGCCACCGGCGCGGGCTGCCCGTGAACGGCCAGCGCACCCGCACCAACGCCCGCACCCGCAAAGGTCCCAAGAAGACCGTCGGCAAGCAGCGCAAGAAGTAGCGATCGAGATCGCAAGGAAAGGACTGAATGCCTCCCGCACCTCGTAGAGGCGGTACGCGTGGCCGCGTCCGCCGCAAGGCCCGCAAGAACATCGCCATCGGCCAGGCGCACATCAAGACGTCGTTCAACAACACCCTTGTCGCGCTGACCGACAAGGACGGTGGCGTCATCGTGTGGAAGAGCGCGGGTGCGGTCGGCTTCAAGGGCTCGCGCAAGTCGACGCCGTTCGCCGCCCAGGTGACCGCCGACGCCGCGGCCCGCGAGGGCATGGAGCACGGGTTGCAGAAGGTCGAGGTCTTCGTCAAGGGGCCGGGCTCCGGCCGCGAGACGGCCATCCGCTCGCTGCAGGCGGCGGGGCTCGAGATCCTGGGCGTCAAGGACGTGAGCCCGCAGGCCCACAACGGCGTGCGGCCGCGCAAGAGGCGGAGGGTCTAGCCATGGCGAGGATGCTGGGTCCCAAGTGCAAGCAGTGCCGGCGCGAGAACATGAAGCTGTTCCTGAAGGGCGAGCGGTGCCTGACCGAGAAGTGCGCCATCGAGCGCCGGGCCTACCCGCCGGGCGAGCATGGCCGCGGCCGCATCAAGCAGTCCGAGTACCTGCTGCAGCTGCGCGAGAAGCAGAAGATGCGCCGCTACTACGGCGTGCTCGAGTCGCAGTTCCGCACGTACTACGCGAAGGCCAGCCGCCGCAGCGGCATCACCGGCGAGAACTTCCTGCGCATGCTGGAGCTGCGCCTGGACAACGTCGTCTACCGGCTCGGGTTTGCGGCATCGCGGTCGCAGGGCCGCCAGCTGGTACGGCACAACCACTTCACGGTCAACGGCAAGAAGGTCAACATCCCGTCCTACCAGGTCTCCATGGGTGACGTCATCTCGATGCGTGAGGGCTCGGCCGCAAAGGCCGTGGTCGCCGACGCAACCGACCTGACCGCGTCCGTGTCGCCCTGGCTGCAGGCCGATCACGACAACCTGACGGGGACGGTGCTCCGCCTCCCCGACCGTGTCGACATCGACACGCCGGTGCAGGAGCAGCTGATCGTGGAGTTCTACTCCAAGTAAATCCGAGGCAAAAGAGCCGGGGCCAGGCCCCGCATGGGGCCTGGCCCCATATGCGACCAGAAGAGGCGAATACACATTGCTTGAGATCATTCCGAAGATCACGTCCGAGGACATTGGCGAGACGCTGGGCACCTTTGTGGTCGAGCCGCTCGACCGCGGGTTCGGCTACACGTTCGGCAACAGCCTCCGGCGTGTGCTTTTGTCGTCACTGGAAGGCGCCGCCGTCACGTCCGTGAAGATCGAGGGCGTGGCGCACGAGTTCACCTCGGTGCCCGGTGTGCGCGAGGACGTGACCGACATCATCCTGAACCTGAAGGGCCTCATCTGCCGCCTGCACGGCGAGTCGGGCGAGGTCGAGGTGCAGGTGCAGAAGGATGGCGCCGGCACGGTGACGGCCGCCGACATCGAGGCGCCGGCCGACCTCGAGATCCTGAACCCGGACCTCGTCGTCTGCCACCTGGCCGAGAAGGCCCGGTTCGAGATGACGCTCACGATCGCGCGCGGGCGCGGATACGTGGCGGCCGAGGGCAACAAGGGCCCCGAGACGACGATCGGCGTGATCCCCGTCGACTCCATCTTCTCGCCCGTCCGGCGCGTGAACTACGACGTCGACGCCGCCCGCGTCGGCCAGCGCACCGACTTCGACAAGCTCAAGCTCGAGGTGACCACCAACGGCTCGATGACGCCGAAGGACGCGGTCAAGGACGCGGCCGAGATCCTGATCCGCTACCTGTCGATCTTCACCGACATCGACGCTGCCGACCTGGCCCTGCGGCCCGACGGCGGCGCCGTCGAGGCGGCCGCGCCGAGCGCGCACGGCATGGAGAACATCCTCATCGAGGAGCTCGAGCTGGGCGTGCGCTCCTACAACTGCCTGAAGCGGGTCGGCATCGAGACGATCGGCGACCTCATCTCCAAGAGCGAGGCCGAGCTGGCCGCGATCCCGAACTTCGGCAAGAAGTCGATCGAGGAGGTCAAGGAGACGCTCGCCGCGCACGGCCTCAATCTGAAGGGAGCGGAGTGAGGCACCAGCGCAAAGGCCGCAAGCTCGGCCGCGACGCGTCCCACCGCAAGGCGCTCTACGCGAACATGTGCGGCGCGCTCTTCGAGCACGGCCGCATCCGCACGACCGAGGCGAAGGCCAAGGAGCTGCGCCCGATCGCGGAGAAGCTGATCACGCTTGCGCGCAAGGACCCGATGGACGTCGCGGCGCAGCGCCAGGCGGTCGCGTTCCTGCGCAGCAAGGACTTCGTCCACAACCTCTTCCACACGGTCGCCCCGCGCTTCACCGAGCGCCCGGGCGGCTACACGCGCATCGTCAAGCTCGGCCCGCGCATGGGCGACGCGGCGCCGATGGCGTACATCGAGCTGGTCGACCACGAGCCGAGCCGCGGCTAGCGGCTCCCGCCGCTCGTGCCGAACTACCGGCTGACCCTCGCCTACGACGGCACCGACTTCCGCGGCTGGGCGATGCAGCCCGGCCTGCGCACGGTCGCGGTCGACCTGGCCGCGGCGCTTGCGGTCGACCCGAGCACGCTGACCGTCGCCGGGCGCACCGATGCGGGCGTCCACGCGGCCGCGAACGTCGTCTCGCTGCGCGCGCCGCGGATGCGGTCGCTGCGGGCGGTCAACCGCCGCCTGCCGGCCGACATCGGCCTGCTCGAGATCGAGCGGGCCGCCGATGAGTTCGACGCCCGCGCAGACGCGAAGGCCCGCTCCTACGTCTACCGCATCCTCACCGACGAGCGCCCCGACCCGTTCCGGGCCCGCTACGAGCTGCACCATCGCCGGGCGCTTGACGAGGCGGCGCTCGCGGCCTGCGCTGCGGCGATCGTCGGGCAGCACGACTTTCGCGCATTCACACCCAGCGAGACGAAGCACGTGTTCTTCCGCCGCACCGTGCTCGCGGCCGAGTGGCGCCGCTCGGGCGAGCGGCTCGAGTTCCACCTGACAGCGGACGCGCTGCTGCGGCACATGGTGCGGGTGCTCGTCGGCACGATGCTGCAGCGGCCCGACCCCGACTACCTCGCCCAGCTCCTGCTCGGCGCGCCCCGCTCGGCGGCCGGCCGCACCGCCCCGCCGCACGGCCTCACGCTCACCTCGGTCGCCTATGCATGACCGGTGCCTGGCACCGGCTCTTCACGCCAGGCGGGCGCCCGCGGCGTCGTAGGCGGCCACGCTGGCCGCCGCGCTGGGCGAGCCCGGGTACTGCGACCGCTCGATGCGGAAGACCAGATGGCCCTGGCCGTCACGCTCGTCGGCCAGCGTGTAGCCGAGCTTGCGCGGGATGGCGGCGCTGCGCACGTTCGCCTCGTCGCAGTGGATCTCGAGCCGCCGCAGGCCCTCGACCTCGAAGCCGATCCGGGTGAGGGCGGCGGTCGACTCGCTCGCGAGCCCGCGGCCGATCGCATCGGCCCTGATCCAGTAGCCGATCTCGCGCCCGTCCCCGGCGAGGCGGGGGTGGAAGCCGGTGCCGCCCACCACGCGCTCCTCGGCGGCATCGAAGATGCCGTAGATGGCGTCCTCGCCCCGCGCGAACTGGTCGGCGAACGTGCGCAGGAGGTCGGCCTTCTGCTCGACGGTCGTCGGCTCCGCCGCGGCCCACGGCATCCAGGGGAGCAGGTGCTCGAGGCTCGCGTCGACCGCCTCCTTGAGCAGCGCGGCGTCGGCCGGATCCCAGCAGCGGATCACCAGCCGGTCAGTGGTGATGCGGTATGGGAAGGACATGCAGTTACGCTAGCTGCCGCGCATGCACATCCTGCTCACCAACGACGACGGCGTCACGTCGCGTGGCCTGCTCGCGGCCAAGCGGGCGCTCGAGCGGGTCGGCACGGTCTCGGTCATCGCGCCGGACTCCAATCGCAGCGCCGTCGGGCGCGGCATCACGATCAACCGGCCGCTGACGATCGCCGAGGTGACGCTGCGCGACGGCTCCACCGCCTACGCGACCGACGGCACCCCCGTCGACTGCGTGCGCTTCTCGACGCTCGGCCTGGTGGGCGAGCCGCCCGACCTGATCGTGGCCGGGATCAACTACGGCGTGAACCTCGGCGACGACGTCACGTACTCGGGCACGGTCGCCGCCGCGTTCGAGGGGATCGTGCTCGGCATCCCGGCGGTGGCCGTGTCGCAGCAGAGCAAGGAGGCCGGCGTGCACTTCCGGCGCCAGTCCGGGTACGACTTCGCGCCCGCGGCCGACTTCCTGCCGGGTCTGGTCGAGCTGATCGAGGCGCGCGGCCTGCCGCCGCGCACCATCCTGAACGTGAACGCGCCCCCACCGCCGGTCGAGGGCGTCTCGGTCGTGCGCCTGGGCAGGCGCATCTATCGCGACCGGCTCGAGCTCGAGTCCGACGACAAGGGCCGCCGCCGCTACCACATCTACGGCGACGACCCGTCCTACCACGACGAGGCCGGCACCGACTTCCACGCCATCGCGGCGCGCCGCATCGCGGTCACGCCGATCCACCTCGACCTGACCAGCGGCCAGGGCCTCGACGAGCTGGCCGCCTGGCCGCTCGGCGTCTAGCCGCGGGCCAACCGGGGTCAGTGGTCGAATGCGACCTTGAGAGCGACGATGGTCACGCCCAGGGTCAGGTTCAGGCTGATCACCACCAGTGCGGCGACCAGCCCCAGGTGCTCCAGCCGCGCGTAGCGGAGCCCCTCGGCGGCGAGCGTGATCAGGCCGATCCCCAGAGCGACCCACACGGCGACGGTCTCGTCGACCACCCCCGCCGCGCCGAGCACCAGCGCGATCGCAGGCGGCGCCGCGGCGAGGAGGATGCCGAGCTCCTCGCGGGCGACGCGCTTGAGGTCGCCGCCGGTCAGCCTGCGGCCCTCGACGATGGAGTTGGCCACGCCGTGCGCATGCAGGTGGGCGACCCAGATGATCAGGGCCGTCGAGACCACGATCACGGCCAGCTTCGCCGGGTGTCGCTCGGTGGCGTAGGCATCGGTCAGCGTTGCCATCACGATCACCGTTCCGTAGAGCGTGCCCGCGACCTCGCCGCCCTCGCCGAGAGTGAGCCGGGCCAGCAGGCCTCGCGCGGCCGGGTGGGTGCGCTCGTCGCTGCCGAGATCGTCGGTGTGCTCGGGCTTCTCAGGCATGGGATCCGGCGCCATCCGCGGAGAGCGGCCGGCCGGAGGACGACCCTGCCAAGGGCCAAAGGCAACTCCTCCGGTCCGGCCGCTCGCCAGACCTCTGGGCGTGGGGCTAGGCGCCCGCGATCGCCTCGTTCCAGCGGACGATCAAGGCGTAGAGCACCACGAGCGTCAGGCCCATGACGGTGAGCGCCCACAGCGGGTATGGGGTGCTGCCCAGGAAGCCCAGCTGCAGGATGAAGCTGAGGCTCCCGATGACGATCGCTGTCCAGCGCGCCCAGGTCGCTCCGGACAGCAGGCCGAAGCCGGCCAGTGCCACGATGATTCCCCAGATGAGGGCGATCCAGCCCCAGGTCTTCAGGTTGAAGACGACGATCGATTGCGAGCTCAGGACGTAATACTGGCCCCTGATGATGGCGATCAGGCCCTCGAAGGCATCGATCGAGCCGATGATGATCATCAGCCAGCCGGCGAAGCCGACCCACCCAGTCCACGCACTCCGGTTCATAGCACGCTCCCCTGTTCGGACACGAAGTCGGGGCGACGGTACCTCCGCCGGCCGATCGTTCCTTCGTCCATTTAGGGTGACCGGGGGCTCGGCGGGCCGCGGCGGGCGCGGGGCAAGACCCCTGCGATCATCCGATTCGGGTGACGCGCGCGGGTGGGGACACCCGCAGACTCGCGCGGATGGACGAGACCCCTGACGACCCCGGAACGCGCCGGGGTACGCCGGGCGGGCCGCGGCGCCGGCTGCGCCATCTGCTCCCGATCCTGACATGGCTGCCAAGGTACGATCGCGCCTGGCTGCGCGGCGACCTGGCCGCCGGCGTCGCGGTGACGGCCCTGATCGTCCCGAAGAACCTGGGGTACGCGGGAATCGCCGGAGTGCCGCTGCAGAACGGGCTGTACGCGGCGGCGGCGGGCGCGTTCATCTACGCGCTGTTCTGCACCTCCCGGCAGATCTCGACCGGGCCGAGCTCGTCGCTCGCTGCGGTGGCCGGTGGAGCGGTGCTTCTGACCGGCGTCGGCGGCCACCAGGCCGCGCAGCTGGTGGCGGCGATCACGCTCGTTGCCGGGGTGCTGTTCCTGCTGCTCGCCGTCTTCCGGATGGGCTGGATCGCGCGGTTCCTGTCCAAGCCGGTGATCACCGGCTTCCTGGCGGGGGCGGCGGTGGACGTCGTGATCGGTGAGCTGCCCAAGCTGACCGGGACCTCGGCCGACGGCGCGAACGCGTGGCGGGAGCTCGCGTCGTGGGCCCGTTCGCTGGGCGAGACGCACTGGACGACCCTCGTCGTGGGACTCGTCTCGCTGGGCGTGATCCTCGCCGTGCGGTTCCTGGCACCTGCGATTCCCGGCGCCCTGGTGCTGGTGGCGGGCGGGATCCTCGCCGCGTATGTGTTCGACCTCGGGGCGCACGGGGTGGAGCTCGTCGGGCACGTGCCGCGGGGGCTGCCGACGCCGCAGGTGCCCAGCGCCGACGTGTTCCGCGAGCACTACGCCACCATCGGCGTCGCGGCGGGTGCCCTGCTTCTGATCGGGTTCTCGCAGACGGCGGGCGATGCCCGCGCCTTCGCGACCCGCCACGGCTACCGCATCGACGTCGATCAGGAATCGGTCGCGCAGGGGATGGCCAATGTGGGCGCCGGCGTGTTCCAGGGGATGCCGGTGTCGACCAGCCTCTCGGCGAGCTCGCTGAACGAGTCGGCCGGCGCGCGGACGCCGGTCGCATCGCTGATCACGGGCGCGCTCGTGCTGCTCACGCTGATCGTGCTGGCACCGCTGTTCTCGAAGCTGCCAAAGCCGGTGCTCGCGGCGGTGATCATCGACGCGGTCGTGTTCGGGATGATCGACCTGCCCGAGCTGCGGCGGCTGCGCCGGGTCACGCGGTTCGACTTCTGGATCGCCGTCGCGGCCATCGTCGGCGTGCTGTCGGTCGGCGTCCTGGCCGGCGTGGTCGTGGGTGTCGTGCTCTCGCTCGGCTGGCTCGTCTACGTGGCCACCAGCCCGCCGATCCCGCTCCTCGGCCGGGAGGCCGGCACGCAGGTGTTCCGCGACCTCGACGAGCACCCCGGCGACGAGACATTCCCCGGGACCGTGGTCCTGCGCATCGACAGCGGCCTGTTCTTTGCAACGGCCCAGGCGCTCGACGACCGCATCCGCGCCGTCACCGATCAGGATCCGGAGCCGCTGCGCGCGGTGGTGCTCGACCTCGAGGCGGTGCCGTTCATCGACTCTCAGGGCGCCGAGCAGCTCTCCCGGATCCACGAGCTCGTTGCCACGCAGGACGCGACGCTCCGGCTCGCGCGCGTGAAGCCGTCGGTCATGGCCGTGCTCCAGCGCGACGGCGTGATCGACCGGATCGGAGCCGATCACATCCACGGCAACGTCCACCGCGCCGTGGAAGCGCAGCTCGCCGGCGACGTCCCCGGCGCCCTCTCCTAAGGCCGGTGCTCGCCGGCCCGGCGCCATCGATGCGCACCGGCTGGGACGCTCTCCATGGAGGGCATCCCATCGGACGGATGCGATCCGTACCAACCGGCATACCGGCGCGCGAGCGGTGCCGCCGTGACTCCGTGGACGAGGACCGACAGGCCGACCGTCGCGTACGTCGTGAGCAGGATCGTCTTGGTGTGCGGGAGATCGGCCTCCTGCACGACGATCAGCGCGAACACGATCGAGGCCAGCCCGCGCGGCCCGAACCAGCCCAGAAACGCGAGCGTCGGCCGGCGCGCGCCGGCGCCCAGCATCGCGATTGCGACCGGGATCATGCGGACGATGGTCAGGCTGGCCACGGCGTACACGCCGATCCGCCAGGTGAGGCCGTCGAGCGCCGGCCACAGCAGCACGGCTCCGAAGACCAGCAGCGTGACCCCGTTCAAGACCTCGCCGAGCTCATCCGTGAGCAGCGTCGCCGCCCCGTCGCCGGAGGGTCGGCGCAGCGCGCCGAACGTCATGCCCGCGACGAACGCGGCGATGAATCCGGATCCGCCGAGAGGCGCGGCGATTCCGTACGCGAGCGCCGCTCCTGCGACCGGGACGATCTGGAGCCACGATCGCTCGATCAGGCGGCGATCGCTCGCATAGGCGATCCCCAGCGCGACGACGACCCCGGCGACGGCACCGCCGGCGAGGCCGAACCCGATCTCCTCGGCCACGAGACGGAGCGCGTGCGTCGTGCCCAGCTCCCCGGCATCCGCCTCGGCGAATGCCAGGACGATGAAGAGCAGGGGCACGCAGATGCCGTCGTTCAGGCCGCTCTCGACGTTCAGGCCCTGCCGGATCCGGGAAGGCAGCCGGGGCTCCGTCACGACGGCCTGACCGAGCGCGGCATCGGTCGGGGCAAGCAGCACGGCCAGGACGAGCGCCTCGGGGATCGAGAGCGCGCCGAACAGGGCCGCGCCGATCAGCGCGCCGAACACGATCGTGAGCGGTAGCCCGAATGCGAGCAGGCGCACCGGCACCGCGTATTCTCGTCTGAGCGTGCGCAGGTCGATGCGCGACGCATCGGCGAACAGTACGACGGTGAGCGTGGCCTCGGTCAGGACCTTCACCGCCTGACCGTCCGGAGACGTCTCCAGGAGGTCGAGCGCCCGCGCCCCGACCAGAAGCCCGACGCCGACGAAGAGCATCGCGGGCGTCACGGCGGTGCCGTCGACGCGGCGAGAGATCATCCCCACGCCGATCAACGCCAGCGCAGTGACGGCGAGGGCCCACTGCATCCAGCGACCATACGGCGGGGTGCGGACGTCGCCGCCGTCGTGTCGGGCGACTCAGCGAGGCTCGCGGCCTCGGGATGCGGCCGCTACGAGTACGGCTGCTGGGAGATCACGACCTCGAGGCCGAATGCTGCCAGTCCCGTGGCGGTCGCGACCGCGAGCCACTCGAGCTTCGACGGCCGGCCGCGGAAGCGCGGGTACACGAGGAACACGATCGCCTGCGACAGGTACAGCGCCACGAGCGATGGGGTGAGCGCGTAGGAGTAGAACCGCTCGGGGGCGATCAGGCTGATCGCGTCGCCGGCCACGAACAGCACCGCGATGACGCGGCCGGCCCGCGCGATGGAGACCCCGAGCATCACGTGCATCAGCCGGGTCAGCGCGACGAACTCGGCCACGATCACCGCGACGACGCTCGCCGCCGCGCCCGCGGCGATCACGGTGGCGAGGCCGTCCCCCTCATACGCCTTGACGAGCGTGTAGCCCGGCGTCTCGAGCGCCGCGAGCTGCGAGTCGCCGAGCGCGGCCATCGGCACGGCCACGACGACGATGAGCGCCGCGGCGATGACCACGGCGGCGAGGATGGTCCGCCGCACCGTCCGCCCGCCGCCCGAGACCTCGCCGCCGAGGAAGAGCGGCAGGCTTGCGCACGTGAAGAGCAGCGCCACGTTGCCGATGCCCCGGGCCACCGACGGCCCGTTCGAGTGCAGGCGAAACGCGCCGGGGTGGACGCCGGCGTGGCGGACGAGCACCCACGCGAAGACGAGGGTGAGCACGACCTGCACGACCGCGATCGCCGCCACCAGGACGAACACGAGCCGCTCGGCGGCCACGACCGCACCCGCGATGGCGATCGGCAGTGCAAGCTCGAGCAGCCGCTGGTGGGGGACGATGCCCGGGAACGACTGCGGGAGCTGGTCGTAGACCAGATAGGTGACCGTGAACGGCAGGTACAGGAAGTAGCTGAGCGTCCAGATCCAGCCCTGCACGAGCGCCACCCTCCGCCCGGCCGCCCGCTCGACGAACGTGTACAGGCCGCCGTCCGAGGCGATCTGGGCCGAGTACCGCCACCAGATCAGAAGCGGCGCCGCGAAGAGGGCCGCGCCGGCGAGGGCGACGAGCCCCATCGACGAGATCGCCCGGCTGCCGACGGCATCGGGCAGGTAGAGCGTCGCCAGCGCGAGCGGCCCGCCGACCGCGCTCACCGCGAAGCCGGCGAAGAGCGCGGTCGGCAGGGTACCGCGCTCCTTCACCGGCGTTCGCCCCGGCTACGGCATGCCGGGAAACTGGTGCAGATCAGCTCCAGCTGCCGCCGCTGCTCGAGCTCCCGCCGCCCGAGCTCGACGACCCGCCGCCGCCGGCCGAGGCCGCGCTCGCGCCGACGGTGACGTCGGCGTTCATGCCGAGCGCCTTGTGGCCCGGCACCGAGCAGAAGAAGTCGTACTTGCCGTTCTTCAAGGTGACGGTCAGGTTCTGCGTTCCCGGACCGGCGATGGGGGTCGACTGGTTGGAGACCCCGGGACCCTCCACGGTGAGGTTGTGCGACGACGGGCCCTTGTTGGTGACGACGAACGTGTAGGTGCCGGCCTTCGCGATGTGGTCGCCGCCGGCGATCGTGATCGAGAAGTCCTTCTCGGTGACCGCGATGGTCTTTCCGGCCGGCGCAGGCGTTGACGTCGAGGTCTGGGTGCTGCCTCCGCCGTTGCCGGCGTTGACGCTCTGGGTGGACGAGGCCGGCGAGGAGGACGAGCTGCCGCATGCGGCCAGGGCGAGGGTGAGGGCGGCGGCGGCGGCCGCGAGGCGTAGGCTTCTCATGTGACGTTCTACGCTTCCATGCCGCGGTCGGATTGGCCGGTGTGACTGGTGTCACGGGCGCAAACGCCCGGGCACCCGACACGTGGCTGTTCGATTTCGACGGCACGCTGGTGGATTCCGTGGCGCTCATCCTGGACTCGTTCCGGCACGCTACCCGGACGGTGCTCGGCCTGGTGCCTCCTGACGACGTGCTCATGGCGGGGGTGGGGACGCCGCTCCGGGAGCAGATGGGGGCGCTCGCTCCGACCCGCGTCGACGAGCTCGTCGCGGTGTACCGCGAGCACAATGCCCGCCGCCACGGCGACCTCCTGCGGCCCTACCCGGGCGTGGACGCGATGCTCGCCGGGTTGCGCCGGCGCGGGCACGCGCTCGGTATCGTCACGTCCAAGATGCGCGACGCGGTCGAGCTCGGCATGCAGCACGTCCCGCTCGGGCGGTTCGATGTCGTCGTCACGTGCGAGGACACCGACCGGCACAAGCCCGATCCCGCTCCGGTGCTCCACGCGCTGGCGGCGCTCGCCGCGGCGCCGGCACGCGCCGTGTACGTCGGCGACGCGCCCTACGACCTGCGGGCCGGCCGCGGAGCGGGCGTGATGACCGCGGCGGCGATGTGGGGCACGGCGTTTGCCCCCGCCGTGCTGCGCGCCGAGCGCCCCGACCGCGAGCTCGCCAATCCCAAGGAGGCACTGCGCTGGTGACTGTGGAGGACCGGGCCGCCGAGCTGCGGCGGCTGATCTCGGACGCCAACCATCGCTACCACGTGCTCGACAGCCCGACGCTCTCGGACGGCGAGTACGACGACATGATGCGCGAGCTGCAGGCGCTCGAGGCCGAGCACCCCGAGCTGGTGACGGCCGACTCGCCGACGCAGCGGGTGGGCGACATCGCGTCGAGCCAGTTCGCCGAGGTCGAGCACCCGCGGCCGATGCTCTCACTCGCGAACGCCCGCACCGACGACGAGTACCGGGCGTGGGTCGAGCGCGTGCGCAAGCTGCTCGACGGCGAGCCGTTCCAGCTCGTCACCGAACCGAAGATCGACGGCCTCGCGATCTCGCTGATCTACGAGCATGGCGTCTTCGTGCGCGGGGCGACGCGGGGCAACGGCGTCGTCGGCGAGGACGTGACGGCAAACCTGCGCACGATTCGCGCCATCCCGCTCGGCCTGCCGGCCGGCGACGGCGCCCCTCCGGCGGTCGTCGAGGTGCGTGGTGAGGTGTACCTGCCGCTGCAGGGGTTTGCGCGCGTGAACGAGGAGCAGGTCGCGGCCGGCGCGAAGCCCTTCATGAACCCGCGCAACTCCGCCGCCGGGTCGCTGCGCCAGAAGGACCCGGCCGTGACGGCCCGGCGGCCGCTGTCGCTGTGGGCCTACGCCGTCGGCCACAGCGAGGGGCTCGAGCTCGAGTCGCACTGGGACGCACTCACGTGGCTGCGCGAGCACCGCTTCCCGGTCAGCCCGGACGTGCGCCTCCACGACGACCCGGACGAGGCGCTGGCCGTGTGCCACGAGTGGGAGCGGCGGCGCGCGGAGCTCGCCTTCGACGTCGACGGCGCCGTGGTCAAGGTGTCCTCGTTCGACCAGCAGCGGCGGCTGGGCGCCGTCGGCCGCGACCCGCGCTGGGCGATCGCCTTCAAGTTCCCTCCGACCACCGCCATGACGACGCTCCTGCGCATCGGCCTGAACGTTGGCCGCACGGGCGCGATGAACCCGTACGCGGTCCTCGAGCCGGTCAACATCAGCGGCGTGACCGTCGGCATGGCGACGCTGCACAACGAGGACGACATCCGCCGCAAGGACATCCGCGAGGGCGACCGCGTGATCGTGCAGCGCGCCGGCGACGTGATCCCGCAGGTGGTCGGGCCCGCGCCCGAGCAGCCCGGGAAGCGCGGCCCCGAGTGGTCGATGCCCGAGAAGTGCCCGGTCTGCGGCCATCCCGTCGTGCGGGCCGAGGGCGAGGCCAGGCACTACTGCTCGAACCGGGCCTGCCCGTCGCGCGGCTACGAGGGCCTGCGGCACTTCGTCTCGCGCGGGGCGATGGACATCGACGGCGTCGGCGAGAAGCTCGTGCGCAGGCTGATGGAGGTCGGGCTCGTCGCCCAGCCGCAGGACTACTACCGGCTGAGCGCCGACGACCTGCTCGCGCTCGAGGGGTTCCAGGAGCGCTCCGCCTCCAATGCGATCGCCGCGATCGAGGCGTCCAAGCGCCAGCCGTTCGGCAGGGTGCTCTTCGCCCTCGGCATCCCCCACGTGGGATCGGTGACCGCCCAGGCGCTCGCGGACGGGTTCGGGTCGATGGCCGAGCTGCGCGAGGCGGCGCCCGAGACGATCGCCGAGGTCGAGGGGGTGGGGCCGGTGATCGCCGAGCAGGTGGCCGGGTGGTTCCTCGACCCCGAGCACGCGGCGATCGTGGACGCGCTCGCGGCGGCCGGGCTGCAGATGGAGGGGCCGAGGCGGGCGCAGGCGCCGGCCGGGCCGCTGGCGGGCAAGACCTTCGTCGTCACGGGGACGCTCGATGGCTTCTCCCGCGATGCGATCGCCGAGCACCTGGCCGGGCTGGGGGCGAAGGTGACGAACACGGTCTCGTCCAACACCGACTATCTGCTCGCGGGGGCGGGCGGCGGGTCGAAGCGGGCGAAGGCCGAGCAGCTCGGCGTGCCGGTGCTCTCCGAGGCCGACCTGGAACGGCTCGTGGCCGATCCCCCGGCCGGCTCCTGAGCCTCAGCCCGGCGAGGAGCCGGCGAGCAGCTGCACGATCCGGTCCTGCAGCACATGGGCGGCGGGGACGTCGATGTGGCGCTTGTTCATGAGGATCGAGAACGCCAGACGGTGGCCGTTGCGCGCGGTGACGTAGCCCGAGAGCGCCGAGGCCCCGTCGAGCGTCCCGGTCTTGGCGAGGGCGTTTCGGTGCGCCGGCCCGGTCCGCATCCGCTTCTCCAGCGTGCCGCTGACCCCGGCCAGCGGCAGCGCGTGCTCGTAGTACCACGCGTACGGCTGCGCGGCCGCATGCCGGAGGATGCCGACGATCTGGCGGGCCGAGAGCCGGTCGCCCTTCGAGAGGCCGGATCCGTCCAGGAGCGCCGCGCCGGCGAGGTCGACGCCGAGGCTCTGCAGATACCGCCGGGTGAGCGCGACCCCGCTGCGGGTGGTGCCCAGCCGGCCCGCGGCGACGGCCAGGTCCTTCGCCAGCGTCTCGGCGAAGAAGTTGTCGGAGACCTGGTCCATCTGGAACACCAGCCGGTGCATCGTCGGCGAGGGCTCGGCGGCGACCTTGCGCGCCCCCGCCGGATGCACGCCGGTGTGCGCCCGGTGGCCGATGGCGATGCGCTGGCGCTGCAGCGCCAGGGTGAGCTGCTGCGCCGCTCGCAGAGCGGGCGAGGGCGCCGTCGCGAACGACCCGAGCTGCAGCAGGTCCTCGTTGACGGTCAGGGCCGAGAGCGGGGGGCAGTCCATCCACGAGTCGCTCTTCCAGAGCGGCCCCCGCCGCACGGAGTCAAACGCGCTCTCGTCGCCGTAGACGGCCCCCGTGACGCGCAGCACCCCGGCCGAGCGCACCGCGGCGGCGAGGTCGTGCACGAGGCCTGAGGAGCCGGCGAAGGCGACCCGCGAGAACGGCAGCGTCGAGAACGACGGATCGCCGCCGCCGACCAGCCACAGATTGCCGTGCAGCGTCCCGGCCTTGAGCGTGCCGGTCGCGAGCACACGGGTCGAAAGCCGCGTCGCAAAGCCGATCCGGCCGAGCACCGAGGCGCTCGTCGTGAGCTTCATGTTCGAGGCCGGGCGCATCTCCCTGCGGCCGTGATAGACGGCCAGCAGGCGGCCCGCGGTGCGGTCGTACACGACCAGCCCCGTGCGGTCGCCGGAGAACTGCGAGCGTACGACGATCCGTTCGATCCGGCTGCTGAGCACGCTCGCACCGGCCGCCGGCGGGGCGGCCAGAAGCAGTGCACAGGCGAGAGCGGTGAGGCGGGGCGCCTTCACGGACGTCGGATGCGTGCCGGGGGCGGGCCCGCGGCCCCTACCGGGTGAGCGTGAGCTCCTCCCGCACAGCCTGGAACAGGCTCTTGTCGATCTTGCCGTGGTAGATCGGGACAGCTTGCTCGTGGCAGAGCTTGATGACGTCTTCGCGCTTCATCCCATACTCTTTGGATAGCTCATCCGGCGTCAGGTGATTCGCCATGCCTGCCCCCTTCTGGTCTCCGGGAATTGAAAAACCCACCGATCGGAATCCTCGGTGGGCTCAGAGATGCTGCCTTTCGTGTTCGCATGCGCCGGGCAATTTCAGGCGCGCTCCTCGCAGACATCCATGTCCACACTGTAGCGACGTCGCCGGACGCCGTCAATCGTCGCGGCGACCATTTAGATGGGGTTCGGCAGGTCGATGAACACATGCTCGACGCCGAACCGGCCGGCGATCAGATCGCCCAGCACGCGCACCCCGAACACCTCCGTCGCGTAGTGCCCGGCGGCGATGAAGTGGATGCCGGCCTCGCGCGCCGCGGCCATCACGGCCTCGCGCGGCTCGCCGGTGATGAAGCAGTCGGCGCCGGCGTCGGCAGCGGCCTCGAGCTCGCCGGCAGCGGCCCCGCTGATGATGGCCACGCGGGCGATCGCCTCGGGCCCGTCGGCGAACACGAGCGGCTCGGCCGACACCTCCCGGCGCACCCGCTCGACCAGCTGCTCGATGCTGATCGGCGGCTCGGCGCGGCCGATGAAGCCGATGCTGCGCGCGCCCATCGCGCCGAACTCCTCGAGGTCGTCGAGGCCGAGCAGCCGGCACAGGAGGGCGTTGTTGCCGACATCGGGGTGGGCGTCCAGGGCGAGGTGGTAGGCCACCAGCGAGAGGTCGGCGTCGAACAGGCATTTGAGCCGCGCCCGCTCGCGGGGGCCGATCCGGCGCGGGTCGGACTTCCAGAACATCCCGTGGTGGACGATCAGCATCTGGGCGCCGGCGTCGGCCGCCCGCCGGAACAGCTCGAGCGAGGCGCTGACGCCTGTCGCGATCCGTGTCACCTCGTCGGCGCCGGTCACCTGCAGGCCGATCGGGAGGGCGTCCGGATAGGCGTCGGCCTGCAGCAGTCCGTCTGCGAAGGCGACGATCTCGTCTCTGCCTGCCACGCGCGTACCGTACCGCCCAATCGGGTGGTCCCACCACCCCACCCGTTGCGAGCCGGTGGCAGCGTGCGCAATGCTTCCTCGGATGGAAGAGCGCGTGTCGCTTGAGCGCCGCCTCGCGGGGCATCTGCCGCCGGCCGCCGGCCCGCTGCGCCGGGAGGCGTTCGTGCGCCCGCCCGGCGGTCTGCGCCGGCGCATCCAGGCCCAGATCGATCGCGCGGTCGAGATCTTCGAGGTCGAGCGGCTCCTGTACGACATCGAGGTCGACGCGCAGCAGCGGTGGCTGCGGCGGATGATGGCCTTCGACGCCTACTGCGCCCGTCGCGACGCGAAGCGCGCGAGCGGCCGGCCGGCCTCGCCGCCTGTGCGATAATCCCGCGTCTCCGGGGCGTGGCGCAGCCTGGTAGCGCGCACCGTTCGGGTCGGTGAGGTCCCGAGTTCGAATCTCGGCGCCCCGATGAGGTGGAGCCGCTCACCCTCGCGGCTGGGCGGCTCCACGACCCGTCTGGACTAGATTGGTGCCCATGAGCGATCTGCCGCTCGGCACCGTGACGCTCCTGTTCTCGGACATCGAGGGGTCGACCGAGGCGATGAAGCGGCTCGGCGAGGCGTGGCCGGGTGTGCTCGACCGCCACCGCGCCCTGCTGCGGGCCGCGGTCGAGTCCGCGGACGGAGTGGTCGTCGACTGTCAGGGCGACGCGATGTTCGCCGCGTTTCCGTCGGCGCGGGCGGGCGTCCAGGCCGCCGTCGCCGCCCAGGCTGGCCTCGCTCGCGAGGACTGGCCACGGGGAGGCATCGTGCGGGTGCGGATGGCCATCCACACCGGCGAGCCGCACCGCACCGGCACCGGGTATACCGGGATCGACGTCGTCCATGCGGCGCGGCTCTGTGCCGCGGGCCACGGCGGCCAGGTGCTGCTCACCGAGGCGGCCCGCCAGGTCTCGCATGCCGAGACCACCGATCTGGGCCGGTTCAGCCTCCCCGATCTCGACGAGCCCGAGACCGTCTACCAGCTGGTCGCACCCGGTCTCGCGGCGGGCTTCCCGCCGCTGCGCACGGGCGTCGGCTCGCCGCTTGACGGGATGGAGCGCTCCGGCGACCCTGCAGAGCGGCTCCGGCGCGCGGAGCAGACGTTCGAGGACCGCATCAACACGCGGGTCGCGGGGATCCTCGAACGGGCGCTCGACGCGCCGTTCGACCCGCCCGACCGCGAGGGCGAGGGCCGCTAGCCGGCCGCGGCGCCCGCCTGCCCGGCGGCGGCGACCAGCGCGCACATCAGCGCGACCGCCTGGGGCTGTGCCAGCCCCTGCTCCCTGACGAGCGACTTCCAGGTCGAGAAGGCGACCGCGTGCCCGATCGCCGCGCGCGTTCGCCGCCTGGCGGGTGCGCGCAGGTCCCGTCCGGCCATCAGGGTCTCGCCGGCCGCGGCCAGGTAGGCGCGGAACTCCGCGAAGCGGTGCTCGACCGGCGGCACGGTCAGCTCGTCGCGGAAGAGGTTCGTGAGCATCGGCTCGGTGCGGCGGTAGAACGCGTAGAGCTCGGCCAGCGCGACGGCCAGGCGGGCATCGGGAGCGGCGATCTGCGCCCACCCCGCGAGGTCGGGCGCCGGGTTCGCCGCCGCCCAGTGCGCCGCGCAGGCCTCGAACAGCGCCGCCTCGTCGGGGAAGTGGCGGTACACGGTCGATCGGCGCACCCCGGCGTGCTCGGCGACGGCGCTGATCGACGTCCGCGCCGGGCCCACGCTGCCGTGGAGCACCACGGCGCTCTCGGTGATCCGCCTGCGCGTCTCGTCCTGTGCCTCGGCCCGGCGGCGCATGCGATACGGGCGCTTGGGGTTTTCATCGGTCATCGGTGTCCTTCCATCTTGACACACGGAGCTGACGCCCCTATATTAGCGCGACACTAATGTTCGATGAAATAAGGAGCGATCGATGACCATCAGCCAGACCGCCCGTGTCCTCGGGCCCACCGACGGGCTCGCGGGCTTCCTCGGGAGCATCGGCGTGCGCTTCATGGTCGGCGGCGAGACCTCCGCCGACGCGTTCTCGCTGGTCGAGCACCCGATGTCCGCCCACGCCCTCGCCGCCCCGCTGCACCGGCACACCCGCGAGGACGAGTACAGCTATGTCCTCACAGGGCGGATGGGAGCGCTGCTCGGCGACGACGTGCTCGAGGCCGGCCCCGGCGATCTCGTGTTCAAGCCGCGGGGCGAGTGGCACACGTTCTGGAATGCCGGAGACGAGCCGTGCCGGATCCTCGAGATCATCTCGCCGGCCGGCTTCGAGCGCTTCTTCGCCGAGCTCGTCGACCTGGGCGGTGTCGCCCAGGCCGACCCGGAGGCCGTCGGCGAGCTGTGCCGCCGCTACGCGCTCGAGATGGACCCGACGAGCGTGCCCGGGCTGATCGAGCGCTTCGGCGTGCGCATGCCGGGTGAGCCGCTGCAGACGTAGACCGGAGCTCCGGTAAGGCGCAACCGATCGGTTGCGTATACTGGCGGCATGCGCATACTCGTCCTGGGTGGAACCGCCTTCGCCGGCCGGCACTTCGTCGAGCTCGCGCTCGGAAGGGGCCACGACATCACGATGTTCAACCGGGGCCGCACCGGCCCCGGTCTCTTTCCCGAGGCCGAGCGGCTCGTCGGGGAGCGAGCCGGCAGTCTCGAGGCGCTCGAGGGCCGTCGCTTCGACGCCGTCCTCGACACGTCCGGCTACTTCCCGGCCGACGTCGAGCGCTCGGCCGAGTTGCTGGCGCCGGTCGCCGGGCGCTACCTGTTCGTCTCCAGCCGCAGCGTGTATGCCGACCACTCGGCGCCGGGCGCCGACGAGACCGCCCCGCTCGCGGAGCTGCCTGCGGGTGCGCCCACCGACGAGATCACGGGCGAGAGCTACGGCCCGCTCAAGGTGGCCTGCGAGCGGGCCGCGCAGGCGGCGTTCCCCGGGCGCGCCGTGATCCTGCGGCCGGGTCTGATCGTCGGGCCAAACGACCCGACGGGGCGCTTCACCTACTGGCCGCAGCGCGTGGCCGAGGGCGGCGACGTGCTCGCCCCGGCGCCTCCCGAGCAGGCGCTGCAGGTGATCGACGGGCGCGATCTGGCGGCGTTCGCGCTCGACCTGCTCGAGCGGGAGGTCGACGGGACGTTCGACGTCGTGTCGCCGGCCGGCATGCTCACGTTCGCCGGCCTGATCGACGCGTGCATGGAGGCGTCGGGGAGCGCTGCCCGGATCGTGTGGGTCGACGAGCGCTTCCTGCTCGATCGCGGCGTCGAGCCGTGGACGGAGCTGCCGCTGTGGACGCCGGGCGAGGACATGGCCGGCTTCCAGCGCTCGGACGTCTCCCGCGCGCTCGCCGCCGGCCTCGTCGTGCGGCCGATCGCGGACACGGTGGCCGCGACGCTGCGGTGGGCGGCCGCCGCCGAACCCGCACCGGGCCCGGCGATGACGCGCGAGCGCGAAGCGCAGCTCCTGGCCGAGTGGGCCGACCGAGCCGCGCCTACGCGACCGGAGTGATCAGACTCGAGCCGGCGATTGCGCGGTCGCCGAGGTCGCCCCAGACGGCGGCGAACTGGGCAAGCGTGAACCGCTCGCGGCCGCCGTCCCATGGGTTGTTGTACGTGATCACGCCGTCGCCGTAGCCGGTCAGTGTGATCGCGTGCTCGGCCCAGTTCGCCCGCACCATGCGCCCCGACGGCGCTCGCCACGTTACGGGGTCGCTCGCACCGAGGGCGATCCAGGCGACGATCGGGCGGCCGTGCCGCAGGGCGTCGAGGATGCTCTCGAGCGGTGCGCCGGTGAGGTTCGTCGTCCCGGAGTCGAACCGCCGGGCCAACGCCAGCAGCGGCCGGTCGTACACGCCGTAGCCGCCGCCGGAGACGTTGCCGACGAACCCGAGCTCGGGATCGCCCCATGTGGGAGACGCCGTTTTCGACGTCCTGTCGCACCGGCCGGGCGATCGGGAGCATCGCCTGCAGCCGCCGCTGACCCACGCGGTCGCGCAGCATCATCGAGAGCGCCGCCGCCTCGCAGCCGTCGCGATACACCTGGTGCACCGCGGGGAGGGTGAGCCACGTCGACCGTACCGAGACCGGGGCGCGCACCTCGGTCGCCGGCGAGCGCACGGCCCGGAGCAGGGCCGCGACACCCGTGCCGCTCCAGCGCAGGTGGATGCTCCAGCCGCGTCCGTGCACGACGGTGCCGTGGCGCTGCACCCAGCGTTCGAGGAGCTTCCGGCGGGAGCCCGGAGCGGTTCGCGATGGCCGTCCTCCTGGTGGCGAGCATCGTGAGCGCGACGGGGCCGGCATGGACGATCAGCGCATGCGGCGCCGGCTCCGCGGCCGCCCCCGAGCGCGCCGTGTGCGTGGTGGCGCCGCCACCGCCGCATGCGGCGGCCAGGAGGGCGACCGCCGCGGCCGGGCCGAGCGCTCGCCTCATGTGGGCGTGAGCGTGCTCGGCTTGACCGCGCGGGCGAGCCCCGCCTCGTGCTCGAGGGGCTCGACCCGCACATCCTCGAATCCGCGCCGCTCGAGCGTCTGGCTCCACCATTCGAGCGATGCCGGGATGCTCCCACCGGCGCGTGGCCACCCGGAACGCATTCCGCACCAGCCGCACAACTCCGCCCGGGCCGGCCCGGAGCAGCAGTCGCACCTTCGACGCCACGATGCGCCGGTCGCGCGCGGCCAGGCTGATCCGGAACATCATGTCCACGGTGACCATCCGGCCGCCGGGCCGGAGCACCCGGAAGGCCTCGGCGGCCGCAAGCTCCTTGCCGTCGTCCGTCAGGTGGTGGAACGCATAGCACGACACGACCACGTCGACGCTCGCGTCGGGAAGCGGCAGGCGGCGCATGTCGCCGTGGATCAGACTCACGTTCTCGATACCCGCCGCGCGCGCGTGCTCGGTCAGTCGCTCGAGCATCGTCGCCGAGGCATCCAGGCCGATCGCCGTCCGGCACATGCGGGCCGCGGGCAGGGTCACGAGCCCGGTGCCGCAGCCCACGTCGACCACGACGGCATCCGGGCCGATGGCCGCGGCCGTCAGGATCGCGTCGCAGAACCTGGTGAAGGCCGGACTGTGGGCGACCTCGTCCCAGCCCATCGGCGCGGCCGTCCCAGCGATCCGCAAGGCCGGGCTCGATCGTGAACCCCTCCGAGACGGGCACCGCCATGCGCCCGCCCCCAGGCCGATCCAGCACCATGCACAGACGGTAGGCCCCGGGGATGAGGCGAGGATGGGGAACACCTGTGCATCTCATGGGGATCTCTGCGGAAACCCTTAGATTGCTCTCATCAAGCCGCTCCTATCCTTCGAACATGTCAATCGAGCCGCAGGAGCCCGCGCCGCAGCGGATCGCTGCGGCGCGCCGCCGCGCGCACACGGCCAAGCTGGGGCTCGCCGCCGCCGGGCTCGCGTTCTTCGGCCTCGGCATGACGCTCGTGAAGGCCAACGTCGCCGGCCACTCGCGGCGGCCCCTGCGACCGCTCGACGCTCCGTCCCGGTTCCGGGCGATCGTGCGCCAGGACGCGCTCGCAGGCGGCCTGCTCGCGCCCGCTCAGGCCGATCCGGGCGCGACGACGTCGCAGTCGTGATCGCGACCGCGACCGAGGCCCGCTTCCGGGCGATGGGCTGCGAGATCGTGGTCGTCGGCGCCGGCGCACCCGAGCTGGTGGCGATCCGCGGGCTGTTCGCCGAAAACGACCGCGTCTTCAGCCGCTTCCGCCCCGGCAGCGAGCTCAACCGCGTGAACGCGGCCGCGGGCGCACCGACGCTCGTCTCGCGGCGGTTCGCCGAGACCGTCCGCTGTGCGCTCGCGGTCGCCGAGCAGACCGCCGGCCTGGTCGATCCGACGGTCGGTGCCTCGCTGGTCGCGCTCGGCTACGGCCGCGACTTCGCCGATCTGGGCGACGACGCGGCCCCGCCTGCGCCGGTCGGGCCCGCGCCCGGCTGGCGCCGGATCGACCTCAGCGGGCGGCTGCTGCGGATGCCGCGCGGCTGCATGCTCGACCTGAACGGCGTCGTCAAGTCGGCCACGGTTGACGAGGCGGCCGCGCTTCTGCGTGCCGACGGGTTCGTCTCGGCCGGCGGCGACCTGGCCGTGCGCGGCGGAACCGACGTCGCGCTGCCGGCGGGCGGCGTCGTCCGCGTCGTCCGCGGCGGCGTCGCGACGACCGGCACGCAGCGGCGGCGCTGGCGCCGTGGCGGCGTGTGGTACCACCATCTCATCGACCCCGCGACGGGGCTGCCGGCCCGCTCGCCGTGGCGTGAGGTGACCGCGTCCGGGGCGTCGTGCCTCGATGCGGACGTGGCGGCGCGCGCAGCGCTCCTCGCGGGTGCGGCCGGTCCCGGCTGGCTCGACGCGCGGGGTGTGCCGGGCCGCTTCGTCGGCGAGGGCGGCCACGTGACCGCGAACCGCACATGGACGGCGATGGTGGGCGAAGCGGCATGCATCTGACGTCAAGCCCCGTGGACTGGTACGCCGCCCGTGCCGCCGGCATCGTCGCCTACCTCATGCTGACGGCCGTCGTGACGCTCGGCATCGCGATGGCCGGGCGGGCCCCCGGGCGCCGCTGGCGGCGCTGGCCGATGTTCGCCGTCGAGGATGTCCACCGCGTCGGCGGCCTGCTCGTCGGCAGCTTCATCGCCCTGCACGTCGTCACGATCGCCATCGACTCGTTCCTGCCGTTCTCGCTCGGGCAGCTCGCAATCCCGCTGGCGGCCGGCTACCGCCCGATCTGGACGGCGCTCGGGATCGTCGCCGCCGAGCTCCTGCTCGCGCTGGCCGTCACCAACCACTACCGCCGGCGGATCCCGCGCCGGCTCTGGCGCAGCGCCCACTACGCCAACTTCGTGGTCTGGGGTGCCGCCACGCTGCACGGCATCGGCAGCGGCACCGACCGCAGCACGCCGTGGATGATCGCGCTCTTCGCCGTCTGCGCGGCCGCGGTCGCGGCGGCCGTCACATGGCGCGTCGGCGTCCGCCGCGAGCTCGGGACGATTCTGCGACCGGGCGCCGTGCTCGGCGCCGGCGGAGCGGCGGCGGTCGTGGTGGTGGCGCTGGCGCTCGGGCCGCTGCACACACATGCCAGGCCCTGGAACGCCTCCCGGTTCTCGGACGCCCTGACGGGCAAGATCCTGCAGCAGTCGGCGGTCACCCGGGCGCTCGTCTCGATGACGGGCACCGCGACCGGTGCGCAGAATGCGCTCGTGCGCGCCGACCTCCTGGTCGGGCCACAGCAGCTCGAGGCGACCAGCTTCCAGCTCGAGCTCCTGCCGAGCGGTGCGGTCTGCCGGGGCAAGGTGCAGACCGTGCGCAGCTTCGGATTCGACGCCGTCTGCACGCTCGCCGACGGCACCCGCCGCCACGTCCACGCGGCCTGGCGGCTCGTCGACCACGCCAATCTACGGGGGACGCTGCGGGCGTCGCCGATCGGAGGCCGATCATCTAGTCTGACGGCGCAGTGACCCGCCCACAGGACGCCGACGCGCTCGTGATCTTCGGGATCACGGGCGATCTGGCCCGCAAGATGACGTTCCAGGCGCTCTACCGGCTGGAGCTGCGCGGGCTGCTCTCGTGTCCGGTGGTCGGGGTGGCGATGGACGACCTCTCCGACGACGATCTGCGCCGGCGCGCCCACGATGCGATCGCGGCCGCAGGGACGGAGATCGACGAGGACGTGTTCCACGGCTTCGCCGAGCGGCTGCGCTACGTCCGCGGCGACTTCGGCGAGGCCGATACGTACGGGCGCGTCGCCGAGGCGATCAAGGGCGCGGGCCGCCCGGTCTTCTATCTCGAGATCCCGCCGTCGCTCTTCGCGACGGTCGTCAAGGGGCTCGCCGACGCCGGCTTGACGGCGCACGCGCGGGTGGTGGTCGAGAAGCCGTTCGGGCACGACCTCGCCTCGGCGCGGAAGCTCGCGGCCGACCTGCACGCCCTGATCGACGAGTCGCAGCTCTTCCGGATCGACCACTTCCTCGGCAAGATGCCCGTCGAGGACATCCTCTACCTGCGGTTCGCGAACACGCTGCTCGAGCCGGTGTGGAACCGAAACCACGTCGCGACCGTGCAGATCACGATGGCCGAGGACTTCGGCGTCGAGGATCGCGGCCGCTTCTACGACGCCGTCGGCGCGCTGCGCGATGTCGTCCAGAACCACCTCATGCAGGTGCTCGCGCTGTTTGCGATGGAGCCGCCCGCCCGCGCCGGGGTGTCGGCGAACGACGACCGCAAGCACGACGTCTTCACCGCCATGCCCGACCTCGATCCGGCCCGAGTTGTGCGCGGCCAGTACGCCGGCTACCTCGACGTGAAGGGCGTCGCGGCCGGGTCGACCACCGAGACCTACGTGGCGCTGCGCACCGAGATCGACAACTGGCGCTGGTCGGGTGTGCCGTTCTACATCCGGGCCGGCAAGGCGCTCAAGACGCGCGCGACCGAGGTGCGGGTCGTGTTCAAGCGGCCGCCGCGGCTCGGCTTCCTGGCGGGCGGCCACCGCCCCGAGCCGAACCATTACGTCCTTCGCATCGATCCGGATCCCGGCACCACGCTGCAGCTGCAATCGCTGCGCTCCGGCGAGCCGGGCATCGAGACGGTCGATCTCGACCTCGAGTTCGCCGACGAGGGCGAGGAGGCCCCCACCCCGTACGAGGAGCTGATCGCGGCGGCGCTGCGCGGCGATCGCGCGCACTTCACCCGTCAGGACGCGGTCGAGGAGACCTGGCGGATCGTGCAGCCCGTGCTGGACGCCCCGCCCGCGGTGGTGCCGTACGAGCGCGGCACGTGGGGCCCGGCCCAGGCCGATGCGCTCACGGCCGGCCACGGCGGCTGGCACGAGCCGTGGTGCCCGCCCAAACCGGGGTCAGACCCCGAACGGCGGCCGTGACAGATCCGTGACGCTTCTGGCGTGGGGCCTGGCCCCGGTTGGGGGCAGGGTGTAGTCCCACCCCTCGCGCCAGTCAAACGGCGCTGCGACGAGATCGGCCAGGTTGGCGCCGGTGAGCAGGTGGTCGAGCGACCAGCGGGTCGCGGCGTGGCCGATGACGAGCACCCGCAGGCCGTCGAACGGCTGGAGATCGGCCAGGAACGCGCGCACCCGCACGCAGACGTCGCGATAGCTCTCCCCATCCGGGAAGGCGTCCTGGATACGGCGCGGCCGCTCGCGCTCGAGCACGGCGACGGGCGCGCCGTTCAGCCGGCCGTAGTTGCACTCGCGTAGCCGTGGGTCATGATGGATCGGGAGATTCGAGCCGGCGAACGCGATCTCGGCCGTCTGCACCGCACGCGCCAGGTCGGACGTGAAGACGGCGGCGAACCCGCCGCCGCGGCGCCGGGTTCCCAGCTCGGCCGCCTGTCGCCGGCCGGTCTCGGACAGGTCGCCCGGAAGCCAGCCGGTCGCGATTCCCGCCTCGTTGTCGGTGCTCGTCGCGTGCGTCTCGAAGACGATCGCGACGGTCATTCCGCCTCGATGCGGCGTCCCACCTCGCGGACGATGTCGACCAGCGCGTGCGCGTCGGACTCGGTGGTGCGGTAGTTGACGATGCACGGCCGCAGGCACCACTGGCCGTCGACGACGGCGGCGGTGACGTAGAGCCGGCCGTCGCGCTGCAGCTCGCCGACCAGGCGGCGGTTGTGCGCGTCGACGTCGCCGGTGGCGGGGATGCGCCGGAACGGGACGATCGAGAGCGCCGGCTCGACGAGCAGCTCGAGATCGTCGGCGGCCCGCACGCGGTCGGCCACGAGCCGGGCCAGGGCGAGGTCGTGCTCGATCGCGTCGCGGAAGGCGGAGGCGCCGTGCGCCCGCAGCGCGAGCCACAGCTTCAGCGCCCGGAACGGGCGCGAGTACTCGAGCGTCCAGTCGACCGGATGCTCGGCCAGCTCGACGTCGGGGATGTAGGGCGCCTCGTGTGAGAACGCCGCCTCGAGGTCGGAGCGCCGGCGCACGAGCAGCACGCCGCAGGCCTTCGGCACGAACAGCCATTTGTGCCCGTCGAGCGCGGCCGAGTCGGCCAGCTCCAGCCCGTCGAACAACGGCCCGGCCGACCGGGTGGCGGCCGCGGGCAGCCCGTACGCGCCGTCGACGTGCAGCCAGACGCCGTGGGCCGCGCACACCGCGGCGATGGGGCGGATCGGGTCGACGGCCCCGGTGAGCGTGGTGCCGGCGGTCGCGACCACCGCGACCGGCACCCGCCCGTCGGCGACGTCGCGCTCGACGGCCGCCGCGAGGGCGTCCGGCCGCATCCGCCGCGTGGAGTCGATCGGGATCACGCGCAGCGCCCGCCGGCCCAGACCGAGCACCTCGACGGCCCGCTCGACGCTCGAATGCGCCTCGGCGCTCGCGTAGACGACGCCGCGGCCGTCGCAGCCGTCGAGCCGGCTCCCCGGCTGCGCGCGCTCGCGCGCCGCTGTGAGCGCGGTCAGGTTGGAGATCATCCCGCCGCTCGTGAACGTGCCCGTGGCGGCGGGGAAGCCGACCAGGTCGCCCACCCAGCGCAGCGTCTGGCGCTCGACGAGATCGGCGGCCGCGGCGCTCGCGGCCAGGTTGATGTCGTGCGAGGCGGCCAGCGCGTCGGCCAGCACGCCGAGCTCGAGGCCCGAGGAGCCGACGTAGCCGAAGAAGCGCGGCCGGGCGTGGGCGAGGCTCTCGTCGAGGATCTCGCCCACCTCGTCCAGCGCCGCGTGCGGGCCGACTCCCGCCTCCGGCAGGTCCTCCGAGAGGAGCGCGCGCATGGTGTCGGTGATCGGCGGCTGGTACGGCCGCGCGTGGTCGAAGCCTCGCCATGCCTCGAGGATCAGGGCGAGCCCGTGCTCGAGCGTCTCCGAGCGGGCATCGCCGAGCGCAAGAGATGTGTCAGTCATGCCCGCATCATCGCCGATCTATATTCCCCGCCGGGAGGCCCACATGATCCGGCTACGAAAGATCGATCACGTCTGCCTGCGGGTGGACGACGTCGGCGAGGCGGCCGCCCGCTACGCCATCCAGTTCGGCTTGACGGTGCGCGAGCTGCGCCCCGAGCGGGCGGCGCTTGCGTGCGACTACGAGCCGTACTCGCTCGAGCTCGTGACCGCCCGGCCGGGCGCCGAGCCGGGGTACGACCACTGTGCCTGGCAGCTGCGCCGCAGCGTCCCGCTGAGCGCCGCTCGGGACTGGCTGGCGTCCACCTGGGAGGCGTGGGAAGACCGGGGCGACCACCTGACGGTGACCGATCCCGAGGGGTTCGAGCACCACATCCTGCCCTACCAGCACGAGGCCGACCGGCGGCCGGCGGTCGTGCGCAGCACCACGGAGCTGCCCGGGCTGCGCCCGCGCAAGCTCGGCCACATCAACCGCCTGGCCGCCGACATGGAGGCGGTCACGCGCTTCCACACGGATGTCCTGGGGATGGAGATCTCCGACTACCTGGGCGACGCCGGCACCTGGTTCCACGTGAACTCCGAGCACCATCAGATGGCGCTCGTCAGGGCCGACCGGCCGCACTTCCACCACATCGCCTTCGACTACGTCGACCTGGGCGCGCTGCGCCTGCTGTTCGACAACCTCGGCCAGCACGGCCGCTGGCTCTCGTGGGGGCCGGTCAGGCACGGCATCGCCCAGAACATGTGCGGGTACGTGCGCATCACCGAGGAGCCGCTGCACGTCGAGTGCTACTGCGACATGGAGCAGCTCGAGCCGGAGCACGAGCCGCGCACCTTCCCCGACGACCGCTTCTCGTCGAACACGTGGGGGCCGCTGCCGCCGCGCTCCTACTTCCGCTTCGACGCCGCGGCGGTCGCGTCCGAGCGCGAGAGCCTGGAGACCCGGGGCACGCCGCTGCCCCCGGTCGGCTGATCCGGACCGCATTCGCTGCGTTTGACACGAGGTCCGGGCGGTGCTTTGACTCCCCGCGGGCGGGACACTGGGCGATGACGAGAGGCAAGGAACCACCGGCGACCGACCCGCACGACTTGACCGCCGAGCGCCAGTGCGAGCAGGTCGCCGCCGAGATCGGCGCCGAGGTGACCGTGAACGTCCCCCGGATGCGGTTCGTGTGGTCGGTCGAGGAGCTCGTCTACCGCACCGTGCAGGAGGCCGTCGCCAACATCCGCAAGCACTCGGGCGCGACGCACATCCTGGTCACCGTCGCCCACCGCCGCGACTCCCTCACCGGCGTCGTTGCCGACGACGGCCAGGGGTTCGACCTCGCGGAAGCCGCCGGGCGGCCCGACCGCGTCCTGCACATCGGCCTCGACACGATGGTCGAGCGCGTCCGCATGGCGGGCGGGGTGGTCGACATCGACTCGGCTCCGGACGGCGGGACGCGGATCTCGTTCGACGTCCCGCTCGGGGTGGCGGCGTGACCGCCGCGGCGCGGGCCGGTCAGTCGCGGCGGCGGGCCGCGACCCACATGTCGATCACGCGCAGGTCGGCCTCGGCGTAGCGGCGGAACTCGGCCGCCGGGCGCACGGCGGCGAAGTGCGCGTCCGAGCCGGCGCGGGCATCGTCCAGCAGCAACTCGAAGCCGGTCTCGTCGATGAGCTTCAGGTAGTCGGAGTGGCGCAGCCGGTTCTGCGGCTCCATGCGGCTGTTCAGGTAGCGCCACTGGCGGGATGAGAAGCGCAGCGAGTTGTAGACGCCGACACTCCTGTCGAACTTGGCGTAGTGGTCGCGCAGGTCGATGTGGTGGCTGATCAGCGCCCCGGGCGCGCCGGTGCGGTGCGCCTCGCCGAGCAGCGCCCGGATCGCCTCCGCCGGGACGTGCTCGAACACGTTGTTGGTCACGAACAGGCCGGCCGACCCCGCCGCGAGGCCCGACCGGGTGGCATCGCCGACGTGGTAGGTGATCCCCATCGCGGCGAGCAGCGCGTCGAGGTCGAGCGGGGGGTCGGCCGCAAGCTCGCGCACATGCTGCAGCCGCTGCGGCTGCACCCACCCGCATTCGCGCTCGAGCGCCCCGGAATCGGCGGCAGCGACCACCTGCGCGAGCAGGTCGGCGGTGCGGGCGGCGTCCGTCAGCCGGGCGATGTCGAACGTGTGCACCCCCGCCGCCCCGGCCAGGTAGAGGCCCACCGGGAGCAGGGGCGCAAAGCCCGTGCCGATCTCGACGACCGTCGTTCGGGACAGCTCGCCGGCTCCGAAGCGGCGGTGATGCTCGATGTGGCGCCCGCCCACGCGGGCGAGCTTCGCCACCACTCGCTCGGGCGTCATGACGATCGATCCGGTGCCGTAGCGCTGCAGCACGCCGTTCAGCTCGACGCTGCGGGGGAGCACCGAGATGGTGTTCTGCAATGCCGCCTTTGCGAGCCAGCGCACCGGTCGATGGTAATGATTCCGGGATGGACGAGCCGACGATCGCCGATGTGCTGGCCGCCCGCCGCCGGATCGAGCCGCACCTGCCGCGGACGGCGTTTCGCCGCCACCCCGCGCTCGCGGAGGCCGTCGGGACGGAGGTGTGGGTGAAGCACGAGAACCATCAGCCGACGGCGGCCTTCAAGGTGCGCGGCGGCCTGAACCTGGTCGCCCAGCTGTCCGCGGCCGAGCGCGAGCGCGGCCTGATCACCGCGTCGACCGGAAATCACGGCCAGTCGATCGCATACGCCGCCCGCCTGCACGGCGTCCCGGCCACGATCTGCGTCCCCGAGGGGGCCAACCCGCTCAAGGTCGCGGCGATCCGCGCTCTGGGAGCGGAGATCGTCGTCCACGGCCGCGACTTCGACGACGCCCGCGAGCACTGCGAGCAGCTGGCCGCCCGAACCGGCCGGCGCTACGTCCACTCGGGCAACGAGCCGCACCTGATCGCAGGGGTGGGCACGGCCACGCTCGAGATGCTCGAGGACGATCCCGGCCTCGACGCGATCATCGTGCCGGTCGGCGGCGGCAGCGGCGCGGCCGGCGCGTGCATCGTGGCGAAGGCGCTGCGCCCGGCCATCACCGTCATCGGCGTCCAGTCGGAGGCCGCGCCGGCGGCACAGCGCTCGTGGAGCACCCGTCAGCTCGTGTCGGCGGGGATGGAGACGTTCGCCGAGGGCCTCGCCACCCGGGTCGCGTTCGACCTGCCCCAGCGCATCATGTGGCGGCACCTGGACGATTTCGTGCTCGTTTCCGAGGCCGACCTGCGCGCCGCGACAGCGCGCATGATCGCCGCCACGAGCAGCCTCGTCGAGGCGGCCGGCGGCGCCCCGCTCGCCGCGGCCATGCACCTGCGCGACCGGCTCGCCGGCAAGCGGGTGGCGCTGATCGCAAGCGGGGGCAACATCAGCCTCGAGCAGCTCCGCGACCTGCTGGCCCGGGTCGATGCCGGCTGACCTGCCGGTCGTCGGGTTCGCCGGCCGCGCCGAATGGGCCGCGTGGCTCGCGGCCGAGCACGCCGCCTCGGCGGGCGTGTGGCTGCGGATCGCGCGCAAGGACGGCGGCGCCGAGTCGGTCTCGTACTCGGAGGCCCTCGACGTCGCCCTCTGCCACGGCTGGATCGACGGGCAGAAGGATCGCCTCGACGAGCGCTTCTGGCTGCAGCGGTTCACGCCGCGCAAGCCCCGCAGCCGCTGGTCGAAGCGAAACCGCGAGCGGGCCGAGGCGCTGATCGCGAGCGGCGAGATGGCGGAGGCCGGCCTGGCCGAGGTGGAGCGCGCCCGGGCCGACGGCCGCTGGGACGCCGCGTACGACTCCCACTCGACCGCGACGGTGCCGGAAGACCTGCAGGCGCAGCTGGCCGGAAACGACGCGGCCCGCGCGTTCTTCGAGGGCCTCGACCGCACCAACCGCTACGCCATCCTGTACCGGATCCAGGAGGCCCGCCGGCCGGAGACGCGGGCCAGGCGCATCGCGAAGTTCGTCGCCATGCTGAGCGAGGGCCGCAAGATCCACGAGTAGGCCTGCGGCCTCACACGGCGTAGATCGAGCCGCGCCGCTCGATCACGCGCTTGCGCGCAAGCGGCGTCACGGCCGGCCCGCGCAGGACGGCGCCGGTGGCGGGGTCGAACTCGGACCCGTGGCACGGGCAGAAGATCACGCCCGACTGGAAGCCGACCTGACAGCCGGCGTGGGTGCACACGGCGCTGAAGGCGGCGAGCGCCCCGTTGCCGCGGCGCACGACGATGTCGGGCGAGCCGTCGCCGGGGTCGTGATAGATCGCCGCCGCATCCGTCTGCAGACCCGACGAGGGGCCGAGCCGGACGGCGCCGGCGGGGATCTGCGCGCCGGTCTTCGCCGTCGTCGCGCCGCTCCCACCCGTGCTCGTGCGCGGCGTGCCGTGGTGCTTCGCGGGCGACTTGGGGCGGCGATGCGTTGACCCGAGCGCCGACAGGGCGGGAGCCCGCTGGACGCTCCCGCGCATGGCCGTCGCGAGCGCGCCGATCGAGAGCGTCCCTGCACCCGCCAGCACCAGCCCGCGCCGCAGGAGCGTCCTGCGCGTCTGCGGGTCAGGCGCCGCCGCCCCGTAGATGTGCGCACCGCTGCGCGTGCTGCGGCCCGCCCGCTGCGCGGGGGCGCGGCGGTTGAGCACCAGGGTGTCGACCGCCGGCTGGTCGACGGCGCCCACGAGCGCGAGCGGGAGCCACGCGAAGCAGAACACGATGTCCGACCCGAGGAAGTAGGGGGTGGTGCTCCAGCTCGCCGTGAGGAACAGCAGGAGGTTCAGCCCGAGCCCGGCCGCCGCCGCGGCGCGGGTAAGAGGCCGGCGGTTGTGAGCAGGCCGATCGCGATCTCGGCCAGGGCGACGCCGACACCGGCCGCGCGCGGGAAGGGCAGCGCGAACCACCGCAAGAGGAAGCCGCCCGGCGTGCCGGTCGCAAACGCGTGCAGCTGTGTGCCGATGTAGGTCGCGGAGCCCGGGGTGAGGAAGCCGGGATCAGACAGCTTCTGGTAGCCCGCGTAGACGAACGTCACGCCCAGGAACAGGCGCACGGGCAGGAGCGCCAAGCCGGCGGAGATCCCCGAGGTCGTGCGCGCGGACATCGTCGGCAACCTACGAGGACCGCGTGTGGTTCGGATTGGCTGTCGCGGGCGGGGGTGGCTACATTCCCACGGTCGACGCGCGAGAGGAGACGAAATGTCCGCGCACTCTCACCAGGTCATGGGCAGACGGAGCGGCGAGGGGACGGTGGACGAACCGCTGTCCGACGAGGAAGTACGGCTGCTGGACGCCTACTGGCGGGCCGCCAACTACCTGTCGGTGGGCCAGATCTACCTGCTCGCAAACCCGCTCCTGCGGGAGCCGCTGCGGGCCGAGCACGTCAAGCCGCGCCTGCTCGGCCACTTCGGCACCACGCCTGGACTGAACCTGATCTACGCGCATCTGAACCGCGCGATCATCCAGCGCGGGATCGAGGTCGTCTACGTCACCGGGCCGGGCCACGGCGGCCCCGGACTGGTCGCAAACGCCTACCTCGAGGGCACCTACACCGAGGTCTACCCGCACATCGCGCGCGACGAGGAGGGCCTGCGGGCGCTCTTCCGCCAGTTCTCGTTCCCCGGCGGGATCCCGAGCCACGTCGCCCCCGAGACGCCCGGCTCGATCCACGAGGGCGGCGAGCTCGGCTACGCCCTCTCGCACGCGTTCGGGGCGGCCTTCGACAACCCCGACCTGGTGGTCGCCTGCGTGGTCGGCGACGGCGAGGCCGAGACCGGCCCGCTCGCGACCAGCTGGCACGGCAACAAGTTCCTGAACCCGCGCACGGACGGCGCGGTGCTGCCGATCCTGCATCTGAACGGCTACAAGATCGCCAACCCGACCGTGCTCGCACGCATCCCGCCCGACGAGCTCGACTCGTTCTTCCTCGGCCACGGCTGGGAGCCGTACTGGGTCGACGTCGACGCGGAGGACGATCACGAGTCCGCCCACCAGCGGTTCGCCGCGGTGCTCGACCGGGCCCTGGACGCGATCGACGGGTTCCAGCGGGCCGCGCGCGAGGACGGCGACGACCGCCGCCCGCGCTGGCCGATGATCGTGCTGCGCAGCCCCAAGGGCTGGACCGGGCCCAAGCGGGTCGACGGCAAGCAGGTGGAGGGCTCGTGGCGCTCGCACCAGGTGCCGCTCGCGGGCGTGCGCGAGCACCCCGAGCATCTGCGCGCCCTCGAGGACGTGGATGCGCAGCTACCGGCCCGAGGAGCTCTTCGACGAGCACGGGGCCGTCATCCCTGACCTCGACCGGCTGGCGCCGCGCGGCGATCGCCGCATCAGCGCCAGCCCGCACACGAACGGCGGCCTCGTCCTGCGCGACCTGCACCTGCCCGACTTCCGCGACTACGCGGTCGACGTGCCGGCGCCGGCCACCACCACCAGCGAGGCCACCCGCGTGCTCGGGGCGTTCCTGCGCGACGTGATCGTGCGCAACCCGGCGTCGTTTCGGCTGTTCGGGCCCGACGAGACGGCGTCCAACCGGCTGGGTGCGGTGTTCGAGGTGACGTCGCGGGCCTGGGACGCCGAGCTCGTCGACGGCGACGACGGCCTCGGCGTCGACGGGCGGGTGATGGAGGTGCTCTCGGAGCACCAGTGCCAGGGCTGGCTCGAGGGCTACCTGCTGACCGGCCGCCACGGCCTGTTCAACTGCTACGAGGCGTTCATCCACATCATCGACTCGATGTTCAACCAGCACGCCAAGTGGCTCAAGGTCACCCGTGAGATCCCCTGGCGGCTGCCGATCGCCTCGCTCAACTACCTGCTCAGCTCCCATGTGTGGCGGCAGGACCACAACGGCTTCTCGCATCAGGATCCCGGCTTCATCGACCACGTCGTCAACAAGAAGGCCGAGATCATCCGCGTCTACCTGCCGCCTGACGCCAACACGCTGCTCTCGGTGGGCGACCACTGCCTGCGCAGCCGCCACTACGTGAACGTGATCGTCGCGGGCAAGCAGCCGGCGCTGAACTTCCTGTCGATGGACGAGGCCATCGTCCACTGCACCCGCGGCATCGGCATCTGGCCGTGGGCGTCGACCGACGCGGGCGGCGAGCCCGACGTCGTCCTGGCCTGTGCCGGCGACACGCCGACGCTCGAGGCGCTGGCCGCGGCGGCGCTCCTGCGCGAGCGCCTGCCCGAGCTGCGGGTGCGGTTCGTGAACGTGGTCGACCTGATGCGCCTGCAGCCGGAGCCGGAGCACCCCCACGGGATGTCCGACCGCGACTTCGACACGCTGTTCACGACCGACAAGCCGGTCGTCTTCGCCTACCACGGCTACCCGTGGCTGATCCACCGGCTCACGTACCGGCGCACCAACCACCGCAACCTGCACGTCCGCGGCTACAAGGAGGAGGGCACGACCACGACGCCCTTCGACATGGTGATGCTGAACGACCTCGACCGCTTCCACCTGGTGATGGATGTGATCGACCGCGTGCCGGGCCTCGGCACGCGTGCGGCCCACCTGCGCCAGGAGATGGTCGACACCCGCATCCGCCACCGCGCCTACACGCGTGAGCATGGAGACGACCCGGCCGACATCCGCGACTGGACCTGGCCGTATTGATGTCCTCGTCGTAAACGCGGGCTCGACGAGCCTCAAGCTCGACCTGGTCGACGAGCGGGAGGCGTCGCAGCCGCTGGAGTCGTTCGATGCCGTCGACCCCGCGGCGGTCGCGGCCGTGGCCCACCGCGTCGTGCACGGCGGCGAGCGGTTTCGGGCGCCGGCGCTCGTCGACGACGCCGTGCTGGCCGGGATCGCGGAGCTGCGGTCGCTCGCGCCGCTGCACAACACGCCGGCGCTGCGCGAGCTCGAGGCCGCCCGCAGGCGCTTCCCCGGCCTGCCGCACGTGGCGGTGTTCGACACGGCCTTCCACGCCACGATCCCGCCTGCCGCGGCGACCTACGCCGTCCCCCGCCGCTGGCGCGAGGAGTGGGGGGTGCGCCGCTACGGCTTCCACGGCCTGTCGGTGGCGTGGGCCTGCGAGCGCGCGCCCGCGGTCGTCGGCCGGCCGCCGCAGGGCCTGCGGCTGGTGGTCTGCCATCTCGGCGGCGGCAGCTCGGTGACGGCCGTGGGCGACGGCCGCTCGCTCGACACCACGATGGGCTTCAGCCCGAACGAGGGCGTGCCCATGGCGACGCGCTCCGGCTCGGTCGATCCGGGCGCGATCGTGTCGGTGCTGCGCCGGTCGGGCATGGACGCCGACGCCCTCGACGCCGCGCTGAACCACGAGTCGGGCATGCGCGGCCTCGCGGGCGGGAACGGCCTCATGCTGGAGCTGGAGCAGCGCGCGGCCCGCGGAGACGAGCCGGCCGCGCTCGCCGTCGACGTGTTCGTCCACAGGGTGGCCGGCGCTGTGGCCGGCATGGCCGTCGCGTGCGGCGGCATCGACGTGCTGGTGTTCACGGCCGGCATCGGTGAGCACTCCCCGCACGTGCGCGAGCAGGTCTGCCGCCGGCTCGGATTCCTTGGGGTCGCGATCGACACCGCGCGAAACGCGGGGGCCGCAGGCGACTGCGACCTGACCGCGCCCGGCTCAGCCGTCGCCGTCGCGGTCGTGCGCGCACGCGAGGAGATCGTGGCGGCCCGGGCCGCGCGCACGCTCCTGGGCGCCGGCTAGCCGCCGTCTGGCAGGCGCGGGTTTTCCCGCACACATGCGGAGTGTCCGCAGTGCAGTTCCGCGCAGCCCCCGATGTGCGCCGGCTGCGCCTGCACGATATTCACATCAACGCTGCATTCCCGGCCCGTGAGGCCGGTCAAAGTCGAGCCCCGGTGGAGGTCCGCCCCTCCGCTGGGGCTCGCTCGTCTCAGGAGGCATGGCGCCGTACTCCGAGCGCGGCGAGCGCCGGGGCGGCCTGGAGCAGCACGAGCACGAGCGCCGGTGCGATCGCCGGCAGCCTCGTGAACTGGCCGCCGACCGCGAGCAGGATCGCGTCGGCCAGCGAGAGCGCCGAGCACAGCGCGTGCCCGCGCCGCAGCGGCAGCAGGTCGGCGGCCAGGCATCCGGCCGCGACGACGAACGCCGCGATTCCGAGCACGGCCAGCGGAGCGAACACCTGCGGGCGGCCGATCAGGGCCGCCGCCGCGAAGGCCGCCGCTCCGAGGGCGGCGAGCGTGATGCGCAGCCCGGTCACGGTGATCCGGTCGCGAAGCGGTCGAGCACGCGGCCGCGCTCGTCGATGAACTGATATCTGATCCCGGTGGCGGTCACCTCGGCGCGCAGCGACCCGAAGTTGAGCAGCGACACGATCGCGTCCGGGCTGCGGCGCGTGAACTCCGCAGCGCCTGGGCCCTCGCCGCTCGTGCCCACCACGAACTCGGGCACGCCCCCGACGATCCGGCGCTCGTACCGGTGCAGGTGCCCGGCGAGGATGGCCGAGACGTGGTACTTGCGCAGGAGGATCAGCAGCGGATCGCCCGGCTGCACCGGCCGGTGCAGCACCACGAAGCGGACGAGCGGCCCCGGCCGGGCCAGCTCGCGGCGCGCATAGGCGACCTGCGCCGGCCCGTCGTCGAGCCCGAGCAGCACGAGCCGGACCGGGCCGTAGTCGACCGTGTAGCGGCCGGCACTCCCCGGCAGGTGCAGCGCCCGGGTGACCGCCGCGCCGCCGCTGTAGAACAGGTCGTGCTCGCCGAGCGTGGCGTAGAGCGGCGCATCGAGCATGACGTCGTGGAGAGGCGCGAAGATGTTGCGGTCGAGCAGCACCGGCGCCCCGACCAGGTAGCTGTTGTCCCCGGCGGTGACGACGAAGTCGGGGTGCTCGGCCGCGAGCGTGCGCCCGACCGCCCACTCGTGCTCGCTGCCCGACCCGTAGTCGCCGATGACGGCGAACGTGATCGGCGAGGAGAGGTCGCGCGGCGCGGTGCGAAACGATCCGGCCGCCCTGCCGACGCCGCCGACCGAGGCCGTCCACAGGTAGCGGGCCCCGGGCTCGAGCCCGCTGAAGCGGCCGTCGCGGCCGGTGACGCTGGTCCCGTCCGCACTGGTAGCGACGAACTCGACGCGCTGCTTCCCCGGCAGCGTCCAGGCCAGCTCGGCCGACGTCTCACCCAGGCGGATCACGAACGGCCCGCGGCTGAACGGGTCCGCGCTCGGCTCGAGCAGGTAGAGCTTCCAGTAGATCAGCACGGCTACGACCACGAGCACCAGCAGGGCGCAGGCCATCGCGAGGCCGGCCACCACCCGGCGCAGCCGGCGCTCGAGCGGGGTCCGATCGGTCATCCGGAGAGCGTATCCAGGCCTGTCCGTAGACTTCGGGGATGGGAGGCATGACCGATCGCGCGGTGTCCGCGCTGGCCGAGCGGCTGGCGACGACGACCGACCGGGCGATCCGCACCGTCGTCACCCACCGCGGCCCTGCCATGGCCGTCGCCGGCGATGCGCTGCTCGCCGCCAACCCCGGCGCCGATCCGGGCCGGCTCGTGCACGAGGCCACCAACCGCCGATCGTGGCACCTGGCCGGCACGGGCGCCGCGAGCGCGATCCCGGCTGTGCTGCCCGGCCCCGGCACCGCCGCCGAAGTCGGCGCGGCGCTCGGTGACGTGACTCTCCTGACCGCCGCCCAGGTCGAGCTGATCCTGCTTGCGGCGCACCTGTACGGGCGGCCGCTCACAGACCACGATGCCCGCCTCCTGGACGTCTACCTGGTGTTCGGCATCGACGTCGGCGCCGTCAAGCTGAAGCGCGGCGGCGTGGTCGAGGCGATGGGCGCGGCGCATCGCGGCCACGAGCTGCGCGGGGTGCGGGCCGACGCGCTCGCCTCCCGGATCTCGGGCCGGCTGGCGGTGCTCGTGACCGCCCGCCTCGCCCGCCGGCGCGCGCACGTCATCCTCGGCCGTGAGATCCCGCTGCTCGGCATCGGTCTCGCCGCCGGGTACAACCTGCGCTCCACGCGCGGCATCGGCGACACCATCGTGCGCTACTTCCGCCACATCGCGTAGACCTGCATAACGGTGCCTGGCACCGTGTTCAGGCGCAGCGAGCAGGCGAGGCGTGCATATCCGGTGCCAGGCACCGTTATGCACCATTCTGCTGTCCCTCAGCCGCGCACGTGGACGAACGCCAGCACGCGATGGTCGGCGCGGCGCTCGAGCTGCGCGATGCGGCCGCCGTTGGGCTCGCCGGCGGTCGAGACGTTGCCCTCGATCGTGCAGAACGTGGTGCCGGGCTGGCCGGTCCAGTCGTCGAACATGGCGACGTGGTCGGGGATGCCGTCGCCGTCCAGGTCGAAGACCGGCAGGTCGCCGGGCAGCGGCCGGCGCGTGACCGAGAGCTGGTTCACGCCGCGCTGGGCGTCCCACAGCATGTGCGGGACGTAGGCGTAGCGGGCGCCGGCCTGGAAGGCGGTCGAGCCGGCCCGGGCGTAGCACCACGACACGAAGATGGCCGCCCAGGGCGCCGGCACGCCGTACCAGTCGGTGCACTCGATCCGGCGCGAGCCGGCGGGCGTCTCGCGCTCGCCGACGTTCGAGATGGCGACGTCGTAGGCCGAGTTCCACAGGCCGACGTCCTGCGCCCGCCGCAGCCTGCGCGTGTGGGCGGCCTTGAACGACGGTGGCTGCGGCACGCCGCCCGCGAGCATCGCCACCAGGTCGGGCGACGCGATCTCGTCGATCTGGCGCTCGGGGTAGCCCATCCAGTACTTGGCCCGGCGCACCGCGGCGGCCGTCCGCTCGCCGTAGACGCCGTCGATCGGCCCCGGGTCGAACGTGCCGAACGAATTGTGGAGCAGGATGCGCTGCGCCTGAGCAACATCGCCGCCCTCCATGGGCGGCGAGCTGAGGTGCAGCGGCACTGCGGTGGCGGCGGTGGCCATAAGTCCGCGCGAATACTAGCCCGGCCCGGAGCGCTCGCCCGGCCCGGAGCGGATATTCAGTTCATGCCAGGATCTTCCGGCATCCGGGCGAGCAGCCGGTAGGGGCCGCCCTTGCGCTCGAGCACGTGGCCCCAGAGCGCGTCGGCGTCCGCGCAGAACACATCCCCCGGCAGCGCGGGCTCGACGATCCACGACTCCTCCTCGAGCTCGTCCTCGAGCTGGCCCTCGCCCCACCCGGAATAGCCGGCGAACACGCGCACCCGGGTGACGCGCTCCCCGAGGGTGTCCATGTCGGAGTCGACGCCCACCGGCGCGATCGGGCCGCACACCGACCCGTCGGGCGGTGGCCCCGAATACTCGGCGAGCGCGATCACCGCCTGCGGCTGCACCGGGCCGCCCGCGAACACGCAGCCGTCGTCGAGCTCGGACAGCTCGGGCACGGCGTCGGCCACCGCCAGGTCGGTGGGCCGGTTGAGGACGACCCCGAGCGCCCCTTCGGCCGAGTGCTCGATCACGAGGACGACGCTGCGGCGGAAGTTGGGGTCGAGCAGGATCGGAGCCGCGATCAGGAGCTGGCCCTTCAGGGATTCGGCCACGCCCGGAGTCTAGGGTCGTGCCACCAGTGCGGCCGCGTCCGGGCGGGCCGCGAGGAGGCCGGATCGGTACATCCACTGGCCGAACCGGGCCCACGCGGCAGGGTCGAGCGGGCCGGTGCGAAGCAGGGGGAGCGTGGCCGGGACGCTGCGGCGGATCGTGCCCTGGTAGTCGCGGTAGGCATGGTGCTCCATCAGCGTCACGGCGGCCTGCGGGTGGGCCTGCGCCCACCTGGTGGCGGCGGCGAGCGCGGTCACGAACCGCGCCACGGAGCGCCTGTAGGCCGCATCCGAGTGCAGCCTGGAGGCGTTTGCGACCACGACGAGCTCGTCGTAGCCCGGCACGCCGTAGCGGTCGTACGGGAACACGACGGGGTGCAGCCCGGCCTGGGCGAACTGGATCCCCTCGATGTTGCGGAACACGCCGGCGACGGCGTCCACCTTGTGCTGGAGCAGCGCCGGCACCTGGTTGAAGCCCACGTTGACGAGCCTCGCGGCGGCCGGGTCGACGCCGGCATGGCGCAGCACCGTGTCGACGAAGGCGGTCGTTGAGGCGGTGCCGTCGATGCCGATCGTCTTCCCGCGCAGGTCGGCCGGCGACGCGATGCCGCTCCCGCCCGCGGCGATGATCGAGGCGAGCGCGCGCGGCACGACCGACGCCACGGCCACCACCGGGATGTGGCGTTGCTGGGCGAAGAACACCTCGGGCTCGTAGCTGATGCCGAGGTCTGTGCGACCCGTCGCCACGAGCGTGATCGAGTCGGACGCGGCCGCCGGCGGCCGCGGGGTCACGGCCAGGCCGGCCCGGGCGAAGAACCCGCGGTCGATGCCCGCATAGACGCCGACGTGGTCGGCGTTGGCGTACCAGTCGAGCGTCAGGCTGACCGGCGTCGCGTGCGCGGTGGTCGCGGCGCCCGAGCTGCCGCCGCAGCCGGCGAGAGCGAGGACGAGGAGGAGGGCGAGTCGGTGGCGCATGGCTTGCATCCCTTCGCTGGCATGACCCAGATCAGGTTCGCGGGTCGGCGCCTCTCGCGCCCTCTCAGCCCCGGCAGGGACTCCCCGGCAAACGGTTCGCGTCTACCTTACCCGCCGCGCCCAGGGGATGGTCAGGCGCTCGACCAGCGTCACCGCCCCGAACAGCAGCGAGCGCGAGCGCCGCCAGCACGACCACCGCCGCGCCGACGAGCGGCGCGTCGTACTGCCCGGTGCCCTCGCGCATGGCGTTGCCGAGGCCGGAGTCCGCGCCGGCGTACTCGGCGAAGAGGGCGGCGACGGCGGCGTAGGAGGCCGCCACCCGCATGCCGGTGAAGATCGACGGCAGCGCCCACGGCAGCTCGACGCGCCGGAACACGGCGATCCGCGACGCCCGCAGCGTGCGCATCACGCGCACGTGCTCGGGGCTGACCGAGCGGAAGCCGTCGAGGGCGGCGACCGTGATCGGGAAGAAGCAGACGAGCGCGACGATCACGAGCTTCGGCGCGAGGCCGAAGCCGAGGTAGATGACGAGGATGGGCGCGATCGCGACGACGGGCACGCTCTGGGAGGCGACCAGGAGCGGGTACACCGCCCGCCGCACCGTCGCCGAGGCGTGCAGGCCGACCGCCGCCGCGAAGCCGAACGCGAGCGCGACGGCGAACCCCGCCACCATCTCGCGGGCGGTCACTCCCGCCGCCGACGCCAGCGGCCCGCGCTCGTCCCACAGCGTCCGGGCGACGTCCGTGGGAGCGGGCAGCACGTACTGGGGCACGCCGCGCAGGCGCACGTAGGCCTGCCACGCTGCGATCAGCGCCACGAGCACGGCCACCCAGCCGAGGTGGCGCACGGCCCGTCTCATCGCAGCGCCGCCAGCGCTCGCGAGCGCGCCTCGATGAAGGCCGCAGAGGCGATCGCCGCCGCCCGGTCGCCGTCGCCGTAGCCCGCGTCCAGCTCGAGCACGATCCGGCCGGGCCGGGCCGACATCACGGCCACGCGGTCGCAGACGAGCAGCGCCTCCTCGATGTCGTGGGTGACGAGCACGGTCGTGCGCGGCTCGGCCGCGAGCGCCCCGCGCAGCCACTCCTGCAGCTCGGCCCGCGTGATCGCGTCGAGCGCCCCGAACGGCTCGTCGAGCAGCAGCACGTCCTTCCCGGCGAGCAGCGTGCGGGCGAACGCGACCCGCTGGCGCATCCCGCCCGAGAGCTCCCACGTGCGCGTGCGCTCGAACCCCGCGAGGCCGAGGCGCTCGAACAGGGGGCGGGCCGCGGCCCGGGCGCTGCGGCGGCCGCCGCCCGCGTTCTCGATCGCGACGGACGCGTTGCCGAGGGCGTCGCGCCACGGCATCAGCAGGTCGCTCTGCGGCATGAGCGCGCACCGGTCGAGCCGATCGGCCGGGTCGGCCCGGCCCGCGACGGCGAGCGTCCCGGCGCTCGGCTCGTCGAGCCCGGCGACCAGCTCGAGCAGGGTGGACTTGCCGCAGCCGCTCGGGCCGACCACGCCCGTGACGGTGCCGGCGGCGACGGCCAGCGAGACGCCGTCGAGGGCGACGAGATCGCCGAACCGCTTCGTCACCCCCGTGAGCTCGATCGGGCTCCCGACCGCAGTCGCCATGGCTTGCATCCCTTCGCTGGCATGACCCAGATCAGGTTCGCGGGTCGGCGCGCCGTCGCGCCCTCTCAGCCCCCGGTGGGGACTCCCCGGCAAACGTTCCGCGGGAACTCTACGTGCTCCTAGACTGCCGCGATGGCGCGCACCCTCGAGCGGCTCGGCCGCGACCCACTGGTGGCCGACGGCGGGATGGGATCGCTGCTGCAGACGGCGGTCGTGCGGGCCCGCTGCGCCGAGGAGGCGAACCTGATCGCGCCCGAGCAGGTGGTGGCGCTGCACGTCGCCTTCATCCGCGCCGGGGCGGACATCATCCTGACGAACACCTACGGCGCGAACCCGGCCAAGCTGGCCGCGCACAAGCTCGACGACCGCTTCGAGGCGGTCAACCAGGCGGGCGTCAAGCTGGCCCGCGAGGCCCGCGAGGTGGCCGGCCGCGACGTGCTCGTGGCCGGGTCGATCGGGCCGCTCGGCGGCGCGCCGGGCGAGCTTGCGCCCGAGGCGATGACGGCGGCGTTCGCCGCTCAGGCGGTCGCGCTCGAGGGCCGGGGCGTCGACCTGTTCGTGCTCGAGACGTTCACGTCGCTCGAGGAGCTCCTGGCGGCCGCCCGGGCCGTGCGCTCGGTGTCCGGGCTGCCGCTGATCGTCCAGATCACCGTCGGCGACGACGCCGAGACCGTGTCCGGCCTGCGCGCCCGCGACGTCCCGGCCGCCGTCGCGGCGTTCGATCCGGTCTCGGTGGGCGTGAACTGCAGCCTGGGGCCGCAGGCGGTGCTGCACGGGATCGAGCAGATGCGGGCGGCCACCGACCTGCCGCTGACGGCGCAGGCGAACGCCGGCCTGCCCAACGTCTCCACCGGCCGGCTCGTCTATCCCAACGCCAGCCCGGAGTACTTCGGCGAGTACGCCGCGCACGCCCTCGCCCTGGGCGCCGTCGTCATCGGCGGCTGCTGCGGCACCACTCCCGATCATGTGGCCGCGATCCGGCGCGCGGTCAGCGAGGGGCGGCCGCCGGCGGTCGCGCTGCAGCTGGTCGAGCGTGAGCTGCCCACCCGCGCCGAGTCCGAAGCGGTGGAGACGCTGCTCGAGGCGAAGCTGCGGCGGGGCGAGTTCGTGGTGTCGGTCGAGCTCGATCCGCCCAAGGGCGGCAACGTCGAGCGGATGATCGCGTCGGCGCGCAGCCTGGCCGCCTCCGGCGGGGTGGACGTGTTCGACGTGAACGACAACCCCCTGGCCCGGGCGCGCATGAACGCGCTGATCGCTTCCGCCCTGATCGAGCAGCAGGTCGGCGTCGAGACGATCCCGCACGTGACGCCGCGCGACGCCAGCGTCCGCGGCATCGAGTCGATGCTGCTCGGCGCCCACGCGGTCGGGATCCGCAACGTCCTCGCGGTCACGGGGGATCCGCCGCCGTCGGGCGACCCGCACGGCTCCCAGGCCGTGTACGAGGTCGACGCGATCGGCCTCACCCGGCTGATGGCGGCCCTGAACTCGGGCCTCGACTACTCCGGCAAGGCGATCGACGACGCCACGAGCTTCCACATCGGGGTGGCGGTCAACCCGGTGGCCGAGGACCCGGGCTGGGAGCTCGATCGGTTCCACCAGAAGATCGAGGCGGGGGCGCGCTTCGCGATGACCCAGGTGCTGTTCGACGCGGCCCAGCTTGAGGGGTTCCTCGACCGGCTCGACGGGCCGGCGCCGGTGCCGCTCCTCGTCGGTGTCTGGCCGGTGCGCAGCCACGCGCTGGCGTTTCGGCTGCACAACGAGGTGCCGGGGATCAGCGTCCCGGCCGACGTGCTCGAACGGCTCGAGCGGGCCGGCCCGGACGCCGCCAGAGAGGGGCTCGCGATCGCCCGTGACCTGCTCGCCGCCGTCCGCGCCCTGGCCGCGGGGGCCTACCTCGTGCCGCCGTTCAAGGAGCCCGAGGCCGTGCTCGAGCTGCTTACCTAAAAGGGGGATATCACCCCTTATCTCGCCCACCCGTCCCGCCGATGACCGGGGTACGACGACGAGGAGCGCAACGGTGCAGACACCGGCACTGGACACAAGCGCCTGCTGGGAATGGCGGGCGACCGGGACGATTTGGAGGATCCACCACTCCGGGCAGGTGTCCGGAGACGCCGCGCAGCGCATCGCGGCCCTCGTCGCCCGCCACGAGTCGCTGTGGTCGCGGTTTCGCCCCGGCAGCGAGGTCTCCCGCCTGAACGCCGCCTCGGGCGAGCCGGTGACGCTCTCGCCCGAGACCATCGCGCTGCTCGCGGCGTGCAACGACTGGTACCGGCGCACGGGCGGTGTGTTCCAGCCGCTGGTCGGGCGCGCCGTCAGGGAGTGGGGCTACGAGGTCGGTGTGGGGCGGGCGCCGGCGGGCACCGAGTACAGCCCCTCGAGCCGTTCCATCACCGGGATGGTCGAGATCGACACCAACCGGCGCACGGCCCGGATTCCCGAGGGGGAGCTGATCGATCTGGGCGGGATCGGCAAGGGCTGGATCGCCGATCTCTGCCGCGAGCCCCTTGCCGCCGCCACCGATGACACGTCGGTGCTGCTCGACGCGGGCGGCGAGCTCGTCGCGGTGCGCGGCTGCCACGCGATGGCCGTCGTGCACAACGGCGCCCTGTGCGGGTCGGTGACCCTCCGCGAGGGCGAGGCTGTGGCCACGTCCGGCTTCAGCGTGCACCGCTGGGTGAACGGCGACGGCGCCGCCGCCCACCATCTGATCGACCCGGCCACCGGCCGCCCCGGCGCTCCCGCGCATGCCACCATCGTCGCCGAGACAGCGGCCGCCGCCGATGTCCGGGCCACCTATCTGGCGCTGCGCCCCGACGAGGTCGAAACCGCTCCGGCTCCGGCGCTCGTCACCCTCGTGGGCGGCGGGCGGCACGCATCCCAGCGCTGGGGCCAGGTGGCGCTGCGGGCCGCCTGACTCAGGGCAGCTGGACGCGGCCGACGGGGGCCGCCAGGGTGACCCGCTCGACCTGACCCGCGCCGGGCCGGATCGTGACCGGCAGCGCCTGGCCGCCGAGCCACGCCGCCAGCCGGTCGGCGTCGCCCACGAGCGCGAGCTCCGTGAGCTCGAACGGGCCGTTCGGGTGCGTCGCGGCGGCCCTTCCGGGCAGCGGCGTGCCCGTCGCCCACTCGATGAAGAACGGCAGGAACGGCTCGGCCGCGGCCTGTTCGAGCCCCGCGGTGCGCCAGCGCAGCACCCGGCCGCCGGCCGTCGCCCGCGAGCCGTCGCGCACGGGCAGTCCGAGCCGGTCGGCCACCCGATCGAGGTCCTGCGTGCGCACCGCCCAGCCGAACGGCCCTCCGGGCGGTTGCGCGGCCGCGAGCCAACGGCCGAAGCTGTGAGCGGCGGCCTCGCCGGCGTCGACCACGGCGACGAGCTCCAGGTAGGCAGGCCCGAGCGGCACGATCCGGTTGGCCGTGCCCCACCCGGGGTGGCGGCCGCCTGCGATCGACGTCAAGCCCAGCCGCGCCTCGATCGCGCCGACGCCGGCCGCCAGATCGGGGACGGCGACGAGCACATGGTCGAGCTCCACCCGGCGAGCCTACTTGCCGTGGGCGGCGTCGCGCTCGGCCTCGGCCAGCCACGCGGGATGGTGCTCGGCCGCCCAGCCCGCCTCCACGCTGCCGGTGGTGATGCCGCGCAGCGCGTGGCGGGTGGCCGGGTTCAGCACGGCCATGTACAGATGCCCGCACACGAGCACGATGATGGCGACGCCCGCCACGTTGTGCACGGCGCCGTCGACGTTCGAGTTCGCGAACACCCCGTGCAGCCGCGCCCACCAGTAAAGGCCGGAGCCGATCGATGCCGCGAGCAGCACCGTGATCAGCATCGCGTTCAGCTTCTGGCCGGCGTTGAACCGGCCGACCGGCGGCGGCTCGCCGCTCGCGCCGAGCAGACTCCGCGGCGCCCACGCGAGCCAGCGGCGATCCTGGCCGTCGAGCGTGCGCAGCTGGCGGGCCGCCCGGCGCAGCGCCGGACGGTCACCGGCAAGCGCCGCGAGCAGCACCCCGCCGGCGAGCAGGAACACGCTGCCGACGTGCACGGGGAAGACCGCTGCATGCCACACGTTCACGCCGAGCGCGATCCCCGAGAGGATCATCAGGATGACGCTCACCGCAAGCGCCCAGTGCACCGCGAGCTCCGAGCGTGTGAACCGCTGCACCAGCATGACGCCGAAACGCTAGGACGGGGGCATGAGAGCCGTCTGAGCGTGCGGGCGGGCTCAGCTGTCGAGCTGGGCGAGCGCGCAGTCGCTCGCGGGCTTGTCGTCGCGGAAGCGCAGCAGCCGCGCACCGTGGCGGATGCGGTGGCCGCTCTTGTGGTCGAAGCTGACCTCGGCGACGAGCTCGGGGCGCAGCGCCACGCCACTCGCGGTCGCGGTCGGCGCTCCAGCGGTTCGGCTCCGATGCCCCGTGCTCGCCGGTCTCGTGCGGCTGCACGACGCCCACGAGCTCGCGGGCGCGGGCGGCGGTGAACCCGGAGGTGTGGCCGACCACGTACAGCTTGCCGTCGGGGTCGTAGAGGCCGAGGATCAGCGAGCCCACCGTGCCCTGCGCCTTGCCCGGCCGCCAGCCCACGACGGCGCAGTCGATCGTGCGCACGCGCTTGACCTTCACCATGCCCACGCGCTCGCCAGGGAGGTAGTGGGCATCGGCCCGCTTGGCGATCACGCCCTCGGCGGTCTCGAGCCACGGCCGCGCATCGGCGATGCTCGCCGTCGAGGGGATCAGCTCGACGGGGTCTGCGACGACGCCCTCGAGCGCTGCCCGGCGCTCGGTGAGCGGCCGCTCCAGCAGCGAGTCGTCGTCGAGCGCGAGCAGGTCGAACGCGACGAAGGTGGCCGGCCGCTCCGCCGCGAGCCGCGCCACCCGCGATGCGGCGGGGTGGATCCGCTCCTGCAGGCCCTCGAAGTCCTCACCGCCGTTGGACGCGCGGATCACGAGCTCGCCGTCGAGCACGTAGCGGCCGGCAGGGAAGCGCAGCTCGGGGAAGTAGCGGCCGAGCGGCTTGCCGTTTCGCGACTGCACCTGGATCTCGTCGCCGTCGACGAACGCGATCGCCCGGAAGCCGTCCAGCTTGGGCTCGTACAGCCAGCCCTCGTCCTCGGGCAGCTCGGCCGCCGAGCGGGCGAGCTGGGGCAGGAGCGGCGGTGCGAGCGGCAGCGTCACGGGAGTCGATGCTAACAGCGAACGCGCAAAAGGCGTGCGCCGCTCAGTAGCTGAAGACGGTCGCCCCCTCGCCGACGAACTCCCACAGCGGGGTCGCACCGGCGAGGCGCGCGTTCGGCAGGAGCGTCCCCGGATCGAGCTTGCGGGCGTCGAAGCAGATCGGGCAGACGTAGAGCTCGCCGCCGCCCTCGGCGAACTGAGCGAAGAGCTTGGCGACGGGCGGCGCGCCGGCGGACTCGATCGGCTCCGCGTATCCCGGCGTTGCCAGCCGCACGGCCTCCTTCGTCAGGAACATCACCACCTGCTTGCCGGCCGCGAGGCCTGCGGTCGCGACCAGGAACGCCACCGTCACCTTGTCGGCGTCCTCGTGGCCCGTCGTCAGGTTGATCACGGCCTTGCCGCTGGTCCCCTCCATGACGTCACGCTCCTTGATAGCACGACCGGTCGTGTGTTGTCAGAGTCTACGTCTCGGCGGCGGCTCAGCCTCGCGCGGCCTGGCATCCGGCCTCGACCGCTGCCCGGAACTCCTTCGGGTACTTGCCGAGGTCGATCGCGAACCCGAAGCCGAGCAGCTGCCCGGACCCCTGCTGCGCCTCGATCTTCTTCAGCGTCCGCCGGCAGTCCCGCTCGCTCACGAGGAAGTAGTGATGTCGCACGACCGCGGTGACGGGCAGGGGCGTCTTGGCCTCGGTGCCGGCGACGCCGAGCGCCGCCATCGGCACGCCGACAAGGACGGCTGCGACGAGCAGTGCGCGGATCACAGGAGCGATGGTACAGCGCGTCGCATCGCCGCTCCCGTCCCGGAGCGGCGGGGACGGGAGCGGCGCGTGCCGGGCTTACCGGCGCGTCTGCATGAACAGGAAGGCCAGCTGCCAGATGGCCGCCAGGGTGGCGACGACGTAGGTCAGCGCGGCGGCGTTCAGCACCTTGCGGGCGACCGGGGCCTGGCCCTGGCTGATGACGCCCTGGTCGGTCAGCATGACCATCGCCTTGCGGCTGGCGCCGAACTCGACCGGAAGGGTCACGAGCTGGAAGAGCACGATGGCGGCGAAGAGCGCGACGCCGATCAGCGCCAGGTTGGTCGCCTGCAGCAGGAACCCGATGAAGAAGATCGGGAACCAGGCCTGCGAGGCGAAGCCGGTCGCCGGGGCAAGCGCTCCGCGGAAGCGGAAGCCGGCCTCGTGGCGGGCGTCCTGGAAGGCGTGGCCGGTCTCGTGGGCGGCAACCGCGACAGCGGCCACCGAGCTCGATCCGCCAACGGGCTGTGAGAGCCGCATGGTGCGGCTGCGAGGGTCGTAGTGATCGCTCAGATTGCCGCCGATGCCCTCGACGTTGACGTCGGAGAGGCCGCCGGCATCCAGCATGCGCCGGCTGACCTGCGCGCCGGTGAGGCCGGAGACGGCCTCGACCTTCGAGCCGTCGGCGAACGCGCGCCGCACCCAGGCCTGGGCCAGCAGGCCGGCGACGAGGGGCGGGATCAGGAAGTAGAGATAGAAGAGCATGATGCGCCCACCTCGAGGCGCGATTGTCGGTACTGCTCCGAAGAATAGGCACCCAGGCTAAGAGTCGGGTGAGCGATTCGGCGGCGGAGGCTAATCTCTTCGTATGCAGCTGACCGACCAGGTGCGCGAGTTGCTCCAGCAGGCGTTCCCGAGCGGCGAGGTCGAGGTGTCGAGCTTTTCCGGCAGCGACCACCTGTCCGCACGGGTGCGCTCCGACCGCTTCGGCGGGCTCTCGCTGATCGAGCAGCACCGGCTCGTCTACGCGCCGGTGCAGCACCTGCTGGACGACGGCAGCATCCACGCATTGCAGATCAAGACGGAGGCCACATGATCGTCACGGACGACCAGATTCGCGAGGAGATCCTCGAAACCATCCAGCGCAACCGGATCATGCTCTTCATGAAGGGCACGCCCGACGCCCCGCGGTGCGGGTTCTCGGCGCGCAGCGTGCAGTGCCTCGACGCCGCCGGCGCCGAGTTCGCGGCGATGGACATCCTGCCCGATCCCCGCATCCGCCAGCAGCTCTCGGCCCATTCGGGCTGGCCGACGATCCCGCAGCTCTTCATCAACGGTGAGCTGGTCGGCGGCTGCGACATCATCAGCGAGCTCTACGAGTCGGGCGAGCTCAGCAAGATGGTGGCACCGGCTGCCTGACTCCGCGGCGGTGGTGGGGGCCGGCGTGATCGGCCTCTCGGCCGCCCGTGCCCTGCGCGAGGACGGCTTCGCCGTCACGGTGTACGAGCGCGACCGGGTCGGCTCGCCGCTCGGCTCGTCGCTGGGCCGGTCGCGCATCTACCGGCGCAGCTACCGCGAGCAGGACTACGTGCGCCTGGCGCGGCGGGCGATCGACGAGTGGCAGCGGCTCGACGCCGCCCTCCTGCGCAACACCGGCCTGCTCGAGTACGGATCGGGCGTCGAGCTGCACGCCGCGGCGATGGACGCCTGCGGCGAGGAGTACCGGTGGCTCGAGCCGGCCGAGGCCGAGAAGCTTTTCCCGGAGGCGCGCTTCCCCGAGCCGGTGCTCTACGACGAGCTGGGCGGCGCGGTCATGGCCGACGACGCCCTGCGGCGCCTGCGGGAGGGCATCGACGTGCGCGAGGGCCACGCGGTGGCCGACCCGCGCGACCTGCAGGCCGACGTGGTCGTGGCCTGTCCCGGCTCGTGGCTCGGGCCGATGTTCGGGCTGCCGCTGCAGCCGCGAATCGAGCAGGTCACGTACTTCGCCGGAGCGCCCGAGACCCGGCCTTCGGTGATCGACCACGGCGCACCCGGCCGGCGCCTGCACTACGGCCTGATCTCCCCCGGGGTCGGCTACAAGCTGGGCGAGGACGGCGCGCGGCCGGACCGCTGGGATCCCGACCGCCCCGACCGCCCCGTCGAGACGCGGCTCGAGGAGCGGCTGGTGGAGCACGTGCGCCGGGCGTTCCCCGGGCTCGACCCGCGGCCGGTGCACTCGGAGTCGTGCCTGTACACCATGTCGCCCGACGGCGACTTCATACTCGATAGGATCGACGGCGTGATCGTCTGCGGCGGAGACAGCGGCCATGCCTTCAAGTTCGGGCCGCTCCTGGGACGGCTGATCGCCGACATGGCGGCCGGCCGGCCGCTGCCGCCCGAGACCGAACGCTTCCGCGCCGGCAGGCTCGCCGGCGCGTGAACGACCTCCTCGATGCAGACGGCTGCGAGATCTCCCGCGCCGTGCGCGCGAAGCAGGTCTCGGCGGTCGAGATCGCCCGCGCCGCGCTCGAGCGGGTGTCGGCCGACACGCTCGGCGCCGTCTGGCGGGTGACCGAGGAGCGCGCTCTGCGCGAGGCGGCCGCGCTCGACGCGGCCCTCGCATCCGGCATGGACCTCTCCCACCACCCGCTGGTCGGCGTCCCGGTGGGGTGGAAGGATCTGATCGACACCGCCGCGACCACGACGACGTACGGGAGCGCCCTCTACCGCGATCACGTCCCGGCCCGCGACGCCGAGGTGGTCGAGCGCATGCGCGCCGCCGGTGCGATCACCGTCGCCAAGCTCGCCACCCACGAGCTGGCGTGGGGGACGACCACCCAGAACCCGCACTTCGGGTCGTGCCGCAACCCGCATGATCCGACCCGCGTCCCCGGCGGCTCGAGCGGTGGCTCGGGCGTCGCGCTTGCGACCCGCGCGGTCGCCGCCGCTCCCGGCACCGACACCGGCGGCTCGATCCGCTGCCCCGCGTCGTGCTGCGGCGTCGTCGGCCTCAAGCCGACCTACGGCCGCGTCAGCCTGGCCGGCGTGCGGCCGCTGTGCACGACCCTCGACCACTGCGGGCCGATGGGCCGCTCGGTGCGCGACTGCGCCCTCCAGCTCGAGGCGCTGGCCGGCTGGCCTGCCCGCGACCCGCGCGTCGCCGACGTCGACAGGGAGCGCTGGAGCGAGGGGCTCGCCGCCGGCGTGCGCGGCCGCCGGGTGGGCGTCGCCGAGCGCTACTTCTTCGAGCACACCGCGCCCGACATCGCCGCCCGGGCGCGAGCGGCGGTGGATGCGCTCGCGCACGCGGGCGCCGAGATCGTCGAGGTCGACCTCGAGTGGCCGACGCCGCTCGGCGAGGGCGACCCGTTCATCCCGGAGGGTGTGGCGACGCTGAAGCCCTTCTGGCCCGCGCGGCGCTCGGAGCTCGGCCCCGACGTCGCCCGCGACTGCGCCCTCTCCGAGGGCATGGGGGCCGTCGACTTCGCCCAGACGAACCAGATCCGGCTCGAGTACGCCGGGCACATGCTCGAGAAGATGAACTCCGAAGGCGTCGAGCTGATCGTGACGCCGACGCAGGCGCAGACACCGCCGAAGATCGGCCTGGATCAGATCCCGTACGCGGGCCGCCCCGACGAGGACGTCACCTACGCGATGTGCGGCCTGACGCTGATCTTCAACATGCTCGGCTGGCCGGCGATCAGCGTGCCCTGCGGCCGCGACGACGCGGGGCTGCCGGCGGGCGTCCAGATCGCCGCCCTGCCGTGGCGGGAGCGCTACTGCTTCGCGGCCGCGGCGGTCGTCGAAGCCGCCGCTCTCTGACACGGGCCGCCCGCGAGCACGCTCATCTCGGCCCGGGCCGGCTCGATGACCACCGTCGCAAGCGTCGTCCAGCGGTCGCCGAACACCGCTCCGGCGGCGGGGTGGCAGCAGATCGCGCCGGAGCCGCCGCGGTGGCTGTCCATCGCCGTCAGCAGGTCCTCCGCCTCGATCGGCGCCTCGATCCCGGCGACCCGGCGGGCGGCGTGATCGAGCCGTAGCAGCGTGTCGGGCGACTCGCGCACCATCGTGTCGCCGGCGCGGCCGGGATCGGCCAGGAAGTGGTTGGTGTGGATCAGCACGCCGCGCGCGTCGGGCATCACGAATCCCGGCCCGGCCGGCGAGAGCTCGACCGTGCAGGCCACGCCGCCGTCGGCGTCGTCCGCCACGATCGTGAAGGCCGTGGAGGCCGACATCGTCGCTCCGGCCGCCATCGTGAGCGCGGTCACCGCGCCGTCGGCCTCGTCCAGCACCCGCCGGCACAGGGCGTGCACCGGCACGCCCACCGGCGAGTGGTCGTCACGGTGGCCGAGGATGTTCAGCAGCACCCCGACACCGGAGGCGTTGACGCCGATCTTGCCGACGATGCCGGCCTCGGTGAGCGTCTCGACGCGGCGGCCGTCGGCGTGCTCGATCGTCCACACGAGCCAGCCGTCGCGCAGCTCCTCGTGCCAGTCCCACGTCTGCACGCCCAGCGGGCTCCCCGACGCCGTGGCGGTGCCGAGGCAGGCGATCGTCGAGCACTCCCCGGCGGACGCGGCCAGAAGCTCCGTGCGGGCGTTCAGCGCGCCGATCAGCTCGACGTCGAAGCCGCTGCCGTGGGCGATGCCGTCGATCTCCTCGAGCAGGGCCGGCGACCACGCCGCGATCCGGTCGAGCGCCTGGGAGCCGAGCCGGCGCAGCTCGTCGCCCGAAAGGCCCACGCGTACGGTGAACAGGCGCCGGTAGACGTTCATCACAAGGGCGATGCGCTCCTTCTGAGCACGTCCGAACGTGACGCCGCGGGCTCCTGGAGTGCGCTCCGCCGAGTGGTGTCGAGCGACATCCATGTGGTGTGCAGCATAATCGCGGGCGGCACCTGTCCGAAAGGGGACGTCTCGAAGCGCGTATCCTCTCCCGGGCATGCGGGCGATCGTGGGAGTCGACGTGGGCGGCACGTTCACCGACGTCGCCCTGATCGCCGAGGGGAGGCTGGTGACGGCGAAGGTCGCGACCACCGTGGCCGACCACTCGGCCGGCGTGATCGAGGGAGTGCGCCTCGCGCTGCGCGACGCGGGCCTCGTCGCGGCCGACGTGACCCACTTCGGCCACGGCACCACGGTCGCCACCAACGCCATGCTCGAGCGCCGCGGCGCCCGCACGGCCTACGTCGCCACGCGCGGGTTCGCGGACGTCCCGGCGCTCGCCCGCCAGGCCCGCCCCCATCTCTACCGGCCCGAGGTGGCGCCGCCCGCGCCGCTGGCCGCGGTCACAGCCGAGGTCGACGAGCGGATGGGGCCAGCCGGCGTGCTCCGCGCGCTGCAGCCGGCGTCCGTCGCGGCGGCGGCACGGCGCCTGCGCCGCGAGCGGGTCGAGGCGATCGCCGTCTGCCTGCTGCACGCCTACGCCGACCCGAGCCACGAGCAGGCCGTCGCCGCCGCGCTGCGCTCGGCGCTGCCGGACGTGCACGTGGTGGCGTCGCACGAGGTCGCTGCCGAGTTCCGCGAGTTCGAGCGGGCCTCGACGACGATCGCGGATGCGTATCTGGGCCCGGTGGCCGGCCGGTATCTGCGCCGCCTGGCCGGTACGGCCAGGGCCGAGGGCCTGCCCGATCCGGCGGTCATGCAGTCGAACGGCGGCGTGTGCGACGTCGCCGAGGCGGCGGCGCACCCCGCCCGCCTGCTCCTGTCCGGGCCGGCCGGCGGCGTCGCGGCCGTGGTGGCGGCGGGCATCCCGGACGCGATCAGCTTCGACATGGGCGGGACGTCGACCGACGTCTGCCTGATCCGCGGCGGGGTCGCCGGGCGCAGCGCCGAGCGGCGGGTCGGCGGCCTGCCCCTGCGGCTGCCGCAGCTCGACATCCACACGGTGGGCGCGGGCGGGGGCAGCATCGCCTGGCTCGACCCGGGCGGCGCGCTGCGGGTGGGGCCGGCGAGCGCCGGGGCCGATCCCGGCCCGGCCTGCTACGGCCGTGGCGGCGAGCAGCCCACGGTCACCGACGCGAACCTCGTGCTCGGCCGGCTCGACCCGGATGTGCCGCTCGCCGACGGGCTGCGCCTGGACGCGCGCGCGGCGGATCGGGCGCTGCGCGCTGTGGCGGGCCCGTTCGCGAACGTCCGCGCCGCTGCCGAGGGCGTCGTCGCGGTCGCAAACGCCGAGATGGTCCGCGCGATCGGTGTCGTCAGCGTCGAGCAGGGCCACGATCCCCGCGAGCTCGAGCTGGTGGCATTCGGCGGCGCCGGGCCGCTGCACGCCTGCGAGGTGGCCGACAGCCTCGGCATGCGCGCGGTGGTGGTGCCGGCCGCCGGCGGCGTGCTCTCGGCGCTCGGGATCGCCGCCGGCGAGCGCCGCCGGGTCACGGTCGCAAGCGTGATGCGGCCGCTCCAGGAGTTCCTGGACGCGCTCCCCGCCACGCCGCGGCCGCCGCGGGGCGGCTCGGTCGAGGTCGAGTGCGAGCTGCGCTATCGCGGCCAGGCGCACGAGCTGACCGTGCCGCTGCGGCCGCGTGCCGGCCTGGCGCGGCGCTTCCACGCCCGCCACCACGACCGCTACGGATTCGCCGACGCGGACGCCGAGATCGAGGTCGTGAGCGTGCGCACATCGGTCGTCGCCCCCGGAGCGGCGTTCACGCTCGCCCGGGTCGCGGCGACACCGGCGGTGTCCGGGCCGGCATCGGTGCCGCTCGACGGCTCGACGCTCTGGGTGGCGCCGGGCTGGACGGCCCGGCGGCGGCGGGACGGCTCATGGCGGGTGGCGCGATGATCGATCCGGCCACCCTGCAGGTCATGGCCGCGGCGCTGCGCGGTGTCGCCGAGGAGATGGGGGCCGCGCTCATCCGCTCGGCGCACTCGGCCAACATCAAGGAGCGGCGCGACTGCTCGACCGCGCTCTTCGACCGCGATGGGCGGATGATCGCGCAGGCCGAGCACATGCCCGTGCACCTGGGGGCGATGCCCGACGCGGTCGCGGCCGTGCGCGATCTGCGGCCCCGGCCCGGGGCCGTGTACGTGCTGAACGACCCCTACACGGGCGGCACCCACCTGCCCGACATCACCCTCGTCGCGGTCGTCGACGACCTCGGCCTCGTGTGCTCGCGCGCGCACCACGCCGACGTCGGCGGGATGCAGCCGGCCAGCATGCCCGCCGGGGCGACCGAGCTCCTGCAGGAGGGCGTCGTGATCCCGCCGATCGAGCTGACGGCGGACGTCCGCACGCTGCTCGTCGCGAACATGCGCAAGCCGGCCGAGCGGCTGGCCGATCTGCGGGCGCAGGAGGCGTGCATGCTGGTGGGCGCGGAGCGTCTGCGCGACCTGGCGCGCAGGTTCGGCCGCCGCCGGCTGGCCGAGGGCATGGACGAGCTCTACGCCTACAGCGAGCGACGCACGCGGGCGGCGGTGGAGCGCCTCCCCGACGGCCGCTATCAGGCCGCCGACGTGATCGAGGGCGACGGCATCCACACGCGCGACATCCCGATCCGGGTCGCGGTCGAGATCGCGGGATGCGAGCTCGTCGCCGACTTCGCGGGCACCGCGCCCCAGCAACAGGGCAACGTCAACTGCCCGATCGCGGTCACCCGCTCGGCCGTCTACTACGTGGTGCGGGCGGTGTGCGATCCCGACATCCCGGCCTGCGGCGGCGCCTTTGCACCCGTGACCGTGCGCGCGCCGGAGGGCTGTCTCGTCAATGCGCAGCCGCCGCACGCCGTCGTCGCCGGGAACACCGAGACGTCGAGCAGGATCGTCGACGTCGTCATGTCGGCGATGGGCGCGGCCGTCGATGTGCCGGCGCACGGTCAGGGCACGATGAACAACGTCACGTTCGGCACGCCGGGGTTCACGTACTACGAGACCCTGGGCGGCGGCCAGGGCGGCTCACCCGCCGGGCCGGGGCCGAGCGGCGTGCACGTCGCCATGTCCAACACGCTGAACACGCCGATCGAGGCGCTCGAGCGCGAGTACCCGCTGCGGATCGAGCGCTACGCGCTTCGCCGCGGCACGGGCGGGGCGGGCCGCAACCGGGGCGGAGACGGCGTCGTCCGCGTCTACCACGTGCTCGAGGCCTGCCGTCTGGGGCTCATGACAGAGCGCCGCCGCCACCGCCCGCAGGGCGCCGCGGGCGGCGCCGGCGGCACCCCCGGGCGCAACCTTCTGAACGGCCGCCCGCTGCCGGCCAAGTGCAGCCTCGACCTGCGCGCCGGCGACGTGCTCGAGATCCGCACGCCGGGCGGCGGCGGCTGGGGGCGTGCATAACGGTGCCAGGCACCGGTATTCACCCGCCGCGGGCGTAGCGGGAGAACGGGCCGTGGGTGACGACCGTCGCCTGCGCCAGCAGGTCGCACCGGGCCGCCGCCGGGCCGAGCAGGGCGGAGATCGACGCCGCGAACTGGAACGCCTCGCCGCCCCCGGACACCTCCCAGTGCTCGAGCACGGCGTGCCGGCCGGCCGCCGCCGGGATCCGCATCTGTAGCTGCCCGGTGAGTCCCGACACCGACCCGATCGAACCCGAGATCGACGTTCGCCGCGCCGGCCGGGCGATGTCGTGCATCACCGTCGGCGGGCCCTCCCCGGCGGCGAACCGGGTGAGCACGAACGTTGCATGCGGGCGGCGGCCGCACGCCACCCGCAGGACGCCGATGCCGTCGAGCCTGATCAGAGCGCCGCGCCTCCCAAGCGGCAGCGACCGCTCGGCGTCGGTGACCTTGATCAGCGACCGGTAGCCGCGGTGCTCGCCCGCGACCCGTCCGGTGAGGGTCGTCTGAGCGGCGGGAATCGCCGCCCCGGCCGGCGGTCGGCCGCCGCTCGCAGCGTGACCCGGCGCGCCGGCGCATCCGGCCAGCAGGAGCAGCGGCAGCCACCGAGTCCACGGGTGGAGGGTCATGCCGGGAACTACGGCCGGGGACCGGCCGCGCGTCCCGGGCGCCGGTACACTCGAAGCATGCCCACGGTCGCACCGCCCGTTCGCAAGACGAGGCCGCGCCACACCGGCCCGGGCTCCGGCAGCGGCCGGCCGTGGCTCGTGATCGTCCGAAACGACGATCACAACACGTTCGACGGCGTCGCCTTCGCGCTCGCGCGCACGATCCCGGGCGTCACCTTCGAGCGCGGCATGGCGCTCGCCGACACGATCCACAACGCCGGCCAGGCGGTCGTGTGGACGGGCGACAAGGAGCGGGCCGAGCTCTATTGGGAGCAGCTCGCCGGGTTCGGCCTCACGATGGCGCCGCTCACGCCCGCGGGCTGACGGAAATGGTGCATCCCTGGCAGTTCCAGGCCGACCCCGAGTGGGCCGCGGCGATCGTCATCGTCGCCGTCGACTACGCCCTCGTCGTGCGGGCGCTCGACCGCCGCGGCCTGCCGACGCCGCGGTGGCGGATCGCCGCGTTCACCGCCGGGCTCGCCCTGATCGCGGTGGCGCTGCTCTCACCGGTCGAGCACATCGCGCTCACGTCGCTGCTCTCGGTGCACCTGCTCCAGAACGTGGTGCTCGCCGACTGGGCGCCGCCGCTGCTCGTGCTCGGCCTCTCGCCGGCGATGGTGGCCGCCGCGGAGCGCCGCCGGATCGTGCGGACGCTGACCGCGCCGCCGGTCGCGCTGGGCTACTGGCTGGCGGCCTGGTACGCGCTGCACATCCCCGTCGTCTACGGCTTCGCGCTCACGCACCGCTGGGCGCTCGGCCTGGAGCACCTCGTGTTCCTCACCGCCGGGATCGCGTTCTGGTGGCCGGTGCTCGCAGGTACGCGCATGCGCTCTGCGGCGAAGGTCGTCTACCTCTTCGCTGCGTTCATCGCCGCGGCGCCCGTCTCCCTCGCGCTCGCCCTCACCCATCCCCAGTACAGCTTCTACGTGCACGCGCCGCGGCTGTGGGGGCTCTCGCCGCTCGAGGATCAGCAGCTGGGCGCGATCGCGATGGCGATCGAGCAGGCCGCCATCCTCTTCGCCGCGTGCTCGGTGTTCTTCGTCCGCATGCTGGCCGAGGACGAGGCCGGCGACGCCGGAGTAGGCTTCGAGGCGTGAAAGAGGTTCTGCGAGCCGCGTGCGTCCAGTTCCGGGCGCGGGCCGAGAAGAGCGAGAACATCGCCCTGATGGGTCCCCTCGTGGCCGAGGCCGCCGGTCGCGGCGCCGACGTCGTGCTGCTCCCGGAGAAGTGGAACGCGTGGCTCGACGGGCCGGAGCTGCGGGCGCAGGCCGAGGCGCTCGACGCCGGCCCGACTGTCGAGGCGATGTCCGACTGGGCGCGCACCCACCGGGTGAACCTGATCGGCGGCAGCATCGCGATCGTCGGCGAGGGCGACCGGGTGGAGAACGTCTCGATTGCGTTCGACCGCGACGGCGCGCGCGTCGCGGCCTACACCAAGATCCACCTCTTCGACGTGGACGTCGGCGGGATCAGCTACCGGGAGTCGGACGGGACGGCGCCGGGCTGCGAGCCGGTCGTCGCCGACCTCGCGGGCGTGCGGATCGGCCTCACCGTCTGCTACGACCTGCGCTTCCCCGAGCTCTATCGCACGCTCGCGCTCGAAGGCGGCGCGACCGTCCTCACCGTCCCTTCGAACTTCACGCTGATCACGGGCATGGCCCACTGGGAGGTGCTCCTGCGGGCGCGCGCGATCGAGAACCAGGCGTTCGTGCTCGCGACCGGCCAGCACGGCTTCCCCGGCGGGCTGCGCAAGCCGAGCTACGGGCACAGCATGATCATCGACCCGTGGGGGACGGTGCTCGCGCAGGCGCCCGACGGCGACGGCGTGATCGTGGCCGATCTGGACATGGCCGCTCTGGCCGACATCCGCGAGCGCCTGCCGGCGCTGCGCCACCGCCGCACCGACGCCTACGGGCTAGAAGAAGAGCACCTCGCAGCCGATCGGCTCGAAGCCGGCTCGTAGGAAGGCGCGCAGCGAGGCGGCGTTCCCCGGCGCGACCTGTGCGAACACGACCTCCCCAGGGCCGACCAGCCGCCTCGCCTCGAGGAGCGCCCGGGTGCCGGCGCCCTGCCCCCGGGCGGCGGGGTCGACCTCCACCGCCACCTCGGTGCGCAGCGCGACACCCCGGCCCAGGACGACGAGCGCGCTTCCGGCCGCGGCCGCGAAGACGCGCACGTCGCTGCGGTGACCCCGCGCCCTCGCAGCCCGCGGGTGGTCGTTGTCGGAGATCTCGTCCAGGTCGGCTCCGCCGGGCAGCCCGGCAGCCGCCAGGACGACGTCGAGGCCGTCGTCGCGGCGCCCGATCTCGGCCCCCAGATCGGCCAGGAAGTGCGCGCTCATCGGCGCGAGCAGATCGCCCTCCGGCAGCCGGGCACGCACCCAGTCCGGGCTGACATCGGCGGCGATCACATGGTGGGCGGTGAAGCCCACGACCGCCATCGCCGCCCCGGCCGGCGGGCCGACCACCTCCACGCTCCCGTCCGCTGCCGGGAACGTCCCGCGGGCCGCGCCGTGCAGGAGGGCGGCGAGCCGGCCGCCGCTCACCTCAGGGTGCCGGTGGGGCGGTCGGATCGGGCAGCACACCCTGGCGGATGAACCACCACCGCACCGCGTCGATGTAGGCCTTCGGCTGCTCGACGTGGGTCATATGGGCGGCCTTCTCGATCACGATGAGCTCGGAGCCCTCGACCTCGCGGTGGATCTCCTCCGACCGCGCGACCGTGCAGGTACGGTCGTAGCGCCCGCAGACGACGAGCATCGGCCGCCGGATCCAGCGCAGGTGGTCGAGCCACTCGAAGTCGCCGTACCCCTGTGCGGCGAAGTGGGCCATGACCTCCGGGGCGTACACCGTCTCGTCGGCCTGCATGAACCGGCTGTACGCATCGCCCATCTCCCAGAAGTGGAACGGCATCTGGGCGGCCGTGTTCTGGCGCGCCTGCTCGACCGTGGTGAGGTTGGCCTCCTCGTCCCACGAGCGCCGGATCTGATCGCGCATCGCGGCTGGCTCGAACCGGTCGATCTCGCGCTCGACGTCGGCCATCAGCGCCTCGCTCGAGGCGACGCCCGAGGAGATCACGTAGTGGCTCGCGGTGCCGCGCTCGAGTGCGTGCCCGAGCGCGATGATCGCGCCGAAGGAGTGGCCGAGGACGGCGTAGTCGTCGAGCTCGAGCGCCTGGGCGAGCCGGTCGATGTCCTGCGCGAAGCTCCGCACCGAGAGCGTCGCCGGGTCGACCCGGGGCGAGCAGCCCTGGCCGCGCTCGTCGACGTAGATCAGCCGCAGGCCCATGTCCCCGAGCGGGTCGAGCCACGGCCGGAACTCGTGATGGTCGAGCCCGGGGCCGCCGTGGAGCAGCATCACCGGATAGCCGGAGCCGTGTTCGACGACGTACAGCTCGCCGCCGTCGTCCAGCCCGACCAGCCGGCCCTCGTCAGCCATTCATCTTCCGGTAGCCGAGCGCGTGCTCGGCCTGCATCATCTTGTGGATCTGGGTGGTGCCCTCGTAGATGATGGGCGCGCGGGCGTTGCGGAAATAGCGCTCGACCGGGTACTCGGCCGAGTAGCCGTAGGCGCCGTGCACCTGGATGGCCAGGTTGGCGGCCTTGAACGCGCTCTCGGTGGCATGCCACTTGGCGAGCGATGTCTCGCGGGTGTTGCGCACGCCGCGGTTCTTGGCCTCGGCGGCCTGCATGACCAGCAGCCGCGATGTCTCGTATCCGAGCACCATGTCGGCGATCATGTCCTGCACGAACTGGTGCTCGCCGATGCGCTTGCCGAAGGTCTTGCGCTCGTTCGCGTACTTCACGGACGCCTCCAGGCACGCCCGGATGACGCCGACCGCCCCGGCAGCGACGGTGAACCGGCCCTGGTCGAGCGAGTGCATCGCGATCTTGAAGCCCTCGCCTTCGGCGCCGACCAGGTTCTCGGCGGGCACCTGCACGTTCGCGAAGAAGAGCTCGCCGGTCGACCCCGCCCACACGCCGAGCTTGTGCTCGATCGGGCGGGCCTCGACGCCCTCCCAGGCGCGCTCGACGATGAACGCCGAGATGCCGCCGTGGGCGGCGTCGGGGTCGGTCTTGGCGAACACGAGCTGGTAGTCCGCCTCGGTGGCGTACGAGATCCAGTTCTTCTGCCCGTTCAGCAGATACGTGCCGTCCGGCTGGCGGATCGCGGTGGTCAGCATCGCCGACACGTCGGATCCGGCGGCCGGCTCGGTGAGGCCGAAGCAGCCGAGCTTCTCGCCCTTCGCCATCGGCTCGAGGTACGTGCGCTTCTGCTCCTCGCTGCCGTAGCGCAGGAGGGAGAGCGAGTTCAGGCCGACGTGCACCGAGATGAGCGTGCGGAAGGCGGACTCGCCGCGCTCGATCTCCTCGCAGATCAGCGCCTCGCACACGTAGTCGAGCCCGGCGCCGCCGTACTCGACCGGGATCGGCGCGCCCAGCAGGCCCAGCTCCGCCATCCCCTCGATGATCCCCATGTCGAGGTGGTGGTTGATGTCGTTCTCCTGCGCGACCGGGAGCACCCGCCGGTCGACGAACTCGCGAACCGTCTCCTGGATCGCCCGTTGCTCGTCTGTCAACTGTAGGTCCACACCGCTCCTCGCCGCCTGTTGCCTCGGCGAGTGATCCTAACCGGGCGCCATCCGGCGTGTGGACGGTCCGGCTGCGGCGGTCAGCTGGCGCGGGGGAGGGCGAAGCCCTCGCCGGGCCGCTTGGCGGCGTACATGGCCGCGTCGGCGGAGCGGAAGAGCTCCTCGGGCGAGACGCCGTCGTTCGGGCACACCGCCACGCCGAAGCTCGCGCCCAGACCGGCCATGTTGCCGGTGAAGGCTGCGCTCATCGCGGTCGAGACGCGCTCTGCCACCGCGGCGGCGTCCTCCGCGGACGTCTCGGGCAGGAGCAGCGCGAACTCGTCGCCGCCGATCCGGTAGGCGGCATCGGCCCGCCGCAGGCCGCCGGCCAGGACGGCGCCGATCTGCTCGAGCGCGGCGTCGCCCGCGGCGTGGCCGTGGGCGTCGTTCAGGGCTTTGAACCCGTTCAGGTCGCACAGCACGAGCGCGAGCGGGTGGCTGTAGCGCACGGCTCGGGACGACTCGTGCTCGAGCCGCTCGGTGAAGGCCCGCCGGTTGTAGAGGCGGGTGAGCGGGTCGTGCTCGGCCAGGAACTGCATCTCCTCGTACTGCGCCGCCGTGTCCAGCGCGGTGGTCGCCTGGTTGGCGAAGACGCGCAGCGCCTGCAGCTTGGCGTCGGCCGGGATCATGCGGTCGAGCGGGTCGTCGACCCAGATCATGCCCATCAGGGCGCCGCCGCGGCTCCACAGCGGCACGAGCAGCCAGTGGTTGCGCCAGGCCGCCGGGCCGCGGCCACTGATGCGCGAGTGGTAGGTGTCGTGCCGGGGCGCGACCCGGCGCATCGCCTCGTCGTGCTCGACCAGATGGCAGCCCTCGACCTCGAACTCCGGCTGCAGGAGCCGGTCGAGCTCGAGCCGGCTCATCGGCATCGCCACCGCGGCGTCGGCGAGGTTCCAGCCGTGCGTTGCCCGTGACCGGAACTCGCCCGTCTCCGGGTCGGGCAGATCGATGCAGACGTTGTCGAACTCGAGCGCGGTGTGGATGGCCTCGCACACCGATTGCAGGATCGCGTCGATCGAGAACGTCTCGGTCAGGCGCGAGGACACCGCGAGCAGCTGCTCGAGCGCCGCGCGGTGGCGGGCCGCCGCGGCGGCCTCCTGCGCGCTCTGAACGGCGATCGCCGCATGATCGGCCATCGCCACGAGGATCTCGAGCTCCTCGGCTCGCGGCAGGCAGCCCGAGTCCGGCTCGTCCACCGAGAGGATGCCGATCAGGTGGCCGTCGGAGTGGCGCAGGGGGACGAAGAGGGCGTCCTCGGGGTGCCAGCTCTCCGGGGCTGCGGCCGGCTCCGACTCGGGGACGTACGACCCGGGCGCATAGCTCTCCCAGTCGATCTCGCCGTGCGGGATCAGGTAGGCGCCGGCGTTCAGGAACCGGTCCTGCAGGAGCGGCTCCCAGACCGACCGCTCGCGGGCGTCCCCCATCAGCCGGTCGCGGGCCGCGGCGCATCCGTGGACGGTCGTGACGACGAAGTCGTCCCAGGCGGGGCGGTACAGGTGCACGGCGACGGTGGCGTAGCCGAGCGAGCCCGAGATGGCCCGGGCGATGGCCGCGAGCAGGTCGTCGAGCTCGTCCTCGCCTCGTACAAGGCGTGTGACCTCGAGGAACCCTCGCAGGCGTGAGAGTTGCTGCAGGTGTGGTGTCGGCATGGGGGAAGCAGGCAGGGACTGGGGGTGTCCCGAGGTCTCAGTGTGGCCGCCGGGGGGGATGCCGTCTAGAACCAATTCGGGGGAACCGCACTGGTCTCGGGCATCGGTCGGCGGCTTCGAGGTGGCAGGATCTCCCAATTGACATCCGTGGTGGATGCCAATTGGGATCGAGGCCCCGGAGGTCGGTGAAAACCAATTGACATCCGTGGTGGATGCCAATTGGGTTTTCCGCGCCCCTACGCCGCCAGATGCACGCGCTGCCCCGACCGCTTGGCGGCGTACATGGCCGCGTCGGCTGCGCGCAGGAGCGCGTCGGGGTCGTGGGCGGCGGCGCCGAACACCGCCACTCCGAAGCTCGCGGTGACGGCGTAGCCGTCGGCGGCGCACGCGCGTTCCAGGTGCGTGGCGATCCGGCTCACCACCGTGTCGATCGACTCGACCTCGATCTCGGGCAGGATGAGGGCGAACTCGTCTCCGCCGATCCGAAACGCCGCGTCGGGCCCGCGCAGCTCCTGGCTCAAGAGGTCGGCGACGCGGGCCAGGGCGGAGTCTCCGGCCATGTGGCCGTGGCGGTCGTTGATGCCCTTGAACCCGTCCACGTCCAGCACGACGAGGGCGAACGGCTTGCCGTACCGGCGCGAGCGCGCGGCCTCGACCCGCAGCCGGTGGTTGAAGGCGCGCCGGTTGAACAGGCGGGTGAGCGGGTCGTGCTCGGCCAGGAAGCGCATCTCCTCGAACCGGGCCGCCGAGTCGAGCGCGGCGGTGGCCTGGTTGGCGAACACCCGCAGCGCCTGCAGGAGCTCGGTCGACGGCAGCAGCCGGCTGCGCGGGTCGTCCGCCCAGATCAACCCGATCACGGCGCCCTCGCGGTCGTACATGGGCACGGTCAGCCAGTGCCGGTCCCACGCCAGGGGGCCGCGGCCGTTGTTCTCGGAGCGGCGCATCGAGAGCCCCTCGGGCAGCCGCGCCAGCGCCTCCTCCAGCGTGAGCAGGTAGCAGCCCTGGCGCTCGAACGGCGGGTCGAGCAGGGGCGCGAGCTCCCACAGCGTCATCGGCGAGTTCTGGCGCATGTCCTCGAGCGTCCAGCCGGTGGCGGCGCGCGTCGTGAAGACGCCCGACACCGGGTCGGGCAGGTCGATGCACACCTTGTCGAAACCGAGGGCGACCGAGATGCCCTCGCACACGGACTGCAGGATCGCCCCGGCCGAGAGCGTCTCCGTCAGCCGCGAGGACACCTGCAGGAGCTGGCGCAGGGCGGCGCGATGAAACGCCGCCGCGGCGGTCTCGTGCGCGCTCTGGAGCGCGAGCGCGGCGTGGTCGGCGACGGCGACCAGGCCCGCCAGGTCGGCGGCCGACGGGCGCAGCCCGGATGCGGGCTCGCCGACCGAGATGATCCCGAGCAGGTGGCCGTCGGTGTGGCGCATCGGCACGAACAGCTCGTCGCCGGGATGCCAGGCGTCCGGGCTCTCGCTCGGCTCCCAGTCGGGGATGTAGCGGGCGCCGAGGTCGTGCTCCCAGTCGAATGCGCCGTGGGGGATCATGTAGGCGCCGTTCACCGCGTAGCGGTCGTCCAGGAGCGGCTCCCAGCCCTCCCACGGCAGGGTGTCGCCGAGCAGCGTCCGCCGGGCCTCGTCGCTTCCGTACACGGTCGTCACCTCGAAGTCGTTCCACTCCGGCCGGTACGTGTTCACGACGACCGTGCGGAAGCCCAGCGAGGTCGCGATCGATCCGGCGATCGCGTCCAGGATGGTCGCGGTGTCGGTCTCGTCGCGCACGTGCCTGGTCACGTCCAGGAGGGCGCGCAGGCGGGCGATGGCTGAGAGGTCGGATGGGGCCACGGCGGAGTGAGGGCGGCTGGCGCCGGCTCGCAGGGGTCTCACCCGGCGCGCTCTGGCGGTCCGTCCTCTAGGTTTTTCGGGTGAATGACCGGATCGGTTGAGCGAATTCGCGTACTTGCGCTGACGGTTGCCCTTCTGTGCGCGGCCTGCACCCCCCGGGCGGGGGAGCCGCCGGTGTCCATGCCGGCGACCGCGTCGGCGCTCGCGATCGCGCCGGACTTCGCCGGGACGATCTGGGCGGCGACGGGCCGGCGCGTGTACCGCTCGGGCGACGGCGGCCACACATGGCGGCGCGTGCCGGGGAAGGGCGGGGCGACCGGGGTCGCGTTCCTGCAGACGCACGTCGTCACGGTCGGCCCCCGCGGCGTCCAGACCGGCGGCTTCGGCGCGGCCTCCCTGCCGCGGCCGCGGCCCGTCCCGGCGCCGTTTCGGGCCGTCGTCTCGCCGTATTACCGCACGAACCGCCTGTACGCCGTCTCGAGCTCGGGGCGGCTGTGGGTCTCGGTCAGGAACGCGAGCCGGTGGGCGCCCCTGCGGGCCGCGGGCCTGCCCCGGGGCGCGGTCGCCGTGGCGGCCATCCGCGACGACGTGCACCGGCCCGACGTGATCTACGTCGCCTGTGGGCGCAACGGGCTGTGGCGGTCGGGCGACTTCGGGGCGACGTTCCACCGCATCCGCGGGGTGGCGCAGGCGACCGCCGTCGCCGCCACCACCGACGACCAGCGCCTCTTGCTCGTGGCCTCGCCGGCCGGCATCCAGCTCTCGCGCGATTCCGGGCACACCTTCACCCGGGTCTCGCGCGTACCGGGCGTGCGCGCCATCGCGTTCGATCTGCGCGACTGGCGGCTCGCCTACGCGGCGCTGGCCGACGGCACCCTGCTGCGGTCGGACGACGGCGGCCGCACCTGGGACAACTCCTAGCCGGTCTCGCCGACCGCGCGCACGAGCCACTCCGGCACCCGCACGGGCCGCATCGCCGCCCGGTCGACGCAGGCGTGGCGGGTCTCGCCGCGCGTGCACACCCCGCGGTGGTCGCGCAGCTCGTAGCCGAACGTGAACGTCGCGCCCCGCACCGACGTGCAGGTGCACTCGACGGTGAAGCGCTCGTCGAAGCGCAGCGGGCGCAGGTAGGTGACGTGCGCCTCGACCACCACCATGTCCATACCGCCCGAGTGCACGTCGGCGTAGCTGTGGCCGATCTCGCGCAGGTACTCGACCCGGCCCACCTCGAACCAGGCCAGGTAGGCCGAGTTGTTGGCGACGCCCATCGCGTCGGTCTCCGAGAATCGCACCCGCAGCGGCACGGCGGTTGTGTGGCCCGCCAACTCAGCGACCGCGCAGCGTGCGCCGCAGCAGCTTGAGGCCGTCGTCGGCGGCCTGGCGAGCGGCCGGCAGCGCAGGGTGATCGGCCACGCGGGGGCGGGCGATGCCGCGCTCGGTCGCCTGGATCGAGATCCAGTCGCCGGCGGCGCCTCCCAGCTCTCGGGCCACGCCCCGGCGGCGGCCGTCGAGCATCCAGATGCCCGTGGCGAGCATCGCCTGGCGGGCCAGCGGGCGCTTGCCGAGCGGCAGCTTCGTCAGCGCGACCTCGGCGATCAGGAGCTGGCCGACCTCGGTCTGGGCCATGTCGCCGAGCGCGGCGACCGCCGTCCGGAACCGGCGGGTCGTGTGGTGGCGGCGGGCGCGCTGGGCGGCGTCGAGCTCGCTGGCGCCGTCGACGAACTCACCGGCGCCGGCCGACTTGTCGACCGCGGTCACCCACGCCCGCCAACCGCCCTCGCCCCACGGCTGCAGGCTGAGCTCGAGGCCGCGCTGGGCGAACCAGCGGCGGATCGATTCGAGCTCGGCCGAGCTGTCATTCCAGGTCATAGCCGGAACGATACCGACGCCGATGCCGCATCCGGGGGTGGTATGCCCGCCGATGGTGCTGATACCTTTAGTCATTGGAGCCTGGAAGAGTCAGGGAGGTCCACAGATGGACGATCGCAAGAGCATCATCGATCGGGTTATGGAGGCGACCGACGCGACCAAGAATCGCGTCTCGCAGGGCGTCTCAGCGAGCCCGATGATGTCCGCGACCAAGGAGCGCGCCGAGGCCGTGCGGGTTCGCGCCCAGTCGGCTGCCCTGTCGCAGCTGAACCTCGCCACCCGCGAGGACGTTGCCCGCATCCAGGCGTCGCTCGACCGCATCGAGGCGGCCGTGAACGACCTGGCCAAGCGCGTGCCCGAGGGCCGCGCCGCCAAGCCGCGCGCACCGCGCGCAAAGGCCGCGCCGGACAGCTAGCCGGCGGCTGATCCCGGGCAGACGCTCGGGTGGTGGACCACGCGACCAGGATCGCCTGGAGGGCGGTGTGTCGCCATCGCGGCGCCGGTGCGCGTCGTCTAGGCCGAAACGGCCGGCGGCACGCGCAGCCTGACTGCCGCGGGGACGACCTCGAACGTGGCCGGCGTCACGCCCGGCTGCTCGCCGTCGGCTTCGATCGGGAGCGGCGTCGCCGGCTCGACGACGACGCGCGTCGCACGGCTGAAGTCGGCCTTCGGGTGGTTCACGTGGGTGCCGCGGTACAGCCGGTGCAGGTTGAGCGCCAGGTCGACCTTGCCCACGTCGCCCCACACGAGCACGTCGAGGAGCCCGTCGTCCGGCACGGCCATCGGCAGGATCTTCATCCCGCTCGCGAAGTAGCGGCAGTTGCCGACGATCACGTTGTTGCACACCTGGTCGACCTCGCGCTCGTCGATGCGCACGCGGAAGCGGCTGTTGCGGTAGCCGAAGAACGTCACCACCGCGCCCCAGGCGAACGCGACGGTCGCGCCGAGCGGCTTGCCCGACCGGTTGATGCGGTCGGCGACGGTGCCGGTGAGCCCGGCGCTCGCGACGTTGCAGTAGAGCCGCGACTCCGAGCCGCCGTCGCGAGTCGTGTAGGTGACGCGGCCCAGGTCGACGGTGCGCAGCTCTCCGCGCGCCGCCACCTCGAGGGCGGCATCGGTGCCCTTGGGGATGCGGAAGTTGCGGGCGAAGTCGCCGCCGCTGCCGCGCGAGACGACGGCCAGCCCGGCCGCCGGCGCGATCGGCTCGGCGCCGTCGTAGAAGCCGTTCAGGGTCTCGGAGACGGTGCCGTCGCCGCCGACGGCCACGATCAGCTCGGCCCCGTCGCGCAGCGCCTGGCGGGTGAGGTCGGCGGCGTGCCCGGGCGCCTCGGTCAGGCGCGCATCCACGTCGAGGCCGTGCGCCGCCGCCCTGCGGGCGATCTCGGGCCAGCGCCGCGCGGTGGCGCCGCTCGCGGACGCCGGGTTCACGATCATCACCGCGCGCACGGCGTCCCGCGCTACTTCTCGTCCACGGCTGCGCGCAGCGCGAGCCGCGTCATCCGCGCGACCGCGGCGGCGAGGTCGGCGTCGGAGATGCGGACGAACTCCTCGCCGTGGATCAGGTCGGACACGGTCAGCAGACACGCCGCCTCGACGCCGCGCAGCGCGGCGATGGTGAAGAGGACCGCGGCCTCCATCTCGACCGCGAGCACCCCCCGCGCCGCCCAGCGCTTGTGCCGGTCGGGATCGGGGTCATAGAACGTGTCCGAGCTCGCGATCGGGCCGACGTGCGGACGCAGGTCGAGGCCCTTGGCCGCGTGGATCAGGCCGTGCGTGACGCCGAAGTGGGCGGTCGGCGCATGGGCCTCGCCGCCGGTGAAGCGCAGCGCCGTCGAGTCGCCGGGAACGGCCGAGAGCGCCACCACCAGATCGCCGAGGGCGAGCTCCGGCTGCAGGCCGCCGCACGTGCCGACCCGGATCAGGCGCGTCGATCCGAGCTGGATCAGCTCCTCGATCACGATGGCCGCGCTGGGGCAGCCCATGCCGGTGGACTGCACCGAGACGGGCCGGCCGTCGAAGGTGCCCGTGTAGCCGAGCATCCCCCGCTCGCCGTTCACCTGCTCGGCGCCATCCAGGAACTCCTCGGCGATGCGCTTCGCCCGCAGCGGGTCGCCCGGCAGGAGCACCGCCGGTGCGTAGTCGCCCTTGTCTGCGCGCAGGTGGATCGGCACGGCCGCAGAGCTTACAGTGCGTCGGCCGCGACGCCGAGCGCGACCCCGGCCAGGCGGTAGCCGCCGGCGACGCGGAAGGGCTCGACGGCGGCGCGCACGGCCTCGATCAGCTCATCCCGCTCGGAGGCCGAAAGCGTCGGCAGGAGCCGGGTGAGCCCGCCGTTCAGCGACGACTGCGCCCGCCAGTACGAGTCGAAATCGGGGTACGACCACGCGACGGGGATCGGCTCGACCGCGCGCAGCTCGAGCCCGGCGGCGGCGACGAGCCGGGCGATCGCCGCGGGGTCGCCGAGCGCGAACATGCCGGGGCCGCCGGGCGGCGCCGCCGGCAGGTCGGTGCGCGCCTCGAGCACGTCCCAGAGCGTCGTGGCCCACTCGTTCTCGGCGGCAGCGCCCCAGACGGCGAACGCGACCCGACCGCCCGGACGCAGCACGCGGCGCGTCTCCCGGAAGGCGGCGGCCCGGTCGGCCACCAGCATGTAGGCGAAGCGGCAGACCACCCGGTCGACCGAGGCGTCGGCCAGGTCGAGCGACTCGGCGTCGAGCACGCGCATCTCGACGTTCTCGAGCCCCGCCGCGGCCGCCGCCCGGCGCGCGGCGTCGACCATCGCATGCGCGCGGTCGGACAGGATCACCCGCCCCTCGCCGGAGAGGGCGGCGGCGACGGCCAGGCCGACGTCGCCGGGGCCGGACGCCAGCTCGAGCACGGTCACCCCCGGGTCGAGCGCGAGGTGCTCGATCAGCCACGCCGTGATGGGCGCGCCCATGGCCCGTACGCGCTCGGCTTCGGACTCCCAGCCGGCGGCGGCCTGTTCCCAGTTGAGGGCGCTGCGCTTGCGGTACTCGTCGGCCGCGACCCGGCTGGTAGCTTCCTGATCGTGCATGAGCGGACATTCGCCGTCGCGGGTCTGCGTGTCAACCTGGAGGAGTGGGGCGATGGCCCGCCGGTGGTGCTGCTGCACGGCCTGACCGGCTCGCGCGCCTACCTGCGCCCCTTCGCCGAGCGGCTCGCGCGCACGCATCACGTCGTGGCCGTCGACCTGCCCGGCCACGGCGGATCCGATGTGCTCGCGCCGTTCGCGTTCGAGTCGGCGGCGCGGCTCATGGCCGCCGCCGTCGGCCGGCTCGGAGTCGAGCGGCCGGTCGTGATCGGGCACTCGTTCGGCGCTCCACTGGCAGTTGCGTGGGCCGCCGAGGCGCCGGTGGCCGGTGTGGTGGCCTGCTCGCCGGTCGGGATGATCCCGCTCGAGCTGCGCCGCGCGCGCTGGGTGCTGCCGTTCCACCGCGCACTGGCCGCGACCGAGCTGCTGTGGGGCGGCGTGGCCGTCTCCTGGCCGCTGCCGCGGCGGCTGGTGTTCGGCTGGTTCGTCGGCATGGCGGGCCTCGCGGGCTTCGACCCTGTGATGGGCCGGCAGATGCTGCGCGACGCCGCGCAGGCGGCCGCGGTCGTGCGGGGCGTGCTGCCGGCGCTCGCGACCCTCGATCTGGCGGCCATGTGCGCCGGCCTCGACGTCCCGGCGAGCGTGATCTGGGGCGATCTCGATCGCAGCGGCTGGGAGAGCGGCCCCGCGCTTGCGGCCGCGCTGCATGCGCCGCAGGTCGTCCTGCCCGGCGTCGGCCACATGCCGATGCTCGAGGCGCCGTACGCCTTCTCGAAGGCGATCGCCGAGTTCCTGTCGGCTACGGTGCCCGCATGATCCCGGCGGCCCGATCCGACGTGTGGACATGCCGCCGCTGCGGCGCGCCGCATGAGCTCGCGCTGCGCTCGCTCGAGGTCGGCCTGGTGCGCCTGGCGATCCACGGCGAGGACGGCTTCCGGCTCGGCAGCGACGGCATCGAGGCCGAGCTCGAGCCGCTGCTCGAGCCGTGCGCCTGCGGCGGGAGTCTGCACCGGGGCCAGGCCCCCGGACGGGGCCTGGCCCCGGTCGGCCGACGCCGTGCCGGCCACCTTCGACCGCGACGCCCTGCGCCCGCTGGCCGAGCGCGGCTGGGCGGTGCTCGAGGCGAGCGCCGATCCGCGCCTGCGGGCGGCTCGCCGCGCTGTGGCGGTCGCGTGCGCTCGTCCTGCTCGGGCGCGAGGCAGAGCTGACCCGGGAGCAGCAGCTCGAGCTGCGCCTCGAGAGCCGCCTCGCGGGCCTGCAGGCCGAGATCGAGCGCGCCCGGGGTGCCGGCGACGAGGCGGCGGCGCAGGCCGCGCACGCCCGCTACATCGAGCTCGGCACGATGTTCATGCGCCGGTTCGTGCTGGTCGAGGATGGGCGCGCCGGAGCCGCTGGCTAGCCGGGTCGCCGCCTTCGTCGCCGAGCAGGCCCTGCTCGAGCCGGGCGAGGCGGTGCTCGTGCTCGTGTCGGGCGGCGCCGACTCGGTGTGCGCCTGGGGCGTGCTGCGAGAGCTCGGCTACGAGGCCGAGGCGCTGCACGTCGAGCACGGCCTGCGCGGCGCCGACGGCCTCGCCGACGCCGCCCACTGCGCCGGCCTTGGCGCCGCCGTCGTGGCCGTGGACGTGGGGGCCGGGCCGAATCTCGAGTCCCGCGCCCGCGAGGCGCGATACGCCGCCGCCCGCGAGCAGGCCGGCGATCGGCCGATCGTGACCGGCCACACGCTCTCCGACCAGGCCGAGACGGTGCTCTACCGGCTCGTCTCGTCCTCCGGCGCGCGGGCGATCCGGGCGATGCGCCCGAGCGCCGGCGGGATCGTCCGGCCGCTGCTGTGCGCGACCGCGGCCGAGACGCGCGCGTGGTGCGCCGAGCACGGGGTCGAGCCGCTCGAGGACTCCACCAACTCGGACACCCGCCTGCGCCGCAACCTGATCCGGCGCGAGGTGATGCCCGCACTGCGGCGCGTCCATCCCGGCGCCGAGGTGAACCTGGCCCGGTCGGCGGAGCTCCTGGGCGAGCTGGACGAGCTGCTGCGCGAGCTGGCCGGCGAGCATGTCCAGCCGCGCATCGACCTGCCCGGCCTGGACGACATGCCGCGGGCGCTGCGGGTGCTGGTGCTGCGGGAGGCGGCCGAGCGGGCCGCCGGCCGGCCGCTGCGCCTCCCGCGCGCGCTGACGGCGAAGCTCGAGGCGATGGCGGCGCGCAGAAGCGGCGTCGAGCGGCTCTCGCTCGGCCGCGACCTCGAGGCGGTGCGCGACCGCTCGATACTCGCCTTCGTCCCGCCGGGAACCCGGTATCCTCCGCCGCGATGAATGTCGAGCAGACCGGCCTCGTGCGAGATCCGCTGATCGCCGAGGTGCTCGTCGAGGCCGATGCCCTGCGCGCGCGGGTCGATGAGCTCGGCGAGGAGCTCTCGCGCGACTACGCCGGCCTCGATCCGCTGCTCGTGTGCGTGCTCAAGGGCGCCGTCTTCTTCCTGGCCGATCTGGTGCGGCGGATCACCGTCCCGTGCGAGATCGACTTCATGGCCGTCTCGAGCTACGGCAACAGCACCGACTCGTCGGGCGTCGTGCGGATCCTGAAGGACCTCGAGGCCAACATCGAGGGCCGCCACGTGATCGTGATCGAGGACATCGTGGACTCCGGCCTGACCCTGTCGTATCTGCTGCGCAACCTGCGGGCGCGGCGGCCGGCGTCGCTCGAGGTGTGCGCGCTGCTGACGAAGCCGGCCCGGCGCAAGGCGGACATCGTGTGCCGCTACGTCGGCTTCGAGATTCCCAACCGGTTCGCGATCGGCTACGGGCTCGACTTCGGCGAGCGCTACCGCGGCCTGCCCTACGTGGCCGCCCTGGACGAATCGAAGCTCCCGGACGAGTTCGCGTAGCCGATTCCGCCTGCGGGCTTCAGAACGCCGCTGCGGGTGCCGATACCGGGCGTGGCGAAAACACCGTGGTATCGTTCGGTCCGGTATGAGGCTCCCGGCGACCGCGGGCAGGGCCGTCCGATTCTACCCCCGGGGGAAGTAGGCGAGGCGTCGTGAACAGACTTTTCAAGAGCGCACTTTTTCCAATTCTGGTCGTGCTGGTGCTCGCGTTCTTCGCGCTGAAGATCGTGAACTCGTCGAGCAGCCGCCCCGGCCAGACCTGGACATCCCTCGTCAAGCAGACGACCGACGGCCGCGTGGCGTCGATCAAGACGGACATCGGCGGCAACAGCCTCAGCTACAAGCTGCTGAACGACCAGACGTACAGCGTCGGCATCCCGTCGGTGGCGCTCCTGAACCAGGAGCTCGCGCTCGCGAAGGATCACGGCGTCCAGACCGTCGACGGCACGAAGACCGGTGGCTCGCCCTGGTGGAGCGCGCTGATCACGATCCTCCCGTTCCTGCTCTTCTTCGTGTTCTGGATCTTCCTGATGAACCAGATGCAGGGCGGCGGCTCGAAGGTCATGAGCTTCGGCAAGAGCCGCGCCAAGCGGATGTCGGTCGACTCGCCCAAGATCACCTTCAAGGACGTCGCCGGCGTGGACGAGGCCGTCGAGGAGCTGCAGGAGATCAAGGAGTTCCTCGAGAACCCGAAGAAGTTCCAGGCCCTGGGCGCGCGCATCCCGAAGGGCGTGCTCCTGTTCGGCCCTCCAGGCACCGGCAAGACGCTGCTCGCCCGGGCCGTCGCCGGCGAGGCGGGGGTGCCGTTCTTCTCGATCTCGGGCTCTGACTTCGTCGAGATGTTCGTGGGCGTCGGCGCGAGCCGCGTGCGCGACCTCTTCGAGCAGGCCAAGCAGAACTCGCCGTGCATCATCTTCATGGACGAGATCGACGCCGTCGGCCGCCATCGCGGCGCCGGCATGGGCGGCGGCCACGACGAGCGCGAGCAGACGCTGAACCAGCTCCTCGTCGAGATGGACGGGTTCGAGATGAAGGACAACGTCATCCTGATCGCGGCCACCAACCGGCCCGACATCCTCGACCCGGCGCTGCTGCGCCCCGGCCGGTTCGACCGCCAGGTCGTGGTGGATCGGCCCGACCGCGTCGGCCGCAAGAAGATCCTCGAGGTGCACAGCCGCGGCAAGCCGATGTCCCAGCAGGTCGACATCGAGGCGCTGGCCGGGCAGACCCCCGGGTTCACCGGCGCCGACCTGGCCAACCTGGTGAACGAGGCCGCGCTGCTCGCCGCCCGCAAGGGCAAGAAGCAGATCGAGAACCTCGAGCTCGAAGAGGGCATCATGCGCGTGATCGCCGGGCCCGAGAAGAAGACCCGGCTGCTCTCCCCGAAGGAGCGCGAGATCACCGCGGTGCACGAGATGGGCCACGCGCTCGTGGGCCACTTCCTCGAGCACAACGACCCGGTGCACAAGATCTCGATCGTCGGCCGCGGCATGGCCCTCGGCTACGTCGTCACCCTCCCGTCCGAGGACAAGTTCATGCGCTCGCGCGCGGAGCTCCTGGACGGCCTGGCCAAGAACCTGGGCGGGCGCACCGCCGAGGAGCTCGTCTTCGGCGAGGTCACCACCGGCGCCGAGGACGACCTGAACAAGACGACCGACACCGCCAAGCGCATGGTCACGCGCTGGGGCATGTCCGAGAAGCTCGGCCCGCGCACCTTCGGCCGCGACTCCAGCCAGCCGTTCCTCGGCCGTGACTTCGGCCACGAGGCCGACTACTCCGAGGAGATCGCGCGCGAGATCGACGACGAGATCCGCCGCATCGTCGAGCAGGCGCACGAGCGCGCCCGCGAGGTGCTGGGCGGCAGCATCGACGAGCTGAACAGGATGTCCAAGATCCTGATCCAGTACGAGACGTTCGACGCCGGCCAGTTCCAGCGGCTGCTCGCGGGCGAGGCCCCCGAGGACGTGTTCGTCGATCAGGAGCCCAGGGAGACGGAGACGCCCGCCGAGGCGCCGCGCAAGGAGCCCTCGCGGCCGCGTGGCCTCGGGCTGCCGCTTCCCGGCAACATCGCCTCCGGCCAGCCGCCGGAGTCTCCGCAGCCTTCCTGATCCTTCGTAGCGTCGTGTAGATCCCCGGAATGGGGGGGACGGCGATGACCCGTGATTGCCGATCACGTGCTCAGCCGTTCTTCCACGCCACACGAGGGGTCACGCGTTGCGCTTCGTCCGGGTCTCAGTCACTCTTGCCGCCGTCGGCCTTGCCGGCCTCGCCTCCGCCCAGGCGGCGTTTGCCGTCACGCCGCACATCGGCGGGCCGATCGTCTCGTACGGGTGTCCGCCGGTGCCGATGTGGTGCACGAAGACGCTGAAGCCGGGGATCACGCTCACCCGGTGGCGCGCGAAGCTGCGCTCCGGCACGACGCAGAGCATCTACAAGATCTCGTGGAAGCTCGGCGATCCGCACGTGAGCCTGATGGCGGCGGCCCTGAACCGGCCGAACGCAAACGGCGACATCGCCCTCGGCACGATCTCGCACTGGGCCGCGGCCAGCGCGACGCCGGGGCTGCTCGGCGCGATCAACGGTGACTTCTTCAGCTCGGTCGGCTGGAGCTCCGGCCATCCCAGCGGCATGCTCGTGCAGGCGCGCCACGTGGTCGCCTTCGGATCGGGCGGCCCCGGGGTCGGCTACGAGCCGGACGGGCGGATGGTCATGGGCACGCCGTCGGCGAAGCCGGCCAAGCTCCTGTTCGGCGAGGGCGTCACGGCGACGATCGGCGCCTTCGACCCGGGCTCGAGCCTCAGCGCCATCAAGCGCGATCAGGTCGTCGTCAAGACCGACCGCACCGCTCCGCAGAACATCCCCGCTGGCTGGGACGGCTACATCGTGGGCGGCGCCTCGCACGCCGAACCCCTTCCCGAGCATGCTGCGCGGCAGCGAGCAGCTCAAGAATCCCTCCGGGAACAACGCCTGCGAGACCGTCGCAGGGTTCCGCTTCGGCGACGCTGCCGGCGCGGTCGCCACCGTGTCGCTGCCGATCGTCCCGGCGCCGGCGAGCCCGGTCCAGCTCGGCGCCGGCCAGGCGCTCGTGATGGCGTCGCGCCGACGACGTCGTTCCCGACGCCGCCGGCCGACATCGCCCTCCACCGCCTCGCCACCCACTCCCGTCTGATCAAGGTCTCGGTCGACGCCCCGGCCTGGAGCACCGTGCAGGACGTGATGGGCGGCAAGCCGCAGCTCGTCAAGAACGGCAAGACCATGTACCCGACCGCGTATCAGGATCCGCCGATGATGTCGGGCGACGGCTGGCAGTGGGAGTACCCGCACTGGCGGCCGGCGGTCGCCGAGACGAAGACCCGCGGCTGGCTGATCATCACCGGCGGCGTGCGCTACGGCGACGGCGTGTACGGCTGGAACTGGGGCAAGATGCTCGTCCAGCTCGGCGCCCAGAACGCGATGGGCTTCGACAACAACTCGTCGACCGAGATGTTCGCGCCGGGCCACGGGACGTGGACGTTCTCGCCGGGCTGGGAGCGCGACATCACCGAGGCCACGGCCCTCACGTACCACCCGGGCTGACGCCGAGCGGTACTAGGCTGCGCGGCGTGCAGCCGCTGCGCGACCGATTCCCCGCCCCGGCCGTGATGGGCGTGGTGAACGTGACCCCCGACTCCTTCTCGGACGGGGGTGCGTTCCTCGATCCCGCCGCCGCGGTCGCCCACGGCCTGCAGCTCGTCGCCGACGGCGCCGACCTGATCGACGTCGGCGGGGAGTCGACCAGGCCGGGCTCCGACCCCGTGCCGCTCGAGGTCGAGCTCGAGCGCGTGCTGCCGGTGATCGACGGGCTCGTGCGCCAGACCGACGTGCCCATCTCGATCGACACGGTCAAGGCGCCGGTCGCCGAGCAGGCGATCCGGGCCGGGGCCGGCTTCGTGAACGACGTCTCGGCGCTGCGGCATGATCCGGAGATGGCCGAGGTGGTCGCCGAGGCGGGCGTGCCGGTGTGCCTGATGCACATGCTGGGCGAGCCGAAGACGATGCAGCGCGATCCGCGCTACGCGGACGTCGTCGAGGACGTGGCCGCGTTCCTGGCCGAGCGGGTCGGGCTACGCCCGGTCGAGCGGGATCGCGGCCGACCTGATCTGCGTCGATCCGGGCATCGGCTTCGGCAAGACCGCCGAGCACAACTGGACGCTCCTGCGCCACCTCGACCGGATCGCCGCGGTCGGCCCGCCGCTCCTGGTCGGGGCGTCGCGCAAGTCGTTCCTGGGCCGGCTGACCGGCGAGCCAGAGGAGGGGCGCGAGTTTGCGACCGTCGCCGTCAACCTGGACGCGGTGCGCCGCGGTGCCTGGATGCTGCGGGTGCACGCCGTCAAGCCGACCCGGCAGGCGCTCGCCGTCGCCGCGGCGATCGAGGCAGCGCCGTGAGCGGCCCGCTCGTGGAGGTGCGCGGCCTGCGGGTGTACGCGTTCCACGGCGTGCGCGACTTCGAGCGCGAGCGCGGCCAGGTGTTCGTGATCGACGTGTGGCTCGCCTGCTCGCCGTCGGCGGCCGAGGCCAGCGACGACCTGGCCGACGCCGTCAACTACTCGGCGGTGTGCGACCGGGTGGCCGAGCTCGCGGCCGGCGGGCCGTACGACCTGCTCGAGCGGCTGGCCGCCGTGATCGCAGACGCCCTGCTGGCCGGTTACCCGGTCGAATGGGTGCGTGTGCGGGTCGCCAAGCCGCATGCGCCGGTCAAGCACGACGTGGCCGAGGTGGCCGTCACGGTGGAGCGGGGTATCCGCACCGGCGAACCGCCCGTATAACGGAATCATGGACGGCATGCGGATCGTGGTGGTCGAGGACCAGCCACTGTTTCGGCGCGGCCTGATCGACCTGCTCGATGCCGAGGGGTTCCGGGTGGACGGATCTGCCGGCACCGTGCGCGAGGCGATCGAGGTCGTCGCGGCACGCATGCCCGACATCGTGCTCATGGACCTGCAGCTCGCAGACGGCAGCGGCATCGACGCCACCCGCCGCCTGTTCGAGCTCCACGGCGATCGCGTGCGCGTCGTCATGCTGTCGGAGTCGCGCGACCCGGCCGACATGATCGCCGCGGTGCGCGCGGGCGCCGTCGGCTACCTGACCAAGGATCAGGCTCCGGAGCGGCTGGCCGAGGCGCTGCGCGGCGTCCTGCGGGGCGAGGCGGCGCTGTCGCGGCGGATGGCCGCCCACCTGATCGCCGACGTCCGCGACACGCAGCGGCGCATGGTGCTCGCGACCAAGCTGCCCCATCGCGAGCGGCTGACGCCCCGCCAGCTCGAGATCCTGCAGCTGATCGCCGCCGGCGAGACGACCACCGAGATCGCGCGGCGGCTGTTCCTCTCGCCCGAGACCGTGCGCTGGCACGTGAAGGCGATCCTGCGCAAGCTGAAGGCTCGCACACGCGCAGAGGCCGCGGCCTGCCTGCGCGAAGTCATGGTCTAGCGAGCCGAGCGCCGGGGCGATCGGGCGGCAACGTCCCAATTGACATCCGTGGTGGATGCCAATTGGCGTCCGCGGGCATGACGCCCGTTCTCCCAATTGACATCGGTGGTGGATGCCAATTGGGTCGTACGGCCCGAGCCAAGCCCGGGCTGCCTCGCTTAGAGCGTCAGTTGCCTGCGCGCATCGTCTCGGTCGCCCAGCGCACGATCCACACCGACACCGTCAGGCAGTAGGTGATGACCGCGCACGCGGCCGCGATCGCAGCGGCCTGGCCGGCCGCGCCGGAGAACAGCGTGGCGATGCCGACGAGCAGCGGGCGCATGAGGACGAAGGCGAGCACCCCGCCGATCCCGAGATGGACCGTCGTGCGCCGCAGCTCCCGCGGGCGCAGGTTGGGGTAGCGCGCGTCAGCCCAGATTGCGAGCGCAGCCGGGCAGAGCAGGAGCACGACGGTCAGTTCCATGAGGGTCGACATGGCACCATCCTTGGTACGAGCTTGGAGCGGTTGGCGGCCCAACGCAAGGCCGTCCCGCCCAGAACATCGGCAAATGTGAGCAATCCGTAAAGGGGATCCGTGAAAAGTGCCCCCGGAGGGGTGAAGCGCGCGTACGTGGGGTTCGGCGCCAACCTGGGCGACCCTGCTGCCACGCTGCGCGCCGCCGCGGCCGAGCTCGGCCGCCGTGCCGGCACCGTCGCCGCCGGCTCGCACATCTACCGCAGCCGGCCGATCGGCGTCACCGACCAGCCGGAGTTCCTGAACGCCGTCGCCCGGCTCGAGACCGCCCTCGCGGCTGACCGGCTGCTGGAGGAGCTGCTCGCGGTCGAGGCCGGGTTCGGCCGCGTGCGCGACGTGCGGTGGGGACCGCGCACGCTCGATCTCGACCTGATCTGGTACGAGGGCGAACGCCGCGAGGACGCCCGCCTGACCCTGCCGCATCCGCGCGCGCACGAGCGCGAGTTCGTGCTGCGGCCGCTGGCCGAGCTCGACCCCGGCCTCGACCTGCGCGGCCAGAGCGTGTCCGCCTGGCTGGCCGGGCTCGAGCCGCAGGGGGTGGAGCCGACCGGGATGGCGCTCATGTAGACGGCCGCGCGCGCCGATGACGCATGTATGACCGACGTGGCGGCCACACCGATCGCGCGCATCTCCGACGTCTTCACCATGGTCGGCTCGCGCCTGATCCCGACGCTGCTCTTCACGACGATGGCGACCGTCTCGGTCATGGGCGTCGGCCACGCGCCGAGCCCGAGCGCCGCCGCCTTCCACGCGCTCTCGGCCACGCTCTGGGGCCTCTTCATCGTGCTGATCAACATCCGCCCGGCGCCGCTTCGGCGCAACCGCTCGCCGGTGGGCGTCGCCGTCGCGCTCCTGTCGCAGCTGGCCGTGATCGCCGTCGGCCTCTTCGGTGCGCGCACCGACGGGGGCGTCCTCGTGCTCGCCTCCGACGTGCTCCTGATCGCAGGCCTCGCGTTTGCGATCGGCTCGGTGGCGGTGCTCGGCCGCTGCTTCGGCATCCTGCCGGACGTGCGCGGCCTCGTCACCAACGGCCCCTACCGCTGGGTGCGCCATCCGCTGTACCTGGGCGAGCTGACCGCCGTCCTCGGCATCGTCCTCGGCTCGCGCGCGCCGCTCTGGGCCGGGCTGACCTGGGTCGCCTGCGTCGCGCTGCAGCTCGCCCGCACCGGCTACGAAGAGCGCAACATGAGCGCGCAGTTCCCTCAGTACGCCGAATACGCCGCTCGCACCAAGCGGCTCATACCCGGCGTCATCTGAGGCCCAGCCGCTCCCATTAGACTGCGCGCATGTCCTACATCGAAGACCTCGAGGAGTTCGATGCGGAGCTCGAGCTCCGGCTGAAGCGGGAGTACGCGACCGTGTTCGGGCTGTTTCGTTACTGCGTGCTGACGGCCGAGGCCACCTATCTGTGCAACCGGATGGAGATGGAGACGGCCAACTCCCCCGCCTATCCGCTGGTGCACCTGACCATGGAGGACGTCTGGGTCTGGGACAAGAACCGGCCCAGCCGGATCATCCCCCGCGCCGAGGTGCACACCACGCAGGACGTCACCGTCGAGGAGCTCAAGCCCGAGACCGAGATCGACACGACCTTCCCGCCCGGCTTCGAGCTCAGCGATGAGTGATGCTGCTCGCGCTCGACGTCGGTAACACGCAGACCGTCGTCGGGCTCTACGACGGCGAGGCCCTGCGTGAGCACTGGCGCACGACGACGGTACGGACGCACACCGGCGACGAGCTGGCCCTGATGCTGGTGGGCCTGCTCGAGCTGCGGCGGCAGACGCTCGCGGCGATCGACGCGATGGTCGTCGCGTCGAGCGTGCCCCAGCTCGCGGTCGAGTACGCCGCGATGAGCCGTGAGCACCTGGGCCGAGAGGCGCTCGTCGTCGGCCCGGGCGTGCGCACGGGGGTGGCGCTGCGGGTCGACAACCCGCTCGAGGTGGGGCCGGACCGGGTTGCCGAACAGCGTCGCCGCTCACGCCCTCTACGGGGGGCCGTGCATCGTGGTCGACTTCGGCACGGCCATCAACTTCGACGTCGTGTCGGCCGCCGGCGACTTCGTCGGCGGTGCGATCGCGCCCGGCCTGCAGGTGGCGCTGGACGCGCTCGGCGACCGGGCCGCGCGGCTGCAGAAGGTGGAGCTCGTCGCGCCGGCGCACGCGATCGGCACGAACACGAACACGAACGTCCAGTCGGGGGCGGTCTTCGGCTGGGCGGGCCTGGTGGACGGGCTCGTGCGCCGGTTCCGATCGGAGCTGGGCGCCGAGGCGACGACGGTCGCGACCGGCGGCCTGGCGGCGCTCGTCGCGCCGCACTGCGAGACCGTCCAGCACGTCGAGCCCTGGCTCACGCTGCAGGGCCTGCGCCTGATCTACGAGCGCAACGCCTAGCCCGCTGGGTTCACGCCAGGCGGGCCGTCACCGTGCCCGCCGCATCCACGGCGACCGCGGTCGGCACGATGCCGATCCCGTACTTGCGGGCGAGATCGGGCCGCAGCTTCACATCGACGGTCACGACCGCGCGGCCCGCGTCGCGCAGGCGCCGCTCGAGCGTGTGGCACTCGGAGCAGAGCGGATGGGTGAACTGCACCACGGTGTCAGCCGCGCCCGCCGCGATGCCGACGTCGGCGGGATCGACGCGGCGCAGCTCGCCGTGGCCGATGCCGCGCAGCCGCGCTCCGAGCCGGTAGATCTCGCAGCCGGTGCAGAAGCCGGTGACGGCGGCGAGCAGGGCGAGCGCGGACACGAGCAGGGCGAGCGCCCAGCCGAGCGTGTGCAGGCCGGCGGCGCTCGCGAGGGTCGCGGCCGTGAGCACCACGAGGCCGATCGTGTTCGCAAAGCGCGGCGCACGGGCGTCCTCGAGCTCGCCCTCGCCGAGGCGCGGCTGCACGAGCTCGAAGTAGGCCACGCAGGGCAGGCACCAGCGCCGCCCGAGGGTGAGCCCGAGCGCAAACTGCAGCGCGAGCAGGCCGAGCAGCGGCCACCAGCCGGTCAGGAACGCAACCAGCGCGAGCGTCCCGATCACGGCCTGGTTGAACCGCGGAGCGCGGGCGTCGATGACGTCCAGGTCGTCGTAGGGGTGTGCGAGTCGTTCGGACACTTTGGATCCAAACTCTAGCGCAGCTCGGCCTCTTGACTTATATATCGACAGTCGGTATATATCTTGTATGCAGCCGATGCGAGAGCCGACGTACTACACGCTTGCCGCCCTCCTGGACGGCCCGTTGCACGGCTACGCGATCGCCAAGCGGGCCGAGGACGTGTCCGGCGGGCGCGTGCGCCTGACGGCGGGCACGCTCTACGCCGCGCTCGAGCGCCTGCTCGAGGCCGGCCTCGTGGCGGTCGAAGGCGAGGAGGTCGTGCGCGGCCGCGCCCGCCGCTACTACCGGCTCACGGCCGCCGGGAGCGCCGCGCTGCGGGCCGAGGCCGCCCGCCTGACGGAGGCCGCGCGCGTCGTGTCGTCGCGCATGCCGATCCCCGAGCCGGAGCCGGCGCGATGACGGCCGCCGAGCGCGTGTACCGGGTCGCCCTGCGCGCCTACCCGCCGGACTACCGGCGCGAGCGCGGCGCCGAGATCCTGACGACGCTGGACGAGATGGGGGGCGGCAGCTCCCGCCCCAGCGTGCGCCAGGTGATGGCGCTCGCCGCGAGCGGCGTGCGCGAGCGCGGCGTCCGCACGACCGGCGCCACCCGCGCCGGGATCTGGGCGGAGGGGTGCCGGCTGGCCGCGCTCGTCCTCCTGCTGCTTGCGGCGGCGGCGAGCGTGTACGGCCTGGCGCTCAACACCTGGTACTCGCGGCTGGGCATCGTCTGGCCGGGCGCCGAGCACATCACCCGCGCCCCGGCGCTCGGCGGCGCCGCGCTCGCGCGCTCGATCCTCGCCGTGCTCATGCCCGCTCGTCGGCGCCTGGGCGCTCTGCCGCGGCCGCAGCGCGCTGCCGATGGCCTGCTCGATCCTGGCGGCGGGGCTGTTCCTGTCCGGGCAGGTCGGGTCGGGCCTCGTGGCCGGCCAGTCCTGGCAAGTCGGGCAGGAGTGGCTCGCGAACGCCTACAAGCTGGGCGACGCACTGGTGCTGGCCGCACCCGCTGCCCTCCTCTGCGTCGGCATCCGCGGCGGCCGTCGCGAAGCCGCGAGGCGCTCGCTGCTCTGGCTGGCTGTGCCCTTCGTGCTCGGCGTGCTGTCGATCGGCTTCTACGCGAGCTCGATCACCTTCTGGCCGCTGGGTGTGCTCGTGATCGCATGGTTCCTGGCCGCCCGCTCCAGCCCGCACCTCGCCGTCGCGGCGTTCGCCGTGCTCGCGGCCACGCTGGCATACGTCGTGCCCACCGCGATCGGCGCCGCGATGGCGTACGAGTACGCGATTGCGGTCGCAACCGGAGCGGCCGTGCTCGCGATCGCCTCGCTTGCGGCGGCGCTCGCCGGCGAGAGCGACGCCGAGCTCGACCGCCCCGTCGTGTAATCATCCCCCTGTGAGCGTGCACCGGTTCGAGGCGGTGCTCGGCGGCGAGGTCGGCGACCTGCCGGGAGTCGTCCTGCCGGCCGACGTGGCGGCGGCGATGGGTGGCCGGGCGCGCATCCCCGTCGCCGGGACGATCAACGGCGTCCCCTTCCGCGGCTCGACGATGCCGATGGGCGACGGCCGCCACTGCGTCGGCTTTCGCAAGGAGCTGCGAACGCAGGCGGGCGGGGTCAAGGACGGGGACGCGGTGACGATCGAGATCGCCCGCGACGACGCTCCCCGCACGGTCGACGTCCCGGCCGACCTGGCCGCGGCGCTGCGTGCCGACGCGGCCGTCGAGGCTGCCTTCGCGGCCATGTCCTACACCCATCGCAAGGAGTGGGCGGCGGCCGTCGTGGCGGCCAAGCGGCCCGAGACGCGCGCCCGCCGCATCGCCCAGGCCGTCGCGGCGGCCCGCGCCCGGATCGACTAGGGGAGGCGTCATCGCCGCCGGAGGCGCTTGACGGGCGAGGTATCGAAAGATATGTTTCGAAAGATGTCTTTCGAGTCTCGCCGCCTGACCGACGCTCGCGTCATGCGGGCGCTGGCGCATCCGACCCGGATCGACCTGATGGAGCTCGTCGCCCGCGAGGGCGAGCTCACGGCCACCGAGGCCGCCGAGCGCCTGGGGCTGACGCCGGCCAACTGCTCGTTTCACCTGCGCCACCTGGCCAAGCACGGCTTCGTCGAGGAGGGCGAGCCGCGGCCGGGCCGGGCACGGCCGTGGCGGATCGGATCGGTGCGCCACAGCTGGGACGAGACCGGCCCCGACTCCGAGACCACCGCCGCGGCGCGGGCGCTCACGTCGGTCGTGCTCGACCGTGACGTCGCCCGCCTGCAGGCGTGGATCGCGAGCCGAACCGAGGTCGACCCGGCCTGGCGCAAGGCGGCGTTCCTGACCGAGTCGCTCATGTACCTGACGTGCGAGGAGCTCGCCGCGCTCGGCGAGGCGATCACCGAGCAGGTGCTGGCGTACAGCGACCGCATCGACCCCGACCGCCGGCCCGACGGCGCCGTCCCGGTGCAGTTCCTGACCGCCGGCTTCCCGCTGCCGCCGACCCCGACCGGCAACTGACGCGCCGTGCGCGCGCTCCTTGCCAACCGCGACGCGCGGCTGCTCCTGGCCGGCCAGTCGCTCTCGCTGTTCGGCGACCGCTCGATGTACCTGGTGCTCGGCATCTGGGTGAAGACGCTGACGGGATCGAACGCACAGGCCGGGCTCGTCTTCTTCGTGCTGGCGGCGCCGGGCCTGCTCGCGCCCGCGTTCGGCCTCGCCGTGGACCGGATGCGCAAGCGGCCGCTGATGATCGCCACGGACATCGTGATCGGGCTCGTCCTGCTGACGCTGCTCTTCGTCCACGGGCGCGACGACGTCTGGATCATCTACGCCGTCACGCTGATCTACGGCGCGTCCGGCTACCTGTTCTCATCGGCCCAGTCGGCGCTGCTCACCCGCATGCTGCCGCCGGAGCGGCTCGGCGACGCCAACGCCGCCCTGCAGACGGTCAGCGAGGGCTCACGCCTGATCGCTCCGCTCATCGGCGCCGGACTGTTTGCGGCGGTCGGCGGGGCGGCGGTGGCGATCCTCGACGCGGCCACGTTCGCGGCCTCGGCGTTGTGCCTGCTCGGCGTGCGGCTGCGGGAGGAGCGGCCCGTGGCGCCCGAGCATCACATCCTCGTGCAGGTCGCCGCGGGCGTCCGCCACATCGCGCGCACGGCGGGGCTGCGCCGCATCGTGCTCGTCACCGGCCTCGCCCTGCTCGTCGTCGGCTTCATCGAGACCGCGATCTTCGCCGTGCTGCAGCACGGCCTGCACCGGCCGCCGAGCTTCCTGGGCGTGCTCAGCGTCGCCCAGGGGGTCGGCGCCATCGCCGGCGGCGTGACCGCGTCCGCCGCCCTGCGCCGGTTCGGCGACGGCCGCACCCTGGGGATCGGCGTCCTGCTCTTCGCCGGCGGAGATGCCCTGTTCCTGATCCCGTCCCTGGTGCCGGTGCTCGCGGGGTTCGCGATCGCCGGGGCCGGCCTCTCGTGGGCGGTCGTCGCGTTCGGCACGGCGATCCAGCTGCGGACGCCGAGCGACCTGCAGGGCCGCGTCTACTCCGCCGCCGACATGATCCTCGGCACCCCGCAGACGCTCTCGATCGCCCTCGGCGCGGCCCTGATCACGGTGGTCGACTACCGCATCCTGATCGTCGTGATGGGCGTCGTCGCGGGCGGGTGCGGCGTGTTCATGGCCGTCGCGGGTGCGCCCGCCGACCCGGTGCCTCAACCGCCGCCGTAGATCGAGATCGGCAGCTCGAGCAGCCGGTCGGAGCCGATGTCGGGGAGCAGGTCGAGCTCGGCCTCGTGGGCGGCGAGGAGTGCCTGCGCCTGCGGGCAGAAGCAGAGCAGCTCGCGCTCGGCGGCGGCCACGCGTCTGGCAGCCCATGAGCGCGCCGCGGATCGTCTTGGCGCCGGGCAGGCCGCGCAGGTACCAGCCGTAGAACTTGCGCAGGAACCCGACCGCGCGCTCACCCATCTCGCGCTCGACCTCGCGCATGAACCGCACGAGCTCGGCCACCACCTCGGCCGCATCGGCCTCGGCCGCGCCCTCGCCCGCCATCTCGCGCAGCGCCCACGGCCGCCCCTGCGCGCCGCGCCCGACCATCACGGCCGCCGCGCCGGTGGCGTCGATGACCCGCTCCGCCGTGTCGCGGTCGGTGATGTCGCCCGAGGCGACGACCGGGATGCCGACCAGGGAGACGAGCTCCGCCGTGAGCGTGTGGTCGGCCGTGCCGGTGTACATCTGCTGGGCCGAGCGGGGATGCAGCGTGAGCGAGGCGACCCCGGCCGCCTCGAGCATGGGGCCGAGCGTGAGGGCGGAGCGCGATCCGTTGCGGACGCCGCGGCGCATCTTCACCGTGACCGGCACGTCGACCGCGTCGACGACGGCCGTGACCAGCGCGCAGGCCAGGGCGTGGTCGTCGAGCGCGCTCGCGCCGGCGCCGGTCTTCGTGACCTTGCGCACCGGGCAGCCGAAGTTGATGTCGACGATGTCCGCGCCGGCGGCCACGACCATGTGCGCCGCCTCGGCCATCGGGCCGGGGTCGGAGCCGAAGATCTGCACCGCGAGCGGGTGCTCGTCGGGGGCGATGCGCAGGTAGCCGAGGGTGCGCTCGTTGCCGTACGACAGGCCGCACGAGGACACCATCTCGGAGCAGACGAGGCCGGCCCCGAAGCGCCGCCCCTGGCGGCGGAAGGCCTGCACCGAGACGCCCGCCATCGGGGCGAGCACGATCCGCGACGGGATGTCGACGCTGCCGATCGACCACGCTTCGGTCATGTCTGCCATGCCCGCATCGTAGTGGCGCGGCCCGCTGCGGCAGGGCCGTGCCGGCCGCGAAATCCGGTCGTTTGACGGTGGAAGCGGACTTGACCTATAATCCGCCGTCGCTCGGTGTCAGCCCGGAATTTGCGCTGCAAATTGCGCAATCCCGGCCGACACCGATTTTCCGTTTATTCGCACCTGAAGGGCGATTGGAGCAGTGGAAAAAGACGTCATCCTCACAACCGATGGATACGAGAAGCTGAAGCAGCAGATCGAGGACCTCGAGACCAACAAGCGCCGCGAGGTCGCCGACCGCATCCGCGAGGCGCGCGAGTTCGGCGACATCACGGAGAACTCGGAATACGACGACGCCAAGAACGAGCAGGCCCTGCTCGAGCACCGGATCGCGCGCCTGAAGGAGCAGCTGCGCTCGGCCCGGGTGATCGATCCCAAGGACGTGGGCACCGATGTGGTGTCCGTCGGCACGAAGGTCAAGGTGAAGGACGTCGATCACGGCGACGTCGACACCTACGAGATCGTCGGATCGGCCGAGGCCGACCCGGCCCGCAGCCGGCTCTCGAACGAGTCGCCGGTCGGCCGTGCCCTGCTGGGCCACAAGAAGGGCGAGACCGTCGAGGTGGCGGTGCCCGCCGGCGCGATCCGGCTCAAGATCATGGACATCAAGGCGTCCTAGCCGCCGGCCGGCGTGTCGAGCGACGTCGAGCAGGGGATCCGGGCCGACCGGATCGCGAAGGTCGAGGCCTTGCGCCGGTCGGGCGTCGACCCCTACCCGGCGCGCACGCCGCAGCGGACCGAGGTGGCGGCAGTGCGGGCCGAGTTCGGTGAGCTCGAGGCGGGCGCCGAGTCGGGCCAGTCGGTGTGGATCGCCGGCCGGATCAGCGGCCGCCGCGGCCACGGCAAGGCGATCTTCCTCGACCTGACCGACCGCAGCGGGCAGCTGCAGCTGCACGCCACGCTCGACGTGCTCGGGGAGGACGGCCTCGCCGTCGTGTCCGACTGCGACCTCGGGGACGTCGTCGCCGTCCAGGGCGAAATCTTCTCCAGCCGCCGCGGCGAGCTCAGCCTGCGGGTGCGCGAGTGGCGGCCGCTGGCGAAGTGCCTGCGCCCGCTGCCCGAGAAGCACCACGGCCTGGCCGACATCGAGCAGCGCCACCGGCAGCGCTATCTCGACCTGCTCGTGAACGACGATGCCCGCCGGATCGCGCTCGCCCGCACCGCGATCGTGACCGCCATGCGCGGCGTGCTCGACGGCGACGGCTTCGTCGAGGTCGAGACGCCGGTGCTGCAGCCGCTCTACGGCGGCGGCGCCGCCAAGCCGTTCGTCACGTTCTACAACGAGTTCGAGCGCGACTTCTACCTGCGCATCGCCGACGAGCTCTACCTGAAGCGGCTGATCGTGGGCGGCCTCGAGCGTGTCTACGAGATCGGCAAGGACTTCCGCAACGAGAGCGTCTCGTTCAAGCGCAACCCGGAGTTCAGCATGCTCGAGTGGTACGAGGCCTACGCCGACTTCGAGGGCGGGATGGAGCGCACCGAGCGCGTCGTGGCCGCGGCGGGGGCCGCCGCCGGGACCGCGATCGACCTCACGCCGCCGTGGCGGCGGGTGCCGCTGCGGCAGGCGATCCACGAAGCGACCGGCATCGATCCGATGGCCGACCGCGATCGCGACCGGCTGGTGGCGTTCATGCGCGAGCGCGAGGTCGACACCTCGGGCGATGCGACCTGGGCGCAGGCGGTCGACCACCTGCTCTCGCACTTCGTCGAGCCGAACCTGCAGGAGCCCACGTTCCTCGTCGACTACCCGGTCGAGCTGTCGCCGTTCGCGAAGCGCTCGCCCGCCGATGCGGGCATCGTGGAGCGGTTCGAGGCCTTCTGCCTGGGCATGGAGATCGCCAACGGCTACTCGGAGCTGAACGATCCGGCCGAGCAGCGGGCCCGGTTCGAGGAGGCGCGCGCGGCGGCGGCGGCCGGCGACGAGGAGGCCCACCCGATGGACGAGGACTTCCTGCTCGCGCTCGAGTACGGCATGCCGCCGACGTGCGGGGTCGGCATCGGAGTTGACCGTCTGACGATGATGCTCACGGGCGTGCGCTCGATCCGCGAGGTGATCCTCTTCCCGACGCTGCGCGAGCGAGGCTGATGCGGCTCTGTACGGCCCCGGCCGGTCGCGGTTCGCGCGCCCGCTGGAATGGCAGGAGCAGCGGCGGCCCGGACGTGGAGGCGCGATCCGCGCCGCCGGATTCGAGTTCGCCCCCCTCGACCGCGGCTGCCATTCCTCGTCGCTCCTGACGATCACGCCGCGCCACACAGCGTCGGCATCGCCCACCGCGAGGCGGGGTCAGACCCCGAACGGCCGGCGTGAGGAAGACGTGACGCTGTTGAAGCGGGGACTGTCCCCGTTTCTTGGGGCCTGGCCCCGGTCTTCAGGCCCCGGTCTTCAGGCCGACTCGACCTCGCCCAGGAAGTCGTTCACGATCGGGATGAACACCTCGGGCCGCTCCGCGAAGCTCAGATGCGACGCGTCGGGGATGATCTCGAGCCGGCTGCCCGGGATGCGGGCGTGCACCTCGCGCAGGTGCGAGGGCCGGCACTCGTCGTACTGGCCGCCGGTCACGAGCGTCGGCACCGTGATCTCGCCCAGCCGGTCCATGATGTCCCAGTCCTTGAGCGTGCCGATGATGCGGAACTCGCTCGGCCCGGCCATGTAGTGGTAGATCGTCGTGCTCATGCGCTCGAACGTGCGCATCACGAAGTCGGGGAACGGGTCGATGCGGCACACGTGGCGGTGGTAGAAGGGCATCATCGCCTCTTCGTACTCGGGCTCGAGCATCTTGTCCTCGGCCTCGAGCCGCTCGATCAGCTCGCGCTCGTCGGCGGGCATCTCGTCGAGGAGCTCCTGGCAGAACACGTTCCAGGCGGGCGCGCTCGCCGGGCTCCCGGCCATGACCAGGCTGACCGGCCGGCGGGGGTTGTCGAGCACGTACTGCATCGCCAGCATCCCGCCCCACGAGCTGCCGAACAGGTGGATCCGGTCGAGGCCGAGCGCGTCGCGCACGGCGTCGAGCTCGGCCATGAACCGCTCCATCGTCCACAGCGACAGGTCGTCCGGGCGGTCGGACCCGCCGCTGCCCAGCTGGTCGTAGAACACGACCTGGCGGCGATCGCCGAGCGCCTCGAGCGGCGTGAGGTAGTCGTGGGTCATGCCCGGGCCGCCGTGCAGGCACACGAGCGGCACGCCGCCCTCGCCGACGCTGCGGTACCAGACGCGCCCGCCGGGGACGTCGATCATGCCCTCGGCGGTCTTCACGCGGCCGCCGACACCTTCACGGCCTCGTCCTCGCCGGCGACGCCGTAGAGCCCGGCGGCCGGGTTGTAGGAGAGCACGTCGCTCTCGAGCACCTCGGCATCGCCCGAGAGCGCGATGGCCGCGGCCGTGCTCTCGTCGTGGGCGTCGACCTCGTCCACCTGGCCGGTGGGCACGTAGGCCACGCCGAGCGGTGAGTCCTCGGCGTCGATCGCGCGGAAGTGCTCGACCGTGTAGCGCACGAGGCGCATGCTCGCGCATTTCCGGTCCCGTGTCCACCCGCCACAAGTCGGACGGAATTCGGGCTAAAGCCCCCGCGCCCGAGGGCCGATGTACGGCCAACGGCGAGCGGTACGCGATACAGGAACGCTGGGGTGCCGGTGCTATAGTCCCGACCGTCCACTCCACACCGGGTCGTCACGTAGGTGCTCCTATTTGACGGTCCGGCTACAGGCATTGATCCAGACTCATTCATTTACCGCAGAAAGGGGGCACGAGCATGTTTGAGAGGTTTACCGAACGTGCCCGCCAGGTCGTGGTGCTGGCGCAGGATGAGGCCCGCACCCTGAAGCACAACTACATCGGCACCGAGCACATCCTGCTCGGCCTGCTGCGCGAGGAGGAGGGCCTGGCTGCCCGCGTCCTCGACACCCTCGACATCACGGTGGAGGAGGTGCGCGCGCAGGTCGCCCGGATCGTCGGCCAGGGTGACGAGGTCACCACCGGTCAGATCCCGTTCACGCCCCGAGCGAAGAAGGTGCTCGAGCTGGCGCTGCGCGAGGCGCTCTCGCTCGGCCACAACTACATCGGCACTGAGCACATCCTGCTCGGCCTCGTTCGCGAGAACGAGGGCGTCGCCGCCCGCATCCTGCTCGACTTCGACGCAGACGCCGAGAAGATCCGCAACGAGATCATCCGCATGCTGTCCGGCCCCGGCCGGCGCACGGCGGCGGGCGCGGGCACGGCCGAGAAGGGGCAGAAGAGCTCCAAGCTGCTCGACCAGTTCGGCCGCAACCTGACCAAGCTCGCCACCGAGGGCAAGCTCGACCCGGTCGTCGGCCGCATGAACGAGATCGAGCGCGTCATGCAGATCCTCAGCCGCCGCACCAAGAACAACCCGGTGCTGATCGGCGAGCCGGGCGTCGGCAAGACCGCCGTCGTCGAGGGCCTCGCCCAGCGCATCTCGTCGAACCAGGTGCCCGAGCTGCTCAAGGGCAAGCAGATCTACACGCTCGACCTGGCCGCCCTGGTGGCCGGCTCGAAGTACCGCGGCGAGTTCGAGGAGCGGCTGAAGAAGGTCATGAAGGAGATCGGCCAGCGCGGCGACATCATCCTGTTCATCGACGAGCTGCACAATCTCGTCGGCGCGGGCGCCGCCGAGGGCGCGATCGACGCGGCGTCGATCCTGAAGCCTGCGCTCGCCCGCGGCGAGCTGCAGACCATCGGCGCGACCACCCTGGACGAGTACCGCAAGTACCTCGAGCGCGACTCCGCTCTCGAGCGCCGCTTCCAGCAGATCAAGGTGGACGAGCCCTCGATCGAGGACACCGTCCAGATCCTGCGCGGGCTGCGCGACCGCTACGAGGCCCATCACCGGGTCGCGATCACCGACGAGGCCCTCCAGGCCGCGGCGGAGCTGTCGAGCCGCTACATCCAGGAACGGCACCTGCCCGACAAGGCGATCGACCTCATCGACGAGGCCGCCTCGCGCATGCGCATCAAGCTGATGACCGCCCCCCCGGTGCACAAGGAGCTCGACGACGAGATCGAGACCGTGCGCAAGGAGAAGGAGTCGGCGATCGAGGCGCAGGAGTTCGAGAAGGCCGCCAACCTGCGCGACAAGGAGCGCAAGCTGTCGCTCAAGAAGCGCGAGATGGAGGAGAACTGGAAGTCCTCAGGCGAGGCCGACCAGGCCGAGATCGGCGAGGAGGAGATCGCCGACATCGTCTCGATGTGGACGGGCATCCCGGTCTTCAAGCTGACCGAGGCCGAGTCGCAGAAGCTCATCCGCATGGAGGAGGAGCTGCACAAGCGCATGATCGGCCAGGACGTCGCCATCCAGGCGGTGTCGAAGGCGATCCGGCGGGCCCGCGCGGGCATCAAGGATCCCAAGCGGCCGACGGGCTCGTTCATCTTCCTCGGCCCCTCCGGCGTCGGCAAGACGGAGCTGGCACGCACGCTGGCCGAGTTCCTGTTCGGCGACGAGGACGCCATGATCCAGGTCGACATGTCCGAGTACATGGAGAAGCACGCCGTGTCTCGGCTGGTCGGCTCGCCTCCGGGCTACATCGGCTACGACGAGGGCGGCCAGCTGACCGAGGCCGTGCGCCGCAAGCCGTACTCGGTGGTGCTGCTGGATGAGATCGAGAAGGCCCACCCGGACGTGTTCAACATCCTCCTGCAGATGCTCGAGGAGGGTCGTCTGACCGACGCCCAGGGCCGCCACGTCGACTTCCGGAACACGATCGTCATCATGACCTCGAACATCGGGGCGGCGTCGATCGCCAAGAACACCTCGCTCGGGTTCAGCGTGGACGAGGCCGAGACCGGCGTCTCCTACGAGGACATGAAGAACCGCATCATGGGCGACGTGAAGAAGATGTTCCGGCCGGAGCTGCTGAACCGCATCGACGAGATCATCGTCTTCCAGAAGCTGACGAAGGCGGAGATCACGCAGATCGTCGACCTGCTGATGAAGCGGCTGCGCGAGCAGATGAAGGTGCACGAGGTGTCGATCGAGCTGACCGACAAGGCCAAGGACTTCATGGTCGACAAGGGCTACGACCCGACCATGGGCGCCCGGCCGCTGCGGCGGGCGATCCAGCGCTACATCGAGGATCCGCTGGCCGACTTCGTGCTCGGCCGGGCGATCGAGCCCGGCTCGACCGTGCTGGTCGACTGGATCGAGGGCGACGAGGAGATCTCGTTGCAGATGATCGAGCCGGTCGAGGTGCCAGACGCACCTCCGGCCGACCTCGTCCCCGCCGAGGGCCCGTCGGAGCGCCCGAAGGATGAGGGCGGAGACGACGAGTCGGACGCGGCCGAGGGATCGGACAAGTAGGCCGCACGGCATACGCGTGAGCACCGGGGGCGCCCATTGCGGCGCCCCCGGTCGTTCCACGGGTCAGCTGACGGTGAGGGTGCCTTTCATGCCGGCCTGCTCGTGGCCGGGCACCGAGCAGTAGAACGTGTAGGTGCCGGGCTTCAGGTCGGCCACGGTGACGGTCGAGACGCCGCCGCTCGAGACCATGTTGCCCTGCACGGACACGCCGTTGCCCTTCAGCGAGATGTCGTGCGAGACGGACTGCGGGTTCTTGGACTTGAGCTCGACAGGACCGGCCTTCGCGGTCGCCGTGGACGTCGTGAAGGCAAAGCCGCTCGACGCGACGTCGATCTCGACGACCTGGGCGCCGGCCACCGCCGAGGCGGCAGACGAGCTGCCGCCGCCGGACGACCCGCCGCAGCCGGCTGCGAGCACCGCCGCGACGGCGATCGTCGCGGCCGATGTGAGCAATGAGGTGCGCATGCGGCTCAACCTAGCACGGGCGACGGCCGACCCGGCTGCGACAATCGTCTGTCCGTGGCACGCGCATCGACAACCTTCGTCTGTTCCGAGTGCGGGCATCAGAGCCCCAAGTGGCTCGGCCGCTGCCCGGACTGCGGCCAGTGGAACTCCGTGCACGAGGAGGCGGTGCGCGCCCCGTCCGGATCGGGCGGGCGGCGGTCGCGCGGCGGGGCCGCGGTCGCGCTCCTGGGCGACGTCGACGTGCTCGCGGCCGCCCGCCTGCCGACCGGCATCGGCGAGCTCGACCGCGTGCTGGGCGGCGGCCTCGTGCCGGGGTCGCTCGTCCTGATCGGAGGCGAGCCGGGCGTCGGCAAGAGCTCGCTGCTCCTGCAGGCGCTCGCGGCGGTCGCCTCCGCGGGCGGGCGCACGCTGCTCGTCTGCGGCGAGGAGTCGCCCGCGCAGGTGCGGCTGCGGGCGCAGCGCCTGGGCGCGGGCGACGCGATCCGGGTGCTGGCCGACACCGACCTGGACGTCGTGTGCGAGACGATCGCGGCCGAGGCGCCGGCGGTCTGCGTCGTCGACTCGGTGCAGACGATGCGAAGCGCCGACCTGCAGTCGGCCCCCGGCAGCGTCGCCCAGGTGCGCGAGGCGGCCGAGCGGCTGCTGCGTGTGGCCAAGCGGGGGGCGACGGCGATCGTGCTCGTCGGCCACGTGACGAAGGACGGGACGGTGGCCGGGCCGCGCGTGCTCGAGCACCTCGTCGACGCCGTGCTGCAGTTCGAGGGCGACCGCTACCGCCACCTGCGCGTGCTGCGCGCGGTCAAGAACCGGTTCGGGTCGACCGACGAGATCGGCATCTTCGAGATGACCGACGCCGGCCTCATCCCGGTCGCCGACCCGTCCGCGGCGCTGGCCGAGCCCGAGCCGGCCGGACCGGGGTCGGTGCTCCTGCCGGCGATCGAGGGCACGCGCCCGATCGTGCTCGAGGTGCAGGCGCTCGTCGCCTCGACGGACATGGCCATGCCGCGGCGGCAGGCGACCGGCTTCGACCGCAACCGGCTGTCGATGATCGTGGCGGTGCTGGGCCGCCATGCCGGGGTCGCGCTCGGCGCGTCCGACGTGTTCGTGAACGTTGCCGGCGGCGTGCGCGTCGACGAGCCGGCGGCCGACCTGGCCGTCGCGCTCGCCATCGTCTCGTCGGCCCGGGGCGCGGCCACGCCCCACCGGATGGCGTGCTTCGGCGAGCTCGGGCTGACGGGCCGGGTGCGGCCCGTTTCGCACACCGGTCCGCGGCTGGCGGAGGCCGCCAAGCTCGGCGTGGCTGGGCTCGTGTGCCCGCCCAGCACGACCGGCTCGGCGGGCGGTCCACCGCTCCGATGCGCTGGTACTCTGGAGGTAGCGATCGGACTGGCCTTCAGTCCACACGCGGCTACCGAGGGGTGGGGATGACCGAGCTGCTTCCCGATGTTCGCAAGGACCCGAAGATGCTGGACGCCCTGCGCCGAATCGCGCCGGGCACCACCATGCGGCAGGGCCTGAACGACATCCTGCGCGCGCGGCTTGGCGCCCTGATCGTCATCGGCGAGCCCGCGGAGCTCTCGTTCATGTTCTCGGGCGGGATCCGGCTCGACCAGGCGTTCTCGCCCTACCTGCTCTACGAGCTGGCGAAGATGGACGGCGCGATCATCCTGAACGCGGTCGCCACGCGCATCGTCTACGCCAACGTGCAGCTGATGCCCGATCCCACGATCCCGTCGGCCGAGACGGGCACACGTCACCGCACGGCCGAGCGCGTCGCCAAGCAGACCGGTGCGCTCGTGATCTCGATCAGCCAGCAGCGCGACGTCGTCACCACCTACGTGGGCGACGTGCGCTACCAGCTCGAGGACATCTCCGACATCCTGGCCAAGACGAACCAGGCCGTAACGACGCTCGAGACCTACCGCACCCGGTTCGAGCAGGTGTCGACCCGCCTGACCGCGCTCGAGTTCCAGGGGGCGGTCATGCTCGACGACGTCCTGGTGGCCCTGCAGCGGGCCGAGATGACGTCGCGCATGCGCGACGAGATCGAGCGCAACGTCGCCGAGCTCGGCGTCGAGGGGCGGCTGATCAAGATCCAGCTCGACGAGATGTCCGAGTGGGTGCCCGGCGACGAGGTGGCGATGGTGCGCGACTACGAGCTGCCGGAGGTGACCGGCGGCTACCGGCGCGCGCTCGAGCAGCTGCGCACGATGCCCGACACCCAGCTGCTCGAGCTCGAGCAGCTGGCCGAGGTGCTGGGGTACCCGCGCACGGTCTCGCCGGTCGACTACGCCGTCACCCCGCGGGGGCACCGCGTGCTCTCGAAGATCCCGCGCCTGCCCGAGAGCGTGATCGCCCATGTGGTCGACCACTTCAACGGCCTCGAGGCGTTCGTGCGCGCGTCGCAGGCCGAGCTCGAGGAGGTCGAGGGCGTCGGCGCGGTGCGCGCGCGGGAGATCAGAGACGGCCTGCGCCGGCTGCAGGAGCAGAATCTCGTCGACCGTTATCTCAACCTGTGAGCGGTCCCGATCGGCCGGTCGCGGAGTCTGCCGAAATTCGTTTGCGATGTCTACAGAATGCTGTGATCCGTTCGCCCGAAGGTGCCAGATCTGATAGAATCTCTGGCCTAGCTGCGAGGGGTTTCGCGGGCATGCAGGTGCATCCTGTCGAGGAGGTCGAGCGACTTTTGTATGACGTTGGTGACAAGGTCGTCTATCCGCACCATGGCGCGGGAACGATCACGAGCAGAGATATGCGCGTCGTGGGCGACAAGGATCGCGAGTACCTCACGATCAAGATCCTTCATAACGATATGACCGTCACCATCCCTCTGGACAGTGCGGAACGGGTCGGGCTGCGCAAGGTGATCGGCGAGGAGACGGTTGAGGAGGTCCTCACCGTGCTCCAGGGCGACGGCACCAAGATGCCGAAGAACTGGAACCGCCGGTTCAAGCACAATCGCGACAAGATGAAGACGGGCGACATCTTCGAGATGGCCGAGGTCGTTCGCAACCTCGCTCAGCGCGACCAGGAGAAGGGCCTCTCGACGGGTGAGAAGCAGATGTTCTCGAAGGCCAAGCGCATCCTCGCCAGCGAGCTGATGTACGCGAAGAACATGGACGAGGACGAGGCGCGCGAGTTCCTGGAGGAGGTGCTCGAGGAGATCGGCGAGGCCCGCAAAGCGCGAGCCTAGCCGGCACGCATAGACGCCTGCCGCCCGGGGGCCGTGTATCGGTTCATCCGGCGTGGGCTTGCGATACGTAGAGAGAGGAGCGGACGATGGTGGTCTCAACCCGGATCGTCTTGTCCCTCTTGGGAGTCCTGGGTGCCATCCAGGCGGGGTTGTCCCTCAATCTTGAGGATCATTATTCGGCTTCTTACGCGTACCCCGTCTTCGCCGTCGTCGTCTTCCTGGTCTTCGCCGTCGGTTGGATGGTGGGAGGACTGGTCGGCAAGGGACTGGTCCGTGGCTTCAAGAGGATCGAGCGAGCCGTCCAGACCCGGAGCGCTGGCGAGCTAACGGTCGCGGCGGTCGGCCTGCTGGTCGGCCTGCTCGTATCGGCGCTCCTGTGGTTCCCGGTGCACACGCTGCCGTACATCGGCAAGTGGGTGATCCTGCCGCTGTTCCTCGTGGTCGGGTATCTGTTCGCGTTCACGGCAGCGAAGAAGCACCGCGGCATCCTGCGGCTCGTCGGCGTCCACCAGGTCGCCGAGTCGGGCACCGAGGCCGCCCCGCCCGGGTTCGCGATGCTCGTCGATACGAGCGCGATCATCGACGGCCGCATCGCCGACATCGTCCGCACCGGGTTCCTCAAGGACGAGCTGGTGGTGCCGGAGTTCGTGCTGCGCGAGCTGCAGCACGTGGCCGACTCGGGCGACTCGCTCAAGCGCGCCCGCGGCCGCCGCGGCCTCGAGGTGGTGCAGGGCCTGCGCTCGGAGGTCGTGGTGACGACTCCCGACGTCGACTTCCCCGACCTCGACGACGTCGACGCCAAGCTGCTCAAGCTGGCCAAGGAGCGCGGCCTGCGCATCCTGACGACCGATTTCAACCTGAACCGGCTCGCCCGCATCCAGGACGTGGTCGTCCTGAACGTGAACGAGCTCGCAAATGCGCTCAAGCCGGCGGTGCTGCCCGGCGAGTCGTTCGACGTGCGCGTGATCCGCGAGGGCAAGGAGCACGACCAGGGCGTCGGCTACCTGGACGACGGCACGATGGTCGTCGTCGAGGGCGGGCGCAGGCTCATGGGTGAGACGGCGGCGGTGCAGGTGACGTCGGTGCTGCAGTCGCCCTCGGGGAAGATGATCTTCACCAGGGTGACCGCCGGCGCGGCCGAGAAATGAGCGCAACCTGGGCGATCGTGGTCGCCGGTGGCGACGGCGCCCGGCTGGGAGCGGATCGGCCGAAGGCGTTCGTGAAGCTGGGCGGCCGGCCGCTGCTCGCGCACTCGATCGACCTGCTCGACGACCATCCGGCGGTCGACCGGATCGTGCTCGTCGTGCCGGCCGAGTGGGAGGAGCCGGCGACGCTCCTCGCCGACGAGCTGGCGGCGGGCAAGGTGACCGCAGCGGTGTGCGGCGGTGAGACGCGCGCGCTCTCGGTGGCGGCCGGCCTGGACGAGGTGCCCGCCGATGCGGCCCGGATCCTGGTGCACGACGCCGCCCGGCCGTTCGCCTCGCCGGAGCTGATCGACCGGCTGCTCGCGGCCCTTGCCGACCACGACGGCGCCGTCCCGGCGCTGCCGGTCACCGACACGATCAAGCGGGTCGGCGCCGGCCGTGTCGTCGAGACGCTCGTGCGCGGCGAGCTGCGCTCGGTGCAGACGCCGCAGGCCTTCCGCGCCGACGCCCTGCGGCGGGCCTTCGCCCTGCCGCCGGATCAGGTGCGCGACGCGACCGACTGCGCGTCGCTCGTCGAGGCGGCGGGGCTCACCGTCGCCGCCGTCGCCGGCGAGCCGGCCAACATCAAGATCACGACGGGCGACGACCTCGCCCGGGCCGAGGCGCGGTTCTCGTGAGCGCGGCCGACGGCATGCGGGTGGGGATCGGGTTCGACGCGCACGCGTTCGCGGACGGCCGCCGGCTCGTCCTCGCCGGCGTCGAGATCCCGGCCGAGCGCGGCCTCGAGGGCCACTCCGACGCCGACCTCGTGAGCCACGCGGTCACGGACGCTCTGCTCGGCGCCGCGGGCATGGAGGACATCGGCCACCTCTTCCCCTCCGATGATCCGGCGCTGCGCGGCGCGGTCAGCATCGATCTGCTGCGCGAGGCCTGGGGCCAGATCCGCGCGCGCGGATGGGAGCTCGTGAACGTGGACGCCATCGTGATCATGCAGGCGCCGCGAATCGCGCCGCACCGCGAGGCGATGCGCACGGCGCTTGCGGCCGCGCTTGCGGTCGGTGTGGAGCGGGTCACCGTGCGGGCGTCGACCACGGATCACCTCGGCTTCATCGGCCGGGGCGAGGGCGCCGCCTGCCAGGCGGTGGCGCTGCTGCGGATGGCCTCATGACCGCTGTCGTGGTGTCGTTCGACCTGGACGAGACCCTGTGGGCCTTCATGCCGATGATGAACGGCTCGCTCGCCGGCACCATCGCCGCCCTCGAGCGGCGCCGGCCCGAGCTCGAGGGGCACATCACCGTCGAGCTCCTGCACGAGGAGCGGCGGCTGGTGGCCGAGGAGCGGGAGGGCTCCTACCTGGAGCTGCGGCTGGAGTCGTTTCGGCGGGTGCTGGCGGCACACGACATCCACGACCCCGACCTGCCGGCGTGGATGGTCGACGTGTGGATGGCCGAGCGGCCGACGGCCGTAGAGCTGCATACCGACGTCGAGCCCGAGCTCGATGCCCTGGCGGCGCAGGGCTGCGTGCTGGGCGCGATCACGAACGGCAACTTCCCGTTCGCCCAGCTCGACGTGGCCCGGCGGTTCGCATTCATCGTCCACGCCGAGCAGCTCGGCGAGCTGAAGCCGGCTCCGGCCGCGTTCCGGCACGCGATCGAGCTGTGCGCCGGCGACCCCGCCCGCTGGGTGCACGTCGGCGACGGCCTGGACACCGACATCGCCGGCGCACAGGCGTGCGGGATGAAGGCGGTCTGGATCAACCGCGCCGGCATCCCGCTGCCCCCGGGCTACGCGCCCGACGCGGAGCTGCCGTCGCTCACCGGCCTGGCAGATGTCGTGACACGACTTGTGGATTGAGGGTGCCTGGCACCGCGTCGCGGTGCCAGGCACCTCCCGTCAGCGGGGCAACCGGGCGTGGCCGTCCGACACCTCGGCCAGGCCGTCGCGCACCAGCGAGACGAGCGCCTCGGCGTCGGCCTCGGCGTCGGGCAGCGCGCCGGCGGCCGCGATCGCGCGCAAGAGCCGCGCGCGCCGCTGCCGGAACGAGCCCTCGAAGCGCGACTGGCGCCGCAGCGGCGCGTATGTCATCCCCCGCGACGGGCAGCGGGACGCCAGCGGGCAGACGCCGCAGCGCGGCGTGCGCGCGATGCACACCTCGCGGCCGAGGTCGAAGAGGGCCTGGTTCCATTCGTATGCCCGCCCGGGCGGCGGTGCGACCTCGGAGCGGCCGAACGCTCGCTCAGCCACCCGCCTGGCGTTGGTGTCGGGCGCCGCGATCTGGGCGCCGAAGGCAAAGCACGCGACCGCAGCGGCCGTGTACGGGCCTACCCCGGGGAGCCGCTCGAGCTCGCGCGGGTCGCGGGGGAACCCGCCGCGTGCGGCCACCGCCACCGCGCAGCGGTGCAGGTTGACGGCCCGGCGGTTGTAGCCGAGGCCGCTCCAGGCGGTGATCACCTCGGCCGGTGTCGCCGCCGCGAGCGCCTGCACCGACGGCCAGCGCTCGAGCCAGGCCAGGTAGCGCGGCACGACGCGCGCCACCTGCGTCTGCTGCAGCATCACCTCGCGAGACGAGGATCGCGTACGGGTCGTGCGTCTCCCGCCAGGGCAGATCCCGCCGGTTTCGGCCGTACCGGAGGGTGCGTGCGGGTGCCAGCATCAGCCGGGTCGGGTACACCCGCACGGGGTACGTGCCGAGGTGCACGCGGATGTGATGGTCGGCGAGCAGCTGGGAGACGGTCGCGCTGACCTCTCCGCCGAACTGGGCGAGCGGTGTGGCTTCGGGTGTCACCAGCTCCAGCGAACGGCTGGGAGCCGTTTCTGGGCGACGTGGGTGGCGGTCAGAAGCGCCAGCTCATACAGCGGTAGCGCCCAGGTGGCGCCGCGCGGCAATGCGAAGGCGACGCGCGTGATGGCACCGTGTTCGAGCTGGCGCAGGAGGTCGCGCACGGCATCGGCATCCGCCTCTCCGCGAAACGCGAGCGCCCCATGCAGGACGGACACGCGGCGAGCGCCACACGCGATGACAAGCACATCGTAGGTGAGCGATTCACCGGCGTCGGTGACCGCGCGATGCGCCGTCGCCTCGACGCGCGCAAGCGACGCCGGTGACGAGGCGCGCGCCGGCCGCAGCGGTCATGTCCGAGAGGCGAGCACCGCCTCCTGCATGGCGTCAGACTGAGTCGGCGGCACGTCGGAACAATTACCTATCGAATGCAGGGTCTGCACCGATGTGGCTTCCGCGCGTCCGGGTGATGCTTCGACTGGTCCGGCTCACTGGACGAAACGTACTGACCGGACAGGTCAGCGCGCGCACGAACGCCCCCGTCGGCACCCGAACTCCCGTGCCGGCGGGGGCATTCGCGTTCACTCCACCGCTGCGGGCATGCGCCGCCGGGCGACCCACTTGGCGGCCTCCCAGGCCACCAGGAGCGCCACGGCCGCGAGCAGCGCGACGCCGAACTCCTGCGCCGTCAGCTCCTGCGTCCCGAGCAGCCTGCGCAGGAAGTCCCACTGGGTGACGAGCACGCCCCCCACCGCCTCGGCCGCTGCGATCCAGTTCATCCTGCGGCTGTTGAACGTCTCCATGCGAAAGACGGTCGCCGTCTCGCTGCGGCACTCGTAGGCCGCGACGACGAGCATGAGCGCGAACGCCGTGAACGCGATCGAGATGCCGAGCTGGCACGCTCCCGTAGTGGTGGATCCCGACCTCGATGATGATCAGCGCGACCGTCGCGATGAAGAGGCCCACGAGCCCGGACGTGAGCATCATCGGCCGGGTCAGCACCGACTCGCCCCGCTCCCGCGGATGGAGCTGCATCAGGCCGGCCGTCTCCTCGTCGAAACCGAGTGCGACGCCGAACGGCGCGCTGATCAGGAAGTGGATCCACAGCACCTGCGCGGGCGTGAACGGCTGTCCCTCGGCGATGTTGAACAGGCTCGCGCCGAGGAACGTCAGGACGAACGCCACGAGCATCAGCAGGACGAAGCGGATGTACTTGTTCAGGTTGTCGTAGAGCTTGCGGCCCTGCTCGACGGCGTAGACGATCGTTGCGAAGTTGTCGTCGGAGAGGATCATCCGGCCCGCGTTCTTCGCCACCTCGGTGCCGCTCCCCATCGCGATGCCGATGTCCGCCGCCTTGATCGCCGGCGCGTCGTTCACGCCGTCGCCGGTCATCGCCACGACGTCGCCCTTCTTCTTCAGCGTCTCGGCCAGCAGGACCTTGTGCTCCGGCGCGACGCGGCCGACGACGCCGATCGACTCGATCCGCTCCATGCGCTCCGCCTCGCTGAGGGCGGCAAAATCGGCGCCGAGGATCGCCTCGCCGGGGATCCCGAGCTGCTCGGCGATCGCGGCTCCGGTGAAGACGTCGTCGCCCGTGACCATCCGCACGCGGATGTGCGCCGCCTGCGCGTCTGCGACCGCCTGCTTGGACTCCTCGCGCGGCGGGTCGAGCATGCCCACCAGGCTGGTGACCTCGAGCTCGCTCACATGCGCGAGCAGGTCGTCATCCGGGTCGAATGCGGCGGGATCCAGGTCGCGATAGGCGGCGGCCATCACCCGCAGCCCGAGGCCTTCCATCCGGGTGACGTGGCCGTCGGCGCGCTGCTTCAGGTCGTCGTCCCACGGGATGCTCGTGGCCCCCGAGAGCGCCGTCGCCGCCCGCTCGAGCACCGCCGGCGCCGCGCCCTTCACGTACACGCGCACGACCTCGCGGCCGGTGCGGTCGTGCTCGTGGTTGAAGGTCGCCATCAGCTTGTAGGTCGGGTCGAACGGCAGCGTCGCCGCGCGCGGCCGCTCGTCGCGCGTGCCCTCGATGTCGAGGCCGGCCTTGTGCGCGAGCACGAGCAGCGCGCCCTCGGTGGGGTCGCCGACGACCTTCCCCGCCTCAAGGCGCGCGTCGCTTGCGAGCACGTACGGGAGGATCGCGTCCTCGATCGACTCGGACTTCCCGGCCGCGTGGTGCACGCGGCCCTCGAGGCCGTAGCCCGTGCCCGAGATCGTGTAGCGGTCGGTGGTGTCGACGACCTCGACGGCCGTCATCTGGTTCAGCGTGAGCGTGCCGGTCTTGTCCGAGTTGATCGCCGATGTGAACCCCAGGGTCTCGACCGACGGCAGCTCCTTCACGATCGCGTTTCTGCCCGCGAGCTCGACGCTGCCCAGGGAGAGCACGACCTGGACGACCGTGGGCAGGGCCTCGGGGATGGCCGAGATCGCGAGCGCGACGGCGCTGATGAAGAGCTCCCTCCACGGGTCGCCGCGGTGCAGGCCGAGCGCGAACATCACCACCATCGTCAGCCCCGCCGCGCCGGCGATCCACAGCGTCAGCGTGTTCATCTGCTTCGTGAGCGGGGTCTCCTCCTTCGTCGTGCCCTCCAGCATGTGGGCGATCCGCCCGACCTGGGTGTGGCTGCCGACGCCCGTCACGATCATCACCCCGCTCCCGTGCGTGACCGGGGTGTGCATGAACGCCATGTTCGACTGGTCGCCGGGGGCGCGCTTCTCGTCGGGCAGCGTCTCTGCGACCTTGCCGGCGGGGAGGCTCTCGCCGGTCAGGGCGGACTCGTCGATCTGCAGCGAGCTGGCCGCGATCACCCGTCCATCCGCCGGCACCTGGTCGCCCGCGGCGAGCAGGACGACGTCTCCGACCACGAGCTCCTCGGCGGGGATCTGGGCCTCCGCGCTGTCGCGGCGCACGCGTGCCGTCTCCTTCATCAGCGACTTGAGCGCGTTCATCGCGCTTTCGGCCTTGCCCTGCTGGCGCAGGCCGACGACCGCGTTCAGGAGCGTGATTGCGACCAGGACGACCGCGGTGCTCCATTCCTTGATCGCAAGCGACACGACGGCCGCGCCGACCAGGATCATCTGCATGTAGCTCGTGTACTCGGCCAGGAACCGGCGCCAGCCGGGCTCCGGCGCCTCGGTCGGGAGCGCGTTTCGGCCGTCTCGGCGCAGGCGCTCGCCCGCCTCCGCGGCCGTGAGCCCCGCGTCGGTGTTGACGCCGAGCCCGTCGGCCACGGCCGCGGGCTCGCGGGCGTACCAGCGCTCGTCCTCGTCCGGGCGCGCCGGCGACTCGCTCGCGGCGGCGGTCACGACGCCTCGCCCGCGCCGTCTTGCAGGTCCGCGACGACGAGCTCGGTCGCCTGCGCGTCCTGCTTGCGCTTCGCCTTCTTGCGCTCCTTGGCGAGGCGAGCCTCGAACGGATCGGCCGCGGCCCCCTTGGGCGCCTCGGCCTCGAGCTCCGTCCTCACCTTCATGAGATCGGCGCGGGCCTCGGCGCTCACAACCGGGTAGTGAGGATCGATGTCCATCAGCTCGTGGGCGATCACCACCGCGACGGCGAGCCGGGCAAACCACTTGCGGTCGGCGGGGATCACATACCACGGGGCCCACTTCGTGCTGGTGTGGGACAGCATCTCCGAGAACGCCGCCTGGTAGTCGTCCCAGCGCTCGCGCTCATGGACGTCGTGCGACGAGAACTTCCAGTTCTTCTCGGGCAGGTCGAGCCGCTTCAGGAACCTGGTGCGCTGCTCCTCCTTGGAGAGGTTGAGGAAGATCTTCACGATCCGGAACCCGTTGTCGGTGAGGTAGCGCTCCCAGTCGTTGATCTCGCGGTAGCGGCGCCGCCACACCCCGGAGCCCTTCGACTCGGCCGGCAGCTTCTGGCGATCGAGGTTCTCGGGATGGACGCGGACGACCAGCACCTCCTCGTAGTGCGACCGGTTGAAGATCCCGATCTCGCCGCGCGCGGGCAGCCGCTGCGCATAGCGCCACAGGAAGTCGTGATCCAGCTCCTCGGCGGACGGCACCTTGAAGCCGTGCACGGCCACCCCCTGCGGGTTGACGCCGCTCATGACGTGCCGGATCGTCCCGTCCTTGCCGCCGGCGTCGAGCGACTGCAGGCAGACGAGGACGCCGTAGGTGTCCTGGGCGGCCAGCCGGGCCTGGTAGTCCGCGAGCATGGCCACGCCCCGGCGCAGCAGGGGAGCGCCGTCCTTCTTCTTCAGGAAGTCGGCCTTGAAGCCCGGGTCGAAGTCGTCGGCAAGCGTCACCTTCGATCCCGGCTTGACGCGGAAGAGCCGGGCGTATTCGTCGATGCGCTTCTCCTGCTTCGTGCTCATGCGGCGCCTCCCGGGCGACTCGGGTCAATTGCGGGAGTGTGAGCCTCCCGGCCTGCCGCCCCCTCACCCGAACGGGATGAAAGCCTGAAGGCATCGACGCGATAGCCTGGCGGCCCGAAACGACAAAGGACGCTGGAATGGCGACGAAGACGACCGCACGACCCGGCTTCACGGACACCGAGCTCGTCGAGCTGCTCGGACTCATCAAGGGCTCAGACACGGTCGAGCTGAAGCTGACCGTGCCGGAGTCCCACCAGCGCTCGACGGCCGTATCGCTGGGTATGGACCCGCTGCAGGCGCAGATCCGCCAGGTGTTCTTCTTCGACACGCCGGAGCTGGCGCTCAACAAGAAGGGTGTCGTCGTGCGGGCGCGCCGGATCCAGGGCAAGCCCGACGACTCGGTCGTCAAGCTGCGTCCGGTCGTGCCGGAAGTCCTGCCGGCGCACCTGCGCGCGCTGCCCGGCTTCGGGGTCGAGGTCGACGCGATGCCCGGGGGGTTCGTCTGCTCGGGCAGGCTGAAGGAGGCGGTCGGCGCGGCCGGCGTGCGCAGCATCGTCGCCGCCGGCGGGCCGGTGCGCAAGCTCTTCTCGCGGGATCAGCGCAAGCTCTTCGCCGCCCACGCGCCGGAGGGGATCGCCCTCGACGACCTCTCGATCCTGGGGCCGATCTTCGTCCTCAAGCTGCGCTTCAAGCCCGGCCGGCTGGGCCGCCGGCTCGTCGCCGAGATGTGGCTCTACCCGGACGGCTCGCGGCTGCTCGAGCTCTCGACCAGGTGCGCTCCGTCCGAGGCGTTCGAGGTCGCGGCCGAGCTGCGCGCGTTCCTCGTGGCCGAGGGTGTGGATCTCTCGGGCGAGCAGGAGACCAAGACCCGCAAGGCCCTGCGGTACTTCGCCGCGGCGCCGCGGGGGAACGCGGCCGGCAGGTCATGACCATCATCGTCCCCCGCTGGGAGTGGCGGACGTTCGGTGAGGGGCTCGGGGCGGCCGGCGACCGGCTCGGCGCACTCCCCCCCGAGCACACCGAGGAGAGCGATGAGGTCTACCTGCTCGCGGGCACGGACGGGGACACGGTCAAGATCCGCGCCGGGCTGATGGACATCAAGCACCTGAAGGCCACGAACGCCGACGGGCTCCAGCAGTGGACACCGGTCATGAAGGCGGAGTTCCCCCTGGGCCGCGGACGACGTGGCGGCGGCGCTCACAGCGCTCGGCGCGTCCGTGCCGCAGCTCGCGCGGGGCTCGTACACCGTGGAGGAGCTGCTTGACGACGTGGTGCGCCCGAGCGCCGATGTCGCGGCCGTGCAGGTGCACAAGCTGCGCCGGCACTACACCCTCGGCGGTTGCATGGCCGAGCTCACCGACGTGAGCGCCGGCGGCTCGTCGACGCGGACGATCGCGATCGAGTCGCCGGATGCGGCTCGCGTGATCGCCGCCGTGCGTGAGGCCGGCCTCGGCGACCGGCGGAATGTCAGCTTTCCGCAGGGGCTGCGGGCGCTGGTTGCGTCCGGCACGCGGCGCTACGCCGTCATCGACGTCGGCACGAACTCGGTCAAGTTCCACATCGGCGAGCGGGATGCCGCCGGCACGTGGCACAGGGTGGTCGACCGGGCCGAGGTGACGCGCCTCGGCGAGGGCCTGGATGCGAGCGGCGTGCTCGGCCGGGAGCCGATGGAGCGCACGATCGCCGCGATCGCCGGCATGGCCGACGAGGCGTCGCAGGCCGGGGCGCTCGCGATCGCCGCGGTGGGCACCGCCGGGCTGCGCTCCGCGCAGAACAGCCCCTCGTTCGTCAGCGGCGTGCGGGCGCGCTGCGGCGTCGCGGTCGAGGTCATCTCGGGCGACGAGGAGGCCCGGCTCGCCTATCGCGCCGCGACCTCCGGGCTCGGCCAAAGCCATGGCGCGGTCGTCGTGTTCGATTCCGGCGGCGGCAGCTCGCAGTTCACGTTCGGCCACGAGGATCACATCGACGAGCGCTTCAGCGTCGACGTCGGCGCGGTGCGCTTCACCGAGCGGTACGGCCTCGACGGAGCCGTGTCGGAGCAGGAGCTCGGCGCGGCGAAGACGGCGATCGCAGCCGCGCTCGACCGTCTGGACGGGCGGCCGCCGCCGGACGCCGTCGTCGGCATGGGCGGCACGGTCACGAACCTGGCGGCCGTGAAGCACGAGCTGGCGCGGTACGACCCCGACGTCGTGCAGGGAAGCGTCCTTCACTGCGGCGAGATCGACCGCCAGATCGAGCTCTTCCGCACGCGCACCGCGGACGAGCGCCGCGACATCGTCGGCCTGCAGCCCAAGCGCGCCGAGGTCATCCTGGCGGGCGCCTGCATCATCCGCACCGTCCTCGTCAAGCTCGGCAGCGGGTCGCTGCAGGTGAGCGACCGCGGCCTGCGGCACGGCCTCCTGGCCGAGCGGTTCGGGGCTTAGATCGGCGTCTCTTCGGGGTGCGTCCACGTGGCGCCGGATTCGTCGCTGTAGGCCGTGACCGCGGCGTGCAGCGTCGGGAAGAAGTGCGCCGGGTCGATGGTGCGCGTGAGCTCGTAGCGATCGACCTTCAGGCGTACGGGGTCCTTCATCTCTGCGAACACCAGTGAGATGCCCCTGGCGTTCAGCATCTCGTCCAGATCCTCCAGCATGTCGGCCGCCGTCGTGTCGACGTCGGTGATCGGCTCGGCGGCGATCAGGATCCAGGCCGGCGGCGGGTCGGCCGCTGCGAGCCGCACGATCTGGTCGCGGAACGTGCGCGCGTTTGCGAAGAAGAGCGGTGCGTCGAACCGGAACACGACGAGGCCGGGCAGGATCTCGGCGTCGGGGTGGTTGCGGACGTCGTGGTACCCCGGCATGCCCTCTACCCGCCCGAGGATCGCCTGGTACGGCCACCACGAGCGCCGGAACACGTTTGCGACCGACAGCCCGACCGCCACGACGATCCCGGGGAGGACGCCGAGCAGCGCGACCCCCAGAAACGCCGTGATCGAGAGGATGAACTCGGTCCGGCGCTGATGCCACAGGCGGATCACGCCGGGGATGTCGGCGAGGCTGAGCGATGCCGAGATGACGACCGCGGCGAGCATCGGCTGGGGCAGGTCGCGCAGGAGGCCGGGGAAGAACAGGAGCATCACGGCGATCGTGAGCGCCCCGACGAGGCCGGTGACCTGCGTCTTGGCGCCGGCCTGCTCGGCGACCGCCGTCCGCGAGCCGCTCGTGCTGACCGGGAACCCCTGAAAGAACCCGGAGGCGATGTTCGCGGCGCCGATCGCGAGCATCTCCTGGTTGCCGTCGATCTCGTCGCCGCTTCTGGCCGCGAACGCCGAGGCGGTCGCGATCGTGTCGGCGAGCGAGACGAGCGCGATCCCGAACGCCCCTCCCACGAGCAGGTAGAGGTCGGACACCTTGACCGAGGGCACCGTCAGGGGCGGAAACCCCTGCGGCAGGCCGCCCACCACCGAGACGCCGTGGTCCTGGAGCTGGAACAGGTTCACGGCGGCGATCGAGAGGACGACGGCCACGAGCACGGCCGGGACCTTCGGCCAGACGCGCTGGAGCAGGCCCATCACGAGCAGGCCGCCGACGCCGATCACGAGCGCCGCGGTGACGGTGTCCCCCGCGGCGACGCCGTGGACGAACGCCCTGGCCTCGGCGATCGCGCCGCTCGCGTCCGTCGAGAAGCCGAACAGCTTCGGCAGCTGCCCGATCAGGATCGTGATCGCGAGGCCGTTCATGTACCCGATCATGGTCGGCTTCGACAGCAGGTCGGCGACGAATCCGAGCCGGGCGATCGCGCCGAGCGCCGTGATCGCGCCGACCATCAGGGCCAGCATCGACGCGTAGGCGACCGCCTTCGCCGGATCCCCGTTTGCGCCGACGATCGGCACGATCACGGCGGCGATCATCGGGCCGAGCGATGAGTCGGGACCGAGCACGAGGATGCGCGACGGCCCGAAGATCGCATAGCCGATCAGGCACAGGATCGACGTGTAGAGCCCCGTGATCGCCGGCAGGCCGGCGAGCTCTGCGTAGGCCATCCCCTGGGGGACGAGCAGCGTCGTCAGGACAAGGCCGGCGACGACGTCGCTCGGGAGCCAGCCGAGCCGGTAGGTGGCGATCGCCCGCAGCCCCGGCACGACCGCGTGGGACGTGCCCGCGTCCTTGCCCGACGTCAGGCCAGGCTCCACCGCGACCGCCGTGCCGGCCGTCCGATGTGGCGCGTCGCGATCATCGGCCGACCATGGCGCGACCCGGATGCGGCGGCATCATCCCGGATGGACGAACACGCGGCGAAAGCTTTCGGTCACCATCCGGGCTGACCCACGGCATGCTCCGAAAGGCGCGGCAATGTGCAGGTGGATGGCATACATCGGCGGCCCGATCAACGTCGGCTCGTTCATGTTCCGGGAGGAGAGCAACACGCTCGTCCACCAGAGCCTGGACTCGAGCCAGGGTGCGGAGCCGGTCAACGGGGACGGATTCGGCATCGGCTGGTTCGTGCCGGGGGATCGGGAGCCGGCGCGCTACCGCTCGACCGAGCCCGCCTGGAACGATGAGAACCTCCGTGAGATCACCCGCACGCTCGACTCGCCCGCCTGGATCGCGCATGTGCGCGCCGCGATCGGCTCGCCGGTGCAGCAGTCGAACTGCCACCCGTTCCGGCACGCCGACACGCTGTTCGTCCACAACGGCATGATCCGCGACTTCAGGCGGATCAAGCGCGACGTCGTGCTGGCCATCGACCCCGAGCTGTACCCGCAGATCGTGGGCAGCACCGACTCCGAGCACATGTTCTTCCTCGCCCTCACCTTCGGCCTGGCCGACGACCCGCTGGCGGCGCTCGAGCGCACCATCGGGTTCATCGAGCGCGCGGCCGACCACGCGGGGATCGCCGATCCCGTGCAGATGACGGTCGGCGTGCTCACCTCGGAGGCGCTGCTGGCGGTTCGCTACGCCACCCGCTCGCTGCCGCGCACGCTCTACCACAGCAACGACCTGGAGACGCTGAAGCGCGTCTACCCCGACTTCGAGGATCTGCAGATGCTCCCCGGCGATGCCCACGCGATCATGAGCGAGCCGCTGGGCTCGCTGCCGGGGGCATGGAGCGAAGTGCCGGTCTCGACCGCTGTCTCGGCGACGCCGGGCGCGATCGAGTTCAGGCCGTTTCAGCCACGCGGCTGAGCCCCTGCGGCCGCGCCGTCGCGCGGCCGCAGGAACCTTGGGCAGTGAGTCGCCGCCGGGCCCCCTAGCCGCGCGCGGCGTAGGCCGTGAGCTCGCGCGAGGCGGCTGCGAGCTGTTCGAGCCGCTCCCGCAGCGTCCGCGCCGCCTCGTCGTCCAGGGGCAGCCCGGCCGGGGCGGAGCCTGCGATGGCAATCGCCGAGCGCACCGCGGCGGTCGCGGCGAGTGCGCCCTGCGTCACTCCTGTGGCCTCTTCGCCGGGGGAGGATGCCTCGAGCTGGCGCAGCGATGCGGCGAGCGTGTCGGCGGTGCCCGCGAGCGTCGTCCATCGCTCCGGGTGGTTTGCCTGCGTCGCGGCGATCAGCTCGCCCAGCGCCGCGTCGTGCAGTGCGGCGCCGTCGGCCCCCACCTGGGTGGCCCCAGCCCGCCAGCTCTTGCGCGATCCGCCCCGCCGGCCGATCGCCCAGCCCGCGATCACGACGGCGGCGACGATCAGGATCGCAATCGCGGCGATCCAGCCCCACGGCGTGTCGCTCGACGTGCTCGTCGCGGGCCCCGAGCTTGCCGCTGTCAGGGTCGCAGTCGTCGTGGTCGTCGTCAACGTCGGCGGCGGCGTGGTCGTCGTCGTCGTCGTGGTGAGGGTCGGCACGGATGTCGACAGCGACGGCACGGACGTCGACAGTGACGGCACGGACGTGATAGTGACGGCAGCGACGGCGCGGATGTCGGCAGCGAGCTCGGCAGCGAGCTGCGTATCGAGCTCGCCACGCCGCCGCCGCCACCGCAGCCTGCGATCGCGAGCGCCGCGACGACGACGGCGACCGGTGCCATCATCCGGCCGCGACGCAGGGCGGCCGCGGGGCCGGTGAGTCGTATCATGGCGGCAGCGTGTCGGCCGCAGGCACGGCGCGCATCGTCCGCACGGGGTGATCCGCCGCGCCTCCCTGTCCGCGACTCAGTACCCGGCGCTCATGAACGCCGGCAGGTGATGCCCCACGCGCCGGTGAAGGACTCCTCCGGCTCGAGCACGATCACGCCCTCCCCGGAGCGCAGCGCATCGGGCGCGCAGGTCATCGGCTCGACCCCGAGCCCGCGCCGCTGCCGGCCGGGGTCCGGCAGCGAGTCGCCGGTGAAGAGCATGAGGTAGGGGTAGGCCTGGTCGAGCCAGACCGAGACGGCGATGTCGGCGTCCGCCGCCAGTTCGACGACGGCGCGGCCGTCCGCTCCCCGCTCGAGGTCGGTGTATGCGGTGTCGAGCACCGTCGGGCCGAGCGGGCGGGCCTGCCTGAAGTCGTGCTCGGTGCCCGCGGTGGGGGTGGTCCCGGTGGGGATGCCGCGCTCGTCGGTCAGCAGCCGCACCCGCCCCGGGGCACGCAATGACGCTGCGTCGATGAGCGGCGTGCCGACCGTCACGTACGGGTGAGCGCCCGTCCCGAAGGGGCATCGCTCCGCACCCGCGTTCGTCACGGTGGTCGTGACCGTGAGGCCTGCGGGGGAGAGCGAGTACTCGATCGCGACCACGAGCGTGAACGGGTAGCCGTCGCGCGGGTGGAGCACGCTGCGCATGGTGACGCGGTCGGGCTCACGGGCGGCGGCCGCGAAGCTCGACCAGCGCACGAGGCCGTGGATGGCGTTTCGGCGCGCCGGTTCGCTCAGGGGGAGCTGGTGCTCCTTCCCTGCAAACCGGTAGCAGCCGTTGCGCACCCGGTTCGGCCAGGGCACGAACGACTGCCCGCGGGCGTCCGTGCAGCGTTCGTCGGCCGCGTATCCGTCCAGCACCTCGTGGCCGCCGCACCGGTAGGCGCGCAGCGCGCCGCCCACCTCGACGATCCACGCCCGTTGCTCGCCGTGGACGATCTCGATCTGCTCGCCCGAGGGGAGCAGCGGCGGGCTCATCGCGTCCGCCGCGCGAGCGCCGCGCCGAGGAGGGCGGCACCCGCAGCGCAGCCGATCAGGCCGCGATGGGTCGTGACCCAGGCCTGGTCGCTGCGTCCGGCGGCGCGCTCGTCGAAGATGCCGTGCGTCGCCGCCCGGTCGGGCACCGGCTCGAAGAGGTTGTCGGGGCGGCCGTTGCCGACCGGCATGTTCGGGATCTGCTGTGAGTCGTAGCCCGAGCGCGCGAGGTACCAGTCGGCGAATCGCGGCGCGAGCTTCTGGCCGACGATCGCCTTGACGGCGCTGCCGCCGACCGTGATCTCGCGGCGGCGGTGATGCGCGGCCCAGACGACGGCCCGCGCCGGCACCTCGGGCTGGAAGATCGGCGGCACCGGCTGGGGATGGTTCGGGAGCTTCGTCCGGCACCAGCTGAACTGCGGCGTGTTCACCGCGGGCAGCTGCACCATCGAGATCCACACGCGGCTGCCGTTGTGCAGGAGCTCCGTGCGCACCGAGTCGGTGAAGCCGCGGATCGCGAACTTGCCTCCGCAGTAGGCCGACTGCAGCGGGATCGCGCGGTAGGCCAGGGCCGAGCCGACCTGGACGATGGCGCCGCGGTCGCGCGGCGTCATCCGGCGCAACGCCGCCATCGTGCCGTACACCGTGCCCAGGTAGGTCACCTGCGTGGCGCGGGCGAACTCGTCGGCGGTGATCTCGGCGACCGGGGCGAAGATCGTCGCCATCGCGTTGTTCACCCACACGTCGATGTGCCCGAAGCGCTCCTCGACCGCGGCGGCGGCGGCCTCGACCTGGTCGGGCTCGGCGACGTCGACAGGCAGCACGAGCGCCGTGCCCCCGAGCTCCTCGACCTCGCGGGCGGCGTCGCTCAGACCGTGCAGGCCGCGTGCGAGCAGGGCGACGGATGCGCCCCGGCGGGCGAACTCGTGCGCGATCGCCCGGCCGACGCCCGCGGAGGCGCCGGTGACGACGACGACCTCGGGATCTCGCCGGCGCGCGTTCACGCGTGCACCTCCCCGCGGCGCCCGCCGACGGCGGCCGCGACGTGCCCGCCGGCCAGCCGCTCGGCCAGCCGCGACGCGAGCGCCATGATCGTGAGCGCGGGGTTCGCGCTTCCCTGCGTCGGCATCACGCTGCCGTCGCAGACGAAGACGTTCTGCGTCCCCCACACGCGATGGTCGGCGTCGACGACGCTCGTCTCCGGGCGGGCGCCCATCCGGCAGCCGCCGACCAGGTGCGCGTAGCGGTCGATCGTGAGCACGTCCTGTGCGCCGGCCGACTCCCAGATGTCGTGCAGCGTCTGCTTGGCGAACGCGATGTTCCTGCGGTCGTTGTCGCACTGGGTGTAGTCGAAGCGCGCGAGCGGCATCCCGAACGCATCCGTCTCGTCGGCGAGCGTGACCCGGTTCTCCGGCAGCGGCAGCAGCTCGGAGAGCACGCCGAGCACCGCCCAGTGGTTGTAGTCGCGCATGTACTCGCGCAGCGCCGCGCCGCGGTGGCCGTCGGCGAGCACGTGCTCGGCCCAGCCGATCGGCAGCGGGCTGAGCGTCTGGATCGAGAAGCCGCGCGCGAAGCCGCGGGACGCGTCCGTCTCGTAGAACTGCTCGGAGGACACCTCCGGCGGGGGGCCCTTGTACATGCGCAGGAGCTCGGGGAACCGCCCCGCCACCTGCGGCGCGCCCTGCACCATCAGGTAGCGGCCGACCTGGTCGTCGGCGTTCCCGAGCCCGTGCGGGAATCCGGGGCCGCTCGAGTGCAGCAGCAGGCGCGGCGACTCGATCGAGTAGCCGCACACGGCCACTGCGGCCGCCCGCTGGAAGCGCTCCCGGCCCTTGTGGATGTAGGTGACGCCGGTCGCCCGGCCATGCTCGTCCGTCTCGATGCGCACGGCCATGCAGTCGGCCCGGATCTCGGCGCCGTGGTCGAGCGCGTCGGGGACGTGCGTGACGAGCGGGCTCGCCTTGGCGTTCACCTTGCAGCCCTGGAGGCAGAAGCCGCGGTAGATGCAGTGCGGGCGGTTGCCGAAGACGCCGTTTGCGATCGCGACCGGGCCGACGCGCATCTCGACGCCGTGCTCCCGTGCGCCCGCCCACGCCCGTTCCGCCGCCCCGCAGATCGGGTGCGGCGAATGCGGGTAGCTGTGCGGGTCTCCCCACGGCCAGTCCTGTCCGGCGACGGGGAGCTCGCGCTCGACGACCTGGTAGTGCTCGCGCAGGTCGCGGTAGCCGATCGGCCAGTCGGCGCCGACGCCGTCGCGCGTGTGCGTCTCGAAGTCGGACGGGTGGAAGCGGGGCGTGTAGCCGGCGTAGTGCACCATCGATCCGCCGACGCCGTGGCCGGAGTTGTTCTTGCCCATCTCGACCGGGTCCTCGCCGCCGACGATGCGCACGTCGTTCCAGTAGATGTGCTCGGAGCCGGCCTCGTCGGAGACCCAGTCGCGCTCGGGATCCCAGAACGGGCCCCGCTCGAGCACGCACACGCGCCAGCCCGCTCGCGCGAGCCGCTGGGCGAGGACGCCGCCGCCGGCGCCGCAGCCGATGATCAGCATGTCGACCTCGTCGTCGTCCGCGTAGCGGCGCATGCGCTCAGCCCGGGGACGTCGCGCCGGGTCGGGTGGAGCAGGCGCGCGGAGTCGTTGTCCGCGGGCATGACAGAGCCCTTGAGGAGGGCGGCGATGCTCACTCGAAGCCCTTCCGCTGCACGTCGGGGACGGGGTCGAGGTCGATCGCCTCGGCGCCCTCCCAGGCCTCGCTCAGGCCGACGCCCAGGCGGGCGTAGCCGCGCGGGTAGGCCGGCCCGCCGAAGCCGATCTCGTTCCAGGCCCAGGGATGCGCGTAGAACGCGCCCAGCGCGTCACGCATGACCACGCTCCAGGCGCGGGTCACGTCCAGGTGCTCCCACGCGCCGCCGCGAGACCTCGCCGGCGGCGAAGGCGTCGACGATCTGCTCGCGCCGCCCGGCGTCGGCACGGGCGTACGCGCCCTCGCCGTCCCCGGCGGCTTCGTCGAGCCCGCGGGCGACGAGCCGCCACGTGTCGCCGTCGGGCGGCATCCCCGCGTACCGGTAGCCCTCGGTCTTGCCCGCCGCGTGCTTCTCGTCGACGAACGCGAGCACGGGGATCCGGGGCTCGGAGTCCTGCGCGAGCACGTCGTCGCAGAACGCCGTCAGCGTGGCCGCCTCGGCGACCGTGAAGAACCGGCGCGGGGGCACGTCGTCGACGCGGGCGAGGACGACCTTCCGCGTCGGCTCGTCCCATGCGTCCACCTGCTCGAGGACGTCGTAGTCGGGGTAGCGGCCGTGCATCTGCGGCGTCGTGCCGCGGCGCTGCCGGGGCAGCTCGTACGGGTCGGCCGTCCCCGCCGTGCCGCGCACCTTCGGCAGATGCAGCGCCCGCCGGAAGTCGTGCGGCATCTCAGCGCTCCCTTCCCATCAGCGGCGCGAGCAGCCCGAAGCCGCCGATCAGGAGCAGCGCGCCGGGGGCGAGCAGCGGCGGCCCCATCACGAGGTTGTAGGTCGTGTTGCGCAGCCCGCCGGGCTTGCGGTGGACGCCCCGCAGGTGCGTGATCACGCCGACGAGTCCGTCGGCGGCGTAGAGCGCCGAGACCGCGGGGAGCACCGTCCGCGCGGCCCGCTCCGAGAACACGGCCGCGACGCCGGCCGCCGTGAGCGGCGGAGTGAGCACGATCGGCGTCCACATCCACCGGTCGCCGAACGACGCCTTGTAGTGCTCGAGGTAGATCTCGAACGCCATCGGCGGGGCGCTCAGCGCGGCGGTCGCGGCGAGCGTCTTCTGCATGCGGCCGGCGCGGAGGTTCGCGAGCAGGCGGCCGGCGGTGCGGGTTGCGAGCGACATGGTCTCCTCCTCAGAGGGCGTAGCGCTCGGCATCGGCGCGCCGCAGCTCGAGTCCGTTGCCCGGTCGCGCGAGATCGGGGCGCAGCGCCCCGTCGACAGGATCGAGGACCCCGTCGAAGAGCAGCCGCTCGACGCGGACGTGGTCGTGGAAGTACTCGAGGTGGCGCAGCGCCGGCGCGGCGCAGCAGGGGTGCAGATGGATCGCCGGGCCGCAGTGCGCCGAGAGCTCGAGCGATCGCGCCTGGCAGAGCGCGGCGACGCGCAGGAACCCGGTGATGCCCTCGCAGCGGGTGACGTCGGCCTGGAGGCAGTCGACCGCGCCCGCCGCGAGCATCGCCTCGAAGTACGGGAGCATGTAGCCGTACTCGCCCGCCGCGATCGTCCATCCCGGCGGGCGCCCGGTCGCGGACGAGCCGCAGGCCCTCCAGGTCGTCGGACGAGACCGGCTCCTCGAACCAGGTGACGCCGAACTCCGGCGCATCGCTCCGCGAAGCGCAGCGCCGCCTTGCGCTGGAGGGCGCCGTTCGCGTCGACGAAGAGCTCCGCGTCGGGGCCGATCGCGTCGCGGGCGACGCCGCATCCGCGCGAGGTCACGGCCGGGCTCGCGGCCGACCTTCATCTTCACGCGCGGGATGCCCTGCGCGGCCCAGCCGCCGAGCTGCTCGGCGAGACGCTCGTCGGTGTACGAGGTGAAGCCGCCGCTGCCGTAGACGGGCACCGCGGCGCGCACCGCGTCGAGCAGCGTCGCCAGCGGCAGCCCGAGGAGGCGCGCCTTGAGATCCCAGAGCGCCGTGTCGACGGCGGCGATCGCCATCGACGCGACGCCGGGACGGCCGAGGTTGCGGCACGCGCGCCCCATCGCCTCCCAGCACGCGCCGACCGCCATCGCGTCGCGGCCGACGACGACGTCCCGCAGCACCGACGCCACGACCGTGCCGCTCGCGACGTCCCCGTACGTGTAGCCGAGCCCGATCTCGCCGCCGCCGCGGGCGCTGCGACGAGCGACGATCGTCGTCGAGTCCCACTCGGCGGTGCCGTCGGACTCCGGCGCGTCGGTCGGCACCGTGTAGGCGGACGACCTCGACGTCGTCGACCGGCACCGAGATGCCCGCCGTGCGCGGCCCGCCTGCTGTGGCGAGCGTCATCGTCCCGGCACGAGCCCGTGGGCGCCTCTGCCGCAGCGACTGCGTGATCATCGCCCGCCGGCCGGGGTCGCCGTGGACGACCGACTCGGCGAAGTTGACCGCCTGCTCGAACGTGATGTGCGGCGGCAGCGGCGGCACCTCGGGATCGGTGATCGCGTCGAGCACGACCGGGCCGGTCGGCGCGAGCGCCTCGTCCCAGGCGGCTCCGACCTGGTCGGGTCGTCGACGCGGATGCCGTGCAGGCCGACCGAGCTCGGCGTACGCGGCGTAGTCGAAGTCGGGCAGGTCCTGCGACGCCTCGAACTTGGGATCGCCCTCCATCACCCGCTGCTCCCACGTGACCTGGTTCAGGTCGTTGTTGTGGAGGACGAGCACGATCAGGCGCTGGTCGGACCAGCACGTGCCGGTACTTGGCGATCGTGAGCATCTCGTTCATGCCGTTCATCTGGAACGCGCCGTCGCCGACCAGCGCGATCGACCGGGCGGTCCGGATGCGCGAACTTGGCCGCGATCGCGTACGGCACGCCCGCGCCCATCGTGGCGAGGTTGCCCGAGAGCGAGGCCGTGCATGCCGGCGCGGATCCGCACGTCGCGGGCGTACCAGTTCGCCGCGGAGCCGGAGTCCGACGTGAGGATCGCCCGGTCGGGCAGGCGCTGCGAGAGCTCGAAGAAGACGCGCTGCGGGTTGATCGGGTCGGCATCCTCCATGGCCCGCTCCTCCATCAGCCGCCACCAGGCGGCCACGCCCTCCTCGATCTCCTCGCGCCACGATCGGTCGGTCTTGCGCTCGAGCAGCGGGGCGAGCGCGCGCAGCGTTGCCGCCGAGTCGCCGACGAGGTGGGCGTCCATCGGGTAGCGGAGGCCGATCATGCGCCCGTCGAGGTCGATCTGCACGCCGCGCGCCTTGCCCTCCTCGGGCAGGAACTCCGAGTACGGGAAGCTCGAGCCGACCATGAGCAGCGTGTCGCAGCCCATCATCAGGTCCCAGCTCGGGCTGCGTCCCCAGCAGGCCGATCGAGCCGGTCACGAACGGCAGGTCGTCGGGGACCACCGCCTTGCCGAGCAGCGCCTTCGCGACGCCTGCGCCGAGCGTCTCGGCGACCGCGACCACCTCGTCCGCGGCGCCGAGCGCGCCGGCGCCGACGAGCATCGCCACCTTCTCGCCCTCGTTCAGGATGTCGGCCGCCCGCTGCAGGTCGGCGGCCGACGGCACGACGACGGGGCGCGAGTAGCCGATCGACGAGTGGATCGTCCCGTGGGCGTGGGCCGGCGTCTCGACCGCGTCCATCGACGCCAGGTCGTTCGGGACGATGATGCAGGTGACGGTGCGCTGGTCGAGCGCGATGCGCACCGCCCGATCGACCAGGTGGCGGATCTGCGCCGGCTCGGTCGCCATCTCGACGAACTCGTGCGCGACGTCCTTGAACAGCGAGACCAGGTCGACCTCCTGCTGGTAGCTGCCGCCGAGCGCGCTGCGCGCCTGCTGGCCGACGATCGCGACGACGGGCTGATGGTCGAGCTTGGCGTCGTAGAGGCCGTTCAGGAGATGGATCGCGCCCGGGCCGGAGGTGGCCAGGCAGACGCCCACGTCACCCGTGAACTTCGCATGGCCGCAGGCCATGAACGCCGCCATCTCCTCGTGCCGCACCTGGATCAGCTCCGGGTCGTTCCCGGCTCGCCGGAACGCCCCGATGATCGCGTTGATGCCGTCGCCGGGATACCCGTACACCCGCCCGACCCCCCAGTCGCGGAGGCGCTGCAACAGAAAATCGGCGACGTTCTCGGACATTCGGGATCACCTCTCATCGGGTCGTAGGCGGACGCGTCCGGATTCGCCGGTCGTACCCGCGCGCCCGCGCCCATAAACGGGTGAACCGGCCGACGGCGGTGCCGGCTGCAGGAAGACGTGGCGAACGCCCGGCTCGACCTCGCGCAGGCCGGTCGCGATCTGGGCCGTCACCTGCTCGGCGTCGGTCACCGACAGGTCGTCCCGCAGCTCGATGTCGGCGGCCACGAGCAGATCGTCCGGGCCGACGTGCATCGTCATCAGCACGGGCACCGACTCGACCGCCGGATGCGAGCTGATCGCCCGGCCGATGGCGTCGCGCACCGCCGGCCGGGCGGCTTCGCCCAGGAGGAGCGCTTTCGCGTGCGAGCCGACCGCGATCGCGACGGCCAGGAGCAGGATCCCAATCGCGATCGACGCCGCGGCGTCGTAGCGCTCGTCCCCGGTGATCTGCCGCCCGGCCAGACCGGCGGCGGCGAGCGCGATCCCGATCACCGCGGCGCCGTCCTCGAGCAGCACGACCCGCGGCGCCGGGTCGCGCAGCTCGTGCACGTACCGCGCGATCGAATCTCGCGACCGGCGGGCGCCGCTGCGGACCTGGCGGCTCGCCCGGATCAGCGACGTGCCCTCGGCGACGAGCGCCACGCCGAGCACCGCGTAGGCCACGCCTGTGCCCGTCGCCGCGCCGCCGCCGCGGAGGGCGAGGACCCCTTCGCCGATCGAGAACGCCGCGCCCGCGAGGAAGATCCACACGGCGGAGACGAACGCCCAGAAGAACCGCTCCTTGCCGTGTCCGAACGGATGCTCGTCATCCGGCGGACGGCGGCCGAGCCGCAGCGACCCGAGCAGGACGAGCTGGTCGACCGAGTCCGCGGTCGAGTGCGCCGCCTCGGCCAGCATCGCCGCCGATCCGGTCACCGCCCCGGCGGCGAGCTTCGCGACCGCAAGGACGGCATTGGCCGCGAGGGCGACCAGGATCGTCGTACGGCTCTCATGCACAGTGCGGTCTCCTCTCGCGCGGCCGCAGGGTTCCTACCCGCGAACGGGCGCCTGCGAACGCTCGACCGTTCGGTGCGGCGTTTTGCCCGGCCCCGGCGCGGGTACCGCCGGGACATGGCGCAGGAGAACATCCCCCAGACGCATGCGACCCGCCCGCTGCTCCTGCGGGTCGTACGCGCGGCGGGCGCGTAGCCCGGCGGCGGGAGCGAGCGCCTGCGACATGTCGGCCGCGACCCGCACCGAGGACGCGAACACGACACCGCCCGAGAGCGGTGACGCGCGCCGCAACCGCCAGCTCGTCGAGCTCCTGAACGAGCTGCGGGTCGCGCTTCCAGGTGTCCAGATGCTGTTCGGGTTCCTGCTGGCGGTGCCGTTCAGCCAGCGCTTCGCGCAGGTCACGGCGAACCAGCGCGGCCTCTACTACACCGCGTTTCTGACCTCCGCCTCGGCGTCGATCTGCTTCATCGCTCCGACCGCCTTTCACCGGATCGTCTGGCAGCACGGCGAGAAGGGTGTGCTCCTGCGGGTGTCGAGCGCGCTTGCGATCGCCGGGACGGTGTTCCTCGCCGTGGCCATCACGAGCGTCATCCTCTTCATCACGAGCTTTCTCTACGGCTCCTCGCCCGCGGCGCTCGCCGGCGCCGTCATCCTGGCCGGGCTCGTCGTGCTGTGGTACGCCCTCCCGCTCGGGGTCAGGCTGCGCGGGCTGCGCTCGTGATGGGGCGCGCCGACGTTTGGCCGTGTCCCGGTTGGGGGCAAGAGGAGCGGTGATGGGTGCAGCCTCAGAAAACGTGCGCGACCGCTCGCTCCCCGAGCTCGTCGAACGGCTGTCGCAGGACGTGCGCGAGCTGGTGCGGGCCGAGGTGGCGCTCGCGCGGGCCGAGATCGTCGACTCGGCGCGGCGGCTCTCGGTCGCCGCCGGCCTGGTGACGGCGGCCGCCGTCTGCGCTATTGCCGTCTTCGCCGTGCTCGTGGCGGCGGCGATCCTGGGCCTCGCGACGGCGATCCCGGCGTGGCTGGCCGCACTCATCGTCGCGCTGGTGCTCGCCGTGGTCTCCGCGGCGGCGCTTGCCGTCGGGATCCGGGTCGGGCGCCGCGCACTGCCGCCGGTGCCGGCCGAGACGCTCGAATCGATCAAGGAGGACGTCGAATGGGTGAAAACCCGAGCACGCTCCGGCGCGACGTAGAGGATGCGCGGTCGCAGCTCGGCGACACCGTCGATGCCCTCGCATACAAGGTGTCCGCGCCGCGGCGGCTGGCCGACCGCGGCCGGGCGGCCGTGCGCTCGCGGAGGGGGATGATCGCGGTCGCCGGCGGTTGCGCCGCGGTCGCGCTCGCCCTGGCCGTCCGATCGGCTCGGCGCTGGTGACGAGCGCGTGATCGGGATCGGCGCCCTCGTCAGCCACCACCCGTGGTGGGCGGTGGCGGCGGTGGCTGCACCGGTCGTGATGGCGGTCTGGGTGATCGTCGGCGGCATCCTGCTCGAGTCGCGCCACGGCGACGAGGTCGCGCCTCACCACCGGTAGGTCAGATCGTGCGGCGGGCGGCAAGCGCGAGGCCGGCGCCCAGCAGGCACAGCGCCGCGGCGGTGATGAGCGCCGCCAGCCATAGCGGCGCGCCCAGCGCCTCGAGCGCCAGCACGACCGCGGCCACCGCTGCCGCCAGGGCGGCGAGGACGAGCAGGACGCAGGCCGCGAGGAGCGCCGCCGCGAGGGCCGAATGCCGCGCCTTTTGGCCCAGCTCGGCGAGCGCGGCCCGCAGCTCGAGCCGCGTCAGTCGGGCCGCCGCGGCGGGCAGACCGGGAGCCGCGGCGGGCGGGGTCGCCTCCGGGCGCCACGAGGGATTGGCGAGCAGCGCCGGCCCGGCGACGAGCGCGCCGCTCGCGTCGCGCCCGACCATGCGCGCCGTGACCCCGCGCAGCGGGTGCAGCTCGGCGCTCGCGAGCCGCCGGCACATGCGGTGCGCGGCGATCCCGGTGACGATCGGGAGCAGCACCCAGAGCACGCGCATCACCCGCACCGCGCCCTCGTAGGGAACGCCGAACTGGAGGTACACGCGGTCCATCGAGCCGGCGAAGAACGGCACGGCGGTGAATGTGAAGAGCGCGACCCCGAAGCCGGTGCGGCGGGCGTTGTCGCGGGGGCGCTCGAGCACGTGGTGGGTGGCGCGGTCGCCGCTCAAGCGCCGTTCCAGGAGCGGCCAGGCGTACAGGAGCCCGAACACGATCAGCGGGAAGAGCACGCCGCCCCAGAACGGGTTGGGCACGATCGTCCTGCCCGCGATCGTCGGCTCCCAGTTGGGCATCATCCGCATCGCCCCGATCAGCCAGCCGAGATACCAGTCGGGCTGGGCGCCGTTCTCGCCCAGGTAGGGGTGGTACGGCCCCCACAGCCACACCGGGTTGATCTGGACGAGGCCGCCGAGCAGGAAGAGGCCGCCGGCGACGGCGGCGAAGAGCCCGAGCGAGCGGAACGTCTGCGCCGGCCAAAGCGGCGCGCCGACCACGTTTCGCTCGCGCCGGCCGCGGCCGCCGAACTGGGTGTGGTGGAGCAGGCCGACGAGCAGCAGGTGCAGGCCGATCAGGCCCGCGATCACCATCGGCACGATCAGGACGTGCGAGATGTAGAGGCGCGACTCGAAGGCCGTCGTGCCGGGAAACGGGCCGTTCCAGAGCCAGGTCGCGAGCGGGCCGCCGATCAACGGCAGGGACATCGCGACGCTCCATCCGATGGCGAGTCCCATGCCCGACAGCAGGTCGTCGACGAGCGAGTAGCCCATGTAGCCCTCGAGCACGGCCACGATCAGGAGGGTGAGCCCGGTCCAGTAGGTGAGCTCGCGCGGCTTGCGAAACGCCCCGGTGAAGAACACCCGCATCATGTGGATCGTGATCGCCGCGACGAACAGGTTGGCGGCCCAGTGGTGCGTCTGGCGCATCAGCAGGCCCGCCTTGACCTTCCAGGACAGGTCGAGCGCCGAGGCGTACGCCGCGCTCATCCGCTGGCCGCGCATCGGCGCGTACCGACCGTGGTAGACGACCTGCTGGTAGGAGGGATCGAAGAACACCGCCAGGTAGATGCCGGTGACGACCAGCACGACGAAGCAGTAGAGGGCGATCTCGCCCCACAGGAACGACCAGTGCTCCGGGAACACGTAGCGGAGCAGCCGCCGGGCCAGCGGGACGCGGCCGGTGCGCCCGTCCGCCGCCCGCACGATCGCGCCGATCCGGCGCCGGTCGCGGCCGGGTGCGACGCTCATCCCCGGGTCACCCCGAACCAGGCCGGGCCGACGTCGCCCGACAGCGGCCCCGCCGCCTCGCAGCGTGCCGTCGGCAGCGACCGCGATCGGGAGCTGCGGCAGCGGCCGCCCGGCGGGGCCGAAGACGACCGTCCCGCCGGTCGCGACGTCGAACGTGCTGTAGTGGCACGGGCAGACCAGCGCCGGCTCGGCCGCGTGGGCGGCGTAGAGCGGGTAGCGCATCATCGCGACCGCGCATCCGGCGTGCGTGCAGATCTTGGAGTAGGCCATGATCCCGTCGACCGCCCAGCCGCGGCGGCCGGCCGGCAGGTCGACCAGCGCCGGGGCGATCCGAACGACGATTACGGGCGACCCCAGCAGGTCGGTGTTCACTCCCTGCGGGAACGCCGTCGCGAACGAGCCCACGGCGAGATCGCGCGCCCTGATCGGCGTGCCGGACTCGTCGACGAGCGTCATGCCTCGCCGCCAGGGCGAGGTGACCGACTTGCGCCCGATCCACGGGCCGAACGACGCGAGCGCGGCCAGCGATGCTGCGCTCAGCCCGGCGCCCGGCGAGCGCAGCCGTCAGCTTCAGCAGCCGGCCGCGGCTGACGCCGGCGCCGGCCGAGGCGACGAGCTCGGTCGTGGCCGCCTCCTCGTCCTGATGCTCGAGCGGGGCCCGCGGCTCGATGACGACCTCCTGCGGCACCACCCGCTTGCCCGCGACGATCAGCGCCGCGGCCAGCGCGAGCAGCGCCCCGCCCAGCGTCGCCCCGTAGATCGGCGTCGAGTCCACGAGCACGTACGCAACGGCGAAGCCGGCGCCGAGCAGCCCGGAGAGGGCCAGCAGCCCCGCGACGACGGCCTCGGCGCGCGGGCTCGCCGGGATCTCGACGCCGGTGGGGTCGTCGGCCTCGGAGTAGGGGCGCGCATCCTGCGGGATGGGCTCGCCGGGGACGTACGGGCGCCGCGGCGGGGGCAGGTCGGTCATCGCTCCGTGCGCTCCCCGATCAGCCGGGCCACCAGCAGGACGAACGGGACGGCCGCGAACCACACGATCATGCCCTCGGGCACGGGGCCGATGTGGCCGATGCCCCAGCCGCCGCGGTCGGGGGCCGTGCGCACGTAGCCGACGTACCTGGCGATCGACGCAAGCTGGGCGTCGCTCAGCAGGGTCGGTGCGAACCGCGGCATCAGGTACGGCCCGATCCGCGCCGCCTCGAGGATCTGCGCGGGGTCGCGTTCGTCAGGCCGGCGCGAACGCGCCCGGGACGATGCCTCCGCGCGCCGCCGCCTGGTGGCACCCGGAGCAGTTGTCCATGAAGAGCGACTCGCCCGTGCGCGAGCGACGATCCGGCCAGCGACACCCGGGGGATCGGCGGGCCGCCGAACGACCCGACGTAGGCGTCGAGCGCCGCGATCTGGGCGGGCGTGTAGGCCGGCTTCGTCCGCATCGGCTCGTCGGCCGGCGACTGCAGCGGCATCCGCCCGGTGCTCAGGTAGAAGTCCGCGGCGAGCGCCCCGACGCCGCGCAGCGACGGCGCGACGCCGTGGATGCCGTTCGCCTCGTATCCGTGGCAGGAGCTGCAGCCGGAGACGATACAGCGCCCGCCCGCGCGCGGCCAGGCCGGCGGGTGCAGCGGCGTCCTGCTGGTCGGCCGCCCCGAGGCCGGCGCCGGGTACGACGAGGAGCACGAGGACGCCCGTCATCAGGCAGGCCCCTGCGGCGGTCAGCAGCGCGCGCCGGCTGCCGCTCACCGGGCCTGCTCCAGGACGGCCGCGCGCAGCTCGTCGCGCCGCACCCAGCGCCATGCGCATCGCAGCGCCGCCGCGCCCAGCACGAACGAGCCGGCCAGCATGATCGCCCCGGCCCGGCGCTGGTCGGCCGAGGCCGGTCGTCACGCGTACGCCGGATAGTGGACGCCGGCCGAGGCGACGAGCCACACGCCGACGACGTCGCCTGCCGGCATCGCCGCGAGCAGGTAGCCCACCTGCGCGAGCGGCGCAAGCCGCCGGATCGGGTCGGCCCCGAGCACCGGCCGCCAGAAGAGCAGCGCCGCGCCGAGCAGCGCGGCGTGCACGGCCGCGTGCACCGCGTCGTTCTGCGCCGAGAGCTCGCAGGAGCGGGGTGGTGTAGACGACGACCTGGATGGCGGCGAGCAGCGCCCAGCCGAGGGCCGGCGCGGCGAGCAGATGGGCGGCGCGGCTGCGGCCGAGCCCGGCCAGGGATCGCCGTGCCGGCGGGGGTGCGCAGCGCAGCGCGAGGGCGATCGGGGAGCCGATCACGATCAGCGGCGCGGCCACCATGGTCAGCAGCATGTGCTGGAGCATGTGGCCGGCGAGCGTGCGGTCGGCCACGGCGTCGATCGGCGGCGAGACGGCGACCGCGGCGACGGCGATGCCGGCCGCGAGCGCGGCGGTGCGAGCGCGGCGGCCGATCACGGCCCCGGGTCCCGTCGCCGCAGCTCGCGCAGCGCGAGCCCCTCCCGCACCACCCCGCCGATGCCGGCCACCGTCACCCCGAGGCCGATGAAGACGAGCCAGCGTCCCACCGCCCCGCCGAGCGCCGTCATCCCGATGCCGGCGGCGACCACCGCCGTCGCCATGCTCTGGTCGGCGATCGGGCGCCTGGCGCGGTCGATGCCGGTCGCACGACGCGCGATCAGCACCGCGCCGATCAGCGGCCGAGCCGACCGCCGCGGCGGTGAGGAGCGCAGGCGCGAGCGCGGGCTGGGCCACGCACGTCGCGCTCGAGCACCCGCTGCCGGTGTGCGGGAGCCCGTACGCGAACGCCCACAGGACGCCCGCCGAGATCCCGAGCAGGATCCCCCAGGCGAGCGGGTAGAAGCCCGGCCGCCTCATCCGGGCTCCTTGCTCCAGCCGCAGCTCGAGCAGCGGGCTGAACGAGCGGATCGGCGGCAGGTCGGTGAAGTTGTGCCGCGGCGGCGGCGACGTCGTCCACCACTCGAGCGTGTGCCCCTCCCACGGATCGTTTCCGGCCGGGACGCGCCGGCGCAGCGACACCCACACGTTGGCCATGAAGACCAGCGTCGCGACGGCGATGATGGCCGAGCCGGCCGTCGAGAGGCTGTTCAGGAGCTCCCAGCGCGCACGGTGCGGGTAGTCGGCCACGCGCCGCACCATCCCGTCGTAGCCGAGGATGAACATCGGGAAGAAGGTCAGGTTGGTGCCGATCACCATCAGGGCGAAGTGCACCTTGCCCAGGCCGCTCTCGCAGCATCGCGCCGGTCGCCTTCGGGAACCAGTAGTAGATCCCGGCGAAGAGCCCGAAGACGCTGCCCGCAAACAGCGTGTAGTGGAAGTGGGCGACGACGAAGTACGTGTCGTTCAGGCTGTAGTCGAGCGGCGGCGAGGCGACGATGATGCCCGTCAGCCCGCCGACGAGGAACTGGATCAGGAACGCGAGGGCAAAGAGCATCGGCGTGCCCAGGCGCACCGAGCCGCCCCACATCGTCCCCACCATGTCGAAGTACTCGACGCCCGCGGCCACCGCGAGGCTGGTCGAGGTGAGGGCGAAGTACTCGTTCGCCGACCGGCCGGTCGTGAACATGTGGTGGCCCCACACGCTCATCGAGAGCATCGCGAAGGCGAGCAGCGAGAACACCATCGCCGTGTACCCGAAGAAGCGCTTGCCGGAGAAGACCGCGACCACCTCGGCGACGCAGCCCAGGAACGGGAAGAACATGACGTAGACGTTGGGGTGCCCGTAGAACCAGAACAGGTTCAGGTAGACGTTCGGGTCGACGTTCCAGCCGAACTGGCGCTCGAGATAGATCAGGGCCATCGCCGCGATCAGCGCCGGGAACGACACGAGCACCATCAGGCGAGGTCACGACCTCGGTCCACACGAAGACCGGCAGCCGCAGCATGCTGACGCCCGGCGCCCGGCGCAGCAGGATCGTCGCCAGGATGACCCCGGCGAGGACGAGCTGCCCGGCGTTGGCGACGATCACGCCCAGCACCCACATGTCCATCCCCGTGCCCGGCGTGAACGTCGCGTTGGAGAGCGGCAGGAACGCCGTCCACCCGTCCGGTCCGGCACCGTGCGTGGTCAGGAAGCCGAGGTACATGATCACGCCGCCGGCCAGCTGCATCCACACGCACCAGAGCGCCAGCCGGGGCGCTGCGAGGTCGGGCGCGCCGATCTGGAGCGGCACCAGATAGACGCCGAGCGCGAGCGCGATCGGCTGCACGACCAGGTACACCATGGTCGAGCCGTGCATGGTGAAGACCTCGTTGTACTCCTGGTGGGAGAGCACCTGCATGCCCGGCACCGCGAGCTCGGAGCGCACGAAGAGGGCGAGGATGCCCCCGGCCAGGAAGTAGATCCCCGCGAGCCCGAACAGGCGCAGGCCGAGCGACTTGTGGTCGGTGGACGCGACGAGCCGGATCCACCCGTCCACCCGCGGCTCGGGCGCAGCGGCGGCCTCGGTCGTGCCCGCCACGGTCACCCGGGCACCCCCTGCGGCTGCCGGGCGAGCCACGCCCGGAACCGCGCCACCGGCAGGGCGGTGACCACGAACCGCATCTCGGCGTGATCCCAGCCGCACAGCTGGGCGCACTCCCCGAGCATGCGACCCGCTTGCGGGAACGTCAGCACGAACCGGTTCGTGGAGTCGGGGTAGGCGTAGCGCTTGAACCGCATCGCCGGGATGAAGAAGCTGTGCAGGACGTCGGCCGAGCGCAGCGCGAAGAGCACCGGACGGCCGACGGGCACGACGAGATCGGCGAACCGCGGGTGCTGCGAGCCGATGTTGTGCGCCGAGACCCGGACGCCGGACGCCGGGTAGGTGAACTGCCACTGCCACTGCGACGCGGTGACCTCCACCCGCAGGAACGGACGGGCCGTGAGGGCGTCCTCGTGGTTCTCGGTCCGGTACGTCGCGGCGAGCAGGCCGATGACGATCAGGACGATCACCCCCAGGTACACCGCCTCGAGCCGCGGCGCCGAGCGCAGGTCGCGCGCCGGCCTCCCCGCGCGCCGGCGGAACCGCACGGCCGCGACCACGATCGCCGCGGTCACGAGAACTCCGACCACGACGGTCAGCACCAGGTAGATGTGCCAGAGCCAGGCGAACTGCCCGGCGGTGTCATGGGCGGCAATGGCGAGCACGGCGCAGGGAACTCCCGGCGTGCCGGTACCCCGATCGCGGGCGGGGCAATCGTCGCCGACCGGGCGTCAGCCGCGGCTGGGGCCGCGATCTCCGGTCGCCACGCGATCACGGCCGGATGGGGCCGATTCCCACCGTGCCGGCGCGATCACGTTGCGCCCTGTCCGCTGCGCCCGGCCCTCGCGCATGGCCTCCCGGAGCGCGTCCGCGAACCGGCCCGGCCCCCAGTAGCGGGCGCCGACCAGCCGGGCCAGGCGCCGGCGCTCCATCGGGCCCTGCTCGTCGAGGGTCTGCTCGATCAGCTCGATCTGGCGCTCGAGCGCGGCGGAGGTGTCGGGCACGGGGCCGGTCCCCGCCATGCGCGGCGCGTAGAAGGTGCCGCCCGGACCCGGCCGGAACCGGCGCGCGCCCGTGCGCTCCCACGCGATCCGGCTGCGGGATCGCTCGCGCATGCGGCGCTCGCGCTCGGCGGCCGCGCGCCGCGCCCGCGCCTCTTCGCCGTCGTCCTCGCCGTCCTGCTCCGCGCCCTCGCCGCCATCGGCGTCCTCGGCCGTGATCGGCGTCGCGACGTCCTCGAGCGGCTGCTGCTCGGCGCGCACCCCGAGGAAGATCTCGGCGATTCCGCCGAGGGCCATGACCGCCGAGCCGATGTAGAAGGCGATCGCGACCTGGCTGCGGCTCGTGCTGGCGATCAGATGGCCGAAGAGCAGAGGGCCGGTGATCCCTCCGACGGCGGTGCCGACGGCGTAGAAGAAGGCGATCGCAAGCGCGCGCGTCTCCATCGGGAAGATCTCGCTCACCGTCAGGTACGCCGCGCTTGCGCCGGCCGACGCCAGGAAGAACGTCACCACGATGAACGCCTCGAACGTCCACTCCGAGGTGATCGACCCGTTCGCGAAGAGTGCGGCCATGATCGCCCCGACGACGGCCGAGCCGAGGTAGGTGATGGAGATCATCGGCTTGCGCCCGACCGTGTCGAACAGGCGCCCGAGCAGCAGCGGGCCGAGGAAGTTGCCCGCCGCGTACACGATCAGGAACACGGGCACGAACGAGGCGGAGACGCCGAAGAAGGTCGAGAAGAGCGTCCCCAGGTTGAAGGTGATGCCGTTGTAGATGAACGCCTGTCCGACGAACAGCGCCAGGCCGAGCACCGCCCGCCGCGGGTACTTGCCGAACCCCGTCGAGGCGATCTCGCGGAACGGGATCACCTCGCGCTGGCGCACCTCGATCGAGTCCTGCGGCTCCTCGAGCTCCTGCCCCGTCTTCTCGGCGACGTCGCGCTCGATGGCGGCGACGATCCGCTCGGCCTCTTCCTCGCGGCCGTGGATGAAGAGCCAGCGCGGGCTCTCGGGGACGCTGCGGCGCACGAGCATGATCGCGAGGCCGAGCACCGCCCCGACGCCGAAGCACAGCCGCCAGCCGACGTCGACGGCGAACGACGACAGAAACACGATCGCCGCGGCCGACCCGGCCATCGCTCCGACCCAGTACGACCCGTTGATCATCAGGTCGACGCGGCCGCGCACGCGGGCGGGGATCAGCTCGTCGATGGCCGAGTTGATGGCGGCGTACTCGCCGCCGATGCCGGCGCCCGTCACGAAGCGAGCGAGATAGAAGTACCAGGCGTTGGTCGCAAAGGCCGTGGCGACCGTGGCCAGGATGTAGACCGCGAGCGTGATCAGAAAGAGCTTCTTGCGCCCGAACCGGTCGGTCAGCTGGCCGAACACGAGCGCTCCGACGCAGGCGCCGGCGACATACGCGGCGGCCGCGACGCCGATCTGGCTGACCGTGATCGCGATCCCGCTGCCCTTCGTGGTGAGCTGGGTCGCGACCGACCCCACCATCGTCACCTCGAGCCCGTCGAGGATCCAGACCGTGCCGAGGCCGATCACGACCATCCAGTGGAACGTCGACCACGGCAGCCGGTCGAGCCGCGCCGGGATGCGGGTCTCGATGGTGTCTGAGTGCGCGCTCATCGCGGTCGCGAATACCCCGGGAGCGGGCGTGCATAATCACGGCGGGCGACGGGTACCTGAGTGCGATGGCGCGCTGCAATCTGCTCGGGCACCGATACCGGTTCACGGCCTCGGGAGTGGTGATGAGCTGGGCCTGCGAGCGCTGCGGTCACGTGGGCGGCGAGAAGCGCTATCCGACTTCGGCCGAGGCGCTCCGCTACGCTCGCGCCTTCGATCGGGAGGATCGTGAGGACATCGGCCGGCGGGCGCCGCTGATCGGCCTGCTGCCTCTGCGCATCGCCCGCATGCTGCGCGGCCGCGCGGCCTGAGCGCGGCCGCCTACTCGCGGGAGTCCGTGTGCGCGTGCGCGGCGATGGACGTCGCGGCGGCGATGTGCGAGAGGTGCGTCAGCGCCTGGGGGAAGTTGCCCAGCATGCGCTGTGTGCCCGGGTCGTACTCCTCGGAGTAGAGGCCGAGGTCGTTGGCCGTCGCGGTGGCCCGCTCGAACGCGCGCACCGCGTCGTCGAGCCGGCCCTGGCCGACGAGGCATTCCGCGAGCCAGAAGGTGCAGGCGATGAACGGGGCCTCCCGCCCGGGCATGTCGTCCGCCGCGGCGTAGCGGCGCAGCAGGCCGTCCTCGCTCAGGTCGGCCATGACCGCCTCGACGGTCCCGGCCATGCGCTCGTCGGCCACGCCTGCGAACCCGGTGTGGGGGACGAGCAGGAGCGCGGCATCGACCTCCTGCGACCCGAAGGCCCGCCGGAACGTGCGCCGCCGGCGGTCGTAGCCGTGCCGGTCGACGGCGCGGGCGATGCGGTCGCGATCGCGCCTCCACCGGCGTACGGGGGCGCGCCGCATGCACTCGTCGGCGAGCGCGAGCGCGCGGTCGAGCGCGGCCCAGCACATGACCTTCGAGTGCACGAAGTGGTCGGGCCTGTCGCGCTGCTCCCAGATGCCGGCATCGACCTCGTCCCAGCGGTCGGCGGCGGCGTCGGCGAGGTCGCAGATGAACCGCCACATGTCGTCGTCGGGCGAGTGGCCGCGCCGGTGCCACCGCCACGCCAGCAGCACGAGCTCGCCGAGGACGTCGTTCTGGCGCTGGATCGCGGCGGCGTTTCCGATCCGGACCGGGCGTCGAGCCGCGGTAGCCGGCGAGCGGCACCTCGAACTCGATCAGCCGGCGCTCGCCCTCGACCCCGTAGGCGATCTGGAGGTCGTCCACGTGTCCCGCCGAGCTGCGCTGGATGAAGCGCCGGAACCCGTCGGCCCGATCGTCGAACCCGACTTCGGCGAGCGCGCGCACCGCCAGGGTCGAGTCGCGGATCCAGGAGTAGCGGTAGTCCCAGTTGCGGCTGCCGCCCTCGACCTCGGGCAGCGAGGTCGTCGCCGCTGCGACGATCGCGCCGGTCGCGCTCGAGGCGAGCCCCTCGAGCACGAGCACCGACCGCATGAGCGCATCCCCCGGCGGCCCGTCGACCGGCAGGCGCGCCGCGCCGGCCCAGCGCCGCCACCACCGCGCGGTCCGCTCGACGAGCGCGTCGAGGTGCTCGAGATCGATCTGCACGCTGTCGGCATCGAGGGCGTGCGGGGCCGCGTAGCGCAGCGAGAACCCGGCGCGCTGGCCGGCGGTGAGGGTGAAGGTGGCCCCCAGTGTGTGGTCGCCGGTCGGCTCCAGAGGTGCGTCCGACCAGATCGCGAGCGCGTCGTTGCCGCCGATCGCGACGTGCCGGTCCGTCGCCTCGCGCCGGATCCACGGCCGCACCTCGCCGTAGTCGAAGCGCGGCGCGATCTCGGCGCGCATGCGGACGCTGCCGCGGCGGCCCTCGACCAGCCGCACCATGTGCCCGCCGCCGTCGGCGGCCCCGGCGCGGGTGAGCGCGAGCAGATCGGTCAGCTCGACCTCGCCGGCTCTCGTGCGCATGGTCGTGCGCAGGACGAGGGTGCCGGGCAGGTACTCCCAGCGGGTCTCGTACGCCGCTGTGGGAGCGACGAGCATGTGACCGCCTCGCTCGGCGTCGAGCAGGGCCGCGAAGCAGCTGCCCGAGTCGATGCGCGGCACACACCACCAGTCGACCGCGCCGGTGCGCGCCACCAGGCAGGCCGTGTGCCGGTCGCTCAGGAATGCGTGGTCGGCGATCGCCGGGACGCCGGTTGCCATTCCGGCCGCTTCAGTACGCCGGGGCGGGCTCGCCGGGCTCCGGCCCCGGGTCCGGTGGCAGCGGCATGGGCGGGGGCGGCGGCACCGGATCGGGCGGGCCGGGATCCGGCGGCGGCACCGGGTCGGGCTCGCGGGGCGGCAGCGGATCCGGATCGATGCGTGCCTGCGTCATCGCAGAGCGGCCTACCCGAAACGACGCGCGGCCGAAACGTCTGCCACCGGGGTGACCGAGGGCTCGCCTCCCAGCATGCCCATGAGCGTGCGGCCGTTCGCGATCGCGAACGGCTCCCCCGACCGTGTGCCGAGCCAGTCGTTGTTGAAATAGGCGTACACGTCCCCCACCTGCGCCCAGTCCGCGATCCGCTCGGCCCACACGCGCAGCTCGCCCGGCGCATACCCGCCGCGAACGCCGCGCCTGCCGTGGTGGAAGCGGATGTAGGCCCAGTCGGTCGTCCTGACGAGGGTCTGGAACGGTCGCGTGGGGTGGTCGCCGAAGACGAGCGCCGCGCCGGCGTCCGCGAGGCGGTCGTACACGGCGTCACAGAACCAGGACGGGTGCCGGAACTCGAAGCAGTTGCGGCCGGCGGGCAGGTCGCGCAGCGCCTCGTCGAGGCGGTCGTCGTCGCGATGGAACGTCTCGGGCAGCTGCCACAGAAGCGGGCCGAGCTTGCCGGCATCGGCCAGCGGCCGGACGCGGTCGACCAGCCGCTCGCCGCCTGCTCGCACACCCCGCAGCTGCTTGATGTGGGTGAGGTATCGGCTCACCTTGACCGCGAACACCTCGCCCGCCGGCGAGCGCGCGGCCCAGCCCGCGACCATCCGCGGTGACGGGAGCCGGTAGAACGTGGCGTTCACCTCGACGGTCGAGAAGCGCTCGGAGTAGAGCGAGAGCCACTCGCCCTCGGGGCGGCCGGCGTAGACGGGCCTGCGCCAGTGGGGATAGCTCCAGCCGCTGCAGCCGATCAGGATCCGACCCACGGACGCGGCTACTCCTGGCGCTGGTGACCCGGCCTGGGCTTCGCCGCGGGGTCGGGTGCCTGGTGCTTGTCCGGCCCGGCGGGCGGCGCCTCGTACTGCTCCTCGGAGCTCTCGCCCTCGGTCGACCCCGGATAGTCCTCGCCGTGGGAGCGGTCGCCGCGCTGCGGGTCGGTGCTCATGCGCTTCCTCGTGCCCGGCCGGGCTGGGTCGCAAACCCCTCTGCAATCCGTTCGCGGGCACGGTGTTTTGACGTTAGCGGCACCGGGTAGATCGCACACCGATGGGACTCCGTGGCGTGGTCAGCGAGTGGCCGGTTCTTCGCCAGCTGACGCATGACCATGCCGGCCGGGGCAGCGCCGCGCGGTCGCGGCGCACGCGCGAGCTGCGTCCTCGCATCGCCGCCGCCGATCACGTCGTGCGGTCGATCTGCCCGTACTGCGCGGTCGGCTGCGGCCAGAGGGTGTTCGTCAAGGACGGCCAGGTCATCCAGATCGAGGGCGACCCGGACAGCCCGATCTCGCGCGGGCGGCTGTGCCCGAAGGGCGCCGCGAGCAAGGGCTACGTGAACGGCCCGCTGCGGGAGTACGCGGTCAAGTACCGCCGCCCGTACGGGACGGAGTGGGAGGAGCTCCCGCTCGACGCGGCGATGGACATGATCGCCGACCGGTCATCGCGACCCGCCGCGAGACCTGGCAGGACGACGGACGAGCAGGGGCGGACGCTGCGCCGCTCGCTCGGCGTCGCGAACCTCGGCGGGGCGACGCTCGACAACGAGGAGAACTACCTCATCAAGAAGCTGTTGACGGCGCTCGGCTTCGTCCAGGTCGAGAACCAGGCCCGCATATGACACTCCTCCACGGTCCCCGGTCTGGGGACCTCGTTCGGGCGCGGCGGCGCGACCACGTTCCAGCAGGATCTGCAGAACTCCGACTGCATCGTGATCATGGGCTCGAACATGGCCGAGTGCCATCCCGGTCGGCTTCCAGTGGGTGATGGAGGCGCGCGAGCGGGGCGCGCGGGTGATCCACGTCGATCCCCGCTTCACGCGCACGAGCGCGGTCGCCACCGACCACGTGCGCATCCGGGCCGGCTCCGACATCGCCTTCCTGGGCGGCATCGTCCACTACATCCTCGAGAACGGCCGCGAGTTCCGCGAGTACGTCGTCAACTACACCAACGCGCCGGTGATCATCGACGAGGACTTCCACGACACCGAGGATCTCGACGGCTTCTTCTCCGGCTGGCAGGCCGAGAAGGGCACGTACGACACGACGACCTGGCAGTACGCCGGGCATGGAGGTGCACGGCGCGGCCGGCCAGCGCGAGATGGGCGCGACGCAGGGCGAGGCGTCGGGCCACGGCGGCGCACGGCGCGTCGCTCAAGCACGGCGAGCCGCCCGAGGAGGATCCGACGCTCGAGCACCCGCGCTGCGTCTTCCAGCTCCTGCGGCGGCACTACGCCCGCTACACGCCGGAGCTCGTCGAGGAGGTCTGCGGCGTGCCCGCGCGAGCAGTTCCTCGCGGTTGCCGAGGCGCTGTGCGAGAACTCCGGCCGCGAGCGGACGTCGGCGTTCTGCTACGCCGTCGGCTGGACGCAGCACACGGTCGGCGTCCAGTACATCCGCACCGCCGCGATCATCCAGCTGCTGCTCGGCAACATCGGCCGGCCCGGCGGCGGCATCCTGGCCCTGCGCGGGCACGCGTCGATCCAGGGCTCGACCGACATCCCGACGCTCTACAACATCCTGCCCGGCTACCTCCCGATGCCGCACGCGCACGCCGCACCAGCGACCTGCAGCGAGTTCATCGAGCTGAACAGCTCGCCGACCGGCTTCTGGGGCAACATGGACGCCTACACCGTGAGCCTGCTCAAGGCCTGGTGGGGCGCCGCACGCGACCGCCGAGAACGACTTCTGCTTCGACTACCTGCCGCGGATCACCGGCGACCACTCGACCTACCCGACCGTGCTCGGCATGCTCGACGACAAGGTCAAGGGCTTCATCGTCGTCGGCGAGAACCCGGCCGTCGGCTCGGCGAACTCGGGCCTGCACCGCAAGGCGCTCGCCGAGCTCGACTGGCTCGTCGTGCGCGACCTCGTCGAGATCGAGACCGCGGCGTTCTGGTACGACTCGCCCGAGATCGAGCGCGGCGAGCTGCGCACCGAGGACATCGGCACCGAGGTGTTCTTCCTGCCCGCCGCGGCCCACACCGAGAAGGACGGCTCGTTCACCAACACCCAGCGGCTGCTGCAGTGGCACCACAAGGCCGTCGAGCCGACGGGCGACTGCCGCTCGGAGCTCTGGTTCTACTACCACCTCGGCCGGCTCATCCGCGAGAAGCTGGCCGGCTCCGCGGACGAGCGCGACCGGCCGGTGCTCGACCTGCAGTGGGACTACCCGACGGCCGGCGCGATCGCCGAGCCGAGCGCCGAGGCGGTGCTGCGCGAGATCAACGGCACCGGCCCGGACGGCGGCGCGCTCTCGGCCTACACCGAGCTGAAGGCCGACGGCTCGACGGCGTGCGGCTGCTGGATCTACTGCGGCTGCTTCGCCGGCGAGACGAACCAGCCCGCCCGGCGCAAGCCCGGGTCGCGAGCAGAGCTGGGTCGCGCCGGAGTGGGGCTGGGCCTGGCCGGCGAACCGCCGCATCCTCTACAACCGGGCCTCGGCCGACCCCGACGGCCGGCCGTGGTCGGAGCGCAAGCGCTACGTGTGGTGGGACGAGGACGCAGGGCAGGTGGACGGGCGAGGACGTGCCCGACTTCCAGCCCGACAAGCGGCCCGACTACGTCCCGCCCGAGGGCGCGAAGGCCGCAGGACGCCGATCGCGCGGCAACGCACCCGTTCATCATGCAGGCCGACGGCCGCGGCTGGCTGTTCGCGCCCACCGGGCTGGTCGACGGGCCGCTGCCGACGCACTACGAGCCGCACGAGTCGCCGTTCCGGAACCCGCTCTACGCGCAGCGGTCGAACCCGGCCCGGCAGATCTTCGAGCGGCCGGGCAACCGCTCCCAGCCCGTCCGACGGCGAGCCCGGCGCCGACGCGTATCCCGTACGTCGTTCACGACCTACCGGCTGACCGAGCACCACACCGCCGGCGGCATGAGCCGGTTCGTGCCGTACCTGTCCGAGCTGCAGCCGGAGATGTTCTGCGAGGTGAGCCCCGAGCTCGCCGCCGAGCGCGGCCTCGAGCACGGCGGCTGGGCGACGATCGCCACCGAGCCGCGCGGCGATCGAGGCGCGCGTGCTCGTCACCGAGCGCATGCGGCCGCTGCGGCGTGCAGGGCCGGCAGGTGCACCAGGTCGGCCTGCCGTACCACTGGGGCTCGCGCGGCCTCAGCGCGGGCGACTCGGCCAACGACCTGTTCCCGATCGTGCTCGACCCCAACGTGCACATCCAGGAGGTCAAGGCGGCGACGTGCGACATCCGCCCCGGCCGCTCGCCCCGCGGGGCGCTGCGATGATCGATCCCGGGCACGCGCACCGAGGCCTGGCCGGACGACCTACGGCGGCGAGGCCCAGCCGCGCATGGGCTTCTTCACCGACACGAGCGTCTGCATCGGCTGCAAGGCCTGCGAGGTGGCGTGCAAGGAGTGGAACCAGGTGCCCGAGGACGGGCTGCTGTTCACCGGCGACTCGCTACGACAACACCGGCGGCGCTCGGCGCGAACACCTGGCGGCACGTCGCGTTCATCGAGCAGGAGCGGCCGCTGCGCGTCGCCGAGGGCAGCGAGGGCGAGGGCGAGGGCGACGGGTTCCGCTGGCTGATGAGCTCCGACGTGTGCAAGCACTGCACCCACGCGGCGTGCCTCGACGTGTGCCCGACCGGGGCGCTCTTCCGCACCGAGTTCGGCACGGTCGTCGTGCAGGAGGACGTCTGCAACGGCTGCGGCTACTGCGTCCCGGCCTGCCCGTTCGGCGTGATCGACCGGCGCGAGATCGCCGACGACGGCCGGGTGTGGAAGTGCACGCTCTGCTACGACCGCACGCGCGAGGGCATGACGCCCGCGTGCGCCCAGGCGTGCCCGACCGAGTCGATCCAGTTCGGGCCGCTCGACGAGCTGCGCGCGCGCGCGCCGCGACCGGCTCGACGAGGTGCGTCGACGACGGGCTTCGCCGGCGCCCGCCTCTACGGCGAGGATCCCGGCGGACGGCGTCGGCGGCTTCGGCGCGTTCTTCCTGCTGCTCGACGAGCCCGAGGTGTACGGCCTGCCGCCCGACCCGGTCGACGACGACCCGCGACCTGCCCGAGATGTGGCGTGCCGCCGCGCGTCGCCGCGGGCGCGTGCTCGCGCTCGGCGGCTCTGCGCACTGCCGTGATCGGCGGCCGGCGATGACGCGACGCCGCGACGGCGGTCCTACTACGGCCGGCCGATCATCAAGCCGCCCGTCTGGAAGCGCGAGATCGCCTGGTACCTCTTCACCGGCGGCCTGGCCGGCGGCGTCGTCGCGTGCTCGCGCTGGCCGCCCGGCTCGCGGGCAACGACCGCCTGGCCCGGTCGGCGACGGTGCTCGCGGCCGGCGGCGCTGTCCGTGAGCCCGGCCGCTGCTCGTCAAGGATCTCGGCCGGCCCGAGCGGTTCCTCAACATGCTCCGCGTCTTCAAGCCGACCTCGCCGATGAGCGTCGGCACCTGGATCCTGACCGCGCGCCGGCACCGCCGCCGGCGTCGCCGCCGCCTGCGAGCGTGACCGGGCGGCGCGCCGCGGGTCGCGCACGGCCGCGCAGGTCGCGGCCGGCGCTGCTCGGGCCCGGCGCTCTGCCACCTACACCGCCGTGCTCGTCGCCGACACGGCCGTCCCGGTCTGGCACGAGGCCCGCCGCGAGCTGCCGTTCGTGTTCGCCGTCGGCGCGGCGGCGAGCGCCGGCGCGGCGGCGGTGCTCGTCACCCCGGCCGCCGCGGCCGGCCCGGCCCGGCGGATGATGCTCGCCGGCGCCGTCGGCGAGCTCGCGAACACCCGGCTCATGGAGCGCCGCCTCGGCCGAGCTCGCCGAGCCGTACCACGAGGGCCGGGCGGGCGGCTACGCCAGGCTGGCGAGCGACGACGACCGCCGCCGGCGCGGCGCTCGCGGTGGCCGCCCGCCGCCGCCCGGTGCTCGGCCGGATCGCGGCGGGCCTGGTGCTCGGCGGAGCACGTCGCCGAGCGCTTCGCCGATCTTCCGCGCCGGCTTCCAGTCGGCCCAGGATCCCAGGCATGTGATCCGCTCGCAGCGCGGGTCAGCCGTCTGACTGAACACGGCCTCCGCCGATCCGCCGTGCGTGCGAGACTGATCCGATGGACGACCGGCGCGCCGACGAGGCGGAGCTCGTGGCCGAGTTCTGGCAGGCACTGCGGGCGTTCCTGCGCAAGAGCGAGCTGGTCGCACGCAAGCACGGCCTGACCCCGCAGCGGCAGCAGCTGCTGGTCATGATCGCCGGAGCGACGGACGGCACGTCGACGATCACCGACCTGTCGGCGCAGCTGTCACTCGCCCAGACCACCGTCACGGAGCACGTTCACCGGGCGGTGCTGGCCGGGCTGATCGAACGGCGGACGTCGGCTGCCGACGGGCGCGTCACGCACCTGACCCTCACGCCTGAAGGCGATCGCCGCATGCGGGCGACGATGGCCGACCTGCACGCCGACCGGGCGGTGCTCGAGGCGGTTCTGGGGGCGCTGCGCGAGCGCGAGGCGTGAGGAGGCTCAGCCGGTCGCCGCCGCGGCATCCGTTCGCCAGGCGGCAAGCGCCGAGATGGCCACCCGCAGGTCGGCGGCCGTGAGCTCCCGCCGCGCCAGGTGCGGCAGCAGCTGCACCGGCCCGGCCACCGGGTCGGCGCCGCCGGCCGCGTTCAGCGCCATCCGCATCGGCAGGTTGTGCATGACGGCGAGGACGACCGGCTCGCGCAGGCCCGCGATCCGGCGCAGGCCGGCGAGATACCGGTCGGCGGCCGCGAGGACGCTCTCCCCGCCGGGCGGAGCGGCGGTGGGCGGGGCGCTCTCGAGCCACTGCCGGTAGGCCGTGACCGGCCCGCCGGCGAACGCGCCCGCATGCACCTCGGCCAGCTCTGCGAGCTCGAGCAGCGGCAGGTCGCGGCCGGCCGTCAGCAGGTGCGCGGTGTGCCGGGCCCGCAGCCGTGGGCTCGTCACGGCGATCGCCACCGGCTCGGCCGCCAGGGCGCGCCGGAGCGCGCGGGCCGCTTCCTCTCCCGCGGGCGAGAGCGGGGCGTCGAGCAGGTCGTCGGGGTTCAGCAGCCCGTCGGCGGTGTAGGCGGTCTCGCCGTGGCGGACGAGGATCAGCCGATCCACACGTCACCGGTCGCGCCGTCCAGCGTGACCCGGGCGCCGTCGGCGATCCGCACCGTCGCGGTCTCGGCGCCGACCACCGCAGGCAGCTCGTACTCGCGCGCGATCACCGCCGCGTGGCAGAGGATGCCGCCGGTGTCGGTGACGATCCCGGCCAGCGAGGGGAAGACCGGCGTCCACGCGGGCGTGGTGGTCGTGCAGACGAGCACGTCGCCCGGTCCGACGCGCGCGAGGTCGGCCGCATGCCGCACCACCCGGGCGGTGCCCGTCGCCTGGCCCGGCGACGCCCCGTGCCCGATCAGGTGTGCGCCGTCGCCGCGCTCCGTCCCGGGCGTGCCGTAGAACTTGAGAAAGAGCGGGTCGACCTCCGTGTCGGCCGGCGGTGGGGGGCCAACGACCAGCGCCGGCGTCCGCGTGGCGGCCAGATCGAGCTCGCGGCGGCGGCGGCGGGCGAGCGCCTGCAGCCCGCGGCCGTGGTCGCGGGCGAGCGCGCGCCGCAGCTCGTGGCGGTCGAGCATGAACACATCGGCCGCCCGGTCGAGCCGGCCCTGGGCGACGAGCCGCGACCCGAACCCGACGAGCGCCTCGCGCACCGCCTGCAGGCCGCGCTGGTCGATGTGCAGCGTGTGCCCCTCCTCGAGCGGGGCCGCCGCCTTGACCTGGCGCAGGAGCGCCGCGAAGTCGGCCCGGGCCGCGGGCGCGATGCGCGCCAGCACGGCGGCCTCCCGGCGATCGCGCTCGGCCGCCCGCCGCTCGCGCTCGGCGCCGGCCGCCCGCGGCTGCTCGAGCAGCAGCCGCACGCTTTCGATCACGAACTCGGGCCGCTCGACATAGCGCGGCTCGGCCAGCTCGTGGTAGCGCGACCGGGCGCCGAAGCGGGCCAGGTGGCCGGCGAGCGCCGCCAGGAACGCGCGGCCATCGTGGAGGCGACGGAGCTCTGCCAGCGCCGCCGTGGCGGGCAGCTCCACGATCACGTCGGCGACGTCGAGGCGGCGCGCGCACCCGGCCAGCTCGGCCACCTCGTCGTCGGCGTCGAGCGTGGTGTTCGGGAGGCCCTCGAGCAGCCGGTAGGGCTCGAGCGGATCGCCGCCCAGGAGCTCGTGGTAGCGCGCGGCGAGCACCTCGCGGGCGACGTGCACGCCGAGCACGGCGATGAAGTGGATCCGCCACTGGTCGTGCACGATGGCGACCAGCCGGTCGAGCATCGCCACGGCCTGCTGGCCGTCAGGACGGGCCGGCCGCAGCGAGCGCAGCTCGAGCGTCCCGCGCTCGATCTGCGGCAGGAGCTCGCCCTCCCAGCGGGCCGCGATGTCCAGGCAGGCCGCCCGGAACGCGGGCGGATCGGGAGTCCAGTCGGGAGCGACCTCGGACTCGTACGCCCAGTGGTCGAAGGTGGTGGTGCGGAATCCTGCGAAGGGCGCCCGCAGCTCGCGGCACGCCGCCTGGATGCCGAGACCCATCGCCTCGAACCACAGCGACGCCGTCATCGGGGTGAGCGGCTCGGGATAGTGCGAGCGGTCGTACGTCCAGGTCTCGCCCGGGCCGGCCGTCACCGCCCCTCCAGCCCCGTGATCGGCCGGCACTGCAGGAGCCACAGCCGCGGCCCCGCGAAGCAGAACTCGATGTCGACGGGCGCCCCGAAGCCGGCCTCGGCCCGGCGGACGAGGCCGGCCACGGCCAGCGCCTCGTCGTCGCGCAGGGTGCGGGCGCCCTGGCGCTCCTGCGGCAGCCGCCGCTGCCGGCCGGCGCCGTCGACGGCGAGCGGCTTCAGCGACCGCCGCGCCTGCACGCGGCCGTCGGCGAAGACGCGGTAGCGGTCGGGGCTGACCAGCCCGCCGACGATGCCCTCGCCGTAACCGAACACGGCCTCGACGAGCACCGCGCCGCGCGCTCCCGACACCGGGTCGACCGAGAATGCGACGCCCGACCGGCCCGCGCCGACCTGATGCTGGATCACGACGGCCATGGGCGCCCGCTCGCCGCCGAGATACGCGCTCACGCGGTCGGATCCGGCGGACTCCAGACACCGGGCGACGGCCGCGACGAGCGCGGCGGGCTCCCGCACACCCGTCACGGTCACGTACTGCCCCGCGGCCGAATGCCCGCTCGAGTCCTCGCCCACCGCCGAGCTGCGTACGGCATACGGGGGCGGCAGTCCGGCCGCCGCCGCGAGCACATCCTCGCCGCCGCCGGCCCAGCCGACGGGGAGCACGACCGCGTCGGGCACGGGCAGCCCCATCGCCACCAGCCGCGCGAGCCCCATGGCCTTGCCGCCGACGGCCGCCTCGCCTGCGTCGGCGGCCTCCGCCAGGGGCAGCGCCGCTAGGCGGGAGGCTGCATCCACGCGATCAGGTGCCGGTAGTCCTCCCGGCAGGGCGCGAACACGTCGAGGTTCTTGACCGTCGTTCCACCGGTCGGCTCGATGTAGTGCTCGACGCCGGCCGGGATCAGGAGCACCGATCCGGGGCCGACCGCGTTGTCGCGGTCGCCGACGTGGTAGATCGCCTCGCCCTCGACGATCACGGCGATCTGGTCGAACTCGTGCGTGTGCGGCGAGAGCGCCATGTCGGGGTCGAGGTCGTGCATGACGAGCAGCACCCGGTCGGTGCCGAACCCGCGCCGGTGCACCCCGCCCCGCGCGGTCTCGCCCGGGATGTCATCCCAGCGAACGGCGGGAGGCCAGGCCGCGATCGTCGGCTCGCTCATCGCTTCCTCCTTCGGTCGGTTGATAGTGCACGAATCCGAGCTCGGTGGAGAGCGCGGACGCGGTGTCGCGCAGGCGCCGGCACATCTCCGCCTGCGGGTCGGTCTGCACGGAGGCGGTGGTGCCGACGATGGCCATCGCCGCTGCCAGCTCCTCGCCCTGGAAGACCGGCACCGCGATCGCGCAGATGCCCTCGACGACCAGCGCGTTGGATGCCATCCCGACCCGGCGGATGCCGGCTCCCTCATCGCCGCCGGCGCCGGAGAACGCGGCGAACACCTTGCCCTGGGCCGAGGTCTCCGGCGGCAGGCGCGATCCGGTGCGGACGTTGATGCGCACGAGCCGGTCGGTGTTGTCGTCGACGCGGACGACGACGGGCGCCTCGCCGTCCCAGATCGAGAGCACGACGGTCTCGTTCACCTCGTCCACCAGGCGCTCCATGTAGGGGCCGGCGACCTTGATGATCCGCAGGCCGGCCAGCGCCGCGGTCGCGAGCTCGACGATCCGGGGGCCGAGCGTGTACACCGCCCGGGGGCGGTCGTAGCGCAGGAGCCCCACTCGCCGCAGGGCCATCGTGTAGCGGTGCGTCGTCGGCTTGCTCGCGCCCAGCCGGGCGGTGAGCTGCGCGAGCGTCAGCTCCGGCTCGTCGACCGTGAAGAACGACAGGATCGCCGCCGCGCGCTCGACGGACTGGTTGATGGGCGGCGCGCCCCCCGCGGTGCCGCGGGCGGGGCTCACGCGGGCACCGCCGTCTCGGCGAGCTCCGAGCAGATGATCTCGGCCAGCCGGTCGACCTGCTCGGGCTCGATCACGAGGGGCGGCGAGAGGACGAGCTTCTGGCCGGTGGCGCGGACGATCGCGCCGCGGCGGCGGATCCGCGCGGCCAGCTCGGCGCCGTCGGCGGGCGCATGCAGCTCGACGCCCGCCATCAGGCCGACCCCGCGCACCTCGGCCACCGCAGGCAGCCCCTCGGCCGCGCGCAGCGCAGAGAGCAGGCGCTCACCCTGCTCCACGGCCCGCCCGAGCAGGCCCTCCCGCTCGATGATGTCGAGGTTGCGCAGCGCGACCGCGGCGCCGGTCGGATGGCCGTTGTAGGTGAACCCGTGGGCCAGCCTCGTCCCGTCGAGCATCCCCATCACCCGGTCGCCGATCAGGACGGCGCCCATCGGCACGTAGCCGCTCGTGAGCCCTTTCGCGGTCACGATCATGTCGGCCGGGACGCCGCCCCAGCGCTCGGCGGCAAACCACGTCCCGGTGCGCCCGTAGGCGGTCACGATCTCGTCCAGGATCAGCAGGATGCCGTGCCGGGCCAGGACGGCGGCGATCCGCGGCCAGTAGTCGTCGGGCGGGGGGATCATCCCGGCCACGCCCAGCACCGGCTCGCCGATCATGGCGGCGATGCGCTGCGCGCCCACCCGGGCGATCGTCTCCTCGAGCTCGGCGACGCAGGTCTCGGTGCAGTCAGGCACGCGCAGCGGATACGGGGCGGTGAGGTGCACGAAGCCCTCGGCGAGCGGCCCGAAGCCCTCGCGCAGCGGCGGGATCCCGGTGGCCGAGAGCGACCCGTAGCCCACGCCGTGGTAGGCCATCGAGCGCGACAGGATCACCGTGCGGTCGGGCTCGCCGGAGGCGTGCCAGGCCAGCCGTGCCGTCTTGATCGCCGTCTCCACGCCCTCCGAGCCGCCGTTCGTGTAGAAGACGTGCTCGATCCCGGCCGGCGCCAGCGCGGCGAGCCGCTCGGCGAGCTCGATCGCCGGCTCGTTGGAGAGATCCCAGAACGACGCGTAGAACTCGAGCCGCCGCATCTGCTCGGCGGCGACGTCGGCCAGCTCGGCGCGGCCGTGGCCGACCAGGCACTGCCACAGGCCGCAGGTGCCGTCGATGTAGTCGTTGCCGTCGACGTCGGTGATCACGGCTCCCCGGGCCGAGCGGACGATCAGCGGCTCGAGCGGGTGGCCGACGACCTGGTGCGGGTGCACGATGTGGGCCCGGTCGAGCCGGGACAGGCGCTCGTCGCTCACACGCCCACCGCCGTCTTGATCGTCTTCGCCACCGTGTACTCGCCGATCGACTCCGGCCCGAGCTCGTATCCGCGGCCGGACAGGCCGCGGCCCGAGAACGTCGAGTAGGGGTCAAGGCCGCCGTACATGTTCACCCACACCGTCCCCGCCCGCAGCGCGCGGGCGATCCGGTGCGCCCGGGCGCCGTCGCTCGTGAAGACGCCGGCGGCCAGGCCGAACGGCGTGTCGTTCGCGACCGCGACCGCCTCCTCGGCGGAATCCACCTCGATCACCGCCACGGCGGGACCGAAGATCTCCTCGCGGTTGATGCGCATGCCGTTGTCGGTCCCCGTGAAGATGGTCGGCTGGACGAACAGGCCGTCAGGGTAGCCCTCGACGACGGCCGCCCCACCGCCGGCCGCGACCTCGGCCCCGTCGGCCCGGGCCGAGTCGAACAGGTCGAGCACCCGCCGGCGGTGCCGCGGCGCTGATCAGCGGGCCCATGTCGGTGCCGGCGTCGAGCCCGCGGCCGAGGCGGATGCCGGTCACGTGCTCGCGCAGCCGTTCGACCAGGGGGCCTGCGAGCGGCCGCTGCACGATCAGCCGCGCACCCGCCGTGCAGATCTCGCCCTGGTTTCGGAACGTCGAGGAGATCGCGCCGCGCAGCGCCGCGTCGAGGTCGGCGTCGGCCAGGACGATGTTGGCGGACTTGCCGCCGAGCTCGAGCACGAGCCGCTTCATGCTCGCCGCCGCCAGCCGCTGGATCTCCTGGCCGGCGGCGGTGGAGCCGGTGAACGAGAGCGCGTCCACGTCCGCGTGCTCGGCCAGCGCGGCTCCGGCCGCGGCGTCGCCGGTGACGACGTTCAGCACCCCGGCGGGATCCCGGCCTCGAGCGCAAGCTCGCGCCAGCGCAAGCGCCGTCAGCGGCGCCTCGGGGGCGGGCTTGTGGACGACGGTGTTGCCGCAGGCGAGCGCCGGCGCGATCTTCCACGAAGCGATCGTGAGCGGGAAGTTCCACGGGGTGATGACCGCGCACACGCCGAGCGGCTCGCGCACGGTGCAGGTGAACACGCCCGCCGCGGCGGGGTTGGTCGTGCCGAGGATCTTGGTCGGCCAGCCGGCGTAGTAGCTCCAGGTCGAGACCGTGAACGGCAGGTCGCGGGTGGTGGCCTCGGCGAGCGGCTTGCCGACGTCGCGGCTCTCGAGCTCCGCGAGCTCCGCGGCGTCGCGCTCGATCAGCCCGGCCAGGGTGTGCAGCAGGCGCGCGCGCCGGGCCGGATCGAGCGCCGCCCAGGCGGGCTGCGCCTCGCGGGCGGCGGCGACCGCCGCATCGACGTCGACCGGCGACCCGAGCGCGCACTCCGCAAGCGTCTCGCCGGTCGCCGGATCGCGGGTCGGAAAGCTGCGGCCGTCGCTCGCCGGGACGCCCGCGCCGCCGATGAGGTGGGTCTGGACGGCACCCGGCGCGCTGGTTGCACTCCGTATCACGATGCGAGATACTGTCCCTCATGTTCGCACCGGTGTCAAGCCGAGGGGGAGCGCGATGACGCCCGCGCACGGCCTCCGTGAGCGGCTGTACGCCGGCGACGTGCTCGTCGGCACCTTCGTCAAGCTGGCCGGGGCCGACGCGGCCGAGGTGGTCGCCGGTGCGGGCTTCGACTTCGTGATCGTCGACCGGGAGCACTCGCAGCTCTCGGACGGCGAGGCGCGCGCGGCCGTTCGCACGATTCGCGCGCTGGGCGTGCCGGTGCTGGTGCGCCTGCCCGCGGTCGACCGGGGCGAGATCAACCGCCTGCTCGAGGCCGGCGCCGCCGGGATCCAGCTCTCGACCGCTCGCTCCGCCGCGCAGGTGAACGCGCTGCGCATGGCCACGCGCTATCCGCCCGAGGGGGAGCGCAGCATCAGCCTCGCCCACAGCCGGGCCGGCTACGGCGCGCTCGGCCTGGCCGACTATCTGGCCGCGAGCGACGGCGCGCACCCGCCCCTGGCCGTCGCGCAGCTCGAGACCGCGACAACGGACGACCCGCTCACGGCGATCGTGGCGGCCGCGGATGTCGCGTTCATCGGCACCACCGACCTGCTGGTCGACCTCGGGCTCGATGCGGCGGCCGCGCGCGAGCGGATGGGTGCGATCGCCGCGGCCGCGGCCGAGGCGGGCCGGCCCTGGGGTGGATTCGCAGCCGACGCCGAGGCGGCGGCCGGCATGGTCGGCAAGGGCGCGCGCTATGTGGTGGTCGGGAGCGATCTGGCCCTCCTGCGCTCAGCCTGCATGGCCACGGCCAGGGCGGCCCGGGAGGCGGTCCGTGCCTGACCTCGCCGTCGAGCTCGCAGGCCTGCGCCTGAAGAACCCGGTGATCTGCGCGGCCGGGGAGCTTGTGAGCACCGCCGCACAGCTCGAGGCCGCCGTCGACGCCGGCGCCGCCGCCGTCGTCGCGAAGTCCGCGAACGAGTCGGAGGCCGCACGGGCGCAGCTGGCGGCGGCGGAGTACGTGGCGCTCGATCCCGGCTGGCGCCCGGCCGCCGACCCGACCGCCGCCGGCACGTCGCTCTTCAACCGCTCGGGGCTTGTCTCGGTCCCGTTCGACGAGTGGCTCGGGACGCTCGCGGCCGCCGACGCCTATGCCGCCGAGCGGGACGCGTACGTGATCGCGAGCCTGATCGTCGCCGACCTCGAGCACGCCGCCGAGATGGCGGCCGCGATCCAGGCCGCCGGCGTGCGCTGCCTGGAGCTGAACCTCGGCGCGCCGCACGGCGGCGAGGCGGAGCCGGGCGCGATCGAGACGGTCCATGCGGCCGCACGGGCGGCCGAGGTGGTGGCGCGCGTGCGCAGCTCCGTCACCATCCCGCTGCTCGTCAAGCTGACCGCCGACGGCGTCGACCTGCTTGCGATCGCGTCCGCTGCGCATGCCGCCGGTGCCGACGCGCTCGTGATCGGCGGCCGCCATCTCGGGTTCCTGCCCGACCCCGAATCGCGCCGGCCGGTGCTCGGCACGTACGCGGCGATCGGCGGGGGATGGGCGCTCCCGCTCAGCCTGCGCTGGGTCGCGAAGGCGCGCGAGCGGCTCGGTCCCGGCGTCGACCTCGTCGCCACCAACGGGGTGCGCAGCGGGGCCGACGTGATCCGCTGCCTGCTTGCCGGCGCACGCGCCGCCGAGCTCTACACCGTCGTCCATCATGCCGGCCCGGAGGTGCTCACCCGGATCGTCGCCGAGGTCGCCGCGGCCGCGGGCCGGGCCGGAGCCGACCGGGTCGCTGACCTGATCGGCGAGGCGGCCGACACCACGCTGACGTATGCCCAAGCCGCCGCGAAAGGGGGTCGGTAGATGTCCCACGCCGAAACGGGAGCCAGCATCGGCCAGACGGTCACCGAGGAGGCGCTCGAGACCGACCCGTACCCGATCTACGCGCGTCTGCAGGAGCGCGAGCCGGTCTCGTGGGTGCCTGCCGTCGAGCTGTGGCTCGTCACCCGCTGGGCCGACGTCGAGTACGTCGACAAGCACCCGGAGCTCTTCACGGGGGAGACCGAGCCCTCGACGCTCAACCGCACGTTCGGGCGCAACCTGCTCGGGTCGGAGGGCGCCTACCACGACCGCATCCGCTCGATCATCTACCCGGCGTTCCGGGCCGACAAGATCGGCCACTACCCCGACGAGGTGGTCGCTCCGATCGCGAACGAGCTCGTCGACGGGTTCGCCGCCGCCGGCCGCGCCGACCTGATGGCGGACTTCGCGAGCCCGCTGTCCGTGCGCGTCCTCAAGCGGGTGCTCGGCCTGACGGTCGAGGACGACCGGCTGGTGCGGTGGTTCGGGGAGCTGGCCATGGGCGCGTCGAACTTCAGCCACGACCCCGAGCGCCAGGCGGTCGCCGACGCCGCCAGCCGCGAGGTCGAGGAGCACGTCGCGCCGATCCTCGATGCGCTCGAGTCCGCGCCGAACGACACCGTGCTCTCGAACATGCTGCACTCGGAGGTCGACGGCGACCGGCTCTCCCGCCAGGAGATCACGTCGAACCTGAAGGTGATGATCGTGGGTGGGCTGCAGGCCACGAGCGACCTGATCGCGCTCGCGCTCCTGACGCTGCTCCAGCACCCCGACCAGCTGGCCGAGGTGGTCGCCGATCCCGAGCTGATCGACCCGGCGATCGAGGAGGCGGTGCGCTGGCATGCCCCGGTCGGCACCAGCACCCGCCAGACGACCCGCGACACCGAGCTCTCGGGCACGAAGCTGCCGGCGGGCGCGCTCGTGGCGGCAGTGCTCGCGGCCGCCAACCGCGACCCGCGCAACTACACCGACCCCGACCGGTTCGACATCCACCGCCGCGAGGGCGGGCACCTGTCGTTCGCCACCGGCCCGCACCTGTGCATCGGCGCCCGGCTCGGCCGCTACGAGGCGCGGGTCGGCCTGCGCGTGCTCTTCGAGCGCCTGCGGGGGCTGCGGCTCGATCCCGCCGCGCCGATCGAGGTGCGCGGGTGGGAGTTCCGCTCGCCCGCATCCGTTCCCGTCCTTTTCGAGGAGGTCTAGTGCCAGCCGAGACACCCGACACGACCGCCGAGCTCAGCGCGGACTACCTGCGCCGGCTTGCCGCGGTGCAGCCGCACGACCTCCCGCCCGAGCTCGATCTGTTCGACGAGTCGACGGCGCGGCGGGGCCTGCGCCTGAACAAGGCCGCCTACTCGCTGAAGGACGAGCACCAGCGCGACCTCTTCGCGCAGGACGAGGAGGCGTGGATGGCGCAGTTCGACCTGACCGACGCCGAGCGCGAGCTGGTCAGGAGCCGGGACTGGATCGGGATGTGGCGGGGCGGGATGTCCATCTACGTGATGGTCAAGCTGTCGGGTGTGACGAAGACGCCGCTTCCGGAAATCGGGCGACAGATGAGGGAGTCAGGCTGATGGCACAGATCATCGGAGGCATCGGAGCCTCGCATGCACCGTCGATGGAGCACGTGTACGACGCCGGCGCCGAGGCCCGCGAGAGCGACGAGTGGGCGCCGCTCTTCGGGCCGTTCAAGCAGGTCTCCGAGTGGCTGGGCGCCATCCGCCCGGACCGGCTCGTCGTGATCTACAACGACCACATGGACGCGTTCTTCCTGAACGCGTATCCCACGTTCGCGCTGGGCGTGGCCGAGTCGTACCCGATCGCCGACGAGGGGTTCGGCGCGCGCGCGTTCCCGCCGATCGCGGGCGACGCCGCTCTGGGGTGGCACATCGCCCGGTCGCTCGTGGCCGACGAGTTCGACATCACCATCTGCCAGGAGCTCGAGGTCGATCACGGCGTCATCTCGCCGCTGCCGATGGTGGACTTCTCCGACGGCGACGGCGAGTGGAAGATCCCGATCGTCCCGCTGGCGGTGAACGTGATCCTGCATCCGCTGCCCTCGCCGCGCCGCTGCTTCAAGCTGGGGCAGGGGATCCGCCGCGCCATCCTGTCCTACCCCGAGGACCTGCGCGTGGTGGTCGCCGGCACGGGCGGGCTCTCCCACCAGCTCACCGGCACGTCGTTCGGCGCGGTGCGCGAGGAGTGGGACCGCGAGTTCATGCGGATCCTGGCGGAGGATCCCGAGCGGCTGTGCGACTACACCCACGAGCAGCTGATCAAGCTCGGCGGCACGGAGTCGGTCGAGGTGGTCAACTGGCTGGCGATGCGGGGCGCGCTGCCGACCTCGGCACGGCCGCTGATCGAGGCCTACTACGCCCACCGGATCATGGGCTACGGCCTCGCCGCCTACGACGTCGCCGGGAGCCCGGCATGAGCGCCGACGTCGTCGCCCGGGTGCTGCGGGGGTCGGTCGACCTGCACGTGCACCCGGCGCCCTCCCCGCTGCCGCGCCGCATCGATGCGGTCGAGGCGGCCCGGGCGGCCGAGGGCATCGGCATGCGGGCGATCATCGTCAAGTCGCATCACCACTCGACGGTGACCGACGTGCTGGCGCTCGAGCACAACGGCCTGCAGGGCACGCCGGTGCGCGTCTTCGGCGGGATCGCGCTCAACTCGGCGGTGGGCGGCCTGAACCCGTACGCGGTCGACCTGGCGCTGAAGCTCGGCGGGCGGATCGTCTGGTTCCCCACCATCGCCTCGCCGCAGCACATCGCCCATCACGCCGCCCACCCCGACCTCAAGTTCCCGAAGCTGGCGGTGCATGTGCGCCCCGAGCGCCCGGTCGACGTGCTCGACGAGTCCGGGCAGCTGCGGCCCGAGGTGCACGACATCATCGGCCTGATCAAGGAGCACGATGCCATCCTCGCGTCCGGGCACATGAGCCCGGACCGGATCCTGGCGGTGTTCGAGGCGGCGCGGGCGGCGGGGGTCAACCGCCTGCTCGTGAACCACCCCAACTTCGTCGTCGAGGCCACCCACGAGCAGGGCCGCCGGTTCGTCGAGCTGGGCGCGGTGATCGAGCACTCGCTGTGCATGTACGACGACCGCTCGGGTTTCTACAACTGGGACATCGACGTGCTGCTGGGCTGGATCGGCGCGGTCGGCGCCGACCGCTCGACGCTCGGATCAGATCTGGGGCAGATGCAGAACCCGCTGCCGAGCGAGGCGTTCACGCGGATCGTCGGCGAGCTGCTCGACGCCGGCCTCGCGGAGGCCGACGTGACGGCGATGGTGCGGCAGAACCCCGCCCGCCTGCTGGATCTGGCGGACTGACGTGAGCGGGGACCGCCGCCGCAGCGTCTCAGCGCGGCCCCACGGGGGGGTAGGCGGCGATGTGCGTGCGGGTCAGGCGCTCCGCGAGGTCGGCGTCGCCGGCGGCCACCGCGTCGGTGATCCGGTCGTGCTCCTCGGCCCAGGCCGCCATCGCGGGAGGCGCCTCCGCGGCCTGCGCCCGGTAGATCGGCGCGCCGATCCGCGGCACCCAGAGCGTCTCGATGAAGCGGGTCAGGTGCGGGTTCCCGGACGCGGCGACCAGGGCGATGTGGAACTCACGGTTGGCCGCAAAGCCGGCCGTGCGATCGGCGCCCGCCGTCCGCTGCTGCTCCACGGCGAGGCGCATGCGCGCGATCCCCTCCGGACCGTGGTCCTGCGCCGCCACCCGGGCGGCGCCCGGCTCGAGCGCGATCCGGGCCGTCCATGCGTGGCGCATGTCCCCGAGGTCGAGCTGCGTGACGGTGGCGCCCTGGTTGGGCGCGAGCTCGACGAAGCCCTCGGCCGAGAGCCGGCGCAGCGCCTCGCGCAGCGGCGTGCGCGACACGCCCAGCTCCTCGGCCAGGGCAGCCTGGCGCAGCCGCGCTCCCGGTGGGATGGAGCCCGCCAGGATCCGGTCGCGGAGAGCTTCGTACACGTGGTCGACGACGCTCAGGATGCGCAGCCGGCCGCTCTGCGAGGGGTGCGATGAGAGGCCCATGGGCTTTGCATACAGTAACCGGACCGGCTCCCGCACGCGGGTGCTCGCGGGCCTTGACCGGTCATCGGTGACCTGCGAATGTATCCACGCTTTCACTCGAAGACCAAGGAGGGCATCATGGCAGCAGAGGCTCCGTCACCGCCGGCCAAGGGAGGCGAGCTCGGCAGGCGCCGTCTCGGCACGCCGGCGGCGGTCGCGCAGGCACTTGCGATCGGTCCGATGTTCTCGACCGCGATCGTCCTCAGCTTCGTCTCGAACCCGATCAACGGCGCGAGCTTCAACACCCCTCTGGCCGTGCTCGTGGCCGGGCTCGGCGTGCTCGCCATCGCGTATGCGATCGCACTCTTCGCCCGTCAGTATCAGGGCGCCGGCGCCGTCTACGAGTACCTGACCCGCGGCGCGCATCCGGCCGTCGGCATCTTCGCGGCCGGCATCTTCTTCACCGGCACGCTGTTCCTCGGCGGCGGCGGCATCTACATCGGCCTCGGGATCCTCACCCATGACTTCTGGGTGGCGCACATCTCCACATCGACTGTTCCGGCCTGGTGGCTGCTCCTGCTCCTGTTCCTCGCCCTCGTGCTCGCCCTCAATTACCTCGGCGTGCGGATCGCGATCGGCGCAATGCTGACGTTCGCGGCGATCTCGTTCACGCCGATGCTGTTCCTCGCGCTCGACATCATCGTGAAGGGCGGCGCGAACGGGAACACCCTCGCCGTCTTCAACCCCGGCACGACCTCGGTGCACGTCGTCTACAACGGCGTGCTGCTCGGCATCCTGCTCTTCGTCGGATTCGAGGCGGCCGCATCGATCGGCGAAGAGAGCCACGATCCCCGCCGCTCGATCCCGCGCGCGCTCCTCGGCACCGTGGGTGCGTCAGCGCTCTTCTTCGTGATCATGGCCTATGCCATCTCGATCGGCCTCGGCAAAAAGACGGTCGAGGCGGGCGGATGGGCGTTCGACCCGGCCGCGCTGGACAAGGTGGCAACGCAGTACGTCGGCTCCTGGTTTGCGACGATCATCGACCTCGTCGTCATCCTCGACGCGACCGCGCTCGCGCTCGCCATCTGCGTCACCATCGGGCGCGGGTACTTCGCACTCGGCCGCGACGGGCTGCTGCCGTCCGTGTTCGCCAAGACGTCCCGGCACGACACCCCCTGGGTGGGCAACCTCGTGGTCGCCGTCGGCGGCCTCGGGCTGATGTTCCTCGGCCTCTACAGCCACACGCTCGACCGCTTCGTCGGCCCCCAGGGCCTGCCGTCGCGCGAGTTCGCCGCCTTCCTCGTGGCGGCCACGGCCGGCTCGTTCGCGGTCGAGCTCGTGTACCTGTTCCTCGCCGTCGCCGCGATCATGCTCCTCGCCCGTCTGCACGGCGCGTGGTGGCAGTACCTGATCGTGGTCGTCGCGATCGCCACACCGATCCTCGGCTTCTACGGCGCGCTGAATCCGGCGCCGCACGACAGCACGAACCTCAACTGGCTCGCGCTCTACTGGGCGCTCGGGACGGTCGTGCTCGCGGCGGTCTGGTTCGGCATCGTCCGCGTCCTGCGTCCGCAGAACGTCGCCAACGCCGCGTCGTATGCGGCGGAGCATCACGGCGTCGCGCCGCTCGACGAGTCCCTGGACTACAAGCCGCTGCCCGAGTAGGGCTCCCGCGGTCTGGGCGGGTGACGCTGTCGTCACCCGCCCACCGCGGCGAGGCGATGCGCCGTGCGCATCCTGCCGTGCGATACGTCAAACGCGGCGGTGCCAATACCGCAGAGCGGTGAGTCCAGGCCCCGCCCGCCAGGCGATTACCGGGGAGCGAGGTCCTCGGACCACTCTCGAACCCAACCTTCACCTCAGGAAAGGCGTGAGAACCATGCAGCTCGTCGTCTTTGCGCTCGGCTCCGAGGAGTACGCGCTCCCGATCCATCAGGTCCAGGAGATCATCCGCCACCGCGAGCCGCGGCGGGTGTCGAACGGCCACTCCGTCCGTGGCGTGATCAACCTGCGCGGCCGCATCGTCCCCGTCTGCGACCTGGCGCTGCAGTTCGGCGTCACCGCCGCCGTTGCGCCGGAAGAGGCCAAGATCGTGATCATCGACGCCGACGGCGTCGGGGCGGGGCTGATGGTCGACGGCGTGAACGAGGTCATGACCGCCGAGGAGTCCCAGATCGAGTCTGCGGTCACGGCCGACAACCACGTGTTCCCCGGGATCGCCAAGGTCGACGACCGGCTGGTCATCCTGATCGACCCGGTCGGGCTCGTCGCCGACCTCGGCATCAGCCGGGTCGAGGCCGCCGCCTGAGCTACTGGCGGGCGGCGGGAGTGACCGGGCGGCTGCGCAGCGCTTCCAGCGCGGCCTCGAGGTTTCCGGCCGCCTCCTCGACGCGCGAGAGCGTGTCGTACGCCCGGGCGATGTAGGGCGGCGCCGCCCTGTCGGTCATCTGGCGGATGCCCTCCTGGCTCAGGAAGCGGGCATCGTCGAGCCGCTCGTCGGCAAGCGCGACCTCGGCGAGGAGCGCGTACGCCATGCCGGCGGATCCGGGCTCGGTGCCCTCGGTCTGCCGCAGCGCCTCTTCGGCGTGCGCCTTTGCGGCCGGGAAGTCGTCGCGGGCGAGCGCCTCGCGGCTGCGTTCATAGCTGAGCAGCGCGCGCTCGACGGGCGCCTCGGCCGTGAGCAGCCGCTCGGCCTGCTCGAGGTGCGGGCGGGCGCCGGCGGCCTGGTTCTGGTCGAGCAGCACGCCGGCGATGAGGAGGTGGGCGTGCCCCTGCGCGCGCAGCTCCTCGCCGCGTTCCATGCGGGCCAGGACGCGGTGCGCGTACATCTCGGCCACCCGGGACTGGCCCTGCTCGGCGTACGTCCGGGCGAGCGCCCAGTCGAGCCGCAGCAGGTTCGCCCCGTCGATGTCGCGCTCGTGCCGCAGCACCCGCGAGAGCACCTGCTCCGCGTCCGCGAAGCGGCCGCGGTCGGTGTAGGCGTTCGCGAGATACGACCCGAACTGCACCATCAGCGAAGCGTCGACCGGGTCCTCGCTGACCTCGTCGAACGCGGTCTGGAGCACCGCGGCGGCCTGGATCAGGTCGCCCGTACCCGCGTAGGCGCGGCCGAGGGCGCGATAGAGCGCCGGCCGCTCACGGGCGCTCGGCGCGGGGCCGCAGGCGCGGGCCTGTTCCAGCAGGTCGACCGCCTGGGTGTCGTCGCGGCGGTCGAGGGCGAGCAGGCCGAGGTACTCGAGCGCGCGGCTCTCGGCACGCTGGTCGCCCAGCGAGCGCGCCCCCGCGAGCAGCGACTCCAGATCGGCGCCCGCGCGGGGATCGCCCAGGCGGGCGGCGACCTCGGCGGCAGCCAGATCGGCCTCGCTGACCCGGCCGTCGAGCGAGCGCCCGAGCAGCTCCTCGATCGACGTGTCCAGCCGTCGCGCCAATTCCGCCAGAATTGTGAGCGAGGCCACGCGGTCTCCCGACTCGACCCGTGACAGGTACGAGGGGGAGCACCCGGCGAATGCGATCTGGCGCAGTGACAGGCCCCGCCGTTCGCGCAGAGCCCGTAGGCGTGCCCCAAGCGCTTTCGGATCTGGCACGTGAGTAGGTCGGGCTCGGCCCATGTGGTCAGAGCATAACGCTCTGTTTGTCTTGCAGCAACGAGACCCATTGATCCGTCGCCTCTAAAACGGTAAGTGTTGCCAACTGGCAATCGCTACCAGGAGGTGCGTTGTGCGCCGGATCGCGCGGTCGTCGCTGGCGCTGCTGCTGCTCGCGGCAGCGTCGGCGTGGCTCTCGGCCGGGAAAGGCTGGGGGCCGTGAGGCCACGGTGACGTCCCCGGGGGCTGCCCGGCCTCGCCGCACTCCGGCGGTCGCGTCGCTCCCGGGTGTCTCCGCCCGCTAGAGGTGCAGGCGGGCACGGTCGAGGTGCTCGAGCAGCTGCTCGCGCTCGGCCCGCACGGCGGTGAGCGCGAGCGCCAGCCGGTCTTCGCCCGCCGGGCTGAGTCTGACGACCACCGTGCGCGCATCCGCGCTGCCGGACGCGCGCACCACGAGCCCGGCCGCCTCGGCCCGGTCGACGAGCTCGGTGACCGAGCTCTGGGCGAGCTGGAGATCGTCGGTCAGCTGGCCGATCGAGCGGGTCTGGGTCTCGTCCGGCGCGCCCTTGATTGCCAGTAGCAGGAGGTAGCGCTGCGGCGTCAGCCCCGACTGGCGCACCCGCGCGTCGCCGTGGGCCTGGAAGCGGCGCAGCCGGCGGCGGAACTCGGCGGCCCGCAGCACCTCCTCCAGCGCGACCGCGCCGGGTGCGGGGGCAGCCGGCGTTCCGGCGGGGCCGGGCGGAGGCGTGGACATGCCTCAATCCTACGGCCGGCTTGCCGTCCGTGACGGATCGTACTACGATACATCGTAGTACGATGCTTTACAAATCAGGGAAGGGAGGAGCACGATGGGCGTGCATGTGAAGGAGCTGCGCAGAGGTTCGTTCGCCCGCGGCCAGGCGGCGCGGCCACGCGGCGAGGGCGTCCCCGGCCGGTTCAGCCGCGGCCAGGAGCAGGCCCCGCTCAGAGGTACCGCGCCGATCGGGTGGTACGCCGAGGGCCAGGCCCGCAGCCGGCCCGCCGCGGCGCCCCGAGGCCGCTTCTGCACAGGCCAGGAGCGGGCCGGTTGACGGCGGTCACACACCGGACGTGACCGCCCGCAACGACGCCGCCGCGACAGCCGCGTAGGCTCGGTCTGCGTTCGGTTGGACCTGCTTACAGGCGTTCGCGGTCAGGCCAGCGCGCTGGACCCCAGACGGCGAGGGGTCGGCGACGGCCGGCCCCTCGTCTGTCAGCCACCCGGCGCGTCCCCCGCCCGCGCGGCCACCGGGACGCTGTCGTCGCCGAGCGGCGGACGCCCGCGCAGCAGGGCGGGCAGCGCCACGATGCGACCGCGCGAGAGCCTGACGGCGCCTCGCTCCTGCTCCTGCTTGAGCACCCGGTTCACCGTCTCGCGGGTCGTCCCGGACAGGCCGGCGAGGTGCTCCTGGCTGAGCGGGATGGTCACCTCCGCCGCCTCGAGGTCGCCGTAGAGCGCCGCCAGTTCGATCAGATGCGCGCGCACGCGCGAGGCGACCGGCGTGTACAGCGCCTCGACCAGGCGGTCGGTGGTCGCCGCCAGCTGCACCGCCAGGATCTCCTCGATGGCGTCGCGCATCTCGGGATGCGCCGCTCGCAGCTGCAGGAAGGCCGATCGCGGGATGGCCAGCGTCTCGGCCGCTTCGAGGGCCACGACGGTGGCGGTGCGGCGCTGGGTCGGGCCGATCACCGCCAGCAGCCCGAACACGTCGCCCGGCCCGTGCAGCGACACCGTGGCCGAGTCGCCGAGCGGCGTGATGATGCGCGCGGCGAAGCGACCGGACTCGACCCGGTGCAGGCTGTCGCCCGGATCGTCGCGGTGAAACACGACCTCGCCCCGATCGAACCGCCTGCGCCGTCCGGCCCGGCGCAGGTCATGCTCGGGGACGGCCCCAAACACGTCTGGACCCACGGCCGCGACTCTACCTGACCGTGTGACGCTTGTCACGGACCCTGATGACTTTGCGTCAACGACCGCCGGGTGAGGCGTGGGTACGGTGGCAGCATGGCGGCACATACCGGCAGACGTCAGCTCAGCACGAAGCCACCCGCGCGGCTCGAGGACGCGATCGCGCGGCGCCGCGACCGGATGGCGTCGCTGGCCGCCCTGGCCAGTGCGAGCGCGGTCGCGGCGGTGCTCGAGCCCGCGCAGGCGCCGTTCTGGGAGTGGGCGGCCGTGATCGCGGCTGCGGCCGCCGTCGCAACGCTGCTCACGGCCGCCGGCTGTCGCAGTGAGGTCGAGGCCGGTCTCGACGCGATGCTGATCGCGTCGGCGGGCCGGCCCCGCGGAGGGGCGCTTCGGCGGCGCGCGGAGCGCATCTCGTCGCAGCGTCACCGTCGCCTGGTGGCGCGCCGGATCGAGGCGCTCGTCGGCCGGGCCGATCGCGCGCCCAATCGCGAGTGCTTCCAGGCGGGCCTCGTCCGCCTGCATCGGTCGCGCCTGCTCCTGATCGCCCGCGCCGTGCGGGCCACAGAGTCCGTTGAGGAATCGGGGGTCGCCCGGGTCAACCGGTTTCTGTGGGATCCCGGCAGCCCGCTGGTACGCCGGCCCGGCGACGACGAGCGGTTCTCGGCCTGGCTGCGCCAGATCGAGGTCGAGCTCGGCCTGACCCGCGCGGCCCCCGCGGCCACGCCCAGACCGGTATCATCCCGGCCGTGGCGAAGACCGACCCCAAGCTCGCCCTGATCTCCTCGGTGCCGCTGTTCGCGGGGCTCGACAAGCGCGAGGTCGGCTTTCTCGGCCGGCTGATGGACGAGGTCGATATCGCCGACGGCAAGGTGCTGACGCGCGAGGGGGCGCGCGGGGGTGAGTTCTTCATCGTCCTCGACGGCACGATCAAGATCGAGCGCGGCGGGAGCGAGATCAACCGCCTCGGCCGGGGGGACTTCCTCGGCGAGATCGCGCTGATCGACCAGGGCCCGCGCACGGCCACCGCGACTGCGGACGGGCCGGCCAGGGTGATGGTGCTGACCTCGGCCGCGTTCTCCTCCATGCTCAACCAGAACCCGGGAGTCGAGACGAAGATCCTGCGCGTGCTCGCAAGCCGCGTGCGCGATCTGCAGCCGACGGCCGCGCTCTGACGGACGCCGTGTCCGTCCACGTCCGCTTCGCCCCCAGCCCGACCGGGTCGCTGCATCTGGGCGGGGCGCTGACCGCGCTTCTCAATCGCCTGTTCGCGAGCCGCCACGGCGGCACGTTTCTCCTGCGCATCGACGACACCGACACCGAGCGCTCCCAGCCCGGCCTCGAGGCCGGGATCCTGCGCGACCTGCGCTGGCTCGGGATCGGCTGGGACGATGGCCCCGTCCGCCAGAGCGACCGCTTCGAGCGCTATCGCGAGGCGGCCTCCGGCGCGAGCGGCGTCGAGATCCGCGACGGCGCCTGCTGGCTGCGACCCGCCGGCCTGCCGCCGTTCGTCATCCTGCGCGGCGACGGCCGGGCAACGTACAACTGGGCAAGCGCCATGGACGATCTGCAGGACGGGATCACGCACGTCATCCGCGGCAACGACCACCTCTCGAACACCCCGCTGCAGCAGGCGGCGATCCGCGCCGTCGGCGCCGACCCGCCGCAGTACCTGCACCATGCCGTGATCACGGGCGAGGCGGGCAAGCTCTCTAAGCGCGAGGGTGCGAGCTCGATCGCTGATCTGCGCATGGCCGGGTACCCGGCCGAGGCGGTCGTGAACTACCTGGGGCTGATCGGGAGCTCGGGCCCCGGCGACGTCCTCTCGATGGACGAGCTCGTCGCCCGCTTCGACGAGTCCCGCATCGCCCGGGGCACGCTGCAGCTCGACATGGGCCGGCTGCGGGCGCTGTCGACGCGACATCTGGCCACGCTCCCGGCCGACGACCTGGTCGAGCGGGTGCTCGACCGCTGCCCGCCGGGCACACCGGCCGAGGCCGTGCGGGCGCTCGAGCCGGCATTGCGCGGCGTGCACACCCTGGCCGAGGCCGTCGAGCTGGTCGAGTGCGTGCTGGTGACGCCGGAGCCGGCGCCGCTGCCCGAGCTGGCCCGCATCCGGGCCGGGTTCCCGGAGCAGCTCGACGAGCACCAGGCGCGGGCGCTGGTCGACGAGCTACGCCGGGCGCAGGTGCCGCTGCGGCAGGCGCGGCGGTCGCTGACCGGGCGCGACCGCGGCCCCGAGCTCTGGGCCGTCTTCGCTGCCCTGCCACGAGACGAGGCCATCCGGAGGGCGGCGTGAGGCTGCGCGACTCCCGCACCGGCGAGCTCCACGAGCTCCGACCCGGCCGCGACGGCACGATCGGGATCTACGCCTGCGGGCCGACGGTCTACGGGCGCATCCACGTCGGCAACGCCCGCCCGTTCCTGGTCTTCGGGCTCATGAAGCGCTACCTCGAGTGGCGCGGGCAGCCGGTGACGCTGGTCGAGAACATCACCGACGTGAACGACAAGATCTACGCGGCGGCCGAGGCCCAGGGCGTCGCATCCGCCGATCTGGCGCGCGACATGGCGGCCGCGTATGTCGCCGACACCGACCGGCTCGGCATCGGCCGCCCCGACCGCGAGCCGCTCGCGTCCGAGACCCTGGACGAGATCGTTGCGCTGATCGCGGAGCTCGTGGCGTCGGAGCATGCCTACGAGGCCGATGGCGACGTCTACTTCGCCGTGCGCAGCTTCGCCGCCTACGGCGAGCTCTCGGGCCAGCGCCCGGACGAGCTGCGCGCCGGCGCGCGGGTCGAGCCCGGCGAGCACAAGCGCGACCCGGTCGACTTCGCGCTCTGGAAGGCGACCAAGCCCGGCGAGGACACGAGCTGGCCCTCGCCGTGGGGCGACGGCCGGCCCGGCTGGCACATCGAGTGCTCGGCGATGGCCGAGAAGCTGCTCGGCCGCGAGTTCGAGGTGCACGGCGGCGGCCGCGACCTGATCTTCCCGCACCACGAGAACGAGGTCGCCCAGTCGTGTGCGGCCGGCCGCCCCTTCGCCCGGGTGTGGGCGCACAACGGCATGCTGCGGCTGTCGGGCGAGAAGATGTCCAAGTCGCTCGGCAACATCGACGGCCTGGCCGCGGCGCTCGACCGCTGGGGGGCCGAGACGCTCATCATGTTCATGCTGCAGGCCCACTACGCGAGCCCGGTCGACTACGACGACGAGGCGCTCGAGCGGGCGCGGGCGGCCTGCACCACGCTGCGCAACCGGCTGCGCGCCGGATCCGGGCAGGATCCCGGGCTGCGGGCTGCCGTGTGCGCCGCTCTCGACGACGACTTCTCGACCCCGCAGGCGCTGGCCCTGCTCTTCCGGGCACCGCCTGCGGCGCGCGACACGGTGGCCGAGGTGCTCGACGTGCTCGGCCTGGGATCGCTCGCCCACGACGCGCCGCCGCCGGACGACGTCGTCGCCCTCGCCCGCGAGCGCCAGGCCGCCCGCGAGCGGCGCGACTTCGCCGAGTCCGACCGCCTGCGCGACGAGATCGGCGGGCGCGGCTTCGAGGTGCGCGACGGCGCCGGCGGCTTCGAGCTCTACCCGCGCGATGGCTGACGTCGTCTACGGCAGGCGGGCGGTGCGCGAGGCGCTGCGGGGCCGCCGCGAGGTGGGGCAGGTGTGGTGCGCGGCCGGCCTCGGCGAGACGCTCGACTGGCTCCCGCAGGACGCGCGCACGGCCGACGCGGGCCAGCTCGCCCAGCGGGCGGGGAGCCCCGACCACCAGGGCGTGGTGGCCGAGGTGTCCGACTACCGCTATGCCGACGCCGGCGAGCTGCTTGCCGGCGAGCGGCCGCTCCTGGTCGCACTCGACGAGGTGACCGACCCGCACAATCTGGGCGCCGTCGCGCGGGTGGCCGAATGCGCCGGCGCCGACGGCCTCGTGATCACCGCCCGCCGCTCGGCCAGCGTGACGCCGGCCGTGTGCCGGGTGTCGGCCGGCGCCGTCGAGCACCTGCGGGTGGCGCGGGTCGAGAACCTGGCCGACCTGCTGCTTTCGGCGCGGCGGCCGGGCCTGTGGAGCTACGCCGCGGCGGCCGATTCGGCGCTCGCCCACGACCGGGCCGACTATCGCGACGGCGCGGTGTTCGTGCTCGGCGCCGAGGGCCGCGGCCTGCGGCGGCGGGTGCGGGCCGTCTGCGACCAGGCGGTCGCGATCCCGCTGCGCGGCAGGGTGGAGTCGCTCAACGTGTCCACCGCGGCCGCCGTGCTGCTCTACGAGGCGGTGCGGCAGCGCGGTGGCGGCTGAGCTCTACATCGTCGACGGGGACAACGTCTGCCACCTGCGCGGCGGCGGCGACGACTACGAGCGGGCGCGCGAGCTGCTCGTCACGGAGATCTCCGGCTACATGGCCCAGACCGGGATCGACGCGGTCGTGGTGCTCGATGGGCACGGCCGCACACGCGACATCGGCCGCACCCGGGTGACACATTCCGGGCGCGAGACGGCCGACGCGGTGATCGAGCGGCTGGCGTACAAGCACCACGCCGACCGCGAGGTGACGGTCGTCTCGTCGGACGCCGTGCTGCGGCATGTCGCCCAGCGCGGCGGGGTGCACGCGATGAGCGCGCGGGAGTTCTCGGACCGGCTGGCGGCCGCCCCGCGGGAGCGCTTCCAGCCACCGCCTGCGAGCCGCGGCCGGCTGCTCGGGGACGCGCTCGACCCCGCCGTCCGGGCCGCGCTCGAGCGCATGCGCCGCGGCGAGTAGCGGCCCAATTTGACACGGACGGAACTTGGGCTATGGTTCTCCCCGTCCCTCAAGCTGAAGTTGAAGGTCAGAGTGATACTGATCGAGACTTCGGCTTTCCCGTTTCCCCCGGAGGTAGGCGGTGCCCAGGTCGAGTGCTGCGCTGCAGCTTCAGCGTCGCGTATTCCGCGAGCCGACTGAGCTGTCACTGATCGCCGCCGCGCGCAATGGTGACGAGCGCGCGATGGACGACATCATCCGCCGCTACCAGGGATTCGTACGGCTCAAGGCGAGCTCGTACTTCCTGGCCGGAGGCGATTCCCACGACCTGGTGCAGGAGGGGCAGATCGGCCTCTTCAAGGCGGTGCGCGACTTCCGCCCCGACAAGGAGACGTCGTTCCGGTCGTTCGCAGAGCTCTGCATCACCCGCCAGATCATCACGGCGATCAAGACGGCGACCCGATACAAGCACGCGCCGCTCAACACCTATGTCTCGTTCAGCCACACGCCGGCCGGCCAGGAGTCCGACGCCGACTGCACGCTCGGCGACGCGCTGCCGGGCCCCGCGGTCGACGACCCGGCGACGTGCGTGATCTCGAGCGAAGAGCTGCAGAGCCTGCTCGCATGCCTCGGCTCGGCGCTCTCGTCGCTCGAGTCGCAGGTGCTGACCGGCTACCTCGAGGGGCGCAGCTACGAGGCGATCGGCGAGGCCCTCGGCTGCGATCCGAAGACGGTCGACAACGCCCTTCAGCGCGTCAAGCGCAAGGTGCTCGCGCACCTGCAGGCGCGGCGCGCGCTCGGCTAGCCGGCGGCCGCCGCCCGGTAGGATCTCGGCTCACACAGGCCGATCGTGCCGGGGTAGCTCAACTGGTAGAGCACGCGATTTGTAATCGTGAGGTTGCGGGTTCGAGTCCCGCCCTCGGCTCTCCCACCGTGGCGACGGTCGCGCCAGACCGGGGCGACCACGCCGTTTCGGCTCAACCATCGAGATTGGGCGATGGCGCATAGGTGCAGGCGTTTTTGGCCGATGCGCGGCGCCAGATCGTCCGCATCCGTGCCGACTTCGGGGCCATGCGCCCACCGACGAGCGGCGTCGAGATCATCGGCACCACCCGCGACTGGTCGGGCAAGATCGTGTATCGACGGCTTCGCGCTAATGCACGGAAATTTGTAAGGGCAGGGGCGGGTTGTTCACCGATTCGAAACCGGCCGCTACGGTGGCCGGATCATGGGTGGGCGCCACGCGCGGCGGGGCGGCGAGATCTGGGGAGGGCAATTGCATGAGGCTTGAACGGTCCGGACGCCGGTGGGCACACGGCGTGGTGGCGGCGATGGTCGCCGCCTGCGCGGTCGGGACCGCGTCGGCGCCAGCCGCGGCTCCGACGCCGGAACGGTTGTGCGGTGGGAGCACGGGGCGTGTGCCGGAGACCTATCGTCACGTGGTGGTGATCATGGAGGAGAACCAGAGCTACAACGACATCGTCGGTCGCTCCTCGACCCCCTATCTCAACTACCTCGCCAGGGCGTGCGGACTGGCAACGAACTACCGTGGCGTGACCCATCCCAGCCACCCGAACTACATGGCGGCCACAGGCGGCATTCCCACCTCCGCCGGCTCCACCGACGCCCCCAATATCTTCCGTCAGGTCCGCCGTGCTGGGGGATCGTGGCGCGTCTACGAGGAGGCGATGCCGCGTAACTGCGACCGGGCGTCGGCCTACCCCTACAAAGTGGGCCACAACCCTGGGATCTCGTATGCAGCCATTCAATCCGGATGCCAGCTCTGGGACGTCGGCTGGACCGCCTTCACGCACGACGTGGCCAACCATGCCCTTCCCACCTACGCATTCATCACCCCCGACCAGTGCCACAACATGCACGCGAGCTGCGCCTCCGGTGCGACCGCGATCCGGGCGGGCGACACGTGGCTGAGTCACGTCATCCCGCGGATCGTGCAGACGCCCGGATACCAACGGGGCCGCACGGCAATCTTCATAACCTGGGACGAGGGCTCCCACGGCCAGAGCGCCGCCCAGCGCGGCGAGGACTGCCTGGCACGCGCGCATCTGGCCGACGAGAGCTGTCACGTGCCGGCGTTCGTGCTGTCGCAGAACGTCGCGGCCGGCACGCGCAGCAACCTGCTCTTCAGCCACTACTCGCTGCTGCAGACGACAGAACGATTGCTGGGCCTCAAACCGTTCCTCGGCCACGCGGCCGACCCCACCACTACCGGGATGCGGGCCGCGTTCGGCTTCTGAACAGCATGCCGAACCCCCTTCGAGCGCCGCTATCAAGAACCTGCTTAGCAACGTGATCTCGGTGCTTTAGCCGGGGCCGTCCCTGCCCGAGTGCGCTCTTGGGCCGTCCCGGCTCTCCTTCACGAGGCCGGGCCTCCGCCGGCTCGCCGCCTACGCCGTGCCCCACCATCACGGACGTAGGCGATCGCGTACCGCGAGCGGTGGGACTTGCTCGATCGGCCGGCAACCGCCGTCCCATTCCTCGGCTCGGACTGGTGGCGAATCCTGGCGTCTAGCGGATTCCGAATGCCTCGTGCCCTCGGGTCAAGGCCACTGACACCCCGATTGAGAGCACCGCGGCGCTGACACTGATTTCGCTCCCGAAGAGGCGGGCGCAGCCACGGAAGGGAACCAGGGCGGCCGCGATCGTACTTGCCGCTGCCGTCGCGCGGCCGCCGAGCACGCCACGATCCGGGCGAGTCCCGCGAGTTCTCGGTGTGTGCCCGTTCTCTCGCGGCGGTTCGCCTTGCAAATGAGCACGATCGGTCGTATGCTCATCACTTAGCACGAACGATCGTGCTAACTACTTGAGGAGATTCCCATGTCCACAGCAGCGATCAAGCAGATGCCGAAGAGAGCCAGTACCACCGTTCGGTACGAGACTCGTATGACGATCGACCGACCCATCAGCGACGTGTTCGCGCTCTTGGCCGACCTGGATGGCTACGGAACATGGATGCGTCGGACGGGTATGTTCCGCCGGTCCGGCCAAACCTCCGACGGCCGTCTCGGCCTGGGAACGGCGTACTTCGACGCCACCAGGATGGGCATGTTCCGCGGTGAAGTGACCGACTACGAGCCACCAGCGCGGATCGGCTTCCGCGAGACGCTCAGCTGGTTCGGCGCCGACCTGATGGAGGCGCGACCGGTCTACGACCTCCAGGCGGACCGGGACAAGACGATTGTTCACCACGTCGCCGAGGGAGAGCTCTTCGGAATGATGCGGTTGATGAAGCCGGTCGCGGCCGTGTTGGCGAGAAGCGAGCGGGCCCGAACCGTCGAGTCGTTGAAACGTTCGCTGGAGTCGGACTAGTCCCGACGTCGTCAGCCCTCTGCTTTCGTCCGATACCGGCCATGCCGCCGGTGCGGAGCGCGAGCATTCGCGACTAGGGCGATCCGCCCGCGCCGACAGCGGTTGTGCGTGTCGGCGCGGGCGTGCTCGTCGTGCCTGTGTTCAGCGGCGTCGGGCGACGCGGCGTGAGGTGCGGCGGGCGACTCTGCGGGATCCCATCATCAGTTGTCTCCTAGCGTGTTGCGGTCGGCTTCTTGCTCTGTTCGATGGCGTGGAGCTGATCGGCTTCCTCGGCGCTCACAAGGCCGATTTCGACCAGGTCGAGCGGGCTGATGAAGCCGTCGCTGATACGGAAGCCGCCGGCGCGCGCGATGGCGTCGCGGAGGGGCACCGCCCAGTGGTGCTCGATCAGGATCAGCGCGGCGGCGGAGTCGTTGGGGATCTCCTCCAGGACGTCCCATGCCTCGTCGTCGGTGAACACGTTGATGCCGTCCTCGGCCGCGGCCTCGGCTCCGGCGAGCGCTCCGGCTTCGGCGCCTTCCTCGCCCTCGATGCCGAGGCCGATCAGCGCTCCGATCTTGCTACCCAGCTCGATCGCCTCGTCCCGGGACAGGTTGCTGAGGTGCGCGATCTCGATCTCGCCATTGGCGTCCTTGTGGACCGCCATCGCGTCGATCACCCGGACGGTGTCGCTCTCGCGAAGCCGCTCGAGCTCCGCGATGATCTCGCCGTGGAACTCGGGCTCGCTAAAGCCCAGGACAAGCAACTGTACTGGTCCAATCGCCACGTCTCACTCTCCTTCGTTCTTGGTTGGTGAGCCCCACGGTACGACTGCGGCAATCGATATGGCATCGGCCGAAAAGGGTGAGATCGCTCGCTTCACCCGCGCGGCCGCGCGCCCGTAACCGGCTTTGAGATTGTCGGGGCTCCCCCTCGCATCGTTAGGTCGAACTCTGGGTGCGGGTGGCGCGCATGACGATGGTGGAGGTGTCGGGGTTGCCGACCGACTGGCGGGTGATCCAGCATCGCACCCATTTCGTGTTGATCGGGGCGGTGAGGTGGATCTCTGCCGTGCCGTTCGAGCCGGCGTTGAAGGCGACACCCGGTACCTCTTGGCCTCCGGTCTGGAACCAGATCTCGTAGTACTGGCCGGCACGCGCGCGGTCGAGATGGTTGACTGACACGACGACGGGTTCGATGGCGCCGTCGGCACGTCCGACGGCGACGTAGCCGGAGGCGTTGCCGGCGCCGGTGAGCGTCGCGATGCGCTGGAACCCGCCCTGCCCGCCGGACTGGGATGTGATGGCGATCGTTCCTGCAACGGCCGCCGCGGCGGCGATCGCAACGACGCCGGCGAGCGACCAGCGGCGCGACCATCCGCGGGCGCGGCGCGGCGGTCGGGTGATGCGGGCGGGCGGCTCGGGATCTTCGACGGCCGCCTGGACGGATGCGGTGACGAGGCTGGGCGGTACGTCGAGGAGCGGCGGGAGGGTGCGCAGCCTGCGCTCGAGCGCCTGCAGGTCAGGCTCGTTCATGTGTGCTCCTCCCGTTCCAGGATCTCGGCCAGATGCAGCAACGCGGCCCGGTTTCGCGTCTTGACCGTTCCCAGGGGCATCTGCAACTCGGTCGCGATTTCGCTCTGCGACATTCCGCTGAGGTAGGCGAGTTCGATGATCTCGCGTTCATTCTGGGGTAGGCGGTCGATGCAGACGTGGAGGTGAAACGCCTCGAGTTTCGCCGCCGTCTCATCCTCGGGTGTCGGCGAGGGGTCGGTGCGGTCGGGTGCGTCGACGAGCCACTGGGCTTGGCGGCGGCGGGCGGCGTCGTATCCGGCGTTGCGCGCGATCGTGTACAGCCAGCCGATCACCGCGCCGCGCTCGGGGCGGTAGGTGCGCGCGAACCGCCAGACCGAGATGAACGCCTCCTGGACGACATCGTCGGCCCATCCCGCGTCACCAAGCTGCCTGACCATCAACGAGTAGACGGATCGCGCGTAGCGGCTGAAGAACTCCTCAAAGGCGACCTGGTCGCGATCCTTGGCGACCAGCGCCAGGAGATCCACGTCCGAGAGTCGGGTGTAGTCCCACAAAGATCGAGGCCGCTGGGCACGAACCTGGGCCGGGGAAGTCTGGAAGCTGAGAGCCACTCTACCCCTCCTAGCCGACCAGCCCCCGGATCGGTTTTCCGACCCCGTCACCTCCCGAAAACCGGTTCGCCGCCGCCGCCGCTACCAACCCGAAACGCCCGGACGAGCTCCACGAGCGATCCGGGCGATCGACAGGAGGAAGCGCGAATGATTCGGACAGGAGACTCGATTGCAAACCCCGTCACCGGGGAGACGGTGACCTTCCGGCAAACCGCGGCGGATTCGGACGGCGAGGTCGTGATCGCCGAGGTCACGCTGGAATCCGGAGGCTCTGTCCCCGGCGTCCACGTCCATCCGAACCAGACGGAGACGTTCAGGATCATCGACGGCGTCGTGGGATTCCGCGTCGGGCGCGGCCGACGGGTCGCAACGACAGGCGAGACCGTGGTGGTGGACGCTGGCACCGCACACGCGTTCTGGAACGCCGGCGAAGGCCGGGCCCGCTTTCTGTGTGAGATCCGACCCGCGCTGGGCTTCGAGCGCCTGCTGGAGACGATGTTCGCGCTTGCCCGAGACGGCAAGACCGACCGCCGCGGCGTGCCGCACCCACTTCGCCTGGCCGCCATCGCCGACCACCACCGCCAGGACGTCCAGCTCCCCGTCCTCCCCGTCCCGCTGCAACGAGTGGCCGCGAAGCTCGGCGCAACCGCCGCCTGGGCCCTGGCCGAGTTCGGCCCCACCTACGACGGCCCGGGACCAGCCATCAAGGCCGGCGGCGCCCGGCCGGCTCCGGCGACTCTCCGCTCCATCCACCCACAGAGGACAGCCTCATGACCAACCAAGACCACAGCACCACCACCACCCGCCGCGGCCTGCTCGGCGTCGCCACGGTCGGACTCGGCGCGAGCATCGGCGGTGTCATCGCCGCCCCCGTCGCCGCCTATGTGCTCTCACCGGCAACCCAGCAAGCGACATTCACCCCCGTTTCGCTGGGACCCGTCAGTGCCTTCACGTCCGAAACAGGTTTCGCGCCGACCCCCGCCCCGTACGTCGAGGACCCGGCCCAGCCGGCCGTGTCAAGCGGCCTGGCCTACGTCCACTTCACCGGCGGCACCGACCACGACTGGCTCGCACCTCACGCGATGTTCGTCGTGTTCTCCAACCGCTGCACGCACGTCGGCTGTCCCGCCCAGGCGACCTCAGGCGGTTTCTCGTGTCCTTGCCACGGAAGCCAGTTCGACCAGCGCGGCGCCCGCATCGCGGGCCCGGCCATCCGACCCCTCGACCGGTTCCAGTGGCAGATCCGAAACGACCAGCTGTGGATCACCCAACGCTGGAGCGTCCTGCTCGACGGCGACCGAGCGCGCTACTACCCCGTCAAAGCACCCGGCCAGCCGCTCCGCGGGCAACTCCCCGCCGCCGACGCCCTCTATCCCTCCGTCACCTACAACCACGGGCCCGCCCCCAAACCACGGTAGTCCGCAGCCCGCGGCCGGGGTGATGCGTGGTGGACGGCGGAGGGAGCGACGCGGGCTCCGTCAATGGCACCGAGCGCCGCCCGAACGCGAGAGGCGATGTCTGCGTTCTCAGCTCCGGCCGCCTGCTCGCAGAAACCGACGCACGTTGCGCGCGGTCTGTCGGCGCCGCGCGTGGCCACGGTCCGGCGTTACGCCAATGCCCACCCGGCGCCCGAACGGGTCAACGCTCACCACCTCAGCGAACGCCACGTCCACGGACGTGACGAGAAAGAGCCCTGTGGTGACCTCGATGCTGTCGGGCAGCCCGTCCCCGAAGTCGGGTACGACCCCACGAAATACGCCCACCCGTCCCTCCGGGCCGTCCACGCGGAACCCGACTGCGGTCCGTAGCATCCCCGCCAGGCGTCGTCGCTCCTCGCGTACCGAAACGACGTCCGGCCCCAAGCCGTCCGCCACTGACTGGGAGGCGCCACTTTCGCCGATTCTGCGTGATGTCGGCCTCGCGGTCATCGCTCACCTCACTTCCCCTCGACGAACCGCGGCGATCAACTTCTCAACCCAAGCATAGTGCCGAACCTGCGCCCTTTGCGGTTGCGCCGCAGTGGAGAAGCGCTCGCGACGGCCGCAGAGTGGCCAGACAGCTAGATGTCGGTGCCTGCTACCGTGACCGGCGTGAGCTCGGAGCCGGACTCCTCCGTCAAGGTCATGCGGGTGATGCGCCAGGATTGCGTGCGGGCCTACACGGAGGCTCTGACGGCATACAGGGCGATCGAGCAGCAGCTCGGCGACATCCGCGAACACCACCGCAGCCGAAAGGCGATGTTGCCCCCGCAGCGCGAGCTGCTCGCATCGCTGCCAGATCGCGGCCTGCGCCACGGGATCACGCTCACGCGGGTGGCCGGGGCGATCGAACAGCTGCAGGACGGCCCGGAGTCCGGCCAGGAGCCGGCCGGCGAGCTCGCCGAGATCAGGGAGGAGCTCTTGCTGATGTTGCGGCCCGTCCGCCTGCTCGCCGATATGTACGTCCTGATGATCGTCGCGAGGTCGGAGGAGGACGTGTTCGGCCTGCCCTACATCGACTCGCAACTGCTCCCAGACTACGCCTGAGGGGCGGGTGCGCGGCCCTGCCGCCACTTCGTCCGGTTTGGGCGATGCCAAGCCGAGGCCGGATGTGATCTGTTGTCACGATCGAGAGACAACCTGCAATCGACGGCCCGCCGGGTTCCGAGCCGGCACCCCGTGACGCAGATGGCGGGGAGACGTTGGAGGTGCGGTGGTTGCACCCGGGCGGGCCGGCTCCGGCGCTGATCGAATGGTTCACGCCGTTCGTCGACGAATACGAGACGCGCGAAGACGCGTACCTGGTGGCCGAGCACGTCCAGGGCATCTCGGTCAAGATCCGCGGCGGCGCGCGGCTGGACATCAAGGTCGCGGGTGGAGACGGCGGTGTCCTCGCCGTCGCCGGACAGGAGCGGGGCCGCGCCCAGTACTGGAAGAAATGGTCGTTTCCGACGCCGGGTGTGTCTGACGACGACGTCGTGGGTCTGAACTGGGTACGGGTCGGGAAGCGCCGGCGCATCGGCCGGTTCTCGGTCAGGAACGGCGTCGCCGCACCTCACGCGGGCGATTCGGGCCGCGACGAAACGACGTGCGCCGTCGAGGTCACGGACGTCCTGAAGGGAGCGCAGCGGTGGTGGACGATCGGCTTCGAGGCGGCCGGCGACCGAGAAACGCTCAGGGGGACGCTCGATGCCACGGCGGCGCTGCTTCTCGGCGATCCCCTCCCTGCCGGGCTCGACCTGCAGGTGGCTGACTCGATCTCATACGCGGAATGGCTCGACCCGCCCAGAGGAGGTTCCCTTTGATGCTCAGGATCGTGAGAACGGCCAAGCAGGTGAATGCCCGCGTGCGATCGCTCGCGAGCCTGACGGCGGAGCTCGCCCAGCTGGAGGCGAAACGCAAGGCGGCGGCGCTCGGGAAGGCCGCGGTGATGGGGGCCGTGGCGGGCGTGTTCGTGTTCTATGCGATCGGCTTCCTGCTTGGAGCGGCGGCCGCTGCGCTGAACGAGACGCTCGCGCTCTGGCTCTCGCTCCTGATCGTCGCCGTGGCGCTGCTGGTGGTCGCCGTGGTACTCGGCCTGCTCGCGCGCCGGGCCGGCCAACAGGCCGGTCCCCTGGCGCCGGCCGAGGCGATCGACGAGAGCAAGCGCACCGTGGAGATGTTGAAGAGCCATGGCTGACCGCACGCAGGCTGAGATCCGGCTGGAGATCGCCGCCGAGCGGGAGCGGCTGGTGGACGACGTTTCCGAGCTGCGGCGGGAGGTGCGAACGGCCGTCCCCGTCGCGGTCGTCGCGGTGGTCGCGCTCGCGGTGGTCACCAAATCCGCCGGCCTGACCCGCGCTGCCAAGCAGCTCTGGAAGTTCCGCTAGCAGCCTGGCCCGTGGTGGCGATGCTACGAGCGCTGTTTGAGGCTTGCTTCGATCCGCTCCAGGCGCGCCAGGACGTCGTTCAGTTGCGCCGCCGACTGTGCGCTGTCACCCGCCGTCGTCTGCTTGCTCGTCCGCGCCACGAAGGCGCCGGTGATCGACGCCGTGATCACCGTGATGAAGCCGATCCCGAAGAGCATCACGACCGCAGCCAGGATCTGGCCCGGGGCGGACTCGGGAACGTGATCGCCGTAGCCCACGGTCGTCACCGTCTGGACGGCCCACCACAGCCCCGAGCCGATCGAGGGGAACCCCTTGTGGTCGATGATGGTCATGAGCGCACCGGCGCCGAGCGTGATCGTCGTGGTCACCGAGCCGATCACGGCCGCCGCCGTGCGCGGATTCTCAGCACGGGCTATCAGCCGGTCAAGCCGGCGCTCGACGCGCGTCTCGCTCTGCATCGCATTGGAGTTCGCACCGGCCGCCGCCAGTCCTGCCCACCTGCACGCGCAGGTCGTGCGGTCGGGCTACTCCGACTGGTCGGTCAGGAAGCTGATGGTGCCGCTCGTCTCGAGCACCGCGTAGCGGACCGAGCCGAGGTCGGCGATGTTGCGCTCACGCGCCTGGGCGGCCAGCTCGCCCAGGCTGATGCGTTCGCGGCGGAGGTTCGTCTCGAGCGGGTTGCCGTTCTCGAGCAGGATCACCGGCTCGCCGTCGAGCACGCGCCCGAAGCGCGGCAGCCGGTAGGACAGGTACGCGGTCAGCATCGAGAGCAGCGTCATCGTCACGATGACGATCGCCGCTCCGGTGACCGAGTAGTCGTTCTGCGTCACGCCCTGCTGGACGAGATCGCCGAGCACGATCAGAAGGACGAGATCGTACGGCTCCATCTTGGCGAGCTCGCGCCGGTTCACGACGCGCACGAGGAGCACGATCAGCGGGAACAGGATGAGGCAGCGCCCGACGAGATCCATGCTACGGAAACACCGTGATGCTGGGCGTCAGGCTGACGAGCTGCGTCGCACCGTCGTCCAGTGCGATCGACTCCGGACGCGACCATGCCAGGTTCGTGGGGTTGACCGACCACTCGAGCCAGACGGTCATGTGACCCCCGCTGCGCAGGGGCGGGTAGGTGAAGGTCACGGCCGAACCGCGTGACCTCTGCGCGGTCGCCGGCGGCTGATAGGAGTTCAGCGTCATCCCGTCGAACCAGCCGCCGCCGAGGACGAGCGTCGGCGTCGCGATCCGGCGCGCGGTGCGCACATCGACCCGCGTCTGGAAGATCAGGCCGCCGCGCACCCGCGCCGGCGTCGACACCTCGAGGTGGACGCCCCGGGCAGCGGCCTGCGATGTCGCGGGCCGCTGCCCGAAGCCGTTGAACGCCGCAAGGACGACGAACAGGATGAGGACGACGACGATGCAGCGCACCACCAGAGGGCCGCGGCGGCGGCCGACCAGATCGCGATGGCGCTCCAGGCGCAGCTCCGCAAGCGGCTCGTCGTCGGGCTCGGCCATCCTAGGACACGTTCGCGCCTGCCCGCTCGCGCTGGCGGTCGTGGGTGCCCTCGGCGAACTCCTCGACGATCTTGCTGCAGAACGCCGGCAGGTCGTCCGGCTTACGGCTCGTGACCAGGCCGCCGTCGGTGACGACCTCCGCGTCGACCCAGTCCGCGCCGGCGTTTCGCAGGTCGGTGCGCAGGCTCGGCCACGAGGTCAGGCGCGTCCCGTCGACGACGCCGGCCTCGGCCAGCATCCAGGGGGCGTGGCAGATCGCGCCGACCGGCTTGCCCTGCTCGAAGAACGCGCGCACGAACCCGACGGCGTCTGCGTCGGTGCGCAGCGCGTCGGGGTTGGCGACGCCTCCGGGCAGCACGAGCGCGTCGTAGTCGGATGCGTCCGCATCGGCGACCGTGCCGTCGACCGCGAACGTGTCCGCCTTGTCGTGGTGGTTCATGCCCTGGATCCGGCCTGTCTCGAGCGAGAGCAGATCGGCCTGGGCGCCCGCCGCGCGCACGGCATCCAGCGGCTCGGTGAGCTCCACCTGCTCAACGCCGTCGGTCGCCAGGAACGCGATTCTCTTGCCATCCAGCTTTGCCATATGCCGTATCCCTCCGAGAGTCGATGTGACGTTCGTCGGCTACCCGCGATCCCGAGCAGCTAAACGGGTCGGCCCGAGTCCCGGGCCCGTGTGCACTGAGCGCCCAAGTAGGATCCACGCCAGTGACTTCCAACTCCCGCACCCGTCTTTCCCGGGCCGATCGCAACGAGCAGGCCTTCCAGGCGCACAACCAGCGGCGGGTCGCGTTCGAGGAGGCCGGTGGGGTGTGGCCCGACGAGCCCGTGCCGTTCGCCTGTGAGTGCGACAATGCCGCCTGCACGCGCGGGATCGAGCTCTCGATCTCGGACTACGAGCGCGCGGTGGCGCCCCCGAGCCAGTTCGTGGTCGCGCCAGGCCACCAGGACCCGGCTGTCGAGGAGGTCGTCGAGGAGCACGACGCCTACCTGGTCGTGTCCAAGGATGACCTGCGCCGCCCCGGCCGCTGAGCGCCTGTCGGAAACGTCAGGCGCACCTCCGTGCCCAGTCCGGGATGCGACTCGATCTGCAGGTCGCCCGAGAGCGCGACGGTGAGCGCCAATCCGACGTTCGGGCCGTCGTGCCGGAGCGAGCCTTCCAGCCCCCGCCCGTGGTCGCGGATCACGACCTCGAGCCGGTCGGGCAGGAGTCGCGCCTCGGCATTGAACACGCCATCGCGGTCGGGATAGGCGTGGAGCACGGCGTTCACGCACACCTCGGTCGTCGCGAGGACGATGTCGAGCGCGCGCTCGGGCTCGATCGCGGCGCTGCGTAGGAGCACACGCAGCGCGCGCCGTACGACGGAGACGTTGTCGGGCTCCGCGGTGAGCTTGAACGCGAATCCGCGAGTCTGCGGGGCCATCGCCATATCGATACCCGGCAGCCGGCGAGTCCATTCGTGACCGCTCGCCGCCGACGCGCAACAATGCGGCATGGCCGAGCACGACCCCACCCCGCCTGACCCCGACGAGCGCCTCCTGGCCGTGCGCCCGCTGCTGCTCGAGCTGCACCGGCAGCTGCTCGCGGCCGAGCGGGCCGACATGGAGCGGTTCCAGGGCCGTATGAGCGGCGCCGAGTTCCTGCAGATCGCGACCGACAGCATGCGGCTGGCCTGGCTCCAGCCGGTCTCGGAGCTCATCGTCGAGATCGACGAGACGCTCGAGGGCAAGGGGCGCGAGCCGGAGGGGGCGGGCGGCGAGGAGGCGGCCGCTGCGCTGATCGACAGGGCCCGTGCGCTCGTCGCGCCGCCCGACGCCGACTCGCCGTTCGGCCGCCGCTATCTGGGTATGTTGCAACGCCATCCCGGCATCGTGATGGCGCACAGCGCGCTCGTGCAGGCGCTCTAGCCGGCCGGCCGCGGCCCGTAGCGGCCGTGTGGTTGGGTCGGCGAGCCGCGGGGAATTTCGTCACCAGCGGGGGGCGCGTCAGCGCCAACTGGCCCAACGCGCGGCGCAGGCTTCGTCGCGGGCGTACCCGCTCGTCGCGAGGGCCCCAGGGCGACTGGGGCCCCGCGCGATAACTGGACAGTCAGAAGGCGCGCCCGTACGCTTCTCGCAGTGGGGCGACTTCGTCTGGCAGGCATGTTGCTCGTCTCGGTGGCTGCGCTGCTTGCGCTCACCCTCGCGGGTGCGGCGGGAGCGGCGAAGACCGGGACGGTTTCCGCGTTCGGCTCTGATGAGTTCGGACAGCTCGGCAACGGCGCGGGGGGCAGCAGCAGCACGCCCGTCGCGGTCGCCGGCCTGACCGGCGTCGTCCAGATCGACGGCGGCCGCGAGCATGCGCTGGCGCTGCGCAGCGACGGCACGGTCTGGGCCTGGGGACACAACAACTACGGCGAGGTCGGCGACGGCACCAAGACGAACCGCCAGTCGCCGGTGCAGGTGGCGGCCCTGAGCGGTGTGACCGCCGTCGAGACCGGCCACTACTCCAGCATGGCGCTCAAGGGCGACGGCACCGTCTGGATGTGGGGCTGGAACAAGTTCGGGACGCTCGGCGACGGCACGACCACCAATCGCACGAGGCCCGTCCAGGTGCACGGCATCTCCGGCGTGATCGCGATCGCCGGCGCCCGCGACCACACGCTGGCGCTCGAGTCGAACGGCACCGTGTGGGCGTGGGGCGACAACGAGTTCGGCAACCTCGGCACCGGCACGACGACCAACTCGCTCGTACCCGTGCAGGTGCACAACCTGGCGAACGTGATCGCGATCGCGGGCGGCCGTGACCACAGCCTGGCCGTCGAGTCCGACGGCACCGTCTGGTCGTGGGGCTGGAACCAGTACGGCCAGGTCGGCGACGGCACGAAGGGCGCCAACAAGCTGCTGCCGGTGAAGGTCAGCGGCCTCACCGGCGTCACGATGGTGAGCGCCGGCGCCGATCACAGCTTGGCGCTCAAGAGCGACGGCACCGTCTGGGCGTGGGGTCAGAACAACGACGGCCAGCTCGGCGACGGGACGAAGACGAACCGATCGACGCCGGTGAAGGTGTCGGGCCTGGCCAACGTCATCGACATCGGCAACGGCCGCCTGCACAGCCTGGCGGTCGAGAGCGACGGCTCGGCGTGGGCCTGGGGCCTGAACACCGACGGCCAGCTCGGCGACGGCACCAAGACGAACCGCAGCGTCCCGACGAAGGTGCCCGGGATCACCGGGGCGTTCGGGCTCGGCGGCGGCGTGGACTACAGCGTCGTCCTGCACGCTCCGTAGCGTCGGGTCCCCGCGGCGGCTGAGGCCGCCGGCGCAACCGCGCCGAGCACGCACGTTGCGACGGTCAGGATCATGGCACGTAGGCTCTCGCCGTGACCGATCGCATCGCCCGCATCGAGGCCTGGCCGGTCAATGTGCCGCTCGATGCCCCGTACCTGTTCGCTCCCGGCATCTACTGGGGGATGAGCCGCACGGTGCTGCGCGTGACGAGCGGCGACGGCGTCCGCGGCCTGGGCGAGACGCCGTCGCCGCACGACGCGGCGCCGCTTGCGGGTGAGCTCGGCGAGGCGCTCACCGGCCGCGGCGTCGCGGAGCTCCGTGAGGAGCTCGGCCGGGAGGCGGGTCGCACGCGCACCGCGCAGCGGGGCGCCGCCGCCGACCGGGCGCGCGCCCTCGCCGGCGTCGAGATGGCGCTCTGGGACATCGCGGCCCGGACCGCGGGCCTGCCGCTGCACGACCTGCTCGGGGGCGCCGTGCGGGGGACCGTCGCCTGCACCGAGTACTTCGCCTATCGCATCCCCGGCCCGGCCGCGCGCGGCGAGGCGACGGCGGCCGCGGTGGCCGGCTACTGCGCCGCGATGGTCGAGGCGCACGGCTCCCCGAGCTTCGAGGGCAAGGTGGCGGTGCGGCCGCTCGCCGAGGAGCTCGCGATGGTGCGCGAGGTGCGCCGCGCGATCGGGCCGGATCGCGGGCTGCGGCTCGACGCCAACATGGGCTGGCGGCCCGAGACGGCCCGGCGGGCGCTGGCCGGGCTCGCCCACCTCGGGATCGCCAATCTCGAGGAGCCGACCGGGAGCCTCGAGGAGTGCGCGGCGCTGCGACGCGCCACGGCCATCCCCTTCTCGACGCACGAGGTCGACCTCGACCGGGCCGTCGGGCTCGGCGCGGCCGATGCCTTCGTCCTGAACGTCGCCGCCTGCGGCGGCGTCGCCGGCACGCGCCGGTTCATCGCCGACTGCGAGCGGGCCGGCGCTCGCTTCTGGTTCTACGGCGGCGATCTCGGCATCGCCACGGCCTGTGCGCTGCACATCGCGGCGGCCTCGCCGGCGCTCGACCTGCCCAGCCAGACGCTCCTGCGCTGGTACACCGACGATGTCGTCACCCGCGGGCCGTTCGTCCCCGAGCGGGGCTGCGTCGCCGTCCCGGCCGGGCCCGGGCTCGGCGTCGAGCTGGACGAGCGCGCGGTCGCTCGGGGCGTCGCCCGGTTCGCGCGCGAGGGCGAGTACGACCTCTACCAGGGGCCTGCCCTGCCCCGGTACTAAGCCGGCGTATAGGCTTGGGGCATGGCTGGGCTGATGCAGCGGCTGGCGGATGGCGTCGTGCTCGGGGCCGAGGGCTACCTGTTCGAGCTCGAGCGGCGCGGCTATCTGAAGAGCGGTCCCTACGTGCCCGAGGTCGTGCTCGACCGGCCCGAGGCTGTGGCCGAGCTGCACCGCGAGTTCCTGCGCGCCGGCGCCGAGGTGATGGTCGCCTTCACCTACTACGGCCACGAGGAGAAGCTGCGCGCGATCGGGCGCGAGGGCGACGTCGAGGCCCTCAACCGCCAGGCGCTGCGGCTCGCGCGCGCCGCGGCCGGCGAGGGCGACGCGCTCGTGGCGGGGAACATCTGCAACACGTGGGCCTACGACCCGGCCGACCCCGGCGCGAGCGGGGAGCGCGTCCGCCGCATGTACACCGACCAGGTCGCGTGGGCGCTCGAGGAGGGGGCCGACTTCATCCTCTCCGAGACGAACGACTACGTCGGCGAGGCCCTGATCGGGGTCGAGGTGATCAGGGAGCACGGGCTGCCGGCGGTGGTCACGTTCGCCTCCTCGGAGGAGCGAACGATCGACGGGTTCGACTTCGCCGAGGCGTGCAAGCGGGTCGAGGCCGCCGGCGCCGACGTCGTCGGCCTGAATTGCTCGCGCGGGCCGGCGACGATGCTGCCGCTGCTCGAGCGCGTCCGCGCCGCCGTCTCGTGTCCCGTCGCCGCCCAGCCGGTGCCCTACCGCACGACCGCGGCGCAGCCCACCTTCCAGTCGCTGCGCGACGACCAGGGCCGGCGGGCCTTCCCGATCGCCCTCGACCCGTTCACCTGCACCCGCTTCGACATGGCCGAGTTCGCCGTCGCCGCCCGTGATCTCGGCGTCGGCTTCATCGGCGTCTGCTGCGGCGGCGCGCCCCACCATGTCCGCGCGATGGCCGAGGCGCTCGGCCGCACGGTGCCGGCCAGCCGCTACTCGCCCGACCTCTCGCTGCACCCGGTCATCGGCGACACGGCGGCGACGACGGCCGGCCGCTACGGCAGCTGGCGCGACGCCTGAGCCGCCCGCTCAGGTCAGGCAGACGCTGTTCGTGACCCAGGCCGAGGCGTTTCCGACCCCGTCGACCGCGCGGAACTTGACCGTCGACGTGCCGTGCGCAGAGATGACGACGCTCGGCCCGGCGACGACGCTCCCGGTGCCCACCATCGACTCGTAGTGGCCGAGGCCCGACCAGGCGTCGGTCGCGCCGGAGGCGGTCAGCGTCACCGGGCCGGCGGTGCATGACGCGGGCACGCCGCTCACGCTTGGCAGCGTCGGCGCGGTGCGATCGAGCATGACGGTGTCGGTCGCGTCGGGCGTCGCCGGCGTCCACGCCGAGACGTTGCCGGCGGCGTCCACCGACCGGAACTGGACGAGCGTCGTGCCCTGGGCCGTGACGGGCACGGAGGCGCCCGAGGCGGCGTTCGACCAGTTCAGCCCGCCGTTCGTCGACGTGCGGTTCTGGTAGCCGGTGACGCCCGAGGCGAAGGCGCTCACGCCGTCGCTGGCGCCGCTCGCCGTGACGGACACCGACGCCGCCGCGCTCCATGCCAGCGATCCGCCGGCGACGTTGGGGACGCCCGGGGCGGTGCGATCGATCTTGACGATGTTGCCGGGGTAGGCCGCGAAGGGCTCCCAGGCCGACGTGTTGCCGGCGTTGTCGACCGAGCGGAACTGGACGATGGTGAGGCCCTCCGCCGACACGGTCGCCTGGAAGCCGTCGGTCGCCCCCGACCAGACGTTCGAGAGATCGAACTCGGAGCGGTACTGGTAGCCCTCGAGGCCCGACCCGCCGGTGTCGGTCGACCCGGCCGCCGTGAGCGTCACGGAGACGACGTTCTGGTAGCTGTTGGAGCCGCCCGTGATGGTGGGCACGGTCGGCGCGGTCTGGTCGAGGTTGGCGGTGCCGCCCGGCGAGATCGCAGACCACGGCGACATCAGGCCGACCCCGTCGATCGCCCTGAACTCGACCAGCGTCGTGCCCTGAGCTGTCACGTTCACGGTCGCGCCGGCGGTGGCGCCGGACCAGGTCTTGCCGCCGTCGGTCGAGGTGCGGTACTGGAACGAGGCGACTCCCGACCCACCGGTGTCGGTCGCGGCGGTGGCCGAGATCGGGAGCGAAGTTGCGTTCAGCCAGCCCGACGAGCCGCCCGTGGCGGTCGGGGTCGTGGGTGCGGTGCGGTCGAGCCGCACGGTGCCGCCGGCGACGGTCGGGGCGGGCGTCCACGCCGACGCGTTGCCGACGGTGTCGATGCTCTGGAACTCGACCAGCGTCTCGCCCTCGGCGGAGACGTTCAGCGAGCTGCCCGCGACCGGGGCCGACCACGTGCTGCCGCCGTCGGTCGACGTGCGGTGCTGGTAGCCGGCTAGGCCCGATCCCGCGTCGGTCGCCGCCGTGGCCGTGAGCGTGCGCGAGGCGGCGTTCGCCCAGGTGAGCGAACCGCCGGCGACTGTCGGTGCGGTCGGGGCCGTGCGGTCGAGCTGGACGGTCGTCTGCGCCCACGCCGACGTGTGACCGGCGAGGTCGAGTGCCTGGAACCGCACCAGGGTCGTGCCCTCGGCGCTCACCGAGAGCGAGGCCCCGGCGGTCGCTGCCGACCAGGTGGCGCCGCCGTCGGTGGAAGTCTCGTGCTGGTAGCCGCTCACGCCCGACCCGGGCGTGTCGGTTGATCCCGACGCCGCGACGAGCACCGACGCGGCGGTCGACCACGTGGTGCCGCCGGACAGGGTGGGTGCGGTGGGCGCCGTCGTGTCGATCTTGACCGTGTTGCCGGTGCCGGGCGACGCCGGCGCCCAGCCGGATGTCGAGCCGGCGCCGTCGACTGCGCGCATCTGCACGAGCGTCGTGCCGTCGCCCGAGATCGCGGCCGGCCCGGGCAGCGCAGCCGACCAGGTGGTGCCGCCGTCGGTGGAGGTGCGGTACTGGTAGCCGGCCAGTCCGGAGCCGCCGGAGTCGGTCGCGCCGGCCGCGGTGATCGTCACCGGAGCGGTCAGCTGCCACGCTGACGATCCGCCCGTCACCGACGTCGGAGCGGTCGGGGCACTGAGATCGAGCTGGACGGTGCCGCCCACCGTCACGCCGGACCACGCGGAGGCCAGGCCGACGCCGTCGGTCGCCTGGAACTGCACCAGCGTCTTGCCGGCGGTCGAAACCGACACGGTTGCGCCGGCGGCCGGCGTCGACCAGGTGGTGCCGTTGTCGATTGAGGTCTTGTGCTGGTAGCTCACGATGCCGCTGCCTGCGTCCGAGGCCGTCGCGGTCACTATGACCGGCGCTGTGTTCGACCAGCCCGCCGAGCCGCCGGTCGCGACCGGCGTGGTCGGGGCCGTGCGGTCGAGCTTGACGGTCGCCGCGGCCGTCTGCGTCGCCGGCGTCCACGCCGACGTGTTGCCGGCGACGTCGACGCTGCGCAGCTGCACCCACGTGTTGGCCTCGGCCGAGACGGTGTCGCTCGGGCCGCTCGCCGCGGCGCTCCACGTGCTGCCGCCGTCGGTCGACGTGCGGTACTGGTACCCGGAGAGGCCGGAGCCGCCCGTGTCGGTCGAGCCGCTCGCGGTCACCGTCGCCGAGGCCGCCGTCGACCAGCTCGCGGAGCCGCCGGCCACGGTGGGAGCGGAGGGCGCGGTCAGGTCGAGCTTGACGGTCGCCTGCGTCCATGCCGAGGCGAGCCCGACCCCGTCGAGGGCCGCGAACCGCACGAGCGTCGTGCCCTGCGCCGAGATCGCCGCGCTCGGGCCCGTGGTGGGCGCGGACCACGTGCTGCCGCCGTTCGTGGACGTCTCGTACTGGTAGCCCGCGACGCCGGAGGCCGCGTCCGTCGATCCGGAGGCCGAGACGGTCACCGTCGGGCCGGCCTGCCACGACGTGGATCCGCCCGTGAGCGCCGGCGCGGCCGGCGGCGTGCGGTCGATCTGCACGAGGCCGTTCGTCCCCGTCCAGGCCGAGGCGTTGCCGAGCGCATCGAGCGACCGGAACTCGACCAGCGTCGCGCCCTCGGCGGAGATCGTCGCGGCGGCCCCCGCCGTGGGCGCCGACCAGGTGCTGCCCCCGTCGGCCGAGGTGCGGTATTCGTACCCGGCGAAGCCCGACCCGGCGTCGGCCGGCGTGCCCGTGGGCTGGACGGTGACCGAGGCCGCGTTCGCCCAGGCGCCCGAGCCGCCGATGAGCACCGGCAGCGCCGGCGGCAGGGTGTCGACCATCGCCTCGGCGGTGGAGTCGGCGCTCGCGGGCGCCCATGCCGACGCGTTGCCGGCCTTGTCGAGCGCCCGGAACTGCACCCACGTCGTGCCGTCGGCCGTGACAGTCGCGGTTGCTCCTGCGGCCGCTGCGCTCCACGAGACGCCCGCATCCCCCGAGCTGCGGTGCTGGTAGGAGGCGATGCCGCTGCCGCCGGTATCGGTCGCGCCGGCCGCGGCGAGCGTCACCGGGGTGGCTGTCCAGGCGCCCGTGCCCCCGCTGACGGTGGGCGCCGCCGGCGCGATCGTGTCGACCCGCCACTTCGAGGTCGCCGACCGGGTGGTCGCCCGGCTCTTCGCGCGGACGGTGAACGTGTGGGTGCCGTCCTTGAGGTTCGCGTAGGAGTGCGTCCGCGAGCAGCTCGCGTACGGCCCTGAGTCGAGCCGGCACGTGGTCTTGACGCCGGCCCCCGTTGTCTTCCACGCGAACTTCGCCGTCGTGCCGGCGGTGGCGGCGGCGGGGTGCGACGTGACCTTCACGGTCACCGCGACGCTCGCGGCCGGATGCAGCACATACGCGGCGGCCGGGGCAGCGGCGAGCGCGCAGGCGGTCGCCGCGATCACAAGCGATCGCGCAAGCGCACTGGTCGATCGGGTCGCCGCCGGGCGGCCACGCTGGGTCAACGCGCACCTCGAGAGAGTCGGGGGTGCAGCAAGGCTGTCCCCTCATATCGGATGTATTTGCAAAAAAACTTAGGTGCAAATACTCAAGATCATGTGCGATCTGCCGAAAGGGTGACGCGCCGAATGTGTGACGGGTTAGGCCTCGGCCTCGAGCCTGCGCACGCGGGTGGCCAGCTCGCGCATGATCGGGAAGGCGATCTTCGGCTCGGATTCGAGCAGCTCGCGGAACTGGCGCTGCGAGATGCTCATGGCGAGCATCTCGGTCTTGGCGGTCACCGTCGCCGATCGCGGCCCGCTGTCCAGGAGCGCCATCTCGCCGAAGAACCGGCCCGGGCCGAGCTCGATCAGATCACCGGTCGCGGTCGCCACCTCGGCCTTGCCGTCGAGGATCACGTAGAACGCGTCGGCGCGCCGCCGGGGGCTGACGATGACCGTGCGCGCCGGGAACCGCACCTTCGACGCCATCTTGGCGACCCGGCGCAGATGCCGTTTCGAGAGGCCCGCGAAGAGGGGCACGTCCGCGAGGACGACCGCCCACTCGCGGCCGAAGGCGGCCGCATCGGCCGGCGAGCGCATGCCGCCGGCGGGCACCGATGCGCCCATCAGGCCTCGTCCCGGTCCGCTGCTCACGTCGTTGCCTCCCTGATCGCGTCGATGGCCGCTGCCGCCGGTGCGAACCGGCGGGGCATGCATATCAGAATCCCCGGTGGCGCGCGGTCTCGGCTTTTCCGAAACCGGCGTCGGCGTCGGCGCGTATCAGGGTTCGGTGCCTGCGCGGATGCGAGGCCGGATCGCCGCTGTCAGCATGCGGCGATGATCCCGGCGACCACATCGGAGGCCCCCATGCGAGAGCTCTGCAGCCGCACCGGCGACGGCATCGAGGTGGCCCTGCTCTGGCGGCAGGCGGCCGGTGAGCTCTGCGTCGCGGTCGTCGACACCAAGCTCAACCACGCATTCCACATCCCGGTTGAGCCCGCGGAGGCGATGCGGGCCTTCCAGCACCCCTATCCACACGCCGCCGGACTGGGTCTGCTCGACCAGGCGCCGGCCCTTGCCGGCGCCGCCTGATCGCTCCCTGCGTGGGCATGACCGGCGGCTACCCTGCGGGGCAGCGTGCCACGTGACCAAAGCGGCGAGGGAGCGGGGCGAGGTCGAGCGACCGCCTCGTGGGTGCGCGCTCACGTCCGCGGCGTGGTGGGTTGCCTGGTGGTCTTCGGCGTCGGCATCGCCTTCGGGGTCGCGTTCGGCGGGGGGTCGGGGTCGGACTCCAAGTCGACCACCCTCGTGAACGTCGGCGGCAACGTGACGGTCGGCATCGGGGGCGGCTCGTCGGCGCCGTGAGGCCCCGCATGTCCCCAATACGGGGGGTTCCGCGGCGGCTGGGCGCGACTACCGTGGGGGCATGCCAGAGCTCATGCTCCCGCGCCTGATCGAACGTGCGGCTGCCGACGTCGACGGCACCCTCTCGGGCGTCGTCCGCACGCTGATCGCCGCGCCGGCCACCGATGCCGAGCGCGCGGGCGAGCGGTTGTGCGTGTTCGGCTCTCCCGCAGGCGGCAAGCTCGCCTCGCGCCGGTTCCGCGTCGTGGGCGAGGGCTCGGGGCGCGAGTACCTCACCTTCACCCTCGCGCTCGAGGACGGCCCGGAGGCGCTGCTCGAGGCGTTCGGCCTGCAGCTGCAGATTGCCCTGAACGGCCTCGACGCCACCTCGTGCGAGGAGCTCGGCTGCTTCCGCGAGCTGCTCACCGCCGCACGCGCCGCCTAGCGCAGGCCCCTCCTCCGCGCCCGCCCGGTGGTGGACGTCCATCCAGGCGGGCGCATGTCAGGGAGGCACCCCCATCGCGGCGCGCGTGAGGATGTATTCCACTCTCGCCGTGTGCAGCCCATCCGGCAACCCCTGCGTTGGGGTGGCGGCGGGTGGTGTTTTGCCCCCCGCCGCGGCCGGTGCGGTTAAATGCCGCGATGCGCATCGTCACCGACTATCCCCGCGCGGTGCGGACGATCGCCACGGAGTGGATCACGCTCTCGGACGGCTGTCGCCTGGCCGCGCGGATCTGGCTGCCCGAGGACGCCGAGGCCGCGCCGGTGCCGGCCATCTTCGAGTTCCTGCCCTACCGGCTGAACGACGGCACCGCGGTGCGCGACTCGCATCACTTCCCGTATCTGGCCGGCCACGGCTACGCCGGCGTGCGCGTCGACATCCGCGGCACCGGCGAGTCCGACGGCCTGCTCTGTGACGAGTACCTGCCCCAGGAGCAGTCCGACGCGTGTGAGGTGATCGCATGGATCGCCGAGCAGCCGTGGTGCACCGGGGCCGTCGGCATGATCGGCATCTCCTGGAGCGGGTTCAACGCGCTGCAGGTGGCCGCCCGCCGTCCGCCCGCGCTGAAGGCGATCGTCACGCTGTGCTCGACCGACGACCGCTACGCGGACGACGTGCACTACGACGGCGGCTGCGTGGGCTCGGACATGCTGCAGTGGGCGTCGTCGATGCTCGGCTGGAACGGGTGGCCGCCCGACCCGGCCATCGTCGGCGAGCGCTGGCGGGAGATGTGGCTCGAGCGGCTGGAGGCGGCGCCCCCGTTCATCGAGCCGTGGCTCGGCCATCAGCATCGGGACGACTACTGGAAGCAGGGCTCGGTGTGCGAGGACTACGCCAGCATCGAGGCGGCCGTCTACGCCGTCGGCGGCTGGTCGGACGGTTACACGAACGCCATCCCGCGGCTCCTCGAGGGCCTGCCCGGACCGCGCAAGGGGCTGATCGGGCCGTGGGCGCACGCCTGGCCGCAGGCCGGCCCGCCCGGGCCGACGATCGGGTTCCTGCAGGAGATGCTGCGCTGGTTCGACCACTGGCTCGGCGGTGCCGACACGGGGATCATGGACGAGCCGATGCTGCGGGCCTACATCCAGGACTCGTTCCGGCCGGCCAGCTGCTACGCCGAGCGGCCGGGGTGGTGGGTGGCGGAGCCGGCCTGGCCCGCGCCCGGCGTGAGCCCGCTGCGCCTGCACCTGAACCCGGACGGCCTGGCGCAGCGCCCCGCCGAGGAGGCCGAGCTGCGCTTCTCGGGGGTGCAGACGGCCGGCCTCGACGCCGGCTCATGGTGTCCGTACGGCGAGCCCGCCGACTGGCCCGGCGACCAGCGGGCGATGGACGGGATGAGCCTCGCCTTCACGTCGGAGCCGCTGGCGGAGCGCCTGGAGATCCTCGGGTTCCCGGAGGTGGAGCTGACCCTGGCGAGCGACCGCCCGCAGGCGCTCGTGTGCGTGCGCCTGTGCGAGGTGTTCGCCGACGGCACGTCGGCGCTCGTGACCCGCGCCCTCCAGAACCTGACCCACTGCGGGAGCGACGAGCACCCGCGCGCGCTGCAACCGGGCGAGCGCTTCACGGCCACCGTGAAGCTGGACGCGATCGGGCACGCGTTCGCTCCGGGCAGCCGCATCCGCGTCGGCATCTCGCCGACGTACTGGCCGTGGGCGTGGCCGTCGCCGGAGCCGGTGACGCTCACGCTCGCCGCCGGCGGCGCGAGCGCGCTCGTCCTGCCGGTGCGCGAGCCACAGCCGGGCGACGCCGCGCTGCCCGCGTTCGCCGAGCCCGAGGAGTCGCAGCCGCTCGCGGTCGAGGTCGTGCACGGCGCCCCGGCCGGGCGCACCGTCCACCGCGACCTGGCCACCGGCCGGGTCGAGCTCGTGTACGACTGGGATGTGGGCGGCCGCACCCGCCTGCCCAACGGGCTCGAGGTCGAGGACTCCAACCGCACGACGTTCGCGATCGTCGAGGGGGATCCGCTGTCCGCCAGCGTGCGCTGCCGCACCGCCGGGTCGGTCGGCCGCGGCGAGTGGCGCACGCGCTGTGAGACCGAGAGCGTCATGACGTGCGATGCCGAGCGGTTCCACGTCACCGTGGTGGTGCACGCGTACGAGGGTGAGGCGTGCGCGTTCGCCAAGACCTGGACGTTCACATTCCCGCGCGAGCTGGTGTGATCTTCCAGCCACGCGCGCCCCTTGAGGGCCTGTCGTTCTGAACCCTCTAGACTTGGCGCATGCGGATCCTGCTAGTGACGAACATGTACCCCAGCCCGGAGCGCCCGGACTACGGCGTGTTCGTCGCCCGGCTCGCGGATGCCCTGCGGGCCCGCGGCCACGAGGTCGAGGACGTGGTGCTGCACGCCGGTGCCCGCGGGCCGATCGCGACGCCGCGCGCGTACGCCCGGCTCACCCGCCAGGCCCGCGCGGCGGTGGCGCGGCACCGCCCGGACGTCGTCTATGCGCATTTCCTGGTGCCGACCGGGCTCGTCGCGATCGCGACCCGGATCCCGTATGTGATCACGGCGCACGGCTCCGACGTGCGCAACATGCGCCGCAGCCCGGTGGTGGCGGCGCTGACGAAGCCGGTGCTGCGGCGGGCGGCGGCGGTGATCTGCGTCTCGGCGTACGTGGCCCGGCTGCTGGCCGCTCCCGACGACGTCGCGGTGGAGGTGATCGACTGTGGCGTCGACACCGAGCGCCTGAAGCCGGCCCCGCGGGCGAAGGACGGGGTCGAAAACGGCCCGCGCTTCCTGTTCGTCGGCTCGCTCACGCGCCGCAAGAACGTCGAGCGGCTGCTGCTCGCATTCGGCAAGCTCGGCGGCGGGACGATGACGATCGTGGGCGGGGGGCCGCTCGAGGAGCGGTTGCGCGCGATCGCTCCGGTGGGAACGCGCTTCGCCGGCGTGCTGTCGTCGGACGGGGTCGCGGCCGAGATGGCGAAGGCGGACGTCGTCTGCCTGCCGAGCCTCGAGGAGGCGCAGGGACAGGCGATGCTCGAGGCGCTCGCGCGGGGGCGGCCGGTCGTGGCGACCCGGGTCGGCGGCCCGGCCGAGGTGCTGACGCCGCGCATCGGGGCGCTCGTCGATCCGCTCGACGTCGACTCGATCGCCGCCGGCATGGTGGCCGCGGCGGCGCTGCCGGTGCCGTGCCGCGAGGCCGTGCGGGTGGCGGCGGAGCACGCGCTGCCGATCCAGGCGGAGCGGGTCGAGGCGGTGCTCGCCCGGGCGGTCAACGGCGCCTCCGCCGGGTAGGCGAGAAGCGGGGACAGTCCCCAGAGGCTCAGGCCTAGAATGGGCAGCGGTGGAGACTCCGGCGGCCGCCGTCTATGTCGGTGCGTTCCTGGCGCGGCACCGGCCGGACGTCGACGAGCGCGGCCTGCACGGGCGAGTGCCCTCGGGCGATGACCGCACGGCCCGGCTGCTCGTGACGGACGACCGGGCCTGCGCTGCACTCGCGGCGATCCTGACCGACATCGATGCCGGGATGATCGCCGTGTTCGCCGCGGCAGAGCGATGCACCGACCTTGTCAGCCGCGGCCTCTCGTGGAGGCGGTGGACCTCGACGGCGATGGCCTGCCGCGACCTGTCGGCCCTGCCCAGCCCGCGGCTGCCCGACGGGCTCGAGATCCGGCCGGTGCGGCGCCTCCCCGGCGATGCCGATGACGGCGTGGAGCTGGCCGCCGCGGTCGCCGCGGCGATGCGGGCCGACCGCGAGATCCAGGACGAGCCGGCGGTGTTCGCCGCGTATCTGCGCTCGTTGGCGCCGGCGATCCGGCTCATCGCGGCCGTCGACGCCGCCGGTGTGGTGCGGGGGACGTCGGGCTGGGGCGTGTTCGACGGCTACGCCACGGTCATGTTCGTCAACACGGATCCGCAGTGGCGGGGTCGCGGCATCGGAAGCGGGATGACCTCCGCGGCGCTGCACGCCGCCCGCGCTGCCGGTGCGACGCGGGCTGGGCTCGACGCAAGCGCCGCCGGCGCGCGGATCTATCGGCGGCTCGGATTCGAGACCGTGGCCGAGATGACGCGCTTCTACCGGGCGCGCTAGCGGGGCCAGGCCCCGAATTCGGCGGTGGCTTTTGGCCGCGGCCCGCTATCGTGTTGGAAATGATCGAGTGGCTGGTGCTGGTAGCGGGGTGCGCCGGCGTCGCCGGTGCCCTGCGCGCCGTTCTCGTGCGCCGCCGGCGGCGCACGATCCCGATCGTGCCCGATCGGCTGTCACCGGGCCAGGTCGGCCTGAAGCAGTTCCCACCCCAGGGTGCGTTCGTGCAGTTCTCGACGCCGTACTCGACCTCGTCCCGGGTCTCGCTGAACCGGCTCGCGGCGGTGACCGCTCACCACGCCGGCCAGGTCACCGTGATCGAGATCGGCGGCGGGCCACCGCCGTACCGGCTGGGGATGCGGGCAACCCCGATGGTGCTCTACGTCGATTCCGCCGGAGTCGTGCAGCGGCGCTGGTCGGCGCCGCCGGAGCGGGCTGAGCTGGTCGCCCTCTTCGCCGAGCTTCAGGAGCCGGTCGCGGCCGCCTCGGCGGCGAAGTCGCTCGCGTAGAGCTCGGCCACCCGGTCGAGCTCGCCCGCGGTGAGCGGCGGCGTGTCGGGGGCCGCGGCGAACTCGCGCAGCTGCTCGGAGTCGTAGATGTTCGGCAGCACCGTGGTCACGGCCGGCTCGGCCAGCAGCCACTGGATCGCGGCCTGCCCGAGCGTGCGGCCATCGGTGAGGAAGCCGAGCTGCTCGACCTTGCGCAACCCCTCGGTCAGCCACTCCTTCGGCCGGTGGCGGCGGTGGTCGTTGGGGCCGAACTCCGTGTCCTTCGTGTAGCGGCCCTCGAGCATCCCCGACGAGTGGGGGACACGGATCATGAGGCCGATCGACCGCTCGCGGGCCACCTCGATCAGCTCGCGGCCGGGGTCCTGCTCGAGCAGGTTGTGGATGATCTGGGCCTCGGCCAGGTCGCGGGTGCGGAACGCCTCGAGCCCCTCGTCGCGCCAGCCGATCGCGGGGCCGAGGGCGACGCCGTAGCAGCCGATCTTGCCCGCCGCGACCGCGTCGTCGAGCACGGCGAACACCTCGTCCGAACGGATCGCGTCCATGCGCGGGTTGTGCAGCTGGTAGATGTCGATGTGGTCGGTGCCCAGGCGCGCCAGGCTCTGCTCGAGCGCGTAGCGCACGAACTCGGGCGACCAGTCGTGCGGCCGCTCGACGTGGCCCTTGCGCTCCCAGGGCGAGTAGATGTCGTACCCGAACTTGGTCGCGATCGTGATCCGGTCGCGCACGTCGCCGAGCGCCTTTGCGATCAGCGTCTCGCCCCGGCCCTCGCCGTAGGTGTCGGCGGTGTCATACAGCGTGATGCCGAGGTCGTAGGCCTCGCGCAGGAGCCGGATCGCGCTCTCGTCGGAGTGCTCGCCCCACCAGCCGGTTGAAACCGTCCAGAGGCCGAACCCGACCGCGGATGCCGTGATCCCGGTCGACCCGAACTGGCGCGTCTGCATGCCCGCAGTCTACGCCGGGCCGGATCGGCGAGCGTCAGGCCGGCAGGGGCTTGGTGTCGAAGTACTCCGCGAGCCGGCTGATGCCCGCGTCGGAGAGCTCGACCAGGATCGCGAACGGGAAGTCGAACCGCTCGCCGCCCTCACGCAGGCGCGAGCCGAAGTGGCCGATCGCGAGCACCTGGTCGCCGCGCTCGAGCACCGGGTCGAGCGTGACCCGGCAGTCGGTGATCGCCGCCATGCCCGCGGTGAGGCCCGCCCGGATGGCGTCCCGGCCGTGCAGCGGGGCCGGGTAGAGCGGATCCTCGTACACGCCGTCCGGTGCAAACAGGGCCGCGGCGGCGTCGGGATCACCCCGCTCCCACGCATCGCACACACCCCGCAGGGCCTCGGTCGGAGTCATGGAATGATGCTACCAACATGCTGCATCCCACCATCCGCCGATCGCCGTACTTCCAGCGCACGCTGCATGCGGGCGCCTGCGACTTCATGGTCTACAACCACACCTACATGCCGCTCGACTACGGCCGCGACCCGCGCGACGACTACGCGGCGCTGGTCGAGCGGGTGACGCTCTGGGACGTCGGCGCCGAGCGCCAGGCCGAGCTGCGCGGCCGGGATGCGCTCGCGCTCGCCGACTTCCTCGCGCCCCGGCGGCTGGCCGATCTGGCGGTCGGCGAGTGCCGCTACACGCCTGTGTGCGACCGGGCGGGCGCGATCATGTGCGAGTGCATCGTGCTGCGGCCGCAGGCGGACGTCGTCTGGTTCTCGCACTCCGATGTCGACCTGACGCTGTGGGCCACGGGGCTTGCGCTCGCGCGCGGGGATGACGTTGCGGTGGCCGAGGCCGACGTCCCCCCGATGCAGCTGCAGGGACCGCGGGCGGCGGAGGTGATGCGGGCGCTGGGAGGGGCCGAGGCGGCCGGCCTCGCCCGGTTCCGGTGCGCGACGTTCACGCTTGCAGGCGTCGAGTGCGTCGTCTCGAACACCGGGTGGAGCCGCGAGGCGGGCTACGAGGTCTACCCGCTCGGGAGCGACCGGGCCGTCGCCGTCTGGGATGCGCTCGTGGCCGCGGGCGAGCCGCACGGCCTGCTCGTGACCGGCCCGAACATCGTGCGCGCGGTCGAGCAGGGCATCTCCGACACGCAGTACGCCACCAACTCCGGGATGAACCCGCTCGAGGCGGGCCTTGCCGGCCTGCTCGACCTCGACCGGCCCGACTTCGTCGGTCGTGACGCGCTGCGGGCGGTGCGGGCCGCCGGCGCGGCCCGCCAAACGGTCGGACTGGTCTGCGACGGCCCCCCGTTCCCGATCATGGAGCAGCACTGGCCGGTGCTCGGCGCCGACGGGGCGGCTGCGGGCGTCGCCCGCTGGGCGGTGTACTCCTTCGCGCTCGAGCGCAACATCGCCGTGGGCCTGATCGACGCCGGTCTCGACCCCGCCGCGGGACTCACCGTGGACGCTCCGGATGGGGCCCGCCGGGCGCAGCCGCACCCGATCCCGTTCGTCTGAGCGGCGGCCGCGCCCGCCCGGCATACACTGATCGCAGATGGCCGTTCAGACCGTTCGCCTGACCCAGCTCTCCCACGGTGCGGGGTGCGCCTGCAAGCTGCCCGCCGGGTCGCTGCGCGAGGTGCTGGCCGGCCTGCCGCGGGTCGACTCGGCCGAGCTGATCGTCGGCCATGAGGGCCTCGACGACGCGGCCGTGTGGCGGATCTCGGACGACCTCGCGGTCGTCCAGACCATCGACTTCTTCACCCCGCTCGTGGACGACGCCTACACGTTCGGCCGGATCGCGGCGACCAACGCGTTCTCCGACATCTACGCGATGGGCGCGCGGCCGGCGTTCGCGCTGAACGTCGTCGCGTTCCCGAAGACGCTGCCGATGGAGCTCCTCGGCGACATCCTGCGCGGCGGCGGCGACGTGGCCGCGGCGGCCGGCGCGGTCGTCGCCGGCGGCCACTCGATCGACGACCCCGAGCCGAAGTACGGCATGGCCGTGACCGGATTCGTCCGCCCCGACGAGGTGTGGACGAACGCGGGCGGCCGCGCAGGCGACGTGCTCGTGCTCTCCAAGCCGATCGGCACCGGCATCGTCACAACGGCGCTCAAGCGCGGCGAGCCCGACCCGGCCGTGGTCGAGGCGGCCGTGGCGTCGATGACGACCCTGAACGCCGAGGCCGCGGGAATCGTGCGGGCGGCGGGGCCGCACGCGGTCACCGACGTGACCGGCTTCGGGCTCGTCGGCCATGCCCGGGAACTGGCCGCCGGCGCCGGCCTCATGGCCGAGCTCGACCTCGCGGCCGTACGGCTCCTGCCCGGCGTCCGCGAGCTGATCGCCGCCGGGCACGTGCCGGGCGGCACGCGCACCAACCTCGAGCTCGCCGCCGCCTACACCGAGTTCGGCTCCGACCTCGACGAGGCCGACCGGCTGCTCGCGTGCGATGCGCAGACGTCGGGCGGACTGCTCGTGAGCCTGCCGGCCGAGCGCGCGGCGCTTTTGCCGTGGCCGGTGATCGGCCGCCTGACGGCGGGGGCGCCCGGCACCGTCGCCGTCGCCTAAGCGGGCGGCTCGACCCGGAACACGCGCAGCGGGAGGTGCCGCCGCCACACGCACCACGCGTACGGGTGCAGGTTGCGGGGCAGGCGCACCGCCGGCCGGTTCGTCACCAGCCATTGCACCCCCGCCGGCGGCTCGCCGCCGTGGGCGATCACCAGCTGCTCGCGCCGCCGGAGCGCCTGGGGCTGCACGCCCGCGGGCAGCCGCGTGAACGGGATGCGCGCCAGTCGCGGCGGCAGCCACAGGAGGCGCGTGCCCGTGCTGCTGAAGAGCCAGAAGCCGATGTCGGACGTGTAGAACGTCTGCCCGCTCGAGACGGCCACCGTCGTGTCCGGGCCGAACGGCAGCGGGCGGGCGCACGCGAGCCCGGGATCGTTGGGCAGGTCGCGGATGGCCGCCGACGCAAGGCCGGTCGACGTGACCGTGGCGGCTGCGATCGCCGCGCCCAGCAGGACGCCGAGCGGCAGCGCGCGGCGGGCCGCGGCCGCGACGACCGTCGCCGCGGCGTAGCCGGCGGGAAGGATGAGCGCGACCGCGAGGACGGGGATGTAGCGCAGCCAGTGCACGATGGCCGGCGTGCCGAGCACGATGTGCCCCGACCCGGCCACAATCCCGCCGGCGCATGCGACGAGGGCCACAGCGGCGATCGCCACGAGCTCGCGGCGGAGCATGCCGCGGCGCTGGAGCAGGACGAACCCCAGGGCCGCCAGCGGCACCACCATCCCCAGCGCGACGGCCGCCTGGGTGACCGTCGGGTCGGGAGCGACCTGCGTCGTCGTCGCCTTGAGGCCGCCGTGGCTGTGGTAGCTCAGGCCCAGTGGCACGAGCCAGACCGAGACCACCGCGAGCGCGGCCGGGACCACGAGCAGCAGGCGCCAGAATCGGGTGGCGATCGCGATCGCGACCACGCTCGCGATGGTGAGGCTGCCCTCGACGGGCCCGAGCACGAGGGCGAATCCCGCCACCACGCCGGCGAGCAGCGCCAACCGGGTCGACGCCGCGGCGGCCGCCCGCACGGCCAGGAAGAGCACGCCGGGCAGGAGCGCGAGCGCCGCCTCGCGCGGCAGGAGGGGCGCGAGGCTGCCGAGCCCGGTCGACATCGCATTCGGCAGGATGAAGTCGCCGTGGTACGTGCCGAGGCCGTACCGGAGCGTCAGCACGGCCGCCGGCCCGTGCTGCCAGATCCAGCCCACGCCGGCGCCGCCGATCACGAGCACCGTCGACCATCCCGCCGCGGCGGCGCCCAGCCCGAGCTCGCTCGCGAGCAGCCAGGCGCCCGCACCGAGGCCGAGCACCGCCAGCACCTGGATCGCCAGGAACCCGCCCAGCACGTTGCCCGGGGTGACCTGCGCCAGCCAGGCCGCCAGCGCGTGGTACAGCCACGGGTAGGCGTCGGGGATGCCGCCGTAGGGGCCGCCGGGGGTCGTCTCGCCGCCCATCAGCTGCCGCGTCCAGCCGCTGTGCCAGCCCGCATCGGCGCCGCGGATGAGGTTCGCCGGCGCGGTCACGCTCGGCCACAGCACGAGCACCGAGACCAGGAGCGCCGCAACAGCGCTCGCGTTCGGCCGCGGCGGGATCAGCCGCGGCCGGCGCACGGCCAGGAGCACGAGGAGCGCGACCAGCGTGGCGATCCGCAGCGCCGTCTGCTGGCCGAGCACGGCCAGGCCGAGCGTCGAGGTGAGCATGCACACCCAGCCGACGGCCACCATCGCCACGACGCCCGCCAGGATGCGGCCGGGCGGCGCCGCCGTGCGCACGATCGCCGAGCCGGTCACCCACACGGCCGCGACGGTCAGCGCGACGACGGCGAGTGCGTCGGCAACGGACACGCCCCTATCATGGCGCGCAGCGCGGCTGTGGGCGCCGCTTTGGCCACAGAACGGCCAGGGTGGCGCTGGTACACTGGCGGGCGATGTCGTCGCACCTTCTGGCCCAGATCCTGTCCGGCCTCCAGGTCCTGCTCGGGGTCGGTCTGGTCGTGCTCGTGCTCATGCACTCGGGCAAGGACGCCGGCCTTTCGGGCATGCTCAACCCCGGCGGCTCGAGCTACGGCGGCACTGCGGTCATGGAGCGGAACCTGACCCGGCTCACGATCTTCGTCGCGATCGTCTTCACCGTGAACGTGATCGCGCTCGGCTTTCTGCTCTAGACTGCGTCGTCGCACGCCCGCGCTGGTGGCGGAATTGGTAGACGCGCAAGGTTGAGGGCCTTGTGACCCGTATGGGTCGTGGAGGTTCAAGTCCTCTCCAGCGCATGCGCCCGGAACCCGCTCTCTTGGGCGGGTTTCGGCGTTACTGGGCTCGGTCTCTAGGCGGACCCGAACAGGGCGACCGCATCACGACGGCGGTCGAAGAACGGGATGGCGTCGATCATCCCGGTTTGCTCGAAAACGCGCCGAGCGAACGAACCTTCCCGCGCACACACGACCAGCGCACCGTCCCCTCCGTCGGTGATGTGCCGCAGACCGCGGAAGATGGCGCTGACGATGGAACTGTCGATGAAGTCGGCGGCGGACAGGTCCACGATCACGTTCGCACCATGCAGGAGCAGGGCGTCGAGCTGAGCATCCACCGTGTGCGCCGTGGCGAGGTCATGCTCTCCCCGCAGGATCACCAGCCACGCGGCGGGCAGCTTCTCGACGATCAACTCACCGTGCATCGTCGCCGACGGTGAAGGCATGCGCTGACCGTATGCAGCGCGACGTGTCTGTTCGTCGCCGGCGGACCCCATCACGCAAACACCGGTTCCACGGCCCACTGCGTTACGCAGCACCGGTCGCGCCTGTTTGCGCGGGCCCTGCAACGGGTACCCAACTTGGTGCACGTTCAACATACGGGAGGCAGACCATGAGTGTCGGAGCATCGATTGTGTTCATTGCCCTGGGCGCGATCCTGAGGTTCGCGATCCGCCTGCGCTCGAGCATCGCCGGCGCGTCGGTCAACTGGCACGTCGTCGGCGACATCCTGATGGCGGTCGGAGTCGTCGGGCTCGTCATCTCGATTGTCTGGATGGCGACGCTCAGCCGTCGTGATCGCGTGGTGGCCGCGGATCCGGCGCGCGAGCCGCGTCCCATCCCGTAGGCCGGCTCTCGCGGCCGCGGCCCTGGTAGTGGTCGGTTTGACCCGGGGTCGGGAAGGGCATGGCGTTCATGGCCGCAGGACGCGGCGCGACGACGGGGTTTGGAGGCGCGACCGATGACAGATGCGAAGGACCAGCGCGAAGACGATGCGGCGGTGAAGCCGAGCGAACAGCGTGGTGGAGATGCGCCGGGCGGCGAGGAGACGCGGCGGAAGGGCCCGTGGGCGGCCAAGGCGGGGGAGGGCGTCGTGCCGGCTGAACTCGGCGGGTCGGACGCCCCCCGGGACATGCTGGGCGATGACCCCGAGCTCGGGAGTGCTGTGCTCGGCGAGACGACCGGATCGGACGAACCGGCGACTCGCGACGGCATCGACCGCAGCGACGGCGATGATGCCGACGCGACGAGCGACGGCGGCGCAGATGTGCCCGATCACGTCGAGCCTGACCTGAAGGACGCCGCCGCAACGCGGCTACGACGCGGCGCCGAATGAGTGTCCGCGTTCGTTCGTTCGAGACGTACCTCGAATGGGGGAAGTGCGATCAGCGCCGTCGCGGGTAATGTGGCCTAGCTCTCCTTGTGGGGAGATGATCGGTGAACGGGGTGTTGGGTGAAGCTCGGGGAATTGGCAAGCCGAGGGCGTGGGTCGGGACGGTGGTCGCGCGCGGGCCAGTTGGACTGGCTTGCGGCGATCGTCTCGGATTCGCAGGACGCGATCCTGTCGAAGAGCCTGGATGGCACGATCCTGTCGTGGAATCCGGGCGCTGAGCGGCTGTACGGGTTCAGCGCGGAGGAGGCCATCGGGCGACACATCGCCATCATCGTGCCTGAGGATCGCCACCGCGAGATCGAAGCAATCCTCGATCGGATCCGTCAGGGCGAGAGGATCGAGCCGCACGAGACGGTCCGCCGGCGCAAGGACGGCGAACTGGTGCTGGTCTCCGTCACGGTCTCGCCCATCTGTGTCCACGACGGCGGCGTGGTGGCGGCTTCGGTGATCGCTCGCGACGTGACCCGACGGTTTGAGATCGAGCAGGCGCTGGCCGAGAGCGAGCAGCATCGCCGTTCCATTCTGGCCGGCATGTTACGGGCCGAGGAGGAGGAGCGAAGCCGGATCGCGACCGCGCTCCACGACGACACCGTCCAGGTGATGACCGCGTCGCTGCTGGCAATGGATCGGGCCGCCCTGGTGGCGCGCCGCCATGGCGACACCCGCGTCGAGGACGCGCTCGCCTATGCGCGCGCGACCCTGGAGGAGGCAACGGAACGGACGCGCCGGCTGATGTTCGAGCTGCGACCAGCCGTGCTTCACGACCACGGCCTCGCCGCCGCCCTGCGCCTTCTGGCCGACCAGACCGCGCGAGAAGTCGGCGCGACGGCGCACGTCGAAGGCGACGTCGGCCGGTATGACACCGTCACGGAAGAACTGCTCTACCGCTCAGCGCAAGAGGCGCTGGCGAATGTACGCCGCCACGCCGGCGCCGACAGCATCACCATCGGGTTGGAGCGGCAGCCCGGGTGGCTCGAGGTCTCCGTCGAGGACGACGGTCGTGGCTTTGACGTCGTCGATGTCCGCAACCGCCCCGACGCCGCGTTCCACTTCGGCCTCGAAACGCTGGTCGAGCGAGTCCACGTCGCCGGCGGCCACGCCCACATCACATCAACCCCTGGCAGCGGCACGCGCGTGACCTTCGCGCTCCCGATCGCCGACGCGCCGGGACAATCACCGGAGCCAACGTCAGGGCCGAAAGCGCCATTGACCCCACGACCCGGCTGAGGTGGCTGCGGCGCGTCGGTGCTCGCCGCGTCCGGTAGCGCCGGCGAGGGGTTGCGACCGGCCGGGGTAGGAGTGGACATGGCAGGACGTCCCCCCGACCGGTCGCACTGTGTGGGGCTCGCGCCGCCAAGACGTGGCCGGCCGTCGTGTTGTGGACGGTGGCCGGCCATCCCTCCTGTGCAACTGCCTCCACCGTTGCGTAGGCAGTGACGGACTGCTCCCCGCCCAAATAGCGGGAGACACTCGCCATGCGTTACAGCCCGGCGACGCCCCGCTAAGGGGCGCGGATGTGCGGAATTCCGTACCTGTCTTCACCTGCCTTCCCCACTGCCGCGATGCGGCGGATCGCGCACCCTTCTGAGCCTGTAACGCCTCTTGAACTCATGAAGGAGCACGCAGGTGTCATCAACATCCAGAGATCGCTCCCGCCGCGGCGGGAGCGCGCACGCACACGACGCCGCGGAGCCGGACATCGTCGAGACGGGCCGGCGGGTGGCGCACACCGGCGGCCTGGCCCGGCTGTACGGCCGGTTCACGCGCCACCCGTGGCGGGTGATCGCCGCCTGGCTCGCGATCTTCGTCGCCCTGGGCGGCCTGAACGCCGCCTTCCACGGCAAGCTCATCGACGACCTCAACATCCCGGGGTCGGACGCCCAGAAGGCGACCGACCTGGTCAACGCCAAGTTCGGCGGCCAGAAGGGCGCCGCGCTGCGGGTGGTGCTCGCCGCCCCGCACGGCCAGCGGCTCGACACGCCGCAGCGTCAGGCCGCGATCCGGCAGATGCTGGCGGCCGGGCACGCGTCGCAGACGTCGGTCGACGAGACCCGGAAGGACGTCAGCGCGATCACGAACCCGCTCGACCGCAGCGCGCATCAGCTCTCCCGGAGCGGCCGGATCGCGTTCTTCGACGTCCAGTACGACAGGGACGGCTTCAAGATCCCGCGTCCCGGGATCGTCTCCGTCGAGAACAGGCTGCGGACGATCGCCGGGCCCGCCGGGATCGACGTCCAGTTCACCGGCGAGGCCGAGAACGCGCCGGTCTCGAGCAGCGGCAGCGAGATCATCGGCATGGTGGCTGCCTTCATCGTCCTTCTGATCCTGTTCCGGGCCCTCGTCCCGACGGCGATCCCGCTGCTGTTTGCGGTCACCGCCGTGGCGGGCGCCTTCATGCTGCTCTACCTGGCGGCCCGCTTCACCCACTTCAACACGGTCACCGAGATCCTGGTGCCGATGATCGGCCTCGGCGTCGGCATCGACTACACGCTGTTCATCGTCACCCGGTTCCGCCAGTACCTGCACGACGGCCTCGAGCCGCGCGAGGCTGCGGCGGCGGCGGCCGCAACGGCCGGCCGGGCCGTCCTGTTCGCCGGCACGACGGTGGCGATCTCGATCACCGGCCTCGCCCTGATCGGGATCGACTTCATCACCAAGCTCGGCATCGGCAGCGCGCTGGGCGTGGTCACGGCCGTGCTCCTGGCGCAGTCGCTGCTTCCGGCAGTGCTGGCCCTGCTCGGCCACAGGATCGATCGCGGCCGCATGGGGCTGCGGGCCTCCGACGACTCCCGCGCAGGCCAGGCCCGCACGCCGGTCGCCGCCTGGGGCCGGTTCGTCTCGCGCCGGGCCAAGTACGTGCTGGCGTTCGCCGTGGTCGTGCTGTTGGCAGCCGCCTCGCCGGTGCTGAAGGCCCGGCTCGGCCTCGCCGACGCGGGCACCGCGCCGAAGAGCCAGACGACCCGGCAGGCGTACGACCTGCTCGCGTCCGGCTTCGGCCCCGGCTTCACCGAGCCGATCCCGGTGGTCGTCGACATGCAGGGCCACGCGGGCGTCGCCAGGAAGCTGCGAGTCGGCGTTCAGGCGCGTCCCGGGCATCGCCGAGGTGGTGCCGCCGATCTACAACGCCAAGACGCCGAGGCAGGCGTCCGTGGCCATCATCGACACCTACTCCCGGTACAAGCCGCAGGACTCGAAGACGGACGACATCGTCTCGACGCTGCGTCACAGCGGTGATCCCGAGGGCCCTGGACGGCTCGTCGGCGCACGCCTACGTCTCGGGCTCGAACGCCGCCTTCACCGACATCGGCAACCGCATCTTCTCGCGGGCGCCGTGGTTCCTGCTCTACATCGTGGGGATCACGTTCCTGGTGATGGCGATGGCGTTCCGCTCGCTGGTGATCGCCGTCAAGGCGGCGGTGACGACGCTCGCCTCGGCGGTCGTCGGGTTCGGCGCGCTCACGCTGGTGATCCAGCTCGGGCACGGCATGGGGCTGATCGGTCTTGACCGCACCGGCCCGATCGAGAGCTACGTGCCCCCGATCGCCTTCGCGATCCTGTTCGGCCTGTCGATGGACTACGAGGTGTTCCTGATGAGCCGGATCCGCGAGGAGCACGTCCACGGCAGCGACACGTTCACCGCCGTACGTGACGGGATGGCGGGCGTCGGCCGGGTGATCATCGCGGCCTCGTTCATCATGTCGTCGGTGTTCTTCGCCTTCCTGCTCAACCCCGACCGCGTCTCGAAGGAGTTCGGGCTGCTGCTCGGGGTCGCGATCCTGACCGACGCATTGGTTGTGCGGATGACGCTGGTGCCGGCGCTGCTCACGGTGCTCGGCGAGCGGTCGTGGAGGATGCCGCGCTGGCTCGACCGGGCCCTGCCGAATATCACCATCGAGCCGCCCGAAGAGCATCGGCCCGCCGCCCGGCCGATCACGACCGGCGAGCCGGTGGCCGCCACCGACTGACCGTCCCCCAACCGGTGGGCGGCCGCCCGATCCCGAGCGGCCGCCCACCGCGAGCGTGCCGGGCTACGCGTGGTCGCGGTGGTCGCGGTCGTCGCGGTGCTCGGGGGCGACGAGTTCGCGGTACTCCGGATGGTGATCGATGTACCAGGCGATGTACGGGCAGAGGGGCACGACGGCCAGCCCCTGTTCGCGCGCATCGTCCAGCGCAGCCGCCGCCAGGCGGCCGCCGAAGCCCCGTCCGGTGCAGGCCGGCGCCACCTCGGTATGGGTCAGCGCGATCCGGTTCTTGTGCCGGTGGTAGGCCAGGAGTCCGATCCGGCGGCCGGCGAGCATGAGCTCGTACCGGTCCGCGGCCGGGACATTGACGACCTCGGCGTCCTCCGGCGCAGCCCGTGGTTCGGCCGCTTCGAGCCCGCCGGAGCCGTGGAAGTGCTCGAGCAGCTGGGCTGCGACGTCGGATTCGCGGGCGTCCCGGTGATCCTCGAACCGGCGGCGGTGCGCGGCGGCGAACCGCCAGGGGTCGCGCTCCTCCAGGTGGGCGAAGATCTCCCGGGTGCCGCGGAAGATCCGCCCGTCGCCGGTCTGCAGCACCGGGATGTGGTCGGTGCCCGCCAGCTCGCGCAGGCGATCGCGCTGCTCGGGCCACGGTTCCACCTGACGGATGACGGCGTCGATGCCGAGCTCGGTCAGGACCTCCCGGACCGCGGACGAGAACGGGCACCACTCGGCCTGGTACAGGGTGAATGCCGGGCTGTCAGGGGCGGCGCTCATCAGTCCTCCATCCGTCTCCGCGCAGGAGTGGCAGAAGTGTACGTTTGGGCCGGGTGACCGAAAGGACGAAACATGGGAGACGTGATCGTGATGAATGCGGTGACACTGGACGGCGTGATGCAGGCGCCGGGCCGCCCGGACGAGGACACGCGGGATGGGTTCGAGCACGGCGGCTGGGCGACTCCGTACAGCGACGAGGCGACCGTCGCGAAGATGGGCGAGCGGATGGGCGGGGAGCGCGCGTTTCTGTTCGGACGGCGCACCTACGAGCAGCTGCTCGGCTCCTGGAACACCCGCGGCGGCCCGTTCAAGGACGCGCTCAACGACACGCCCAAGTACGTGGCATCGCGCAATCCGGAGGCGCGGCTCGACTGGCCCAACTCGACGCTGCTGCACGGCGACGTCCCGGCCGCCGTGGCCGACCTCAAGCACCGCTCGCGCGACGAACCTCGTGATCATGGGGAGCGGTGTGCTGATCACGGCGCTGATGGCAGCCGATCTGATCGACGAGTACCTGCTCATGATCCATCCGCTGGTGCTCGGAAGCGGCCGCCGGATGTTCACCGACGGCGCTCGCGCGACGCTGCGGCTGATCGAGTGCACCCCTGCCCGAAGCGGCGTCCTGATCGCGGTCTACCGGCCGGCCGGTTGAGGCCCGGCGCGCTACGGTTCCGGCGTGATCGCGTTCGTGACGGGGGGAGGACGGGGGATCGGAGCGGGCATCGCCCGCGAGCTCGCCGGGGCCGGCTGGGAGGTCGTCGTCGCCGCCCGCACACTCGCGCAGGTCGAGGGGGTCGCGGCCGAGGTCGGTGGCCGCGCCGTCGCCCTCGATGTCACCGACCGCGGGGCCGTCGAGCGCGCTGTCGCAGACGCGGGGCCGGTCGACCTGCTGGTCGCAAACGCCGGCATGGCGATCCAGGACGGCGCGACCTGGGAGGTCGACCCCGACGACTGGTGGCGGACGTTCGAGGTGAACGTGCTCGGCGTGCACCTGTGCTGTCGCGCGGTCATCCCCGGCATGCTCGCGCGCGGCTCGGGCCGCATCGTGATCACCGGGAGCGGCGCCGCCTACCTGCCGGGCCAGAGCAGCGCGGCCTACCCGGCCAGCAAGGCGGCCGTCTGCCGCTACGCGGAGTCGCTCGCCGGGCAGCTCGCCGACCGGATCCCGGTCTTCTTCTTCAGCCCGGGACTGGTGCGCACCGAGCTGACCTCCTGGGCGCCCGACGACGCGCCGTGGACGCCGCCGGAGCTGGCCCCGCAGCTCGTCGCCGCGCTCGCGACGGGCCGCTACGACGCCCTCGCCGGCCGCTACCTGCATGCCGAGCACGACGACCTCGACGACCTGCTCTCCCGGATCGACGAGATCCGCGAGCGGGATCTGAACGCGATCCGCCTGCGGCGGTAGCGCGCCATGAGTGGTCGCATCCCGCTCGGCGCGATTCTGCTCGTCGCGGCGGGGCTGGGTGCGGCGTGCGGCGGGAACGGGACGGCCGCCCCGCCCCCTGCGTGCAAGACCGTCACCCCGAACGTCGCCGCAGCAGCGGCGGGTGCGGGATCGTGGCCGTATGCAAATGCCGATCTCGCGAACACCCGGGACGCCACCGGGTCGACGATCTCGTCGGCGAACGTGGCCAGGCTCGCGCCGGCCTGGACGTTCAAGCTCACGGGGAAGGCCGCGGCCGGCGTGAGCCCGTACGGGGCGTTGACCGCGAACCCGATCGTGCAGCACGGCGTCGTCTACATGCAGGATCTCGACTCGAACGTGTACGCGCTCGCGCTCGCGACCGGGAAGCTCGAGTGGGAGTATCGATGCGATCAGCCGGAGAAGAGCGGGCCCGGACCGAATGGGGTCGCCGTCGCGGACGGAACGGTGTACGGGCTCACACCGACCGCGGCCTTTGCCCTGAAGGCCGCCACCGGCCGCGCGATCTGGGCCAAGGGCGATCTCCTCAGGCCGGGCCAGGGCAGCTTCGGCATCCAGCCCCAGGTGGCCGGGGGGCGGGTGTATCTGGCCAGCCAATACGGCTCGGCGCCGGGTGGCGGGGTGCTGCTCGCGCTGCGGGCGTCGAGCGGAGCGGTGCTGTGGAGGTTCAACACGGTCGCCGGTCCGGCGCCGGGCGTCAAGGCGCTCGGCGCCGGCGCCGGCGGCGCGTGGGAGACGCCGCTCGTCGGCAGCGACGGGTCGGTGACGTATGGGATCGGCAACCCGTATCAGACCCCCGCCGCGGCGATCGCGCATCCGGCGCGCGATCTCTACACCGATAGCGACGTGAACCTCGACGCCGCGACCGGGAAGCTGCGCTGGTACTACCAGGGCGTGCCCGACGACTTCAAGGACTGGGACATGCAGACATCGCCGGTCTCGGCGCACTCCGGCCGCGTCCCCGTCGTGATCGGCAGCGGCAAGATGGGCGACGTCTACGAGATGAACGCGACGACCGGCAAGCTGCTCTGGAAGACCCCCGTGGGCGCACACAACGGCCACGACGACGACTCGCTCCTGGCGTTCGAGCACCGCAGCACCCTCAAGGCGCCCTTCACGGTCCTCCCGGGACCGCTCGGCGGCGTCCTGACCGACCTGGCGGTCGCGGGCAAGAGCGTCTACGTGGCCGCCCTCGACTTTCCGGTCGCCTTCACGAGCCTGGACAAGGCCGCGCCGACCAAGCCCGCGGGCGCTCCCACCGGCGAGGTGGAGGCGCTCAGCCTCACGACCGGCAAGGTGGAATGGGATCGGAAGCTGCCGCAGCTGCCGCTCGGCGGCGCGACCGTCTCGAACAACCTCCTGTTCACCACGCTGTACAACGGCGAGCTGATCGCACTGAATCGCACGACGGGCGCGATCGTCTATCGCCGCCGGCTGCCCACGTCGGCAAACTCGCCGATCGCCATCGCCGGCAATGCCGTGATCGTCCCCGCGGGCGGCCCCTTGACGCGAACGGGAGGCGGAGCCCCGCAGATTGCGGCCTACACGGTGCCCTGAGAGGAGGGGCCGTGCACGGTGGTGGGCGTCCTGGCGTTTGGCCCCAATGCCTAGACTCACCCAATCGTGATCGCGTGCCCCCAGTGCGGTCAGCAGAATCCGGACGGCTTCCGATTTTGCGGCGCCTGCGCGAGCCCGCTCGCCGTACCGGGCGAGCCGGCACGCGAGGTGCGCAAGACGGTCACCGTCGTCTTCTGCGACATGGCGGGCTCGACCCAGTTCGCCGATAGCTCGGACCCCGAGCGGGTGCGGGCGCGGATGGGCCGCTACCACGACCTCGCCCGGCGCGTCCTCGAGTCGCACGGCGCGACCGTCGAGAAGTTCATCGGCGATGCGGTGATGGCCGTGTTCGGCGTGCCCGTGCTGCACGAGGACGACGCCTTGCGCGCCGTCCGCGCAGTCTGCGAGCTGCGCGACGAGCTGGCCCGCGCCGGGATTCCGGCCCGGATCGGCGTCAACACCGGCGAGGTGATGGCGGGCGATAGCGCACCCTTCGTCACCGGCGATGCCGTCAACGTGGCCGCCCGGCTGGAGCAGGCGGCTGCGGTCGGCGAGGTGTGGATCGGCGCCACGACCTACCGCCTCACCCGCGAGGCGGTGCATGCCGAGCCGCTCGCCGGCGTGCCGGCGAAGGGCAAGCCGGCGCCGCTCGTGGCCCACCGGCTGGTGTCGGTCAGCGCCACCGCGCAGGCCATCCCGCGCCGAGTCGACTCCACGCTGGTCGGGCGCGGGCTCGAGCTGTCGATGCTCTCCGAGGCCTTCGAGCGGGCCGTCTCGGAGCGCCGCTGCCATCTGTTCACGGTGATGGGGGCGCCGGGGGTGGGGAAGTCCCGGTTGGCGGCCGAGCTGGCGGACGGCGCGGCGGCCGCAGCCAACGTGCTGGTCGGCCAGTGCCTGCCCTATGGAGAAGGGATCACGCTCTGGCCGGTGGCCGAGATGCTGCGAACAGCAGCCGGAATCGGCGAGCGCGACGACCGGGGCACCGCCCGCGCGGCGCTCGAGCGGCTGGTCGCCGACGACGAGGACGGACTCCTGGTGGCCGAGCGGGTGGCCCGGGCGATCGGGCTCGGTGGGACGCCGGCGGCGGTGGAGGAGGTGTTCTGGGCGATCCGGCGGACGTTCGAGATCGTCGCCCGCACGCGGCCCACGGTGCTGGTGTTCGAGGACATCCATTGGGCCGAGCCCACCCTGCTGGAGCTGATCGAGCACGTGGCCGACTGGGCGCGTGGGTGCGCGCTTCTGATCCTGTGCACGGCCCGCCCCGACCTGCTCGACGTGCGCGCGGGCTGGGCGGGCGGCAAGACCAATGCGACGACGATCATGCTCGAGCGGCTGCCCGCCGAGGACTGTGCGCTGCTGCTCTCCGAGCTCGGCGGCGACGCGCTGTCGGGCGAGCAACGCGAGCGGGTGGTGGCGGCGTCCGAGGGCAACCCGCTGTTCGTGGAGCAGATGCTCGCGATGTGGAGCGAGGACGAGCGCGGAGGCTCGGACGTCCCGCTGAGCATCCAGGCGCTCCTGGCGGCTCGCCTCGATCGGCTCGACGGCGACGAGCGCCGGGTCGTGGAGAGCGCATCCGTGGAGGGCCGGGTGTTCCACCAGTCCGCGTTGGCGGCGCTGACGTCGGACACCGCGCGGCCGGCGCTGGCGGCTCACCTGCAGCGGCTCATGCGCCGCGAGCTGATCGACCCGGACCGGTCGCTGTTTGCGGGCGACAGCGCGTATCGGTTCCAGCATGTGCTGATCCGTGACGCGGCGTACGCATCGTTGCCCAAACGGGCGCGTGCAGAGCTGCACGAGCGGTTCGCGGAGTGGCTCGAGGAACGGGTCGCGCACCGCGTCGACGAGTATCGGGAGATCCTCGCCTACCACGTCGAGCAGGCGTATCTCCTGCTGGCCGACGTCGCGCCGGAGGATGCCCGCCTCGGCGCGCTCAAGGAGCGCGCCGTCGCCGCCCTGAGCGCGGCCGCGCGGCAGGCCCATGAGCGCGGCGACGACCGCTCCGCGTATTCCGTGTACACACGCGCCTTGTCGCTTCGGCAGGAGCCGACCGTCGAGGCTCTCGACCTCATGCTCGAGGCGCTGCGGGTGGGCTGGTTCGCCGCCTCGCCCGAGGAGCTCCTGGGCATCTCGGGTCGGGCCCGGGCGCTGGCCGGCCGGCTCGGCGACGAGTCCCGCGAGCTGCACGCCCGCGTGCTCACGCTGGATGCGGAGCTGATGGCCGATACGGCGTTTTCGACCGCGGATGCGCACGAGATCGCCGCGCGGGCGGTGGCGAGGTTCGAGGCCGAGGGCGAGCCGCTGCGGCTGTTCGACGCCCTGCACGCGATCGCGACCGCATATCACCACGAGGGCCACTGGAGCCCGATGAACGACGTGCTGATGCGGGCGGCGGCGATCGCCCGCGAGCTCGGCGACGACTCGCGCGAGCAGGACACCGACAGCGCCCGTCTGGGTGCCTACTACTGGGGTGACAGCCCGGCCACGCTCGGGCTCGACCTGTGTGCGCAGCTGGTCGAGCGGTGGCCGTCGTCGCCGGCGATGCGCTCGCGGGTGCTGTGCTTCCAGGCCCGGTTCCTGGCGATGCTGGGCCGGTCGGAGGAGGCCCACCGCGACCTGGCCGAGTGGCTGCGCACGGCCGAGGCGCTGGGTGACCGCTATTCGCTCAACTCGCGCGCGTTCACCACCGCCACCATCGCCGAGATGGAGGGTGATCTGGACACCGCCCTGTCAGAGGCCGCGTGGTCGATCGGCCGCCTCGAGGCGGCCGGCCAGCGCGGGCTCGTCGCCACCCTCTACGGCCTCCAGGGGATCTTCCTCGCCCGCGCCGGCCGCTGGGACGAAGCCGCGGAGTCGGCCCGCCGGGCACGCGAGCAGTCGCATCCCGACGACCTCGACTCGGAGGCGCTGTGGCGGTGGGCCGAGGCGCCGGTGATGGCGCACCGGGGCGACGCGGACGGCGCGCTTGGGCTGCTGCGCGAGGCGATCGCGATCATCGACCGCAGCGACGAGACGATGTTCCAGGCCAATGCCCGGATGGCGCTCGCAGAGCTGCTCGAGCGTCAGGGAGACACCGAGGGCGCCGCGGCCGCGATGCGCGAGGCGTTGGTGCGCTACCGAGCCAAGCAGATCGTCCCCGCCATCGCGCGCGCTGAGAGCCGGCTTTCGGCACTCGGTCAGACCGCTTGACAGATACTGCCTCCGGATATATCGTGAGGATATATGGAGCCGAGCGCCGCGACGTGGGCCATCCTGGGCTTGATCGCACTCGAGCCGTCGAGCGGCTACGACGTGAAGCGCATCATCGATCGCTCGATCCGCCACTTCTGGGCTGCGAGCTACGGCCAGATCTATCCGGAGCTGCGCCGGCTGGAGGAGGCCGGCTGGATCGCCGGCGACGACGCCCGCCGCGGCGGGCGCGCCCGCCGCGTCTACTCGATCACTCCCATCGGCCGGGCCGCGCTGCAGGGCTGGCTGGCCGGGCGCGAGACGCGCGTCGAGCTCCGTGACGAGTCGCTGCTGCGGCTGTTCTTCGCCGACACGCTGCCGCTCCAGCATGCGGTCGGGCTGCTGGCCGCGCGGCGGGAGGGGTACCGGCAGATGCTCGACTATCTGGTCGGGCTGGACGATGGCAAGGCGGTCGACCCGCCGTTCGTCGACCTCGTGTACCGGTGGGGACTCGACTACTGCCGCTGGGGGATCGAGTGGTGCGACCGCGAGCTCGAGCGTCTGGAGCACGCCGGATGACGGAGCTGCCCGAGCCGTCCTGGCGGTTCCTGCTGGCGCGCGGGCTGCCGACGTTCGCGCTGGAAGGGTTCGTCCCGGTGGCCGTCTTCTACGCCGTCCTGCGATCGGCCGGGCTTGGGGCGGCGATCCTGGCGTCGACGGCGGTCGCCGCGCTCGTCGTCTGTGTGCAGCTGCGGCGCGGCCAGGACGTCGCGCTCGCAGCGGTCGACGGCGGTGTTCGTCGCGGTCCAGGCGATCGTCGGCCTCGCCTCCGGGAGCGCGACCGTCTACCTGGCCCAGCCCGTGCTCGTGAGCGCATGCTGGGGAGCGGCGTACCTGGGGTCGGCCGCGGCCGGCCGGCCGCTCGTGGGCGCCTTCGCACGCGCGTGGTATCCGTTCCCGCCCGCGTTCTGCGGAAGCGCCGCGTACCGGCGCGAGTTCGGATTGCAGTCGGTCGTCTGGGGCGTCTACTGCCTCGCCGGCGCGGCGGTGCGGCTGGCGGTGCTGGTGACGGCGGGCGCCGGCGGCCTCGTGCTCGTGTCGTTCCCCGTCGGCACCGGCGGACCGCTGGCGCTCGTCGTGTGGTGCCTGTGGCACGCGCGGCGGACGTTCGGCGAGGGGCGGGCGCGACTACTTGACATTGCATAGTACATGGCATAGCCTAGAGTGGTGTCCGGCCATCCCCACGACCCCCAACTGCTCAAGGGCGTCCTGTCGCTGCTGTTGCTCGAGCTGCTCGCCCAGCGCGAGTCGTACGGGTACGAGGTCGTTCAGCGGCTGCACGGCATCGGCCTGATCGGGGTGCTGGAGGGCACCGTCTACCCGGCGCTGGCACGCCTGGAGCGCGAAAGGCGCCTGACCACCCGCCTCGTCGCCTCCACGTCGGGGCCCGCGCGGAAGTACTACCGCCCGACGAAGGCCGGCTACGCGGCGCTTCAGGACGGCACGGCGGCGTGGATGACGCTGGCTGAGATCGTCACCGCGCAGCTCTCCCAACCCATCCCGCACGAATCGATCGAAGGAGCTTGACGATGGCCCACCAACTGACATGGAGCGATCGCCTGCGCATCGAACGCGTCGTGTGGATGCTCGACCAGCGCCTCTACGACATCCCGCGTGAATCACGCATCGCCCACCGGCGCGAGGTGCGCCTGAACCTGCGCAGCGCCGCGCAGGACATCGGCACGACCGCCGCGCTTCGCAACATCGGCACGAGCGCGCAGCTCGCCGACGCCTACGTCGCCGCAGAGTTCGGCGACCGGCCGCGTCCCTTCTGGATCGCGGCGGTGCTCTGGGCGGCGACGTCGATGCTCGTCGTCACCGCGATCCTCACGGACGCCGCCAACGGCTTCGCGGCCGGGATCGTCGCCGCCGATCCCCACGCGACCGGGACGTATCACTGGGGCGGGCTGTCGCTGCTGCAAAGCACGGTGACCACCACGGCGGCGGGCGGCCAGACGACGGTCACCGGTGGCGGGCTCAGCCTCGCCGGCTGGGTGCTCTGGGTCGCCATCACGGTGATGGTCGGCCGACTGTGGCGGGCTCCTGGAATCTGGCGTGCCCGGCTGCGGCCGACCACGGCGGGATGATCCTCCTCCGCCGCTCCGTCTCGCCGGCTCGTGGGTCCGGCGCCTAGACCGCGAGCGGGTTGAAGGCGCTCCGGCGCACGTACCGGCCGTGACCGGGCCGCGTGAGGATCCTGCCGTCGTCGAACACGACCGTCCCGCGTGAGAGCGTCACCCGCGGCGAGCCGTTGACCGCGCCGCCCTCGTAGATGTCGTAGTCGACGTTCATGAACGAGGTGTCGACGCCGAAGACGTGCCGGCGCTCCGGGTCGAACACGACGATGTCGGCATCGGCGCCCACCGCGATCACCCCCTTGCGCGGGTAGAGGCCGAACATCTTCGCGATGGCCGTCGACGTGATCTCGACGACGCGGTTCATCGAGAGCCGGCCCTCACGCACGCCGTGCTCCCACATCATCGGCACCCGATGCTGGATCGCCGCGAGGCCGTTCGGGATCTTCGAGAAGTCGCCCAGCCCGAGCCGCTTCTGCTCGTCGGTGAAGGGGCAGTGGTCGGTCGAGATGCTCTGCAGGTGGTCGAACCGCAGCGCGTCCCAGAGGAACGGCTGGTTGGCCGTGTCGCGCAGCGGTGGCGAGCACACGTACCGCGCCCCGACGAAGTCGGGCCGGCGCAGATCGTCGATCGAGTTGAACAGGTACTGGATGCAGGTCTCGCCGTAGGCGGCGACACCGCGGCTGCGGGCGCGGATGATCTCCTCGGCCGCGTCGCGGCAGGAGACGTGCACGACGAAGACCGGCGTCCCGGCGAACTCGGCCAGTCGGATCGCCCTCCCCGTCGCCTCGGCCTCCATGGTCTCGGGGCGGGTGAGCGCGTGATGGATCGGATCGGTCTGCCCGTTCGCAAGCGCGGTGGTGACGAGGTGCTGGATCGCGAAGCCGTTCTCGCAGTGCACCATCACGAGCGCCTCGAGCTCCCGGGCGCTTTCGAGCACCGCCAGGAACTGGTCGTCGCGCACCATGAGCACGTTCGGGTAGGCCAGGAACACCTTGAAGCTCGGAATGCCCTCGTCGACCATCGCGCCCATGTCGGCGATCGTCGCCTCGTCGGCGCTCGTGATCGCCATGTGGAAGCCGTAGTCGACGTGCGCCGCGCCCTCGGCCCGGCCCATCCACTCCTCGAGCGAGCTGCGCAGGCCGCCCGGGTGCATCTGCAGGGCGAAGTCGACGATGCACGTCGTGCCGCCGGCCGCGGCCGCCTGGGTGCCGGTGTCGTAGTCGTCCGAGCTGTGCGTGCCGCCGAACGGCATCGACATGTGCGTGTGGTTGTCGATCGCGCCCGGCAGCACGAAGCATCCGGTGGCATCGATCACCTCGGCGTCGACGTCCGCGAACGTCCCGACCCCGGCGATGGTCTCGCCGTCGATGAGCACGTCGGCGACGGACGTCTCCGCCGCGTTGACGACGGTGCCGCCTCGGATGATCTTCCTCATCGCGATTGCCCCCTTCCGACCCGATCGATCGCGTGGCCCACGGTCTGCGCGTATGCCCGGATCGCGAGCTCGAGATGCTCGATCGGCGTGTCCTCCTCCTTGGCATGGCTGATCCCGTTCGTGGACGAGGAGAAGATCATCACGGTCGGGATGCGTGCGCGCCATCTCGGCGGCGTCATGCAGCGGCCCCGACGGCAGCGCGTGGTCGCTGCCGCTGACCGCCTGACAGGCGCTGCGGGCGGCCGCGATCAGATCCGGGTCGAACGGGATCGGGTCGATCTGCCAGATGCGCTCGAACTCGACGGTGCACTTCTCGGCGTCCGCAGCCTCGGCCCCGGCTGCCTTCGCCTCGGCGAGCATCGCGGCGAGCTCGGCGGCATCGAGGTGGCGCTGGTCGAGCAGCACGGTGGTGACGCCGGGGACGACGGTGGCCACGCCGGGCGTGCACTCGGCCGCGCCGATCGTGGCGACGCCCTGGTGGCGGACGGCGCCGTCGCGGACGGCGAGCGCAAAGCGGGCGGCGGCGAGGAACGAGTCGCGCCGGCTGGGCATCGGCGTCGACCCGGAGTGGGCGGCCTGCCCGCGGAACACGACCCGGTGCCGCTCGACGCCGACGGTGCCGAGCACCGTGCCGACGGCGAGACCGGCCGTCTCGAGCACCGGGCCCTGCTCGATGTGCAGCTCGAGGTAGGCGCGCACGTCGGCAAGCCGGCTCGCGGCCGCACCGGCGCGATCGAGGTCGACGCCGTACGCGGCGACCACGTCGGCGAGCCGGTCACCGGCGGCGTCGCGCAGATCGCGCACGTCGTCGGCCTTGATGCTGCCGGAGAGCCAGGACGATCCGAACAGGCTGCGGCCGAAGCGGGCGCCCTCCTCGTCGGCGAAGTCGATCAGCGTCACGGTGCACGGCGGCGTGCCCGCCTCGGTGATCGAGCGCAGCACCTCGAGCGCCCCCAGGACGCCGAGGGCGCCGTCGAGCCAGCCGCCGTTCGGTACCGAGTCGATGTGCGACCCGATCACGACCGTCTCCGGCCGCCCACCCTCCAGGCGCGCCCACAGGTTGCCGGCCTCGTCGACATCCACGGTGACGGGCAGCTCGCTCAGGCGCTCCCGCAGAAAGCCCCGGGCGTTCTCCCACTCGGATGTCCAGCACAGTCTGCGCGCGCCGCCGGGGCCGCCGGTGAGGTCGGCGAGCGCCCGCAGGTCGGCGATGGCGCGGTCGGGGCGGGCGGCGATGTCCATCGCGCCTACGCCCCGCGCTTGAAGAGGGGGATGATGTGCTCGCCGTACATGCGCAGGGTCTCCTCCTGTCCGCCGGTCATGAGGTAGATGTTGAACTGCTTCACGCCGTGCGCCTCGAGCGTGCGCAGCTTCGCGATGTGATCCTCGATCGTGCCGAGGATGCAGAACCGCTCGCAGGTCTCGTCGTCGACGAACTCGCCGTGCCGGGCGCCCTGCCTGCTGTGGTCGGCATAGTCGTAGAACTCGCGCCGCGCCAGGAAGCCGGTCAGGCTCTCGGGGAGCATCGACTGGTCGTAGCGCTTGAGCAGGTCGACGACGTGGTTGCTGACCATGGCCGGGAACCAGCGCACTGCATCCCGCGCGGCCGCCATGTCGGCATCGATCGCGACGGGTGCGCACACGACCGGCGCGAGGTCGCCCGCCGCCCGGCCGGCCTTCTCCGCCGCAGCTCCCGCCTGCCCCATGACCCAGTCGATGATGTCGGGATCGGCGAGCTGGATCACGACGCCGTCGCCCTGGCGGCCGGCGACGCCGAGCGCGCGCGGGCCGTACCCGGCCACCCAGACCGGGATCTCGGGCAGATCCTGCGCCCATTTCAGGCGGATGTCGCGGCCGTTCCAGGTCACGGGCCGCCCGTTCGCCATGTCCCGGATGAGCGCCGTCGCGGCCTCGAACTCCGCGATCTTCACCGGGTGCAGGCCGATGGTGCGCCGGGCCGAGTCGCCCCGGCCGATCATCACGACGACGCGTCCCGGGATGATCGTGTTCAGGGTGGCGTGGAAGCTGGCCGTGACCGTCGGCTCGCGGGTGCCCGGGTTCGTCACGCAGAAGCCGAGGCCGATGCGCTGCGTCTGCACTGCGGCGGCCGTGACCAGGACACACCCCTCCTGCCAGAGGATGTGCGAGTCGTAGGTGTAGGCCCAGTCAAAGCCGCACTCCTCGGCCAGCTGCACGAGCTCCACGAAGCGGGAGCAGGGCGGGTCGGGAAGGATCGTGACGCCGAACTCGATCTGCGCACCTCCTGAAGGGCTGCGGCCAGGCCTCGGCCGCGCTCGGCCGGCCACTCTATCAGCCTAGACGACCGGTGCTCCGTGGGTCGATCGGGCTGCCGCGGCGGCCGTGAGGGCGGCCTGCAGGTTGGCCGCGAGATCGGCCGCGTCGGCGTACACCGCCGCACAGCCGGCGTCCTGCAGCTCCGCGGCGCCGAATCCGCCCGAGAGCAGGCCGATCGACGGGAGACCGGCCCGCGCCGCCGCGACGGCGTCCCAGGCCGTGTCGCCGATCATGACGAGCGTGCCCGCACCGGGCAGGCGCTCGGCGGCCGTCGCGACCAGATCGGGGTGCGGCTTCGTACGCTCGACGTCGGCCGCCGTCGTCCAGGCGGCGACGAGCTCTTCGGCATCGAGCATGGCGACGTAGCGCTCGACCTCGGCGCGGCCGGCGCTCGACGCGAGCACGACTTGGTACCCGAGGCTGCGCAGCCCTGCCAGCAGATCGCGCGCGCCCGGGAGGGGCCTCACCTCGGCGATCAGCTCGGCGTAGCGGTGCGACTCGCTCTCGCGGATCGCGTCGCCGAGCCGTGCCTCCACTGCGTCGCCGGCGACCGCGGCCACGAGCTGATCGCCGCCCATCCCGTTGTGCCGGTGGACGCGCCAGTGCGCGACCTCGACCCCGTGCTCGGCGAAGGCGCGCCCCCATGCAACTGTGTGCTGATAGCTCGTGTCGACGAGCGTGCCGTCGATGTCGACGATCGCTCCACCGCCCTCGCCCGCGCCGGCATCCGGCCAGGCGTCGAGCGGCTCGCCGGACGCCGGCGGCGGCTGCCTGGGCGGCGGCTGGGCGGTCACGCTCCGAGCCCCGCGGCGCGTTCCTTGCGCTCCCAGGAGCGGATCACGATCCGCGTCACCTCGCCCAGCTCGTCGCCGCGGTTCATGAAGTTGGGCACCGTGAACGCGATGCGAGCATCGTCCGGCCCCGCCAGCTCGACCGCAAGCGCATCGCCGGCGTCTCCGTGGATCGACACATACTGCCAGTCGGGGGCGTCTGGCACGTCGACACGGCCGTGGGCGTCGTACGGCGAGTCGTCGGCGGGCGGCTGTTCGGGAGGGTGGTCCATGCAGGCCGTCGTACCCGGCCTCCCCGTGGAGAAAACGCCGCAGCCGCCGGCGAGTGTTTGCCCATCGACCTCCAGTGGGCATTCGTCGCTGCGTGGCACAGGAACCCGGAGACGGCTCAGAGGGCGATCGAGACGCGCAGTCGGCGAGCGAGCTCGATGCCCCGGCGGTGCCGTTCCTCGATCGCCGCACCCATCCTCGGCCACGGGCCGAGTCGGCCTTCGTCCGCATCGTCGCCACCGCGGGCATCGTCGGGATCGGGGTCGTCCTCGCCGCGATTCTCGGTACGCAGTCGATCCACGCCTGGGTGATCGGGTTGGTGGTCAGCATCACGAGCGTCGGGCTCGCGGCGATCCTGTGGTCGTCACGCACCCTGTGAGCCATCCGCGGGCGGCGGGTGGCCGGGCCGGACGTCGCTAGAAGCCGGCGACGGCGGACGCGGTGACGACGAGCGCCGTGATCAGGACGAGCACCCACACGGCGTAGACGAGACCCATGCAGAGACGACCCGTCACCCTGTCTGCCTGGGTAGCCGGGCCGCCTCTGCACGAGCGTCATGCATGCACGGTGTTGATACCCCGCGCGCCCGCCGGACAAGCACCGATCACCGTTTCACCCGACCGTGCCGGTGGCGGAGGGCGGCGACCGGGCTCGTGTTCACGACCGCCGCGGCCGGCGCCCCGCCGCGGCGGGCGGTGTGGACGGCGTTGGTCATGCTGGCGAGCCCGGCGGTCGAGTGGGCGTCGCTCCCGCAGACGATCCGCACGCCTGCGGCGACGGCGGCGCGGACGTGGTCCGCGGACAGGTCGAGGCGGCTCGCAAGGCCGTTCACCTCGAGCGCGACCCCCGTCTCGAGCGCCGCCGCGAAGGTGCGCTCGAGGTCGAGGGCGTTCTCGGCCCGGTGGCCGATGATGCGCCCGGTGGGATGGCTGAGGCAGCGCGCCGCCGGGTGGTGCATGGCGTGGATGACCCTGGCGGTGAGGTCGTCGCGGCGACCGCGCTGGCCGGCGTGGAGCGAGATCTGCACCCAGTCGAGCTCGGCGAGCACGTCGTCCGGCAGGTCCAGACGGCCGTCGGGGAGGATGTCGCACTCGGCGCCGCGCAGGACGCGGAAAGGGTGTAGCGCGGCGTTCGCGGCCTCGATCTCGCCCGCCTGACGGCGCAGGTCGTCGGCGTCGAGGCCGGGCACGACGCTGACCGCCCGGGTGTGGTCGCAGATCGCCAGGTACTCGTAGCCGCGGGCGCGGGCGGCCTCCGCCATCTCACGCACGCCGGCGCGGCCGTCCGACCAGGTGGTGTGGCAGTGCAGGTCGCCGCGCACGGCGGCCTCCTCCAGCAGGCCCTCCGCGGGTGCGGGCGCTCCCAGCTCGCGCAGCTCCGGGGGCACCGGGGTGATCCCCAGCAGCTCGAACACCCGCTCTTCGGTCGCGGCCTCGGGCAGCGGCTCGAGCGCGGCGACGTACCCGTCCGCTCCGGTCGCGCGGACGAGCGCCGTGCCGAGCCGCTCCGGCGGCGCGACGACCAGCTCGACAGGGACGCCGTCGACGCTCACGCCGACGTCCGGCTCGAGCATCGCCACGATCTCGGGCAGCCCGGCGAAGCGCGCCCGCGTCTCGTCCGGATGCGACGTCGGCGCGACGACCGCCAGCCGAACCGGCCGGTCGACCCAGCGGCGCACGTCGCCGGCAACGATGCCTTGAAGCGCCGCGGCCACCGCCGCCGAGAGCGCCCGCGCCCGGTCGAGCATCAGCCCCGGCCGCGGCGTCACCTGCGCCGGGGCGGTCAGGGCCGCGAGGATCCGCGCCTCGGTGTGCGGGCCGACGCCGGGCGCCGACTGCAGGCGGCCCGCAGCGGCGGCCTCCCGCAGCTCGGCCACGGTGCGGACTCCGAGCGCCGTGCCGATGGCGGCGAACCGGCTCGCGCTGAAGCCGTGCATGCGGCCGAACGCCGCGAGCTCGGGCGAGATCGTGCGCCGCAGCTCCTCGAGCTCTGCGATCGCTCCCGTCTCGACCAGCTCGCGCATGCGCCGGTCGAGGCCCGGGCCGATGCCGCGCAGGTCGGTGGCACGGCCTTGCCGGACGAGCTCTGCAACTGGCAGGGATGTTCCCCTGACGAGCGCGGCCCCACGCCGGAACGCCCGCACCGCGTGGCCGTCGGCGCCGGAGAGCTCGAGCAGGACGGCGTACTCGGCCAGCGCCGCGGCGATCTGCTCGTTCGACGGCGTCGCGGTCACCGTCAGCGAGCATAGGGCCGCGGCGAGCTCGCCGCGGCCCATGCCCGATCGACCTAGTTGGCTGCGGAGTAGACCGATCCCTCGGCGATCTGCGTCAGCTTCTCGTCGGCGGCCGACTCCTCGTCCAGGGTCTGGTCGAGCAGCTTGGCCGCATCCGTGTGGCCGAGCTGGCGGGCGAGCGCGCGCGCCGTGCCGTACGCGGCGATCTCGTAGTGCTCGACCCGCTGGGCCGCGCCGATCAGCGCCGCGTCGCGGGCGTCGTCGTTGCCCTTGGCCTCGGCGACCTCGCTGCCCTCGCTGATCAGGCCCTCCATCCCGTCGCAATGCTCGCTCTCGGGCTTGATGCCGACCGCCTCGAACACATCCTCGAGCCGCTTCACATGTCCGCGCGTCTCGTCGAGGTGCTCGGTCACGGCCTCCTTCAGATCCTTCGACGTGGCCGCCTTGGCGATCTCCGGCAGCGCCTTGACCAGCTGCTTCTCGGCGCTGTACAGATCCTTCAGCTCCGCCTCGAGCACGTCATCGAGTGTCTTCAGCTCCATGCTTCCTCCCACGGTGGGTGTGACGATGAGTCCAGCAGGTACCCACCCGTGGCGAAGGCAAACCGGATCAGGCGGTTTTCGCGCGCCGGCGCCGGCGCGGCCGGCGGGTCTCGGCCGCGAGCCGGCGGCGCAGGAGTGCGAGCACGGCCGCCTCCTCGCTGGTCAGGCCGCGCAAGCCGCGCGCAACCTTGCGGTCGGCCGTCCGTCCCAGCCCCCTGGCCAGGTTGCCCTCCAGGTGCGCCTCGATCACGCCCGGATGCACGTAGCAGCTGCGGCACACGGCCGGGGTGTTCCCGAGCTCCTTTGCGACGGATTCGACCGCTCGCACGACCTGGCGCTTCGCCCGGGTGGGCGAGCCGGCCTCGCCCAGATCCTCGAGCGCCCAGGCGGCGAGCACCGTGCCCGACCAGGTGCGGAAGTCCTTCGCGGTGAAGTCCTCGCCGGTCGCCTCGCGCAGGTAGTCGTTCACGTCCTCCGAGTCGATGTCGACCGACTCGCCGTCGTCGCCGACGTACTGGAACAGATGCTGGCCGGGCAGGTCTTCGCACCGGCGCAGCACGCGCGCGACGCGGGGGTCGGACACCTCCACGTCGCTCACCTTCCCCGCCTTGCCCCGGAACCGGAAGGTGATGCGGGCGCCCGTGACGTCGACGTGGCGCTTGCGCATGGTGGTCAGGCCGAAGGAGCCGTTCTCGCGGGCGTACTCGTCGTTCCCGACGCGGATGCTCGTCTCGTCCAGCAGGCGCACGACCGTGGCGACCACCCGGGGCTTTGCGAGCGTGCGCCGGCCGAGGTCGCGGCTGACGCGGCGGCGGATGCGCGGCAGCGCCTCGGCGAAGGCGATCAGGCGCCCGTACTTGGCCTCGTCGCGCACCTCCCGCCAGCGCGGGTGGTAGCGGTACTGCTTGCGCCCACGGGCGTCGCGGCCGGTCGCCTGCAGGTGGCCGTTGGGCGCCGGGCAGATCCACACATCCGTCCACGCGGGCGGCACGGCGAGCGCGGCGATGCGCTTGCGCTCCGCGGCGCCGGTGATGGTCTTCCCGTCGGGGCCGAGGTACTGGAACCCGCGGCCGCGCCGGCGCCGGCGGATGCCGGGGCGATCGTCGCTCGTGTAGCGCAGGCCGGCGTCACTCGCCGCGGCCCGAGGAGTGTCTGTCATGCGGGATCGCCTTCGTGTCGAGGAGCATTGGCGCACCTGTACCCGGACGCGTTTTGCCTGCAAACGCTGGGTACCGATCACACCGGGTGGTGCGCCGCCGCCTGCCCGCGTTGCATCAGGTCGAGCGCCTTCGGCGTGAGCTCCCCTCCGGGTCTGCCGCGGCCGTGGCTCGTGAGCAGGTCGCGCCGCCGGGCCTCGGCGATGACCCGCTTCGCAAAGGCGGCCGGATCGGCCGTCGCCGGCGGGACGATCGCCCGCACGGCCGCCAGCGGTGCTCGCTCGCCCCGCTCCGACGCGGCCGCATAGGCGGCGGCGTATCTGAGAATCGCCTCGTCGCGCGTGGGGGCCGGGCGGGTGGGAGGGCCGGCCTGCACGTCCATCAGCTCGCGCCTCGCCGCGCGCAGGGGCACGGTCAGCTCCGCGACCGCAGCGCCGCCGGTTGCCATCCGCGGTGGGCGAGCCCGGCGTCGCCGCAGGACGATCGGAGCCATCGCCGCGAGCACGGAGAGGGCCGCCGCCAGCGCGAGCATCTCCGGGAGCCCGACCGCAGGCGCGTCACCGCTGGTCGACCGCGCGATCGGCTCGGACCGGCGTTTGATGCCTGCCGCGAGCCGATGCGTCCCCGGCGGCGTCGCGAGCCGCTGGGTGCCCAGCGGATACACGCGCCACAGCGGGCGCGGGTCCGGGGTCGGATGCTGCCCCCGCGCGGCGAGCGCCGCCGCGGGCATGCCGAACAGCCAGAGCGAGATCGCGAGCAGCCAGGCCACCCGAGCACGCACCCACATCCCCTCCACGAGCGAGCCTCCCTCATCCGTGGTTGGATAATCCTGGAAATGATACCGGACGCCGGCGGCCGTCCCGGCGAGCGCTCGGCGCCTAGTGGCCGGCGAGCATGACGACCGCGGCGAGGGCGCAGAACGCCAGCGCGATCGTGGTCACACGGCCCAGGATCCGGCGCGCGTGGTATGCGACGGCCAGGCGGGCCGCGCCCGCGACGGCCCGGTGCGAGAGGATCAGCGCGATCGGGGAGACGCGAGCGCCGCGGACGGCGCGCGCCTGCCAGAAGGCGATCATCCGCTCGGCCTCACGGCGGGCCGCCCGGCGGTGGAACGGCAGTCGCGTGCGCCGCTCGATCCAGTAGCCGAGCGCCTCAAGCGCCTCGTCCAGATTCGGCGTGAGCATCTCCCGCAGAACGCGATCGTCTTCGCTCGAGCGCATGCCTCCAGGATATCGCTGCGGCTACTCGCGCACGTAGACGCCGGCGTTTCGCCCGGATCAGCCCGTCGCCCGCGCCACCACTGTCCCTGCCCGGTGACCCGTGCCGTACGGGCGCCGCCAGACGGTGGCCGAGCAGGTCCCCGGCGCGCCGAACCGGAACCGGATCTCGTAGAAGAGCTGCGCCTTGATCACGAACACGGGCCGAGGGCGGCAGCCCGGCCGCTCGAGCAGCGGGACGCTGTATCGATACCGTCCGGGTGCGATGTAGCTGTCCCCGAACCCGCCGTGGTCGATGCCGGCCCCGTTGCGGCCATTCCCATCGAGCTGCCTTGCGATCACGGCAGCGCCGAGCCCACCGCCCGCGCGGTGGGGGATCGGGGCGCGACGGCAGACGGGCGGCGCCGCCTTCGTGCAGGCGAAGTACGTGATGCTGCCGGCCACGTCGCCGTCCCCGTCGAACTCGCCGGGCGGACTGCCGCACCCGGCGGCCACGACCAGGATCGCGATCCCGAGCAGCGGCCAGGGCGTGCGCACATCCAGTACGACGCCCGCCCGCCACGAAAGTTCCGGTCGCAACAAGCGCCGGGGTCAGGCTAGGCCGACATCGCCGCCCGGCCGTCGTTGCGAAGCGCCATCCGCAGCTCCCGGCGGGAGCTGACGCGCAGCTTGCGGAACACCTTCCGCAAATGCCACTCGACCGTCCGCGGGCTGAGGAAGAGCTGGGCGCCGATCTCCGGGTTCGTCTGGCCCTCCGCCGCAAGCCGCGCGATCCCAGCCTCCTGCGCGGTCAGCTCGTCTCGCGTCTCGACGGTGCGCTTGCGCACGGTCTCGCCGGTGGCGAGCAGCTCGCGCCGCGCGCGCTCGCCGAACCCGTCTACGCCGTTGCGATCAAACGTCTCGAGCGCGGCCCGAAGCTGCGGACGCGCGTCCACGCGCCGGCCCTCCCGGCGCAGCCATTCGCCGTACAGGAGCTGGGCCCGTGCCAGCTGGAGCGGCGTTCGGCTCCTGCGAAACCCGTCGAGCGCCTCCCGGAAGCGCACCTCGGCGGCGGCGCCGACGAGCGCGGCCGACTGCGCCCGGATGCCGCGCTCCCACTCCGTGTCGGCCACGAGCGCGCGCGCATCGAGCCACCGCAGAGCGGCCGCGGCGGCGGCGGGGTCGCCGCTGCGGGCACACGCCTCGACCAGCTCGGCCACGGCCCAGGGGTGGAGGCCGAGGTGCTCGTGCTCGCAGGCACTGCGGGCGGCGGTGAGCGCGGCCGGGTAGCGGCCGCGCCCGTTGTAGAGGATCGCCCGGGCGTAGGCGGCCAGGGCGACCGCCCGGCCGCGGGCATCGGCGGGGGTGTCCTCGACACACGCACCCGCGAGCTCGAGCGTGCGTGTCTCCCGGCCCCGCCAGGCGGCCAGGACGAGCGAGGTGGCGAGCGCCGGCGTATGGCCGGTCACCCGGGTGACCGCGTCGGCCTCGTCGATCAGCGCCGCCCCTGGAGGCGTCAGCCGTCCCGCGATGAGCAGCTCGTGGCCGGTCATGCGCCGGCGCCGGCGACCAGCTGCTGACCGCCGTCGATGTCGTAGGTGGCGCCGGTCAGGGCGGTGTTCGTCATGAGGTGGAGGGCGAGCGCCGCGACGTCGCCTGGGCCGACGACACGGCCGATGGGGAGGTGCTCGCGCAGCTCTGCGCGGCGCGCGTCGAGCTCCTCGCCGAGCAGCCGCGCCGAGAGCGGCGTGTCGACGAAGCCCGCGGCGATCAGGTTGACCCGGACCGGGGCGAGCTCGAGCGCCAGGTTGGCGGCGACGGCCGGCATCGCCGCCGTGATCGCGGCCGCGACGCCGAGCCCGATCCCCGGGCGGCGCGCGCCGGTGCCGTGCATGAAGAGCAGCGTCCCTCCGGCCCGCACCCGGCCCACGGCGTGACGGGCGACGGCGAACGCCAGCCAGACGTGCTCGTCCACCTCTCGCCGCGCCCGCTCGAAGTCGATCTCGGCGAGCGGGGCGTAGTACGAGCCGCCGGCGCTGACCATGACGTGGTCGACCGGCGTGTCGAGGCCCTCGAAGAACGCTGCCAGCGCGTCGTCGTCGGTGGCGTCGAACGCCGCCATCCCCAGCGGCTCCGTCTGCTCGGCCGCCGCAGCCAGCCGGTCGCGGTTGCGGCCGGTGAGGACGACGTCGCCGCCCGCGGCGCGCACCGCCCGCGCGGTGGCGAGGCCGATGCCGGAGCTGCCTCCGATGATCACGACGGTCTGGCCGGCGAGCTCCTGGCCGTGGGTGCCGGCGATGAGGGTCGATGCGACGGTCATGGTTCCTCCACAGGCCAGGGCGGGCATTGATCCCACCCGCCGTCAGTCGGTTTCGAGGTGGTGAAGGCGCTCGACCGTTCTGGCCGCCGGGACGCGTGAAGCGTGTCCCTACCCGTCGAGCGTTCCGCTCCCACCCCAGTAAGCCGCCGGCCGCAGAACCCAAGCTGTGGCGAGCAAGTCCGCACGTGTGGGATAGATTGGGGCGGCTCGCAGCTCGGAGGGGTGCGGTTGCCACGGCGGACTGACCAGCGAGAGACCGGAAAGCGGATGCGGTGACCGGCGGCACGCATCATCGGCGGCAGAGCGTCCGTGAGGAGCTCGACCTGGTGGTGGCGGCCGAGGCCGGCGATGCCGTCGCCTGCCGCGCGCTCGTCGAGGCGTTCCTGCCCGCGATCGCCGGCATCGCCCGTGGGTTCGACAGGGGCGGGGTGGTGGAGCGCACGGAGCTGATCCAGGAGGGCGTGGCGGGCCTGCTCTTCGCCACCCGCCGCTACGACCCGCGCCTGGAGACACCGTTCTGGGCCTACGCCTCGTTCTGGGTGCGCAAGGCCATGCAGGACCTCGTCGCGGAGCTCGTGCGGCCTGTGGCGCTCTCCGACCGGGCCGTGCGTGGCCTGGCCCAGATCCGGGCCGCCCGCCGCGAGCATCTGCAGACCCACGCCGCCGAGCCCACGAACGCCGAGCTCAGCCGGGCGACGGGGTTCAGCCGGGATCAGCTGGAGAGCCTGCTCGCCGCCGAGCGCACCCCGCGCGGCATCGAGGAGCCGCTGCCCGGCGAGCCCGCGGCCGCCGTGACCGTCGGAGACACGATCGTGGATCCCGCCGCCGAGCGCGAGTACGAGGAGGTGCTCGACCGGATCCAGCTGGGCGATGTGCGCAGGCTGGCCGATGAGCTCGACGAGCGCGAGCGCACTGTGGTCTCGGCGCACTACGGGCTCGGGCAGTCCGCCCAGACGCTGAGCCAGATCGGCACGGCCCTCGGGCTCACCGCCGAGCGCGCCCGCCAGATCGAGGGCGGGGCGCTCCAGAAGCTGCGCGACGCCCTGACGGAGCCGGTGCTGCCGCCGCTTGAATCCGGCCGGCCGGGGCTTACTTGAGGCAGATGAGCCGGACCGGGTGCGCGCTGCGCCACAACGCGTTCGTGTACGAGTCGGCGGAGGAGTACGTCGAGCGCTCCGTCGCGTTCCTGCGCGCAGGGCTCGAGGCGGGCGAGGGCGGCATCGTCGCGCACACCCGGCCTGGGCTCGCCGCGATGCGCGAGGCGCTCGGGGCCGACGCGGAACGCGTGCGGTTCGTGAACGTCGAGACCGCCTACACGCGCCCCGCGCGGACGCTCGCCGGCTACCACCGGGTGTACGTCGAGCAGCTGCGAGCCGCCGGCTCGCTGCGCGCGGTCGCCGACGTGCAGCTCGGCCCGGACGCGGGCGAGTGGGACGAGTGGGTCGGCTACGAGTCGGTCTTCAATGCCGCCTTCGCCCACCTGCCGGCCTGGGTGATGTGCACATACGACGCCAACGGCCTGCCGGACGCGCTGCTCGACGGCGTGTGGCGGACGCACCCCGAGGTGCTCGCCGGCGCGGAGCTCGCCGGCAGCGACCGCTTCGAACCTCCCGCGGCCCTCCTGTCCGGGGTCGCCGCCGCCCCGGAGCCGCTGCCGGACCTGCGCCCGATCCCCTTCGGCGCCGACATCGAGGCATTCCGCGAGCATCTGGCGAGTGCGCTCGCGGCCGAGGGCGCGCCCGAGGCAAAGGCGCTCGACATGCTGCTCGCCGGCACGGAGATCGCCGCGAACGCGGTCACCCACGGCGGCGGCGTGGCGGCCGTGCGCGTCGGCCGCGCCCGGGGCCGGTTCGTGTGCGAGGTCATCGACCGCGGCCCGGGCTTCGCTGATCCCACCGCGGGCTACATCCCGCCCGGCCGGGGCGCCGGCACGGGCCTGTGGGTCGCCCGCCAGCTGACCTGGCGGCTCGAGTTCTTCCACGCGCGCCGCGGGTTCACCACCCGGATCTGGCTCTGAGGCAAGACCAGGGCATCGCACGGGCGCGACGGCCAGCCCCACCCGCGAGGCTCTCGCCGCCGGCCCGGACACGCCGAATGGAGGCGAGATGAGCAAGATGAGCGCGAACACCGACTACGACGTCATCGTCCTCGGCGGCGGCTCGCCGGGCGAGCACTGCGCCGGCGCCCTCGCCGAGGGCGGCCTGCGCGTGGCCGTCGTCGAGCGCGAGCTGGTCGGAGGCGAGTGCTCGTACTGGGCGTGCATCCCGTCGAAGTCGCTGCTGCGTCCCGGCGAGGCGGTGCAGGCCGCGCGCGCCGCGGGCGCGACCGCGGCGGTCGACGTCGCGGAGGCGCTGCGCTGGCGCGACTACATGGTCTCGAACTACTCCGATGCCGGCCAGGAGCGCTGGCTGGCCAACTCCGGCATCGCCCTGATCCGCGGCAGCGGGCGGCTCGCGGGGCCGGGTGTCGTCGAGGTCGACGGCGCCCGCCACACCGCCGAGCACATCGTGCTGGCGTGCGGCGCGGACCCGTTCGTGCCGCCCGTCCCGGGGCTGCGGGAGCTCGAGGGCGTCTGGGGCAGCCGGGAGGCGACCGGCATGAAAGCCGTCCCCCGCCGTCTGCTCGTGCTCGGCGGCGGCCCGGTCGGCGTCGAGCTGGCGCAGGTGGTGCGCCGGTTCGGTGGCGAGGTGGTCGTCGTCGACGGCGCCGAGCACCTGCTCGCGCGCGAGCCGGCGCCGCTCGGCGAGGCGCTGGGCGAGGTGTTGCTCCGGGAGGGCGTGGAGCTCGCCCTCGGCGTGCATGCGACGGCCGCCCGCCGCGACGGCGAGGAGTACCTGCTCGAGCTCTCGGACGGCCGCGAGCTGCGCGGGGATCGCCTGCTCGTGGCCACCGGGCGACGGCCGCGGGTGGCCGGGCTCGGCCTGGAGACCGTCGGCGTCGAGGCCGATGCCCGCGGGGTGCCGGTTGACTCGCACCTGCGTGTGGCCGAGCGCCTGTGGGCGATCGGTGATGTCACCGGCGTCTGGCCGCTCACACACGTCGGCAAGTACGAGGGCGAGGTGGTCGCCGCCAACATCCTCGGCGAGCCGCGCGAGGCCCACTACGAGGCGGTGCCCCGGGTCGTCTACACCGACCCGCAGGCGGCCTCGGTCGGTGCCGCCGAGGGCGAGGCCCGCTTCAGCGCCACCGCCCTCGTCTCGGGGATCGCCAAGACGGCCACCTACACGCATGCCTACGCTGAGCAGAACGGTTTCCTGACGCTGCAGAGCGACGGCGAGCGCCTCACCGGCGCCTACGCGCTCGGCCCCGAGGCGGGCGAGTGGCTGCAGCAGGCCACGCTGGCCATCCGCGCCCGGGTGCCTCTCGCCGTCCTGCGCGACACCATCCAGCCGTTTCCGACCTTCTCGGAGATCTACGTCGAAGCGCTGAAGGCGCTGCGCGGCGAGATCGCGCAGGCGGGAGGTGCGGCCGGCGGCGCCGGGGCCGACGCGGTGAGCGTGGCGAGGTAGGGGTGGATGGTCAGCTTCCCGATCCGCGCCTGAGGCACGTCTACCGCCTGGACGCCACCCTCGGCCCGCCGCTCGACCTGGGCGCCGTCGCCCAGGGCCACCGGCGCATCGTCCCGCTGGCCGGCGGGACGTTCACCGGCCCCGAGCTGCGTGGCACGCTCGTTCCGGGGGCGAGCGCCGACTGGCAGATCATCCTCGCCGACGGCACTGCCCTCGGCGACATCCGCTACACGCTCCTCACCGACGCGGGCGATCTGCTGTACGTCCAGTCGCGGAGCGTTCGCCACGGCAGCGCCGAGGTGCTCGCGCGCCTTGGGCGCGGTGAGGACGTCGACCCCGAGGAGTACACGTTTCGCGCGTCGACCCGGATCGAGACCGCCGCCCCGGCGCTCGACTGGCTGAACACGGGGGTCTTCGTCAGCGTGGCGGGGCGCCGGCCCGCCGGCGTGGTCTACGAGACCTACCTCGTCGCATGAGCGCGCCCGCCGAGCCCCGCCGGGTTGCGATCATCACCGGCGCGTCGCACGGCATCGGCGCGGGGCTCGTGGCGGCGTTCCGCGCGGCCGGCTACGCGGTCGTCGGCACGGCCCGCTCGATCCCCGCCTCCGCCGAGCCCGATCTTGTCACGGTGCCGGGGGACCTGGCCGACCCGCGTACGGCAGGGAGCGTCGTCGCGGCGGCGCTTGACCGGTTCGGCCGGATCGACAGCCTGGTCAACAACGCGGGCGTCTTCATCGGCAAGCCCTTCACCGACTACACGGTGGACGACTACGCCACGATCACCGGCGTGAACCTCACCGGGTTCTTCCACATCACCCAGCGGGTCATCCCGCGGATGGTCACCCAGGGTGGGGGCCACGTCGTCAACATCAGCACGAGCCTTGCCGACCACGCGAGCAGCGTACGGCCGTCTGCGCTGGCGTCGCTCACGAAGGGCGGCCTTCAGGCCGTGACCCGTGCCCTGGCCATCGAGTACGCGGCCCGCGGGGTACGCGTGAACGCGGTCGCCCTCGGCGTCATCCAGACCCCCGAGCACGACCCGGCGTCCTACGAGGGGATGGCCGGCCTGCATCCGGTCGGCCGGCTCGGAGCGGTCGCAGACGTCGCGGAGGGGATCCTGTACCTGGAGCGGGCGACGTTCGTCACCGGCGAGACCCTGCACATCGACGGGGGCCAGGTCGCCGGGCACTGACCGGCGCAATACCAGGATCGGGCCGGCCGGATACTCCATTTCGCACGGCACGCCGCGCGCCTCGAGGCCGACTACGTGGGGAGAGTTTGAACGTTCGTCCCACATTCACGAGGAGGAGCAGAGCCATGTCGTTCATCAACCGCACCGATCCGGCGATCGCGGAGCTGAAGTCCCGCCTGAAGAGCCTGGATGAGATCTGCCTGACGAACCTCGAGCGTGGTCTTGGGGGGATCGCGGCGGGCGATCTGACCGTCGAGGTGCACCCCGCGACGACCCCGATCACCGCAAAGGCGCGCAGCGGCGAGGTGCAGGAGCTGATCGACGTCTTCAACTCGATGCTGGGCCGGGCGCAGACCGCCCTCGAGTCGTACGAGGTCGCGCGCAAGCAGCTGCGGACGGGCCTCGGCGACCAGTCGTGCCTGATCGAGCTCGAGGCAGCGCCTGACGAGCCTCGACGAACACTGCCTCACCAATCTGGGCGCGGGCCTGCAGGCGATGACGAAGGGCGACCTGACCGTGCACGTCGAGCCGATGACGCATGCGCTCGAGAGCGGTCAGGGCCGCGATCTGGGCACGCTCGGGACGATCTTCAACTCGATGCTTGCCAGGGCGCAGGCCGGGCTCGGGCTCTACAACACGACCCGCGAGCAGATCGCGACCATCATCGGCGAGATCTCCGGCACCGCCGGCACGGTCTCGACCGCCTCGTCGCAGATGTCGTCCACGGCGACCGAGACGAGCAAGGCGATCGAGGAGATCGCCCGCGCCGTGACCGAGATGGCCGAGGGCGCACAGCGGCAGACCACCATGATCGGCGAGACGCAGCAGGTCACCGAGGAGGCCGTCGCCCTGGGCGATCAGGCCCGCGAGATGGCCGGCCAGGGCGTGCGTCTGACCGAGCAGATCGCATCGATCGCCGACCAGACCAATCTGCTCGCGCTGAACGCGGCCATCGAGGCGGCACGCGCCGGCGAGCAGGGCCGCGGCTTCGCGGTCGTCGCCGAGGAGGTCAGGAAGCTGGCCGAGTCCGCCTCGGAGACCGCCGGGCAGACGCGGGACGCGTTCCACGGCCTCGCCTCGAGCATCGAGAGCGTGACCGAGTGCGTCGCGAAGGTGTCCACCGCCACCACCGAGGTCGCGGCCGTCGCGATGCAGACGTCCGCCGGCACCGAGCAGGTGTCCGCCTCGGCGCAGGAGACGAGCGCGTCCACGGAGGAGGTCACCGCCTCGTCCGAGGAGCTGGCCGCAACCGCCGCGCAGCTGACGAGCCTCGTCGCGAAGTTCACCCTCTGACCGCTCAAGATACTGGTGGCGGCCCGCCCCGCGCGGCGCCGCCACCGGCCGAGAAAGGCGTGAGTGCCATGCAGCTAGTCGTTTTCATGTTGGGGGCGGAGGAGTATGCGCTCCCCATCCACCAGGTGCAGGAGATCATCCGCTACCGTGAGCCGCGCCGGGTGGCCGGCAACGGATCGATCCGCGGAGTCATCAACCTGCGCAGCCGCATCATCCCGGTCTGCGATCTCGCCGGCCACCTGGCCGCCGCGAGCTCGGCAGCACCGGAGGACGCGAAGATCGTGATCATCGACGCCGGCGGCGTCGGCGCCGGTCTGATGGTCGACGGCGTGAACGAGGTCATGAGCGTCGAGGAGGATCGGATCGAGCGCGATGCGACCGCACGCAACGACATCCTCACGGGGATCGCCAAGGTCGACGACCGCCTGATCATCCTGATCGACCCTGTCGGCCTCCTGGCCGATCTCGGCATCGCCGCGCTGGCGGCCGTCGCCGCGTAGCCAGTCGGCGCGGCTCGCGCGCCGGCAGCACGAATCACGGGGTGAGCCCGGCACAGGGCTCACCCCCAGCCGATCCGGCCCAGGCCGTACTATCTGGGCGATGAGCAATCGCCCCCTGCCGACCGGTGAGGCCGCCTTCGAGCTCGAGCTCGCCCACCTGTTCGTGACGATGCCGATGCGGCTTGACCGGCCGCGCCGCACCGAGCTCGGGGCGCGGCCGCTCACGGCCGTGATCGGGGGCGTCTCGATCGACAAACACGGCTGGCTGTACGCCTGGGTGGCCTACGTGCCCAACGTGGCCTCGACCCCGTCGCTCTCGGTGTGGCCGACGGCGCAGTCGGCCACCCCTTTCGACGCGGTGCTGCCCGCCGCGTCCGACCTCGAGCTGCTCGCGCGCGTGGACACGGCGGATCGCGCCGTCGCCCGGCTCAGCCACCACCTGAGCGCGATCGTGCAGGCGCGCATCAATCCCGACGTCGACTATCTGCACCGTGCGGTCATGGCCTACCGGGCCGACGTGCGCGCGCGCCGCGACCGCGAGAGCGCGTTCGAGCAGTGACGGGCGCCGGCGCCGCCGTTCACAGCCCGTTTCGGCGCGCCCACAGCCCGGCCTGCATGCGATCGTTCACGCCGATCGCCCGAAACACGCTCGTGAGGTGGGCCTTCACCGTCTTCTCGCTGATCTCCAGGCGGCGGGCGATCTGCTTGTTCGGCAGGCCCTCGGCCACCAGTGCCAGCACCTCGCGCTCGCGGTCGGTCAAGGCGTCGAGCGGCCCGGGTGTGCGCTGTGCGCTCAGCATCGTGCGCGCCGCCCGGGGGTCGAGCGGCGATTCTCCGCGGGCGGCGGAGCGGATGCCGCGGATCAGCTCCTCGGGCTCGGCATCCTTGAGCAGATAGCCGATGGCGCCCGCGCCGAGCGCAGCGACGATGCGGTCGCGGTCCATGAACGAGGTGAGGACGACGATCTGCACGCCCGGCGCCTGCGCGACGATCTGGCGGGTGGCCTCGACGCCGTCCATCCCCGGCATCGAGAGATCCATCAGCACGATGTCGGGGTGGTGCTCGAGGCAGAGCGCCACCGCCGCCGCGCCGTCGCCGGCGGCGCCGACGACCTCGAGGTCGGCATGCGAGCGCAGCAGCTGCACGAGGCCGTTGCGGACGATCGTGTGGTCGTCGATCACCACGATCCGGATCACGGCACCGCCACCTCCAGCTCGACGACCGTCCCGCCGCCCGGCGGCGACGTCACCTGCAGCCGGCCGCCGGCCGTCTCGGCCAGATCCTGCAGCAGGGCCAGGCCCATGTGCCCATCGAGCCGGCGCCGGGCCAGCTCGTCCTGGTCGACACCACGGCCGTCGTCGGCGACCCGCAGCGTCACCGTCCCGTTCGTCTGCGCCACGTCGATGGTGACGTGCTCGGCGGCCGCGTGCGCGCCGACGTTGCGGATCGCCTCCTGCGCCGTGCGAAACACGAGCCGCTCGACCTCGGTCGGCAGGTCGAGGCCGGCCTGGACGTCGACCACCACCTCCACCCCGCGGGCCGTCAGCGGTGCGGCGGCGTCGGGCAGCGCTGCGTGCAGGCCCTGGTCGCGCAGCGCCGGCGGGTAGATCTCGAGCAGCAGCGAGCGCAGCTGCCGGATCGCGTTGCGCGTGCCGGCCGCGCCGCCGGCGAGCACTCGCCGCAGCTCGGCCACGGGCTGATCCCGCTCGAGGGCCGCCGCCATCTGGAACGAGTGCCCCGCGAGCTCCTGCACGACCCCGTCATGGAGGCCCGCGGCGATGACGCGCCGCTCCTGCTCGGACGCATCGATCGCATGCTGCAGGAGCAGCACGCGGTCGCGCTGGGCGTTGCGGATGCGGCGCGCCATCCGCCACGCCAGCGGCACCTGGAGGGCGGCCAGCACGATCAGGGCGGCGATGCCGATGGGAGCGAACAGCCGTGCCACGCTGCGGCTCGACCCGGCGATCGCGCTCGAGCGCAGGTACTCCTCGAAGAGCACCGGCGTCCCGTCCTGCGCGCGCAGGCCGAGGTAGACGGACGTGAGCTGGCCCAGGTTGCGCTCGAAGGCGTTCTCCGGCTTCGTGAGGTCGGTGACCTCGGTCGCCGCGGACTGGGCGCGCAGCGCGTGCAGCTCGGGGGCGCCGAGCGGGTACCGGCGACCGATCAGCGCCGGCTCGTCGGCGTACAGGATCTTGCCCTCGGCGTTCCACACCTTCACGCGGGCGACGTCGGGCGCGAGCACGCGCCGGCGCACGATCCGGTCGAGCCGGGCGATCGCCGCGGGGTCGCCGCGCACGACCGCCGTCGTCAGCGCCGGCTCGACGATCCCCCGGCCGGTGACCGTGGCCAGCCGCCGCGCGTCGCGCACGGCCTCGGAGTGGCTGAGGCTGCGCAGGGCGAACGCGCCGGCGACCGCCACGAGCACGAGCACCGCCAGGCCCGAGAGCGCAAAGGTGGCCACCGGCCTCAGGATGTCTCCCCGGCCGCGGTTCACGAGATGGGCTGTCCCCGCGAGTGCACCAGGTCAGCATGCCTGGGGCATCGCCGGAATGCCACGGTCCTACGACCAATGTCCCCTTGTGGCCTCGACCCGCGGTCACGCATCGTTAGCCCACGGCAAACGAACACGGAGGTAGGGACATGCGTCGCACCACATTCATCTCGGTACTCATCGCCTGCATCGCGATGGTTGTCGTGGCCGCACCGGCGGCTTCGGCGAAGGGCGGTGGGGTCACCCACACGATCGCCCTCAAGGGCAGCATCTCGTTCCCCGGCGCGACCGGCAAGGCCACGTCGAAGGTGAACGGCAGCGAGCGCGAGCTCGAGATCGACGTCCAGCACATCCGTGCGCTGGCGGGCAAGCACGTGAATGTGAACGTCAACGGCAGCCGGCTCGCGAGCCCGCTCGTGAGCAGCCTCGGTCACTTCAGCGTCAACCGCAACACCGGCGCCGGCCAGCACGTGCCGGTCATCAAGGCGGGCTCCACGGTGCGCATCCGCACGCTCGGCGGCACGCTGATCGCCAGCGGCACCTTCTAGGCCAGTCCATTCCACATCAATGTGCCGGCTCGGGCCGGTACTGATTGGGGGGCGACCCACCGGGTCGCCCCCATTTTGGCGTTCATGCTCAGGACTGGTTCAGCCGGAACTTGGAGACGAGGCCGGAGAGGATGTCGGCGGTGGTCGCGAGGCTCTGCGCCGAGGCCGCGATCTCCTGGGTCGAGGCCGACGTCTGCTGGCTCGCGGCCGACACCTGCTCGGCTGCGGCCGACGCCATCTCGGTGACCTGCGACACCTGGTCGGTGGTGCGCACGATCTCGCTGATGCGGACGTTCATCTCCTCGACGCTCGATCCGATCTGGACGAACGTGTCGCGGGCCTGCTCCACGATCGCGGCCCCGCTCTCGGTCCGCCTGGCGCCGTCCTCGACGACGCCGACCGTCTGGCGGGTCTCGGACTGGATCTCCTGGATCAGGCCCGAGATCGTCTGCGCGGCGTGCTGCGACTCCTCCGCGAGCTTACGCACCTCGTCGGCGACCACCGCGAACCCGCGGCCCTGCTCGCCGGCGCGGGCGGCCTCGATGGCCGCGTTCAGCGCGAGCAGGTTCGTCTGCGACGCGATGCCGGTGATCGTCTCGACGATCTCGCCGATGCGCTCCGAGCGCGTCGCGAGCTGGCGGATCGCATCGCTGACCGCCTGGGACGATTCCCGCAGGCCGTGCATCGCCGCGCTGGCCTCGCCGGCCGCCTCGACGCCTGCCGTCGCCAGGTCGTGTGCCTCGCTGGCCGACGCGGCCGTCTCGCCGGCGGCGAGCTTGGTCTCGTCGACCATGTGCACCTGCCGCCCGGCGCCCTCGGCCACCTCGGTGACGGCGCTTGCGATCTCGCCGACAGCACGGTCGACCTCGTTCGACGTCGACGCCACCTGGTGCGACGCCGACGCCACGGTCTCGGAGGCGTCGCGCACCTCGCCGAGGAGCGTCGTCAGCTCGTCGCGGGTCTGGTCGTAGGCGTCGACCGACGCGGCCATCCGGTCGCGGATCCCGTTGACGGCGTCGGCGATCTGGCCGAGCTCGTCCTGGCTCGTGTTCTCGATCGGCTCGGTGACGGGCGTGGCGGTGTAGGTGAGGTCGCCCTCGGCCAGATGCTCGAGGCTCGTGCGCAGGTCGGCCGCCTCGTGATCCATCAGCGACTGCATGCGCTCGAGCAGCGGGCGCACCCGGGTCACGATCGAGCGGATCGTCGTGATCACGAGCAGCAGCAGCAGCGGCAGGGCGATGGCGCTCACGATCAGCACCACCTTCGTGCCGAACGCCGCGCTCGAGCGGACGGATGCGTTGCTCTGGCGTGCGTGGGTGTCGAGCATGGTGCGGAGCTTCGCGAACTCGACGGGAAGGGCGTTCGACGGAGTCAGGTTCGCCACCGTGACGTCGAAGACCGCGCGCTGCACGTTGCCGGCGAGGGCGTCGGCGCGCAGCTTCGTGCTGAACGTGTTGAAGCTCTTCAGGCTCGCGCTGATCCGCTGGAGCTCGGCGACCTGCGCGGGATCCTGCAGCTGCGGGCGCAGCTTCGCGACCTGGGCGGAGGACTCGCGATACGCCGCCGCCGCCTCGCCCCAGGTGACCTCGGCGAGCTTGTGCTGCTTGGGATCGCGCAGGGCGACCACGGCGGCGTACATGTTGTTCTGGTCGTCGTTTCGGATCCACGCCTCGAACGCGTGGCTGAGGATCACCGACCGGGCCTGGTCGACGGAGGAGGTCTGCGCCTTGCCGCGGATGCCCGTCATGACCGTCGCGCTGGTCGCGGACAGGAGGGCAAGGGAGAGAACGGCGCCGGCGCCGAGCATGAGCAGTCGCGTGCGCAGGGTCACCGAACGAAATGGGCGGGGCACCGTCACAACCTCCGTTTGAGGCAGCCGGGCGCGGGGGAGCGCGGACGGCCGCGGAACTGCCGCACGACGGGGGCACATCAACCTGCCAAGCGTCTGCGGCCCGTGGCTACTGCTCCCGTGATCGCCCACCGCCCGAGCCGATCTATGCGGAGAAACTACGGCTCGTGCGCCGTAGTCAGCCGCGCCGGCCGTCGAGCCGGATCGTCCAGCCGTCGATCGTGTCGATGACGAGGTGCGTCCCGTCCCAGGGATCGCGCTCGAGCGTGCGCCTGACGTCGTCCGCGGACGCGGCCTCGATCGCGAGCGCCACCCGATGCTCGTCGGCGAGCGGCCCGCCCAGGACGACGAAGCCGGAATCGACGAGCCCGTCCATGAACGCGGCGTGCGCCTCCCAGCCCGACTGCTGCTCGAGCGGCTTCCCCGGAGCCCAGTCGGGCCCCGAGCGCCGCACCACGACAAAGAACATCGCCACACTCCCATCGTACCCGGCGCGGCGTACGGCGGGTCTGTACTATTGTGACACAAAAGACCAAACGAGAACGCCCAACGAAGGGACCGCAAATGATCGAGGCCGTCCAATGACTGCCCCGCCGATCGAGAACTACCTGATCGACATGGACGGGGTGCTGGTGCGCGAGGAGCAGGCGATCCCGGGCGCCGACCGGTTCATCCGCGCCCTGCAGGAGGCCGGGCGCCGGTTCCTGATCCTGACCAACAACTCGGTGTACACGCCGCGCGACCTGGCGGTGCGGCTCGAGACGAGCGGTCTGCACGTGCCGGCCGACTCGATCTGGACGGCGGCGCTCGCGGTCGCGCGGTTCCTGGACGAGCAGCGGCCGGGCGGCCGCGCGTACGTGATCGGCGAGGCCGGCCTGACGACCGCCCTGCACGACGCCGGTTACGTCCTGGCCGACCGCGATCCCGACTACGTCGTGCTCGGCGAGACCCGGTCGTACAGCATCGAGCGCATCACCCGCGGCATCCGCCTGATCGCCGGAGGCGCCCGCTTCATCGCCGCCAACCCGGACGTCACCGGCCCGTCCGAGGACGGCATCCTGCCGGCCACCGGCGCCGTCGCCGCGCTGATCTCGAAGGCGACGGGGGTCGAGCCGTACTTCGTCGGCAAGCCGAACCCGCTGATGATGCGGGAGGCGCTGCGGGCCATCGGCGCCCACTCCGAGAACACCGCGATGGTGGGCGACCGCATGGACACCGATGTCGTCGCGGGCATCGAGGCGGGCCTGCGCACGATCCTCGTGCTGACCGGCGTGACCACGCCCGAGATGATCGACCGCTTCCCGTACCGGCCGTCGCGCACCGTCGATTCGGTCGCCGACCTCGTCGCCGAGATCGAGTCGTCGGGATCCGTCCACGCGGTGCTCGGGGAGGCCGCCGGGTGACGGCGTTCCCACGCGACTCCGGCGCCGGTGTCGAGCTCTGACCCCGCCCGCTACGGCGGCGAGGCGGCGGGGCCGCGTCTGCTCGCCACGATCTCGGTCGTCGAGGCGCTCGAGGCGGAGCTGACACGACGGCTGCTGAGCGGCGATCTGCGCCCGGGCGACCGGCTGCGCGAGGTCGAGCTGGCCGAGCACTACGGCGTCGGCCGCTACACGCTGCGCGCGGCGTTCGACGGGCTCAGGCGCCGCGGGCTCCTGCAGCGGGAGCGCGGCCGGGGCGTCACGGTGGCCGTCCTGCGGTCGGAGGACTTCGCCGAGATCTACGAGGCCCGGATGGCACTCGAGGCGCTGGCGGCGCGGATGCTCGCCGCGCGCCGGGTCGTGCCCGCCGCTGCGCAGGACGCGCTCGACCAACTCGACCGGCTGCCCGCTGACGCCGACTGGCGGCTGGTGGCCGATGCCGACCTCGGCTTCCACCGCGCGCTCATCGCAGCCACCGGGAACCGGCGGCTGCAGCGCATGCACGCCGACCTCGAGGTCGAGATCCTGCTCGGGATGGTGCAGCTCGGAGCCGGCTACGCGACCGTGCCGGAGCTGGCCGAGGAGCACCGCACGCTGCTCGCGGCCATCGCGGCGGGCCGGCCGGCGGCCGCCGAGCGGGCCGCCCGCGCGCACCTGGGCGATGCCGCGGCCTGGTTCGGGAAGGGGGCCACGCCATGACGACCGTGCCCGCAGCCGCGCAGACCGCACCGGCCGACCGGCGCCGGTGGATCCTGATCGCCACCATCATCGGGTCGTCGATGACGTTCGTCGACGGCACGGTCGTCAACATCGCCCTGCCGACGATCGGCCGCGACCTCGGCGCCGGGCTCTCTGCCCAGCAGTGGGTGATGCTGTCCTACTCGCTCGCGGTGGCGTCGCTCTACATCGTCTCGGGAGCGCTCGGCGACAGGTACGGACGCTGGACGCTGTTCGTCTGCGGAGTGGCCGGGTTCGCCTGCGCGTCGGCGCTCGCGGGCCTTGCCCCCAACACCGGCCTTCTGATCGCGGGGCGCGTCCTGCAGGGTGTCGCCGGGGCGCTTCTGACCACGAACAGCCTGGCGCTCCTGCGCGCGACCTACGCCGAGGACAGCGGCCGCGCGGTCGGCCAGTGGACGGCGTGGAGCGGGATCGGCACGATGATCGGACCGCCCCTCGGCGGCCTCCTGGTCGAGTACGCGTCGTGGCGGTGGATCTTCTTCCTCAACCTCCCCGCGGCTGCGATGGCGCTCGGCATGGCCTTTGCGGGCCGGGGTCGCGAGCAGCCGCCCGAGGAGGTGCGGCCGCTGCGGTGGCCGGCCGCCGCAGCGATCGCGCTCACGTTCGGGGCGCTCACTTTCGGGCTGATCGACGGCGGCCAGGCGGGGTTCGCGTCGGCCTGGTGGGCGTTCGCACTCGCAGCCGCCGGCCTCGCGCTGCTCATCGTCCTCGAGCGCCGGTCGAGCAGTCCGCTCCTGCCTCGCGAGCTGCTGCGCGAGCGCGTGTTCGTCGTCGCCAACACCTACACGCTGCTCGTGTACGCCGCTCTCGGCGGCATGACGTTCTACCTCGCCCTGTACCTGCAGTCCGGCGCCGTGGGCTACACGCCCGCGCGGGCGTCGGTCGTCTTCCTGCCGATCGCCATCGTCATGTTCGTGCTGGCAGCCCGGTTCGGCCGCCTGGCCGACCGGGACGGGCCGCGCCGCTACCTGACGGTCGCGCCGCTCGTGATGGCGGCCGGGTTCGGCCTGCTGACGCTCGTCACCAGCACGAACCCGCTCGTGCCGCTGCCCGGCGTCCTGGTGATGGCCGTCGGCCTGGCGATGCTCGTCGCGCCGATCACCGCGACCGCCCTGCGGGCTGCGCCCGACCGCTACGCCGGGCTCGCGGCGGGCGTGAACACGACCGTGTCGCGCCTGGGCGGGCTGATCGCGACTCCGCTGATCGGCGTCGTGATCACGCTCGTCTTCGCCGCGGCCGCCCCCCACCCGGACGCCGGGCCGTTCGCCACCCACGCCGTCTCCGCCGCCCAGCGCGATGCGACCGTGACGGCGTTTCGGGCCGGGATCGGCCTGGCGGTGGCGCTCTGCATCGCCGGGGCGCTGCTCGCCGCGCGCGGGCTGCGCGCCGAGGATCGCTGACCCCGGTCAGCGGGCCGGCGTGCGGTGGCCGATGCGGCGTGAGATCTCCTCGGCCGTCGAACGCAGCGCCGGGCCCAGCCGCGCGATCAGATCGTCCATCGACACCATCGACCGGTGCACGGCCAGGTTGACGGCGGCCACCGGCTCGCCCGCGGGCGTCCGCACCGCGACGGCGATCGAGCGCAGGCCGTAGGCCAGCTCCTCGTTGTTCACCGCCAGCCCAGAGACGCGGATCCGGGCCAGCTCGCCGAGCAGGGTCTCGCGCTCCGTGAGCGTGTTCGGGCCGCGCTGCACGAGATCGGTGCCGGCGACCACGTCGCGCAGCGCCGGCTCGGGCAGGTAGGCCAGCATGACCTTGCCCATCGAGGTGCAGTAGGCGGGCAGGCGCGACCCGATGTGGAGGTTCAGATCGATCTGGCTCTGCCCGGGGCGGGGGCTGCGGACGCGGTCGATGTAGACGATGTCCGAGTCGTCGAGGATGGCCATGTTGACGGTGTGGCCGGTCTTGTCTGAGAGCTCCTGCAGGTGCGGCGCCGCGATCTCGCGCAGCTCCATCGAGTTGATCGCCGAGAAGCCCAGGTCGAGCACGCGCATCCCCAGGCGGTACTTGCGTGTGGCCGGGTCCTGCTGCAGGTAGCCGAGCCGGTGCAGCGTGGCGACGTAGCGGTGCACCGTGCTGCGGTTCAGGTCGAGCATCCGCGCCAGCTCGCTGATCCCGATCAGCGGCTCCTCCGGCCGGAACGCGGACAGGATCAGGAGCCCCCGCTCGAGCGACTGCGTCTGGGCCCGGCGTTCGACGCTGCTCATGTTCGCCATTACATCACAGTCTTGTTCCGCATGTTGAAACGCCGTGTTGACATGAGCACAACCGGGTGCCATCATCGGCCGCCAAGACCACCGTCGGGAAGGGGACTCTCATGGCGCAAGATGAGGGGAACGACCGCAGCGGCCGGCTCAGCCGGCGGCAGCTCGTTCTGCGGGGAGGCGCCGGCGCCGGCGGCCTCCTCATCGCCGGCACCGCCGCCGCGTGCGGCAGCTCCGGCTCGAGCGGCAGCTCGGGAGCGGGCGGCTCGGCGGGCACCATCAAGATCGGCTTCGTCAGCCCGCTGACCGGCCCGGCCGCCGGGTTCGGCGAGCCCGACCCCTACGTCGTCGGCCTGGCCAAGAAGGCCTTCGCGAAGGGGATCGTGATCGGCGGCAAGACCTGGGACGTCCAGATCATCGAGAAGGACAACCAGGCGACGCCGTCGGTGAGCGCCCAGGTCGCGAACGACCTGATCCACTCCGAGGGGGTCGACCTGCTGCTGACCACGTCCACCCCGGAGATCGGTCAACCCGGTCTCCGACGCGGCCGAGGCCGCGGGCGTCCCCTGCGTCTCGACGGTGGTGCCCTGGGAGGCCTGGTACTTCGGCCGCGGCGCCAAGCCCGGCGCGCCCTCGCCCTTCAAGTTCACCTACCACTTCTGCTTCGGCGTGCAGGAGTTCGCCGACACCTACACCCACCTGTGGCCGCAGGTGCCGACGAACAAGACGGTCGGCGTGATGTGGCCGAACGACGCCGACGGCAACGCGATCCGCGCCTCCCTCGGGCCGCTGCTCAAGAAGGCCGGCTACACGATCGTCGACCCGGGCGCCTATCAGGACGGCACGAACGACTACTCGTCCCAGATCGCGACGTTCAAGAAGCACAACTGCGAGATCTTCAACACCTTCCCGATCCCGCCCGACTTCGCCACGTTCTGGCGGCAGGCCGCCCAGCAGGGCTACACGCAGATGGTCAAGATCGCCCAGATCGCCAAGACGGGCCTCTTCGAGTCGCAGGTCGACGCCCTGGGCAGCCTCGGCAAGAACCTCGCCACCGGCGTTCTACTGGGGCCCCACCTGGCCGTACAAGTCCTCGCTCACCGGCATCTCCAACGCCGACCTGGCATCGGGGTATGAGGCCGAGGCGAACAAGCAGTGGAACCAGCAGCTCGGCCCGAGCATGGCGCTGTTCGACGTGGCCAACGCCGTGCTCAAGGCCAGCGGCGACCCCAAGGACAAGGTCAAGGTGGCAAACGCGATGAAGACCCTGCGGGTGGACACGACGCTGGGGACGCTGCACTGGGGCACGGGGCCGGTGCCGAACGTGGTCGCGACCCCGATCCTCGGCGGGCAGTGGGTGAAGGGCACGAAGTGGCCGCTCGAGTTCCATTTCTGCGAGAATTCGGGCGACCCCAACATCCCGGTGGCAGCCAAGCTGGTTCCGTACAACTCGTAGTGCAGCAGCAGGCATCCGCAGCGCTCGTAGAGGCGGTGGGAGTCCGAAAGCGCTTTGGCGCCTTGACGGTGATCGACGGCGTCGACTTCGTGCTGAACGAGGGAGACGCCGTCGGCATCGTCGGCCCCAACGGCGCCGGCAAGACGACGCTTCTGAACATCATCTCCGGCTCGCTCCGGGCCGACGCGGGCACCGTCCGCTTCGCCGGGGCGGACGTCACCCGCGCCGGCGCCGACAAGCGCTGCCGGCTCGGGATCGGCCGCGCGCACCAGGTGCCCAAGCCGTTCACCGGCATGACGGTCTTCGAGAACGTGTTCGTGGGGGCGAGCGCCGGCGCCCGCCGCGGCGGGCAGGCGGCCTGCGACACATGCACCGAGGTGCTCGACGCATGCGGCCTCCTGCGCGTGGCCAACCGGCGGGCGGAGAGCCTCGGCCTGCTCGACCGCAAGCGGCTCGAGATGGCCCGCGCGCTGGCGACGGGGCCGCGGCTGCTGCTGCTCGACGAGATCGGCGCCGGCCTGACCGACGCCGAGGCGGCCGTGCTCCTGCAGACGATCGCGGGGATCCGGGCCGAGGGGGTCGCCATCGTCTGGATCGAGCACGTGGTGCACATGCTCGTGCGGGCGATCGACCGCCTGGTGTGCATGGACGCAGGCCGCGTCCTGGCCGAGGGCGATCCGGCCACCGTGATGAGCGACGCCCGCGTGATCGACGCCTACCTGGGGACGCGGGTCGCATGAGCCTGCTCGCGGTCGACTCGGTCGAGGCGGGCTACGGCCTGCTGCAGGCCGTGCGGGGCGTGTCGCTGACGCTGGCGACGGGCGAGACGGTCGCCCTCGTCGGCGCCAACGGCGCCGGCAAGACGACGCTCCTTCGCACGATCGCCGGCGCCCACCCTGCGGCCGCCGGGACGGTCTCGCTCGACGGCAGGGACGTCACCCGCGTCCCCGCCTACCGGCGCGTGGGGCTGGGCGTCGCGCTCGTGCCGGAGGGGCGGCGGCTCTTCCCCGGCCTGACGGTCGAGGAGAACCTGCGGATGGGCGCGGCCACGCGCCGGCCCGGCCGCTGGAACGTCGACTCGGTGCTCGAGGCCTTCCCGCTGCTACAGCCGCTGCGGCGCCGGCGGGCCGGCAACCTCTCCGGCGGCGAGCAGCAGGCGACAGCAATCGGCCGGGCGCTGATGAGCAATCCGGTCGTGCTGCTCCTCGACGAGGTGTCGCTCGGGCTCTCGCCGATCGCCGTGGAGGCGGTGTACGAGTCGCTTCGCATCGTCGTCTCCGAGGGCACGACGGCGCTCCTGGTCGAGCAGGATCTCGACCGCGCGCTCGGGTTCGCCAATCGCGTCGTGTGCATGCTCGAGGGCCGGGTCGTGCTCGAGGGCCCGGCCGAGCCGGCCGCACGCGCGAGCAGATCACCGCGGCGTACTTCGGCCTGAGCGCGGCGGCCGGGGGAGGTGCGGCGGCATGACCTGGGTGAACGTGGTCGTACAGGGTGTGCTCCTGGGCGGCGTGTACGCGCTGCTCGCCTGCGGGCTCTCGCTCATGTACGGCGTCATGCGCATCATCAACCTCGCCCACGGCGACCTGGCTGTCGTCGGCGCCTACCTGGTCACCGTCGTGCTCGATCACGCGGGCGTCTCGCCGTTCCTCGCGTTCATCGCCGTCCTGCCGGTGATGCTCGCGATCGGCTACGCCCTGCAGCGGACGATCCTCGACCGCAGCCTGCGCGCAGGCGTGCTCACCCCGATCCTGGCCACGTTCGGGCTGTCGATCGCGATCCAGAACATCCTCCTGCGCCAGTTCTCGCCCGACGTCAAGTCGCTCGGCGGCAACGCCGGCTCGCTCACGACGGCGAGCTGGAAGATCACGAGCCAGCTCTCGATCTCGGCGATCGGGGCGCTCACGCTGGCCGTCGCGATCGCCGTCATCGGCGGCCTGCATCTGTTCCTGCATCGCACCCGGTACGGCTCCATGATGCGGGCGACCGCCCAGGACGTCGGCTCGGCCGAGCTCGTGGGGATCAACTCGCGCCGCGTGTACGCGTGGGCGACGGCGCTCGCCGTCGCCATCGCGGCGCTCGGCGGGCTCTTCCTGGGCATCCGCTCGACGTTCGACCCGACGGCCGGTCCGACGCAGCTGATCTTCGCCTTCGAGGCGGTCGTGATCGGCGGCCTGGGATCGCTGTGGGGGACGCTGGCCGGCGGGATCGTGCTCGGCGTGTCGCAGACCACCGGCGCCCAGATCGACCCCAACTACTCGATCCTGGCGGGCAACCTCGTGTTCCTGGCCGTGATCGCGGTGCGCCGTGGCGGCCTGCTCGGCTCGAGCGGGGAGGCGTCGTGACCGACGTGGCGGTGCCCCGCCCGTCGCCGCGCGGCCGGATCCGGCGCTGGTCGCGGCTCTCGGCGACGTCGACCGCCGTGGCGGTCGCGATCCTCGGACTGCTCGCGCTCGCACCGGAGTTCGCGGGCTCGAACGTCGTGCTCGACCTGACCAACCTGGTCATCCTCGTGATCCTGGCCGTGATGTGGAACGCGCTCGCCGGGTTCGGCGGGATGGTCTCGATCGGCCAGCAGGCGTTCATCGGCCTTGGCGCCTACGGCACGGTCTACCTGGTGCAGCACGGCCAGCACCCGTACATCGCCATGCTCGAGGCCACCATCTTCTGCGGCGTGTTCGCGCTGCCGCTGTCGGTCTTCATGCTGCGCCTGCGCAGCGGCCCAGTTCGCGATCGCGCATGTGGGTGGTGGCCGAGACGCTCGCGATCCTGGTCACGCTCGACTCGAGCCTCGGCGCCGGCACGGGCACCTCGCTGATCGAGTTCAACTTCTACGAGCCCACCCAGCGCCAGAACTACACGTACTGGTGGGCGCTCGGGGCGGCGGTGATCTCGCTCGTGGTCGTCTTCGCCCTGCTGCGCAGCCCGCTGGGTGCGTCGCTGCAGGCGATCCGCGACGACGAGGAGGCGGCCGCGCTCGCTGGGGGTGCGCGTGACCGAGTGCAAGACGGTGCTCTTCGTGCTCGCGGCCCTCGGCTGCGGTGCGGCGGGCGCCGCGACGCTCGCAAACACCCTGTTCATCGAGCCGACCTCGATCTTCTCGATCCAGTACACGGCCTACATGATCTTCATGGTGCTGGTCGGCGGGCTCGGCACGCTTCGAGGGGCCGATCCTCGGCGCGATCGTGCTTCTTCGTCATCCAGACGGAGTTCATCTCCAACGGCACCGTCTACCTCACGGGCATCGGTGCGACGGCGATCCTGTTCGCCATCTTCCTGCCGCGCGGCGTATGGGGCACCATCACCGACCGCTTCGGCATCCAGCTCCTGCCGGTCGGGCGCGAGCTCGTCGTCTCGGAGGAGCCGGCGGAGCAGGACACGGGATGAGTGGGGCCTTTTGGGACATACGATCCGGGACATCCAGCTGCTGCAGGAGGAGGAACGCATGAGCGCAACGGACACTCGAGCGAAGGAATGCCGCCACCTGATCGGCGGCCAGTGGGTCGACTCGGCCGAGGGCGGCCGGTTCGACGATCTCGATCCCTATCACGGGCGACGTGGTCGCGAGCGTCGCCGCGGGCGGGCGCGAGGACGCCGCCGCGGGCGATCGAGGCCGCGCACGAGGCGTTCGCCGTCTGGTCGCACGCCGGTCCCGGCCAGCGTCAGGCCGTCTTCCTGAAGGCCGCCGACGTGCTCGAGTCGCCGCCGCGACGAGGTGGTCGAGTGGCTGGCGAAGGAGACCGGGTGCAGCTTCGGCTTCGGCATGTTCCAGATGGGCTTCGTGCCGGGCCTCTTCCGCCAGGCCGCCGGGGCGGCCTACGCGCCGCTCGGCCAGGTCATCCCCTCCGACATGCCCGGCGCGTTCGCGATGGGCATGCGCCGGCCCGTCGGCGTGGTCGGGGCGATCTCGCCGTGGAACGCGGCGCTGATCCTCTCGGCCCGCGCGATCGCCGCGCCGATCGTGTTCGGCAACACGGTCGTGCTGTCCCCATCGGAGGAGTCGCCGTACGTCGGCGGCCTGCTGTGGGGCGAGATCTTCGCCGAGGCGGGCCTGCCCGACGGCGTGCTGAACGTCGTCACCCACGACCGCGCGGGCGCGCCCGCGATCGGCGACGAGCTCGTCGAGAACCCGCGCGTGCGGCGGATCAACTTCACCGGCTCGACCGCCACCGGCCGCAAGCTGGCCGAGGCCGCCGGCCGCAACCTCAAGCGTGTCGTGCTCGAGCTCGGCGGCCAGAACCCGCTGATCGTGCTGGCCGACGCCGACCTCGACCTACGCGGTCGACGCGGCCACCTTCGGCGCCTATCTGCACCAGGGCCAGATCTGCATGTCGGCGCGGCGCATCATCGTCGAGCGGCCGATCGCCGAGGAGTTCACGGCCGCGCTCGCCGGCCAAGGTCGCCGGCCTCGGCGTGGGCGACCCGCGCGAGCACGACGACGATCATCGGCCCGCTGATCAACCCCGCCGCGCTCGAGACGGTCAGCCGGCGGGTCGACGACGTCGTCAAGGCGGGCGCGAAGGTGCTCGCGGGCGGCGGCGCCGATCGGCACGTGCTACCGGGCGACGCTGCTCACCGACGTGCCCCGCGACAGCGAGTTCGCCCAGGTCGAGACGTTCGGCCCGGTGGCCTCGGTCGAGGTGGTCGAGAACGCCGACGAGGCGGTGGCCAGCGCAAACGCGACCAGCTACGGCCTCGCCTCCGGCATCATCACCACCGACCCGGACAAGGGCCTCGCGATCGCCGCGCCGGCTCGAGGCGGGCATCGTCCACGTGAACGACCAGCCGGTGCACGACGAGCCGCAGATGCCGTTCGGCGGCGTCAAGGACAGCGGCTGGGGCCGCTTCGGCGGGACGTTCGCGATGGACGAGTTCACCGAGCTGCAGTGGGTGACCGTGCAGAGCGGGACGCGGCCGTTCCCGTTCTGAGCGGGCCGATCGAGGGAGTGCGATGGCGGAGATAGTCAGCCTGGAGGAGGCCGTCGCCGAGCTTGTCTCGGACGGCGACGCGGTGGCGCTCGAGGGGTTCACCCATCTGATCCCGCACGCCGCCGGCCACGAGCTGATCCGGCAGGGCCGCCGCGACCTCACGCTGATCCGGCTCACCCCCGACGTCGTCTACGACCAGCTGATCGGCACCGGATGCGCCCGCAAGCTCGTGTTCTCGTGGGGCGGGAACCCGGGCGTCGGCTCGCTGCACCGCCTGCGCGAGGCGGTCGAGCACGGCTGGCCGGGGCCGCTCGAGCTCGAGGAGCACTCCCATGCCGGCATGGCGGCGGCCTACGCGGCAGGGGCGGCCAACCTGCCGTTCGCAGTGCTGCGCGGATATGCCGGCACCGACCTGCCCGCGCACACGCAGGCGGCCTGGATCGAGTGCCCCTTCACGGGCGAGCGGCTGGCGGCCGTGCGGGCGCTGCGGCCCGACGTCGGCATCATCCACGCCCAGCGGGCCGATCGGAATGGCAACGTGCAGCTGTGGGGGATCAGCGGCGTGCAGAAGGAGGCGGTGCTGGCGGCGGCCCGGTCGCTCGTCACGGTCGAGGAGGTCGTGGACGAGCTCGAGCCCGTGCCCGGCGCCGTGATCCTGCCGACCTGGGTGGTGAGCGCGGTCGCGGTCGCCCCCGGCGGCGCCCATCCCTCCTACGTGCACGGCTACTACGAGCGCGACAACGCCTTCTACCGCCGCTGGGACGGGATCAGCCGCGACCGCGACGCGTTCGCCGACTGGATCCGCGAGCATGTGCTGGAGGCCGCCGGGTGAGCGGCTACACCGCGGAGGAGATGATGGCGGTCGCCGCCGCCCGCAAGCTGCGTGACGGCGCCGCCTGCTTCGTCGGCATCGGGCTCCCCAGCCGCGCGGCCAACCTCGCCCGCGCCACCCATGCCCCGGGCTGCATCCTCATCTACGAGAGCGGGACGATCGGCGCAAAGCCGCTCAACCTGCCGCTCTCGATCGGCGACGGCGAGCTGGCCGAGACCGCCGACACGGTCGTCTCGGTGCCCGAGATCTTCAGCTACTGGCTGCAGGGCGGGCGCATCGACGTCGGCTTCCTCGGCGCCGCCCAGATCGACCGCTACGCCAACCTGAACAGCACGGTCATCGGCGACTACGACCATCCCAGGGTGCGCCTGCCGGGCGGCGGCGGGGCGCCCGAGATCGCGGCCTCCTGCAAGGAGACGCTCGTGATCCTGAAGCAGTCGCGGCGCACCTTCGTGGAGACGCTCGATTTCCGCACGTCGGTCGGATTCGGCGACGGCCCCGGCTCGCGCGAGCGGCTCGGCCTGACGGGCGGCGGCGTGAGCGCCGTCATCACCGACCTCGGCGAGCTGGAACCCGATCCCGAAAGCTGCGAGCTCACGCTGACGCGCATCCACCCGGGCGTGACGGCCGAGCAGGTGGTGGACGCCACCGGCTGGCCGCTGCGGGTCGCCGCCGGCCTTGTCACGAGCACGCCGCCGGGCGAACGCGAGCTCGAGGCGCTGCGTTCGCTGCGCACCGTCGAGGAGCGGGAGCCGACCGGATGAGCCGCGCGGCGATCGAGCGCACCCGAGACGGCGCCGACGGCACGGTGGACCCGCCCTACCTGTACCCGGACTACCGCTCGACGCGGCTGCGCGCGCCGCTGCGGCCGCTGATCATGCTGCCCGAGTCGATGCACGACCCGTCGGGGCCCGTGTACGGCGACGGCCCGCCGGCCGAGACCGACTCCGACCTCACCCGCCAGCACGCCGGCGAGCCGCTCGGCGAGCGGATCATCGTCACCGGCCGGGTGCTGGACGGGAGCGGCCGGCCGGTGCCGAACGCGCTGATCGAGCTGTGGCAGGCGAACGCCGCGGGGCGCTACATCCACCAGCGCGACCAGCACCCGGCGCCGCTTGATCCCAACTTCACCGGCGCCGGCCGCTGCCTCACGGACGGCGACGGCGGCTACCGGTTCACGACGGTGAAGCCCGGCGCCTATCCGTGGCAGAACCATCCCAACGCGTGGCGGCCGGCCCACATCCACTTCTCGATCTTCGGGCGCGCGTTCACCGATCGGCTGGTGACCCAGATGTACTTCCCCGGCGACCCGCTCTTCGCCGCCGACCCGATCTTCCAGTCGATCCGCGACCCGCGGGCGCGCGAGCGGCTCGTCTCGGCGCTCGACTGGGACACGACCACGCCGGAGTGGGCGCTCGGCTACCGCTTCGACATCGTGCTCGGCGGCCGCGACGCGACGCCGGTCGAGGCGTGAGCCGGGTGGCCGGGGCGACGCCGTCACAGACCGTGGGGCCGTTCTTCGCGTTCGGCCTGTGCACGACCGACCAGAGCCAGCTGGTCGATCCGGCCCGGCCCGGCGCGATCCGCGTCGGCGGCCGCGTGCTCGACGGCGAGGGCGCGCCCGTGTTCGACGCGATGATCGAGATCTGGCAGGTCGACGAGCGCGGCGAGCGGCCCGGCGGCTTCGGCTGGGGCCGCTGCGGCACCGACGCGGACGGCCGCTACGGCTTCGTCACCGTGAAGCCGGGCGGCCCGGGCGCGGCGCACATCTCGGTGCTCGTCTTCGCCCGCGGGCTGCTGAAGCCGCTCCTGACCCGGATCTACTTCCCCGGCGAGCCCGCAAACGCCGCCGATCCGCTGCTTGCCGCGCTCACCGACGAGGAGCGGGCCGGGCTCATGGGCAGCGCTGCCGGCGACGGCGAGATCCGCTTCGACATCCACCTGCAGGGCGACCGGCAGACGACCTTCCTGGCCCTGTGACCGCCTTCGCCCCCCTCTTCGTCCCCGCCGAGCTCGAGCGCGCGGTGTCCGACCAGGCCTGGCTCGCCGGCATGCTCGAGGCCGAGCGGGCCCTGGTGAACGCCGAGGCCATCGCCGGCGTCGTGCCCGCCCACCTGGCCGGCGCGATCTCCGATCGCTGCCGCGCCGACCTGTACGACATCGATGCGCTCTGCCGTGAGGGCCGCGCCGTCGCCAACCCGGCCGAGCCGCTGGTGCGGGCGCTGCGGGCCGGCCTGGCCGCCGACGCGGCCGGCTTCGTGCACTGGGGCGCAACCAGCCAGGACATCGTCGACACGGCGGCGATGCTGATCGCCCGGCGCGCGCTCGTGCTGATCGACGGCTGGCTGGGCGAGGCCGCCGGGCGCTGCGCCGCGCTCGCCCGGGCGCACCGGGGGACGCCGATCGCGGGCCGCACGCTGCTGCAGCAGGCGGTGCCGACGACCTTCGGCCTGAAGGCGGCCGGCTGGCTCCTGGGGGTGCGCGAGGCCCGCGCGCTCGTCGCCCATGTTCGCGACCGGCGCCTGTGCGCGCAGCTCGGCGGGGCGGTCGGCTCGCTGCAGGTGCTCGGCGAGCGGGGCGGCGACGTGGTGCGGCTGTACGCGCGCGAGCTCGACCTGCCCGAGCCGGTCGCGCCGTGGCACACGCGCAGGATCGCGCTGATCGAGCTCGGGGCAGCCCTGGCCGCGGCGGCGGCCGCGGCCGCCAAGATCGCGGGCGACGTCGTCCTGCTCGCGCAGACCGAGGTCGCCGAGGTGCGCGAGGGGAGCGGGGGCGGATCCTCGACCATGCCGCACAAGCGCAATCCGGCCGCATCGGTGCGGGCGCTCGCCTGTGCCGCGGCCGCGCGCCGGCACGCCTGCGCCCTCGTCGCGGCCGAGCCCCACGAGCACGAGCGGGCCGCGGGCCCGTGGCAGGCCGAGTGGGATGCGCTGACCGGGGCGCTCGCCGGGGCGGGGGGAGCCGCCGCGGCCGTGGCCGAGGCGCTCGCCGGGCTCGAGGTGGACGCGGCCCGCATGCGCCGAAACCTCGACCTCACCGGCGGCCTGGTCATGTCCGAGCGGGTCGCGTTCGCGGCCGCCGAGCGGGTGGGCCTGGGCCAGGCGCAGGCGCTCGTCGCCGCCGCCGCCGCCCGCTCCGGGGCCGAGGGGGTGGCCTTCCGCCAGGCCCTGGCCGACACCGCGGGCCTGGGGCTGCGGCTCGAGGAGATCGACGCGGCGCTCGACCCCGCCACCGGCCTGGAATCCGCGGCGGCGATGGTCGACCGCGTCCTATCAGAGGAGCAGCAATGAGCGACGAGCGGCATGAGCGTGGCATGGCGGTGCGGCGGGACGTGCTCGGCGACGCCCACGTCGATGCGGCGCTCGCGGCGGCGTCGGACGTGACCGCCGACTTCCAGGATCTGATCACGCGCTACGCCTGGGGCGAGATCTGGGCGCGGCCTGGCCTCGACCGCCGCACCCGCAGCTGCGTCACCCTGACGGCGCTCGTCGCCGGCGGCCACCACCACGAGCTCGCCCTCCACCTGCGCGGCGCGCGCCGAAACGGGCTCAGCTGGGACGAGATCAAGGAGGTGCTGCTGCAGACCGCCGTCTACTGCGGCGTGCCGGCGGCGAACACGGCGTTTGCGATCGCGCAGCAGGTGCACGAGGAGGAGGCGGGCGGGTGAGCCGGGCGGTCATCCTCTCGGCGGTGCGCACGCCGATCGGGCGCTACGGCGGCGCGCTCGCGGGCGTGCGCCCGGACGACCTCGCGGCCGTGGCGGTGCGGAGCGGCCGTCGAGCGCGCGGGCGTCGACCCGGCCCAGATCGACGACGTCTACCTGGGCTGCGCGAACCAGGCGGGCGAGGACAACCGCGACGTCGCCCGCATGGCGGCGCTGCTCGCAGGCTTCCCCCAGTCGGTGCCCGGCGTGACGCTGAACCGGCTGTGCGCGTCGGGCCTCTCGGCGGTGGTCTCGGCCTGCCACGCCGTCATCGCCGGCGACGGCGACCTCTTCGTCGCCGGCGGGGTCGAGTCGATGACGCGGGCGCCGCTCTCGATGCCCAAGCCCGAGCGGGCGTTCGAGCGCGGGCACCGCACGGTCTACGACACGACGCTCGGCTGGCGCTATCCCAACCCGCGGCTCGAGGCGATGTTCCCGCTCGAGAGCATGGGGGAGACGGGCGAGAACGTCGCCGAGCGCTGCGGCGTCTCCCGGGCGGATCAGGACGCGTTCGCCCTGCGCTCGCAGGAGCGGTGGGCGGCGGCGCAGGCCGCGGGCCGCTTCGCGGACGAGCTCGTCCCGGTCGGCGATCTCGAGCGCGACGAGCATCCGCGGCCGGACACGAGCGCCGAGCGGCCTGGCGGCGCTGCGGCCCGCGTTCCGCAAGGGCGGCAGCGTCACCGCGGGCAACTCGAGCGGCATGAACGACGGCGCCGCGGCGCTCGTGATCGCAAGCGAGGAGCGGGCGGCCGCGCTCGGAGCCGTGCCGCTGGCCGCCTTCCGCGGCAGCGCCGCCGTGGGCGTCGATCCGCGGGTGATGGGGATCGGTCCGATCCCGGCGGTGCGGCGGCTGCTCGAGCGCACCGGCGTCGCCATCGCCGACATCGACCTGGTCGAGCTGAACGAGGCGTTCGCGTCGCAGAGCGTCGCGGTGGTGCGCGAGCTCGGCCTCGATCCCGACCGCGTGAACGTGAACGGCGGGGCGATCGCGCTCGGCCATCCGCTGGGCATGAGCGGCGCGCGGCTGGTCGTCTCGCTGGTGCACGAGCTGCGCCGCCGCGGCGGCCGCTACGGGCTCGCGACCCTGTGCGTCGGCGTCGGCCAGGGGCAGGCGGCGCTCTTCGAGGCGCCGGGCGGATGACGTCCGTCCGGACGCAGGTCGGCATCGTCGGCGCCGGCCCGGCCGGGCTCACGCTGGCGCAGCTCCTGCGCAGCCGCGGGATCGAGTCGGTCGTGCTCGAGAGCCGCAGCCGCGACTACGTGCGAGAAGCGCATCCGCGCGGGCGTGCTCGAGCAGGGGTCGGTCGACCTGCTCACGGCCATCGGCGCCGGCGAGCGGCTGCACCGCGAGGGCATCGTCCACCACGGCGTCGAGCTGCAGTTCGACGGCGAGCGCCACCGGATCCCGCTGTCGGAGCTGACCGGCGGGGCGGCGATCGTGATCTACGGCCAGACCGAGGTGGTGAAGGACCTGATCGCGCTGCGGCTGGCGCAGGGCGATCCGCTGCTCTTCGAGGTCGCCGACGTGGCGCTGCACGACCTCGACGGCGAGCGGCCGCGGATCACGCTATCGCGCACGAGGACGGCGAGCACGAGGTCGTGTGCGACCTGATCGCCGGCTGCGACGGCTTCCACGGCGTCTCGCGGCCGTCGATCCCCGCCGGCGTGCTGCGCGCGACCGAGCGCGACTACCCGTTCGGCTGGCTCGGCATCCTGGCCGACGTCGCCCCGTCGAGCGACGAGCTGGTCTACGCGCACCACGAGCGCGGGTTCGCGCTGCTCAGCCTGCGCTCGCCGACGCTCAGCCGGCTGTACCTCCAGGTGCGCCACGACGAGGACATCGCCGAGTGGCCCGACGAGCGCATCTGGGCCGAGCTGCAGACGCGCCTGGGGACGCCGGGCTGGACGCTGGCCGAGGGGCCGATCCTCGAGAAGGGCGTCACCGGCATGCGCAGCTTCGTCGCCGAGCCGATGCAGCACGGCCGGCTGTTCCTGGCCGGCGACGCCGCCCACATCGTGCCGCCGACCGGCGCCAAGGGCCTGAACCTCGCGATCGCGGACGTGGAGCTGCCTCGGCGAGGCGATCGCCGGCTGGTACGGCAGCGGCGATCGCGCGGGCCTCGACGGCTACACCGCCGCCTGCCTGCGGCGGGTGTGGCGGGCGGAGCACTTCTCGTGGTGGATGACCTCGATGCTGCACCGGCTGCCCGGCGACGACCCGTTCGACCACGAGCTGCAGCTGGCCCAGCTGCGCTACGTCGTCTCCTCGCCGGCCGCGGCGACGACCCTGGCCGAGAACTACGTCGGCCTGGCCGGCCGGATGCTGAGCTGAGGCGGCCGCGATGCCGCGCCAGAACCGGGTCACGCCGCTCGGCGAGCTGATCCCCGCCCCCGCCCGCGGCCTCGTCTACGGCAACCGCGGCTGCCTGCACGACGCGCACGGCCGCATCCGCCGCCATTTCGCGACGAAGCGCTGGATCGCCTGCAGGCTCGAGTTCCGCGGCTGGCAGCGCGGCCCGATGATGCAGCCCGGCCGCTTCACCGAGCTCTTCTTCCTCGACGAGGCGACCGCCTTTGCCGCCGGCCACCGCCCGTGCGCGCTCTGCCGGCGCGAGGACTACAACCGCTTCGGCCGGATCTGGGCCGGGCTGCATCCCGGCCAGGCCGGCGCCGACGCGATCGACGCCCAGCTGCACGGCGAGCGGCTCGATCCGGGCGCGACCCGGAGCAAGCACCCACGCCGCCGCCTACGACTCGCTCCCCGACGGCGCCTACGTGCTCCTCGCCGGCGACCCCTACCTCGTGCTTGGGCGGGAGCTCAGGCTGTGGTCGCCGTCGGGCTACGCCGCCCGCCGGCCGCGGCCGGCGCGCGGGCAGGCCGAGGTGGTCACGCCGCCGTCGCTCGTCGCGGTGCTGCGGGCGGGCTGGGACGGCGCCGCCGTCCCGCTTCTGCACCCGTCGGCCGTTGGGTGAATGACCGGTGCCTGGCACCGGTCATTCACTAGCCGCCGTTCACCAGGCCGACCAGATGGCCCTCGGGGTCGTTGAAGAGGGCGACGATCAGTCCGCCCATGACCTCGTCCGGGCCCATCAGGCGCGTGCCGCCCAGGCTCTCGACCTGCTGCAGCGCGGCCTCGACGTCCGGCACGGCGACATAGAACGTGATGTGGCCGTCGTAGCCCTCGGGGGCCTGGCCGATGCCGCCGCCGATCCCGACGCCCTCGGCCGAGAGGTTGTCCTCGCGGGCGACGACGCCGTAGCCCATCGGGTTGTCCGCATCGAACTCCCACCCGAACAGGCCCGAGTAGAAGCTGTGCAGCTTCTTGACGTCCTTGCCCGCCACCTCGAAGTGGACGACCGGCTGTCCCATGTGCGCGCTCCTTGCCGTTGGTAGAGGGCCGAGAGTCTAAACGCCCCGGCTACCCTGAGCCCGATGCGGGCTGCAAACCTCGCGCTGCGCTTCCTCCTCGAGCTGGCTGCGCTCGCCGGGCTGGCGGACTGGGGGCTGCAGATCGGCAGCGGCCCGGTCCGGATCGTGCCGGCGATCGCCGCGGTCGCCGCCGCCGCGGTCGTCTGGGGCCTGTGGTGCGCGCCCAGGTCGCAGCGGCGGCTGCCGCAGCCGGGTCGCACGGTCGTCGAGGCGGCCGTGTTCGGACTGGGCGCGGTGGGATTCGCCGCCGCCGGTCACACATCGGCCGCGGTCGTGTTCGCCGTGCTCGCCGTCGCGAACTGGGTGCTGCTCTTCGCCTGGGGTCAGGATCCCTGAGCGCCGGCAGGCTGCGCCGCCAGGAAGCGTCCGAGCTGCGCCGCCGATCGCGGCTCGATCGCCGGCAGATCGCCGATGCCGTACCCGGCCAGAGCCTCGCGCAGCCCCCGGCGGCGGCCGACGACGGCGAGCACGTAGCCGTGCCGGGCGAACTCCTCGGCCTGCTCGGCGGCCTGCTCGAGCAGCGGGCCGGCCACGTCGTCGGGATAGGCCGCGGCCGGCAGCTGGATCGCGCCCCAGCCTGCCCGCTCGAGCTCGGCCAGCCCGTCGATCCCGCCCTCGGCCGGGTTCAGCAGCTCGTCCGCGATCAGGGCGATGCGGTAGCCGCGCGCGTCGCCCGCGTCGGTGCGCTCAGCCACCTGCGGGCTCGATCAGCGCGGCGACGGCGGCCCGGTTCACCTCGTCGTCGTGGCCGGGGAGCTGGTGCGTGATCCCGGTCGCGCGCGGCAACGGCACGCCGCGCGCGGCCAGCTCGGCCTCGAGCTCCTCGATGAAGATGCCGCTCCCGGGCGAGAGCTCGTCCGTGCCGTCCGGCCATTCCGGCCGGCCGTGCCGCGCGGGATCCGAGCTCGTCACGTGCACGCCCATCGACGGGCTGCCCTCGAGGCCGACGAGGATGACGTCGTCGCCCGCGCGCACGTGGAACTCGATCGCGCCGGCGACCGAGGCCGCCAGGTGCCGGCAGTGGCGCCGGTAGGCCGTCGTGTCGAGCTGCTCCTTCACCGCCCAGAACCGGTGCAGGCCGGTGAAGGCGAGCTCGGGGCATGGCATCTGCTTCAGCTGCCAGTCGCGCTCCCGCAGGACGGCGACGAGCGGCGAGTACACGCCCGGGCACCGCGCCCCGCCCGAGCACTTGGAGTTCTGGTTGAGGAGGCAGTGGGCGACGAACGCGACTCCTGGCACGGGCTCACTATAGGTGCTGGGGGAGGACTACGGCCCCCGGTTAGGTGAGCCCCCCGATGCGGATGTCGCCCCATCCCGCCGAGAATTCGTGCAGTCGCAGACGTTCCAGGAAAGGCCGCCCTCACATGCTCTCCACCACCGCCGACGCTCGTGCCAACACGCCCGACCCGCACCGCGGATTCCGCCCCGGCCCCTGGCTCGAGGGCGCCGATGTGCGTGACTTCATCCAGCGCAACTTCTCGCCCTACGCCGGAGACGCGGCCTTCCTGGAAGGGCCGACCGACCGCACGACCCGCGTCTGGGACATCCTGCGCGGCCTCATGGGGGAGGAGCGCGACCGCGGTGGAGTGCTCGACGTCGACGCCTCCACGCCGTCTGCGATCACCGCCCACGCACCGGGGTACATCAGCCGCGACGACGAGCTGATCGTCGGCCTGCAGACCGATGCGCCGCTGCGGCGCGCGATCTTCCCCAACGGCGGCTGGCGGATGGTCGAGGCCGGCCTCGCCGCCTACGGCTTCGAGCCCGACGAGCGCGTGCGCGAGATCTTCACGAAGTACCGAAAGACGCACAACGACGGCGTCTTCGACGCCTACACGCCCGAGATCCTGGCCGCGCGCAAGGCCGGCGTCGTCACCGGCCTGCCGGATGCCTACGGCCGCGGCCGCATCATCGGGGACTACCGCCGCGTCGCGCTCTACGGCGTCGACCAGCTGATCGAGTGGAAGCGTCAGGAGCGGGCGGAGCTCGATCACGAGTTCGGCACCGAGGAGATCATCCGCGACCGCGAAGAGCTGGCCGAGCAGATCCGTGCGCTCGCCGAGCTGCGGACGATGGCGGCGGCGTACGGCCACGACATCTCGGGCCCGGCAGCGACCGCCCACGAGGCCGTGCAGTGGGTCTACTTCGCCTACCTGGCCGCCGTCAAGGAGCAGAACGGGGCGGCCATGTCGCTCGGGCGCACCTCGACGTTCCTCGACGTCTACTTCGAGCGCGACCTGGCCGACGGCACCCTGGCGGGCGAGCGCGAGGCCCAGGAGCTCGTCGACGACTTCGTCATGAAGCTGCGGGCGGTGCGCTTCCTGCGCACGCCCGAGTACGAGCAGCTCTTCTCGGGCGATCCCACCTGGGTGACCGAGTCGCTGGGCGGGGTCGGCGAGGACGGCCGGCCGCTGGTCACGAAGTCGAGCTTTCGCTACCTGCAGACGCTGCGCAACCTGGGCCCCGCGCCCGAGCCCAACATGACCGTGTTCTGGTCGCCGCTCCTGCCCGAAGGGTTCAAGCGGTTCTGCGCGCAGGTGTCGATCGAGACCAGCTCGATCCAGTACGAGTCCGACGAGTGCATGCGGCCCCGCTTCGGCGACGACACCGCGATCGCCTGCTGCGTCTCGGCCATGACGGTCGGCAAGCAGATGCAGTTCTTCGGCGCGCGCGTCAACCTGGCAAAGGCGCTCCTCTACGCCATCAACGGCGGCCGCGACGAGATGACGGGCGTGCAGGTCGGCCCCGCGCTCGAGGCGATCACCGCCGACGGCCCGCTCAACGCCGCCGACGTCGAGGCCCGCTTCGACCGGATGCTCGACTGGCTCGCCGAGACCTACGTCCACGCGCTCAACTGCATCCACTGGAGCCACGACAAGTACGCGTACGAGCGGATCGAGATGGCGCTGCACGACCGCGCCGTCCTGCGCACGATGGCGTGCGGCATCGCCGGCCTGTCGGTCGCCGCCGACAGCCTGTCGGCCATCAGGCACGCGACGGTGTGGCCGGTCCGGGACGAGTCCGGCCTGGTCGTCGACTACCGCGTCGAGGGCGAGTTCCCCACCTACGGCAACGACGACGACCGCGTCGACGAGATCGCGGTCGACCTGGTGCACCGGTTCATGGAGAAGGTGCGCAGGCATCCGACCTACCGCAACGCCGTGCACACGCAGTCGGTGCTCACGATCACGAGCAACGTCGTCTACGGCAAGCACACGGGCAACACGCCGTGCGGCCGCCGCGCGGGCGACCCGTTCGCGCCCGGCGCAAACCCGATGAACGGCCGCGACACCCACGGGATGGTCGCCGCCGCCCTGTCGGTGGCCAAGATCCCGTACGAGGACGCCGAGGACGGGATCTCGCTCACGACCACCGTGACGCCCGACGGCCTCGGCCGCACGCCCGACGAGCGCGTCGGCAACCTGGTCGGCGTGCTCGACGGCTACGTGGCCGAGGGCGGCTTCCACATGAACGTGAACGTGCTCGACCGCCGGACGCTCGAGGACGCGATGCAGCACCCGGAGAAGTATCCGCAGCTCACGATCCGCGTCTCGGGATACGCGGTCAACTTCGTCCGCCTCACCCGGGAGCAGCAGCTGGACGTGATCAGCCGCACGTTCCACGGGAGCGTCTGACCCTCGTGCCACACGAAGCCCACGCCCACGCTCACGCCGCGGCGCCGGAGGCCGCTCGCGCCGGGCGCGTCCACAGCTGGGACGTCTCGACCGGCGTCGACGGGCCGGGCACCCGCCTGGTCGTGTTCCTGGCCGGGTGCCCCCTGCGCTGCCTGTACTGCCAGAACCCCGACACGTGGCACATGCGCGACGGCCGCCACCGCACCGTGGCCGACATCGAGCGGCGGATGCGCCGCTACGCCCGTTTCGTGACGACCGCCGGCGGCGGCGTCACCGTCTCGGGCGGCGAGCCCCTGCTCCAGCCGGCGTTCACCCGCGACCTGTTCGAGGCGGCCAGGCGGCTCGGCCTGCACACCGCGCTCGACACCTCGGGGTTCCTGGGCGCCCGCGCCGACGACCGCCTCCTGGCGGCGACCGACCTGGTGCTGCTCGACATCAAGGCGGGCAGCGAGGACACCTGCCTGCGCCTGACCGGCGGTGCGCTCGCCCCGGCGCTCGCCTTCGCCGATCGCCTGGCGCAGCAGCGAACGCCGGTGTGGGTGCGCTACGTGCTCGTGCCGGGCTGGACGGACGCGCCGGACGAGGTCGAGGCGGTCGCCGACCGGTGCGCGGCGCTTGCCAACGTCGAGCGCGTCGACGTGCTCCCGTTCCACCAGCTCGGCCGGTCGAAGTACGAGCGCCTGGGCCTGCCGTTCGCGCTCGCGGACACCCCGCCGCCGACCCGGGATCAGGTCGCGGCCGCACGGGCCGTGTTCGCGGCCCGCGGGCTCGACGTGTCGTAGCCGCCAGCTAGGGCTTGTAGCCGGGCGGCGGCGGTTTGCATTCGCGCGCGACGAGCGCGCGCATGTGGGCGACCTCGCCGGCCTGGGCCGGCTGCGAGGCGATGTTCTGGAGCTCGTAGGGATCCGTCTTCAGGTCGTAGAGCTCCTGATAGCCGCCGGTGTAGCGCGTGTACATGTACCGCGTGCTCCTGATCCCGCAGAACGCGGGCGTGAGGCCGGGCGGGTTGCCCTCCATGTGCTCGAGCAGGAACTCGGATCGCCAGGGTGGCGTTGGCGTCTTGCCCTGCAGGAAGGGCAGGAAGCTGCGGCCCTCCACAGGCGGGTGCTTGGCGCCGGCGATCGCCGCGAGCGTCGGCGCCCAGTCGATGTTCACGATCAGATGGCGGTCGGTCGCCGGTTTGGTGGTGGCCGGCTCGTAGCGCACGACCAGCGGCACCCGCAGCGCCTCGTCGTAGGGCACCTGCTTGCTCGAGACGCTCAGCCGGTGCTCGCCCCAGCTGATGCCGTTGTCGGAGGCGAACAGGATCACGCTGTGGGCGAGCCGGTGGGTCGCGCGCAGCGACGCGACGATCTTGCCCACCTCGTTGTCGACGGTCACGAGCGTCTGGTACTCGGCCTGGCGCTGGGCGTAGATCTGGTCGGTCTGGACCGGGTCGAAGCGGTGCAGGGCGCGGATCCAGGGCGGCTTGTCAGAGACGTCCGCCTCGTTGAAGCTCGGCGGCCGGTACTGGGGCAGGTGGGCGAAGCGGTTGGCGTACCTGTGCTGCGGGAACGACGGCAGGTGCGGCGCGTACGGGGCGTAGTAGGCGAACACGGGCTTGTTCGCCGGGGCGGTGTCGATGAAGCGGGTGGTCGCATCGCCGAAGTAGGTCGTCGAGTAGGCAGCGACCGTCTGCGGCAGCCGGCAGGCCGGCTTGCGCTTGCACGCCCCGGGCGCGTTGGAGAAGACGTAGTAGGGGTAGTACGCGGGCTCGTAGTCGAACGCGACCCAGCGGTCCCACCCCGGCGGCACCCCGCCGGCGTAGGAGTTCAGGTACTTGCCGAAGAGGCCGGTGTCGTAGCCGTCGGCGTGCAGCCACGTGGCGATGGTCGAGCGGTCGTCTCCGTGCTGCTTGAACGCGGGGGCGCCGCCGAAGGGCGGGTGGTTGTCGTAGACGCCGGTCGTGTGGGCGTAGTTGCCGGTCAGGATGCTCGCCCGGCTGGGACAGCAGAGCGAGTCCGAGACGAACGAGTTCTGGAAGGTGACGCCGTGCTTGACGAGCAGCTTCTGCACGTTCGGCATCGACCAGAGCGTGTCCCAGCGCTGGTCGTCGGTCAGGATCACGATCACGTTCGTGCGCGTGGTCTTGGCGACCACGACCTGGTCGGGCGGCGCCGTCCCCGCCCGGCCGCTGCCGGCGGTGCCTCGCGAAACGAGCACGGCTGCCGCCACGATCAGCACGGCCGCCGCGACCGCAAGCCATCTGCCGCGCAGCCTGGGCGTCATCGTGATCGGGGAGCGTACCGGCACATGACCGGGCACCATACGGTTGCGGTTCTAAGCCGCCGCTGAACCGAGCCTAAGAACTTGCTGAGGTCTGGTCCGGCTCCTGGTAGAGGCCGATCACGTTGCCGCCCGGGTCGCGGAACCGCGCCGTGATCTCGGGTGCATCCGCGCCGATCTCCTGCACGATCTCGCCGCCCGCCGACCTGACCTTCGTGATCGTCTCGGCCACGCTGTCGACCATGACGTAGACCAGGAGGCCCGGCGTCGGCGACGGCGGCCGGCCCGTCACCCAGGCGCCGCTGACCTCGCCGACGGCGTCGTCGAAGGCGGTGGCCCCGTCGCCGCGCAGCCGCGGCTCCCATCCGAACACCGCCTGGTAGAAGGCCGCCGAGGTGGCCACGTCGGTGGCGGGCACCTCGAGGTAGCAGATCTTGCCGTTTCCGGGGGTGGGGGGCATCGATGGCCAGACTAGCGCGAGTCGCTCAGCGCGCGAAGAGGTTGCGCAGCAGGAAGAGCAGGTTGGCGGGCCGCTCCGCCAGGCGGCGCATGAGATACGGGTACCACTGCGGCCCGAACGGGGTCGCGACGAGCACCTTGTAGCCGCGGGCGACGAGATCGAGCTGGAGCTGCGGGCGAACGCCGTAGAGCATCTGGAACTCGAACCGGTCGCGGCCGTAGCCGCGCGCCTCGGCGAGCAGGGCGGCCGCCTCGATCAGCCGCTCGTCATGCGTGGCGATCGCGACGTACGCGCCCCCATCGAGCGCCCGCTCGACCATCCGCCCGTACACCGCGTCGACGTCGCGCTTGTGCGGGTAGGCGATCTCGGTGGACTCGAGGTAGGCGCCCTTCACGACCCGCAGGTTGGGCGCGAGCGGGAGCAGCGCCTCGAGGTCGGCCGGCGTCCGGTACAGGTAGGCCTGCAGGACGCAGCCCACGTTGTCGCGGCCGCTCTCGCGCAGGCGCCGGTAGATGCGCAGCGTCGCGTCGACGACGCCGGAGTGCTCCATGTCGATGCGCACGAAGTTGGCATGCGTGCCCGCGTGGTCGACGAGCTGGGCGATGTTCTCGAAGGCGAGGTCCTCGTCGATCAGGAGCCCGAGCTGGGTCAGCTTGAGCGCGAGGTTCGCCCGCAGGCCGCGCTCGGCGATCCGGTCGAGCACCGTGCGGTACTCGCCGACGAGCGCCGCGATCTCCTCGCGCGACTCGATGTCCTCGCCGAGCAGCGTCGTGTTGGCGTGGAGGCCCCTTCGGTTCAGCTCGGCGAGCACCGCCAGGCAGTCGTCGAGCGTCTCCCCGGCCACGAAGCGCGCCGCCCCCAGGCGGGCGCCGTAGCGGGTCATGAACGCGCGCGCCCGGCGATCGTTGGCCGCGGCCAGGATCGCGGTCCGGGCGAGGTCGCTCACGCCGTCAGCCGGCGCTCGACGACGCCCACAGGTTGATCTCGCTCTCGGTCGCGTAGCGGTCGATCGCCGCCAGCTCGTCGGCGCTGAAGCCGAGCCGGTCGATGGCGGCCACGTTGTTCTCGAGCTGCGCGACGCTGCTCGCGCCGATCAGCGTCGAGGTGACGCGCGCGTCGCGCAGCGTCCACGCGAGCGCCATCTGCGCGAGCGACTGGCCGCGGCCCGCGGCGATCTCGTTCAGCGCCCGCACCTTCGCCATCGTCTCGTCCGTCAGCAGGTCGGGCGAGAGCGAGTCGTTGCGGCTCGCCCGTGAGCCTTCCGGGATGCCGTTCAGGTAGCGGTCGGTGAGCATGCCCTGCGCGAGGGGCGAGAAGGTGATGCAGCCGATGCCCTCCTCGCCCAGCGCGTCCAGGAGCTCGGGCTCGATCCAGCGGTTGAGCAGCGAGTAGGACGGCTGGTGGATCAGCAGGGCGACGCCCATGTCGCGGAGGATGGCCGCCGCCCGGCGCGTGTCCTTCGCCGAGTACGACGAGATCCCGGCGTACAGGGCCTTGCCCGAGCGCACCGCGTGCGCGAGCGCGCCCATCGTCTCCTCGAGCGGCGTGTCCGGGTCGAACCGATGCGAGTAGAAGATGTCGACGTAGTCGAGGCCCAGCCGGTGAAGGCTCTGGTCGAGGCTCGCGAGCAGATACTTGCGCGAGCCGCGGTCGCCGTACGGGCCGGGCCACATGTCCCAGCCGGCCTTCGTCGAGATGATCAGCTCGTCACGGAACGGGGCCAGGTCGCGCCGCAGCAGGCGGCCGAAGTTCTCCTCGGCCGAGCCGTAGGGGGGACCGTAGTTGTTCGCGAGGTCGAAGTGGGTGACGCCGAGGTCGAACGCGCGCCGCACGATCGCCGCGCTCGTGTCGAGCGGCCGGTCGTGGCCGAAGTTGTGCCACAGGCCGAGCGACACGGCCGGCAGGTCGAGGCCGCTGCGCCCGCAGCGGCGGTAGGTCATGCGCTCGTAGCGGCCGGGCGCGGGCTCGTAGCGGGTCACCATCGCCCGGCAGGATACGACCTCGGAGCAGGCAGGGCCGTCAGATCCCCGCCGATCCGCACGCCGGCGCGCGGATCGCGCCGGCGCCCCAGCCACTAAAAACTGCCTAAGAATGCGGCCCACAGGCCCGAATTGCGTTGCGCACACCGCCACCCAGGCCGCATAGTGGGGTCAGTGTCCCGGGATGGACACCGGGGAGAAACCCTGCCGAGGAGGACGTGGTGAGCGGACGCCTGAAGCGCCGGATTGTGATCGCAGCGGTCGTGCTCGGCGTTGTGGGGCTCGGAGGAACCGCCCTCGCCACGTCCTCCTCGGGCGGCAACTCGTTCCTGGACGATGTCGCCCACCGTCTGGGCATCTCCCCGGCGAAGCTGCAGCACGCCATCAACGGCGCACAGGCCGACCAGCTGAACACGCTCGTCAAGCAGGGCCGGCTGACCCGGGCCCAGGCAAACGCGATCGAGAAGCGCCTGAAGGCGCGTAACGGCGCGCCGTTCGCAGGCCCCTTCGGCGGCCCGTTCGGCGGCTTCCGCCACCACGGCTTCCGCGGCGGCCCGCATCCGTTCTTCGGCTTCGGCCTGATGGGGTCGCTGCAGTCGGCGGCTGCCTACCTGGGGATCTCGCCGGCAGCGCTCGGCAAGGACCTGCGGTCGGGCAAGACGTTCGCCGCGATCGCGAAGGCGAACGGCAAGTCGGTGAGCGGCCTGGAGACGGCGCTGCTCGCGCCGGCGAAGGCGCACCTCGACTCCGCCGTGAAGGCCGGCCGGCTGACGAAGAGCCAGGAGGGCAAGCTCGTGAAGATGCTCACCGGCGGGATCGACCGGCTGGTGACCCACGGCTTCCGCTTCGGCGGCCCGATGCACCCTGACTGGGACGGCGACCACGGCATGCAGAACGGCGCCAAGCCGGCGCCCAGCGCCTTCGGTCTGTGAGCTAAGCCCCGGCCGGCACGAGCACGCTCGCCTCGCCGTCGACCACCTGCGTCTCGCCGACCCACGCCCGCGTCGCCAGGGTCGCACGCCGCCTGCCCTCGTCCCAGGCCGTCACCTCGACCTCGCAGCGGACGTCGTCGCCGGGCCGCACGGGAGCCGTGAACCGCAGTTGCTGGCCGAGGTAGATCGTGCCCGGACCGGGCAGCTCGCTCGCGATCAGGGCCGAGAAGTACGCCGCGGTGAGCATGCCGTGGGCGACGCGGCCGCGAAAGGGCGTCGTGGCCGCATAGGCGTCGTCGAGGTGCACCGGGTTGCGGTCGCCCGACACGGCGGCGAACGCCTCGATCGTCGCGTCCGAGACATGCACCGTGCGCTCGGCCCGGCTGCCGACCCGAAGCGGCCCGCTCACATGTACAGCCCACCGTTGATGTCGAGGCACGTGCCCGTCATGTAGTCGCCCTCGGACGCGACGAACACCGCGGCCTGCGCGATCTCGCCGGGGCGGGCGAAGCGGCCGAGCGGCACCCGCGCGAGCAGCCGCTCCCGGATCGGCTCGGGCACGCTCGCGAGCATGTCGGTGTCGGTGAACCCGGGGCAGATGCAGTTGGCCGTGACGCCGAACCGGGCCAGTTCGAGCGCGAGCGACTTCGTCCAGGCGATCAGGCCGCCCTTCGCCGCCGCGTAGTTGGCCTGGCCGAAGTTGCCGAGCTCGCCGACGAAGCTCGAGACGGTGACGATCCGGCCGAAGCCGGCCGCGCACATGGGCTCGACCACGGCCCGCGTCACCCGGTGCGTGCCGGTCAGGTTGACGTCGATGACCGCGGTGAAGTCCTCGTCGGTCATCTTGCGCACCGTCGCGTCGCGGGTCACGCCGGCGTTGTTCACCAGGACGTCGATGCGGCCGAACGCCTCGATCGCCGCGGCGGCGAGCGCGGGCCCGGTGGCGGGATCGGCGATCGAGCCGGCCACCGCGATCGCCCGGCCGCCGCCGGCGGTCACGGCCGCCGCCAGCTCCTCGGCGGCCTCCCGCGACGCGTTGTGGTTGACCACGAGCGCGCATCCGCGCTCGGCCAGGAGCTCGCACACCGCGCGGCCGATGCCGCGGGCGCCGCCCGTCACGATCGCCGCTCTGCCGTCGAGGTCTGCCACCAGACGGCGATTGTATGCAGCCGGTTCAGCCCAGGTGCTCGACGAGGAACGCGAGCGTGCGCGCCCAGGCGTCGCGGGCGGCGCGGACGCGATATCGCGGCCGCGTGTCGTTGAAGAAGCCGTGCGGCGCGCCCCGGTAGACGTGGTGGTCGAAGCGCTTGCCCGCGCGCTCCATCGCCTCGGCGAACGGGGGCACGCTGGCCGTGATGCGGGTGTCCTTGCCGCCGTAGAGGCCCAGGAGGGGGCTGGCGATGCGGCCGACACGCCCGGCCGGCGGGGCCGTGCCGTAGAAGACGACCGCGGCGTGCAGATCGGGCTCGCCGCACGCCAGCAGGCCGGCCAGCCGGCCGCCCATCGAGAAGCCCAGGGCGCCGATCTGGCCGTTGCAGTCGGGATGGTCGCGCAGGTGGGCGACCGCCCCGCGCAGCTGGGCGACGAAGGAGTCGGGGGCCTCGACGGTGGAGCGCACGGCCGCGAGCGACTCCTCGATGCGGCCGCGCTCGGTCTCCGGCAGCGTGGCGAGCGCGTGCGCGCGCACCTCCGGATCGACCAGGCCGCCGGGGGGCAGGGAGTCGGCCAGCCGCTTCAGCGCGCCGACGCGGTCGGCCGCGAGCTCGGCCGGGCGGCCGTCCCCGTGGGCGTAGAGATCGGGGACGAGCGCCAGGTAGCCGGCGGCGGCGATGCGGTCGGCCACGTCGCGGATGTGAGCGTCGGCGCCCCAGGCGCCGTGCACCACGATCACCGCCGGCAGCGCTCCCCGGGCCGCGGCGGGCCGGACCATGCCGGCAGGCGTGGCTGAGCCGTTGCTCGCAAAGCTCGTCTGCGAGATGGAGTGCTGCACGCCGTCCCCCCGGGTCGCGTCCTCGACCACCGCAGCATAGCAGCAGAAGCTTGCATGTGACAAACAACTTTGCTACGTTGAGGCCATGACGCTGACCGAGCCGACGAAGCCTGCCGACGACCTGGCCCGCATCGGTGAAGCCCTCTCTGGGGTGTTCCGCGCCGGACACGCCTCCCGCCTGCACGAGCGCGTGGCCGAGGAGGCGGGCGTCGCCGTCGATCGCACCGGGTTCGTCCTGTTGGTGAAGCTGATGCCGGGGCCGGCGCGCATCTCTCAGCTGGCCGAGCGGATCGGCCTGGACATCTCGACCACGAGCCGCAAGGTGGCCGAGCTCGAGACCGCCGGGCTGGTCGCGCGCACGCTCGATCCGGGCGACCGCCGGGCCACGCTCGTCTCGACGACGGCGAGCGGGGACGCCCTGGTTGGCCGCCTGCGCGAGGCCCGCAACCGCGCGTTCGGGCACATGCTGGCCGGATGGGACGATGCCGACAAGACCCGGCTCGCCGATCTGCTCGAGCGCCTCGTGGCCGACATCCACCGTGAGGGAGGCCTCGGTGGCGGCTGATGCCGGGCAGGGCGCCGTGAAGACCTACACCCACCGCGAGATCATGGTGATCCTCGGCGGGCTCTCGCTCGGCATGCTGCTCGCGGCCCTCGACCAGACCATCGTCGCCACCGCGCTCCCGACCATCGTCGGCGACCTGGGCGGGCTGAACCACCTCTCCTGGGTCGTGACGGCCTATCTGGTCGCATCGACCGTGACCACCCCGCTCTACGGCAAGATCAGCGACCTCTACGGCCGCAAGCGCGTGTTCCAGTTTGCGATCGTCATCTTCCTGATCGGCTCGGCGCTGTCGGGCCTGTCGCAGAACATGACCGAGCTGATCGCCTTCCGCGGGCTGCAGGGCGTCGGCGCCGGTGGGCTGATCACGCTTGCGATGACGATCATCGGCGACGTCGTCCCGCCGCGGGAGCGCGGTCGCTACCAGGGCTACATGGGGGCCGTGTTCGCGCTCGCGAGCGTGATCGGCCCGCTCATGGGCGGCTTCTTCGTCGACCACCTCTCCTGGCGGTGGGTGTTCTACGTGAACCTGCCCGTGGGCGCCGTGGCGCTCGTCGTGACGAGCATCGTGCTCGACCTGCCCGTCAGGCGCGTGTCGCACAGCATCGACTACCTGGGCACGGCGCTGCTCGTCGGCGCGGTGGGATCGATCCTGCTCGCCGTCACGTGGGGCGGGACGCAGTACGCCTGGGGGTCGGGGACGATCCTCACCCTGGGCCTGAGCGGGGCCGTCCTGCTGGCGGCGTTCATCGCCGTCGAGCGGCGGGCGGTCGAGCCCGTGCTGCCGCTCTACCTGTTCAAGAACCGCGTCTTCAGCGTCGCGACGGCCACCATGTTCATCGTCGGCCTGGCGATGTTCGGCGGCATCATCTACCTGCCGCTGTTCCTGCAGGTGGTCGGCGGGCACAGCGCTACCAGCGCGGGCCTCCTGCTCCTGCCGCTGATCCTCGGGCTGATGTTCACCTCCATCCTCTCGGGGCGCGTGATCAGCCGCACGGGCCGCTACAAGGCGTTCCCCGTGACCGGGATGCTCGTGATGGCGGTGGGGATGTACCTGCTCTCGACGATGGGCCCGACCACGACGCAGGTCCGCGCCTCGTTGTACATGGTCGTGCTCGGCCTCGGCCTGGGGATGGTGATGCAGGTGCTCGTGCTCGCCGTCCAGAACGCCGTCGATCCCCGCGACCTCGGGGTCGCGACCGGCGCCGCGACGTTCCTGCGCTCGATGGGCGGGGCGTTCGGCGTGGCGCTGCTCGGCACGGTGCTCTCGAACCGGCTCGCGACGAACCTGGCCGAGCTGCTCCCGGGAGGGAAGCTGCCGCCCGGGCTCTCGCCGGACACGCTCAAGGGCAGCCCGGCGGCGATCCTGAGCCTGCCGGAGGCGGTGCGCGTCCCGGTGATCGACGCCTTCGCGCGGTCGATCGACACGGTGTTCCTGGTGGGAGTCCCGATCGCGCTCATCGGGTTCGGGATCACGCTGCTCCTGCACGAGGAGCCGCTGCGGTCGGGGCACGCGCCGGGGGTCGAGACGGTCGCCGGCGCCGAGGCCGAGGCGCCGGTCAGCAGCCGGAGCTGACCCGCCGCACGGGCGGCCCGGCGGGGATGCGGTAGCGGCGCAGAAGCGCGTGCAGGCGGGCGCGGTAGACGCCCATGTCGGCGGGCTGCCAGTCGGCGTGCGTCTGGCAGCGCCAGGCCGGATCGAGCTCGTGGTGGTACGGCGACGTGAGGCTCTCGGCGTGGCCGATCACGTCTCCGAGCGCGATGTGGAAGCGCTGCATCAGCCAGGCCGTCAGGTGCAGGGACGCGCGCATCTGGGCGGGATCGGCCAGGATCTCGGCGGCGGACATGCCCACGTGCTCGATGCCGAGGGCGGTGGCGTTCAGGCCGACCGTGTGCCGGCAGATGACGTCGAGCGGGACGAGCTGGTAGATGGTGCCGTCGCGGTCGATGATGAAGTGCGCGCAGGTGCCGGGCAGCTCGTGCAGCTCCGAGTCGGGCACGTCCTGGGCGAACAGCGACCAGGCCGACAGCATCGTCGTCGACTCGGTGTAGTGCTCGACGATCACGTGCGGATGCCGCAGGTGCCACGTGTCGACGCCGTAGTGGCGCAGCGCGTAGGCGGCCGTCTCGGCCAGCCGCTGCGGCGGGAACGGGATCGGCTTCCAGACGATGTGGGGGCGGGGCAGCCGCGGCGGAGGCGGAGGCGGCGGTGCGGTGCCGGCCACGGCCGGCGCGCTGGTGGTCGGCTGCGAGAGCACGGTCACCGTCGCCGGTGGAGTCGTCGTCGTGGTGGTCGCGGTCGGGTCGGCGGCCTGGCCGGAGCCTCCGGCGGTGGCCACGGTGCCCGCGAGGATCACCCCTGCACCCGCGGCGCCGAGCAGGGCCACTGCGACGATCGCGACCAGCGGCCAGCGGCGCTTGAGCCAGAGCATCGGCGAAGCTTAGGACGAGACCGATGAATTCTCGCCTTGCAGGGAATTTACGTCCGTCTTAGGATGACGATCGATACTTTGGCTGTGGAAGTCCTGATAGTCGATGACGAGCCGGCGGTGGTCGACGCGCTCGACCGCGCGCTCGTGCAGGAGGGCTACTCGGTCGTCTCGGCCGGAGACGGCCGGTCGGCGCTCGAGCGCGTGGCCAGCGCCCACCCGGACGCCGTCATCCTGGACGTGATGATGCCGCACATGAGCGGCCTCGAGGTGTGCCGGCGGCTGCGCGCGAGCGGCGATCGCACGCCGGTGCTGATGCTGACGGCGCGCGACCAGGTCACCGACCGCGTCGCCGGTCTCGACGCCGGCGCCGACGACTACCTGGCCAAGCCGTTCGCGCTCGAGGAGCTGCTGGCGCGGCTGCGCGCGCTGCTGCGGCGCACGACGGCCGACGACGGCCAGGGCGTGCTGCGGTTCGCCGATCTCACCATCGACCCCACCACGTACGAGGCCCGCCGCGGCGACCGCGTCATCGAGACCACCCGCACCGAGTACCTCCTGCTCGAGCTGCTCATGCAGCACCCGCGCCAGGTGCTGACCCGGGCCACGATCTTCGAGCGCGTGTGGGGGTATGACTTCGGCTACGCGTCCAACTCGCTCGACGTCTACATCGGCTATCTGCGCCGCAAGACCGAGGCGGGCGGCGAGCCGCGCCTGATCCACACCAAGCGCGGCATCGGCTACGTGCTGCGGGAGCCGTGAGCTTTCGCCTGCGCCTGACGCTGTCGGTGGCCGCGGCGGTGGCCCTGGCGGTGGCGGCGGCGTGCGCCGTCGCCTACGTCGTCGTCGGCGAGCAGCTCTACAGCCAGATCGACTCGGGCCTGCGCACGGAGTCTGCGCGCGTGCAGCAGCGGATCGCCGAGCCCTTCTTCCGCATCCCGCCCACGGGACTCTTCTCGGGCACCGAGAACGACTACATGCAGGTGGTGGCGCCGGACGGGACGATCATCGCGCAGTCGAGCGGGATCAACGGCAAGCTGCCGATCACGCAGGGGGCGATCGCCGCCGCCCGTGGGCGACAGGGGCTGACGCTGAGCGACATGACGGTGCAGGGCATCCACCTGCGCGTTGCGACGGTCACGCTGCCCGGGGGCAATGCGTCGCTCCAGATCGCGCATCGCCTGACCGACGCCGATGTCGTCCTCTCGAAGCTGCGCATCTGGTTCCTGCTGGTCGCCGTCGGCGGCGTCGCGCTGGCGGCGCTGCTCGGGGCCTTCGTGGCGCGCGACGCGCTGCGGCCGGTGCGGCGGCTGACCGAGGAGGCCGAGCACGTCGCCGAGACGTACGACCTCTCCCGCCGCATCGAGGTGTCGGGCAGCGACGAGCTGACCAGGCTCGCCGCGAGCTTCAACACCATGCTGGCCGCGCTCGAGCAGGCGGTCGCCGCCCAGCGCCAGCTCGTCGCCGACGCGTCGCACGAGCTGCGCACGCCGCTCACGAGCCTGCGCACGAACTTCGAGGTGCTGCTGCGGCCGGGGCCGCTGCCCGACGAGAGCCGGCGCAAGCTCGTGCGCGACGTGCATCGCCAGTTCGACGAGATGGCCGCGCTCGTGGGCGACATCGTGGAGCTCGCGCGCGACGGCCAGCCGCAGAGCGAGGAGGACGAGGTGCGTCTCGATGTGCTCGTGGCCGACGCCGTCGAGCGGGCCGAGCGAAACGCGCACGACGTCAGCTTCCGGCTCGTCGCGCAGCCCACGCTGGTGCGGGGCGTGCCGGCGCGGCTCGACCGGGCCGTGACCAACCTGCTCGACAACGCCGCCAAGTGGAGCCCGGCCGGCGAGGTGGTCGAGGTCGAGGTCGCAGGCGGCACGGTGGGCGTGCGCGACCACGGGCCCGGCATCGCCGAGGATGACCTGCCGTTCATCTTCGATCGCTTCTACCGCTCCGCCGAGGCCCGCAGCATGCCCGGCTCCGGCCTGGGCCTCGCGATCGTGCGCCAGGTGGCCGAGACGCACGGCGGCCAGGTCACGGTGGAACGGCCCCCCGGCGGCGGCAGCCGCTTCGTGCTGACGGTGCCCGCGCTGCCGGTGCCGACCGAGGACCTCGTCGACGCGTGAGCCGCCGTCGCGGCGCTGCCGTCAGCTGGAAGATCTCGACAAAACCTTAGCCCGCCCTCAGACTGTTCTTAGGTGGGCTGTGTTCAATAGCACTCACAGCCCGCGTGACCTCCTCGGAGACGCCCGGGGTAGCCCGCGAGCCGGCTATCGGGAGACAAGCCGGCCGCTGGGCCCCCGGTGCATCGCAGGTCGCGTGGTGGGCGGTGAACCCGCCCGGCTAACGGGTAACCCCTCCCCGTGGCCGGGCGGGAGATCGCCGCGGAAAGCTCAGGCGCCGGCGGCGGAGACGACGCAGGGCGTCTCGGCCTCGATCTCGGCGCCGGGGAGCTGGAATGCGATCCGCGTGCCCTCGCCGGGGGCGGAGTCGATCTCGATCTCGCCGCCGGCGAGCCGGATCCGCTCGATCGTGGCGTCGAGGCCCAGGTGCATGCGGGTGCGGTGGCGGTCGAGCGCGCGGTGCACGTCGAACCCGCGGCCGTCGTCGGAGATGGTGCCGCCGCAGCGCGCCGTCCTCGTGGACGAGGGTCACCTCGAGCCGGTGGGCGCGGGCGTGGCGGCGCACGTTCGCGACCCCCTCTCGCACGATCCGGTAGACGAGCGTCTCGAACGCCTCCGAGTAGCGCGGCACGTCGACGTGCGCGTCCACCTCGAGGCCGAGCTCGTGGTTGGCGTGGTCGACCAGATCGCGGACGGCGTGCGCGAGGCCGTGCGCCTCGAGCAGCGGCGGGCGCAGCTCGAACATCAGCCGGCGGGTGCGCTCCAGGGCCAGGGCCAGGGTGTCGCGGGCCCGCACCGCGGCCTGGGCGGCGGCCTCGGGCTGGCCGCGCTCGTCGGACAGGCGCTGGCGGTCGAGCGAGAGCAGCGTCGCGGTCAGCACCTGGACCGTGTCGTCGTGCAGCTCCTCGGCGATCCGGGCGCGCTCGTCGGCCTCGGCGCGCAGCATCTGGTTCAGGACGAGCCGGCGCTGCTCCTCGGCATCGAGCAGGGCCGTGCGCAGCTGCTCGCTCTCGCGCAGCCGGCGGAAGCTCAGCGAGACGCGCACCGCGACCGCCAGCAGGACGAGCACCGAGAGCACCATCGCCACCTGGTTGGCCGCGTTGATCAGGTCGAGCGCCTGCAGGGTCACCGCGATCAGTGCGAAGACCGCCGTGAACCCGACCACCGGCCGTGCCGGCGTCGCCCGCGGCTGCGCCTGAGGGCACGATCGCCGCGGTCGCCATCAGCGCCGCCGCGAGCGGGACGAGCGTCTGCCGCCATCCTCCCGGCAAGCCCGGCGACCGCCGCGGTGCCGTGGTAGAGCGAGAGCGCGTCGGCGGCCACGAGCACGACGCCGCCGGCGAAGAGCAGCCAGCGCTCGCGCTGCCCGCGCGACGCGGCGAGCGCGGCGCAGCCGGCCATCACGCCGAGCAGCGCCAGGTCGGACGCGACCCAGATCCCGTCGACGGCGATCCCCCGCACCTGCTGGTGGGTGTGGGCGAGCAGCGGCCGCAGGCCGACCTCGGCCGCGACGGCGGCCAGAGTTACGCCGCCGATCAGCCCGTCGACCACGAGGCCGGCGTCGAAGCGGGCGGCGCGGCTGCGGGCCAGCAGCACGACGCAGGCGATCACGAACGGGTAGAAGGTCAGCCAGAGCAGCCCGGCCGACGGCGTGAACGACGCCATCCCCTGGTGCAGCCGCGGCGCCGCCGCGATCGAGACGGTTCCGTAGCCGACGAGGCCGACGGCGAGCGCGGCCCACGCCGCCCGGTCGGCGCGGTCGGCGAGAGCGCGGCCGAGCACGGCCAGGCCGCACAGCACCATCGCGACGGCGTACAGCCTCGCGTCGACGGCCGAGCCGGCCCACGAGCCCGCCGGTCCGAGGGCGACCCGGGCGACATGCACCGCGGCCAGCCCCACCGCGGCGGCGGGGAGGGCGGCCAGCAGCAGATGGCGGCGGCGCCGGAGATGCGGATATGCCGAGACGACTTGCATGTCTGGTATCGTCGCTGACTCGGCCGCCGCTCCGTCTCCCCGCTTCGGGGGATCGTCCGTCCCCCCTCGTGGTGACACACTGAATTCTTACATAAGCAGGCTTTTTTTGACTATCGCACAGGTCCTGCCAGCGCCGCAGCGCGCGCGATCGGTCGTACACTCCGGGGATGCCCGCCTTCAGGATCGAGCGCAACGACCGGGGGCGCCTGTCGCGTGCGCACGATCGGGTGCTGCGGCGACCCCGGCCGCTGAGCGCGCGAGTACGACCAGGCCTTCCTCGAGCAGACGCTCGCCGAGGGCGGCACGCTCGTCTCGACGGGCCCGGACGGGGTCGAGCTGATCGATCGCCGCGGCCGCACCCACCGGCTCGGCCCGCGCGTCACGCGTCCGGCTCAGTCTGAGGCCGGCGGCTCGCCGCTTCGACGCTCGGGCGGGGCGCGTCTGGGGCGGATGCGGGTACGGCGAGAGGCCGGCCCAGGCCATCAGCCGGATCCCGGCGATGGTCGCGACGATCATGATCAGGGCGTCCAGCAGGTCGGGCTGGGCGAGGGCGAAGAAGTCGCGCGCCGGCTCGGCGCTCAGCGTCCCCAGGTAGGCGGCCCCGAGCGCGCCGACGAGCGCCACGATGCCGATCGCGTACGACCGGCTGGCCGCCATCCGCTCGGGGTCGAGGACGAGCAGCAGGTAGAGGCCCAGGGCGACGAACACGGTGACCGCGGCGGTGCGCGCGTCGGTGATCGACCGCACCCGCACGGCCCGCTCGAGCAGGTAGGCGGCCAGCACCGCGGCCGCCATCACCGCGCCGGCCGGGATCGAGAACCGGGCCACGCCGGCGCAGGAACGAGCTCTGTGTCGGGGCGTTCGGTCGACGGGATCAGCGCGATCACGAAGCCGGGGATGCCGACGGTGACCGTGGCGGCCAGCGTCAGGTGGCGCGGCAGCAGCGGGAAGCCGGCCGTGGTGAGCCCGAACGTCAGGATCACGAAGGCCGCGAACACGGTCTTCGTCACGAACAGGCGCGCGACCCGGTGGATGTTCAGGATGATCTGGCGGCCCTCGCCGATCGCCGCGGGCACGGCGGCGAAGCTGTCGGTGACGAGCACGCTGTCGGCCACGCTCTTGGCCATCTGCGCGCCGCTGCCGAGCGCGATCGCGAGGCGCGAGCCCTTCATCGCCGGGACGTCGTTCACGCCGTCGCCGATCATGGCCACGTACCGGCCGGAGCCCGCCAGCGCCTCGATCAGCATCCGCTTGTGCTGCGGGGAGAGGCGGGCGAAGACGGTCGACCCGGTGGCCGCGAGCGCGAGCTCGGCGCCCGGCTCGGGCAGGTCGGCGCCGTCGACCGGCGGCCCTTCGACCTCGATTCCGGCCCGCTCGGCGACCGCGGCCACGGTGGTGGGCGAGTCGCCGGACATCACCTTGACGGCGACGCCCTGGTCGCGCAGGAAGGCGATCGTCGCGGCCGCCTCGGGCCGGACGTGCTCCTCGAGCACGATCACGGCCAGCGGCTCGATCGCGGGCGGGGGAGCGCCGTCGGCTCCCGGCGCGGTGAGCTCGGCCGGCGTGCTCCCGAGCACCAGCGTGCGCCTGCCGGCGCGCTCGTGCTCGGCCACGAGGGCGGGCGCCGCGTCGCCCCGAGCAGGACGTCCGGCGCGCCCAGCACGAGCGTGTGGTCGTCGCCCTCGAGGCGGCAGGCGCTCCACTTCCACCGCGACGAGAAGGGCACCTCGGAGACGGCCGGCCGGGCGGTGCCCGGCAGTGCCGCCGCGATCGCGTCCACCGTGTCGTTGCGCGACGTCGTGCTCGCGGCGAAGTCGCGCACGTGGCGCTCGGCGTCGGCCGCGTCGGTCGTCCCGACAGGCGTCACGCCGTGCAGCGCCAGGGTGCCGTCGGTGAGCGTGCCCGTCTTGTCCATGCACACCGTGTCGACGTTTGCGAGCGACTCGACGGCGTTGAACGCCTGCACGAGCATGCCGCGGCCGGAGAGCCGCACCGCGGCGACGGCGAACGTGAGGCTCGTGAGCAGCACGAGCCCTTCCGGCACGAGCGTGACGATGCCGGCGGTCGCCGTGGCCGAGGCCGACCGAAACGGCGCGTGGTGGCGGATGAGCACCCACACGAAGGCCGCTCCGAGCGGGAGCATCACCGCCGTCGTCACGAGCAGGAGCCGGTTGATCTGGAGCTCGAGCGGCGAGCGCCGGTAGCGGAACTCGCGCGCCTCGCCCACGACCTGGGACGCGTAGCTCGACTCGCCCACACGGTTGACCAGGTACCGCCCGGCGCCCTCGACGCAGAACGACCCGGACAGGATCTCGTCGCCGACACCCTTCGCGACGGCCCGTGACTCGCCGGTGAGCTGCGACTCGTCGAGCATGAGGGCCGAGCTCTCGACCACCGCGCCCGTCCGCCACCACCTGGTCGCCCGGGCGCAGCGCGACGACGTCGCCGTACGACGACCTCGCCCGCGGGAATCGGTCTGCTCGCGGCCGTCGCGGACGGCGCGCGCGTGCGGCGCCACCAGCAGCGCGAGCCGGTCGAGCGCGCGCTTGGCGCGGACGTCCTGGAGGATGCCGATGCCCGTGTTCGCCACCAGGACGCCTCCGAACAGGCCGTCCGCCGGCCTGCCCGCGGCCAGGATCACGACCCAGAACGCGCCCAGGATGAGGTTGAAGAGCGTGAGCGTGTTCGACCGCACGATGCTCGCGTACGAGCGGCTCGTGACGGCCGGCTCCTGCGGTGGCGCCGCCTCCAGGCGGCGGCGGGCCTCGACCTCGGTGAGCCCGGTGAGCCTGGCTTCGGTCACCCCCCCGAGTCTAGGGACTCGCCGTCGGGCACCCTCCCCGCTCCGAGGTAGTTGATGGTCCGCAATACTTGACTGCTCAGTATTATCCTGATAGGGTTCGTTGCGTAGTCAAGTTTTCCCAACCAGCGGAGGGCAAATCCCAATGAGCACACTCGAATCGACCGCGACCGGCACGCTCCCCACGGGGACATGGCAGCTGGATGCCGTGCACTCCCAGGTCGGCTTCGCCGTCAAGTACATGGTCGGCACCTTCCGGGGCAGCTTCTCGCCCGTCGCAGCCACCCTGTCGGTGGCCCAGGACGGCGAGCGTCAGCCTGACCGGGTCGGCGCGGGCCGAGAACGTGCAGGTGCAGGAGCCGAACCTGGTCGCGCACCTGCTCTCGCCCGACTTCTTCGACGCCGAGCGCGCACCCGAGCTCGGCTTCCGCTCGACCGACGTCCGCGTCTCCGGCGACCATCTGGTCGTCGACGGCGACCTGACGCGTCAAGGGCGTCACGAAGCCCGTCACCCTCGAGGGCGACGTCACCGAGCCGATCACCGACCCCTACGGTCGCGAGCGGATCGGCCTCACCCTCGCCGGCTCGATCGACCGCACCGAGTTCGGCATCACGTGGAACAACCCGCTGCCGAGCGGCAAGTCGGCGCTCGCGAACGAGGTCACCCTCGCCGCCGAGCTCTACCTGGTGAAGGAGTAACGGTCGCGATGAAGGTGCTCGGCGTCTCAGGCAGTCTGCGGGCGGACTCGCACAACACGCTGCTCCTGCGCGGAGCGGCGGAGCTCCTGCCCGCCGGGGTGGAGCTCGAGCTCTGGCACGGCCTGCGGGACGTGCCCCCCTACGACGAGGACTCCGACGTCGAGCCGGCCCCTCCGGCGGTCGCCGCGCTGCGCGCGGCGCTCGCCGGGGCGGACGCCGTCCTGTTCGCCACGCCCGAATACAACTCGTCCGTCCCGGGGCAGCTGAAGAACGCCCTCGACTGGGCCTCGCGCCCGCTCGCGACCAACCCGCTGCGCAACCTGCCGGTGGCCGTCGTCGGGGCGAGCACGGGCGCCTTCGGGGCGGTGTGGGCGCAGGCCGAGCTGCGCAAGGTGCTGGCGGCGACCGGCGCGCGCGTCGTCGAGGGCGAGGTCGCCGTCGGGCATGCGCACGAGAAGCTCGCGGCCGGCGGGGCGCTGCTCGACGAGAACCTGCGCGATCAGCTCGCTCGAGGTGACGGACGGCCTGGTCGAGGCCGTCCGCATGCGCACCGCCATCGCTGCCTGAACGCCGCTTCCGTCAGTGCGAGGCGCGGGGGCCGCTCAGGCGGGGGTACAGCGCGACGAGCCCGATCGCCACGATCACTGCGGTGATGAATCCGCCGCCGAAGCCGAGCAGCGGCCGCACCACGAGGCCGGCGATCAGCATTGCGACGATGCCGATCAGCAGTGTCGCGACGAGGCTCATGTCGTCGCGACCGGGGTGCAGCAGCCGCCCGAGGGCGCCGACGGCAAGGCCGGCGACGAGCAGCACGATGATGAAGAGGAGCATGGCCGGACTCTACCGGCGCGGGCGGCGCGCTCGGGCGGGCGCTGCCGGTGTGAGCGCACGAGCTCCGGGTGCTTCACCGGCTGCTGCTTGCCGCAGCGCTCGCAGCGCCGGTGCCACAGCTGGCCCTCGTCGTAGAGCGACTCGAGCACCCAGCGATGGCGGCAGTCGCGCTCGAGCGCGAGCCTGTCCTCACGCTTCGCGCCCAGCCACAGCACGAGCAGCGCCAGGCAGAGGCAGATGTCCGACCACGTTCGAGATCACGGGCATGGCCTACCCGCGCCGCGCGCCGCCCAAACACCCGTGCAACGCGCTCCTAGGGGAGCAGGTGGACGGTGCGGCTGATCATGGTCATGTCGAGGATCCGCCGGATCGAGGGCGATCCGCAGACGAGCTCGAACCGGCCGCCGCGCTCGGCCATCCGCTGGGCCGACGCGAGGATCACGCCGAGCGCAGTCGAGTCGAGGAATGTGACCGACGCCGCGTCCACCCGCAGCACCGAGCAGCGCTCCGCCTCGGCGGCGTCGAGCGCCTCGCGGAGGGAGTCGGCGGAGTTGATGTCAAGCTCGCCGTCGACACGGACGACGGTCGCCGTCTCTTCGATCGTGTCCCGGGTGAATCGCGCCGAAGTCGCCCTGGGCGCGCCGCTGCTGCTGGCGTCTTCCATTCCCCAACACCTTACCCCGCCGGCGACCTCGCCCACCACCGAAGCGGCCCGTGCGGCGTTGCCTTGAGACACGACCGTACCACACGCCCGGCTGCGATGTTTGAACGGCAGCCGGGACCGCACACGTCTCTTCCAGGAAACGTGATCTCGAGAGGAGACCGCACCGCATGCATTCAGATTCACATCGCACAGACATCGAGCTCGTCGCCGCCAATCGCCGCGACGGCGATTCTGCGTCGCGCGAGCAGCTCGTGATGCGTCACGCCGGCCTGGTGCGCTCGATCGCGCGCCGCTACAACGGCCGCGGCCTGGCGCAGGAGGACATCGAGCAGACCGGGTACCTCGGCCTGATCCAGGCCGTCGACCGCTACGACCCCTCGCGGGGCGTGCCGCTGCGGGCGTATGCAGCGCGGACGATCGAGGGCGAGATCATGCACCTCTTCCGCGACCGCGGCTGGGCGGTGCGGGTGCCGCGCTCGCTGCAGGAGATGAGCCGGCGGGTGGCGTCGGTGCGCGAGCGGCTCGGGCACAAGCTCGGGCCGGTCGCCGTCGCTGCAGGAGCTGGCCGAGGCCACCGGCGAGACCGAGGAGCGGGTCGCCGAGGCGATCGCCGCCGGCCGTGCCTATACGGCCGAGCCGCTGGTCGATCCCGACGCCAGCCGCCGAGCGCGGGCACGTCCGACGGCGTGCCGCCCGGCCGGGTGCTCGCGACCGACGAGGTCGGCTTCACGGCCGTCGAGGATCGCGACCTGCTCGAGCGGGCGATGCGCTCGCTCCCGGCCCGGGAGCGGCGGATCGTCGGGCTGCGGGTCTATCACGACCTCACGCAGGCCGAGATCGCGGCCCGCACCGGCATCAGCCAGATGCACGTCTCGCGGCTCCTGCGGGCGTCGCTCGACGCGATCGAGGCCGAGATCGACGCCACCGCCATCGCCTGACGCGGCAGGGCCTAGGCGTGCTGCGGAGCGGCGGCGCCGGCGATCGCGGCCGCACGTGTGGGCGCGGTCGCCAGCCGCCCCTCCAGGCCGGTGAGCTCGAGCAGCCGGCGCACGCCGTGGCCGGTGCTCTCGCCGAGCGCCACGCTGAAGCCGACGCCGCGCTCGCCGGCCTGCTCGCGCGCGCAGATGAGCACGCGCAGGACGGTCGAGTCGATGAACGTCGTCTGCAGCAGGTCGATCGACGACCGCGGCGCCCGAGTCCGAGGGCGGCGTCCACGCGGCGCTGCAGCTCGGGGGCGGTGGAGAGGTCGTGCTCGCCGGTGACGGTGACCACCTCGACGCCCGGCTCCGCCCGCTCGACGACGATCCCGCTCACGCCCGGCACGCTAGTTCTGCCGTGCCGGCGCTCACGGCGGCGGGGTGCCCAGGTCGAACGTCATCCGCACGAGCGTGCCGTTGCCCAGCGTGTCGATCTCGAGCGCGTCGGCGATCGCGGCCATCACCGGCAGGCCGACGCCGAGCCCCGGGCTGTCCACGCGCGGCGCCATCCCGCTGCCGTGGTCGCGCACTGTGACGACGACCCCGCCCCCTGCCGAGAGCGCTGCGGCCACCTCGAACTGCCCCTCGCCGTCGGCGTAGGCGTGCAGGACAGCGTTCGCGCATGCTTCGGTCACCGCCAAGGCGATGTCCGAGATGCGCTCGTCGGAGAAGCCGGACGCCTCGAGCAGACCGCGCAGCGCATGCCTCACGAGCGGCACGTTGTCAGCCTCGGCGGCAAGCTCCAACTCGAACCCGGACGAGTTCGGAGCCATTGTTTCGGGAGATACCCGTCGCATCGCTCTCTTACTCATTCCCCGTCAGCCGCAGGACAATCACGGCGACGTCGTCGGCCGGTGGGCCGGGCTTGAACTCGAGCACCGCCCGCTCGATGCGATCGGCGATCCCGGCCGCGCTCATCCCCGCCGACGCGCGCAGGAGCTCGACCAGCCGCTCCTCGCCGAACATGCGGCCGTCGATCCGCTCCTCGGTCACGCCGTCGGTGTGGAAGACGACCGCGTCGCCCGGGTGCAGCTCGACGCGCAGGTCGGACAGCTGCACCTGCTCGTAGATGCCGAGCAGCGTCCCCGGCATGCCGGCCTCTTCGACCGTCCCGTCGCGCCTGATCATGAGCGGCGGCGGGTGGCCGCCGCAGCAGATGGTCAGGCTGGCCCCGGCGGCGGTCGTCTCGAGCCGGCCGAGCGCCACGGTGCAGAAGCGGCGCTCGATCGCCTGGCGCAGCAGCGCCTGGTTCAGCGTCCGCAGGATCACGCGCGGCGAGCGCTCGCGCACCGCCGCGGCTCGCACCGTGTGGCGGGCGATGCCGGTCAGCGCGGCCGCCGGAGCTCCCTTGCCGCAGACGTCGCCGATGGCCAGGAAGAGGTCGCCCTCGCCCGTCTCGAACGCGTCGTAGAAGTCCCCGCCGACATCGCCGCCTCCACCGGCCGGATGGTAGACGGCGGCCAACTCGACACCGGGGACGTCGGGCAGGTCGGGCGGCAGCAGGCTGCGCTGGAGCGTGCGGGCGACCTGATCGCGGTCCTGGTAGAGCCGGGCGGTGTCGATGGCGGTGGCGGCGCGGCGGGCGAGCTCGGTCGCGAACGCGATGTCGTCGTCGCCGTAGGTGCGCCCGGACTCCGCCGTCGCCAGCGTGAGCGTCCCGTGCGTCCGCCCGCGGGCCGAGAGCGGCGCCACGATCACCGAGCGCATGCCCAGGCGCGCGCAGGATCGCGCGATGCTCGTCGTCTCGCGCGGCCCGCTCGAGGAAGGCCTCCGGCGACGTCGGTGTGGCGCTCGCCGCGGCCGGCGTGGAGCACGCTCGCGCCGACGGCGGCGTCGGGGTCGGCCGGGTAGCGGCGCACCAGGTCGCGGACGAGCTCCACCTTGGCCGGGTCGGAGTGCGCGACCGAGACCTGGTGGGCGCCGTTTGCGTCGACGAGGTCGATCGCGCACCAGTCGGCCAGGTGCGGCACGATCAGGCGGGTGAGATCGCCGAGCGGGGCGCGGAAGTCGAGCGACTCGCCGAGGACGTCGGACGTCCGGGCCAGCAGCTCGAGCCGCAGGCGCGCGTTCTGCTCGGCCTCGTACGCCTGGGCGCGGTCGACGGCGAGCGCGATCCGCCCGGCCGCAAGCCCGATCAGGTCGATCTCGTCCTGCCCGAGCGGCCGCGGCGAGAGCCAGTCGGTCTGCAGCACGCCGACCGTGCGCGGACCGACCCGCAGCGGTGCGGCCATCAGCGTGTGGACACCGCGCCCGCCCATGAGCGGCCCGGTCTCGGCGTCGGTCGGGTCGTGCAGGACGACGGGCTCGCCGGCCGCCACCGGGCCGGCGACCGAGCTGTCGTCGGCGCCGATGCGCAGGCTCTGGCCGGCATCGATGCCGAGCCCGCTCGTGGCCCGTACCGTCAGCTGCTCGCCGCCCGGCTCCATCAGGAGCACGGCGGCGGCGTCCGAGGCGAGCTCCTCCCGCAGCAGCGCCAGGATCTCGTCCAGCAGGTCGTCCAGGTCGACGTGCGAGAGCGCCGCGTCCGAGAGCCGCTGGAGGCGCTGCGCGGCGTCGGCGCGCTCGCGGGCCTGGCGCAGGAGCACGCTGTTGTCGACCGCGACCGCTGTCCGCCGCGCGAGCTCCTCCGCCACGGCGATGTCCTCCGGGCCGAACGGTGGCGCGGCCGCCGCAGCCGAGGAGCAGCATCGCGCCGAGCGTGCGGCCGCGGGCGGCGAGGGGCAGGATGACGGCGGACTTCGCATCGATCTGGCGCACCGCCTCGATGTGCTGCGGCCCGCGCAGCCGGCCCTGCAGGACGTCGTCGCTGAGCGTGGTGAGGATCTCGGTGCGGCCCTCGCGCAGGGCGGCCGTCATGTGCACGCCGTCCGGGTCGGGCGGGAACGCCCGCAGCCGCTCGGTCAGGGGCGCACGCGCCCGGTCGGCGTCGGCGACGGCCACACGGCGCATCCCGCCCGCCTCGTCGAGCAGGTCGATGGCGCACACATCGGCCAGCCACGACGCCGCCAGCCGGGCCACGCCCTGCAGGCCCGCCTCGGGGTCGAGCGACCGGGCCAGCATCTCGCTCGCCTGCAGCAGCAGCTCCAGGCGCAGCTGGGCGGGCTGGACATTCTCGTCGCTGCGCTGCTCGAGCGCGACGCTGATCGAGCCGGCGGGGTTGCCGTCGGCGTCGCTCACGGGCGCGCTGACGACCCGGATGCGGATGCGCGAGCCGTCCTTGCGCAGCGCGGGCATCTCGCCGTCCCACACGCCGCCGCCGCGCACGCGGCTGCGGGCCTCGCCGACGATCGCCGGCTCCGTCCGGCCGCCGCCGAGGTCGGCCGCGGGCCGGCCGACGACCTCGCGCGCGTCCCACCCGAACAGGCGCTCGGCCTGGTGGTTCCAGGCGACGATCGTCCCGTTCGCGTTCGTCGCGATGATCGCCGCCGGCGCGCGCTCGATCACCTCGCCGCTCGCGATGCCTGCGAGCGCGATCTCGGCGTCGCTCATGTCCGCGGCGCCGCCGGCCGGGACGCGCCGCTCGCCTCTGAGCGCCAATGGCATGCGCCAGCCTAGTCGCGCTCTCGGAGGGGTGTCAATCGGGGTGGGTGGTCGGATGGCGGATCATCTACTGTTGTGTGATGGCGGCGATCGACGGCACAGTCAGCCTGCGCGTGCTGGGGTCGGCGCCGGCGACGGCAGTGGCCGAGCCGTTGCTGCTCGCCCTGGGGGCGCGGGCAGGGCTCGACGTGGCCAGCCTGGACGAGCTTGCGATGGCGCTCGGCCTGGCGGTGCGGCGGGCCGGGCGGCCGCTCGTGATCGAGCTCACGCCCGCCAGCGGCCGGCTGACGGTCGCCGTCTGGCCACTCGCCCCGGGCGGCCTGCGCGAGTGCCGGGAGGTGCTGCGCGGCCTGGTGGGGGCGGTCGAGGTCGACGACGACGGCGAGCGGCTCGTGATGCGTGCCGGCTGAACCGGCCGGGCGGCTGGCTGTGCTGGCGGCCGCGGGCTCGAGCGCCGCGAAGGCCGAGCTCGTGCGTCGGATGGGGCCGCTCGTCGGCCGCCTGGCGGCCCGGATCGCGAGCGAGCGCGTGCCCCGGCAGGATCTCGAGCAGGCCGGCATGGTGGGGGTGCTGGCTGCCGTGGACGGGTTCGACCCCTCCCGCGGCACGGACTTCGAGCCGTACGCCACCCGGTTCGCGCTGGGCGAGATGCTCGCCCTGGCCCGGCAGGCCGCCGCGGTGCATGTGTCGCGCACCGGCCGCGACCTCGCCGCCGCGGTCGAGGGCACCGCGAGCGAGCTGACCGCCGAGAGCGGCGCGGCGCCGACCATCGCCGAGATCGCAGCTCGGGCGGGCCTGGACGAGGAGCAGGTGGTGATCGGCCTGCGCGCCCGCCGGGCGCTGGCCGCGCCGAAGGGCGGCGAGGAGGAGCTCCTGGAGGCGCACGGCGGCTACGAGGACGCGATCGAGCAGGTCGAGCGCCGGCTCGACCTGGGCCTGCGGCTGCGCGCCCTCGACGAGCGCTCGCAGCTCGTCGTCGCCATGCGGTTCGGGCTCGAGCTCTCGCAGGCCGAGATCGCCGGCCGCCTGGGGATCTCGCAGATGCACGTCTCCCGGCTGCTGCGGGCGGCGCTCGACCAGCTCTGGGGTGGAGACGAGCCCGGCTAGACGGGCGGAGCGTCGATCCAGGCGGTGCGGTCGGGCGGCCCGGGCGCGATCCGCACCTGGGGCGGCGACGACAGCTCGGCCCAGATCGACCCGAACGTGATCCACGGATGCCCCGGCTCGGGCACCACGCACAGGGGTGCGGCCCGGTCGGCCAGCACCCGCTCACAGTCGGCTCCTGCCGTCACCGTCGGGGCAGCAGATGTGATCGCGGCCAGCCGGGTGTGCGAGTCGGGCGCGCCCGCGGCCGGCCGGACGGGATCGAGGTCGTCGCTTCGCAGCGGATGGTTGGTGTGGCAGAACCGCCCCGAGCCGTCGTCCGAGCGCACCGCCCCCGCCGCCGAGCACTCGTAGCCGGCAACGCCGGCGGCGTCTGCGAGCGCGTAGTGCTGCCCCGAGGCGTGCGGCACGCGCTCGAGGAACGCCGCCGCCGCGGCCGCGCTCCTCTGCTCAAGGACGCCGCGCATCACGAAGGCGACCGGCAGGCCGACATCGGAGTGGCGCAGCATCGCCAGCGTGTTCACGCACACGCCGACGCCGGAGGCGTTCACCCCGGTCAGGCCGATCATCCCCGCTGCGGTCAGGACGACGCTCGGCCCGGCCGCGCCGTCGATGCGCAGGATGGCCTGGGCGCCGTCCATGCGCTCGGGCAGGTCCATGTTCTGCGCCAGCACCGCCGGGCGCCCGTTCTCGGCCGCCACGGCCACCAGGCTGCACGCGTTCCGCGGCTGCGCCGGCGCGGTGAACCACCACTCCTCGTCCATCAGGTTCAGCGCCAGGATGCGCTCGAACGCGATCCCGGCGGCCTCGGCGATCCCGCCCACCTCGTCCAGGAGGTCAGGCGTCTGGTGCCGGATCGCATCCACGAAGCCGGTCGTCTCGACGAGCTCGGCGACGAGCGTCTCCGGGTGACGGCCGAGCCGGGTCGCGACGTGGGCGTCCCAGCGCTCGAGCAGCGCCTCGATCGAGGCCCGCAGCGCCTCGCCGTGGGCCCTGCCGCGCTCGCGCGCGCCGCCGCGGCAGTCGACGATCGCATCGGGTGTCACGGCCATCACACCCGATCCTACCGGCGTCGATCGCCTCTATACGAGCCGGAATTGCTGCGCTACGTTGAGAGCGTGCGGTCGCCCCGCCTGCTGATCCTCGTCCTGGCGCTGACCACCGCATGTGGCCAGGCCGGGGCCACGAACCCGGCCACGCCGCCCGCCTCGACCCGATCCGGCGGCCCGCATGCGCGGGTCGCGCTCGCCGGCTTCGCCGCCCGCACGGCCCGCGCCGGAAGCGCGCGCGTGGCGATGCACATGACGATGAGCGGCGTGCCCAGCGCGGGCACGATCGAGGTCGATGCGACCGGCGTCGTCGCGTTCCGCAGCCGGGCCGGGTCGATGCAGCTGCGCATGACCTCGCCGGCCACCGGCTCCGTCCTGCGCATCCGCGAGATCACGCTCTGGCCGGTCGTGTACATGCGCTCGCCGCTGTTTGCGAGCGAGCCCCACAGCAAGGGGCCGTGGGTGAAGCTCGACCTCGCCCGGATCGAGCGCCGCCACGGCGTCGACGTGAACGCGCTCGCCACCACGGGCGGCAACGATCCCGGCGAGATGCTCTCGACGCTTGCCGGCGAGTCGGACTCGATCGCGACCGTCGGCCACGCGCTCGTGCGCGGCGTCACGCACCACCCACTACCGGGCGGTCATCGACCTCTCGAAGGTGGCGGCGTCGGCGCCGCCGGCCCTGCGGGCGGCCGCGCGCCGCTCGGAGGCGCACCTGGAGGCCATGCTCGGCAAGCATCTGATGCCGATGGACGTGTGGATCGGCGGGGACGGCCTCGTGCGCCGCGTCGCCTACCGCACGTCCGTGCCGATCGCCGGCGCGACGGGAACGCTGACGACGTCGGTGCGGCTCGAGCTGTTCGGGTTCGGCGTGCCCGTGCACGTGACCGCGCCGCCGGCATCCCGCACGACCGATCTCACCGCTGCTGTCGCGGCGGGCGCCGGCTCGGGATAGTCTCACCCGCGTGAGCGGGATCGCGCACTGGGACGCAGTCGCCGGAGCGCGGCGGGCGGCGGGGCACCTCGACGCGGAGTGGCTCGACCTGGGCAGCGCGGCCGGCAGCGTCACGGTCGGGCTGCAGCTGATCCGGATCGCCCCGGGGGCGTGGTCGACGCCCGCACACATCGAGCACGCCGAGGAGGAGATCTTCTGGGTGCTGCGCGGGACGGGGCTCTCGTGGCAGGACCGTGGCGACGGCCCGTCCACGTACGCGGTCGGCGCCGGCGACTGTCTGGTGCACCTGGTGCGTGAAGAGGCGCACACGCTCCAGGCCGGCCCGGACGGACTCGACGTGCTTGCGTTCGGCGAGCGCGGCCTGGGCGGCGGTGCGCACCTGCCCCGCGCGGGCGTCTCGTGGCACGGGCCGAGCTGGGTGCGCTCCGGCGGCGAGCCGACGCCGTGGCAGGCCGAGGCGGCGGCGGGGCCGCCGCAGCTCGTCCCGCCCTCGCCGCGCCCGGGCTCGATCGTGCACGTCGACGCCGTGCCCGGCAAGCGCCGCGACGGGGCCACCGTCAGCCGCGATCGCCGCGACCTGGGCCGTGCGGCCGGGTCGGAGCGAACGGGCCTCACCCACGTCGTCGCCGCCGCCGGCAAGCTGGGCGCTCCGCCGCACTGCCACTCGGCCGACGAGGAGCTCTTCGTCGTCCTCGACGGCGAGGGGACGCTGCTCCTGGGCGACGACGAGCACCCGGTGCGCCCGGGCACGATCGTCTCGCGCCCGGCCGGAACGGCGGTCGCCCACACGCTGCGGGCCGGCGCGGGCGGGCTCGTCTTCCTGGCGTACGGCACCCGCGTGCCGGACGACATCTGCTACTACCCCCGCTCCGGCAAGCTGTTCTTCCACGGGCTCGGTGCGGTCGGCCGGCTCGAGCCGGCGGACTTCTGGGAGGGCGAGGACTGACCCCCATCACCGCGATCTCCCGACCGGCGGCGGGCGAGCCCGAGGGGATGCTCGTGCTGATCCACGGCCGCGGGGCCGACGAGCACGACCTCTACCCGCTCGCCGACGCGCTGGATCCGGGCGGGCGGCTGGTGGCGGAGCTGCCGCGCGGGCCGCTGCGCCTGCCCCCGGGCGGCGCCCACTGGTACGTCGTCTACGAGATCGGCCGTCCCGATCCCGACACGTTCCTGCCCACGTTCGCAGCGCTCGGCGAGTGGCTGGATGCGACCGCCGCGGCCCACGGGCTCGCCCCCGACCGCGTGGTGATCGCCGGGTTCTCGCAGGGGGCCGTGATGTCCTACGCGCTCGGCCTCGGCGCCGGGCCGGCCCCGTCCTGCGGGGATCATCGCGCTCTCCGGATTCATCCCCGCGGTGCCGGGCTTCGAGCTCGATCTGGCCGGCCGGGCCGGCCTGCCGGTGGCCATCGGGCACGGCGCGCTCGACCCGGTGATCGGCGTCGAGTTCGGGCGCAGCGCCCGGGCGCTCCTGGAGGAAGGCGGGCTCGCCGTCCGCTACCAGGAGTCGCCGATGCCGCACAGCATCGACCCGGCGTTCCTGCACGAGCTGCGCGGCTGGGTCGCCGGGGTCATCCCGGGGCGCTGATATCATTGTCGACGCAACTACCACCGCAGGGGGTGCGGATGGGGGAGGATTCGGCGGCAGGTGTGGCGCTTCTGACGAAGGACGAGCTGGCCTCGTGGCGCGGGTTCTTACGCGTGCACGCGGCCCTCGCGCGTGACCTCGATGCCGAGCTGATCGCGGGCCACGGCCTGCCGCTCTCGTCGTACGAGGTGCTTCTGACGGTCGCAGACGCGCCCGAGGAGCGCATGCGGATGTCCGAGATCGCCGACTCGGTGCTGCTCTCTCGAAGCGGGGTCACGCGGCTCGTCGACCGGCTCGAGCGCGACGGCCTGGTCGAGCGGATTCCGTGCGAAGACGACGCCCGCGGCCAGTACGCCGTCCTGACCGCCCGCGGCCGCGAGGTGTTCGACGCCGCCCGCGCGACGCACCTGGCCGGGGTGCGGCGGCGGTTCCTGGAGCAGTTGGACGCGGAGGAGCTGCGGCGGATGGCGGGCTTCTGGGAGCGACTCGTTCCGGGCGCGACCGGGTAGGTTCCGGGGTGTCGTCGTGAGCCGCAGCCTCGACACCTACCGCCGCAAGCGTGACCCCGCAAAGACGCCGGAGCCCTTCTCCGGCGACGGCGGCGGGGGGAACGAGCCGATCTTCGTGGTCCAGCGCCACGACGCCCGCCGGCTGCACTTCGACTTCCGCATCGAGCGCGGCGGCGCCCTGCAGAGCTGGGCCGTGCCCAAGGGCATCCCGCTGCGCAAGGGCCAGCGCCACCTGGCGGTGCACGTCGAGGACCATCCGCTCGACTATGCGACGTTCGAGGGCGAGATCCCGGCCGGTGAGTACGGCGCCGGGACGGTCGAGATCTGGGACCGCGGCCACTACGAGCTCGTCGAGGAGAAGCGCGACGGCGGCCTGACCGTGCGCCTGCGCGGCGAGCGCCTGAACGGCCTGTGGACGCTCGTGCCGACGCACATCGACGGCAACGAGCGCAACTGGCTCATGATCCGCAAGGACGAGGGTGAGGGCGGCGCGGGAGCCGAGGCCGCCGGCCTGCGGCCCATGCTGGCGGTGGCGGCGTCCGAGCTGCCCACCACCGGGAACGACTGGGTGTACGAGATCAAGTGGGACGGCTATCGCGTGCTCGCCGCGGTCGACGGCGGCGACGTGACGCTGCGCAGCCGCAACGGCAACGATCTGACCGGGCGCTTCGGGCAGGTGGCCGGGGCGCTGCCGGCCGCGCTGCGTAGCTCCGACTGCGTGCTCGACGGCGAGGTGTGTGCGCTCGACGAGGACGGCCGCCCCCGCTTCTCGCTGCTCCAGCACGGCGGCGGCGCGCTCGCCATGTACGTCTTCGACCTGCTGCGGCTCGACGGCCGCGACGTCACCGGCCTGCCGCTCCACGAGCGCCGCGACCTGCTCCAGGAAACGCTCATCCCCGGCGACGTGATCCGGCTCTCGGTCGCGTTCGCAGACGGGCCGGCGCTGCTCGAGCAGTCGCGGCAGCTGGGGCTCGAGGGCGTGCTCGCCAAGCGCGGCTCGAGCCGCTACCTGCCCGGGAAGCGCACCGAGTCGTGGCTGAAGATCAAGTCGGTGCAGCGCCAGGAGCTGATCATCGCCGGCTACACCCGTGGCCAGGGCCGCCGCGGGGGCGCGTTCGGCGCGCTCGTGCTCGCCATCGAGCGCGGGGGCGAGCTGGTGTGGGCGGGCAACTGCGGCACCGGCTTCGACGACGCCGAGCTCGACTTCCTGGTGGAAAAGCTCGAGCCGTTGCGGCGCAAGACGTCCCCGCTCGCCGTCACGCCGAAGATGGCGAAGGTGCGCGCGGCCGACGTGACCTGGGTGCAGCCGGAGCTCGTCTGCGAGGTCGAGTTCCTCGAGTGGACGCGCGACGGCCGGCTGCGGGCACCCTCGTACAAGGGCCTGCGCGACGACAAGGAGGCGAAGGACGTGCATCGCGAGCATCCCCGGACGGAGACGTCCGCCATCCCGGGCCGTGACCTGAAGCTCGGCAACCTCGACAAGGTGTTCTGGCCGGACGAGGGCATCACGAAGGGCGACCTGATCGACTACTACCGGGCCGTGGCCGACGTTGTCGTGCCGCTGTTGCGCGACCGCCCGTTCACGATGAAGCGGTACCCCGACGGCATCGCGGCCAAGCCGTTCTTCCAGAAGAACGCGCCGTCGCACATGCCCGACTGGATCCCGACGGCGGAGTTCTCCGCCACGTCGCGCGAGGACCGCTCGAAGCGGATGATCAACTACCCGCTCGTGAACGAGGAGGCGGCGCTCCTGTGGATGGCGAACATGGGCTGCATCGACCTGAACGCCTGGCTGTCGCGGGCCGACAAGGCCGACCGGCCCGACTTCGCCCTCTTCGACCTCGACCCGACGCCGGAGGCGGGGTTCGCCGCCGCCGCGGAGGTTGCGCTGCTCGTGCGCGACGCCCTGGCAGCCGTCGACCTGCGCGGGTATCCCAAGACGAGCGGGGCCGACGGCGTCCACGTGCTCGTTCCGCTCGCCCGCCGCTACGGCTACGACCAGACCCGCGGGCTCGTGCTCGCGATCACGCGGGCGCTCGCGTCGATGCGGCCCGACCTCGTGACGACCGAGTGGTCGAAGGCGAAGCGCCACGGCGTCCTCATCGACGCGAACCAGAACGGCCCGGGCCGGACGATCGCCTTCGCCTATTCCGTGCGCCCGCACCCGGGCGCGCCGGTGTCGGCGCCGCTCACGTGGGACGAGCTCGCGGCGGGTGTGGAGCCCGGGGATTTCACCATGACCGCCATGCTCGACCGGCTCTCCCGGCTGGGCGACCTGCACGCGCCCGTGCTCGAGGACCACCAGGCGCTCGGCCCCGCGCTGCGCTCGCTCTGAGCGGGCGGCGCGAGTTTCCCGCAATCTGCGAACATACGTTCGCGTTCGAGGTGAGATCCGGCGGTGGCCGCGCGCGTTCCTGTGCCAGACTGCAGGCATGGTGGTGACCGAGGGAGAGCGCCGCGTCGTGGCCGTGCTGATGGCCGACGTCGCCGGGTCGACGACGATCGGGGAGCAGCTCGGTCCCGAGCGGTCGAAATTCCTGTTCGACGAGGTCGTGCGGCTCATGGCCGAGCAGATCGAGCGCTACGAGGGCACGGTCGCCCAGCTGCTCGGAGACGGCCTCCTGGCCGTGTTCGGCGCACCGGTGGCGCACGAGGACGACAGCGAGCGGGCGGTGCGGGCCGGGCTTGCGATCCAGCGCGCCCTCGCTGCCTACTCCCGCGAGGTGAACGAGGCCTACGGCATCGAGCTGAAGGCGCGGGTGGCGGTGAACACCGGCCCGGTGCTGATCACGCCGGACGCCGCCGGCGCCGATCGCTGGAACGCGCTCGGCGACACGGTCAACGTCACCGCCCGCCTGCAGGCGCTCGCCGGCGAGGCCGACGTGACGCTCGGCCCGGGCACCGCGGCGCAGGTGCGCGACTGCTTCGAGCTCGAGGAGCTGGGGCCGACCGAGCTGCGCGGGCGCAGCCGCCCGGTCGACCGCTTCCGGGTCGTCGAGCGAGCGCGATCGCCACTCGCGGCCGGCCGACGGGCCGCTGCTCGGGCGCGATGCGGAGCTTGCGAGCGTGCGCGGCGCGCTCGAGCGGACGGCCGAGGGCATCGGCGTCATCGTGTCCGTGACGGGGGAGCCGGGCATCGGCAAGTCGCGGCTCGTGGCCGACGCCGTGGAGCCGCTGCGCGATCGCGTGCGCCTGCTGGTCGGCCGCAGCCTGTCCTACACCCAGGGATTCTCGTACTGGCCGATCCGCGATCTCCTGCGCGACTGGCTCGGGGTGTCTGCGACCGCCAGCGAGGCGCGGGTGCGGTTCGACCTCAAGGCCGCACTGCACGAGCTGTACGGCGCCGGCGGCGACGAGCTCTATCCGTTTCTGGCCAACCTGCTCGGGCTGCTCGAGAGCGACCGGCGGGCTGCGGCCGACCTGCGCGAGCTCTCGCGCGACTCGCTGCACCGGCGCAGCCTCGAGGTCGTGGCCGGGCTGCTGCAGCGGCTCGCGGACGACCGGCCGCTGCTCGTCGTCTTCGAGGACCTGCACTGGGCCGACGAGCTCACCCTGCAGGCGGTCGAGAGCCTCTTCGAGCTGACCGAGACCGAGTCGCTCGGAATCGTCATGCTCTACCGCAGCGAGCGCGAGCTGCCGTCGTGGGGGATGGGCGAGCGCGCCCGGCAGCACTACCCTCACCGTTACGTAGAGGTTGAGCTTCGTGCGCTCAGCGGCGATGTCACACAGGCGCTCGCCCAGGCGCTCGCCGACGCGCCGCTGCCCGCGGCCGTCGCCGACCTGATCGCCCAGCGAGCGGGCGGAAACCCGCTGTTCGTGAGCGAGGCGCTGCGCGACCTGGTCGAGCGCGGCGCGCTGCGGCGGTCAAACGGCGGCTGGGAGCTGGCCGTGGAGCCCGGCCAGCTCGAGGTGCCCGCGCTCGTGCAGGGGGTGCTGCAGGCCCGCCTCGACCGGCTCGATCCCGTCGCCCGCGAGGTGGTCGCCGTGGCGGCGGTGATCGGCCGCCGCTTCGGCATGCCGCTGCTCGAGCGCGTCCTGGATCCCGACACGCTGCCCGGGGCGCTCACGGAGCTGCAGCGGCTCGACCTGATCGTCGAGGAGCGCCGCCGTCCCTTCCCCGAATACCGGTTCCGGCACGGGCTCGTCCAGGAGGCGGCCTATGCAGGGCTGACGGAGAGCGACAGAAGGACGCTGCACGGCCGGGTCGGCCGGGCGCTCGAAGAGCTCGTGGGCGACGAGAAGAGCTCCGCCACGCTCGTGCTGCTGGCCCGGCACTTCAGCGCGGCCGACGACCCTGCGAAGGCGGCGGAATACCTGATCCGGGCCGGCGATGAGGCCCGGTCGATCTACGCCGACCAGGAGGCCATCCGCCACTACCGGCAGGCGCGCGAGTTCCTCGGCCGGCTCGGCGACGATCGCCGCTCGCGCGAGACCCTGTTCAAGATCGCGCTCGTCCACCACCTGGCGTTCAACTTCGGCGAGGCCGAGCGGGCCTATGACGAGGCGTTCGCCTGCAAGGTGCAGCCGTTCGAGCAGCCCGAGCCCACCGAGCGGATCGTGACCGCGCTGCTGCGCCCGAACGCCCTCGCCCCGGGCCTGGAGTACATCGCCGAGACGAGCGCGCTCACAGCCCACCTGTTTCGCGGCCTCCTGATCATCGACCGCGATCTGAACGTGATGCCGTCGCTCGCGGAGAACTTCCGGGTGTCCGGCGACGGGCTCACCTACCTGTTCCAGCTGCGCGAGAGCGCGTGCTGGAGCGACGGCCGGCCCGTGACGGCGCACGACTTCGTCTACACGTGGGAGCGGGCCCGGCAGCGCTCGACGGTGACGGCGTTTCTGCTCGAGGACGTCGAGCAGGCGACGGCGCTCGACGACCACACGCTCGAGGTGGTGCTGCGCGAGCCGCGCAACTACTTCCCCTACATCCTGGCGTCGACGTATGCCTACCCGTGGCCGCGCCACCTGTGCGAGTCGCTGGGCGACGAGTGGCACCGCCAGCAGCCGCTCGTCTCGAGCGGGCCGTTCCTGCTCTCCGACATGGGCGAGGACAGCATGACCCTCGTCGCGAACCCGCGCTGGAGCGGCCGGCGCGGCAACCTGCGCGAGATCGAGGTCAGCTTCCGTGTCCACGGCAACCTGGTGGACGAGCTGTGGCGCTCGGGGCAGGTGGACGTGCTCGCAAGCCCCTACTCGTCGGACGAGTGGGACGACTCGTGCACCGAGTTCGCGGCGTCGCTGGGGACGACGATGATCGGCTTTCGCACCGATCACGCCCCGTTCTCCGACCTGCGGCTGCGCCAGGCCGTGGCGGCCGTGCTCTCACCGGTCGGCGCGGCGTACGCCGACGTCGGGCTCGTCAGCCGGCCCGCGACCGGCGGCGGCCTGCTGCCCCCGGCGATGCCGGGGCATGACCACCACGTCGCCGAGCTCACCGGCGTCGCCGGGGCCCGGGCGCTGCTCGCCGCCGCCGGTCATCCCGGCGGGGAGGGGCTGGGGCCGCTGCAGATGGTGATCGCAAGCGGCCTCGAGCTGCTGGAGGAGCCGATCCGCGCGGCGCTTGCCGAGGTCGGCCTGGGCGTCGAGTTCGCGATCAGCCCGCGGGCCGATCGCATCGCCGACAAGCCGTCCGACCTGTGGATGACCACGTGGCTGGCCGACTACCCCGACCCGGAGGGGTTCTTCCGCGGCCTGCTCACCGATCCCTACGATCCGCTCGTCGACGAGAGCATGACGCGGGAGGTGGTCGAGCTGCTCGACCAGGCGCGGGCGTCGAGGGACCAGGACGAGCGGCTGGCGCTGTACGGGCGCGTCGACCGGCTGCTCGTCGCGGAGTGGGTCGCGGTCGTCCCGCTGGCCTACTCGCGCACCGCGCTCTTGCGGCGGCCGTGGGTGCACGGCCTGTGGGCGAACGCGCTCACGTCGTTTCGCCTGGACGGCGTCATGGTCGAGCGGGAGCCCGCGCAGCCGCCGGACGCCGCAGGGTGAGCGCCGCAGACGGGCCGCGCGCCTCGGCGCGCGCGCCGGCGGTTGCCGCGCGCCCTCCCGCGTTCGAGCTTGCCGCCGCCTTCGCGTCGATCTACCTGGTGTGGGGGTCGACGTTCCTGGCGATCCGCTACGCGGTCGAGACGATCCCGCCGTTCGCGATGATGGCCGTGCGCTGCCTGCTCGGCGGCGGCATCCTGCTCGCCATCGCGCTCGTCCGCGAGCGCGGCGTCGTCTGGCCCACCAGGCGGGAGTGGGGCGGAGCGCTGGTGCTCGGCGGGTTCCTGTTCGTCGGCTGTCACGGCGTGCTCGCCTACGCCGAGGAGCGCGTGCCGTCGGGCATCGCCGCCCTGTGCCTGGCGACGATCCCCCTGTTCGTGCCGCTGCTGGCGTGGTCGCTGCCGGGCGGCTCGCCGCCGTCGCGGCGGCGCGCGGCCGCGCTCGTGGCCGGATTCGCCGGCGTGGCGCTGCTGGTGGCGGCGCAGGGAACCGGCGGCGGCCTGCACCCCGCCGATGCGCTGCTCCTGCTCGGAAGCGCGCTCTCGTGGGCCGCGGGGACGGTGGCGACCCGGGTCGTGCCCGTGCCGCGGTCGCCGACGATGGGCGCGGCCATGCCGCTGCTCGCCGGCGGCTGCGTCCTGACCGTGATCGCGCTCGCGTCGGGCGAGCTCTCGAGCGGCCGGATCGACCACGTGTCGGGACGCTCCCTGGGCGGTCTGGCCTATCTGATCGTGTTCGGCACGGTGGTCACGTTCTCGGCCTACGTCTGGCTGCTGCGCCAGGTCGCGCCCGCCCGCGTGGCCACCTACGCATTCGTGAATCCCGTGGTGGCGGTCGTGCTGGGCTGGGCGCTCGCGGGCGAGTCCCTGACCGTCGGCGCTGTGGTCGCAAGCGCCGTGATCGTGCTGGCCGTCGCCGTCGCGGTGTCCGAGCGCGAGCCGGCACCGGTCGGCGCGCCGAGCTGAGATCGCGGCCGGCACTCGGACGAGAATTTGACACCGACACACTCGCGATATATCATGATGCTACGCGATAGTCACAAACAAGGATTCTAGGAGGATTCGATGACATACGCAGAATCGATCCCGATGGGCGGACAGGGCCGACGCGGCCGCCGCTGCCATCGGGGCATGTTGATGTTCGCCGGCAAGCGCCGGCACGGCCGTGATCCCTTCGGGTTCGGCGGCTGGGGGCCGGGCCGGGGCGGGCCCGCAGCGTTCTTCGGCGGTGGCCGCCGGGCCGGCCGGGGCGACATCCGCGCCGCCATCCTGGCGCTCCTCGCCGAGCAGGAGATGCACGGCTACCAGATCATCCGCGAGCTCAGCGAGCGCACCGGTGGTGCCTGGCAGCCGAGCCCCGGATCGGTCTACCCGACCTTGCAGCAGCTCGAGGACGAGGAGCTCGTCACCGAGCAGAAGTCCGACACCGGCCGGCGCGTGTACGAGCTGACCGAGGCCGGGCGCGAGCGGGCGGCGGCGCTGCCGTCGCCGGCCCCCTGGGAGCAGGCCGCCGCCGAGGCCCAGGACGAGCACGCCGACCTGCGCGGCCTGGTGTTCCAGGTGCTCGGGGCGGTGCGTCAGGTCGCCGGAGCGGGCACGCCCGCGCAGATCGAGGCGGCTTCCGAGGTGCTGCGCTCCGCGCGGCGCAGCCTGTACCAGATCCTGGCCGAGGACGAGGCTCCCGGCGAGGAGCCCGGCACCACGGTCTAGCCCAGAGGCACCGGGTTCGACCAGGCCGTCCCGCCGCCGCCGTCCGCAAGCTCGATGCGGCCGGCGGCGGCGCCGGGCGGCGGCGAGAGCTCCACGGCCGTGATCAGGCCGGCCGAATCGCGTTCGACGATCTTCGAGCGGTGCCGGTAGGCCAGGCGGCCGACGTTCGCGCGGGCGCCGTCCTCGGGCCCGGTCAGGAGGGTCACCGACCGGCACGGGCTAGAGCGCACCAGGATGCCCCCGGCGGTCGGCTCGATCGCGTCGAAGCGCGGCCCGGTCGTCCCGTAGCCGGCACCCGTGCGCAGCGCCTCGAGCACGCCTGCGGCGGTGGGCTCCTTGACCCGCGCCATCGTCCAGGCGTAGCCGGAGTCAAAGCCGGCGTAGTGGGTGTCGTCGCAGGCGACCGCGAAGCAGGACTGCCCCGAGTCGAGCAGCATGTCCCAGTGCACCGCCGAGAGGCCGCGCCCGTTCTCGATCTCACAGCCGGCGTTGTACACCTCGACCCCGGCGACGGCCGGCAGGCCCCTGACCTCGTCCATCGGAGCGCCGCTCCAGTAGGGATGGGCGACGTAGGCAATGCCGCCGTGATCGGCCACGAACTGCATCGCGTCGGGCAGGTCCGGGTAGGAGCGCTCGTCCTCGGCGTCGACGTCGGGCTCCCGTTCGAGCCCGTAGACGAGCACGTCCACCCAGCCGCCGGTCGTTGTGCGGCACGTGAGCTCGATCCCGCGCACGAGCACGATGTCGTCGCGCTCCGGCGGCTCGGTGATCGTCCAGTGGTCGGTGACGGCGAGCGCATCCCACTCGGCAAGCGCGTAGTGGTCGGCGAGCGCGTGGGGCCGCAGCTCGCCGTCGGAGCGGGTGGTATGGGCATGCAGCGCGCAGCGCAGCCAGGTGCCCTCGATCGCGAAGGGGTTCGTCATCGGCGTGCGCGCGAATCTACCAGCGCCCTTCCTGCGCTGAGTCAGGCGGACGCCGCCCGGCGCAGCGGCACGACGTTTCCGACCGAGTGCTGCTCTGTCCCGGGCAGCGCGACCAGGGGAGTCAGGCCCGCGGCGCCGCCCGGCGTGGGCCGGCCGAGCAGGTAGCCCTGACCCGAGCTCGCGCCGAGGCTCGTGATCGTGTGCAGCTCGGCAGGCGTCTCGATGCCTTCCGCGCAGATGAGCGCCTGCGCGCTGTCGGCGAAGAACACGAACGCCCGGACGACGGCGGCCTTGAGCGGATCCGTGTCGACGCCGGCGACGAGCGAGCGGTCGAGCTTGATCACGTCCGGGCGCATCCGCACCAGCTGGGCGAACCCGGCGTAGCCGGCGCCGGCGTCGTCGACCGCGATCCGCGCCCCCCGGGCGCGCAGCTCGTGCAGCGCATGCTCGAGCTCGGGGCCCTCGGTGACCAGGGCATCCTCGGTCACCTCGATCGTGATCGCCGAGAGATCGTCGGGCAGGCCGATCCGGTTGCGGGCGCTGAGCAGCACCTTCGGGCTGATGTTGAGGTTGATGGACGGAACGGCCGGACGGTCGGGCGCGTCGAGCGCCGCCCGCACCGCGGCCGCCTCGAGCTCGATGGCGAGGTCGTGGGCATGGGCGAGCTCGAACCACTCCTGCGGGTTTCGCCAGTCGGCCTCGGGAAAGCGTGACAGCGCCTCGTGCCCCAGCACCTCGCCCGTCTGGAGATCGACGATCGGCTGGAACACCGGCGTGATCGCGGTCGGGTTGTCGATGATGGCGAGCAGCTCGGCCCGCTCGGCCTCGGCGTTGCTGGGCGCGTTCTCGAGCGCGCGGCTGTAGCTGCGCGTGCCGGACCGCGTCGGCTTGCCCGCGATGAGGGCCATGTCGGCGCGGCGCAGGAGCTCGTCGGCCGTCATGCCGGGCGAGGCGCTGGCGATCCCGATCGTGGCCGTGATGATCGCCCCGCGGCCGGCGCGCAGCGCCGCGTGCACGGCGTCGGCGATCCGCTCGGCGCGCTGGTTGCGTCCCGCCGCGATGATCGCGAACTCGTCGCCGCCGATGCGGTAGGGCACCGCGTCGATGCCCTCGCAGGCGGTGGTGAGCGCGGCCGCGAGCTGGCAGATGCGCTCGTCGCCGACCTGATGGCCGAGGCCGTCGTTGACCGCCTTCAGGCCGTCCATGTCGACGAGCAGCGCATGCAGGCCGCTGTCGCCTGCGAGCGAGCGGCGGATGTCCTCTTGGAAGCAGCGGTGGTTGCGCAGGCCCGTGAGGCTGTCGCGCAGGGCCGCGTCGCGCAGGTGCCCGATCTCGCGCCGGTTCGCCTCGGCCAGGCGCCGGCGCAGGCGCAGCATCCGCACCACCGTCCACGAGATCGTCAGGCAGAGGATGCCGGTGATCACGACCACGATGCTGGCGCGGCGATCGGTCGTCTGCGAGCTCGCGAGGCTCGCGTTCGCCTCGCGCTGGTGGCCGGCGACCTGGCGATCGGCAATCCGCAGCATGCTGCCGAGCAGCGGGCGCACGACCGTCGAGTCGACGGCACCCACGCCCTGCGCGTTCAGGTTCGCAGCCATCGTGGTCACGCGGTCGACGCCGATCGCGAGCCGGCGGCCGTCGCGGTTGAGCGCCGCGATCGCGCGCCGCTCGGCGCTGGGCGCCTCGGAGTCGCGGCCGGAGACCGACGCGGTGAGCTGCGCCAGGGCGATGTCGACCGAGCCCGTTGAGCGCGTCAGCACGCTGCCGTTGTTCGGGACGGGGTTGATGACGTATGCGTGCTCGGCCAGCTCGAGCCGCTCGATGGCGTCGCGCGCGCGGGTGTAGGCGCCTGCGGCGACCGAGGCCGTCCGCACGCGCTCGCTCGCCCGGCTTGTCGTCGAGATGGTGAACCACGAGAGCGCCGTCAGCCCCGCCATCGCCACGACCGTGGCCACCAGGACCGCAGCGGACCAGCCCGCTTCGCGCAGGAAGTGGAGCCGCTGGGTGGGGCTGTTCTGTGCCGTTCCGCCGGCCGGCGCGGTGGCGTTCTGGAGCACGGGGAATCCTCGTGGAGACGCTTGGGGTCATGCTCAGAGTGGCGGACGCCCGAATGGGTGACAACCACCCGGAAAGGTGTCATCGTTCTGACGTAGGGTGATGGGGTGCGCATCCCGCGGCTCACGACGCCCCGGCTGATCGTCCGCGAGCTGCATGCCGCCGACCGGGCCGCGGTCGAGCACGTGGCCGGAGGCGACCGGGCGCGGTGGCTCGAGTGGACCGGCCTGGCCTACGAGCAGCTCGATGAGCTGCGCCAGCCGCCCTACGGCGAGCGCGGGATCGAGCTGCGCGAGTCGGGCGAGCTGGTCGGACTGGTGGGGCTCGTGCCGGCGCTCGGCCCGTTCGGGCTCCTGCCCTCGTGGCCGGAGCCGGGCCGCCGTTATCGCCCCGAGGTCGGCATGTACTGGGCGGTCGCGCCGGAGCATCGCCGCCGCGGCATCGCCGCCGAGGCGGCCGCCGCCCTGATCGCCTACGCATTCGCCGAGGTGGGGCTCGACCGCGTGATCGCCACCACCGAGCACTGCAACGTTGCGTCGATCGGCGTCATGCGCCGGCTCGGCATGCGCATCGAGCGCAACCCCGAGCCCGAGCCCGCCTGGTTCCAGGTGGTCGGGATCCTCGCCGCCGGCGCGCCCGGCCCGTGACGCCGTGGCAAGATCCCGATCCAGACGAGAAAGGGGAGAGCGTGGAGACATCCGCACCAGGGAAGTTCCAGATCGTGATCCGCTTCCGGGGACCCGACTACGAGGCGTGGAAGACCGTGTTCGACGCCCACGAGCCGCAGCGGGTGAAACACGGTGCGGTCGGACACTGGATCGCGCGCTCGGTCGACGATCCCAAGGAGTACATCGGAGTGGTGGAGTTCACCTCCCGCGGCGGCGCCCACGCCTACGCGGAGGATCCCGACCGTATGGACGTCCAGCGGGCGGTGCACGTGGACGGCGGCCCGCACAACAAGACCTGGGACGAGACCATCGTCGAGACGATCGCAGCGGTCACGTACGTCGGCTGAGGCGAGTGGCCGGCCTCCACTTCGAGACCGCCGGCGCGGGCGACCCGCTGGTGCTCGTCCACGCCGGCATCTGCGACAGCGGCATGTGGGACCCGCAATGGCGTTCGCTCGCCGGGTCGCATCGCCTGCTGCGCCATGACATGCGCGGCTTCGGCCGCTCGCCGCTGCCGCCGGGGCCCTATTCGAACGCGCGCGACCTGCTGGACGTCATGGACGCGGCCGGGTTCGGCCGGGCCGCAATCGCCGGCACCTCGCTGGGCGGCAGGGTCGCGCTCGAGGTTGCCGTGGCCGCGCCCGACCGCGTGTCCGCCCTCGTGCTGGTCGGCTCGGGCCTGACCGGCCACGAATGGTCACAGGCGGCGCGCGACTACGGCGCCGCCGAGGATGCGGCCGTCGAGCGAGGCGACCTCGACGCCGCCGCCGAGCTCAACGTGCGCTTCTGGGTGGACGGGCCGCAGCGCGACGCGACGCAGGTGGACGCCGCGGTGCGCGACCACGTCCGGGCGATGCAGCGGCGGGCGCTCGACCTGCAGGTGCCGATGTGGGAGGAGGCCGACGAGGAGCCGCTCGTACCGGATCTGGGCGATCGCCTCGGCGAGGTCCGCCAGCCCGCGCTCGTGCTGGTGGGCGAGGTCGACCAGCCGGACATCCACGCGATCGCGGCCCGGCTCGTCGCGGGCATCCCGGACGCCGCCTTCGCGACGATCCCGGCCGCCGCGCACCTGCCGAGCCTCGAGCGGCCCGAGCCGTTCGACCGGCTCGTGACCGGCTTCCTCAGTGCGAGCGCACCGGCCTGAGCGAGCGCGCGATGGCGAGCATCTCGGGGTCGGTCAGGTCGTCGAGCAGCGTGTTCTGCACCCAGTAGGCGATGCCGCCCTGGACAAAGGCGATGGTCTGGATGTGGCTGCCGTTGAAGAAGAAGAGGTAGTCGCGGCCGTCCAGGTGGCGGGTGGCGTTGGGCGTCTCGAGCAGCGGAGCGGCCGTGAAGCGCGTCTCCTCGATGCCCCAGTACGCGTCGCCGCTCGGGCTCGCCATGTGGAACACGGCGTAGGTCGAGTTCAGGCCGTGCCCCGCCGCGGGGATGGCGTAGACGCGGGTGGGTGAGGTCGATGTGCCCTGGCAGCTCAGCACGCCGGGCCCGGCCGGCGCCGGCACCCACGGGCACAGGGTCGAGTCGGCCTGGGCGACCGTCGGGTACATGACCGGGAAGTGCAGCGCCTGCTGCGCGTGCACGAAGTCGGCCCGGTAGGACGACGTGGGCGTGATCGTCGATGGCGGGCCCGTCGGCCGCTTGGGCTGCTTCTTCGGCGCCGTCACCGCCAGCTTGCCCTTGAACCCCGGGCCGATCACGAGAGCGACCTGCACCCGCGGTCCGGTCATCGCCGCGACCGCGGCGGGCATGGCGGCGGCCGAGGCGTTGCCGACGATGTGGGCCAGGTCGGCGGCTGCGGCCGCCGCGCCGGGGCGGTAGTAGGCCCACGTCGTCGTGTACCCCGAGCCGGGAGCGTTCCCGGCCTTGGCGGTGTAGCCCCACGCCTTGAGGGCCTTGACCGTGCGCCCGGCGGCGCCGTTCAGGCCGTTGCCGTTCAGCACCGCCACCTTCACGCCCGTCGGTGTCACCGCCGGCTTCCACACGGGCTTCTTGTGCGCCGGCTTGCCGGGCAGCGTCCCGGCGGCGCTCGAGAGCAGCCAGGGGTGCTTCCACTGGAAGATCGCCTGGGAGAGGTTCGTCACGTTCAGCGCCGCCTCGCCGTCCGGGGCCGTGTAGGGCGTCCAGCCGAGGTGCACGCTGACGATGTGCGACCGGGCGTTGTAGGCGGTGGCGGCGAAGCTCAGGAGGGTGCGCGGACTGGGGGCGTGGCCGCCCGGGCCGACGATCGTGACGCTGCTCGAGAGCGCTCCCAGCAGGTTGTTGATGAACGGGATGTCGGTCACCGAGATGCCGTGGATGCGGGCCGAGGCGCGGGCCTCGAACGCGCGCAGGAACATCTGCTGGCGGGCCTGGCGGTGGAAGTCGTCGTCGGTGTGGCGGTAGCGCGAGAAGGCGAGAGCGTCGGCGCCGCTCAGGCGCTGGTACCCGGGCTTCACGTCGATCGCCGAGAAGCCCGTGTACTGCGACTGCGCCGGCGGGTTGTAGTAGTACTGGTCGACGTTCACGTAGATCCCGCCGAGCGTGTCCACGAGCCGCTGGAAGCCGGTGAAGTCGACGTTCAAGAGGTAGTTGGGCTTGACGCCGGTCACCGCCTCCACCGTCTCCAGCGAGCGGGCGTCACCGCCCTCGGAGTAGGCGGAGTTGATCTTGGCGCCCAGGCTCGGCACCCACAGGTCGCGCGGGATCGAGAGCAGCGAGACCATGTGGTGCTTCGGATCGAGCCGCGCCAGCATCAGCGTGTCGGAGAGGCCGTTCTTGCCGGTCGCGCCGTTGCCGCGGTGGTCGGAGCCGATCAGGAGGGCGGTGATCGGCTGGCTCGAGGTGGGGATCGTCGGCACGAGCTTCTTCGACGCGGTCCTGTCGGTGCCGTGCAGCTTCGTGACCTTGTTGTAGATGTTGTTCAGGTACCAGAGCTCGTACCCGCCCGCGCCGAGCACGGCCAGCAGGATGATGCCGAGCACGGCCAGCGTCCAGCGGGCCCAGCGGGGCAGGCGGTGGCGCCTGCGGCGCCACTTGCGCCGAGGCGGCTTGGGCGGCTCGCTGCCGTATACGACCATCTTCGGTGCGCGCCGGGGGGAATCTCCCTCGCCGGGGCCTCTGGGCGGCGTCTGGGTTGCCAAACGGCTCCTCAATTGCAGCGGCCGGCGGCTCGCTGCGACGTTCGCGGGGCACGGGTCGGCGGAGTATACGCCCCTCGTTTGACGGTCAGGTTGGAGACCCGTTTGACGACCGCGCGCCGAACACGGGGACGCCGGCGGGCGTCCCGGGCGTATCGATGCACATGCGGATCGCCCGGATTGCGGTGGTTGTGGGGTGCTGCACAGGCGCGGCAGGGTGCGCCGGTTCGGGGGCGGGATCCTCGCCCCAAACAGCTTCCTCGCACCATGTTCGTGTGCCCCATCACCATCCGCCCGCCGGTCACCGCCGGGTGGGCAGCCCGGCCCCCGCCGCCCCCGTGCGGCGGGTGGCGCTCGTCACCGCGGAGGGCGAGGACGAGGTGCTCGCCGTGTCGCTTCCCGGCGGTCGCGTGACCGGCCGCGTGAGGCTGGCCGCGCGCCCGACCACCGTCGCCGCGGGGGCGGCCGGTCCGGCGGTGGCGGTGAGCCCCGAGTCTGGCACCGTCACGATCCTGCGGCCGCGGACGCTGCGGCCGGTCGCCGTCCTGCGCGGCTTCCGCTCGCCCCAGATCGCGGCGGTCGCTCCCGGCGGCCACTGGGCGCTCGTGAGCGATGCGGGGGCCGGCACCGTCGCTGCGATCGACCTCGACACGGGCCGGATCGCGGATCGCGTCCGGGTCGGCCACGGCGCCCACCACCTCGCCATCAGTCCCGACGGCGCCGCCGCGTGGGTGGCGCTCGGCGAGACGGCGCGGACGATCGTCACGCTCGACTGCTCCGACATGCTGCGCCTGCGTGTGACCGGCCGGCTGCATCCGCCCGTGACGGCGCACGACCTGGCCTTCAGCCCCAGCGGAGCCACCGTGTGGGTCACCTCGGCCGCGGCGCCGTACGTGACGGTGTTCGACGCCGTGTCGGGCCGGCCCCTGGCGCGCGTGCCCGCCGGCGCGCCGCCCCAGCACGTCGCCTTCGCCGGGCCGGGCAGCCCTCGCGCCTACATCGCGAGCGGGTACGGCTCGGCGCTCGAGATGGTCGATCCGGGCAGCCGCCGGGTCGTGCGCCGGAGCGCGCTTCCGTACGGCTCCTTCAACCTGGCCGTGGCCGGCGGCGTGGTCGTGACGACATCGCTCCTGGACGGCCGCGTGACCGAGCTCGCCGCGGCGACGCTGCGGCGGCTCGTGCAGCGCACCGTCGCGCCCGAGGCGCGCGCCGTCGCGATCGCCGGGTGGTGAGCGCCGGGCTAGAGTCACCGGGTCGTGGAGCAGATGCCGATCGGACCGCTCGAGGTGTCCCGCGTGGGCCTCGGCTGCAACAACTTCGGCGGCCGGCTCGACCTGGCCCGCACGCGCGCGGTCGTGGATGCCGCCCTCGACGCCGGCATCACCTTCCTCGACACGGCCGACATCTACGGCAACCGCTCCGGGCCGGCCGTGTACGACCGGCACGGTGCGAGCGAGGCGATGCTGGGCGAGGTGCTGCACGGCCGTCGCGACCGCGTCGTCCTGGCGACCAAGTTCGGTGGGGACATGGGCGACGCCGCCCCGGCCCGAGGCGCACCCGAGTACGTGCGGCGCGCGCTTGACCGCTCGCTCGAGCGCCTGCGCACCGACCACGTCGACCTGCTGTACTACCACTGGCCGGACGACGTGACGCCGATCGCCGAGACGGTCGCCGCCATGGCCGATCTGGTGCAGGCCGGGAAGATGCGGGCGATCGGCGTCTCCAACCTGACGCTCGCCCAGCTCGACGAGGCGGCGCGCGCGGGCCCGATCGCTGCGCTCCAGAACGAGTACTCACTGCTCGAGCGCGCGGCCGAGCGCGAGCTCCTGCCGCGCTGCCGCGAGCTCGGGGTGGCGTTCGTGCCCTACTACCCGCTCGCATCCGGCCTGCTCACCGGGAAGTACCGCCACGGCCGGCCGCCTCCCGCCGGCTCGCGCTGGGACGGTGGGGAGGCCATGACCGACGGCACCTGGGTCAGCCCGGGCGTCGAGGCTTCGCAGGCGGCGTTCGCCCTCGTCGACCGCCTGGCGGCATACGCCGGCGAGCGCGGTCACAGTCTGCTCGAGCTGGCCATCGCCGGGCTTGCGTCGCGGCCGGGTGTGGCCTCGGTGATCGCGGGCGCGACGACCCCCGAGCAGGTGCGGGCAAACGCCGCCGCCGGCGATTGGGTGCTGACGCCGGAGGAGCTGCGGGCGATTCCGGCCTAGGCGCTGGCGGAGCGCTCCGACGCTCGCAGCCGCTCGGCCAGCGTGCGCATGAGCTCGAGCGCGATCTTCGGCTCGGCCGTGACCACCTTCAGGAACGCCGAGCGTCCGAGCAGCATCGCGAGCACCTCGGTCTGCGCCTCGACCGTGGCGGTACGCGGAGCGCCGTCGAGCAGCGCCATCTCGCCGAACGAGTCTCCGGCCTTCAGCCGCACCGAGCGCTTGCCCGGCGGCTTGACGAGCGCCTCGCCGTCGAGGATGACGTAGAAGTTGTCCGCGCGCTCGCCCGCGCGCACGATCGGGGTGTAGCGCGCGTACCGGCGGGTCTTGGCCAGGGCGGCGATCTGGTTCAGGTGGCGCTTGGAGAGGCCGGCGAACAGGGGGATCTGGCCAAGCACATCGGCCCACCCGCGGCCCATCGCATCCGACGGCATCGAGGTCTCCTGGATCGGGGAGGCGAGTATTTCACGATCGAGGCCGAGCTGGCGACGCCGGCACCGCCCGCACCTCGCGCAAGAGATCGACGCGCCGGCCGAGCGGCTCGCGACCGCAGCGGGTAAAGTCTGCGCGGAGGCGTAGACGGTGCGGGGGCTCACACGGAGGCGGCTGCTCGCGATGACGGGCGGCGGTGCGGCCGGAATGGCCGTCGTCGGCGCGGGCGGATACGCCGCGGCGCACCCGGGCGACCCACGGGCCGACACGGTGCCGTTCCTCGGCCCGCACCAGGCGGGGGTGACGACGCCGCCGCAGGAGCGGCTGATGTTCGCGGCGTTCGATCTCACGATCACGACGGCCGCCGAGCTGCGCGACCTGCTGCGCGCCTGGACGCACGCGGCGGCGCTCATGACCGCCGGCCGGCCCGTCGGGTCGCCGGCGGGCGCGCCCGATGTCGCCCCCGCGGACACCGGCGAGGCCGTCGGCCTTCCCCCTGCGCGGCTCACGCTCACCTTCGGGCTCGGACCCGGCGTCTTCCTGCAGGGTGGGCACGATCGGTTCGGCCTCGCGTCACGCCGCCCGCAGGCGCTCAGGCCGATCGGCCCGCTGCCCGGCGATCGGCTGGTCGCCGCGATCTCGGGCGGCGACCTGTGCGTGCAGGCGTGTGCCGACGACCCGCAGGTCGCCTTCCACGCCGTGCGCGACCTGGCCCGGATCGGGCGTGGGGCGGTCGTGATGCGCTGGGCGCAGCTCGGCTTCGGGCGGGCGGCGGCGACTTCGAAGAGCCAGGCGACACCGCGCAACCTGCAGGGCTTCAAGGACGGGACGAACAACCTCGCCGCCGCCGACGCCACCGAGATGCGCCGCTTCGTCTGGGTGGGCAGCGACGAGCCGCAGGCGTGGATGCGCGGTGGCACGTACGTCGTGACGCGCCGGATCCGCATGTTCATCGAGAAGTGGGACCGCTCGCAGCTCTCGGATCAGGAGGAGACGATCGGCCGCTCCAAGCTCTCCGGCGCGCCGCTCGGCGAGCATGCCGAGCACGACCCCGTGAACCTGGGGGCGCGCAACCCCGACGGCACGCTCGTGATCCCCGCCGACGCTCACATCCGCGAGGCCTCGCACGTCACCAACGCCGGTGTGCGCATCCTCCGGCGCGGCTACTCGTTCACCGACGGCATCGACCCGGAGACCGGCGAGCTCGACGCCGGCCTGTTCTTCGTCTGCTTCCAGCGCGACCCGCACGCCCAGTTCGCCGTGCTCCAGCGCCGGCTCGGGGCGAGCGACGCCCTGAACGAGTACATCCAGCACACGTCGAGCGCGGTCTTCGCCGTCCCGGCCGGGATCCGCCCGGGCGGGTACGTCGCAGAGGAGCTGTTCGGGTGAGCTTCGACGTCTCGGCAGACGCGTACGACCGGTTCATGGGCCGCTACTCGCTGACGCTCTCGCCGCAGCTCGCAGAGCTTGCGGGTGTCGCCGTCGGGGCGCGCGCGCTCGACGTCGGCTGCGGCTCGGGGATGCTCACGGCCGAGCTGGTCGCGCGGCTCGGCGCCGCCGCGGTTGCGGCCATCGACCCCGAGGAGCTCTTCGTCGCCGCGGTGCGGGAGCGCAACCCGGGCGTCGACGTCCGCCATGGCGCCGCCGAGGACCTGCCGTTTGCCGACGCCGAGTTCGACGCGGCACTGGCGCAGCTCGTGATCCACTTCATGGCCGATCCGGTCGCCGGCCTGCGCGAGATGGCGCGGGTGACGCGGCCGGGCGGCGTCGTGGCGGCGTCGGTGTGGGATCTCGCCGGCGGCCGGGCGCCGATCACGCCGTTCTGGCGGGCCGCGATCGAGCTCGATCCGGGCACGCGCGACGAGTCGGCCCGGGCCGGGGCGCGGCAGGGCGACCTGCCCGCGCTCTTCGCCGCCGCGGGGCTCGCGGACGTGCGCTCAGCCGAGCACCACGCGAGCGTCGAGCACCCGACCTTCGCCGACTGGTGGGATCCGTTCGCCCTCGGGGTGGGCCCGGCGGGCGTCTATCTGGAGGGGCTCGACGGCGATCACCGCGCGGCCCTGCGCGAGCGCTGCCGTGCGCTGCTCGGCGACGGCCCGTTCACCCTTCCCACCGTGGCCTGGGCTGCGCGCGGTACGGCCTAGCCGGCGACCGTCGCCCGATACGCCTCGGGGTCGGTGGCGCCCTCCGTGGCGATCAGGAGCACGCGGCTGCCCGTTCCCAGGCCGACCGCTGTGCGCAGCGCCGAGCAGGCATCCTCGGTCGCGAGAGCGCGCAGCCCTGCCAGCGTGGCCGCGCCGCAGTCGCCGATGACGAGACCAGCGCCGGCGAGCTCGCGCATGGCTGCGTGCGCCTCGGCGTCGGAGACCGTCACCATGCCTGCGATGCCGGCGCGCAGCGACGGCCAGGCGGTCGTCGAGATCTCGGCGCAGTCGAGCCCGGCCATGCTGGTGCCGGGGTTCGCCACCGCCGTCAGCCGGCCGGCTGCGAGCGACGCGGTCAGGCAGGCGGCCGTGTCCGGCTCGACGCCGACCACCGGGATGCCCGCGTCGGCGCCGTGGCGGGCGGCCGCCGCGGCCAGCGACCCGCCGCCCACGGGCACGAGGATCAGGTCGAATTCCCCCTGCGCCGCCGTCTCTGCGAAGAGCGTGTGGTAGCCGTCGATCGCCCAGTGCGCCGGGCCGGAGTCGCCGACATCGGCGAGTGCCATCGTGCCGGGCCGCTCGCCCTCCTCCGCGGCCACCGCGACCGCCTCCTCGTAGGTGCCGGCGGTGACGACGACCTCGGCTCCCTCCGCCGCGATCGCCTCGCGCCGGGCGGGGGCCGAGCGGGCGGGCAGGAGGATGCGGCACGAAAGCCCGCGCAGCGCCGCGACATGGGCGACGGCGCGGCCGTGGTTGCCCGCGCTCGCCGTCACGAGCGTGTGCACGTCGGGCCGCTCGCGCAGGGCACGCTCGACCGCCCATGAGGCGCCGAGCACCTTGAACGCCGGGAGCCCCAGCCGGTCGGACTCGTCCTTGGCCGCCACCGCCGCGAGCCCGAGCTCTGCGGCCACCGGGGCCAGGTCGCGCAGGGGCGTCGGCCGGTAGTCCGCGAGCGCCGTATGGAACGCGATCGCGTCGGTGCTCGGCGCGGGCACGGCCGCGACGTCGAGCGAGGGGTTCACAAGCGCACGCACGCGCCGGATTCTGTCACCCCCGGTTACCGGCCGGCGATCCGGTAGAGCTCGACCCAGTCCCACACGTCGAGCTCGTGCGGACGCGCAGCGGTGTGGAGCCCGCGGTCGCGCGCGAAGCGCTTCCACGTGCGCGGAGGGATCGCGATCGCCCGGCGCACCGGCCGGGCGTCGCGTGTGAACCCCTCGCGCAGGAACGCCCGGTAGCCCGGCGCGTCGCAGGGGGCGAGCAGCGCCGGCCGGCGCGGCGCGATCGCGAGCACCGCGGCATCGACGGCCGGCCGGGGGTCGAAGCAGGCGGCCGGCAGGTGCCGCTCGGTCTGAAGCCGCCACCACGGCAGCCATCCGAGCGCGAGCAGCGTCGTCGGCCGGGTCGCGGCCCGCTTGCGGGCGAAGCCGTCCTGCACGATCAGCTCGGCCCGGCGCAGCGGCGTCGCCGGGTGGTCGAGCAGGCGGTGCAGGATCGGTGTGGTGATCGCGAACGGGATGTTCCCGAGGACGCGGTGCGGTTCGGTCACGGCGGGTGTGTGCAGGAAGTCGGCCTGAACGATGGTCAGCCGGGCGCCGGCGTGGCGGCGCCGCAGCGACGCCGCGAGCGCCGGGTCGAGCTCGACCGCCACAACGCGCGCTCCGGCCCGCAGGAGGGGCGCCGTCAGCCGTCCGAAGCCGGCCCCGATCTCGACCACCAGCTCGTCCGGGCGCACGTCGGCCGCCGCGACGATCTCGCCGGCCAGCCGTCCGCTACGCAGGAAGTGCTGCCCGCCGGCCGGCGGGAGCGGTGTGCCGCGCTCGCGCACGGCCGCGGACCATCACCATGCAGCAACCCATGCCGGCCAGTCTACTCGGCCTCGGCCGCCGCCAGCTGCCCGTGCATCGCCTCCTCGCCCTGGGCGGCCGGCAGGCCGGGGCGCAGGACGGTGGCGGCGATCGCGGCGCCGGCGAGCGTGAACACGGCCCCGATCAGGAAGGCCACGTGGTAGCCGCCGTTCAGCGCCACCAGCGGGCCCTCTCCGGAGGCGCGCAGGTCGGACGTGTGCTGCGCGGCGACGCTCGCGAGCACGGCCAGGCCGAGCGCGCCGCCCATCATGAACGAGGTGTTCACGATCCCGGAGGCCAGGCCGGCCTCGCTCGGCGCGACGTCGCTCATCGCCGCCAGGAGCAGCGGGTTGAACGCCAGCCCGCCGCCGAACGCGAGCAGGATCATGCTGGGCAGGACGTCGGTCACGAAGCTGCCGCCGACCGGCGCGCGCGCGAAGAGCACGAGCCCGATGGTCGCGAGCGACATGCCGAGCGCGAGCGGCAGCCGGATGCCGAACCGCATCACGATCTTGGCCGAGAGCCCGAGCGAGAACGCGCCCATGATGAGGTTCGTCGGCAGGAAGGCGAGGCCGACCCGCAGCGGGCTGTAGCCGAGCACGATCTGCAGGTAGAGGGCGGAGAGGAAGAACCACGCGAACAGGCCCGCCGCCCACAGGATGCTGATCACGTTCGCGGTCGAGACGTTCCGCAGCCGGAAGAGGCCGAGCGGCATGAGCGGCGAGGCGACGCGCGACTCGATCACGAGGAAGAGCGCGAGCAGCGCGGCCGCGGCCCCGAGCAGCCCGAGCGTCTGCGTTGACGTCCAGCCCGCCTGGTTGCCGTTCACGATCGCGTACACCGCGAGCATCAGGGCCGCGGTCACCGTGACGGCGCCGGCGACGTCGAGGCGCCCCGCACCGGCGGTGCCGCGCCCGGACGGCAGCAGCACGAGGCAGAACGCGAACACGGCGATCCCCACCGGGAGGTTCACGATGAAGATCCAGTGCCAGTCGAGCAGGTCGGTGAGGACGCCGCCCAGCAGCACGCCGACGGTGCCGCCGCCGGCCGCGACGAAGCCGAACACGCCCATCGCCTTCGCCCGCTCGCCCGGCTCGGTGAACATCGTCATGATCAGCGAGAGCGACACGGCCGAGACGATCGCGCCGCCGAGGCCCTGCACGGCCCGCGCGCCGATCAGCACATGCTGCGAGTCCGCGAGGCCGCAGGCCAGGCTCGCGGCCGTGAAGAGCGCGATCCCGATCAGGAAGAGCCGGCGCTGTCCGAACAGGTCGCCCAACCGGCCGCCCAGGAGCAGGAAGCCGCCGAAGGTGAGCAGGTAGGCGTTCACGACCCACGCGAGCGACGTCTCCGAGAACCCGAGGCTCTGCCGGATCGACGGCAGCGCGACGTTCACGATGGTCGTGTCGAGGACGATCATGAGGCTCCCGCCGCAGAGCAGGATCAGCGCCAGCCAGCGCCTGCGTGCGTCGTCTACGTGTGTCATCTTGGTGAGGCTCCTTCGGATTCGAGTCAGGGGTGAAGACCCGCCTTGGCCCTGAAACTCATCGCCTCCTCACCGTAGCGCGGCGCGGGCCGGGCCGGCCGGGGAAGCGTCGCTCAGGCCGCGGGAGCGGGGGCCGGATCCGGGCTGTCGTCGAAGACGCCGGCGCCCTCGACGTTCAGGTGGGGCAGCACGCCGTCGAGCCACGCCGGCAGCCACCAGCTTCTCCGGCCCAGGAGCTCCATCACCGCAGGCACGAGCATGCAGCGGACGACGGTGGCGTCGAGGGCGATCGCGACGGCGAGGCCGAGCCCGAACTCCTTCACGACCGGATCGCCGTTCAGGAGGAAGCTCGAGAACACGAACACCATGACGAGCGCCGCCGAGGTGATCACGCGGCCGGTCGAGGCCAGGCCCTCGACGACGGCCTCGCCGGCGTCGGCGGTCGCGTGGTAGCGCTCCTGGATCTGGCTGACGAGGAACACCTCGTAGTCCATCGAGAGGCCGAAGAGGATCGCGAACATGAGCAGCGGCGCGAAGCTGACGATCGGGATCGCGTGCGGGAGGCCGACGAGGCCGATGGCGTGCCCCTCCTGGAACACGAACGTCACGACGCCGTAGGCCGCGCCGACCGAGAGCAGGTTCATGATCGCGGCCTTGATCGGGATCACGACCGACCGGAACGCCACCATCAGCACGAGGAAGCTCAAGAGGACGACGATCGCGATCATCAGCGGCAGCTTCGCCCCGATCTTCTCGGCCAGGTCGATGTAGCCGGCGGTCTGGCCGCCGACATACGCCGTCAGGTTGGTCCCGGCCAGCGCTTTGGGGATCACCGTGTCGCGCAGGTTGGTGACCAGATCCTCCGTCTGCGATGCCGAGGGCGACGTCGTCGCGATCGCGCTGAAGACCGCGCCCGTGCCGCTCGGATCCACCGTCGCCGGGGCGACGGACTGCACGCCGGGCGTCTTGGAGATGGCGCTCTGGAGCGCCGCCAGGCGCGGATCGGTCGATGCGTCCCCGCCGGGCTGGCCGGGCTTCGCCGGCGTCCCGAATTGCACCGCGATCAGGAGCGGCCCGTTCGATCCGGCGCCGAAGCCCTGCGTGATCGTGTCGTAGGCCTGGCGCGACGTGGTCGATGTGGGCAGCACGCTCTGGTCGGACTGGCCCAGCCGCAGGTGGATGAGCGGGAACGCGAGCACGAGCAGGAGGACGGTGCTCCCGATCAGGTACGGCCACGGGCGGCTGCCGACGGCCCGGGCCATGCGCGCCCAGCCGTGCGGCTGCTGGTCGTCGGGGTGGGTGCGGCCGAGGTGGACGCGCAGCGAGTTGATGTGCGCGCCGAGCGCGCCGAGCAGCGCCGGCAGCAGCGTGACGGCGGCGAGCACCGAGACGGCGACGGCGATCGCGGCCGTGTATCCGAGCGTCGACACGAGCGGGATGCCGGCGACGAAGAGCGAGCACAGAGCGATCACGACGGTCACGCCCGCGAAGACGACGGCGCCACCCGAGGTGGCCGTCGCCCGCGCGATCGATTCGTCCATCGGCACGCCGTTTGCGAGCTGCAGCTTGTGCTTGGTGACGATGAAGAGGGCGTAGTCGATACCGACGCCGAGGCCGATCATCGTCGCCAGGGTGGGCGCGACGGTCGGCACCGCGGTCGCGTGGCCGACGGCGGTGATCAGCGCGAGGCTCGTCGAGCAGGCCGAGGACGGCGGTGATGATCGGAAGCGCCATCGCGGTCGCCGTCCCGAAGGCGAAGAGCAGGATGATCACCGCGGCTGCGAGCCCGACCGCCTCGCTGCTCTCGGTGGAAGGCCGCGAGAGCTTCTGGCCGACGTAGCCGCCGACCGCCGGCTCGAGGCCGGCCTGCGCGGCCGGTGCGGCGGCGTCCAGGATCGCCTGTGCCTCGCCGGTCGTCGTGTCGCTCGAGCCGATGTTGAGCGTGACCGAGATGTACCCCGCCTTGCGGTCCTTGCTGATGAGCGCCGATGCGCCCTGGTCGAGCGGGCTCACGACACGGGTGACGTGGGGGAGCGCCTTCAGGTTCTTGACGGTGGCGTCGATCGCGCTCGTGCTGGCCTGGTCACCCAGCGTCCCGTTGCGATCGAGCAGCGTGAGCGGGATGCTGCCGTAGGCCTGCTGGGGCAGCTTCTCCTGGAGCAGGTCGGTCGCGCGCGTGGATCCGGTGCCGGGCAGCGTGAGGTTGTCGTTCCACTGCTGGCCGAGCGACGCCGCCCACAGGTGCAGTCCGACCGCGACCACGAGCCAGACGGCGATCACCGCCCAGCGCCGGCGCACACACATTCGCCCCACCCAGTAGAGGGCGCGAGTCAGCGATCGACCCCCATCGGTCGGCGAGCATAACAGGGGCGGATCTGGACGAGCCGTTCCGCGCAAACACTAACTCTTGACTTGACAGTTAGACTGCGAGTGGCTCGAGCAGCCGGTGCGGCGTGCCCAGGGCGATTGTCACCGCGTCGTCGCGGACGGCCGGGCGATCGGGGACGCGCTCCGAGATGATGTCCTCTGGGATCGGAAACACCCTGCAAAACGGGCAATTGCCGCGATCATCGAGGACAGTGCCGCAGGTGGCGTGCCGGAAGGTGCGGCTGTTCGCAGAGCGGTGGCGGCCACCCCAGACGAGCAGCGCATACAGCACGGGCCACAGCTCGCGGCCGGCCTGCGTGAGCTCGTACAGATGCCGGCCGCCGTGGTCGGGGTCGGGCCGGCGCTCGAAGATCCCGTCCTCGACAAGGCCGGCGAGCCGGCTCGAGAGCACCGCCTTCGGGACGTCCAGGTGGGCCTGGAAGTCGCTGAAGCGGCGCACGCCGTAGAACGCGTCGCGGAGGATCAGAAACGTCCAGCGCTCTCCGATCACCTCGAGCGAACGGGCGATGGAGCAGTCCTGGTCGTGGTAATCCTTGCCGAGCACGGCGGCAGTATAGAGGATATGGGTTCAATCATCGAACTTCTCTGCTAGCCTCATCGAGTTCAATCACTGAACTCACATCGGAGGCCCGCGGATGGCGACACATCACGCACTGATGACCAGAGCAGCCCGACGACCTGTGGCATGGCTGCCGGCGGCGGCCGTCCTGATCGGCGCCGGCTGGGGCTCGAACCAGTTCACGCCGATGCTGCTCGTCTACCACCAGCGGCTCGGCCTCGGCACGGGCACGCTCGAAGCCCTGTTCGGCGTCTACGCGCTGGGCCTGATCCCCGGCCTCCTCATCGGCGGGCCGCTCTCGGACGCCCGCGGGCGGCGCACGGTGGTCGTCCCCGCCGCGGTGCTCTCGCTCGCCGCGACCATCGCCCTGGCGGCGGCCGGTGGCCACGTTGCGATCCTGTTCGCCGGGCGCCTTCTCGCCGGTGTCAGCAGCGGCGCGGCGTTCAGCGCAGGCACCGCCTGGCTGCGCGACCTCTCTCGCCCCGGCTCAGGTGCAGCCGACGGGCATGCCGCGGCCCGGCGGGCGGCGGTCGCGATGACCGCCGGCTTCGCGCTCGGGCCGCTCGTGGCCGGGCTGCTCGCGCAGTGGGCGCCGGACCCCGAGGTGGTGCCGTATCTGCCGCACATCGCCCTGGCGCTCGCCGTCATCGCGCTGCTGCGGGACGCTCCGGAGACCGTGGTTGCGGGGGCCGCCGGCTCTGCCCGCCCGGCCCGCCGGCGCGGGGACGGGGCGCGGTTCTGGCGCGTGGTCGCGCCGATGGCGCCCTGGGTGTTCGCCTCTCCGGCGATCGCGTTCGCGCTGCTTCCGAGCGTCGTCGGCGCGCAGCACGCGACCGACGGCCTGGCGCTGGTGGCCGCGATCACCGCGCTCACGGCGTTCGCGGGGGTGCTGATCCAGCCGCTCGGACGGCGGCTCGACCGCAGCCCGCGTGGCAACCGGGCCGCGACCGTGGGACTCGTGACCGTCGCCGCCGGCCTCGGGCTCGGCGCCTACACCGCCCACGCGCAGGAGGTGTGGCTGCTCGTGCCGTGCGCGATCGTGCTCGGGTGCGCGTACGGTCTGTGCCTGGTCGGCGGCCTGGTCGAGGTGCAGCGCATTGCCGGCCCCGACCGCCTCGCCCGCCTGACGGCGCACTACTACGCCCTCACGTACCTCGGTTTCGCGGCGCCCTACCTCTTCGCCGTCGGCGCGCAGGTCACGAGCTACGCGGCGCTGCTCTGCGCCGCCGCCGTGCTGGCGCTCGGCACGGCGGCGGTCGTCGGTCGCCAGGAGTGATGCCGCCCCGCGTCTAGGCCGGCGCCTGCGACTTCACGTACTCGATGTAGCCGCGCACGTCGGCGGCCGGCTCGGTGTAGGCGTCGCCGAGCGTGTCGGCCATCGCCTCCATGTACTCCTTCGCCCAGTCGGGCAGGTCGTAGTCGATCGAGGCGAGGAACTCGAGCGTCGCCGCGAGGCGGATGTCGGCCGTCGAGGGGTGGTCGCCGCCGATGAACTTCTTGCCGTCGAGGAAGAACGTGTGGTAGACGTCGAGCGGCTCGGCGAGCGCGGCCTCGGCGGCCTGCTGGGCCGCGGCCTTGGCCTCGGGGTCGGCGTCCGAGGAGCCCACCTCGCCCGGGTACTGCGGGAAGTTGAGCGTCGGATACGTCGCCCGCGCCACCAGTGGGTAGAGCGTCCCGATCAGGTAGAAGTTGGCGCTGTCGATCATCGCCCGCTGGCCCGGATCGCTCGGGTAGAACTGCTCGAGGCCGTGCGTGTTGCACAGGTAGGACATGATCGCGCAGCTCTCCCACAGGGTCGCCCGCGGCAGGCCGGCGTGCTCGATCATGGGGGTCAGGTGGGCCGGGTTCATGGCCAGGAACTCGGGGGTGCGCGTGTTCCCCCACGCGTCGATCTCCTCGCAGTCGAGCCCCGCCGCGCGGACGAAGATCCGGACGGTCAGGTTGTTCACGCTCGGCTTGAGCACGTGCATCTTCATTGCCGCCATCCCAGTCCTCCTAGTACGGGTCTTTCGGTGAGCGGTCGTCGGAGAGCGACGGCCGCGACCGCCTGATCATGTCCTCGATGGCATCTGCCAGGTGGATCTCGACGATGTTGCGATCTCCGCGCTGCTCGCGCAGCTTGTGCGCCTCGAGCAGGACGTCGGAGTGGGTGTAGCCGAAGGGCGGCTCGAAGCGGTAGGAGGCGAGCTCGATCAGGAGGCCGAGCGGGTCCTCGAAGTAGATCGAGTCCATGAAGCCGCGGTCCTTGACGCCGCTGTGGGAGATCCCGCGCTCGTCGAGCCGCTCGACCGTCTGGTGGAACGTGGCCTGCGACAGCGAGAACGCGATGTGGTGCACGCAGCCGGGATCGGTCGCCGTCCGGGTGGGATCGGGCGTGCGCTCCTCGTTCGTGAAGATCGTGATCAGGCGGCCGTCGCCGGGGTCGAAGTAGAGGTGGCTCTCCGACGCGTTGTCGAGGTTGGGCTGCTCGAACACGAACGGCATGCCGAGGACGCCCTCCCAGAAGTCGATCGACGTCTGCCGGTTGGCGCCGACGATCGTGATGTGGTGCACGCCCTGGCTCTGGATCTTCCTCATAGTTGCGCCTGCAAAGGCTACTCCACCTGACGCGCACCCGCCTGCGCGATCAGCTCCAGCAGGTGCTCGCGGGCAGGCCCTGGCGCGGTCGTGCTCGCCGGCGGCTGGGCGCGGGCCGCCTTGAGCGCCCGGGCGCGGTCGATCACCGGGGTGTTGTGGGCGAGCGCGCCGACGGGGTCAAGCTGCATGTCGGCGCGCATGACCGCGCGGAAGACCTCGGCATCCTCCTCCGCGGCGGGGACCACGGTGCTCTCGACGAGGCCGATGCCGGTGTCGGGGTCGTCCCACTCCGGCTGGCCACGGTAGCGCCGGGCGGCGGCGCGGTCGCGGGCGAGCGAGAGCTCGTGCCGGCCGCGGATCTCGCCGCCGAGCCGCTCCTCGAAGGCAAGCGCCTGGGCCTCGTGGTCGCCGGGGTGCGCGGCGAGCAGGTCGACCAGCGTGACTGCGCTTACGAGCGCGACGCCTGAGCCCCAGGCGTAGAGCGAGTCGAGCTGGCAGCGGGCGTCGCCGATCACGTGCAGGCCGAGCGCCACGGGGCGGCCGTCGACGACGAAGTGGCGCAGCACGTTTCGCTCCTGCCCCATCGCCGCGACCGGGCCGATCGGCGTGGCCCGGCCGGGGTCGAGCCAGTCCTCGCTCTCGGGCAGCGTACGGGCGGCCGCCATGTGCACGGCCTCGTGGCGCAGGCCGCGCAGCTCGTGATCCCAGGCCGGCGGCGAGAGCTCGACGCAGAAGGTCGACGCGTCGGCGCCGAACAGCTCGTAGCTCATGTAGCCGGGGTCGCCCTCGACCGCGAGCCGCGCCGATACGCGGTGGTCCTCGCCGGGGCGCCGGTGGATGCGGAAGAACCGGGTGAAGGTGACGTAGCCGCACCCCTCCGAGAACTCCGCGGGCGCATGCGCGCCGATCGCCTCGAGCCAGCGCGGCACCGGCACGAGCCTGCCTCCGGCGACGACCACGGTGCCGGCGGCAATGGCCCGCCCGTCGCGCGTGCGCACGCCCGTGACGCGGGGGACGCCCGGCATCGGCGACGGCTCCGCGACGAGCCCGGTCACGTCGCACCCGGTGCGGATCGCGACCGTCGGCTCGGCCGCGACCGTCTGGCGGAGGATGCCCTCGAGCACCGCCCGCCGGCACATGATCGCGAGGAGCTCCGCGTCCTCGGGGCGGCGCTCGTCGCCCGGCATGTCGCGCGCGTAGTCCAGGAGGGGCGCCCCGGCCGCGTAGAGCCGCTCGACCACGTCGGGGGCGCGCTCGGTCAGCAGCATCCGGAAGCCCGGCAGGAACGTGTGGCCGAGCGGCGCCTGCGGGATCCCGGGCCGCTTCCACTCCGACCACATCTGCTCCGTCGCCGCCGGCACCTGGGCGGGGTCGCGCTCGCACAGGACCACCTCCCGCCCCTGCCGTCCCAGGAGCAGGGCGGTCGCAAGCCCGCCGATCCCGGCGCCGACGATGACCACCTCTGCCATCGGCCGAATCTACTCGATGCCGAATTCCGCGCGGGCGGCGGCTGCAGAGACCGTGTTGCCCTTCCGCTCCCACAGCCGGACGGCATCCCGCGCGGCACTCGTCGCGTCGTCCCGCCGGCCGGCGGCCCGCAGGACGATCGCGAGATCGAGCTGCGTGTCGGCGCGGTCGTGCAGATAGTCGGTGGAGGCCATCAGCGCCGCGGCGTCGAGGGCGAGCTGGACGGCCTCGTCGCAGCGGCCGTCGTGGGCGAGGACGCGGGCCCGGATCCTGCGCCAGACCGCCCCGAACGCGGCGCTGGGGAGCCTCGCGTGCTCGCTCTCGCGTGCCAGCGCCTCGGCCTCGTCGAATCTGCCCTGGGTGAGGATCGCCTGAGCCATCATGTCGCGATTGACCGCCACCAGGTCGGCGTCCGCGTCGATCGCGCCGATGCTCGCACGCAGGATCGCCTCTGCCGCTGCGGGGTCACCGCCCAAGGAGTCGACGGTGGCCCAAAACTGCGCCTGGTAGAACACGTCGACTCGGGTGCCCAGGTCGGCGTCGATCGCCTGATGGTCGGATCGCAGCGCACCGGCGCGGGCGACGTTCCCCCGCATGGCCTCGAGTGCGGCGATCATGCTCGTCAGCTTGGCACGCCTGCGCGGGTCACCCGCGGCCGCATCCACGGCGTGCTGACACCGGGCGATCGCGTCGGGAACCGGAGTCGCCCCCCAGACGGACTGGCCTGCCAGCTCGAGCAGCGTCTCGAGCTCGAGCATGCGCTGATGCGAGCGGCGGGCGTGAACGACGACGTGCTCGCCGGCGGTCACCGCCAGATCGCCCTGCATGAGCGCCTGCGCGGCGCTCATTCGCAGCTCCCACGCGGCGGCGAGCCCCCGGTGGTCGTCGAGTGCGGTCAGGGTCTCGATCAGCGCGTCGACCTCGGCTGCGAAGTCGGCCTCGGTGGCCGTCGCCGCGGGCTGCGCGTACATCTCTGCGATCTCGGCTCGTGCGCGCAGGCCGGCATCGCCGAGCTCCGACGACAGGAGCAGCGCGCCCCTGGCGACGACGCGGGCATTCTCGTCCTCCATGTTCCAGGCGTGGGCGCGGGAGAGATCGAGCAGGAGCTGGCACCGCTCCGCAGGCGGGTCGTGGACCATGTCGCCGGCACGTGACATGAGACCGATCGCCGATGGCGCGTCGCCGCGATCGAGGGCGCGGCGGCCCGCCGATGCGAGCATTCGCCCGGCCCGCAGCGCGACGCCCGATTGCATCGCGCCCGCACCGGGATCGAGCTCGGTGCGAAGCAGGCACGAGCGCTCCAGGTGGTATCCGACGATCTCCTCGTACTCCGCGGTGCGTTCGCCGACCCTGCGCTCGAGCCAGCCCGCGAAGCGCTCGTGCAGGTCCGCGCGCTCGCGCTTGGAGATGTGCGCGTAGGCGGCATCGCGGATCAGCTGATGCTGGAATCGGAACGCCTCGTCGCCGCCGAACGTCGCCGGCTCGGGGCCGATCAGCTCGCGCCTGACCAGGGCGTGGAGCAGCGTCGTGAGCTCGCCTCGAGACAGGTCGCCGGCGAGATCCGCCACGGCTGCGGGGTGGAACACCCGCCCCTCGACAGAGGCGTGCCCGAGCACCCGGCGCTCGTCCGCAGCCAGGCCGTCGACGCGCGCGGCGAGCAGCGCCTGGATCGTCCTCGGCACGACGAGCTCGACTCCACCCGAGCCGTCGGTGACGGTCGCGAGCATCTGCTCGACGAACAGCGGGTTGCCCTCGGCAGCGGCCACGATCTGGTTGCGCCGCTCCGCGTTCAGTCCCGTGGCCTCGGGATGGGATTCGATCAGGCGCCGGGCGTTCGTGTCGCTGAGCGGCTCGAGCAGGATCGACGTGGCGTTCGTCTTGCCCCCCGACCAGCCCGGGCGAGCGTCGATCAGGTCGGGGCGGGCGGTGCAGATCACGAGCAGCGCCGCCCCTCGGGACAGATCGGTGACGGCGTCGATGAGATCGAGCAGCGTCGGCTCGGCCCAGTGCACGTCCTCGAACACCACGACCAACGGATCGTCGGCGGCGAGCCACTCGAACAGCTTGCGGGCGGCCCAGGCGATCTCGTCGGCACCGGCGGCCGGGGCGTCGAGGCCGATCGCCCACGCGACGCGCTCGGCGACGGCGGCTGCGTCGGAGGTATCGGCACGCGTGAGGAGCTCGTCCAGCCTCGACCTGGCGGTCGCCGCCGTGTCCTCTTCGGTGATGCCCGCCGCCGCGCGCGCGATCTCGGCCAGCGGCCAGAACGTGATGCCCTCGCCGTAGGAAAGGCAATGACCGCGCAGCACCGTCGCGGCTCCGGAGTGGACGTTCAAGAACTCGGCGATCAACCGCGACTTGCCGGCTCCGGCGAGGCCCATGACCGTGAAGAGGTGACAGCGGCGCTCGCGGACCGCTCGCTCGTACGCCTCCGCGAGCAGCGCGAGCTCGGACTCGCGCCCGATCAGCGGCACGTCCATCCGCCGGGCGAACCCCGCTGCGGTGGCGTCGACCGAGACCAGCCGCCGCGCGGGCACCGGATCCGCCTTGCCCTTGGCCGCGACCGGCTCGATCTGCTCGACCGTGACCGCGTTGTGCACGAGCTTGTAGGTCGCCTCGCCGATCAGCACGTCACCGGCCCGGGCAGCCTGCTCCAACCGGGCTGCGACGTTCACCGCATCGCCCGTCACCAGGGAGTCCTGCCCGGCCACGACCTCTCCCGTGTTGATCCCGATCCGGGCCGGGATCTGCATCCGCTCGAGCTCGGCGCGCATCTCCGCCGCGGCGCGCACAGCCCGTAGGGCGTCATCTTCGTGCAGCTCCGGAACGCCGAACACCGCCATCACCGCATCACCGATGAACTTCTCGACGGTGCCGCCGTGGCGCTCGATCACGAGGCGCATCGCCTCGTAGTAGCCGGCCATCACCGCGCTCAGAGCCTCGGGGTCGATGCGCTCACCGAGGGCGGTCGACCCCGCCACGTCGCAGAACAGCACCGTGACGACCTTGCGCGTCGACCGAGGCGCCTCGGTCGCCGTGGCCAGCGCCGATCCGCAGCCGTTGCAAAACCGGGCGGTCGGCGGGTTGACCTGGTCGCACCGGTGCACGTGATCACGAGGCGAGTCTATGCGGCGCTCGCTGATGTGCTCCGCGTGGGGGTGGAGAGGAGCGGCCCCGTGAGCGAGGGCCGCTCCTTTCCCGGCTACGCGGCGCCGCCCGTGGACGGATCCCGCGTGAGTGGCGAGCGGCGGGCGCGCGTTGCGAGGATGGCACCGATCAGGCCGGCGGCCACCGCCGCCAGGCCGGCGCCGATCCCCGCGTCGGCCCACGCGAACCCGGTGTCGGCCGTGCCGGTCGTGCCCCGGACGATGGGCACCACCGGCACGTCTGCGTGCGCCTGGTAGAAGCCCGGCCGGTCGCGCGGGTTCGGGTGGAACGCCGGTGCATGGCTGCTGGTCGCCGGCACGTTCACCTGGTAGACGCCGGTCGGGTGGGCATCGGCAACCGGCACCGAGACCGCCATGAGCGCGGTGACGAGCACGCCGGCGGCGATGAGCCTGCGGCGCAACCGGCGCTTCTTGTGCTGAGTGGACATGACGCCTCCTTCCAAACCGAGCCGGTCGGCCCGGTGATCGTGGGAATGAGGCTAGGAGCCGGATGCGCCGCCGTCTGTGCGCGGCGCGAACCAGGATGTGTGCGGATCGTCACAGAGGCGCACGGACCCACATCGGCGGTTGTCCGCCCGCCGGAGCACGCGTACGTTTGAAGCGGTGGGCGAAATTCGACGTGGTGGAGGCAGCGTGGTGCGGATACGTGCGGTGGCGGCGGTATTGGCGGTGCTGGCGGCGCTGATGCTCGCCGCGGGAGCAGAGGCGGCGGCGCCGGGATCGATCCCGGTGGGCGCGTCCTGGCAGACGAACGGCCGCGTCGAGACCGTGGTCGTGAGCGGCTCCACCGCGTATCTGGGCGGCGAGTTCACCTCGGTGCGCCCGGCGGGTGACCCGGCCGGCACCGGTGAGGTCGCGCGCAACCACGTCGCCGCGTTGAACCTCGAGACCGGGGCGCTCCTGCCCTGGGATCCGAACGCGAACAGCACCGTCCAGGCCATCGCCGTGAGCGGTCAGACGGTGTACCTGGGCGGGACGTTCGGCACCGTCGGCGGCAAGACGCACGCCCGGGTCGCGGCCGTCGATGCGACCACCGGCGCACCGATCCAGACGTTCAAGGCGAAGACGAACGGCGAGGTCATGTCGATCGCGGTAGGTGCGAACGGCCTCTACCTGGGCGGGAACTTCACGACCGCCGACAAGGTCGCCCGCAACTTCCTGGCCGAGGTCGACCCCTCCACCGGCGCGCTCGTGACCGGCTTCACCGCAACGGCGTCGGCCAAGGTCAACGCGGTCGCGTTCACGACGGACGGCACGCGCCTGGTCGTGGCCGGCAACTTCACGTCGCTTGACGGATCGATCCTGCAGCGCTTCATCGGCGCGGTCAGCCCCTCGACGGGCGCCCTCCTGGCGTGGGCGAACCACCCCAGCTACACGATCACCACCCTGGCGGTCGACGCGAACGGCGTGTACGGAGCCGGGACGGGGAACGGCGGCAACATCGTCGCCTTCAGCCCGTCCACCGGCGCGCAGCTCTGGATCGGCGGCGTCGACGGGAACGACCAGGCGATCACCGTCCAGGACGGCACCGTGTACGTCGGCGGCCACTTCAACAACTACTGCGGCCACGTGTTCGGGACGAACGCATGCGCGGTGCCGACAGCGCGCGACCACCTGCTCGCGCTCGACGAGACGACCGGGAACATCCTGCCCTGGCATCCGAGCGCAAACGGCGTGCTCGGCGTGTTCGCGCTCGCCGGGGGCGACGGCACGCTCACGGCCGGCGGCGACTTCACGAAGATCGGCGGCGTCACCCAGCAGGGCTTCGCCGAGTTCCCCGAGATCTCGCTCCCGACGCTGACCGACAGCGCGGGTGGCGTGCCGACGAGCACGACGCCGGTGACCGTCACCGCGTCGGGCTCGACCGACTCCGCGCCCGGCTTCGCGGGCTACAAGTACGAGACGTCGACCGACGGCGGCACGACCTGGAGCGCGCTTCGCACCGGGGCGGTGGCGACGGTGAAGACCGTCGGGGTGACGGTGGTGCGGTTCGAGGCGCTCGACGCCTACGGCAACACGAGCGGCTGGGTGCAGGACACCGTCACGATCACCTGAGCCGCGGGCGGGACTAGGCCCCCTCGCCGAACCTGTCGAGCAGCATGTGCACGTGCCCGATCGCCTCGAAGCCGGTTCGCTCGAGGATCGGCCGCGACATCGACCCGCCCTGGGTGATCAGGGCGGGCGTGCCGAGAGCGACGGCCTCGTCCCAGCGAGCGCGCAGGAGGGCCCGATACGCCCCACGGCCGCGCGCGTCGGGCGCCGTCGCCCCACCGTAGAGCAGGAGCCCCTCGGCCACCGGGCTCGCCGAGCCGGCGCCGACGATCGCCCCGTCCATCCACACCGCGTGCATCAGCCCCGTGCGCTCGGCCCAGGTCTCGGGGAGCAGGGCGCGCGCCTCGGCGAGGTCGTCGCCCTCCGTCTCGAACGCCGCGAACTGCACCTCGTTCGCGGCCGCGTACTCGGCGAACGTCTCGACACGGCGGGCGACCGCGCCGGGCGGCCCGGGCGGCGGCTCGCGCTGCAGGACGAGCGCCACGGCGTAGGGGTCGCGGTCGCGCACGACGCCGCGCTCGAGCAGGAGCTCGACCAGGTTCTCGGGCCGGGCGGCGCTGCCGACCTCCCACTGCGTCGAGGAGCGCCCGCGCTCCCGCAGGTGCGCATGCACCTCGGCGCGCACGTCGTCGATCTCGTCCGCGCCGAATCGGTGGCGCTGAACCGTGTTCCAGATCGACCCGCGGCCCATGCAGAGGGTGTAGCGGTCGGTCTCGATCCGCTCGCCGCCCGCAGAGAGGGGACCGAACGAGTTCGGGTACTCGGCGATCTCGCGCAGCATGGCGGGCAGGCTACCCGGCCGGCTCCCTGACCACCAGCTTGCCCCGGCTGACCTCGATCCGGTCGTGCTCCCGCATCCCCCGCAGCACGCGGCTGACGGTCAGGCGCGACGTGCCGGCCAGGCTGGCCAGGTCTTCCTGGGTGAGCGGGATCGTCGCGCCGCCCGATCCGTCCCGGTAGCTCTCGGCGAGGGCGGCGATGAGGTTCGCCACGCGCCGCGGGGCGGGGGTGTAGAGCGCGTCCACCAGCCGCTCGGTCAGCTCGGCGACGCGGTCGGCGAGGATCTGCACCAGCAGGGCATCGACGGCGGGGTGGTCACGCCGCAGCCGGTCGAAGGTCTGACGGTTGAGCGCATACGTCTCCGTCGCTGCGAGCGCCTGGATCGTGGCCGTGCGCGCTCGCTCGCTGCGCAGGAGGCCCATCTCGCCGACCGCGTCCCCCGGGCCGACGAGGCCCAGCGTGGCCATGTCGCCGACCGGAGTCAGCACCCGGATGGCCAGGCACCCGCTGCGGACGAGGTGCATCGTGTCGGCCGGGTCGTCGCGGTGCACGACGATCTCCCCGCGCGCGAACCGGCGGCGCCTGGCGAGGGCGAGCACATCCCGCTTCTCGGCGTCCGAGAGCGGCGAAAGAATGGGCCATTCGGGCAGGGCGCCTCCTGCGGCGAGTGTATCGCACGTTACACATAGTGTGCATCCGCCGATGCAGACGCTGCCGGAATGCCGCCGTAGGTTGCATGCAGAGATTCACGATTCCAGATCGGAGCGCGAGCATGGCAACCCTGAGTCGAACCATCCGGACGGTGATCATCGCGGCCGCGGTACTGGCGCTGATGGCGCCGGTGGCGCAGGCCAAGCCGCTCGAGGTGCCCGCCGGCCCGCTGCGCTCGCCGGCGGCGTCCACCACGACGCGGACGCAGCCGGACGCGAGCTTCGACTGGACGGACGCCGCGATCGCCGCGGCCGTCGCAGCTGTCCTCATCGGCGTCGGCGTCTCAGGTGCGCGGCTGAGCCACCGTCGCACCGCCCCCGCCTGAGCGAGGACTGAGGCTGCCCCCGCGCACGGAGCGGAACCGTGCGCGGGGGCAGCGGCCTGCTCAGTCCGCCGGCTGGCCGATCGAGGCCAGGAACTCCGCCTCGGCGCCGAGCGTCCAGCTGGTCGCCTCGTCGACCGCCATGAATCCCGCCGCCTCGTAGAACGGCCGGCCCGCGGGCGTCGACCACAGGAAGGCGCCCTCCGTCGCAGGGCTCCAGAGCGCGTCGAGCGCACACGTGAGCACGGCCCGCGCGCCGCCCTTCCGGCGATGCTGGAGGGGCGTCATCATCTCCCAGATGCCGATCCGCGGGCCCGGAGTGGCCCAGACGACGCTGATCGCCTCGTCCCCCTCGTAGGCGAGCCACGCCAGCACGCGGCCGGCGGGGTCGGGCAGCTGCGCGAGCGCGCGGCCGGCCACCTCCGGCGCCATCGAGTGGGCGGCGGCGATGATCGCGATCGCCAGGTCGCGCTCGGCCGGCGAGCCCACCTCCGCAACCGTCAGGCCGCCCGGCTGGGGCCGTGGCCGCCGCGGGCACCACATCAACGGCTCCTTGGCGGGCGCCCGCTCGAAGCCGGCCGCGGCCAGCGGGTCGGTCACCTCGGCAGCGGCACCCGAGGACACCGACACCAGTGCCGGCACGTCGGCCGCGGCGATGAACGCCGTCAGCGCACGCGCGTCGGCGGCCTGCGCGCGTGCGGTGAGCGCGCACTCGTTCAGGTCGGGATGCGCCTCGCCGGTCAGCACCGCGAACCAGCCGTCCCCGCTCGCCCGCGCCGGCGCCCGGCCGCCGCTCATGACGAGCGCCGCATGCTCCGCGAACGTCCCCCAGAGCGCTGCGGCGTCCATCGCGCGATCATAAACGGCCGCCTACGGCTCGTACGACCCCGGCTCCCAGGCGCGGCTCGCCACGCTGAGCGCGTTCCACGCGTTGATGGTGACGATGAGGCTGAGCAGGGCGCCGATCTCGTCGGGGCCGAAGTGCGCGGCGACGGCGTCGTAGTCCTCGGCCGGCACGTGCGTCTCGCTGCAGCGGGTGACGGACTCGGTGAACGCGAGCGCGGCCCGCTCGCGGTCGGTGAAGAACGCGGTCTCGCGCCAGGCCGGGAGCGCGTAGATGCGCTGCTCGGTCTCGCCGATCGCGCGTGCGTCCTTCGTGTGCATGTCGATGCAGTAGGCGCAGCCGTTCAGCTGCGAGGCGCGGATGCGGACGAGCTCGCGCAGGCGATGGTCGAAATCGACCTTGTCGAGCTGCTTGGTGGCGGCCCGGTCGAGTCGGCCCATCGCCGTCGAGAAGTCGGCGGCGTGCTGGTCGAAGTCGAGCCGGACGGGGATCTGAGGTGTCTGGGTATCGGTCATGCGAGCAGCCTACTCCGGCAGTGGCCCTGGACTATGGTCCAATTCAATGGCAGACACGTGGGCCACTTCCGGCATCGGCCTGGATCGCGACCCGCCCGCCCGGGGCCTGCGCGCCGGCCTCGAGCGTGCGCTGCGCGAGGCGATCCAGACGGGGCAGCTGCGGCCGGGGACGCGGCTGCCGTCGTCGCGCGCCCTGGCGCTCGATCTCGGCATCGCCCGAAACACGGTCGCCGACGCCTACGGCCAGCTGGTCGCAGAAGGGTGGCTCGCCGCCCGCCAGGGCTCGGGCACGCGCGTCGCCGAGCACGCCGCCACGGTCGCGGCGGCGCCGGAGCCGGCCGCGGCGGCCGCACGCGTCCGCTACGACCTGCGCCCCGGGCGCCCCGACCTGGCGCTCTTCCCGCGCGCGGCCTGGCTCGCCGCCGCCCGCCGCGCCCTCACCGCGGCGCCGTACGACGCGCTCGGCTACGGCGATCCGCGCGGCCGGGCGGAGCTCCGCCAGGCCCTGGCCGGCTACCTCGCGCGCGTCCGCGGCGTGCGCGTGACGCCCGACCGGATCGTGGTCTGCTCCGGGTTCGTCCAGGCGCTCGCGCTGCTCGGCCGCGTGCAGCACGCGCGGGGCGTGCACACGCTCGCCGTCGAGGCCTACGGGCACCTGCTGCACCGCGAGGTCGCCGCGGCGGCCGGCCTGCGCCTCCAGCCGCTCGCGGTCGACGGCGCGGGTGCGGTCGTCGACGGTCTCTGGAGCGCAGGGGCCGTGCTGCTGACGCCGGCGCACCAGTTCCCGCTCGGCGTCCCGCTGGCGCCGCAGCGGCGCAGGCGGGCGGTCGAGTGGGCCACCGGCACCGACGGCCTGATCATCGAGGACGACTACGACGGCGAGTTCCGCTACGACCGCCAGGCCGTGGGGGCGATGCAGGCGCTCGCGCCCGAGCACGTCGTCTACGCCGGCACCGCGAGCAAGAGCCTCGCCCCCGGCCTGCGGCTGGGCTGGCTGGCCGTCCCGGCGCAGCTGCTGGAGCCCCTGGTGGAGGCCAAGCGTCTGGCCGACGTCGGGACGGGCGCCCTCGACCAGCTCACGCTGGCCGAGCTCATCCGCTGCGGCGCGTACGACCGGCACATCCGCCGCTGCAGGCTCGTCTATCAGCGCCGCCGAGAGCGGCTGGTGACGGCGCTGCGGCGGCGCGCCCCCGATGCCCGGGTCGCCGGCGTCGCCGCCGGCCTCCAAGCGCTCGTCCGGCTGCCTGAGGGCCTCACCGAGACGGATGTCATCGCCGCCGCAGCGGCGCGCGGCCTGGCGGTCGCAGGGCTCTCGGGCTTCGCCATGCCGGGCGGCGACCAGCCTGCGGCGCTGGTCGTCGGGTACGCGACGCCGCCCGAGCACGCCTTCACCACGGCCCTCGCCCGGCTCTGCGCCGCCCTGGCCGGCTGAACGTAACCAGGTTTACACAGCGGCCGCGTCGCCCGATGCAGACAGCGCGGAGCGGCCGCCATAGCCTCGGGCCATCAGACTCTCTCTCCCCAGTTCAAGGAGCTCGACCATGACAAGCATGACCCGGACGCTCCGGCTCGCGATCGGCACCGCCGCGATGCTGGCGCTCATGTCGTCGGCCGCCCAGGCCCGGCCGCTGACGTTCACGAGCAGCACGGCCGCCCCGAGCAGCGCCGTCGTGCAGCTCTCGCCCGATCGCGCCGACCACATCGGCGCCGCTCCCGCCGTCACGCCCACGCCGCTCGCTCCGGACCGCGTCGACAAGATCGGCACCGACCAGCAGCCGACCCCGCCCGTGACGAGGGTCATCGTGCGGACGACGAACGGCGGCTTCGACTGGATCTCCGCCGCCATCGGCGCCGGCTCGGCGCTCGCCCTCGTGCTGATCGCCTCCGCGGCGCTCGTCGCCCGCGGACGCCGGCGCGAGCCGCTCTCCGCCTAGCCACCACGACGCACGCCGCCGGGCGGGCTCCCCAGTGAGCCCGCCCGGCGGCGCACTCGCGTCTAGGACGTCGGGGCGAGCAGGGCTGCGGCCGCGGCGCCCGCCGCGACGTCGCCCTTCGCCGCATACATGTCGGCGGCGGCCCGCGCGTGCTCGGCGGCCGCCTCCAGGTCGCCCGCGGCGCGCAGCGCCCGGGCGAGCGTGAGCCTGGCCTCGGCGTTCAGGAGCACCCAGTCCCCGGTCGCGGCCTCGGCCGCCGCCGCGCGGGCCGCGGCGATCGCACCCTCGACGTCTCCCTCGGCCAGGTGCACCTCGGCGAGCACGATGCGTACGCGCGTGCGGTCCTCGTAGCTCTGGAGCCGCTCAGGTGCCGCCTGCGCAGCGGCCGCGGCGGCACGGGCGCCGGCCACGTTCCCCAGCCGCACCTCTGCGAGCCCCAGCCAGCACCGCACGATGTCGGCGTTCCCGCTGGCGTCGCGCCGTTCGAGCTCGGCGATGGTGTCGGGCAGGACGCGCCGCGCCTGCTCGAGCTCGCCTGCGCGGACGAGCATCAGCCCGCGGGTCAGGGCGATGCCGAGTGCGGTGCTGCGGCCGAGGTCCAGCTCGATCTCGGCGGCGGTGTCGAGCAGGCGCCAGGCCTCCTCGACCCCGCCCCGCAGGAGCGCCAGCATGGCCTGTCCCTGGATCAGCTCCGACCGCACCGCCGGGCGCACGCCGAGCTGGGCCATGAGCTCGGCGAGCAGCGTCTCGGCGGCCGGCACCGGCATCGGCGATTCGACGAGCGCCCACACCAGGATCGAGAGCGCCCAGACCGTGTCCTCGTCGGCATCCTGCAGGACGCGCACGGCCCTGCGGGCGGAGGCCAGAGCGTCGTCGGCGCGGCCGAGCGTGCACTCCAGCATCGCCCGCGTCGAGAGCGCCGTCGCCAGGGCGCGCGGCTCGTCCAGCGTGACGAGCTCGCGCAGCGCGGCCTCGGTCTCGGCCAGCACCTCGGCGTTCGTGGGCGCCTCCGGCCCGCCGCCCCAGACGGCCCCGAGCTCCAGGATGCGAGCACGCAGCTCGAGCCCGCGCAGGCCGTGCTCGGCGGCCAGCTGCCTGCCCGTCTCGAGCAGGCGCTGCGCCTCCTCCTTCGTGTGCAGGTTCCATCCCGCGGCGGCGAGCTCGATCATCGCCGCGGCCTGCATTCCGCTTCGGTCGGGGAGCAGGGTCACGGCCCGCTGGAGCAGCCGCGTCGCCCGGCGCGGGTCGCCCATCGCATCGGCCCGGCGGCCGGCGGCCGCCAGCCGCGCTCCGGCCTCGGCGCCGATCCGGGCGGCCTCGGCGTCGGTGGCGTCGAGCTCGCAGAGCAGGGTGTGGGCGCGCTCGAGGTGGTCGCCCACCTCCGCGTCGGTGGCGCCGTCCTCGTCCAGCCAGCCGGCCAGGCGCAGGTGCAGCTCGCTGCGGCGCCGCTTCGGGATCAACGCGTAGGCCGCCTCCTGCAGGAGGGCATGTCCGAACTGCTGCCGACCGGCGGCGGTCGGCTCGACGAGCTCGCGCTGCACCAGCCGGTCGAGCTCGTCGCCGATCGGCCGGCCCACGAGCGCCTCCACCGCCGCCACCGGGAACTCCCGCCCGGCCACGGCGGCGGCGGCCACCACCTGGCGCTCGGGCTCGGGCAGCGCCTCGACGCGGGCTGTCAGGAGCACCTGGATCGAGCGGGGCAGGCCGGCGGGCGCGTCGTCGTCGCCGACCAGCGCGGCCAGATGCTCCGCAAAGAGGGGGTTGCCCTCGGCCGCGGCGACGATGCGCTCGGCGCGGTCGGGCGCAAGCGCCGCGCCGGTGTGGGCCAGCAGGCGGCGGGTCTGACCGTCGTCGAGCCGCTCGAGGGCGACGCTGGTTGCGTTTGCGCCCGCTCCCCATCCCAGCCGGCGCTCGGCGAACTCCGGCCGGGCGGTGCAGACGACCACGAGCGACTGGCGGCGGCTGCGGCCGAGCAGCTGCTCGACGACGTCAAGCAGCAGGTCGTCGGCCCAGATGCACGTCCTCGAGCACGATCACGACCGTCCGGGACGTGGCCATGCTCCCGATCAGGCGCGACACGGCCCAGCCGACGTCGGGCGCCGCCGCGGTGCGCTCGGCCGTCAGGCAGGCGGCGACGGCGCCCGCATCGGGATCGCCGGGCAGGAGGGCGGCGACCGCGGTGGCGGCATCGGCTCCCTCCGGGAGGGCGGCGCGGGCGACCTCGAGCAGCGGCTCGAGCGACGACGCGCCCGGGGTGGCGCGGCACTGGCCGGTCAGCACCGTGAGGTCGGGCGCCAGGCGCGGCACCTCCAGCACGAGCCGCGACTTGCCGATCCCGGGCTGGCCGAAGCACCGTCACCAGGTGCGGCCTGCCGGTCTGGTCGGTGCGGTCGAGCGTCCAGCGCAGCAGATCGAGCTCGGCCTCGCGGCCGATCATCGGCAGGTCGAGCCGGCGGCGCTGGCCGTGCGCCGAGGGATCCACGCCCTCGAGGCGCCACGCCGCGAGCGGGTCGCGCTTGCCCTTCGCCGCGACGGGCGCGACGCGCTCGCCGCGGGCGGCGTGGCCCACGAGCGCCCACGTCGCCTCGCCGACGAGCACCTCGCCGGGCTCTGCCGCCTGCTCCAGCCGGGCGGCCACGTTCACCGCGTCGCCGACCACGAGCGACTCGCCGGGCGTGGCGTCGCGTGCGAGCACGTCGCCGGTGTTCACGCCGATCCGGGCCTGGATGTCGCCCATCGCGCGCACGGCGTCGCGCATCTCGAGCGCCGCCCGCACCGCCCGCAGGGCGTCGTCCTCGTGCACGACCGGGATCCCGAACACGGCCACGAGCGCGTCGCCGATCACCTTCTCGACGGTGCCGCCGTGGCGCTCGACCGGCTCCCGCACCGCGGCGTAGAACCGGGCCATCACGCCGCGCATCACCTCGGGGTCGAACCGCTCGCCGAGCTCGGTCGAGCCGACCACGTCGCAGAAGACGCACGGTGACCGTCTTGCGCACCTCGCGGGCCGCCCCGTCGGCGGACGAGCGGCGTGGCGCAGGCCATGCAGAAGCGCGCCTCTTCCAGATTCTGCTGGCCGCACTGCCTGCAGGTGAGCATGCTGCGAGTGTAGAGCCGGGTGGCTTCTAGGACGGACGCCGGGTGAGCCACCGCAGCGCACCGCGCGCCCGCCGCCTAGCCGGGGACTGCGGCACGCCCGCCGGCCCGGAGGCCCGCTGCCGCTCCGCCGCCACACGGGCGGCGTGGTCGAAGCTTCACCAGCCGGCCGAGCTGAGCGACGGGTAGGGCAGGTCGCTGAATCGCATCCACGGGAGCCTAGCCCCTACGTGGTCGCGGCGACGGCCGCCTCGAGCCGGTCGAGGAAGGGCACCTGGGCCGCCTTCAGCCGCTCGCGGGCCTCGGGCAGGCCGAACCACTCGACCCGGTCGATCTCGGGGAACGAGCGCATGCGGCCCGAGCGCGGCGGCCACTCCACGTCGTAGGTGTTGCTGACCGCCGTCGCCGGGTCGAGGTCGCCCTCGACGCCCCAGCCGAGCACGACCTTGCCCGACTTCTGCCGGATCTGGCCGAGGTCGATCTGGGGGCCGCCGGGAAGCGGGTGCCCCGTCTCCTCGGCGAACTCGCGTCCCGCCACCGCGGCGAGCTCCTCGCCGGGCTCGACCTCGCCCTTCGGGATCGTCCAGTGGCCGTGATCCTTCTTGGCCCAGAACGGCCCGCCGGGGTGGGCGAGCAGCACCTCGAGGCGACCGTCCCTGCGCCGCCAGAGCAGGATGCCCGCGCTCGTGCGCCCCGTCTTGTCGATCTTCGGCACCGCGCCGGATCGTACCGCCCGGGTGTCTCGGGGCACGGGCCGGGATTCGCCCCGTCGGGATGATGCCGCCGCATCCGCGACCGACCAGAGTGTGCGCGACCACCCGCAACCGGAGGTACACGCATGGTCCTGTCCATCTTCTCGTCGGTGTGGTGGCTCGTGGGGTCTCCTGATATGGATCGCCATTGCGTTCTGGCCGGCGCGTGTGGCCGGCCGCAAGGGCCACAGCTTCGTGCTGTTCTTCATCTTCAGCCTGTTCTTCTTCCCGCTGGCGCTGATCACGGCATACCTCGTCAGAGATCGCCGCAGGCCCTGAGAGCAGGCACAGACGTCCACCTGGGACGAGCACGAGGAGGCTGCGCCGGCCCGCGCCAGATCGAGGTGGCGTCGGGTCGGCGGAACGGTGCTCGCGATGGCGATCATCGCGGTCGTGTTCGCCGTGGTGCTGCCTCGCATCGCCAACTACTCCGAGGTGTGGGACGTCCTCTCCGGCCTGAGCGGCGAGGCCATCGCCGCCCTCGCCGTGGCGACGGTGATCAATGTCGCCACGTACGGGCCGCCGTGGATGGCCGCCCTGCCCGGGCTCGGCTACCGCCAGTCGATGGTGCTGACGCAGACGTCCACGGCGCTCTCGGTGGCCGTGCCCGGGGGCGACGCCGTGGGCATCGCGGCCTCCTACGCGATGCTGCGGGGGTGGGGGTTTCGCCGGGATGCCGTCGCCGTGGCGGTCGTGGTGACCGGTGTCTGGAACCAGATCGTGAACGTCGTCCTGCCGGTGCTCGCGCTCGCGCTGCTCCTGCTCAGCGGCGGGTCGAGCCCGCTGCTCCTGACGGCCGGCCTCATCGGCATCGGCGCGATCGTGGCGCTCGTGGGCGCGCTGGTCATGCTGCTGCGCGGCGAGCCCCAGGCGCGCCGGGTCGGCGAGCGCGCGCAGCGGCTGGCAAACCGTGCTCTCAAGCTCGTCCGGCGGCCGCCGCGGAGCGGCTGGGGCGAGGCGACCGTGCGTTTCCGGCGGCAGACGATCGATCTCCTCGCACGCCGCTGGGCCGCGATCACGGTGGCCCAGTTCGGCGGGCATCTGGCCGTGTTCGGCGTGTTTCTGGTGGCGCTGCGGGCGACCGGAGTGGGCAGCAGCGAGGTGACCTGGATCGAGGCGCTCGCGGCCTGGGGGCTGATCCGGCTCCTGACCGCGGTGCCGGTGACGCCGGGCGGCATCGGCATCGTCGAGCTCGGCCTGGCGACGGCGCTCGTCGGCTTCGGCGCCGGAAATGCCGAGGCGGTGGCGGCCGTGCTGCTCTACCGCGTGCTCACGGTCGTGCCGACGGTGGTGCTCGGCGGCCTGCTCGGCCTCACCTGGCGGCGCCACCGGGTGCCGGCGCAGGGCTGAGGACGCACAGCCTGCCATCGCGCTTCTGGGTAGGGTTGCGCTCATGGTGACCGCAGAGGAGATCGGCGGCGTCTCGATCTTCGCCGGCCTGAGCCCGGTGGAGCGCGAGCGGCTGGCCCGGCTGGTGGCCGACATCCGGCTCGAGCCCGGCGAGTACGCGGTGCACGCCGGCGACGAGCGGGCGCTCTTCGCGGTGCTCGAGGGCCGCATCGAGACCGTCTCGCACGTCGACGGGATCGAGCGTGTCGTCGGTGGGCGCAAGGTCGGCGACCTCTTCGGGGAGGTGCCGATCGCACTCGGGACGACGTTCCCGTTCGGGTTCCGCGCGGCGGAGCCCGCGCGGGTGATCCGGGTCGAGGCCCAGAGCTACCACGCGATCGCCGCGTCGACGCCCGAGGTCGGCGTGAAGCTCGGCGAGCTCGCGCGCGAGCGGATCGGCGGCCTGCAGGGCATCACCGCCAACCAGCCGCCGCCGCGTGCGATCGTGGTCGGCCACCGCTTCGATCCCTCGTGCGCGCAGCTGCGCCGCTTCCTCGACCGGAACCAGGTCACGTTCCGGTGGATCACGCCGGATACGCCGGACGCCGCCGACCTGTGGGGCGGGCCGCTGCCGGCGGACGAGGATCTCCCGGTGATCCGCGTCGTCGACGGCAAGACCGTGGTGCGCCCGCAGCTGAGCCGGGTGGCCGAGCTCCTGGGCCTGGCCAGGGAGGCGTCGGCGGCGGAGTACGACACGGTCATCGTCGGCGCCGGCCCGGCCGGCCTCGCGGCCGCGGTGTACGGGGCGTCGGAGGGGCTGCGGACGATCGTGGTCGAGCGGGAGGCGCCCGGCGGCCAGGCGGGGACGTCGTCGCGCATCGAGAACTACCTGGGCTTCCCGTCTGGCGTGTCCGGCGACGAGCTCGCGAGCCGCGCGCTCCAGCAGGCCCGCCGGCTGGGCGCCGAGATCCTCGTCACCCGGTCGATCACCCGGATCGACGTGGCCACCCGCCAGGTGCACCTCGACGGCGGCGACGTGCTGCGCGCCCGGACGATCATCCTCGCCTGCGGCGTCTCGTGGCGGCACCTGCCGATCGACGGCTTCGACCGCCTGGTCGGCAAGGGCATCTCCTACGGCGCCGCCCGCAGCGAGGCCTCGACAGCGCACGGGCTCGACGTCCACGTCGTCGGCGCCGGCAACTCGGCCGGCCAGGCGGCGCTCTTCTTCGCCACCTACGCGCGCAGCGTGACGATCCTGTGCCGCGGCGACCGGCTCGAGAAGGGCATGTCGCGCTACCTGGTCGACCAGATCGCCAAGCGGTCGAACATCGGCGTCGTGTTCCGGTCGCAGGTGGTCGCGGTGGAGGGCGACGCGGTGCTCGAGGCGCTCGAGGTCAAGGATCTGGACACGGATGGGACGACCCGGGTCGAGTCGGGCGGGCTCTTCATCTTCATCGGCGCCGACGCCGAGACGGCGTGGCTGCCGCCGGAGATCGCCGTCGACCGAAACGGCTACGTGCTCACGGGCTCCGACGTGCCCGCCGCCGAGCGCGGCGATGCCGACCGCGATCCCTACCTGCTCGAGACGAGCGTGCCGGGCATCTTCGCCTGCGGCGACGTGCGGTTCAGCCCGGTCAAGCGCGTGGCCTCGGCGGTCGGCGAGGGCAGCATGGCGATCGCCTTCGTGCACCAGTACCTGCGCGACCAGCCGGCCTGAGCCGCTCGGGGGCCGCCACGTCCCCGAGATTTTGCGACCAGTTCAGCGTGCTATGATCGCGTTCGAGGGTATGCCCGCCAAATGGAAGGCTCTGTGGGGCATTGATCGTCGCCGGCTGGGTGCGCGAGGTGCTCGATCAGCTCGGGTCGATCTCGCTTCCGATCCTGCTGCTCGCGCTTGCGCTGCACACCTGCGAGATGCTGCTGAACGCACTGGCCTGGCGCAACATCCTGCGCCGCGCCTACCCGGAGTCCGGTGCGTCGTTCAGGCTCGTACTGGGTGCGTACGGCGGCGGGGTCGGCCTGAACGCGATCCTGCCGGCACAGGCGGGCACCGTGGCGATGCTCGGGATCTACCGAACGCAGATCCAGGCCTCGACCGCGCTCGGTCTGGTGGGGGCGGGCGTCGTCCAGAACGCGTTTTACCTGGTCGCCGGCGGATCGATCTGCGTGGGCCTCCTCGTCATCCATCCCGGGCTGTTCTCCCTGCAGCTCGGCTCGCTTGCGGTCCATGCCGCGATGGCGCTGGCCGCGGCGCTCGTCATCGCCGTCGTGGCCTGGGTCGTCCTGCGGCGGTTTCAGAAGACGTGGGCCGATGCCAGGGAGGGCGCCGCCATCCTGGCGACGCCCCGCGCCTACGCGACGGAGGTGCTCCTGGTCGAGCTTGCGTCGTACGGCGCGCGGGTGGGCGTGACCGCCACCTTCATGCGCGCGTATGACGTGCCGGTCTCCCTCCAGAGCGTCCTCCTGATCCTGGCGGTCAATGCCATCGCGTCGACATTCGCATTGACTCCGGGTGGCGTCGGCACCCAGCAGGCGCTCGCGACGGCCGCGCTGCGCAACACGGCCTCCTCGAGTGTCGTTGCCGCCTTCTCCCTGGGGCAGCAGCTGATCCTCGCCGCGTGGGACATCGCGCTCGGCGTGCTCCTGCTCTGGTCGGCCATCGGCTGGACCGCGACCCGCGCCCTCGTGCATCGCGAAGCGCCCCCACCACTCGTGACCCACAGCATCGTCTGAGCGAGAGCGGTAGGCTCGCGCCGCCCCACAGCGTCCGTGGCGGCACCGACTCCAGAACGACCCCGCAAACGTCAACGGGGCGATCGCCGCGCTGCGCGAGAACCTCGCGAACGGCTTGCCGACGATGCCCGCGCTCGCCGACGCGAAGTTCCTGATGCTGGCCGACCGCGGGGCCGGGAAGATGATCGGGATCGCGCTCTTCGACACCGAGGAGGCGCTGCGGGCCGGCGACGAGCAGATGAACGCCGGGCCCGGCCGGGCGGGCGCGCGCTCGTCCGTCGAGTTCTACGAGGTGCCGGTGCACACGCTCGACCGGTCGTAGATCGCGCCCAGCCGGCGGAGGTCGTCCTCCGTGAGGCCGGCGAAGAGGAGCTCGCGCACGCACGCGTGGTGGGTGACCTGGGCCTCGCGCAGGCGGACGAGGCCCGATGGCGTCAGGCGGACGACGAAGCTGCGGCGGTCGTCGGGATCCTGGTCGCGCTCGACGAGGCCTTCCTCGGCCAGCCGGGCGACCGCGCGGGTCATCCCGCTCGGGCTCGTGAGCACCCGCTCGGCGAGCTGGGTCATCCGCAGCCGCCGGTCCGGCTCCGTGACGAGGGTGATCAGCACTCCGTAGTGGAGCAGTGTCAGGTCGTGCGCGCGCTCGAGCCGCCGGTTCAGCTCATCGCTGACGGTGCGGTGCGTGTTCAGGAAGCCGCGCCAGACCCGGAATTCGGCCTCGCTGAAGGCGTCCGGCTCTGCCGGCTCGGGACGGGTTCTGGGCACGCTTGACCTGTTTCCTTTCATATGGTAGAAAGTATTTTCTACCGGTAGCAAATAGTCTACCAGCAACCAGGAGGCCCTCATGCCGTTCGCACACAAGGTTCTCGGCCCCACCGAGGGGCTGCGGCTCCAGTCGGGCCCCGGGCGAGACCTCGTCTTCAAGGTCACCGGCGAGGACACCGGCGGCGCCTTCGACTACTTCGTCGTCGAGGTCGCCCCGCACGGCGGCCCGCCGCTGCACGTGCATCACCGCCAGGAGGAGACGATCCACGTCCTCCACGGCAGCTACAAGGTGCAGATCGGCAGCGACGTCTTCCACTGCGAGGAGGGCGGCTTCGCCTACCTGCCGTCAGGCATCCCCCACACGTTCCTGAACGTGACCGGCGAGCCGGGCCAGATCGTCGTCGTCTACACCCCGGGCGGCGGCCACAGGTTCTACGAGGAGCTCGGGCCGCTCACGCGCAACGGCGCACCCGACCGGGCGACGGTCGCCGCACTGTTCGAGAAGTACGACATGACGCTCCTGGGCCCGCCGCTCACCCCGGATCCGGTGAGCCCACAAGCTCCGTGAACCCGGGCTCGCCCCGGATCGGGTCGAGGTCCGAGTCGCCGGCGGCGAACGCGCGGAACCGCTCCGAGCCCTCGATCGCGAGCCGCAGGTGCTCGATCGCCGCGGCCTTGCGCCCTGCCAGGCTCTCGCAGCAGGCGAGGTTGTAGTACAGGCCGGGAGACCCGGGGTCGGCCGCGACCAGCTTCAGACCGAGGTCGGCGGCCTCGGCGTACTTGCCGGCCTCGTAGAGCGGGTGCACCGGCGCCCACGACTCCCATCCGCTGGGCTCGTACGCCTTCCCCGGCGTCCCGCCGAGCGCGACGATCGTCGTCCCGGGCTCCTCGGCGAACGCGGTCCGCTTGACGCCCGGGCGGACGAAGACGAACGTGCCGGCCGGCGCATCCACCGCCGCGCCGTCGAGCTCGAACCGCGCGCGGCCGGTGTGGACGAGGTACAGCTCCTCGTCGGCGTCCTCCTCGGCCTCGTCGTGCTCGTTGATGATCCGGTCGCCGGCGGCGGGGGCCGTCCACGTGGTCGCGCCGAAGGACATGATGCCGAAGTGCCGGCGCACGGGCCGCCACGGCTGGCGGCCGTCGTTGACCTCCTCGATCTCGTCAAGGTGCGCCACGGTGTAGTCGCTCATGGGCTCTCCTGGAGTCGTCGCTTGCTGGCCCGGCAAGGGTAGCGGTGCTCGGTGTGCGACTCTACGAGCCCGGTGACGTCACCGGCAGCGATCAGGAGCAGATCCATGCAGATCACGAGAACAACCGTCGAGACCGGCCGCGGCCCGGACGACTGGTTCACCGGCACCGTCTACATCGACGCCGTCGCGGCGCCGGCGGGCGGCTCGCGGCTGAGCGCGAGCAGCGTGCACTTCACGCCGGGGGCGCGCACGGCGTGGCATACGCATCCGAACGGGCAGACGATCTATGTGATCGAGGGCGTCGGCCTCGCCCAGCGCCGCGGCGGCCCGATCGAGGTGATCCGCCCGGGCGACCGGGTGTTCTTCGAGCCGGGCGAGGACCACTGGCACGGCGCGGCGGCGACCCGGTTCATGACCCACATCGCCATGCTCGACGTCGACGACGACGGCAACGCCGCCACCTGGGGGACGCACGTGACCGACGCCGAGTACGAGGCCGCGCCGGGCATCGACGCGACCTGAGATGACGTCGCCGCTCGTCGTCGACAGGAGTCAGATCCTCGGCTTCCGCCGCCGCGCCGGCGCGCTGGACGAGCGGCTCGCGCCAGGACCGGAGTCACTGCGACAGGCGGCATGGGCGGGCCTGCAGGACAGCATGCCCCGCGCCGCGGTCCTCTCGATCCACGCGCGGGTCGCGGGCGCAGAGCCGCTCGTCTGGGAGCACGAGTCGCTCGTCCAGCTCTGGGGGCCGCGCTACCAGGTGTACGTCGTCGCCCGCGGCGACCTGTGGGTCTTCTCGCTCGGGCGGCTGCCGGACGACGACAAGGGGCGGCGCCGGGCGCAGGACGCCGCGGCGCGCCTGGCCCCCCATCTGGCCGGTGCGACGCTGGGCTACGGCGAGGTGGGGCGCGCGCTCGGCGTGCACCACAACTCGCTGCGATACGGCGCGACGACCGGCACGATCGTGATCCGGTGGGACGGTGCCCGCCAGCCTGCCATTTCGATCGTCGCGCCGCCGGACGTCGACCCGCTCGAGGCCCGGCTCGAGCTGGCCCGCCGGTACCTACACGTGTTCGGCCCCTCCTCGCCGGCGGCGTTCTCGCGCTGGGCCGGGATCTCGGCGAAGGCCGCGGCCGCGGCCTTCGCGGCGCTGCGCCCGGAGCTGACCGCGGTGCGCACGCCGATCGGCGCTGCCGACATGCTGACGAGCGACGAGCCGCTGCTGCGGGCAGGCCCCGGGCCCGCGGCGCCCGCGCGGCTCCTGCCGAGCGGCGATGCCTACTACCTGCTGTGGGGGGCGGAGCGGGAGCTGCTCGTCCCGCAGGCCGATCGCCGCGCTGAGCTGTGGACGCCGCGCGTGTGGCCCGGCGCGATCCTGCTGGATGGTGAGGTGCGGGGGACGTGGCGGCGGGCCCACGACGTCGTCACGATCCAGGCCTGGGGCCGGTTCGCGCGCGCGGAGCGCGACGCGGTCGAGGCAGAGGCGGCCGCTCTGCCGCTGCCCGGCCTCGAGCGTGCGATCCGCGTCCTCTGGGACGGCTGACGCCGTAGAGTCTGCGGCATGAGGAGCCGCGCCCGGTGACGACGTTTGCAAACTGGGTCGGGAACCAGACGTGCACGCCCGCGCGGCGCCTGTCTCCGCCCAGCGAGGCCGCCGTGCAGGCCGCGGTGCGCGAGGCGATCGCGGCCGGGCACGGGGTGCGCGTCGTGGCGACCGGGCACTCGTTCTCGCCCGTGCACCTCACGGACGGGACGCTGATCGATCTCGCTCGCCTGCACGGGATCACGGACGTCGACGCGGCCGGCCGGCGCGTGCGCGCTCTGCCGGGGACTCCGGTCGCGGCGTTCGGCCCCCTCCTCTGGGACGCGGGGCTCGCGCTCGCCAACGCGGGCGACATCGACACGCAGGGCATCAGCGGCGCGATCGGGACGGCCACGCACGGCTCCGGCATCGGCCTGCAGAGCTTCTCGGCCTCGCTGCGCGCGTGCCGCATCGTCGCGGGCACGGGCGACGTGGTGGCGATCGACGCATCGACGCCCGACCTGCTCGCGGCCGCGCAGGTGGCGATCGGCATGCTCGGCGTGATGACCGAGGTCGAGATCGAGGTCGTCCCGCGCTATCGCCTGGCCCAGCGGATCGAGTGGTGGAGCTTCGAGCGGCTGCTGGCCGAGTGGGACGAGCGGGTCGCGCGGCACCGCCACTTCTCGTGCTTCTGGTGTCCCCTGGCCGAGTCCGCCGGCCTGTACGGTCTGGAGCGGGAGGACGGTGGGCCCACGGCGGACATGGTCTGGGTGAAGATGCTCGACGACGTCGGCGACAACGGCGCGGGGGAGACCGGCGGGCGGGTCGACCGCAGCTACCGGCTGTATCCGATCGGCCCCTTCGAGCCGAACTTCCACGAGCTCGAGTACTTCGTCCACATCGATCGCGCCAGGGACGCGATGGTCGCGATGCGCGAGCTGATGCTCGCGTCGCAGCCCGACGCGATCTTCCCGCTCGAGCTGCGCACGGTGGCGGCCGACACGGCGTACCTCTCGCCGCAATACGAGATGCCGACGCTGGTGCTGAGCGTGTCGGGGCGGCCCGGCACCGACTACTGGGACTACCTGCGCAGCGTCGATGCGCTCCTGGGCGGGTTCGCTGCACGGGTGCACTGGGGCAAGCTGCACCTGCTCACCGCCGAGCAGCTGCACGCCCGCTATCCCCGCGCGCAGGCGTTCATCGACGTCCGCCGCCGGCTCGACCCCGACGGCGTGTTCCTCAACGACCACCTTCGCCCCCTCTTCGCCTGACCGATGCGTTTCCGCCGCATGATCACCGCCGTCGACGTCCACGCGTGTGGCGAGCCCGGCCGCGTCGTGACGGCAGGGCTGCCGCCGATCCCCGGCGAGACGATGTTCGCGAAGATGGAGCACCTGCGCGACCACGAGGACTGGCTGCGCAAGGTGATGCTGCGCGAGCCGCGCGGCTATCCGGCGCTCTGCTGCAACGTGATCCTGCCGCCGACCCTGGCCGAGGCCGATGCCGGCTACGTGATCATGGAGCAGGTCGAGTACCCGCCGATGTCGGGCTCGAACACGATCTGCGTGGTCACCGCCCTGATCGAGACCGGCGTCGTGGCCGTGAGCGAGCCGGTCACCGAGCTCGCGCTCGAGACGCCGGCCGGTCTCATCCACGTGCGGGCCGGGGTGCGCGACGGCAAGTGTGAGAGCGTCACATTCCGCAACGTCCCCGCCTACGCCGCCTACCTCGACCAGACGATCGAGGTGCCCGAGCTCGGCACGGTCACGGTCGACGTGGGCTGGGGCGGGATGTTCTTCGTGATCGCCGACGCCGCGCAGTTCGGATTCGAGCTCACGCCGCCCGAGGGGGCCGACATCACCCGCGTGACGGAGATGCTGAAGGCGGCGGCCCGCGAGCAGCTGCCCGTCGTGCACCCCGAGAACCCGGCGATCCGCGACATCACGATCGGGCAGCTGTACGGGCCGGCGCTCGCGCCGACCTCGACCCGCCGAAACGCCGTGACGGTGTCGAGCGGCGCGTTCGACTGGGACCGCCCCGCCACGTGGACGGGGGTGCTCGACCGTTCGCCCTGCGGCACCGGCACGTGCGCGGCGATGGCGGTACTGCACGCGAAGGGCCGGCTCGGGATCGGCGAGGACTTCGTCCACGAGAGCATCGTCGGCACCGTCTTCACCGGCCGCCTCGTCGAGGAGACGATGCTCGGTGCGCAGCGGGCGGTGGTGCCGACCCTCACGGGCAGCGGCTGGATCACGGGGATCGCGCAGTACGTGATCGATCCGACCGACCCGTTCCCGGAGGGCTTCACCGTCGGCGACCTGTGGGCATGAGGTGACCACGTCGGCCAAACGACGCGAGGGCGCCGGCGAGAGAGCGTGGGCGGACGAGGCTGTGCGCCGCATCGACGCCGACGCCAACCGCTCGGCCGACACCCATCTGCATGCCTTCCCGCTGCCCGAGGAGTGGGGCATCGACCTGTACCTGAAGGACGAGTCGGTGCATCCGACGGGGTCGCTGAAGCACCGCCTCGCCCGCTCCCTGTTCCTGTACGGCCTGTGCAACGGCTGGATCGTGGAGGGGACGACGATCGTCGAGGCATCGAGCGGATCGACGGCCGTGTCCGAGGCCTATTTCGCCCGCTTCCTCGGCCTGCCGTTCGTCGCCGTGATGCCGGCCTCGACGAGCCCCGAGAAGATCGCGCTGATCGAGTCACAGGGCGCGTCCTGCCACCTGGTCGCCGACCCGACGACGGTCTACGACGAGGCGCGCCGGCTGGCGGACGAGCGCGGCGGCTATTTCCTCGATCAGTTCACCTACGCCGAGCGGGCCACCGACTGGCGCGGCAACAACAACATCGCCGAGTCGATCTTCAGCCAGATGGCGCTCGAGCGCCACCCCGTCCCCGCCTGGATCGTGGTGGGTGCGGGCACCGGCGGGACGAGCGCGACGATCGGCCGCTTTGCCCGGTTCGGCCGCTATCCGACGAAGATGTGCGTGGTCGATCCGGAGGACTCGATCTTCTACGCGGCGTGGGCGGGCGACCCGATGGCCTTCACCGGCCGGCCGTCCCGGATCGAGGGCATCGGCCGCCAGCGGCTCGAGCCGTCGTTCCTGCCGGACGTCGTCGACCGCATGATCCAGGTTCCCGACGCCGCGTCGATCGCGACGATGCGGCTCGTGCGCGAGCTGACCGGGCGCAGCGTCGGCGGCTCGACGGGGACGAACGTGTGGGGGGCGTGTGTGCTCGTCGCCGAGATGCGGGCACGGGGCGAGCAGGGCAGCGTCGTCACCCTGATCTGCGACGGCGGCGATCGCTACGCGGGCACCTACTACAGCGACGCGTGGGTCGCCGGTCAGGGCCTCGAGCTCGGGCCGTACACCCGCGGGTTCGAGACGTTCCTGGCCTCCGGCGCGTTCCCTTCGCCGGATCCGGCCGCCTAGACGTCGGTGATGACGCTCTGGATTGCGTCGACGACTTCCGGCGGCACCTCGTCCATGCCGTGAGCGTCGCGCGCGTGCGAGTGGATGTCTGCGAAGAGCTGGCTCTCGTCCTCGCTGCGCGTCACCCACTCGCAGCCGGGAACCACGTCGCCGCACCTGAACTGCTTCATCGGAATCTCCTCACCGTTGCGGCCCATACTACCCGCCCGCTAGAGGCTGGCCGCGAGCCGGGCGTGCGGGCGCAGGGTCTGGCGCAGCGTCGCCACCTGGTCGCGCTGGAGCACCTCGAGGAACACGCGCGAGACGGCGTTCTCGCCGTTGAACAGCTGCTCGAACGGGGCGCGCGGCAGCACCAGCAGGAGCGACCGCTCGCGGGTGACGGCGGTCACCGGTGACGGCCGGCCGTCGATCAAGCTGTCGTAGCCGAACGCCTTGCCCGGCCCGGCCAGGCCGACGCGGATGCGGCGCTCGCCGCGCACGAGCACCTTCTCGACGGCGCCGTTGATCGTCAGGTAGCAGGCTGTCGACGGCGCCCCCTCGGCGAGCAGGGTGCGTCCCGGTGGGCAGCGGGCATACCTCCCCGACGTGAGGAACCCCCACAGGGCGAGCTGATCGAAGTCGTGGAAGTTCGCCATGCGGCGGACGTACCTGCTGTCGGGCGGGCCGCAGAACTCGAGCTCTGCGGGCGGCCGGGTCGGGTCGGCCGGCGCCGGCCCGGCTCCGTCGTCGCCGAGCGAGGCGGCCAGGCGGCGCAACTGGTTGCGATGGCGTTCGGTCAGCAAGGCGGCCAGGCGCCGCCGCAGCCGAAACGCTGCGGCATCCTGGCGGGCGAGCAGCCCGCCGAACTCCGCCCGGCTGAGGGCGAGGATGGTCGCGGGCGCGGTGGCACGCGCACTCATCGTGTGCATCCCGCCGTCGAGCAGCGCGATCTCGCCCACCGTCTCGCCCGGGCCCATCCGCCCGATCTCCACCTCGCGGTCGCCCGGCACGTGCAGCGACGCCGAGACGCCGCCCTCGACGATGAACACGAGCTCGCGGGCCTCCTCGCCCTGGTGCCACAGGGTCTCGCCCGCCGCCACCTGCCGCCGGCGCAGGGCCCGCGCCAGCTCCATCAGATCGGCCTCGGCACGGCCCTCGAGGAGCGGGACCGCGGCCAGGAAGTCGACGGTGGCGCGGTCAGACATCCACGTCGCGCGTCTCGAACTCGAGCCCTGCAGGGGTGAGCTCGGCGGTCAGCATCGAGTACTCCGGCACCTCGAGCCAGCTCGAGTGGTCGGTGGTGAGCGGCTCGGAGGCGATGATGACCGAGCGGGGCGGGTCGGCGGCGGTCATCTGCCAGCCGCCGTCGCTTTCGGCGTACGCGCCGCCGATGGCGTACCAGAGGCTCACGAACGGCAGGTCGGTCTCGAGCATCTCGTCCTCGGGCGGATACCAGCCGTAGTCGAACGAGAAGCGCGTTGCGACCACGGCGCGGCCGGTTGAGACGCACAGGTTGGCGGGCGACGAGGTGTCGATCCCGTGGGCAATCCGGACTTTGCGCAGGATCCGCAGCGCCTCGGCCGTCGCGTCGGCCAGCTCGCGGGTCTCCGGCAGTCCGTAGGGGTCGTCGAGCTGCGACAGGATCAGGGCGTAGATCCACTCCGAGTCGGTGGTGCCTTCGATCCGCTGTGCGAGCTCGGGGCGCACGTGCTCGACGAGCGCATAGCGGATGCGCGCGAACTGGCGCAGGTGGCCGTTGTGTGCCATGACGACGCGGGCGCCGGCGAAGTGGAAGGGGTGCAGGTTGGTCTCGGCGACGATGGCCTCGTCGGAGTAGGTGACCCCGCGCACGTGGGCGACCACGCACGTCGGCGCGAGCTTGGACGAGAGCGAGCGCAGGTTGCGGTCGAACGACGGCAGGGTGGTGGCGCGGTAGCTGAACGGGTCGTCGGGCCGCAGCGACGCCGGATCCCACGCCTTCATCCCGAAGCCCGCGAGGTTCAGGAACGTGTTCATCATCTTCGGGCTGTAGGACTGCCTGACAAGGCAGTTGTCGGTGTCGAAGAGCAGGCTGCGGATCGGGAGCGGCTCACCCAGGTAGGCCAGGATCCTGCACATGCCGGTGATCGTAGTTGGGGCGTGGGCTGGGCCGCCCGGGCAGGTCACACGTACCGCGCGAGCCACTCGTGCACGTCGCCGATGCGCTCCGCGGCCACTCTCAGGTGCCCGTCATCCTCGCGCAGATCCGCCTCGGCGCCGGGGATGGTGTCCGCCAGCCAGCGGCCGTGCCCGAACGGGACGAAGCAGTCGTCGCGGCTGTGCCACACCTTGACGGGGAGCGCGATCGCCGCCGGGTCGAAGCCCCACGGGGCGTTGAACGCGACATCGTCGCCCATCCATCCGTCGCCCCCGGGCGCGAGCCCGGCCTGAACCGCACGGTGCAGCCACACGCCGAACTCGCTCTGCAGCAGGACGCCGTCGCCCGGTGAGACGCCCGCCGACCACTCCCGGCCGAGGTCGGCGGCGCTCTGGGCCAGTATCTCGTCCCGCTGTCCTTGCCCCTTGCGCTCCCACTCGGCCCGGTCTGACCGGAAGAGCTCGACATCCTCCCGGGCGTCGTCGGGCATCCCCTCGAAGTAGTCCAGCCCCGGCGCATCGCAGGGAGCGAGCGATCCGATCGTCGCCGCGGCGGTCACGAGATCGGCGAGCAGCGCGGCGCACGCGAGCGCGTGCGGGCCGCCGCCCGAGAAGCCCCAGACCGCGCAGCGCTCGAAGCCCACCGCCGCGCTGATCGCGCGCACATCGGCTGCGCAGTCGGCCACCGTCCGCCCGGGCTGCGGAGACGACCCGCCGTAGCCCGGCCGGTCATAGGTGACCAGCGTCAGGCCGCGCGCCGCGGCGTCGCTCACCCACCCGTCGTACAGCACGCCGGCGTTGGGCGTCCCGACGTGCACGACGACCACCCGGCGGCCGTCGCCCGCGAGCTCCACCCGCAGCCGGCGGCCGTCTCCGGTCTCAACCCACGTCGTCTGCGGCCCGTCCGAATGCATTGCGATCGCGGCTCCTCCCTGACCCTCTCAGAAACGCGGGGCGCCCGCCAGTCACTCGTCGTGCCGACGCAGGCCGAGGAGCTCGTAGACCGCGACCGGCTGTGACTTCCCCTTGAATGCGGGCGTGCCCATCTCCCGGACGAGCGCTTCGTCGCGGATCAGTTCGTACGTGCTCGCGCCGATGACCACGCTGCCTTCCGGGGCGTACGTCTGGAGTCGCGCCGCGAGATTCGTGGTGTCGCCGATGGCCAGGAAGTTGCGGATCTCGGCGGCACCGATGTTGCCGACGATCGCAGGGCCGGTGTTGAGGCCCACTCGGAAGCGGGGTCGCTCGCCGGCGGAGGGCAACGCGCCGACCGTCCACTGCATCCCCAGCGCTGAGCGAGCCGCCCGTAGGGCGTGGTCAGGTTGCGGGTTCGGGGCGTTGAAGATGGCCATCATGGCATCGCCCATGAACTGGACAACGGTGCCGCCCTCGGCGAGCACGACCGGCACGGCCGCGCCGAACGCGGCGTTGAGCATCGCCACGACCTCCGCGGGCGTGGCCTGCTCGGCGAAGGCGGTGTAGCCGCCGAGGTCGGCGAAGAGGACCGTCACCTCCAACTCGACACCGCCCAGCAACGCACGGTCCGGATCGGCGATCAAGGTGCTTGCGACATCCGGGGAGAGGTACGTGCGCAGCAGGGTGTCGACGCGATCGTGCAGCGCCGCCACCAGTCGGCCCTGCGCGAACACGTCGCGCTGCGAGCGTTCGAGCAGGTATGCCCCAACGGAGGCGCTGAGCACAGTGGCGCCGACGAGCAGGACCTGAAGCGGCAACGCCGAACCGAGGCCCTTCGCGGCGGCGACGGCCAGGAACGCGATGCAGTAGAAGATGCCCACCCCGACCGAACCGACGAAGGGCGGCCGCGTCACCGAGAAGCCGAACACGGCGGTCAGCATGATCCCGGGCATGGCATACGTGGCGAACGTCCCGGTGACCGACGCCAGGGTGAGCACCGCGATGGTGGCCGCGACCTGTTGCCCCAGTCCGATCATGCTGCGCCGGGCTCGCGTCGTCGCCCAGCGACTCGCGCCGGCGCACCCGAGCAGAAAGACGGTCATCGCGCCCGCGATCAGCCACGTGGAGCCGGGTGCGACCCCGACGGCGGACGGACCGATGAGGGCGACGAGGACCCATACCCCGGCGGCGATCAGGCTCGCCGTCCGCGCGCGGCGGACGCCGAGGGCCTGATCGGCGTCCTGATACGACCGCTCCAGCTTGGGGTCGACGAAGCGGAGCCTCCACCAGTCGCGCCGGTCCCAGCCGGCCGGGAGCGTCACGGGAGTCTGCCTAGTGGGACTTGCGAGCCACGCACGGGATCACTGGAAACCGAGTTTACGACCTTGCGGTCGTCCCAGCCCTCGTCGCGTAACGTCCGCCTGTGGCCGTCCTCCGGCTGACACAGGCGCAGGCCCGGCGCATCGCGGTGCGCGCGCAGCTGCTCGACGCGCCGCGGCCGACCGACCTGCTGGCGGTGGTGCAGCGGTTGACGCTCCTGCAGATCGACCCGACAGCGGCCATCGCTCCGAGCGCCGATCTGGTCGCCTGGAGCCGCCTGGGCTCGGACTACCGGCCGGCGCATCTGCAGCAGGCGCTGGAGCGCGACCGGACGCTGTTCGAGCGAAACGCGGTCGTGCGGCCGATGAGCGACCTGGGCCTGTACCTGGCGGGCGCGACGAGTCACACCCATGCGCGCGTCGACGCCTGGATCCGCGCCAACGACCGGTTCCGGCGCGACATCCTGGAGCGGCTCGAGAGCGCGGGGCCGCTGACGTCCCGCGACATTCCGGATACGTGCGTGGTGCCGTGGACATCCACCGGCTGGACGCATAACCGCAACGTCACCCAGATGCTCGAGTTCCTGATCCGGCGCGGTCAGGTCGCGATCTCGGGGCGGATCGGGAGGGAGCGGTTGTGGGATCTGCCCGCGCGCGTGTATCCGGCCGACGTGGTCGTCCTGCCCATCGCAGAGGCCGAGCGAATCAGGAACGAGCGGCGGCTCGCCTCGCTCGGTATCGCCCGGAAGCGGCGGGTCAAGCTGCCGATCGAGCCGGTCGACGTGGCCGACGCCGGCGAGCCGGCGGTGGTCGAGGGCACGCGGGGCGAGTGGCGGGTCGACCCCGCCGCCCTCGGCGAGGAGTTCGAGGGGCGCACGGCGCTGCTCTCGCCGTTCGACCGGCTCGTGTACGACCGCGCCCGGGCCCTCGAGCTGTTCGGCTTCGAGTACACGCTCGAGATGTACAAGCCCGCGGCCGCCCGCCGGTGGGGCTACTTCGCCCTCCCGGTGCTCCATGACGACCGGCTGGTCGGGAAGGTCGACGCCAAGGCCGATCACAAGGCCTCCGTGCTGCGGGTGAACGCCGTCCACGAGGACGTGCGGTTCACCCGGGCGATGACGCGGGCCGTGCGGGCGGAGCTGGAGGACCTGGCCGCCTGGCTCGCCCTGGGCGAGGTCGTTCTGAGCTAGCGGCGGCCAGAATCATCCGCTTGGGAGGACGTCGGGGGCCGCGCGATCCCCGATGGTTCCGGCCGTGGTGGGAAGCGAGGCGAACTGCCGGCGACTGCGAGCCGGGTGACGCTGGGCCAGGCGATCGGCCAGATCCTGCCGACCGCGATCGGCGTGGCGATCAGCCCGCTTCCGATCGTGGCGGTGGTGCTGATGCTGGTCACACCGCGGGGGCGGGCCAACGGGCCCGCGTTCGTCGTCGGCTGGTGCGTCGGCCTGGCGGCGGTCGGCGCAATCGTGATCTCGGCGGCCGGGAGCGCCGGGGCGACGGACGATGGCGCTCCCGCCACGTGGGTGAGCTGGCTGAAGCTCATCCTGGGAGTGCTGCTGCTGCTGGTCGCCGCCCGCCAGTGGAAGGCGCGGCCGGTGGGCTCGGAGGAGCCGGCCACCCCGAAGTGGATGGGCGCCCTCGACGGCTTCAGCCCGGTCAAGGCGCTCGGCGCCGGGGTGGTGCTCTCGGCGCTCAACCCGAAGAACCTGCTCCTGGCGATCGCAGGCGCCGCCGTCGTCGCCCAGGCAGAGCTCTCCACCGGTGAGGAGACGCTCACCTGGGCGGTCTTCATCCTGGTCGCCAGCATCGGTGTGGCCACACCGGTCGTGATCGCGGTCGGCATGGGCGACCGGTCGCGCGGGCTGCTCGACCGGCTGAAGACCTGGCTCGCGCGCGAGAACACGGTGATCATGGCCGTGCTTCTGCTCGTGATCGGCGTCAAATTGATCGGCGACGCCATCAGTGGCTTCAGTGGCTGAGGGCCATGGCGAGATCGGGCCGGGATTCGTCCGGTTGGGGTGAGGTCGCCGCCGCCGGTGCACACGACGATCGCTGCCACCCGACGCTCGAGCGGACGTTCCACGCCTGCCGCGGGACGAACGCTGAGAGCAGGTTTGGTACCGTGGGACCGTTTCGGCCACAACGGGAAGGGGTCGCCATGTCCGACACGCTCACGGGAACGTGCCTCTGCGGCGGTGTGGAGTACGAGGTCCGGGATCCGCAGGGGCTGGGATACTGCCACTGCACGCGCTGCCAGCACTGGACCGGATCGAGCCTGGCCGGTGTCGTGGTCGCGAAGGAGAACTTCAGGTTCACCAAGGGGCAGGACCTGGTGAAGACCTACGAGAGCCACCTGGCACCGCGCAACTTCTGCAGCAACTGCGGGTCGAGCCTCTACGACGATCTCGGAGCGGTCTACTTCGTCGCCGCCGGCCTGATGCCGGACCTCGACCTCAGTCCGAGCTTCCACCAGCAGGTCGCCTACAAGGCGAGCTGGCACGAGATCGGCGACGACGCGCCGCAGTTCGCCGAGATGCCCACCTGACGCCTCGGCGGCCTATGCGGCCTGGTGCGTGCCCGCGCGGTGCGTGCGCTGCTTCGCTCGGTAGAGCGACCCGTCGGCGGCGGCGATGGCGTCGTCGATGCGAGCGGCGTCGACGGTGGAGTGGATGCTGGCTCCGATGCGAAGCCCGGGGATGGGATCGGTCGCCTCGGCCGCGTGCCGCGCAATCTCGGGCGTCGTGAGCGCGAGGAACTCGTCGCCGCCGAATCTGCAGACGAACGCTGAGTCCCCGAGGTACGCGCGCAGGGCTCGTCCGGCCCGGGTGATGGCCGCGTCGCCGGCTTCGTGACCGCGGAGGTCGTTGATCTGCTTCAGGCCGTCGACGTCTGCGATCACCACGCCGAGCCGCTCGGCCGTGCGGCTGCGCCGGTGCGCCTCCTCGAAGAATGCGCGCCTGTTGGGGAGCTTCGTGAGGGGATCGGTGAGCGCGACGCGGCGCAATCGGGTCGCAAAGTGGCCGACGACGCCGGCGATGAAGAGGTATGTCGCGCCCCGCAGGCCCAGGGCGATGATCCCGCCCCCGGTCGAGAGGCTGTGCGGGACGGTCGCGTACCACGCGGTCTGCACCAGCAGGACGGCGCCGACGACGCCGACCGAGACCCGAACGCCGAACCACAGCGCGGCGATCGCGATCGGCCACAGGTACAGGGTCGGGACGCCGACGCTCTGGGACGAGGGAACGGAGAACTCGACGGCGGCCACCAGCCCGACGAGCACGGCGACGACCGCGGCAACCGCGGGTGTGTTCTGCAATGTGGGAGAGGGGCCGCCTGGCATTCCCCCGCGTAGTCGACCGGTCGCAACCCCGCGCAATCCCCCGACTGGGTGGCACGGCGAGCCGCGCTTCTCGAGCGCGCCGAGCCGGCCCTCGTTCATGCGGCTCGCGACTCGTCGGCGATGAGGGACTCGAAGTCGGCGGAGGGGAGCGGCCTGCTGTAGAGGTAGCCCTGGCCGAGGGTGCACCCGGTGCTGCGGAGAAACGCGAGCTGGCCGGCCGTTTCGATGCCCTCGGCCAGGCAGTTGATGCCCAGATCGGTGGTCATGGTGATCATCGTCTTGACGAGAACGGCGGCGTCCCCGTCGTCCGGGAGGTCGGCGACGAACGAACGGTCGATCTTGAGCACATTGGGCCGGAGCTGGCGCAGCCGTCCCAGGGATGAGTATCCGGTGCCGAAGTCGTCGATGGCGAGCCTCAGACCGCTCGAATGAATCGTGGCGAGGGTCGACTCGAGCTCGGCGGCTTCGCCCATCGCCGCGTGTTCGGTGAGCTCGATCATGAGCCGGTCCGCGGTGAGGCCGAAGGAGTCGATGGTGGCGAGCAGGCTGCGGATCGCAAGCGGCTGCCACGAGCTCGGCGGCAGGTTGATCGACACGTACAGGTCGAGGCCGAGATCGCGCCAGCGCCGGGCCTGGATGCACGCGTGCTCGATGACCCACGTCGTCATGTCGCGGATCAGGCCGCTGCGCTCGGCGACCGGGAGGAACTGTCCCGGCGCGAGCAGGCCGCGCTGGGGGTGGTGCCAGCGGACCAGCGCCTCGGCGCCGATGACGCGTGACCGCTCGAGCTCGACCAGCGGCTGGTAGTGGAGGGTGAGCTCGTCGCGGCGCAGGGCGTCTCGCAGCTGGGACGCGACGACGAGCCCGTCTTCCGTGTCGCCTTGCGGCCGGCGGTAGTAGCGGTGGTTGTCGCGCCCGGCGTCCTTGGCGGCGTACAGGGCGACGTCGGCGTGCTTGAGCAGCGTCTCCGCGTCGCCGCCGTCGTCGGGGAAGAGGCTCACGCCGATGCTCGGCGTCACGTAGACGCTGGTGCCGGCGACGTGGAAGGGGCTGGCCAGGGCGTGCCGGACCGTCCTGGCCACGGCCTCCGCGGCGTCCTTGGCGGAGCCGGATGACCCGTGCTCGTGAACGAGGACGAGAAACTCGTCTCCACCCTGGCGCGCGACCACGTCCCGGCGCCGGCACGATCCGCGCAACCGCTCCGCCGCATGGACCAGCATCTGGTCGCCGATGGCGTGGCCGAAGCTGTCGTTCACGAGCTTGAAGTCGTCCAGGTCGACGAACATGACGGCGACGCCGCGGTCCTCACGCGCAGCGTGCAGCAGCGCTTCGTCGAGGCGTTCGTGGAACAGCAAGCGGTTGGGGAGGCCCGTCAGGCTGTCGTGATACGCCAGGTGCTCGAGCCGCTCCTTCGCCGCCGCGAGCTCGGCTGCGGCGCGATGCCGCTCGGTGACGTCCGCGACGATGCCGTCCACGTACACGACGCCATCCTCGACCCGCGGCCGCGCCCGCTCCCACACCCAGCGAACGACCCCGTCGTAGCCGACCAGGCGATACTCGACCTCGGAGGGTTCGGCGCGCCGGCACGCCAGCGAGAATGCGTCATAGCGGGGCTGGTCCTCCGGATGCACCGCCGCCTCCCACGCCTGTTCCTCGTCGACGTCCGGAGGCAGCGGGCCGAGCAGGCTCTCGAGGCCCTCGCCGACGAACGCGGTGCACTCATACGACCCGTCAGCCGCGTACCGCAGCTCATACAGGTGCAGCGACGTCGTACCCGCGACCCGGCGCAGCACATCGCTCGTTGCGAGCGCGGCGGCGGTCGTCGGATCGACGGGGGTTGGGTTCGGATCGTCCGGGCACATCTACCCAGCTAATCGGCGCATTCTGCCCCGCGCGTGAGCGCCGGACGGTCGCCGCGGGTCTATTTGCCGGACTGCAGCTCCCAGGCGCCGATGACGGCGTCCTCGATGGCCTCGGCGTTCCCGTTCTCGATGTCCGCGACGATCATCATGTGCTTGGCGAAGCGATTTGGCACCGAGAAGGTGTCGGGGAACGATCGGAGCAGGAACCCGCGCGAGTCAAACGACGCCCGGATGACGATGTGGCTGCGATCGAGCTGCCGGGCCACCAGCCGGCCGCGGTAGCGCCAATCGAGCAGGCCGCCCGGGCGACGCTCGCTGACACCGTCGAGCCGGGCGGCCAGGTTGCTGAGATCGGCGAGCTGCACCGTTGCATGCTCGCACGCCACCGGCCCTACGGGAGGGTCGTCAGGAAGTCCTCCAGCTTGTCGAAGCTCGCCTGCATGCCGTCGATGGCGATCCCCGCGTCATCCAGATGCTCCATCGCGTGCTGGAACATCGCGTCGCGATGCGACTGGTCGCGGAAGGCGAGCAGGGTCGTCAGGGTTGTGACGCCGTCTTCCTCGTGCAGCGTCGTCGTCTCGACGGCCTCGTGGTCGGGCCTGCCCTCGAACACCCACGTCTCCATCGTCCGCACCGGGCGCTCGATCTCGAGGTAGGTGCCGTGGAAGGCGCACTTCACGCCGTCGGGAAAGACACCGACGTAGCGGTAGTCGCCGCCGACCCGCAGATCGATCTCGCACACCTCGAGCTCCTCGTCGCCGCCGGTGAACCAGACGCGCACGTGCTCGGGCTTCGTCAGCACGTCGAAGAGGAGCTCGGCGGACGCGTCGAATTTCCGGGTGATCAGGACTTCGCGCTCGCTCGGGAACTCGAGTGTGGCCGAGCCGTGTCGTGTCATCGTCATGGCGTTTGCTCCTTTCGCTTCAGGTCACCGAGGTAGTCGTCCAGTCGGTCGAACCGGGCGTTCCAGTACTGCTCGTACTTCTCCATCCAATCGTGGAGAGGCCGCAGATGCTCGTGGTCGAGGCGGTACAGACGGCGGCGTCCGTCTGCACGGCACGTGACGAGACCGACGTCGCTCAGCACCCGCAGATGCTTGGACACCTGCGGTTGCGCGAGCCGCAGCTCGGCGGCGAGCTCTCCGACCGGACGCTCCCCCGGCACCAGCGCGTCCAGGATCTCGCGGCGGTGGGTCTCGGCGATCGCGTTGAAGACGTCAGAGGCGGCTGCGGCGCGTGCCATCCTGCTATTGTATTCCGATATCGGCATATGTCAACGAAACCGATGAGATCCGCTCCTCGGTGCGGTCAGAACGCGCAGACCACCACGAGAGGGGGACGCACCTTTGGGTGCCACGATGAATTGGGAGTCGCTGTGGCCGCGGCTCGCAGGGCTCCCGCTCGTGATCGAGGCGTGCGCGTACGAGCGGCTGCACGCCGTCCTCGCATACGAGTTCGAGCGCGTCACGACGCACGTGCGGCTCGCCGGCGCCGGCGTTGACGGGCTGGGCGAGGACGTGTCCGTGTTCCGCGAGGACGGCACCACCCTGCACGAAGCCCGGCCGCCGCTGCCACTCGCGGGCGAATGGACACTCGCCGGCTTCTGTGAGCATCTCGGAGCGCTCGAGCTGTGGGCCGAGCCGCCGGAGTGGGACGCGGCGCTGCACTTCCGGCGGTGGGCGTTCGAGTCCGCCGCGCTCGACCTCGCCCTGCGCCAGGCCGGCCGCTCGCTGCCCGACGTGCTCGGGCTGGAGCCGCAGCCGGTGCGGTTCGTCAACTCGCTCGGCCTCGGCAAGGAGCCGTCGATCGAGCCCGTGCGCAGGCGGCTCGCCCGTGCCCCCGGCGTGCGCTTCAAGCTTGACGCCGAGGCGACCTGGCCGCCGGCGCTCGTCGAGGAGGTGGCGGCGACGGGCGCAGTCGACACCATCGACTTCAAGGGTCAGTACGGCCTCGAGGTCACGGATCCCGAGGCGCTCGGCGCGCTCTACGACCGCGTTCTGACGGCGTTTCCGCACGTCTATCTGGAGGACCCGCACGACCTGCCCGAGATCGCCCGGCGGCTCGGCGATCACCTCGACCGCGTGTCCTACGACGCGCCGGTCCGCACCGCCGCCGCCATCGACACGACGCCGCTCGCCGCGCGCGTGGTCAACGTCAAGCCCTCCCGCATCGGCAGCCTGCGCGAGCTGTTCGAGATCTACGCGCGCTGTGACCGCGATGGGCGGCCGATGTACGGCGGCGGCATGGGCGAGCTGGGCGTGGGCCGCGGCCAGATCGAGCTGCTCGCGGCGCTGTTCCACCCCGATGCGCCCAACGACGTGGCGCCGAGCGCCTACAACGAGGACGACCCTGCCGGCGACCTGCCGGTCAGCCCGCTGCCGCCGCGACCCGCGGCCACCGGCTTCCGCTGGACGACCGACCAAGGAAAGGAATCATGAAGCTTCTTCTCACCTCCGCCGGCATCAAGAACGCGAGCATCCATGACGCGCTGGTCGACCTGCTGGGCAAGCCGGTCGCCGAGTCCAGCGCGCTCTGCATTCCCACCGCGGCGTACGGACACCCGATGGCGGGTCCCCGCGGGGCGTGGCGGATCATCACCGGGCGGGCCGCCACCCCGCTGTGCGAATTGGGTTGGAAGTCCCTGGGCGTGCTGGAGCTCACCGCGCTGCCCAGCATCGACGCAGAGCTGTGGGTGCCCGTGGTCGAGCAGACCGACGCCCTGCTGGTGGGAGGCGGGGACGCCCTGTATCTGAGCCACTGGATGCGCGAGTCCGGGCTGGCCGACCTCCTGCCGTCACTCGAGACGGTCTGGGTGGGGGTGAGCGGCGGGAGCATGGTGATGGCCCCCAACGTCGGTGAGGAGCCCATCTGCTGGCGGCCGCCCGCCGGTGGCGACAGCGCTCTGGGGCTGGTGGACTTCTCGATCTTTCCGCACGTGGATCACGAGGACCTGCCCGACAACTCCATGGCCAGCGCCGAAGAATGGGCGGCCAAGCTGCCCGTGCCGGGGTACGCGATCGACGATCAGACCGCCATCAAGGTGACCGACGGCGCCGTCGAGGTCATCTCCGAGGGGCACTGGAAGCTGTTTTCGGGCGCGGTCACGAATCCGATAGCGTGACGCCCTTGTCGAAGGGCGATGACATCCGAGCCGGTCAGCGGGCGGCCTGGGCCGGGCTTTCGGGCGGCTGGGAGAAGTGGGACGCGGTCATCATGGATCAGCTCGGCCCGGTCGGCGCGGCGATGATCGAGCGGCTCGACATCGCCCTGGATCAGCAGCATCTCGACATCGCCGCGGGCACCGGCGAGCCGGGGCTGACCATCGCCAAGCTCGCGCCGGTGGGACACGTCGTCCTGACCGATCTCGCCGCCGAGATGCTCGACATCGCGACGCGACGAGCGAACGCGCAGGGCATCCGCAACTTCGAGACCAGGGTGTGCAGCGCCGACGATCTGCCGTTCGGCGACGCGAGCTTCGACAGCATCTCGGTGCGGTTCGGCTACATGTTCTTCCCCGACGTCGCCAGGGCGACCGCCGAGTTCGCGCGCGTGCTGAGGCCCGGCGGCCGGCTCTGCGCGTCGGTCTGGGTCAGGCCCGAGGCAAACCCGTGGACCGCGATCGCCATGCAGGCGATCGCGAGGGAGACGGTGCCGGCGCCGCCCGACCCGGACACGCCGAACATGTTCCGGTGCGCTGCCCCGGGGTACGTCAGCGCCCTGTACGAGGCCGCGGGACTGCGCGACGTGGCGGAGTGGGACGTCGACGTCGCCCTCGTGACGCGATCGCCGGCGGAGTACTGGGAGATGATCAGCGAGCACGTCTCGCTTGCGGTTGCGGCGCTTCAGCAGGTCGACGCACCGGCGCGAGAGCGGATCGCAGACGCCGTCATCGCGGAGGTCAGCCGCTACGAGGAGGACGGCGGGGTACGGGTTCCGGGCGTGGCCGCCTGCATCGTCGGCACGAAGTAGGCATTCCTCATCGTCCCTTGACTTTGACCGGCAAAGTATGTTAGCTTTGTCCTGCAAAGTGATTCGGGACGAAGGAGCATCATCATGAACGGAACCCACGACGCCGATCGGGCCACGCGAGCCGGCGACGGCGACGAGCTCGATCCGCGCGAGGCGGCGCAGCTCCTCGCTCAGACCGAGCGGGACGCGCGGCGGCAGTTCGACCTGAGCCCGCTGTGGATCAACGCGGTCATGGGGGCGGTGATCCTCGTCGCCTACGGGGCGCTGTGGCTCTCGACCCGCGGACAGCACCCCTACAAGGGCCCGAGCCTGGGCGTGGTTGCGCTCGTGTACACGGCGGTGGCCGTCGCGTTCGCAGTGTCCGTGAAGGTCTACCGGCGGGCGACGGCCGGCGTCAGCGGACCGGCGGTGAGGCAGCAGCAGGCCGAGGGGGTCGCCATCCTGGTGTCGTTCGTCCTCGGCAGCCCCGTGCTGCAGAGCGCGCTCAGGCACTACGGCGCCGGCAATGCGATCGTCTACGGCGTGATTCCGGCCGCGGCGCCGCTGATCATCGTCGGCACGACCGCGCTGGGAATCGCTGCGAGCAAGGCCGACTGGCCGCAGTTCGGGGCCGCGCTGGCGGTCGTCGTCGCCGGCGTCGTGGCTGCGTTCGCGGGGCCGAGCGGAGCGTGGCTGGCAGCGGGGATCGGACTGTTCATCGCGGTGGTCGGCTATGCCGCGGCCGACGCGCTGCGGCGCCGCCCTGCGCCACTGCAGGCATGACGGCAGACGCGCTCGACCCGGTGATCCACGCCCCGGCGCGGCTGCGGATCGTCGCGACGCTGGCCGCGCTCCCCGACGGCGCCAGCCTGTCGTTCACCCGGCTGCAGGACATGCTCGCGCTGACCCCCGGCAACCTGATCACGCACCTGCGCAAGCTCGAGGACGCCGGCTACCTCTCGAGCGATACGAGCGGCAACGGCAGGGCATCCCGCACCTCGATCGCGCTCACCCGCGAGGGCCGCGCGGCGCTCGACACCTACACCTCCGCGCTCCGCGACCTGCTCGGCGGCCTCTAGCGCCGGGCGCGGACGCGGCTACCGCTCCGGGTAGTCGACTCGCCGGAACGGCCAGTCGCGGGCCAGCCAGGCGCTGACCGCGCGGTGAAGCGGCCGGTCGAGCTCGGCGTGATCGGCCCGCACCCAGGAGTCCACGTGGGCGGCGCCGGGCTCGGGGTCGGGCCTGAGCGGGTAGATGTAGACGCAGCCGATCACGTCGTCGTCGTCACCGAGCACCGTGTAGGTGAAACCGGTGCGGGCCTGGTAGTCGCGCTGGTGGCGCAGCAGGTCGTCGCGGTTCTGGTCGATCGTCATCTCGCGCGGCCAGTTGCCGGTGCGGAAGCCGGGCGTTTCGCGGATGTGCTGCATGGACGACGTCCAGGCCGCGTAGTCGGCCTCGTTGTGCTGCGGGCCGAGCGGCTCGAGCCGGAACTGCGGCGTGGTCACCCCGACGGGCGGTTCGAAGTCGTCGGGCACGAAGTCGGCCATCGGCGGGCAGCGTACCCGTTCCGTGCGTGGTCGATCACCCCATGCGGATGATGCCTGCTCGCGCCCGGGGCGTAGCATCTCCGGCTTCTGGCGGGGAGCGCAGCATGCCGTCGTCACCGAACGTCGCGAGTCGAGAGGAGCGGACAGATGCCCGACGCAGGAATCGACCGCAGCAGGCTGCCGATCCGGCGGCCGCCGTTCGCGGGCGCGACGAAGCGGACGCTCGAGGGCTCGGCGCCCGACTGGAGCCAGGCGAGCCACGTCCAGCCGCCCGAGGGTGCGCCGAACGTGCTGCTGGTCCTGATCGACGACGCCGGCTTCGGCAACCCGAGCACGTTCGGCGGGCCGATCCAGACGCCGAACTACACCCGGCTCGCGGAGAACGGGCTGCGCTACAACCGCTTCCACGTGACGGCGCTCTGCTCGCCGACCAGGGCGGCGCTGATGACGGGGCGCAACCACCACCGGGTCGGCTTCGGCATGGTGGGCGAGTTCTCGGGCCCGTTCCCGGGGTACAACGCGACCATCCCGCACGACTGCGCGCCGTTCCCGCGCATGCTCCAGGAGAACGGCTATCTGACCGCGGGGTTCGGGAAGTGGCATCTGACCCCGGACAACCAGCAGGGGTTCTCGGGGCCGTTCGACCGCTGGCCGACCCGGCTCGGGTTCGACTACTTCTGGGGCTTCCTCGGCGGTGAGGCCGGGCAGTACGACCCGCTGATCGCCGAGAACCAGAAGATCATCGGCGTCCCCGAGGCCAAGGACGGCGAGTCGTACTACTTCCAGGACGATCTCGCCGACAAGACGATCGACTGGCTCCACAGGGTTCGCTCCGAGAAGCAGAAGACGCCGTGGTTCGCCTACGTCGCGACCGGCTGCAGCCACGCGCCGCACCACGTGCCGCGCGAGTGGTCGGACAAGTACCAGGGCGCGTTCGACCAGGGCTGGGACGTGATGCGCGAGGAGACGTTCGCGCGGCAGAAGGAGCTCGGCGTCGTCCCCGCCGACGCGGAGCTGTCGCCGCGCAACGACGCGTTCCCGACGTGGGACTCGCTCGACGAGACGCACAAGCGCCTCTACGCCCGTCAGATGGAGGTGTACGCGGGCTACTCCGAGAACGCCGACTGGAACATCGGCCGGATCGTCGACGCGATCGACGAGATGGGCGAGCTCGAGAACACCGTCGTGATCTGGATCTGGGGCGACAACGGCGCGAGCATGGAGGGCACGCTCACCGGCACGTTCAACGAGATGACGACGCTGAACGGGATCCCGCTGACGCCCGAGCAGCAGATCGGGCTGATCTTCAAGCACGGCGGCCTCGAGGCCTGGGGCGACGAGCAGCTCGCCCCGCATTACTCGGCCGGCGTGGGCGTGGGCCGGCAACGCCCCGTTCGACTGGGGCAAGCAGGTCGCCTCGCATCTCGGCGGCACCCGCAACCCGATGGTCGTGCACTGGCCGGGCGGCATCGGCGACGCCGGCGCGGTTCGCAGCCACTACACGCACGTGACCGACGTCGGCGCGACGATCCTCGACCTCGCCGGGATCCCGATGCCCGACACGATCGACGGCATCGAGCAGCAGCCGTTCGACGGCGCCACCTTCGCCGACTCGCTCGCGGACGCGGCCGCGCCGGAGCGGCACACGCAGCAGTACTACGAGATCCTCGGCAACCGCGGGATGTACAAGGACGGCTGGCTGCTCGCGCAGCGGCTGCAGCGGATCCCGTGGGACTTCGATCCGGAGAAGCTGCGCAAGTTCGGCCCGGGCTGGGATCCCGACGACGAGCCGGTCGAGCTCTACTACCTGCCCGACGACTTCACGCAGTCGAAGAACATCGCGGCCGAGCATCCGGAGAAGGTGCGAGGAGCTCACGCGAGCTCTTCTGGGCGGAGGCCGAGCGCAACCACGTCCTGCCGCTGCTCGGCGGGCTGACGTCCTTCTTCGGCATGGTGCCGCCGATCCCGGAGGAGTCGAAGTTCGTCTACCGCGGCGACATCCAGAACGTCCCGAGCGGGATGATCCCGCGGATCTACAACCACTCGTACACGATCAGCGCCGACCTGGTCATCCCCGAAGGCGGCGCCGAGGGCGTGATCGTCGCCGAGGCCGACCATCTCGGCGGGTTCTCGCTCTTCGTGCAGGACGGGAAGCTCAAGCACACCTACTCGATGCTCGGCGTGCTCGAGTACACCCAGGCGGCCGAGCGGCCGCTGCCGACCGGCGAGGTCAACGTCGAGCTCGTGTTCACGGCCGACGCGCCGAAGCCGGCGACCGGCGGCGAGGTGACGCTGCTCGTCAACGGCGAGCCGGTCGCGAGCGGCCGGATGGAGCACACCGTGCCGGGCCGCTTCTCGGGCTACTCCGGGCATGGACATCGGTCGCGACAACGGCCTCGTCGTCGACCGCAGCTACGCCGACAAGGCGCCGTTCGCGTTCACGGGCGAGATCAAGCAGGTCGTCTTCGACGTCGCCCCGCACCTGAGCGAGGAGGACGCGACAGGCGCTGCACGAGCACGCCGCCCAGGCCCTCGCAGCACACGCGGCGAGCGCCTGAGGTGGAGGCGAGAGAGGAGCACCATGAGTGACAACGAGCAGCTGGACGTCCTGATCGCGGTCTACCTCATCCCCGATCTGGCGCAGCAGGACTTCGACGCGTACGTCGAAGCTCGCCAGGCGACGGCAAGATCGTCACCGACGGCGTGGCGCTCGTCATCAAGGACGCCGACGGCGAGGTGCACGTCCAGGAGACCGGCGACCACCTCGGCCGCAAGGGCGCCGAGGCCGGCGCCGGCGCCGGCCTCGTGGTCGGGCTCTTCGCCCCGCCGCTCCTGGCGGCGACCGCCGTCGGCGCGGCCGCCGGCGCGCTGGCGGGGAAGTTCGCCCGCCACCGCGTGCAGGCCGGTATCGGCGACAAGCTCGACGACGCGCTTCCGCCCGGTTCGGCCGGCATCATCGCGATCTACGAGCACGACGGGGCCGACGCTCGTCGCGAGCACGCTCGCCAACGCGATCCGCACCTCGATCGCGCAGATCGACAAGGCCTCCGCGAAGGAGCTGAAGGCCGGCCTGAAGGAGGCATCTGCGGGACTCGCGGGCTGAAGGAGGAGGATGATCCAGCTGATCGAGGGGCTCCCCGACGCGGTCGTCGGGATCGAAGCCGTCGGGCAGGTCGAAGCCGCCGACTACGACGCGGTCGCGGCGCCTGCCGTGAAGCATGCGCTGGAGCGCCACCCGAAGATCCGCATCATCCACGTGCTGGACGACCGCTTTCGCGGCAGCCGTCGACTCGCGACGGTTGCCGGCTGGTCGATTCCCGGCGAGCTCCAGCTGTTCTCCAACTGCGACCGCCGGCGGGCGGAGGCGTGGGCGAGCGAAGGGCTCGACGCGCCGTGAGAGACGAAATGCGACTGATCTGCGAGGAGGAGTGCGATGACGACGACACTGACCGACAGTGCGGAGGGTGATGTTGTGACGACGACCCGGAAGACCACGCGGGCAAGGCGCGCAACGCGTGTGGTGCCGCATCTGACCGTCGCCGAGCGGGTGGCGCGGGGGCGGGCGGCGCGGTCGGAGATGCCGCGTTCCCGCCACGCCGAATATGCGCCGGCAGCGCATCGTGCGGATCCCGTCGCTCTCCTGGAGTCGCAGGCGGAGTCGCGGGTGCCGGAGCTGGTGCCGATCCGGTATGGGCGGATGCTGGTGTCGCCGTTCACGTTCTATCGGGGTGCGGCGTTGCTGATGGCGGCAGACCTGGCGTCGAGCCCCGATTCCGGGCTGCACGCCCAGCTGTGCGGTGACGCGCATCTGTCGAACTTCGGGTTGTTCGCGTCGCCGGATCGCCGGCTCGTGTTCGATCTGAACGACTTCGACGAGACGCTTCCGGGCCCGTGGGAGTGGGACGTGAAGCGGCTGGCGGTGAGCTTCGAGGTGGCCGGACGCGAGAACGGGTACACGCGCAAGCAGCGGCGAGCGATCGTGCAGGAGACGGTCGCGGGGTATCGCCTGGCGATGCAGCAGTTCGCCGGCATGCGCGCGCTGGACGTGTGGTACGCCCGGCTCGAGGTCGACGAGTTCATGGCGCAGCTGCGCGGCCAGCTGAAGAAGCGGATGACAAAGAGGGCCGAGAAGACGGTCGCGAAGGCGCGGACGAAGGACAGCATGACCGCGTTCTCCAAGCTCACCCGGATGGTGGACGGTGAGCCGCAGATCGTCTCCGATCCGCCGCTGATCGAACGGATCCAGGATCTGGCGCCCGGACGCGATGGGACCGCCTTGACGAAGGAGCTGCACGAGCTTCTGCGGCGATACCGGCAGACGCTGCAGACCGACAGGCGCGTCCTCTTGGAGGAGTACCGGTTGGTCGACCTGGCTCGCAAGGTCGTCGGGGTCGGCAGCGTCGGCACCCGCGCGTGGATCGGCTTGATGCTCGGCCGAGACGGGGACGACCCGCTGTTCCTGCAGTTCAAGGAGGCACAGGCCTCGGTGCTCGAGGAGTTCACCGCCAAGAGCCAGTACAAGAACCACGGCGAGCGCGTCGTCGCCGGCCAGCACCTCATGCAGGCAAGCAGCGACATCTTCCTCGGCTGGCTGCACGTCGACAGCGGTATCGACGGCAAGCCCCGCGACTTCTACGGCCGCCAGCTGAAGGACTGGAAGGGCTCATTCGAGACCGAGGGAGCCCTGCCCGACGGCACGGCCATCTACGGACGCACCTGCGGCTGGACGCTTGCCCGCGCCCACGCCCGCTCCGGAGACCGCATCGCCATCGCCGCCTACCTCGGCCGAAGCGACGCCTTCGACCGCGCGATCGCAGACTTCTCGGAAGCCTACGCCGACCAGAACGAGCGCGATTACGACGCTCTGACCCAGGCCGTCAAGAGCGGTCGGATCGAGGCGCGCACGGGGCTCTAGACGCGGATCCGATCGCCCTCGCCACTTCGCTCAGATCGTTGTTCAGCTGGTGGTCGCGCCCGGCCAGCCGGTGCACCCGGGCCTGCGGGATGGCGCGGGCATAGAGGCCGGCGTGCGCCGGCGGGGCGGTCTCGTCGTCGAGGCCGTGGAAGATGTGCACCGGCACGCCTTGCGGCAACCTCGCGCCGAGGTCGCCGGATGCCGGGAACTCGTCGCCGGGCCAGCCGCCCGCACCGACGAACGGGGCGGCGATCAGCACGATCCCCGCAAGGCTGTGCTCCGGCGGCTGCTCGGCGATGGCATGGATCATGATCGTCGCGCCCACCGAATGGCCCGCGACAACCGCGCCGTCGCTCAGGCCGGCCAGCTCACGCCGGATCGCTGCGCTCCACCGTGCGTAGTCCGGGTCGTCCTCGGCGGGCATGCGCGGGTAGCGGACATCGTGGCCGTCGCCGAGCCGCTGCCTGAGGTCGTCGACCAGCCTGGCGTCCCATTCCTCGTGCACGCCCTCGCCGCCGCCCTGGATGAAGAGGATCTGCCGGCTCGCCATCGTCCGCTCAGCCGTTGTGGTTGACGACCTCGACGTTGTGGCCGTCCGGGTCGAGCACGAAGGCGCCGTAGTAGCCCGGGTGGTACACGGCGCGCTCGCCGGGAGCGCCGTTGTCCTCGTAGCCCGCGGCGAGCGCCGCGGCGTGGAAGGCCTGCACGGTCGCGTTCGTGTCCGCGGCGAAGGCGAGGTGGACGTGCTCGGTCAGCGGGCGCTCGTCGCGCACGAGCGAGAACGAGAAGTCCGGGCCGGAGAGCCGCACGCGATCGGGCGCGTCGTGCGTGAGGCGCAGCCCGGCGTACGGCGCGACCGTCGTGTAGAAGCGCAGCGACGCCTGCGGGTCGCGGACGCGGAGCCACAGGTGGTCGATACGGCCGTCGGGCACGGCGCGTTCGCGGGCGCCGTGGACGGCCTCGACGCTGTTGCCGTCCGGGTCGAGCAGGAAGCCGCCGTAGTAGTCGGGGCCGTAGATCGTGCGCGGTCCGGGCCGGCCGTCGTCCGGGTAGCCGGCGTCGATCCCCGCCTGCCAGAAGGCGTCGACGGCCGCGCGGTCAGGCGCGCGGAAGCCGACGTGCAGGCCGCGGGTGACAGGGTGCTCGCGGTCGGTCGGGCCGATGGCCCAGTCCTCCCATTCGACCAGCGTTTCGTCCGCGTAGCTCGGCTCGACGCCGAGCACGGAGAGGACGGTGCGGTAGAAGCGCTCGGACGCGTCGAGGTTCGACGCGGCGATCCCCACGTGGTCGAACATCGCCCGAGGCTACCACTGCGGGCACGAGCGTCAGCGGGCTACCTGCAGACGCGGAACCGCAGGATGGTGGCCTCGCCCGACCGCGCGCTGCTGACCGGCTCGAGGTCCATCCTGGCGAGCCCCGGGGACGAGAACGGGATGCCGTCACCGAGCAGCACCGGCAGGAGGTACACCAGCATCGCCCTGTTCACGACCACCTTGCCGTCCCCGGTGCCTGACTCGTTCATCTCGACCTCCCTGTGCGAAGATGAAACGGTGCCGTCACCGCCCACGATAACGCCGGTGCTCGTGGCTGATCTGCTGGTCGAGGGCGAGCGCTGGCCGGTCTACGTGCACGTCATCGACCACCCCGACGCGCGCGTGCTGGTCGACACCGGGATGACGGAGCTGCACCCGGCGGTGGCCGACCTCGATCCCCGCCTCGTCCCGTTGAGCGAGCAGGCCTTCGACGTCGCCGGCGTCGATGTCGTCGTCAACACGCACCTGCACTTCGACCACTGCGGCGGGAACCACCTCTTCGCCGGGCGGCCGATCCATGTGCAGCGGCAGGAGCTCGAGGACGCGCGCAGCCAGGACGACTACACGATCCGCGAGTGGGTCGACGCGCCCGGCGTGCGCTACGAGCCGGCCGACGGCGAGCTCGAGCTGCTGCCCGGGCTGCGGCTCGTCCCGGCGCCTGGCCACACGCGCGGCCTGCAGGTGGTCGTCGTCGAGACGGGCGGGCGTCCGGTCGTCGTCGGCGGCGACGTGGCCGTTCGCTTCGGCGAGCTCGACGAGCCGCAGACCGAGGGCCAGCGGCGGGTGCGTGCGCTCGAGCCCGGGCTGGTCTGGCTCGCACACGAGCACGAGCCCTGGCGGCCCGGCACCGGGTAAGCCGCGGCGCACGATGCACCGGCCGCCCGGCTGCTAGCGCCCGATGGCGTACAGGGTGGCGTTATTGATGGCGTAGACGGTGCCGTCGGGGCCGATGAGGGTGGGGGTGTACGCCTCGGGCCGCGGGGGGTTGAGGTGGATCTTCTCGGCCAGCGTGTTCCGACCCAGGTCCCACCGGTACAGGGTTCCGTCCTCGCTGTTGACGATCACCGAGTCGTCGGCGGGGTCGACCACGGCCGAATTGATGCACCACTCATAGCGGGCTCCGGCGGGTGCCCCGGGGATGTGTGCGGGCGACAGGATGGTCTGGACGGCCCTCATGACCCGGGTGTTGGCGTAGGGGTCTTTCTGGCTTGCCCGGGGGTCGAGCACGGCGACCCGGTTGTGCCCGTCTCCGTGTGGTCCGAGGCCGAAGTAGTTGTTGTACTTGGACACCAGCAGGTACGGCGAGGATCCGTGGTAGCGCGGCACCGCGCGGGCGGGCAGCACGGAGACGGTGTTGTCCCAGCCGAAGGATCCCGGCGTCTTGGCGCGGGTCAAGGTGGCGTTGAAGTGCAGCAGCCAGCCGCGGTCGTCGTGGCTCAGGAACGGATTCTCCAGGACGCCGAAGTACACGTCCCCGTCCGGGCCGACCGTCGGTGAGGCGGACGAGCTGGGCGAGATCAGGGCCGGCTGGCCGCTGACCGGGTCTTTCAGGACGGCGTGAAACCGTGGCCTGAGCGTCGTGGCGTTGAGCCCGACCAGGATGTTGCGGGTGGGGCTCGTGACGGTGATGTAGACCGTCGTGCCGGAGGGCGACAGGGCCGGGGCGCAGTTGAGGGCCACGCCGTCGACGTCCCGGTTGCCGGCGGCCGCGGCGGCGGTGCTCCAGGTCGCGTGGCCGCGGGCATCGATCCGGGCGATCCCGCTGGACAGGTGCGCCGGTGTGGCGCCGGTCACGGTGAAGCCGAAGTACACCGACCCGTGAGGCCCCGCGGTCAGCGGCGTGGTGATCTGCACGGCCCTGGCGTAGGCGGACCGGTGGGCGCGCCACTGAGCAGCGCCGTAGAACACGCGCCGCCGCACCGCACCCGCCGTCCGGTTGGCGTGCCGCCGCACGAGCACCGTGCCCCCTGCACCCGCAACTGCCAGGGCGGTGCTGGGCAAGAGCACGGCGGGCAGCGGAGGCGTCCAGGTGCCGAGGCCGCCGGTGAACGCGGGCGGCCGATAATCGGTGGGAAGCGACCAGCGCCGGGCGCCGCTTCTCCCGGCGTACGCGACCACCCGGAACCCGGCCTTGCTGCTGACCCGGGTCGGTACCAGCACCGTGTTCGCGGCGGTGATCATCGGGGAGCCGTAGTGGATGGGCAGCTCCCCACCCAGGAGCAGCGGAGCCAGGTCGACCTTCGCCCTCCAGCGGATCCGGCGAAACGGCGCAGGCCGCTTCCGGGCAACCGCCGCGTGCTGCGCGTTCCCGGCGAAACCGGCCCACTCCACCGCTGCCCTCCGGCCGCCGTTCCGCAAGTGACCGCCCCCGGTGGCCTGCGCGCCTGACACCGCGGGCCCGAGCGACAGGCCGAGCACGATCCCGGCCGCGGCAACCGCAACACGACTGACATCCGCATCCCGTGACCGCCGCAGCCGGCCGATCATGACCAGTCCTTCCCCGGTTCCAGGCCTGCGGTGATGATAGTGCGGGATCAGGCGGCCGCGCACGAGCGCTCGCGGTCAGGGCTTCGGATTGAGCGCCGACCACCAGAACTCGGGCCGATCCGTGCGTCCGTCAAAGTCCCAGTAGCGACGAATCACATCGGTGTACCAGCGCATGACGCTACCTCCTTCAATGCTCGCGGCTTGGGCTGCTCAAGGTTTTGGGTTGAGTGCCGCAACGAGCCCGGACTGATCTTCGGCACTCACGATCAACCGTCGCATCCGAACCGGGAACGGGCCCAGCCGAACCCAGCTCGGCCGGTCCAGTGTGATATCGACCAGGTCGGTGCCCGCACCATTGACGAGAGCGGTGCCTCGCCAGTAGTTGACACCGCGCAGAACGCTGAGCCGCAGGGGGCCCGGCAGCTCGCCCAGGCCACCGGTCAGGGGCCGCGCAGACGCGACATCCGCGCGGGCAAGCGCGGCGTGAAATCCCCACCCCATACGGACGTCAACCGTTGAGGCGCTCGCGGTCACCCGCGGCGCCTTGCGACCGGCGCCGAGTCCGGCCACGAGCACGCGGCTGGGTCGGTCGACCTTCATCGGGAACAGCAACTTGCTGGCCATGTCGTCTCCTCGGCGGAGCCCCAGACGCATCCAGAGCGCGTACTTGATCAGATCGGCGGCCTCTCCCGGCCGGGGTCGCCGCTGATCCTCGTCGGCGCCGGCCATCAGCACCCCGAGGATCTCCTGCTCGTGCTCCTGCCGAAACGCCCGCGGGTAGAAGGCCAGGAGCCGCCGGTAGCGTCGCTCGAGCTGCGTGGAATCGCTCACATGACCACCCCTGGCGCCGGCTTCAGCCTCGACATCGCAGCATGAACGTTGGCCTGCAGCCGGGTCACCTCGGCGGCCAGCAACTCCCGGCCGGCGGGCGTCAGCCGGTAGTAGCGGCGCAGGCGGCTGTCGACGATCTCCTCGCGCTCGACCTCGACCAGCTTGTCGGTGCGCAGCCGCTCGAGCGCCGCGTACAGCGTCCCGGCCTTGAGCTCGACCCGACCGGACGAGATCGACCGCACGTCGGTGATGATCCCGTAGCCATGCTGGCTTCCGGACGCCAGAGCCGTCAGGATCAGGAACGTCGCCTCCTGCATCGTCCGCTTGGCCATGCTGAACATCATATAAAGTTCAACTGTCTATGTCAACCGGGGTAGCGGCGGCGCCGCCAGGGGTGGGCGAGGGGGCGAGGATGGTAAGTTGCCCGGACGTAGGCGCGATGGCCTCGGAGGACCCATGCCGCGAGGGCGGACGCTCGTCTGGACGATTATCGGATGCGTTATCGCTCTAGTGGCGGTGGTACTAGCGGTGATCCACTCCAACTCTGGCTCGTCGCCGAACGCAGCCTCTTCGCCCGTGTCTGCCAGTTCGACTCAAGCCAGCGAGTCTGCGCCGGTCGTCGTACCGCAGACTTCCGGCACAGCCTCGTTCGCATACCTCTCAGACCTGCATCCGTCCGGGAACTTCGGCGAGCTGGTGAACCCGGGTCCGGTGACGATATCCGGATCAATTTACCCCAAGAGCATCTCGTTCTATTGTAACGTCGGTGACCCAACCGCGTTTCCTGCGTATACGCTGAGACATAACGCTCGTCGGTTTCAGGCCACCATTGGACTGGCGCCGAAGTCGCCGCATCAATTCCAAGCGGCCCTGCTGCTGGATGGCGATGGGCGCACTCTCCGGACCGTTACTGTCAGCGTCCTCAAGCCAAAAACAGTTGATATCAATGTAAAAGGGGTCCATACCCTCCAACTCGAATGCTTCGGCTCCGGGAACTCGGCAACCGGTGGTGAGGCCGTTGCGGTAGTGTGGGGCAACGCGCGTGTCGTCGGAGGACGTTGACGGATCCCTCGATCATCCATGAGGTTGGTGACTCAAACGGGTTTGCGGTCGTCTTCCACAACGGCATGCCGTGCTGCCGGCTGATACCGGAGTGGTGGGACGCGCCGGCGCGCGAGCGCGGGCTGCGCGTGATCGGAATCGACCGCCCCGGCTACGGCAACGCGCCCGCCGAGCCCAACCGCTCCCTGCGCAGCGTGGCCGAGGGCACGGCCGCGGTCATGGACGATCTCGGCGTCGAGCGGTTCGCCGTCATCGGCGTGTCCGGCGGCGGGCCGTACGCGCTGGCCTGCGGCGCGTTCCTGCCCGATCGCGTCGTGGCGGTCGTTTCAGGCGCCGGCAGGTCCGGGTTCGACGAGGCGGTCGACGGTGCCGTCATGGACCCGGAGGAGCTGGAGCTGACCCGCCGGCAGGCCCTGCGGCCAACGCCGGAGGGGCGGGACGCGCTCGCGCGCTTCTACGACTCCGAGGTCGAGAACCTGCGCAGCGCTGACGTGGACGGCTTCATGAGCGGGGTGGGTGAGGACCCGGCGGCGGCCACGGCGGAGCAGCGGGAGAGCGCCGCGTACGTGTTGGGGGCGATCCAGGAGGGGATCCGGCCCGGTCGCGACGGGTGGCTGGACGACGGGCTGACGATGGTGCGGCCGTGGGGCTTCGAGCCTGCCGACATCCGCCAGCCGGTTGCGGTGTGGCACAGCGAGGACGACACCATGGTCGCGATCGAGCACGGCCGCCGATTGGTCGCGGCGATCCCGAACGCGGAGCCGTTCCTGGTCGACGGTCTCGGGCACGGCGGCGTCTGCTGCCGCCAGCAGGTGCCGATGTTCGACTGGATCGTGAGCAAGGTGCCGGGAGCTCGCCGCGCCTGAGCGCGCCTTGCTAGAAGACCGATGCGGCCGGGAGCGGCGCCGCCCCGATGTGCTGGAGCACTTGGTTGTAGGCCGTGAGGAAGGCGCGCTTGGCGCCGGTCGCCGCGGCGTCGTTCGCCTGAGCGGCAGCCAGCGTGACGGTCGCCTCCGACGGGCTCCCCGAGGCGGACACCTGCACCCAGTGCAGATAGAGACGATCGGACTCGAGGGAGAGACGCAGCGCCCGCGCGAGCAGGACGTGCGCGTCCTGGGCCACAGCCGGCGGAGTGCTCCGCGTCACGATCGCGAGCTCCTGCTCCCGGTGCACGATCACCTGCTCGAGCATCTGGACGCTCCCGCCCGGGTCCGTCGACGCCTGTTGGATCGCTGCGCCGGCCGTCTGGACGTCCTGGTGTGACTGCAGGAGGAGCTTGTCGACGGCCTGGACGTATGACACGGCCGGTGACACGACGTCCGTGGACGAACCGGTACCCGCCGGTGGCGTCACGGGCGGGGTCGGTGTCACGCCTGCCACGGATGCAGCGCCCGACGATGTCGAAGGCGTGTGCGCCTGAGACGCGACGACGGCGAGGACGAGGGCCGTGACCACGCAGGCGGCGAGCGGTGAGAGGATCCGGCGGCCGCCGCGCGCGGGACGCTTCCACGGCTTGAGCGCCGCGGCGAAGTGGCGATCGGGATCGTCGCCCATGGCTCCCCGGAACTCGGCCAGGCCACGGCTATTCGTCACGGATGCGAACGCAAGCAGATTGAGATACCGGTTCGTCAGATGCGGCCACCCGGAGAACAGCTGCGCGAGCCTGGGGAGACGACGCCGCCGAACCTCCGCGGCCTGATCCAGGACACCGCGGACGGCCAGCTGAGGCGTGAGCTCCTTCCCGACCAGGAGGCGGTTGAGGACGCCGAGCGACGGGCGCAGATCGCCGCAGCACGCGAGCCCGATCTGGTCGCCGGAGTAGGCGGTCGCACGCTCGTACGGCATCAGGAACAGGTTCAGGAACTGGAGCTGCTCGATCCCCTGCAGGACGACCAGCGCCGGCGAGAAGCGCATGTGCCTTGCCTTCAGCGCGCCGACGAACCGCGCGATGAGAAACGTCAGCTCGGGCCGGCGCTCGCTCTTCAGGAGCTCCGCGACGAGGCCGCCCTCGAGCACGATCACGCGCTGCCCGAGATACGAGGTCAACGTGGCCGGCGATCCACCATGCTCCACGACGTAGACGTCGATCGGCCGGTCGTAGCTCAGGACCCCACGGATGTCTCCGGACCAGCCGCTCGAGCTCCGGCAGGCTCTGCTCGGTTACGCGAACCGCGTTCCCGAGCAGTCGCGCCCGAAACACCTGGATGCCGACCCAGGTCGAGATCGAAAGCATCACGATGACGACCGCTCCGGTTCCCAGCGCGACAACTCCTCCGGCAGCGAAGACGAGGATTGCAAAGCTTCCGAGAACGCTCGTGAGAACGGCCATCGCGAGGTGATACCGACTCCGCTCTGACGGATGCAGGAGCAGCCGGATATCACCGCCGCGCAGACATGCCGTAAGGTCTATGCCTGGATCCGTTCCTTCCGGAGCCGTGCTGCCGGGAGGGTGCAACGTGTGTGCGCCTGTCGTGTATGTGCTCATCGCCTGCCCTCTTCGCTAGCCCTATGTTGCAGAGGACGGCGCGCGCGCCTGCGATCTTCCACACACGCCGCCAATCGCGGGCCCACGACGCCTACTCCGGTCAGCTACCAGGGAATCGTTCGGGGGAGTCCGAAGTGCGGGAGGGCGCTGGTCGCGGCGAAGCGGGTGATGCGCGAGATGCGGTCGCCGTCGAGTGTCAGCACGAGCATCCCGAACGCGCGGCCGACGCCGGTGTGTGGGTCTTTGGCGTACTGGGCGAACGCGGGTTGGGAGTTGGCCCGCGTCGGAATGAGGCGGCGGGGGTTGTCCCCTCGTGTCGCGAACGAATAGGCGATCAGCTCCTTGATCGCTTCGTGGCCCTGGTACTCGTGAGGCTCCGGAGGCATCGTCCAGCACGCGTCCTCGGCCAGCAGCGCGACGATCGGTTCCACGTCTCCGCGCTCGAACGCGTCCGCGAATCGCGCGACGAGCTCCTGTTCCTGGGCTGATCGGGGGAGCGGCGCTCGGTCGTGCGGCCCGCGCTCCTCGATCGTCGCGCGGGCGCGGATGAGCGCGCTGTTCACCGACGTCCGGGTGGTATCGAGCATCGCGGCGACCTCGGTGGCGGAGAACGCCAGCACGTCGCGAAGCACGAGCACGGCGCGCTGGCGGGGCGGGAGGCGATGAAGCGCGGTGAGGAACGCGAGCGTGACCGCCTCGCGGGTCTCGTAACGGGCCTCCGGACCGGCCACGCCGCCGGCGATGCCTTCGAGCAGCGCGTCGGGATAGGGCTCGAGCCACAGCACCTCGCCGTAGCTGGTGGGCTCCGGAGGGGTGGATGCCGGCCCGTCCGTCGTCACGGGGCGTCTACCGCTGTCGCGCAGCATGTTCAGGCAGCGGTTGGTGGCGATCCGATACAGCCAGGAGCGCAGCGTCGAGCGCTCCTCGAACGACTCCAATGCTCTCCACGCGGAGAGGAGTGTCTCCTGCATCGCGTCCTCGGCGTCCTGCACCTGGCCGAGGATCCGGTAGCAGTGCAGCTGCAGCTCGCGCCGGTAGGGGTCCGTGAGCGCCGCGAACGCCTGATGGTCGCCCGCACGGGCACGGATCAGAGCGGCGTCGTTCACGAGCGAAGTATGGCATTCAGGCTCACAACGGTTGTGACACCACCGGTGCTCGAAATTCGTCGGCGAGTTCCTCCGACAGGCGGGGTCAGAACCCGGGACAGGCAAATTCGCCTTCTGACTGGACGACCAAAGCGCACAAGCCGACCAGAGGAAGAGAGGCTCAAATGCTGCATCCCGATCTCGCTCGAGCGCTCGTCGCCGCTCACATCGAGGACCTCCATCGCGCGGCCACCCGGAGGCACACGCTCAGCCTCGCCCGTCGCGTCGCGCACGAGGCACATGCGGCGGCCGCTCCGAGAGCGAAATTGCGATCCGCGTCGACTCGGCTATCTGGTCGCGTGCGCGGCGTTTTAGGCGGATGAACCGCGGCGTCTCACACCTCACCGCGGGTTGGCGCACCGGGCTCTCTCGCCCAGTGCTCATTCTGCAATGGGGAAACGCTCTCAACTACTTCGGTTATGGGCTCGTTCTTCCCTTTGAGATCATCTATCTCCATCAGATCCGTGGCTTCCCGACGTCGACGGCCGGACTGGTTCTCGCGGCGACCATGGGGACGTCCGCAATCGTCACCCCGCCGACGGGAGCGCTGCTCGATCGGTATTCCGCCAAAGCGATCGTGGTCGCGGGCAGCCTGGCGAGCGCCCTTGGCTACGCCGGCTTTGCCTTCGTCGAGCATCCCTGGGAGGCGTTTGCCTGCGCGGTTGTCAGCGGAGCCGGGCTCGGGACGGCCCTGACGGCCAACCGAACACTGGTCGTCTGGTTGGTCACGCCCGAGCAGCGAGCGGCCGCGTTCGCCCTCAACCGCGTCGCCGGTAACTTCGGTATTGGCCTGGGCGCGACCGTAGCCGGCTTCGTCGTCGCAGCTGGACAGCAGCTCAGCTCGTTCCAGCTTCTCTATTTCTTCGACGCTGTCACCTACGCCGGATTCGCGCTGATCGTGCTCGCTGCAGTACCGAGCCCGCGAGCCGTGACCGTCGCAGCGACCAACGCCAACGGAACAGGCTTTCGGGCCGTCGCTCGGGATCGGGTCTTCCTCACGGTGATCGCAGCCAACTTCGTGCTCGTCGTCGTCGGCCACACGTTGTTCACCAACATCCTGCCGCCCTTTGCGGAGGCCCACACACCGGTCGGCCCCGCCCAGATCGGAATCATTGTGCTCGCCAACACGTCCTTCATCGTCATCGCGCAGATGCCGGCGGTGCGCGTGGTGGCGCGGATGCGACGCACACACGCTTTCGCGCTGACAAGCGCGCTCTTTGCGTTCAGCCTGCTCGCGGTTCTGCCGGCAACGCTCATCCACTCGGCGCTCGCGGCGGCCAGCCTTCTCGTGGGCGTTGCGATCGTCTTCGCGCTCGGTGAAATCGCCCACATTCTCGTCCTCGGGCCGCTCGTCACGGACATGGCTCCCGCCCATCTGCTCGGCCGCTACCTGTCGCTCTACAGCCTGACCTTCACGCTTTCCCTGGCCATCGGCCCAGCGATTGGCGGTCTTCTCCTCAAGACCGCACCAGACGCCGATCTGGTGGGGTGGTGCGGTCGCCGCGGTGCTGGCCGGAACCGTCCTGGTTCGACTCGGCGACCGCATTCCCGACCACCCGTTGGCCGCGACCGCCGCAAACGCGCCCCACGACGCCGCGCCTGAGGCCGCATGACGCTCACCGTCCCCGCAGGCGTCGCAGTCGGAGGCGCTCGCCGGCTGGGTGCCGGGGTCGATGCCGCTCGCGGTATCCGGTTTTCACACCGCCCCCGCGTCAACGAGCTCGACGTCCACCTGCGGGGTGCTGGCCGCTGGGTCGGGCCAGTTCCACGCGCACCAAGCAATCCCGCCGGACGTGGCGATCAATATGACAGAGATGAACCCGTACGCCAGAGTTGGCGTTCCGACAAACAGGGTGGCTATCTGCACGAGCGTCAGAAACCCGGCTGCGATCACGTTCGCCGAGCGGTTCCACCGGTATCTCAAGATCCGCGACAAGATGATCATGGCGGTGGGAATCTCGACGAGGACGGCGGCACCGAGTAAGAACGTTTGCGTGTAATGCACGTTCGCGTGGTGGTTGATGAACACGCTGTAGTACAGCGTGTTGATGTCGATGTACGCGGTGTTGAACATGAAGAAGACCCACAACCATGACAGCGTCGACGCGGTTGTCGAGACCTCCGATGGGAACCAGCGAGTCAATCCACGTCCGGCGGGCGCTTGGTCGGCCCGTGCGGGTACCACTCCGGCCGTTGCTGTGACTGATGTGTCCATCGTGTCCTCCCTCGCGCCGCCCGCTCCGTCGGCGACCGGAATCAACCACCAATCCGGCTTGCTGGGCATTGTGGGCTGGCCCGATCGGTGCGGGACCGACGTCGGGGCATCCCCCTGCAGTTCCACACTAGGCCGCGGAGGCGACGCTGTGAATGGTTCGAACGAGCCAACTTTGGGGCGGCCCGAGGGTTCGATCTAACTACCGAGCGCTGCTCGTCGGCTCGAGGTGTCGGAAACTATGGACGTGGGTAACCCTTCGGAGACCGGAAGTTGGGGGCGTGCGCATGCAGACTGCAGAGAGCTCCGGCCGGGAGTCGCAACGACCTACTACGGTCGTTCTGGTCGACGATGAGCCGCTGATCCGCGTCGCCATCGCGCGGACGCTATCCAGCCGCGGCCTCGAGCTCGTCGGCGAGGCCGGCAGTGCAGACGACGCAATTCGGACCGTGATCGACGTGCGCCCGGACGTCGTCCTGATGGATATGCGCCTCCCAGGGATGTCGAGCATCGACGCAATTGAGCAGCTCGGGCTCGTCGCACCCACGTCGCGGGTACTCGTGCTCACCCGCACAGAGGAGAACCGGGTGGTCGAAGCGATCATCGCCGGCGCAAGCGGCTACATCCTCAAGACCGCCCCCATCGAGGTGATCGTCAGCGCAGTCCAAGCCACGGCCGCCGGGGAATCGGTCCTCTCCCCCCAGGTCGCCGGCAAGCTCTTGCAACGTATCCGTGAGCTAGACCTCCCGGTCAAGGCGAGCGATAGCAGCGCAACCGCGATCCGCGCGGCCCTCACCGAGCGGGAGCTCGAGATCTTCACCCAGCTCGCCAGTGGCCACAGCAACCACCGGATCGCGCACGAACTCTCACTCAGCGCGAACACCGTCGCTAACCACATCGCCAGCATCCTCGCCAAGCTCCACCTCGAAAACCGTATCCAAGCAGCCGTCCAAGCAGTGCGGAGCGGCATCTCCTAACCGTCCGGACGCCGGTGCGAGCGCGTCGCCGTAGCGGCGGGTTGGCGGCAGGCCACACGGCGATGCGGGAACTTCCCCACGGACCGTGGCAGCCCGATTACCGCTGCGCGCTCGTCTACGACACGGAAACGACTACAGACCGCGTTCAGGAGCTCCAGGTCGGCACCTACCTGCTGTGCCGGATCGACTGGTCGAAAGCGCGGCCGAAGCTAGTGCCGCTCGAGGAGGGCCTCTTCTATCCCGACGACCTCGCCCAAACCGATCCCGCCGCGCTCGAGCTGCTGCGCCGACACGTCCGCGACCAGCGCCCCGTTGGAGCCGACTGCGACCCCGACGCGGCCTATCGGCTGCGGCTGTCATCGCGGGCGGAGTTCTGCGAGCTTCGCTACCGCGTCCTGTGCGAACTTCGCGGCCTGGTCGTGGGGCTGAACCTGCCGTTCGACGAGAGCCGCATCGCCGAAGACTGGGCGCCGGCGCGCAGCCGCGGCTATGAGGGCGGCTTCAGCCTCATCCACCACACCTACCAGGACCGAGAGGGCCGGCGGCGCGAGGGCAGCATCGCCCGCGTACAGTCATCCGCGCCCTCGACTCGAAACGGGCTCGGATCAAACTCACCCGGCCGCGGGCGAGCGACTTTCCGCCGGCCGACGGCATCTTCGTCGATCTGCGCCAGCTGGTGTACGCGCTCACCAGTCAGGCGCACGGTCTCGAGTCGGCCTGCGCCGCGTTCGGCGTCGACTACCAGAAACGTGACGTCGAGCTGGGCCACATCGGCGAGGATCTCGTCGCCTATGCCCGCGAGGACACCCACGCCACCATGCGCCTGCTCGAAGCCGCCCTCGGCGAGTACCACCGCCGCGGCCTGCGGCTACCGCCGCACCGGGCCTTCTCCGCCGCCAGCTTAGGCAAAGCGGCGCTCAAACAGATGGGGGCACGGCCGATCCTGGAGCGCCAACCCGACTTTCCTCGCGACCTGCTCGGCGCTTCCATGGTCGCGTTCTACGGCGGCCGAGCTGAGTGTCGGATCCGATGCACGCCGGTGCCGATCGCGCTCGTCGACTTCCTCTCCAACTACGCCACCGTCTGCTGCCTCGATCGGCGCCTGGGAGCTACTTCACTCTCGAGCGCATCGACACCGTCGCGGAGGATCCGGCCGAGATCGAGGCGTGGCTCGATGGGCTCACGCTCGAGCAGCTGTACGACCCAGCCACCTGGCGAGGCCTCAACGTGCTCGTGCTGGGTCGCGCCCGGCGACCAGAACATCCTGCCCGTCCGCGGCCGCTACGACCCCACCGGCCAATCCGACAGCATCACCGTCACCCACGTCACCCTCAGCGAACCCGTCCCCTGGACGCTCGCCGACCTCGCCGCCAGCAAGATCCTCACCGGCAAGGCCGCCCGGATCGTGCGCGCCGTCCGCTGCCAACCCGCCGGAGAGAAGCTGGGCCGGGCTCCGGCGGCTCCGGGTGCCCGGGCGCGGGAGTGATCGACCCCAGCCGGCACGACTACTTCCAACGCCTGGTCGAACTGCGCGTCAAGGCCAAGACGGATCCGGAGCTCGACGACGTCGACCCGCCGGTGGGTACGCCAATCGCTCAAGACCACCGTCAACGCCACCGCCTACGGCATCAACGCCGAGATGAACCCCCGCCGCCACACCAAACCCGTCCAAGTCGACGTCGACGGACTCGAACACTTCACCACCAAGACCCGCGCGCCCGAGATCCCCGGCGAGTACTGCTTCCCGCCGCTGGCCGCCATGATCACCGCTGGCGCCCGACTCGTGCTCGCCATGCTGGAGGTCGACGTCACCCGCCGCGGCGGCACCTGGGCGTTCGCCGACACCGACAGCATGGCGATCGTCGCGACGCTCACCGGCGGCCTCATCCCGTGCGAGGGCGGACTTGAGCGCGACACGCGGGGGAGGGCATGTGTTCGAGCCCTCACCCATGCCCAGGTCGGCCAGATCGTCAACCGATTCCGCCAGCTCAACCTCTACAACCAGCAGCTCGTGCCGGGCAGCATCCTGGAGATCGACGACGCCAGCCGCGACGCGGACAGCGCCATCCGCGACCTCTGGGCGTGGTCGATCGCCGCCAAACGCTACGCGACCTTCACCTGGCAAGACGGCCGCCCGGTCCTCGCTGAGAAATACAGCGAGCACGGCCTCGGCCACCTCGCCGACCCACGCCAGCTCGACCAACGCGACCGGCCACTCGCCGCGGACGTCTGGCAGTACGTCCTCGATGCCGAGCTTTGGCATCCGGCCGCGGAGCCGGGCTGGTTCGCGCGGCCCGCGGTGACCCAGCGCACGATCTCAACGCCGCGCCTCCTCCGCCTTCTCGGCGGCGGTCGCAGCTCTGAGAGCCGCCTGCGCCCCTACAGCTTCTGCAACCATGCAATCGTCCACCCCGACGAGCCAGCTGCTGAGGCGCGCGAGCGGTTCGACCTCGTCGCACCTTATGAGCCCGACCCGAGCGGGTGGACTGGGTATGAAATGGACTGAGGTCGAGACGGGGCGGCCCTGTCGAATCACCACCAGTCGGTTCGGCTCCAGGCCGGCGATCCGGGTGAAAAGTCTCCGCGACATCGTCACGCTTTACCGCCGCAAGCGCGAAGCCAAGAGCCTCGATCCGCGCGGCACAGCCTGCTCCCGCGAGACTGTTGGACTGCTCCGGCGCCGCCCAGTTCGCGACCTAACCATTCGCCACATCGGCAAGGAGGCGAACGACATCGAGAGCTTCGCGGCGGGACTCGGATCCGCCAGCGCTGCGACCGCCGTGTACGAGACTCCGACAGGGGACGCGTACGCACGGATCGTGCGTCCCGCCCTACGCTCGTTCCCCGAGAAGACTGTCGCCGAGGCCGCGAACCTTTCGAGGCGCACGATCAACGCGCTGCGCGGCGGGAGACGCCCGAACGCGGTCACGTATCGGCAACTCGCCAAGGGCTTGGCCGGCCTGTGTGCCCGAGGGAAGACTCCGCCGCCATGCTCGGGGATGAGCTCGCACTCCTCGCGGCCTGGATCGAACGATCCTCACGGCCAAGCGCCTGTCCCGCTTGCGGCAAGCGCCCCCCCGCGAACAGACCTACCGTGGCCCTCAATGCCGACAGCGCGCCTACCGACAGCGGCGAAAGGAAGCCGCTAGCGCAACCGAATCCGAGAGGCGCGACGGACAGTCCGAGCACGAACTGAGCCCAAGTCGAGATCCTCTCGACAGCCCGACACATCGATCAGACGAAGCCGAGGGAGCGCCGAGAGCGGTGAAAGGTCTCGCACCCCACCGCAGTCTGCGAGAACTACAGACTCGAGGCGCTCAAGCGCCGCAAGAGCTGCGAGGTCGGTCAGAGAACTACAACCACTCAGGTCTAGGAATCGGCAACCGCTAAGCCCGCGAAGGGGTTCGATGTCGGCTAGCCCCTCCGCTCCCCTGATCGTCAGATCAACCAGCGGCAACCCCGAGATGGCGGCGACATCTCTGATTCCGGGGGCACGAAGCCGGAGGCGACGGAGTTTCGTGAGGCCTGCGAGTTCGCCTAACTGCGCTACATCGTCGAGAGACCAAACGGTGAGCTCGGCTAAAGACGTCAAACCCACCGCCCAGCTGAGGCTCCGAATGTCAGCTACTGATAGAAACAGAGATCGGAGCGAGGTTAGAGATCCGAGTTGCTCTTCAACCTCGGGTGCCGCCGATCCGATCGTTAGCTCATGCAACTTTGTGAGGCGACTGATCGGGTCGACTGGCCCGCGGCCGACCCGAGACACCACAAGTCTCCTGAGGTCGCCCAGCTCGCTCAGCGAACTGAGATCGGACAGGAGAGGCGCCGAAACGATATCTAAGGCCTGCAACGACTTGAGCGCCTCCAAGCCGACTGCCGATTGCAGCCGCTGAAACCCTTCCAGGCGGAGCGCGCGCAAATCGGGGAGTGAACGCACCGGCTCGACGTCCTTGACAAGCAGGAAGTTTCGTAGGGTGAGGCGTTGAATGCTCTCACAACCGACGAGAAACGCGAGGTCGGCCTGCCGCCCGCCGCGGGCGATTGTTACTGAAGTGCGTGGGAAGCAGGTGCAGGGCGGGGAGCAGGTTGGGGTCTCTCACCTCCAAGGATCCGGGGCCGGGCAACCTCGCGCGGCTAAGTACGCGCTGGGCATAGTCGTACGGATCGAAGGTCGACCAAGCGCGGATCAGCTCACGCACGACCGTCACGCGCCCGTCGCTCGCATACTCGGCCAAGACGTTCAGCGCTCGATCACCGCCGATAAGCGAGAGCGCTCTCACGGAGGCCGCGTCCTTGCCGACGTGTCGGCGATGAACACCGCGGATAAGAGCGGCACAGCCAATGGGCCAGCCGAGGACAACGCCTTTGCCTCAGTGAGGTTCCTCGGCGGCACCAGCTTCTCAAGGCTCCCCTGAAGCTCGCGCGTCAGCTCCTTGCTCAGCTCGGTTGAGGTCTCTAGGCACGCTACCGCGAGCAAGTGAAGCCGGTGCCGATACCGGCTTCTTCGAGATCCTCGAGAAAGGAGCTCCTTGATAAGCTCCTCTCGCTGAGGACGTGGGCAAGCCCAGCGGCGAGGATTACGGTTTCATACCACTGGTCGAGATGCGCGTGTTGGATCAAGAAACCCACATTGTTCTGCTGAACAGCCTCCTTAGCTGCTAGATATTCCTGGAACGTCTTGTGGATAAAGTCGACGCGCCCCGGGACAGGACTTCCAACACACCGCTTCGAACCAGCATGTAGTCATAGACAACCTCCGATCTCGCGTCTACGTGCGGCATCGTGGCGATCGCCGTTGTGAAGCGCTCCAACACTTCCTCCTCCGACGCGTCGGACCGGCTGTTCACCATTAGCCAATGGGCGAGGTCTCGCAGAAGTACCTCTTTCTCCGCAAGAGAGAGTTCAACATCATGCGATCGAACCTGTCGCTCTACGTCGCGACGCTCTAGGAGCATGTCGAGAGCGATCTGGTAGAGCTGCAACCGGTCTCGCGGCGGCTGTTCCTGGCGGTCACGGTTGAGTGCGCACAACATCGCGCACAAGAGTGGCGTCGTCGCGAGGTTCCGCAGCTGAGGAACATCGCGCAAAGTCACCTTGAGGCGCTCGCGTTGGCTTTCGAGATGAGCGAGCTCGCTATCCGAGGCGCCGGCTGAAGCCGCTGCGTACCAGTGATCCACAAAGGCGTAAATGTCGGAGACCGTCATGGGCTGCAGATCCGTAATAGAGAATTGGCTGTCGTCCATCCACCCGTCGGCGGAAACCGCCGGCGGCCGCGAAGTTATCCAGTACGTCGCACCGGGAAACGCAGAGGTAAGTCCCTCAAGCCACTCCTTCACGCGGCGGCGCTGCGCGACCGGTATCTCATCGATGCCGTCGACAAGTACTAACGCTTCCCCGCTGGTCAGCTTTTCATGCACCCATCCCTGCGGCATGACTCCGACGAGTTGGGGGTGACGTGCTGGAGGAACGCCTCAGGGCGAGGCATGTCTCGATGGCAACGTATCGACGTAGCTGAACAAGGAATGGGACGTGATCCGACAGCGACGCGAGGGCGTCGGGGCACGACTGCCTCGACGTCGAGACGGCGATCCACTGAAGGAGGGTTGTTTTGCCAGACCCGGCTTCACCCCGGATTAGGACGCGCTCCGCGCCTGCGAGCGCTTCGTCGACAGTAACGAATCCTTCGGTTTCGAGGATCGGAGCTGCCTTGTGGCTACTGGTGCTTGACTTCTTGGGTGGCCGCTTGGTATGTCCGTTGGGCTGGGGAGTTCCGGTGGCGGTGGAGTGTGATATACGCGACGCTGAGCTGATATCGACGATCGAAATTTCGAAACCGTCAACCCAAAGAGCTCAA
>CAVQXH010000002.1:0-32987 GCA_963717845.1 uncultured Actinomycetes bacterium
ACGCGCTTCGCCAAGCACCGCTGCCGGTCACGTGAGCGCTTTGCGCAGAAATACGCGCGCGAAGCCGTCCTCGCTGCGACGGCCGGTCTCGACGTACCCCAGCGCGGCGTAGAAGCGCAGGTTCTCGGTCATCTTCTGGTTGGTGTAGAGCGCGACCTCGGCCAGGCCGGCTGCTCGCGCGTGCTCCTCGGCGAAGGCCATGAGCGCGCGGCCGAGGCCGCGACCCTGCCGCTCGGGCAGCACCGCGACATTCTCGACGAAGAGCGCCGGCGGCTCCGGCCGCATCACGAGCACGCCCACGAGCCCGCGCGCCTCGCACGCCACCCACACGTCGCCACGCGCGATCAGGGCAGCGTTGTCGGCGACCATCGGCGCGGGCTCGCGGCCGATGCGCTCGACGTAGCCGGCGTACGCCGCCCGCACGCAGCTCGTAACCGCGGCGGCGTCTGCTGGAAGCGCCGGCTCGATCTCCGTCATCGCATGGCGATCGTACCCTCCGGCGCTATCGTGCCCAGGCCGGAACCCTGACCGTCGCGGATCGGAGACGAGCATGCAATTGGGAATGATCGGCCTGGGCCGGATGGGTGCCAATCTCACCCGCCGGCTGATGCGCGACGGGCACGAGATGGTGGTCTGGAACCGGGATCCCGCCCCGACCGCGACACTCGCCGGTGAAGGGGCCGTCGGATCGGAGACGCCCGCCGACCTGGTCGCCAAGCTGAAGCGCCCGCGGGCGGTCTGGATCATGGTCCCCGCGGCCGTGACCGGCCGGGTCGTGAGCGACGTGGCCAAGCTCCTCGACGAGGGCGACACGATCATCGATGGCGGCAACTCGTACTACCGCGACGACATCGCCCGTGCCGCCGAGCTTGCGGAGAAGGGGATCCACTACGTCGACGTCGGCACCTCGGGCGGCGTTTTTGGGCTCGAGCGCGGCTACTGCCTGATGATCGGCGGGGAGGACGAGGTCGTCGCGCGGCTGGAGCCACTCTTCGCCACCATCTCGCCCGACGTCGGCGCGGCCCCGCGCACACCCGGGCGGACGGGCGCCGTCGCCACATCGGAGCGCGGGTATCTGCACTGCGGCCCGAACGGCGCCGGGCACTTCGTCAAGATGGTGCACAACGGGATCGAGTACGGCATCATGGCCGCGTACGCAGAAGGCCTGGACATCCTCAAGAACGCCGACGCCGGGCTGCGCGAGCGCTCCGGAGACGCCGAGACGGCGCCGCTCGAGCATCCCGAGTTCTACCGCTACGACATCGACACGGCCGAGGTCGCCGAGGTGTGGCGGCGCGGCAGCGTGATCGGCTCGTGGCTGCTCGACCTGACGGCGACGGCGCTGCACGAGTCTGGCGACCTGGAGGAGTTCTCAGGCCGCGTATCCGACTCGGGCGAGGGCCGCTGGACGTCGATCGCGGCCATCGAGGAGGGTATCCCCGCCTACGTGCTCACCGCCGCCGTGTACGAGCGTTTCAGCTCGCGCGGCGAGGGGACCTACGCCAACCGCGTTCTGTCCGCGATGCGCAAGCAGTTCGGCGGCCACGCCGAGCTGCCGGCTCAGAAATAGTCGTCGGCGCGTGGCAAGCTACCCCTGAAACCACAACCACCCCGCGAGAGGAGCCGCGACATGGCTATCGCACCCGCATCGGACATGGCCCGGATCGAGTCGATCCTGGGAGACGACGCCGAGTCGCTGCTCGGTCACACGTGCAACACGATCTCGCGCGAGCGGCTGCACCTGCCGGGTCCCGACTTCGTCGACCGGGTGGTCGCGCTCTCCGACCGCCCCACCCCGGTCCTGCGGTCGCTGCAGTCCCTCTATGACCACGGCCGCCTGGCCGGCACCGGATACGTCTCGATCCTGCCCGTCGACCAGGGCATCGAGCACTCGGCCGGCGCGTCGTTTGCGAAGAACCCCGACTACTTCGATCCCGCCCGCATCGTCGAGCTCGCGATCGAGGGCGGCTGCAACGCCGTCGCGACCACGGTCGGGGCGCTCGGCGCGACCGCGCGCCGCTACGCGCACCGCATCCCGTTCCTCATGAAGCTGAACCACAACGAGTTCCTCTCCTACCCGAACGCCTACGACCAGATCATGTTCGGTTCGGTGCGCCAGGCCCGCGAGCAGGGCTGCGTGGCCGTGGGGGCGACCATCTACTTCGGGTCTGCGGAGTCGAAGCGCCAGCTCCAGGAGGTCTCCGTGGCGTTCGCGGCCGCACACGAGCTGGGCATGGCGACCGTGCTCTGGTGCTACCTGCGCAACTCGGCCTTCTCGGCCAAGGACGGCGGCCCCGACTACCACCTGGCGGCCGATCTGACGAGCCAGGCCAACCACCTGGGCGTCACCATCGAGGCGGACATCATCAAGCAGAAGGCGCCCGAGACCGCGCGGCCGGGGTTCCTCGACCTCAACTTCGGCAAGACCGACAAGCGGGTCTATTCCGAGCTCCTGAGCGACCACCCGATCGACATGACCCGCTACCAGGTGGCCAACTGTTACATGGGCCGGGCCGGCCTCATCAACTCGGGCGGCGCGTCGTCCGGCGAGAGCGACCTGCACGACGCCGTGTTCACCGCCGTGGTCAACAAGCGGGCCGGTGGAATGGGCATGATCAGCGGCCGCAAGGCGTTTCAGCGGCCGGTGGCCGAGGGCGTCGAGCTGCTGAACGCGATCCAGGACGTGTATCTGTCCGAGGAGATCACCATTGCCTAATGTTTTGTACTGTTAATTTGGCGTGTAGACAGATGTTTAGGGGTATACTGGCGAAGATCCGGGTGCTATCATCAGTATATGAGCAACCTGATGAACATCCATTCGGAACGACAGTTCGCCCAGTCGCGCCCGGAGACCGAGCACGACTACTTCATGCGCCTCGCGCGCAACCTGCGTGACGAGCGCCGCCGCGATCGGCGCCGGCAAGTGATCGCCCGGCTGATCCGCCGCCCGCACGGCAAGTCCGCGTGAGCGCTGTTCGGTGAGCGGGCGCCCGGTTCGTCCGGGCGCCCCGCTTACATCCGCTCGAAGCTGCGGAAGCGCTCCCAGTCGGTGACCGCCGCCTCGAACGCGCGCTGTTCCGTGCGGGCGTAGTGCAGGTAGTGGTCGACCACGTCGTCCCCGAATGCCGTCCGCGCAATCGCCGAGCCCTCGAGGAGTGCCACCGCCTCGTGCAGGCTTCCGGGTAGCCGCGGCTTGTCGACCGCGTCGTAGGCGTTCCCGGGGTAGGCGGGCTCGAGCTCGAGCTCATTGTCGATCCCGTGCAGGCCCGCGGCGATCATCGCTGCGAACGCGATGTAGGGGTTGACGTCGGCGCCGGAGATGCGGCTCTCGAGCCGCAGTCCGGCACCGTGCCCCACCACCCGGAACCCGCAGGTGCGGTTGTCGACACCCCACACGAGGGTCGTCGGGGCGAACGACCCCCAGGCGTAGCGCTTGTACGAGTTCACGTTGGGGGCGAAGAAGTAGGCGAGCTCCCGGGTCGCGGCCAGCTGGCCGGCGATGAAGTGGTCGAAGATCGTGCTGCGGCCGTGGCCGCCGTCGCCGGGCGACAGGCTGCCGCGCTCGTCCCACAGGCTGACGTGGATGTGGCACGAGTTGCCCTCGCGCTGGTCGTACTTGGCCATGAACGAGAGCGCGCAGCCATGCATGTGCGCGATCTCCTTGGCGCCGTTCTTGTACACCGAGTGGTTGTCGGCCATCGCCAGCGCGTCGGAGTAACGGAAGTTGACCTCGTGCTGGCCGAAGTTGCACTCGCCCTTGGAGTCCTCGACGGCGATCCCTGCGCCCGCCATTCCCAGCCGGATCGGCCGCAGCACGTCCTCGACCATCGTCGTGCCCAGGATCGAGTAGTCGACGTTGTACGGGTTCGCGGGCGTGAGATCGTGGTAGCGCTTCGCCCTGGCCTGGTCGTAGCTGTCGCGGAACAGCAGGAACTCGAGCTCGGAGCCGACGTTGGCCCGCCACCCGCGCTCGGCCAGCCGGTCGAGCTGACGGCGCAGGATCTGGCGGGGCGAGGCCGCCACCGGCGAGCCGTCGTCCCACTCCAGATCGGCGACCACCAGCACCGTGCGCTCGAGCCAGGGCACTCGCCGCAGCGTGCCGAGGTCGGGCCGGAACACGAAGTCGCCGTAGCCCGTCTCCCACGATGACATGGCGAACCCCTGCACCGTGTTCATGTCCACATCGACGGCCAGCAGGTAGTTGCAACCCTCGGCGCCGTGGTCGGCGACCTCGTTCACGAAGAAGGGCGCGTGCAGGCGCTTGCCGGCGAGCCGCCCCTGCATGTCGGTCATCACCAGCAGCACCGTGTCCACCGCCCCGGACTCGACATCCCCCCGGAGCTCGTCGAGCGTCAGCGGCATGTGCGATTCATATACTGCCGACGGTATGGATCGCAAGCGCCCGGTGATCGGCATCAGCGCATATGACGTGCCGGTGGCGTTCGGGCAGTGGACAGACGTGCGCAGTGTGGTCGTCCCGGCGGCGTACTCCTCGTCGGTGGAGCGGGCGGGCGGGATGCCGATCGCGATCCCGCCGGTCTCCGGCTCGACCGAGCTGCTCGATGTGCTCGATGGCCTGGTGTTCACCGGCGGCCCCGATCTCGGCCCCGCCCTGTACGGGCAGGAGCCGCATCCCGAGACCACGGGCGTCCATGACCAGCGTGACCAGGCCGAGCTGGGGCTGATGCGCGAGGCGCTGCGCCGGGACATGCCGGTGCTCGGCATCTGCCGCGGCATGCAGCTCCTGAACGTCGCGCTCGGCGGCGATCTCCACCAGCATCTCGGCAGCGAGACGCACAAGGGCCCGCCGGGCCGGTACACATTCCACGACGTCACGGTCGAACCGGGGACGCGCCTGGCCGACGTCCTCGGCGCTCAGACGCGCACACATTCGTGTCACCACCAGGCGCCCGACCGGCTCGGTGCCGGGCTGCGCGTCTCCGCCCGGGCCGAGGACGGCACGGTCGAGGCGGTCGAGCAGCCGGCTGCGAGGTTCGCGCTCGGCGTCCTGTGGCATCCCGAGGAGGACGAGATCGGCGGTGCGCCGCTCTTCGGCGAGCTGGTCGCCCAGGCCACGACCTACCGGCGGGCCGCGGCGTGAGCGCGACCGCCGTCGAGGGCCTCGTCATCGGGGGAGAGCGGGTCGCGGCGGCCGAGGGGGCGAGCTTCGACGTCACGAATCCGGCCACCGGCACCCTGCTTGCGAGCGTCGCCGAGGCCGGCACTGAGGACATCGACCGTGCGGTGGCCGCCGCGACCGCCGCCTACGAGGTCTGGGGAGCCCTCTCGGCCGTCACACGCGGCCGGCACATGCACCGCTTTGCCGCGCTGGTCGAGGAGCACATGGATGAGCTGGCGCTGCTCGAGTGCCGCAACGTGGGCATGCCGATCGGCGATGCTCGCGGGCAGCTCGGGATGATCGTCGACGTGATTCGCTACTACGCAGGAGCCGTCGACAAGTTCTTCGGCCACACGATCCCCGTCGAGCGCGACGGGGTGGCGCTGACGTTCCGCGAGCCGATCGGGGTCGTCGGACTGATCACCCCCTGGAACTTCCCGCTCAACATCGCCAACTGGAAGATCGCTCCCGCGCTCGCCGCCGGGAACACGGTGGTGCTCAAGCCGGCGTCGCTGACGCCGCTGTCGGTGCTGCGCTACGCGGAGCTGGCGGTCGAGGCGGGCATCCCGGCCGGCGCCCTCAACGTGGTCCCGGGGCCGGGCGCGACCGTCGGGAATGCGCTGGTAGAACATTCGGGCGTCGGCAAGATCGGGTTTACCGGGTCGACTGAGGTGGGCGCCGGCATCGCGAGGCGCGCCGCGGCGACGGTGAAGCGGGTGACGCTCGAGCTGGGCGGCAAGTCGGCCTGTGTCGTCTTCGCCGACGCCGATCTCGAGAAGGTCGGCCGCCTGGCGCCCTACGCCGTGTTCGAGAACTGTGGGCAGGACTGCTGCGCTCGCTCGCGCCTGATCGTCGAGGAGTCGGTCGCAGACGAGGTGCTCGAGCGGTACTCCGAGACGGCCCGCAACCTGCGCGTGGGGATGCCGGAGGACGCGGCCACCGAGATCGGGCCGCTGATCTCGGCGGGCCAGCGCGAGACCGTCGAGCGATATGTGGCCGTCGGCCTGGACGAGGGCGCGCGGCTTGTTGCTGGCGGCGAGCGGCCCGGCGGCGACCTCGAGGCAGGGTTCTTCTATCGCCCGACCGTCCTGGCGGACGTGCGTAACGACATGACCGTGGCGCGGGAGGAGATCTTCGGGCCGGTCGTCAGTGTCATCACGTTCCGCGACGAGGCCGACGCGGTGCGGATCGCAAACGACACGCCGTACGGCCTTTCGGGCTCGCTCTGGACCCGCGACGGCGCCCGCCAGCTGCGGGTCGCCCGCGCCCTTCGCACCGGCGTGCTGGGCGTCAACACGAACTCGTCGGTGTTCGTGCAGACGCCGTTCGGCGGCTACAAGCAGTCGGGTGTCGGCAAGGAGCTGGGCATGGAAGCGCTCGCCCACAACACCGAGCTCAAGAGCGTCTTCATCTCGACCGAGCCGTGATGCTGCTCGCCGTGTCCGAGCAGCGCTATCTGCTCGAGGCCCGGCAGATGCAAGCGCTGTCGTTCTCTGTCCACATCCCGCTCGTCTGCTTCGGGATCGCGTTTCCGGCGATGGTGCTCTTCGTCGAGTGGATGCACATGCGCACCGGCGACGAGATCTACCGCACGCTGGCCCGGCGCTGGACGCGCATCATGGTGGCGCTGTTCGCCGCGGGCGTCGTCACCGGGACGATCCTCTCCTTCGAGATGGGCCTCCTGTGGCCCGGGTTCACCGCGGTGTTCGGGAGCGTCTTTGGCCTCGGGTTCGCCGTGGAGGGGTTCTCCTTCTTCATGGAGGCGATCTTCATCGGCATCTACGTCTACGGCTGGGACCGGCTCTCGCCGCAGGCCCATTTCGCGAGCGGCATCCCGGTTGTCCTCTCGGGCTTCACGGGGTCGCTGATGGTGATCGCGGTGAACGCCTGGATGAACCACCCCTCGGGCTTCCGGTTGGCCCACGGCCGGGCGGTGGACGTGCACCCGTTCACCGCCCTCTTCGAGAACTCCTACCTGTGGCACGAGCTGGTGCACATGTACGTGGCCGGCTACATGGTGTGCGGCTTCGTGGTCGCCGCGGCGTACGCCGCGGGACGGCTGCGCGGGAGCTGGGGGCGCCATCAGCGGGTCGCCCTGAGCGTCGCGCTGACGGTCGCGGCCATGGCGTCGCTGGCGCAGGTGTTCGTGGGCGACTGGAGTGGGCGGGTCGTCGCGGGCGAACAGCCGGTGAAGCTGGCGGCGTTCGAGGGCCTGGGCCACACGACGGCCGGCGCGCCGGAGCACATCCTCGGCTGGTACAGCGGCGGGGAGGTCGAGTACGGGATCCCGATCCCGCACATGCTCTCGCTGCTCGCCTTCCACGACCCCAACGCGACCGTCCAGGGGCTCGACTCGGTACCCGCCCGCGACCGTCCGCCGGTGAACGTCGTGCGCTTCTCCTTCCAGACGATGGTCGGGATCGGCACCCTGCTGGCACTGCTCTCGGTGGTCTACCTCGCGGTGCGGGTGAGGCGCAGGCGGTTGCCCGAGTCGGTCTGGTTCTACCGCGCAGTGGTGGCGGCCGGGCCGCTCTCGCTCGTCGCCCTGATCGCGGGCTGGGTGACCACCGAGGTCGGCCGCCAGCCGTGGGTCGTCTACCACGTCATGCGCACCTCACAGGCCGTCACCGCGGCCCGCGGCGTGCCGGTCGGGTACGCAACGCTCGTGGCCGTGTACGTTTGCCTGGCCGCGGCCGTCGCCTGGGTGCTCGTGCGGCTGGCCCGGATGCCGCTGGAGGGAGAGGGCTGACCGTGCTCCAGACGCTGCCGCTCGTGTTCGCGCTCGCCGGGCTTGTGTTCTACGTCGTCCTGGGCGGGGCCGACTTCGGCGCCGGGCTGTGGCAGCTGACCGCCGGCCGCGGGCCCCAGTCAGATCGTCTGCGCGAGCACACCCATCACGCGATGGGCCCGGTCTGGGAGGCCAACCACGTCTGGCTGATCTTCGTCCTCACGGTAACCTGGACGGCCTACCCACAGATGTTCGCGTCGGTCGCATCGACGTTGTCGGTGCCGCTGTTCGTGGCGGCCATCGGCATCATCCTGCGCGGCGGCGCCTACGCGCTACGGCCGGCGATGCACACGACCGGCGAGCGGCGAGCGGTCGAGACGGTGTTCTCGGTGTCGTCGATCCTGACCCCGTTCGCGCTGGGAGCCATGCTGGGCGGCGTGGCCGCCGGCCGCGTGCCGGTCGGCAACGCTGCCGGAGACCTGATCTCGAGCTGGTGGAACCCGCTCGCGATGATGGTCGGGCTGCTGTCGGTGGCGACATCCGCCTACCTGGCAGCCGTGTTCCTCTCCGCAGACGCGGTCAGGCTCGGCGAGGCCGACCTCGAGGCGCGGTTCCGGCGCCGGGCGCTCGTCGCCGGGGTCGTTGCGGGGCCCGCCGCAGCCGCCGGCCTCGTCGCGCTGCGACTCGACGCCCACCGCGTCTACGAGCACCTGCTGTTCGGCCGCGGCATCGTCGCCCTGGTGGTGTCGGTGGCAGCTGGCGTGGCGACGCTCGTCCTGGTCGTCCGCAGGCGCTACGAGCCGTCGCGCTACACCGCCGCGCTGGCGGTCGCCGCCATCGTCGCCGGCTGGGCACTGGCCCAGTCGCCCGTGCTCCTGCCCGGCCTGACGGTGAAGCAGGCGGCGGCATCCCACGACACCCTGGTCGCGCTGACCGTTGCGGTGGTCGGCGGCGGCATCGTGCTCTTCCCCTCGCTGGCCCTGCTGTTTCGGCTCTTCCTGGCCGGCCGGCTGGACGCCGACCCGTCGGCTGCCGAGGGGCCGGCGGTCGCCGTGCGCCCGCTGGGCGGGCCGTCCCCGGCGATCGCGCGCGGCGCCGGCGCCTGTCTCGTCGCCGGGGTCGGCCTGACGACGATTGCCAATGCGGGCTGGGCGCACGCGATCGGCGTGACCTGCCTCCTGTGCTTCGTCGCCCTGGGCGCGCGGGCGGCGCTCACGCCCGAGCTGCTCGAGTAGGCAGCCTCGAGATCAGGCCGTGTTGGCCGAGCGGATGGCGTCGATCAGCTCGTCGAGGCCGACGCCCTTCTTGAGGCAGTTCGCCGCCCCGGCATTCAACGCCGCGTCGATCATCTGCGGCTCGTCATACGCCGAGAGCACGACCACCGGCATCGCCCAGTCGGCGGCGGCGATCTGCTCGGTCGCCTCGATGCCATCGACGTTGGGCATGCGCATGTCCATCACCACCACGTCGGGCAGCGTCCGCTCGGCCACGTTGAAGGCCTCGGCGCCGTCCGAGGCCTCGCCGACGACGGTCATCCCGGCCTCCTCGAGCGCGTCTCGGAGCACTCCGCGCAGAAGCGCGTTGTCCTCGGCGATCAGGATCCGAATGCCGTCGGCCTGCATGGGGCACAGAGTACCCGGCAACGGAGGCCCCGTGTGCCGCGGTCAGCGATAGATCCGGTCCGTCTGCACCTCGGCGGCGGCCGCCGCTGCGGCCGGGTGGTCGCCGCGCGACCGGCCGAGCAGGTAGGCGGCCGTCCAGCAGTCGCCCGCGCCGGTGGGGTCGGCGTACTCCCCCGTGCCGGTGCCCGGGATCTCCCACAAGCCGTCCCCGGTGGCCGCCACGACCCCGTCTGCCCCCATCGTGACCACGACCTCCGGTACACCGAGGGCCAGGAGCGCCTCGCGGTCGAGCCGGTTGCCCACGGCGGCCTCGGCCTCGGCCCGGTTCAGCTTCAGGATCGAGACGCCGGCGACGGCCTGCGGCGGGAACGGCCGCAGCCTCACCGGGCCGGGTTCGAATCCCCGGGTGGGCCCCTGTCCGTCGAGGCACAGGCTGTGACCGGCGCCGAGGAGCAGTGCAAGCGTCTGCGGCGGGAAGTCTCCCGCCGACTGCGGTCCCAGGTGCAGCCAGCCGCAGTCGCGAACGGCCGGCAGCACGAGCGCCAGTGTCTCGGTCGGGGAGAACGGCAGGCCGAAGCGCGCGAGCACCTGTGTGGTGCCGTCCCGGTGGTCGAGGCGCGAGTCGTACGCCGGCCCGCCGGGCACGACCAGGGCGTCGCCCGGGTCGCCGCCGCGGGTGACCACGACGTGATCGGCCGCGGCCGCCCGCAGCGCGCGGCGGGCGTACAGCGGCGTCCCTCCCAGCCGTCTGCTCTCGCCGCCGTCCGCACCGACCACGGTGTCGATCACGGTGTGGCCGATGAGGCCGAGCGTCACCGCGCCGGCGGGCCGGTGACGGTGGGCATCTCGAGCCGTACGGTCGACCAGCGGCCGGGGCGCGAATCCATGGTGAGGGCCGCCCCGATCCGGGCCGCGCGCTCCCGCATCATGCGCAGGCCGATGCCGGCCCCGCTCGTGGTCGTGAGTGTCCCGCCGGAGTCGTCGACCGTCAGGAGCAGGCGGCCATCCTCCTGCTCGAGCCGGATCGTGACCGGCGGCCGGCCGTGCCTCGCGGCGTTGATCGCCGCCTCGCGGGCGATCTGGTAGATGGCGGTGTCGCGGTCGTCGTCGGCGTTCCATGGCGACGAGGGCTTGGTGAAGCGGGCATCGACGCCGTACTCCTCATGCACCGTCTCGGCCAGCGAGCCCAGCGCCTGCACCAGGCCCCGCTGCTCCATCACGACGGGGTGCAGGCCCGCCACGGTCCGGCGCAGGTCGTCTGCGGCGTCCGAGGCCAGCTGCTCGAGCCGGCGCAGGACCTCCGTGGCACGGTCGTCGTCTCCCGACCGGACGGCGTCGGCGATGACCCCGCCCATCAGCCGTACGGCGGTCATCGTCTGCTGCGGGCCGTCGTGCAGGCGATGTGCGAGCGCCGCCCGCTCGTCGTCGATGCTCCGCAGCATGTGGTCGAAGAGCTCGCTCTGCTCGCGACTGCGGACGGCCAGCGTTCTGGTCGTTCGCAGGACGCGATCGGTTGCAAACCAGGCCGCCCCGACGGCGGCGAGCATGAGGAGAGCACGCAGCATGCTCGAGGTCGTGACCGCGACGACCGCCACGACCACGGCACCTCCGCCGATCGCCACCGCGGCGGCGAGGCGCCTGTCAGTCGATGAACTCATAGCGGAGCGCGAGCGCCACCGCCTGAGTGCGCGTGTCGGCCTCGAGCTTGGTCATCGCGTTCCGGACGTGCGTGCGCACGGTCTCGGGGCTGATGAACAGGCGCTGTGCGATCTCGGGGTTCGAATACCCGTTCGCCAGCAGTCCCAGGATCTCGCGCTCGCGGCCGGACAGCGCGGGCAGTCGTTCGGTTGCCTTTGGGGCCACCAGCTCCGACGCGAGCGTCGGGTCGACATACGCGCCGCCCTCGGCGACGCGCTTGACGGCCCTGACGATGTCGTCGGGAGGTGCATCCTTCAGCACGTAGCCGCGGGCGCCGCAGTCGAGTCCCTCGGCCAGGAGCCCGCGCTCGCCGTGGGCGGTGTAGAGGATGACGGCGATCTCGGGGTGGGCGGCGAGGATCTTCCGGGTCGCCTCGAACCCGTCCATGCCGTCCATGCGGACGTCCATCACGATCACGTCGGGCCGGCGCTTGTCTGCCATCTCGACGGCTCCGTCGCCGGATCCACTCTCGCCGATGACCGAGATCTCCCGGTCGCGGGTGAGAATCATCTTCACGCCTTCGCGCACGGCGGCATGGTCGTCGACGACCAGGCAGCGCACCTGGCTGCGATCGGGTGACGGTCCATTGCCCGCGGTACTTGCGCCCATAACCACGCGAACTATTGCACTCCGCGAGCAGAAAACAAAACTTTGCGGGGGGAATACACTCCGCGGATGTCGACCGCGCGGCGCACGGCGCTGGTCTCGCTTGTCGCCGCGGTGGTGCTCGTGGTGGTCAAGGCCGCGGTCGGGTTTGCCAGCGGCAGCCTTGGAGTTCTGGCGGAGGCGGTGCACTCGGGCATCGACGCCGTCGCCGCGATCCTGACCCTCTATGCGGTCGGAGTCGCGGAGCGCCCGGCCGACCGTGAGCACCCGTACGGCCACGGCAAGGCCCAGCATCTGGCCGCCCTGGGCGAGGCGCTGTTCCTGTCAGGCGCCGCCGCCTGGATCGCCGTCGAGGCGGCGATGCGGCTGCGCTCCGGCAGCTCGCCGGTACACGCTCGCTGGTACGTGTTCGCGACCATTCTGTTCGTGCTCGTCGTGGACGCGACCCGCACCATGGTGTCGTTGCGGCAGGGCCGGCTCGAGCGCAACGCCGCGCTGATCGCGAATGCGTGGCACTTCGGATCGGATTTCGCCGGCACGGTGGCCGTGCTGATCGGCCTCGTGCTCGTGGCGGCGGGCGCGCCGGGGGGCGACTCGGTGGCGGCCATCTTCGTCGCGGTCATCGTCCTCGTCGCGGCGGTCCGCCTGGCCCGCGGCAACGTGGACGCGCTCATGGACCGGTCGCCGTCGGGTCTCGCGGGAGTGATCGAGCTGGTGGTCAGGAGCGTCGCCGGCGTCGCCGAGGTGCGCTCGGTGCGCGTGCGTGAGGCGGGGGGTGAGAGCTTTGCCGACGTGGTCATCGGCGTGTCCCGCCTGCAGGGTCTCGAGCAGACGCACGAGACCACCGATCGGGTCGAGGCGGCGGTGCGCGATTCGCTCGGCCGGGCGCAGGTGCAGGTGCACGTCGAGCCCGCCGCGCTCGAGGAGGAGCGCCCGAACGAGCGGGTGGCCGCCGCCGCGCTGCGCGTGTCCGGCGTCGTCGAGGCGCACAACATCACCGTGCTCGAGGACTCCGCCGGGCGGGCGGTGACGCTGCATGTCCGCCTCCCGGAGGATGCGACCCTGCGCCAGGCTGCGGAGGTGATCGAGCGGCTCAAGCGCGAGATCCTGGCCGAGGTCGGAATCGCCCGTGTGTACGCCCATGTCGAGCCCTCACGGCCCGATGCGCAACCCGCCCATGACGTCAGCGAGGAGGAGCCCGAGCTGTTCTCCCGGGCCGAGGCGGCCGTGCGCTCGGTGGCGGGGACGACAGGCGAGGTCGTCGTCTACCGCCAGGGCCGCAGGCTGCTCGTCGTCACCTCGCTTCAGTCCGACCCCGGCATCTCGGTACGCGCGGCACACGCGCTGGCAAGCCGGGTCGAGGATGCTGTCCGGGACGCGCTGGATGCGGTCGACGACGTCATCGTCGAGGTGCACTGAACGCGCGTTTTGGGAATGAAAGGGCCGCCGGGGCCCCATGGCAGGTGGGGTGGGGCCCCGGCGAATCGCGCCCGAAGGCGCGAACCTTGTGCCTAACCGGACTGTGCTCCGAGCGTCACGGGCACCAGCATGCGGGTACCCCCCCGGATGATCCCCAGGGTGACGCGATCGCCCGGGCGCTTGCCGGCGATCGTTTCGGCGAGATCGGAAAATTGCTTCACGCGGCGCCCGTCGATGGACACGATGATGTCGCCGCCGACGGTCAGCGTCTGACCGTCGACCGTCGCGGAGGCGGAGCCGCCGCGCAGGCCGGCATCGGCGGCGGGCGATCCGGGCCGGACGAGCCCCACCAGGACGCCGCGATCGACCGGCAGGTTGATGGCCTGGGCGATCGCCGGGGTGAGCTCGAACCCCGCGACGCCGAGGTACGTGTGCAGCGCCCTGCCGGTGGCGATGATCTCGCGGGCGACGGTGCGGGCGGCGTCGATGGGAACCGCGAACCCGATGCCGATGTTGCCGGTCGTGGGGTTGTTCGTGCCCGTCAGGATCTGGTTGGTGATCCCGATGACGCTTCCGAAGCGGTCGATCAGCGGTCCGCCGGAGTTGCCGTGGTTGATCGCGGCGTCGGTCTGGATCGCGTTGTAGATCTTGTAGCCGGGCTTGAGCGAGTTGATCTGGCGCCGCTTGGCCGAGACGATGCCCTCGGTGATGCTGCGGTATTCGCCGAGCGGGTTTCCGATCGCCACCACGGGGTCGCCGACCCGCACCGAGCGCACCGATCCGAGCTGCAGCGGGTGAAGCAGTGCGCGCGGCGCCTGCGGCACGTTGAGTACGGCGACGTCGTCGATCCGGTCGAGGCCGACGACCGTGGCGTGGTATGTGCCGCCCTTTCGGAAGCCGACCGTCACCGATCTCGCACCGGCCACGACGTGGGCGTTCGTGAGGATGTGGCCGTGCCGGTCGATCACGAAGCCCGAGCCAAGTCCGTGCTCGTTGCGCCCGAGGGTGGCGTTCACAACCACCACGCCGGGCGCATCGCGCCGGTAGACAAGTGCGGCGTTCAGGCCCGTCGATGTCGATGAGATGTTGCTCGGCTCGATGGCGGGGGCCGCCTGGCGGATGGTGGTCGTGGAGTGATCGGTGAAGGTGGCGCGCCCGAGCCCGACGGCCGTCGCGCCCCCCACCGCTGCGGCGGTGGCAAGCAGCGCCCCCTGTCGCAGATACGCCATCATGACGGAGTTCTACGCCCGACCCATTGGGCGGGTATTTGGCCCACCACAAGGCGCACCTCCACCACCGCCAGGGTGTCCCCACCCCAGCCGTGACGTGGCGGGAGGGCGGATGCCTCCATGCAGGGCTGGGGCGGAGACAGCCCTCCCCTACAGATGACCAGCGCTGGTGGCGAGGTCACACGTGGTGGGATCTGTAAGGACGGCAGTCCCCGGTTGCCTCAGCGGGTGCGCGTGTCTGGCGTTCTGCGCCCGTCCTCGATCCGCTTGATGACCTGGTAGGTCACGGCGATCAGTGCCAGCAGGGCGAAGTGCACGAGCAGGACGTGGACGCTGCGGATCGCGTTCGTCCCGGCCCGCCAGTCGTCGGCCAGGTGCGCGAGCACCCCGATCGTGCCGATCGTGGCGACCACGCCGGCCAAAACGTGCGCCGTCTCGCCGTCGAGCCACTGCGCGATCCAGCCCGCGGCCAGCACGGCCGCCAGGATCGCGGCCAGGCCGATGCCGTGGGTAAACGCGGTCGTCTGCCGGTAGGTGCTGGATGGATGCTGATGCCAGAGGTAGGCGAGGTGGGCGATCACGACCAGCGCCGCAGGGACGGCGGCGGCGGCGGCGCAGGTGCGCACTGTCGAGGCTCGCATCGGCGGTTATGGTAGCGGCGCAATGCGGGTGCGCCTGATCGTCAACGCGGTTGCCACAGGGGTGCACGGCACCGTGCTGGACGACGTCTCGGCGTCGCTCGCGGAGGTGTCGGAGCTCGAGGTGGTCACCACCGAGCACGCCGGCCACGCGACCGGGCTGGCCGCGGAGGCGGCCGACGGCGCGGTCGTCGGCCTTGGTGGCGACGGCACCTACAACGAGATCGCAAACGGGCTTCGGCCGGGCGTCCTGATGGGGGTCCTGCCCGCCGGGGCATCATCGGTGCTCGCGCGCCAGCTCGGATTCCACAACGACGCCGTGACGGCGGCCAGAGAGCTCGCCGCCGCGATCCGCACAGGCTCCACCCGGCTGCTCGGGCTGGGGCTCGCCGACACGCGCCTGTTCACTTTCGCGGCCGGACTGGGACTCGATGCCGAGGCGACCGAGATCGTCGATCGCGCCCGGCACGAGCGGCCGGGGAACGAGCGTCCCGGCGACCTGCGCGTGCTGGCGACCGCGGTCGGCGTGCTGCGGGCAGAGGGCTTCGCGCTGCACGAGCGCATGACGCTGACAACCGCGGCCGGCGACGCCAACCGCTGCTCGTACATCGCGGTTGCAAACCAGCACCCGTACACCTTTCTGGGACCACTGCCGGTGCGCGCGGCGCCGCGGGCCGACTTCGAGCATGGCCTGGATGTGGTCTTCACCCGCGAGCTTCGCTCCCGCGACCTGTGGCGGTTGCCCGTGTACGGGTTGATCTGGCCGCGCCACGCAGGTCACGGAAGCCGCCGCGTCGGCTACCTCCACGACGTCGAGCGGTTCACCGTCGACTGCGACGAGCCGACCGCCTTCCAGCTCGACGGGGAGTACGTCGGGCACGTCGATCGAGTCGAGTTCTCGTACCGGCCGGATGCGATCAGGGTGTTCGTGCCGCCCCAGTGACCGCCCCCGCCGGGGGTTTATCATTCGCCCGCCAATGGATCTCGTCATCGCCATCAGCCAGGGGCTTGGCCTGGCGGCCGCGGCAGGGCTGCTCGCAGCCGCCCCGCTGGCGCTGGCCGCGACCGCCGCCACGCAGGGCTGGCTGAATGCGCCGCTCGGCTTCGCGGACGATGCCGCCACCGTGGCCGTCGCCTGGGTGCTGGTCGCCGTCGAGGTGATCGCCGATTCGGTGTGGCCGGGCGCCCAGGCGGGGCTGCGGCTGGGCCGGCGGATCGTCGCGGGCGGGCTCGCGTTCGAGCTGGGGGCGGGCGACAAGGTGCCGTACGTCGGGCTCCTGGTGGGGGCGGCCGTCGCCGCCGGGGTCGGTCTGGCGATGCGCCGGCTGCGGTCGGGCGCGGTCAAGGCCGGCGGCGACGTGCGCGGGACCGCGGTCGTCGAGGACGGCGCCGGGCTGGCCGCGGCGGCCGTCGCCGTCGTACCCTTCGCCGGCTTCGTCCTCACGGCGGCGGCCGGCTGGCTGCTGCTGCGCCTGCGCCGGCGCGACGACGCGAAGTTCCGCGGCCTGCGCGTGTTGCGATGACCGGCCCGGGCGGCGAGGGGGCGGGCAAGAAGCTGATCCTGGCCGTTGTCGACGGCCTCGGCCCGGCCTTGCTCGACCGGGCGATCATCGCCGGCCGGGCTCCCACCATGGCCCGGCTCGCCGCCGCCGGTGAGCGCCGCGACGACTGCGTGTCCACGTTCCCGTCGCTCACGCCCGTCTGTCTCGCCGCACTCATCACCGGACAGCACCCGGCGGGGTCCCACATCCCCGGGATGAGCTGGTATCACCGCGACGAGCGGCGCCTGGTCGAGTACGGCTCGTCGTTTGCGGCGACGCTGGCCGAGGGCACGCGCCAGATGGTCGCCGACGTCCTTGTGAACATGAACCTCGTCCACCTGTCCCCGCAGCCGACCGTGTTCGAGGCGCTCGACGACGCCGGTCTCGTCACGGCGGGCGTGAACACCTACGTGAACCGGGGCCGCACCCGGCACCCCATCACCCGGCCGGTCGCCCGCCGGCTGGCGCGCAGCGTCGGCATCGTGGATGCGGTGTACGGACCCCGCCGGTACTTCCTCGGCGACCTGTTCTTCTCGGATCGCACGGGCGCCCCGCATAACTTCGGCGGAGGCATCGACCGCCACGCCGGCGCCGTCGGCCGTTGGCTCGTGACCCGTGACGGGTTCGACTTCCTGTTCTTCTACATGTACGAGACCGATGCCGCCCAACACCGGGCCGGGGACGTTTTGGGCGCGGTCGAGGGCGCCGACAACGGCCTCGGTCTGCTGGTGGAGGCGGCGGGAGGGCTCGAGCACTTCCTCGACCGCTACGCCGTGATCGTCGTGGCCGACCACTCCCAGAGCGCGGTGATGCAGATTGCCGACGCCGCCGCGCCGCTCGAGGGCTCGACCCTCTTCCAATCGAGCCGCCGATCGGATCCCGACCGCTGCGAGCTCGCCGTGACCGCCTCGAACCGCGTGTCCATGGTGTATCGGCTTGGCCGCGCCCGCGAGTCGGCCGCCCGGATCGCGCGGCGCATGCTCGAGGACCCGGCCAACGAGCTGGCGATGTTCGCGGAGGAAGGCTGGCTGGTCGTCCGCCGCGGCGACGGAGAGCTGCGGTTTCGCCGCGGGCGCGGCAACCCGGATGCCCGCGGCAACACCTTCACGGTCACGGGCGATGCCGACCTGCTGCACCCGGAGCTGCACCCGAACGCACTCGAACGGATCGAGGGGGTGCTGGGGTGCCGCGCCGCGGGCGACGTGATCGTGTCGGCGGCGCCGGGCTACGAGTTCGCCGACTCGGGCGGCGGCCATCACGCCGGCGGAGGCAGCCACGGCTCGCTGCGGGCCGAAGACTCGATCGTGCCGGTGATCACCGCCGGTTTTGCCCAGCGGCCGGACTTCGGAGCGCAGCCGTCGATCACCGACGTGGTCCCGCTCGCCCTGCGCCACTTCGGCCTCCCGGTGCCCGTGGGCCCGGCGTCCGCATTGGCCCGGGTCGGATAGCATCCGCCGGGATGGAGCAGGCCAGACTCGAGTCCGCCGCGGTTCGCGCCCGAGGACACGCCCGCAGGTTCCACCTCGCTGTGAAGCACCCGCCCAACTGGATGCAGGTGCTGCGGTACTGCGTGGTGGGCGCCTCGGGCTATGTCGTCAACCTCCTGGCGTTCCTCGCGCTCACGCACCGCCTGCACTACATGATCGCGTTCGTGGCGGCGTTCGGGCTGGCCGCCACGAGCAACTTCGCCTGGAACCGGGTGTGGACGTTCAAGGTCAAACACGGCGTGCCCCACCACCAGTACGCGCGGTTCCTGACCGTTAGCGCGATGGCGCTCGGCCTCGACCTGGCCGTGCTGGGTGCGCTCGTCGAGGGGGCGGGGATGGCGAAGGTGTCGGCGGCCGCGATCGCCATCCTGGTCGCGACGCCGGTCAGCTTCCTTGGCAACAAGCTCTGGACGTTTCAGTAGCGCCGCGCTGGTCGCGGTCGTGGCCGTGCTCGTCGCGGCCGGCCCCGCCCAGGCCGCAGCGCACCTGACCGCACACAAGGCGATCGGGATCGCCGCGGCGCAGCCGCAGGCGGCGACGCTGCGCCTGAAAAATCCCGGCGCCCACTGGGAGGCCGAGTACGACCCCCGCGCCCACACCTGGACGGTGCTGCTCGAGCCCGCCGGCGCGCACAACGTGCTGGCCTCGTTCACGGTCTCCGACCGCGACGGGGCCGTCACCAACATCAACATCCCCTCGACGATCGGCAAGCCGCGGCTGAATTCCGTACAGGCGGCGGCGATCGCCTTCCGCCCAGCGAAGATCCGGCAGTGGCTGGCGCAGTACCAGAACGTCAGCCACACCTCGACGCTGGGCGATCACCGCATCTGGACGGTCGACTACTACGCGGCGGGCCAGCAGGTGGCCGAGGTGCACATCGCCGATTACACCGAAACTCCGTACGAGGTCTGGACCGGGCCGCAGGTGCAGTGGCAGCTGGCACGCGGCCAGCCCGACGCATACGGGCGCAAGGCGAACGCCGCCTACATCCTGTGGCCGATGTGCGCCCTCTTCCTGGCGGGGCTCATCAACTGGCGGCGGCCGCTCTCGTTGCGCACCCTCGACCTGGTGGTCGTGCTGTCGTTTGTCGCGTCGCTCTACGCCTTCAACAGGGGCAACGTGTTCCTGTCGACGCCGCTGATCTACCCCCCGATGATCTATCTGACCGTGCGGATGGTGTGGATCGGCTGGCGCAGGACGCCGCGTGAGTTCCACATCGGCGAGCGGCACATGCTCGTTCTGGTCGGGCTGACGTTCGCGCTGATGGGGTTTCGGCTGGGGCTGAACAACCAGGACTCCAACGTGATCGACGTCGGCTATGCCGGTGTGGCCGGAGCGGCGACGCTCATGGACGGCGTGCTGCCCTATGGGCACATGCCCGGCACCACGGGACATCCGTGCCACGGCCGCTACTTCAACGGCGACCCCATCGGCTACGTCCAGACCAACGGCCGCTGCGAGTCGCCGATCTCGAGTGGTGACACATACGGGCCGACGGTGTACCTGGCCTACGTCCCGGCCGTGGCGGCAATGGGCTGGAGCGGCATCTGGGACCGGCTGCCGGCGGCGCACGTCGCCGCCTCGGCGTTCGACATCCTGGCGGTCGTCGGGCTGTTCGTGGCCGGCTGGAGGCTCGGATCGCGGCGGCTGGGAGTGCTGCTGGCGTTCGCCTGGGCGGCCAACCCGTTCACGCTCTACTCGCTCAACATGAACTCCAACGACGCCCTCGTCGGGGCGTTGCTCGCGTGGACGCTGGCGCTCCTGTCGTTCCCCGCGGCGCGCGGGGCGATGCTGGCGGCCGCGGGCCTGACCAAGTTCGCGCCGCTGGCCCTGATCCCGCTGTTCGGATCTCTCAAGAACAGGCTGGCCACATTGGTCGGGTGCGCGGTTGCCGCGCTGCTCCTGCTCTCGATGCTCGCGCTCGACGCCGATGGGGCGAAGCTCTTCTGGGACCGCACGGTCCACTACCAGCTGGGCCGGGTGACACCCATGTCGGTGTGGACCCTCGGCACCTACCACCCGGGCTGGTGGGACCTGCGGCCGGTGCAGCACATCTTCCAGATCGCGGCGGCCATCGGCGTGCTGGGGCTGGCGGCCTTCCCCCGCCATCGCAAGGACGCCGCCGCGGTGGCCGCCTTCGCGGCGGCGGTCGTGCTCGTCCTGCAGATGCTCGCCAGCTACTGGTTCTACCCGTACGTCTGCTGGTGGCTGCCGGCCGTGCTGATCGCCCTGTTCGTTCCGCGTGCGGCAAGCGCCGCGGTGGCCGAGACGCCTATTCCTCGATCCTGACGGGCTCGATCGACGACGCCCTGCCGTCGCCGTTGCACTCGATCAGGACGCCCTCGAGCCGCACGCCGCCCTCGGCAGGCTCGAAGCGCACCGGCATCTGCGTCGTGAAACGGCGCAGAACCAGGTCGGCGCGAACACCGATCACGGAGTCATGCGGGCCGGTCATGCCGGCGTCGGTGATGTACGCGGTGCCGCCGGAGAGCACGTGGGCGTCGTTTGTCTGGATATGCGTGTGGGTGCCGATCACGGCGGTCGCCTTCCCGGCGAGCAGCCGCCCCATCGCGACCTTCTCGCTGGTCGCCTCGGCATGGAAGTCGACCAGGACGATCGGGGTGCGCTCGCGCGCCGCGGCGACGAGATCCTCGGCCATGGTGAACGGGCTCACCGCCGGGTCGAGGAACAGCTTGCCCAGCAGGTTGACCACGGCCACCTGCGTGCCGTCGGCGGCGGTGCCGACGCACCAGCCCTTGCCCGGCGCCGTCGGCGGATAGTTGGCCGGGCGGATGATGCGCGCGTCCATCCCCAGGTGCTCGTACACCTCGCGCTGGCGGAACGCATGGTTGCCGAGCGTGATCACGTCGACACCGGCGGCGTGCAGCTTCTTGGCCAGCCGGCTCGTGATGCCGGTGCCGTCGGCCAGGTTCTCGCCGTTTGCGACCACGAAGCCGATGTCGCGCTCGGCCCGCAGGCGCGGTACCTGCTGTTCGATGATCCGGCGCCCGCCGGTCGCGAACGCGTCGGCGATGAAGAGGATCCTCACGGGGGCTGCCGTCTACAGGAAGATGGTCGGCGCAGGTGCGGGCCCAACCTCGATGTGGACGTGATTGCCCGCGTCGGAGGTGTACCTGGCCACCTCCTGCGACAGCACCTTGGAAAGATCGACGATCGTGCCCAGCTTCGTCTTGGCGGCCGACACCGGAGTGCCCACCGCGATCCCGCTCGTCGTGCGCAGGTTGGTCAGGGTGACCACGTCGGCCGGCGTCGAGGTGGGCTGGATCTGGATCTCGCTGCCGTAGCCCTTGCCGTTGATCACATATGGCCGGATGCTGACGACCTTGCCGTCGACCGGCGAGTAGACGTTGGTCCCGGCCACAGCCCCCACGTCCACCGATCCCGTGCTGGCGCCCTGTCCGGCATCGTCAACGTAGTAGGAGGGCCCTCCGCGGCCGTCGGGAGTGCCCGTCAGCATCTTGGCGATCGTGCTCAGGATGCCGGCGTTGCGCTGGCTGCCGATCGGGACGAGCGGGATGACCTGCGACGTGCCGACGCCGTGGTAGACGATGGCCGTGATCCGGCGCTGGGTGACGGGCACGTCCAGCACGAGGTTGCCGGGCCCGGTTGCCAGGCCGACCGGGGCCGGCGGCGCGTTCGGCGCAAGCTGCGTCGGCGGGACGCTTGCGATCGCGGCCGACGTGTTCGACGACGACCCCGACCGCAGCGCGGTCGCGATCACGGTCACCACAACCAGCAGCACCACCGCCAGCGCGATCCGGCGCCGGGTGCGGCGGTGGTCGGGGCGACGGCGCGGATAGCGGCGGCGATGCCTCGTAGTCACGCTGCAACCGTAGCGGATGGGGCCCACGAGTGGGCCAAAGAGCCTGCTGCTACGATCGTTGCGATGCTTTCCGACGGCCAGGGGAAGATCCTGATCCCGCGGTGGATGCAACTCGTGGGCCTGCCGCTGGCCGTGGTGGGCACGTGGCTGTTCGTGTCCGCCGCCACCGGCGCGGTGTTCGTGTTCGTCGTCGCCGCGCTGATCGCCATCCTGCTGAACCCGATCGTGCGCGCGTTCTGCGCTCTCCACCTGCCCCGCGGCCTCGCGGTGCTGCTCGTCTACGTCTTCTTCGCGGTGGCCATCGGCGGTCTGAGCGTGATCGCGGGGACGGTGGTCGCCCGCGAGACGCAGTCGGTCGCAAACCGCGTCAATGACCAGTTCCGGGCCGATTCGCACGGTGTCACGCCGGCCGATCGCAAGCTGTCCGACCTGCAGCGCTGGATCAACAGCTCGAGCCCGGTGAAGGTGAACGTCAAGGGGCCCGGCGAGCGGCTGCTGCACCACGTCGACGTCAGCCATCTGCAGCGGTATTCGGGCCAGGCGGTATCGGTCGTGCAGTCGCTCGCGATCACCCTGTTCGAGAGCCTGTTCAACCTGGTGCTCGTGATCGTGGTCTCGGTCTACATGCTGCTCGACGCGCCCCGGCTCTCGCGCTTCCTGCGGCGGGTGTTTCCCGGTGCCGGCCCCGAAAATGACCTGGTCACACGCGTCGAGCGCGCGCTGCTCGCCTACGTCCGCGGCCAGACGATGGTGTCGCTCGCGGTCGGCGCCACGGCCGGCGTGGGCCTCTGGATCCTGGGGATGACCGGAGTGTTCCCTGGCGGGAAGACCTACGCACTCGTGTTCGGCGCGTGGGCGGCGGGGGTCGAGATCATCCCGTACGCCGGCCCATGGCTGGGAGCGCTGGCGCCGCTCGCCGTCGCGGCGACTCAGTCGGGCACCGCGGTGATCGCGGTGGCGATCCTGTTCCTGTTCATCCACCAGGTCGAGGGCCACATCATCGTGCCCAAGCTGATGGGCGGCGCCGTCAAGGTGCACCCGCTGGTGGTGATCTTCGCCCTCCTCGCGGCGGGTGAGCTGTTCGGCCTCGCGGGGGTGCTGCTTGCGATGCCCCTTGTCGCGATCGGCCGCGAGGTATCCGCATTCCTGCTCGAGCGGATCGGGCTCGAGTCGTGGCGCGATATGCCGATTCCCGTCCAGGTCGCGATCGAGGACACCGCACCCGAGCCCGAGCGCCCGCCGGTGCCCGCCGCCGGCGAGTAGTGCCGCTACATCCGGGGGTCGGGCCGGTCGTGGTTCGACGGGGCCAGGTCGGCCGCGTACTCGAATGCGTCCATGGCGGCCTCGGTGCGCCCGGCCCGGCGCAGGAACTTGCCGTACCACCGGTAGGCCCGGCCAAGCTCGCAGTGCCAGCCGTTCTGCTTGCGCAGGGCATCGATCGCGGCTGTGTAGGACTTCTCGGCGCGGTCGAAATCGCCCGTCTCGTCGTAGCTGCGGGCCAGCGCCAGGTGGGCGTCGCCGAGCTGCCCGGGCACCGACAGGCTGCCGAGAAGCTCAATCGCCTGCCGGGCGCGTTCTACGGCGCCTTCCGGGTCGCCCTGCTGCAGCGCCCGGCGGGCCTCCTCGACCGCCACGAAGCCCTCGTCCATGCTGCTCATGCGGTCGCCGTATGCGCGCCTGGCCGAGACGAGCTCGCGTCCGGCGGAGTCGGCCTGGCCGTCGTCGAGCAGCACGTGGGCGAGCAGGAGGTGCGCATTGGCCTGCTCCCACTCGTCTCCGGTCTCGTAGGCGACCTCGAGGCCGCGGCGGGCATAGTCGACCGCAAGCGGCGTGTGGCCGGTGACCGCGTACAGCCGCGACAGCGCGCGGAAGGCGGTCGAGCGGGTGGCGCGGTCGATGTCCTCGGCATCCCCCCGTAGCGCCTCGGTCAGCACGGCCGTCGCGTGGCCGTAGTCGCCCTGGTCGGCGTAGGCGTAGCTCAGATACACCGTGTATCCGACCATCTTGGCCCGGTCGTGGTCGGGGCGGGCGTTCAGTCCGGCCAGGCACCGCTCGAGAAGCTCGATCGCCCGGGGCAGGTTCGTGCCCTCGCCGTGCAGCCGGGCCAGCTCCCGGTAGAGCTCGAACCGCTCCTCGGGATCTGCGTCTCCGGCCAGCTCCAGCGAGCGCTCGAGCAGCTCCACTGCGTGATCGAACCGGCCCCGGCGCGAGGCGATCAGTCCAAGGCCCTCGAGCGCGCGGCTGGCGGCCGCCGAGTCGCCCAGAGACTCCGTGGTGCGCAGGCTGCGCCGCAGCAGCTCCTCGGCCTCGTCGTACCGGTCGAGCGCGACCAGCATCATCGCCTCCGAGATCTGCCGGCTCGGGACTTCAGCTGGATCTTCGACGTCGGTCAAGAGCACCGCGGCCGGTTGCCCCGCGCCCGCCTCAGCGATCAGACGGGGACCGGATGTCGGCGGTCGGCAGAGGCGCCAGTGCATCCTGGTTCGAGGGCGCCAGATCGGCCGCGAGCTCGAATGCCTCGAGTGCAGCCTCCGCGCGGCCGAGCCGCTTGAGGAACTTTCCGTAGTGGCGGTACGCCCGTGCCAGGGCCGGCGCTCCGTCGGGTTGGCGCTGGAGCGCAACGATCGCGGCCGCGTAGGCCTCGTCCGCCCGTTCGAGCTCGCCGACCTCGTCCTGCACCCGTGCGAGCACCAGGTAGGCGTCGCCCACACGCGTGTCCGCGGCGGCCTGCTCGAGCACCGCGACCGCCTCGACGGCGTGCCTCACAGCCTCGTCTCCCAGCCCGCCCTGAAGTGCGTGGCGCGCTTCCTCGACGAGCAGCCGGCCGCGCTCGACGGGCTCCGCGGCCGGGCCGAACACCTCGCGCGCGGAGCGCAGATGCACCCCCGCGTCGTACGTGTCGCCCTGGTCGAGCAATCGCTGGGCGTACGTGAGGTGGGCGTCGCCGAGCGCGTGGTTGTCGTCGGCCAGCTCGTAGAGGGCCAGCGCCCGGTCGGAGAAGCGGATCGCCTGGTCGAGGTCGCCGGACGCGGCGTGGGTGCGCGAGATCGCGTACTGGGTGGCGGCCCGCGAGGCCAGGTCAACCGCCTCTGACCGGTCGACGAGCGCTTCGGAGAGCGCGTCGGCGGAGCGCGAGAAGGCGCCCGCCTCGGCGTATGCCTCGCTCAGCCACAGCGAGTAGCGCACGAGCTTGCTCTGGTCGGGCGGGCCGTCGCGCCGGAGCCGGGCGATGCAGTCCTGCAGCAGCGCCAGGGCGCGGGCGACGTCGCCCGAGCGGCGATAGATCGCCTGGAGGCGGCCGTAGAGCTGCACTCGCTGCGCCGGGTCGGGCGGCGTGCCCACCTCGAGCGCATGCTCGAGCAGGCGGCGGGCCTCGGCGTCGTCGCGGCGCTCTGCCGCAATCAGGGCGAGCCCCTCGCAGGCCTCGCTCACGCGCTCGCTGTCGCCGTTCACCTCGGCCTCGCGCAACACCCCTCGCAGCAGATCCTCGGACTCGGTCAGCCGGCCCATGCGCCCGAGCACCATGGCATCCAGGAGCTCGAGCGAGCGCGGCCGCTCCTGCGGCGCGGTCTCGCCGGTCAGCTCCTCGGTGCTCACTCCCAGGCGGTGGGCGATCTCCATCAGGACGCGCGGGCTGGGACGGCGGTCGCCGGCCTCGATGCGGGCGAGATAGCTGTACGAGCAGCCGTCGAACGAGAGGTCGCGCTGAGTCATCCCCCGCTTGCGGCGCAGGTGCCGGACGCGGGAGCCGAGCTTGCGCAGGGCTTCGTTCGAGTACTCGCCGCCCTGACCTTCCGAGACATCCATGTCTTGACCTTCCCACCCCTGCTATCTGTCCATTCTTGGCAATCCTACTGCACCGGCAGGGTCGCGGCAAGCGCGGATTACACTGTAGTAATGCCGTTTCCGACCACCCGCCTGCGCCGGTTGCGGCGTTCGCCCGGCATGCGCCGGATGGTTCAGGAGACGCGGCTCTCGCCCGCGGACATGATTCAGCCACTGTTCGTCCGCCACGGCGGGGGCGCCTCGACCGCGATCGAGTCGATGCCGGGACAGCACCACCATGGGATCGATGGCCTGGTTGCCAAGGCCGCGGCGACACACGCGGCCGGCGTCCCCGCGGTGCTGCTGTTCGGCATCCCGGCCCGCAAGGACGACGCCGGGAGCGAGGCGTACGACCCCGAGGGGATCGTGCAGCTCGGCGTCCGCGCAATCAAGGCGGAGGTGCCCGAGCTGATCGTGATCACCGATGTGTGCCTGTGCCAGTTCACCTCGCACGGCCACTGCGGCGTGCTTCGAGACGGCGTGGTCGACAACGATCTGAGCCTCGAGCTCCTGGCCGAGACCGCCGTCTCCCACGCCTTTGCCGGAGCCGATGTGGTGGCGCCATCCGACATGATGGACGGGCGGGTGGCGGCGATCCGCGCCGCGCTCGACGGCGACGGCCTCACCGATGCCGCGATCCTGGCCTACAGCGCCAAGTTTGCGTCCGCCTTCTACGGCCCGTTCCGCGATGCCGCGCACTCGGCGCCGTCGGAGGGCGACCGCAAGGGCTACCAGATGGATCCCGCCAACGGCAACGAGGCCATCCGCGAGGCGCTGCTCGACATCGAGGAGGGCGCCGACATGGTGATGGTGAAGCCGGCCATGCCCTATCTGGACGTGCTGCAGCGGCTGCGCGGAGAGACGCTCGTGCCGCTTGCCGCCTATCAGGTGAGCGGCGAATACGCGATGATCGAGGCGGCCGCGGCGCGGGGCCTCGTCGACCGGACGGCGGCGGTACTCGAGTCGCTCACGGCGATCCGCCGTGCCGGCGCCGATCTCGTGGTCACGTATCACGCCGCCGAGGCGGCCGGGTGGCTGTCGTAGCGTCGACGGCGACGTCGGCGCGGCTGTTCGACGAGGCGTGCCGGGTCATGCCCGGCGGTGTGTCGAGCCCGGTGCGGGCGATGCGGTCGGTCGGCCGCGACCACCCGCTGTTCCTCGTCCGCGGCTCGGGTGGCTGGGTATGGGACGCCGACGGCAACCGCTACGTCGACTGGGTGCAGTCGTGGGGGCCGCTGATCGCGGGCCACGCGCATCCCGACGTCGTCTCTGCGGTCTCGGCCGCGGCCGAGCGGGGCACGACCTTCGGCGCTCCGACCGAGCTCGAGCTCGAGCTCGCGCAGGCCCTGTGCGCGGCGGTGCCGTCGCTCGAGCAGGTGCGGTTCGTCTCGTCGGGGACGGAGGCGGTGATGAGTGCCGTGCGACTCGCGCGGGCGCACACCGGCCGGTCGAAGCTGCTCAAGTTCGCGGGCGGCTACCACGGCCACGCCGATGCGCTCCTGGCCCAGGCGGGGTCCGGCCTCGCGACTCTGGGCATCCCCTCGAGCCCCGGGGTGCCCGCCGCCGTGGTCGCCGACACGCTCGTGTGCGAGTACAACGACCTCGAGGCGGTGAGGACCCTGGCCGAGCGGCACGGCGACGATCTCGCTGCGGTGATCGTCGAGCCGGTGGCCGGCAACATGGGTGTGGTGCCGGCGGCGCCCGGGTTCCTCGAGGGGCTGCGCACGGTCTGCAACGGCACGGGCGCGCTGCTTGTGATGGACGAGGTGATCACCGGCTTTCGGGTCGGCTACGGCGGCGGCCAGGAGCGGCTCGCCGTGCGGGCCGATCTCACCTGCCTGGGCAAGATTGTCGGCGGCGGCCTGCCGGCGGCGGCCTTCGGCGGCGGGGCCGAGGTGATGCAGCGGCTGGCCCCGGTGGGCGACGTCTACCAGGCGGGCACGCTCTCGGGCAACCCGATCGCGATGGCGGCGGGACTGGCGACGCTCGCGCTGCTGCGGGCGCCGGATGCCTACGAGCGGCTGGAACACACGGCGGCGGCGCTCGAAGCGGCGCTGCGTGCGCCCGGCGTGACGGTGAACCGCGTGGGGGCAATGCTGACGGCGTTCTTCCACCGAGGGCCGGTGCGCTCGTTCGCCGATGCCTCCGCCAGCGACACCGCCCGGTTCGCAGCCTTCCACGGCCACATGCTTGCGCACGGCGTGTACGTGGCCCCGTCGCAGTTCGAATCCCTGATGCCGTCGCTGGCCCACACCGACGAGCAGGTCGAGCTGACGGCGGTCGCCGCCGCGGAGTTCGCGGCGTGAGCGTGCTGCAGGAGGTCGCCGACAGGGCCGCCGCTGACAGCCCGCTGTGGGCCCGGGCGCTGCTTCCCACCTCGGGTACCGCCACCCCGCGCTTCCGCGACCGCTGCCCCGAGCGGCACCTGCTGGGGGTCGAGATGATCTACGAGGGCTACCTGCTGCACTACGGCCGCTCCCGGCTCTTCTCTCAGGCCGATACCGACCTGGCGCTGCTCACGGGCGACTATCTGTACGCCGCCGGATTGAGCGAGATCTGCGCCAACGGCGACCTGGCCGCGGTGGACGCGCTGGCGCAGCTGATCTCACGCTGCGCGCGCAACCAGGGCGACGGCGCAGGCGGCGACGACGCGGCCCTCTGGGAGGCAACGGTCGCCTCTCTCTGACCCCGTGGCGCACCACCACCGCCTGGGTGGATGAATAAACGGTGCCAGGCACCGGTTATCCACGGCCAAAGGCCGTCAGCGTCTAGGGCGACAAAACCGTAGGACGGGGACATTGCTCGTCCCCGAATGGTTTTTCTCGGGGGCGAGCGGTGTCCCCACTCCAGCCGCCACGTGACGAGAGACCACCAACCCCGAGGGCGGGAGCGGTCAGAGCACCACGCACCACCGTCCGCCCAACCATAACCGTCAGGGTCGACGAATATGTCGTGCCTGGCACCGGTTATTCACGGTGTCCAGCGGTCGCCGATCGGTGTGACCACGAGCTCGTGCGTCCATGCGCTGCGGCCCTGCTCGTGCAGGAACTGCACCGTTCGCGCCAGCTCGACCGGGTCGATCCGCTCGCCGCCTGAGTCGTCTCCCGGTGTGCCGAACGCGCCGTCGCACACCAGCAGTGCCGCATGCACGCCCTGTGGCTTGAGCTCATTTGCGGCCGCCTGGCTGAGCGCCCGCACCGCCGCCGCGCCCGCCGCCCAGGGAGCGCGGCCCGGCAGGGCCCGCCGGGCGGATCCGCCGGTCACCTGGACAAGCGTGCCCGAGCCCCGTTCGGCGAGCGCCGCCCCACAGGTGCGGTAGAAGCCGAACACCTCGGGCAGGAGTTGCTCGAGGTAGGGCGCCATCGCGTCGTCGTCGGTGGTGGTGAGGTCGCCGCCGCCGAACCGGCCCTTGGGCGACATCGCGTTCACCGCCAGATCGAACGGAGCCGCCTCGGCGACCACCGCGCGCATCCGCTCGAAGTCGGTCAGGTCGGCCACGACGCCACGGCCGGGAAAGGCGGCCGCGGTGGCCTCCGACCGTGCGACGCCGACGGTGTCCCAGCCCTGCGGGGCCAGGTGCTCGGCGATCACGCGCCCCAGACCGCGGGCACCGAGGACGAGCAGGCGTGGCATCCTGCGATCTTATCTAGCCGCTCCGGGCCAGGCGTGAGACGAGCACCATCGCGGCGGCCGTCGCGATCAGGCCGGCGGCGGTCAGCACCAGCCCGCCCGACGCGGCGTTGGACACGAGCAGCATCAGCCAGCCCGCACCCGCACCCGCGCCCATGACGGCGGCGATCGTGGCCCCCCGCCGAGGGCGGATGCCCGCATCCGCTGCCGCGGGCCGTGCGAGCTCGACGGCCCACTGGCCGAGTTCGGCCGCCCCGACCAGGCCGCCCGCAACCAGCGGCGCCCAGGGGTCGAGGGAGCCGTCTCCCAGCGCCAGGCCGGCCGCATACGCGCCCGCGGCGACCGCGATCGCCCAGACCACCCCCGCCTCCCAGCGGATGAGGACCGCGGCCGCGAGCGCCGCGCACGCCACGATCGCGGTCACCGTCACCTCGACCTGCCCGCTGGCGGTTGTCGTGGCCGTGTGGGCGGCGACCGTGGCCGCGAGGCCGGCGGCGGCGGCCAGCGCCGCTAGATGCGCACGGTTCGTGCGTATCGCCGCACCTCCTGGAGCTGGGCCAGCACCTCGTCCACCGGCCGGCCGTGCCGCCACTCCGCCACCGGCACCCCCATCGCCCGGAACCGGGACGCGACCTGCTGGCGCTGGAGCCGCCACAGCCGATGGGCGAGCTCTCCCATCTCCCCCGGTGGGGCGGCGACGAACGGCAGCGGCGAGACGTCGATCATCGCTAGGTCGATGCCGCGCGCCCGCAGGTCGGCGAGGGCCGACAGCATCCGCCGGTCGCTGAGTGGCGAGAGCGCCACCACGAGCGCGTGGGGTGGGAGCGTGCGAGCGGGGATGTAGGCCACGTCTCGCCATGCGTAGCTCACGACCACCTGTGTGTCGATCACGGAGTCGAGGATGCGGTAGACCTGCGTCGTCCCCGACGACGGCAGCACCCAGCGCATGACCCCTCCGAAGCCGACGATGCCGACCCGGTCTCGCGTGCGCAGGTATGCCGCCGCCAGGGCCGCCGCCGCGCGCACGGTCATGTCGATGGTGCCGCCGGCCCCGTCGCGGGTGTCGCTGAATGCGTCGAGGAACAGCACGACGTCTGCGTTGCGCTCGGGGTGGTACTCGTTGACGTGCAGGCGGCCGCGGCGCGCGCTGACCCGCCAGTTGACACGCCGCAACCGATCGCCCGGTACGTGCGGGCGCAGGTCGGCGAACTCCAGCCCCTCGCCCCGGATGCGGGTGACGTAATTGCCGGAGCCGACATTGGTGGCCGCAGGCCGGGGCAGCGCCCGCAGCCGCTCGACCGCCGGATACACCCGCACGGGCACCGACGCGTCCACGACCTGCTCGAACCGGATCAGCCCGAGCGGCCCGGGCGCGCGCAGGGTCATGCCCCCGGCCAGATAGCCGCCCCAGTGCGTGCACGCGAGCTCGACCGTGACCACGGCCGGCGCACCGGACTCGAGCCGCACCACCCGCGCCGCACGTCCCGGCCACAGGCCGGCGGGCGCGTGCGGCTCCACGGTGAGCGCGCCCACGGTCTGCGACCCGGTGGAGAGCTCGGTCTCGAGGGTGACCGTGCCGCCCTCGAGCGCACGGATCTCGTCGCTCGGCACACGGACCTCCACCCGCGGCGGCACCGTTGCGGCCAGGCCCACCGCCAGCAGCAGCCCGAACGGGGCCGCCACCGCGACCAGCTCGGGCCGGTGCAGGCCGATTGCCGCCCACACCAGGGCGGCCGTCAGCGCTGCGTAGCCGCGGAGCTTGGCCGCCGGGATTGCGATCACGGGGCCGGTGCCGACGAGGGCCGGGCCGAGGGCGTCGGCACGGCGTCGAGCACCTCCCGGATGATGTCGTCACCGCTGATCCGCCGGATCCACATCTCGGGCCGCAGCGTCAGGCGGTGGCCGAGGGCCGGCACGGCGATGGCCTTGACGTCGTCGGGCGAGACGAAGTCGCGTCCGTCGAGCACCGCGCGGCAGCGCGCGAGCTTGAGCAGCGCGAGCGTCCCCCGCGGACTTGCCCCGACCTGCACCTGGCCGTGGCCGCGCGTGGCCGTCACCAGATCGACCATGTAGAGGCCGACGCTGCGATCCACATGGACGGTCTCCACCGCGCGCTGCATCTCAATCAACTCGTCGCGTGTGCACACCGGCTCCAGCGTGATGTCGTCGGCCATGCGCTGCATGCGCCGCTCGAGCACCTCCCACTCGTCGTCGCGGGCCGGGTATCCAATCGCGAGCCGCATCAGGAAGCGGTCGAGCTGCGCCTCCGGCAGCGGGTAGGTGCCCTCGTACTCGATCGGGTTCTGGGTGGCGATCACCAGGAACGGCGACTCCAGCGGGCGCGTCTCGCCCTCGATCGTCACCTGCCGCTCGGCCATCGCCTCGAGCAGCGCCGACTGCGTCTTCGGTGGGGCGCGGTTGATCTCGTCGGCCAGGAGCAGGTTTGTGAACACCGGCCCGGGCCGGAATTCGAACGTCGCGTCGGACTGGCGGTAGATCGACGAGCCGGTCACGTCGGACGGCATCAGGTCGGGTGTGAACTGGACGCGGGCAAACCCGATCGCGAGCACCTGCGCGAATGACCGGGCCACGAGCGTCTTGGCCAGGCCGGGGTAGTCCTCGAGCAGCACGTGGCCGTCGGCGAGGATGCCCATCAGCACCATCTCGAGCGGCTCCCGCTTGCCGATCACCGCCCGTTCGACCTGCTCCAGCACCGCCTCGCAGCGCGCCTGGACGGCGTCGACGCCGAGCGCGCTCACGCCGGCGCCCCGATCCGCTCCAGCGCCTCGACCATGGCCCGCAGGCGGGCGGGCGCGATCCCGCGGGCATGCTGGTCGGCCGGCCGCTCCCGGTCGGGACGCACGAGCTCCCAGATCTCCGGCCCGAGGATCGCGGCGGCCGCGTCTGGGGACGTCTCCAGCCGCACGCCGGTGTGATCGGCCAGGCGCTGGCGGGCGATCTCGCGCACCAGCGGCCGCAACCGGACGTACTCGTCCTGGGCGCTCGAGATGGACATGCTCAGCAGACGGTCGATCGCCGCCAGGTCGGGCGTGGCGCTCCGGTCGCGGCGCCCTCGGCGCACGCGCACACGGCGCCGCGCCCGCGTCTGCCGGCGGTCGGGTCGGGCGGGGCGCGGCAAGATCACCGCGAGCACGACGGCACCCACCGCCAGGAGCACCCCCTGGCCGAGCGTCACGTCGGCTCGCCCGCGTCGCCCGCGAGGTCCTCCACGGCCGCGATCGCCTGCTCCCGCATGCTCTCGTCGACCGCCCGGTGGCTGAAGCGCGCCCGCTGGAAGAGCCCCGTCAGGCGGTGCACCGAGACCACACGAGTGTGACCGTGGCGCGTCACCCGCCAAGGTACTCCATCGGAGCCTCGTGGACGTCGCGCGGCAGCCCGTCGCGGTCCAGGGCATCAGCCCCTCCATGACGGCGTACGCGGCGATCACGGCCCGGCGCGGGTTGCGCTCCCGCCGCAGGCCGTCGAGGTCAGGCCCGGGTTCCTCGGCCGCCGGCTTCGGGAGGAGCAGCTCCCGCCGCTCGTGGACAAGCCGCCAGCGCCACATCAGAAACGCAATCGCCCCCACGAGTGCCACCCATAT